>NZ_DAIQCE010000001.1:0-1965708 GCF_036780805.1 Leclercia sp. | reverse complement strand
GCGGCGCGCCGAAAGCGGCCAGCAAGCCACCGCGTCGCGACGGTGACGCCAAACCGGCAGGGGAAGGCCAGCGCCGACGCCGTCCGCGCAAACCTGCCAGCGCGCAGTAATCTGGAAGCCCGGTCGTAAAGCCGGGCTTTTCTTTTGCGGCCCGCTAAAGAAAGTGCCACAATAGTGGCTGTTTATACAGTATTTCAGGTCCATCATGGCTTTAACCGCCGCGCTGAAAGCGCAAATTGCCGCCTGGTATAAGGCGCTACAACAGCAGATCCCCGACTTTATCCCCCGCGCACCGCAACGGCAGATGATTGCCGATGTGGCAAAAACGCTGGCCGGTGACGAGGGCCGACATCTGGCAATTGAAGCCCCGACCGGGGTCGGTAAAACCCTCTCCTACCTGATCCCCGGCATCGCTATCGCCCGGGAAGAACAAAAGACGCTGGTGGTCAGTACCGCCAACGTGGCCCTGCAGGATCAGATCTACAGCAAAGACCTGCCCCTGCTGCGCAAGATTATTCCCGAGCTGCGCTTTACTGCCGCCTTCGGGCGCGGGCGCTACGTCTGTCCGCGCAATCTGGCGGCCCTTGCCAGCAGCGAACCGACCCAGCAGGATCTGCTCGCGTTTCTCGATGACGAGCTGACCCCCAACAACAAGGCCGAGCAGGAGCAGTGCGCGAAGCTGAAGACCGATCTCGACGGCTACAAGTGGGACGGCCTGCGCGATCACACCGATCAGGCCATCAGCGACGACCTGTGGCGCAGGCTCAGCACCGATAAAGCCAGCTGCCTGAACCGCAACTGCCACTACTACCGCGAATGCCCGTTCTTTGTCGCCCGCCGTGAAATTCAGGAGGCCGAAGTGGTGGTCGCCAACCACGCGCTGGTGATGGCGGCAATGGAGAGCGAATCGGTGCTGCCGGACCCGAAACACCTGCTGCTGGTGCTGGATGAAGGCCATCACCTGCCGGACGTCGCCCGCGATGCGCTGGAGATGAGCGCCGAAATCACTGCGCCCTGGTTCCGCCTGCAGCTGGATCTGTTCTGCAAGCTGGTCGCCACCTGCATGGATCAGTTCCGCCCGAAAACCATTCCGCCGCTGGCGGTGCCGGAGCGGCTGAGCGAGCACTGCGAAACTATCTATACCCATATCGCCTCGCTGAACAACATCCTCAATCTCTATCTTCCGCCAGGCCAGGAGGCGGAGCACCGCTTTGAGATGGGCGAGCTGCCGGATGAGATCATGACCCTGTGCCGCGAGCTGGCTCAGCTTATCGAAAAGCTGCGCGGGCTGGCGGAGCTGTTTTTAAACGATCTCAGTGAAAAAACCGGCACCCACGACGTGGTGCGTGTCCACCGGCTGCTGCTGCAGATGAACCGCGCGCTGGGCATGTTCGAGGGGCAGAGCAAGCTGTGGCGGCTGGCGTCAATGGCCCAGGCCTCCGGCGCACCGGTCACCAAGTGGGCGACGCGCGACGTGAAAGAGGGGCAGATACATCTCTTCTTCCACTGCGCGGGCATTCGCGTCAGCGATCAGCTGGAAAAACTGCTCTGGCGCAGCGTCCCGCATGTGGTGGTCACCTCCGCCACGCTGCGCTCGCTGAACAGCTTCTCGCGGTTGCAGGAGATGAGCGGCCTGAAGGAAAAAGCGGGAGATCGCTTTGTGGCCCTCGACTCGCCGTTCAACCACTGCGAGCAGGGCAAGCTGGTGATCCCGCGCATGCAGTATGAGCCGCTGATCGACAACGAAGAGCATCATCTTGCCGAGATGGCGGCCTATTTCCGCGAACAGCTGGAAAGCAAAAAGTATCCCGGCATGCTGGTGCTGTTCGCCAGCGCCCGGGCGATGAATCTGTTTTTAACCTTCGTCACCGACCTGCGCCTGCTCCTGCTGGTGCAGGGCGATCAGCCCCGCTATCGGCTGGTGGAGCTGCACCGTAAACGGATTGATGGCGGGGAGCGCAGCGTGCTGGTGGGGCTGCAGTCTTTCGCAGAAGGGCTGGATCTGAAGGGCGATTACCTGACCCAGGTGCATATTCACAAAATTGCTTTTCCCCCCATCGACAGCCCGGTGGTGCTCACCGAGGGCGAGTGGCTGAAAAGCCTCAACCGCTTCCCGTTTGAGGTGCAGAGCCTGCCGGCGGCGTCGTTCAACCTGATCCAGCAGGTCGGGCGTCTGATCCGTAGCCACAGCTGCTGGGGCGAAGTGGTGATCTACGATAAGCGTCTGCTGACCAAAAATTACGGCAAGCGTTTATTGAACGCCCTGCCGGTCTTTCCCATCGAGCAGCCCGAGGTGCCCGAGGTAAAAAAACGCCCGGCTAAACCTGCTGCCGGGCGTAAAAAAAGCCTCCATGCTAAGAGGCGCGGTCCTACTGGTAAGTGAAGGTAAACTGCACCACGCTGGAAAATTCCCCGGCGCTGACCGGGGTATGCGAGGCGTAATAGCGTGCCGCCATCGGGAAATCGGCGGTGTGGGTGGCCGGGTCGATCACCGCATTGAAGCGCGCCTCCGGTGCCAGAATGATGAAGTCGGTGCGGTCTGCCAGCTCCAGCGCCAGCCCGTTGGCCGTGCCGGTGTTGGCGAACTTGAACGGATGGATCGTGTCACGCTGCCCCTCGACGTTGATCGTCGCCAGGGTCAGGCTTTGCGGGCAGTGCGAGATGGTAATATCAAAATTCTTCCACACCCCGGTATCCCCCACCACCTTAAAATCACTGGCCACCGCCTGGCCGAGATCGACCACCTTGTTCTGGCTGGTGCTGTCCACCTCGCAGGCGGTATCGTAAATATTGCCCTGGATGCTGAGGAGCACGTCGGTGGCGGAGGCGGGCAGGCTGGCCAGCAGCACAAGCAGGGCGACATATTTCATCGGGGATCTCACTGGTATTCAATGTCGATGGTGGCAATGGTATTGGCTTTTCCGGCAGTCGCCTGAGCGTCAGTCTGGTAATACTGCACCTGGAAAGGCAGGTCGAACGGCTGGTTGGGAACGGTCTGGTCACCAAAGGGGATCGGGTAGTCGTAGCGTAGCTCCACCCCCCCGATCATCATTCGCACCCCGACGCCGGTGGCGCTGTCGTTGCCCGGGGTCAGGTTCAGTACATCATTGCCGTCACCGAGCGAAGTGCTGCCGTTGGCGCTGGTGACCCGGGCGGTCATGGTCACCGTGTCGGTACAGGTCGCCGTCAGGTTGAAGGTTTTCCAGTCGCTGGTGCTGCCGATATGGGTAAAGAGGCTGACCGGGAAATCCCCCAGCGTAATGACCAGGCTTTTGGGATCCACCGAGCAGGTGGTAGCCGTCAGCGCCAGGCTGCCGCCGTAGCGCACGGCGTTCAGCTGACCGAGCTGCTCGTCCGGATAAATGCCCAGCGACCAGATGCCGTTGCGCACCGTCGTTGACGCCTGCTCTCCGGTCGTGCTTGCGGTTTTGATCAGCTGCATCGTCAGCGACAGGTTAAAGCTGCCGGAGCCGTCACTGCTGACGTACCCCAGCGGAGTGCTCCGGCTGTCGCAGTGGGCGGCGCGGCCCCGCACCGGCTGGCCGGCGCTGTTCAGCAGTTCAATACCCATCCCCTCAATACCGCTGCGGTAGACCCCCGGCATCCCCGGTACTTCCTCGCCTTCGCCCAGATGGCAGGCGGTGATCGGCTTGCCGCTGTCGGCAGCGTCGCACTTGCCTTTTATCGTATGTGAACGGGCGGAGCCCGGGATGGCATTGCCGACCCCGAGGGTGGCGGGTGCCGTCAGCGTACCCGGCGTCGCCGTCCAGGGCAGATCCGCGGTGGTGCAGGCCGCTTTGGCCTGCGGCATAAACAGAAACAGGGTAGCAAACAGGGCCAGGACACAGCCGTAACGGAAGGGTTTCATCTTTTCCTCGACGCCGTCAGGTGCACTGCGCGGTGACGCTAATCACCGGGTCAGCGGATCGGGACGGCAGTTGATAGTGGGCGGAGCAGTGCGCGCCTGCGCCTTTGCCCCAGCTGACGTTGATATTGCCCCGGGCATGCATCCCGGTCAGGTAGACCTGGCCGCCATCGCCCACGATAAATTCGCCGCTGTCGTGGGCCGGAGCCGCCGTGGCACCAAAGGGTACCGGACGACCGTCGGCCCGGGTGAGGGTCAGCAGCACCCGGTTACCGACCCGGGTATCAAAGCGGGTACGCACAATCGCCCCGCGGGTTGGGGCGATGACTTTGGCCGCCTGGCCGACGTCAGCACCGGCGGGCAGGCTTTCGGTATCCAGCGCCACGGTGTTGTGATGGTAGGGTGTGACGTAGGGCACGATGGCGTAGCCGCGAAAATCGGTTTTGACCCCGGTCTGGTTGTCGATCCTGGTCCCGCTGGCCCCCGGCGCCTCCACCAGCGCGACGGTGTCACCCATCGGCAGGCCGAGGGTGACGCCGTGGGCATGAACAATCATGCTGCCCTGCACGCCGAGGTTGAGCTGGCGCTGCTGGTTATCCTGGGAATAGCCCGCCGTCATTTCGCCGTAGGTGGCTTTGTAATCGCTGTTGAGGTTGGTGCTGTCGCCGGACGCGTGGCTGTGGCCCTGCTGCACCCCCCAGCTGAGGTTATTGTCCGCCAGCGCGGTGCCGCTCAGGCCGATGCTCTGGCTGGTGTCATGCTTGCTGTTGTTGAGGGTGTAGTTGACCCAGGTGTTGCTCATCCAGCGATCCAGCGGAACGGAGACGTTAAAGCCGAAAGTCTGTTCGTTCTCCCGCGAGTCACCGTCCTCCTCATCCTGCACATTTTTGCTCAGGCCATAGTTGATACCGTAGCTGATGCCGTGCCAGCTGCCGTTATAGCCGACGCTCAGCGAGGTCATGCTCTGGTCGCTGTGCCAGTAATTCTCTTTCACCAGGCTTAACGTCATCGAGCCCAGGGCGTCGCCCAGGGACTGATCGAGGGTCGCCTCCTGGCGGTTGCGGCGCTTGTCGGCTGGCGTCCAGTCGGCGTTGTTGGTGTAGGAGTCGAACACATCGGCCATGGTGTCAAACCCGGCGCTGTTGTAGCGATACCCGGCCACCGTAAAGTGGGTGCCGGTGCTGGCGAAATCTTTGCTGTAGCGCACCCGCCAGGCGCGGCCCCGCGTGGTTTTTTGCCCCTGCATCTGCGATTTCGCTGCGGTCATATCCACCGAAAATGCCCCCCAGTCACCGATGTTTTTCCCGGTGCCGAGCGCCAGGGCATCGTAATGCTGGCTGGTCTGGATGCCGCCGTAGGCGGTGATATCGTACGGCAGGCCGTAGATCCCGGTGCCCTGCAGGAACGGGGTTTTCTCCACGCCGTGGTCATAGCTGCGGTAGCGCCCGCCGGTCAGGCTGTATTTGAACCGGCCTTCACGCTGCAAAACCGGCACCGAGGCGTAGGGCACCACGAAGTGCTGCTCGCTACCATCGGACTCTTTGACGGTGACGTTCAGATCGCCGCTGCCGCCGGTAGGGTAGAGATCGTTAATCTCAAACGCCCCGGGGGCGACGTAGTTCTGGTAGATCACGTAGCCGTTCTGGCGCACCACCACCTGAGCATTGCTGTGCGCCACGCCGCGGATGCGCGGGGCGAAGCCTTTCAGGCTGTCCGGCAGCATGTCATCGTCGGAGGCAATCTGCGCTCCGGTAAACGACAGGCTGTCAAACACGTCCGAGGGGCTGGAGCTTTGGCCCAGCGTGACGACGCTGCCCAGCGACAGGATGTTGCGCTGGGCATAGCTGTAGACTGAGGAGAAATCGCGCTGCGTCGTGCGATCGTCGCGGGTCTGACTCCAGGTAGAGTAGTTGCGCAGACGCCAGGCCCCGAGGTTCAGCCCCGGGCTCAGGTTCAGATATTCATTGCGCTGGTGGCCGCCATCATCACTCCGGCTGCGGCTATCCCCGGCGGAGTAGCTGTAGTTCAGCAGAAAGGCGTTGATCCCGTTGTCCATCTCTTCCGGTGCCACATAACCCTGAGGTACCGGGATGATGGCCGCCTGGGGGATACTCAGCAGCAGCTGCTGCTGGCCGGGGCGGAAGGTGGCGCTGGCGGCGGGTAACCCAGAGAGATCGACACAGCCGCCAGCGTTGGTGACGCTGAATTTATCGCTCTGGATACCCAGGCTCTTGAGGGTCTCCACCGGGAGACAGGGTTGCAGGGTGGCCGGTCCGCTGGCCGCCTGTTGCAGGCCAAAGGCAATCTTTCTGTTGGCCACTTTGTTGTTATTCACATAGACGTCCACCTGATAGCTCCCCGGGGCAATGCCCGGGCCCTTCTCATACAGCGAGAGGTCGGTTTTGCCTTGGCCGGGGGTGTCGATATCCAGCAGCGCCGGGTTGAAATAATCCTCCGCCAGCACCTGCTGTACGCCCACGCTCAGCACCGCGCAGCCCAGCGCAATCAGCAGAGCGCGGGCCCGGTTACGGGGGGCTTTGGTGGAGTAGTCCCATGGCATGGCGGTGTCGGGCTTATTGCACAGGCGCAGACCAGGCGTGGCTCACCGCACCATAGTCGTTGATGATTTTCCAGGACACCGTATTTCCGCTGATGCCGCCCGGCACGGCAAAGTGCGCCTCGCTGTCGGGAGCCACCCAGGTAACGTTATCGACTTTTTTGCTGCCCAGGGTGATGGTCTGGAAGTTCATGTAAAACGGCGTCGGATTCGTCACCACCAGGGTATTGCCCTGTTTGTGCCAGCGTAATTTATCCGCCACCTCATCCGGCTTGCCGCGAATCCCGGTCGGGCGGTAGATCAGTTTGATCCGCGTTTTAATGGCGATTTGCAGGGTATTATTGCTCTCGTCGCGCGAGGTAGACGGAATGGATTTGATATTCAGCCAGTAGAGAGATTCGCGATCGGTCGGCAGATTGCCCCCGGTGCGCACCACGCGCAGGATGTTGTCCTGTTTGCCATCGAGGCGAAACAGCGGCGGGGTGATGAGAAACGGCGCGTTATCCCGCGCAGCATCGGTGCGCTCTACCCAGGATTGCACCAGGTAGTCGAGGTTATCCGGGTTGGAAATCCCCAACGACGCTTCTTTTTTATCTCCCTGATAAATTAAACGGGTCCCTTCGATAATCACCCCGGCGTGCGCGGCAGTGGTCATGAGTAACAGGGCGGCGATGAAAACAGATTTACGCATGGCGGGACTCTGAAGAAAGCGGGCGGTGCCTGGCCGCAGAGGGCCAGGCACCGCAGGATTAGTTGTACATGACGGTAAAGGTGGAGACCGCGTTAGCCGGGCCGGCGGTGATGGTGCTGCCGGTCTGGATATAGCGCGCGCCAAATACCAGATCGTTGGTGGTGGTGCCGGACTGCAGGGTATAGCTGGTCGAGGCGGTATACAGGCTCAGCGGGTTTTCTGTTTTATCCAGCAGCTGAATACCGACGCCGGTGGCCGCCCCGGTGCCAGGGGTGACGGCCAGCACGTTGGCGTTAGTGCCGTCCGCAGAGCCACCGAAGGTGATCGCTGCGCTGGTGATGGTTTCCGGGCAATCTTTCAGCTGAATATCAAAACGGGTGGTCGAGGTGGTGGAGCCTGAACCGGTAAAGGCCGTTTGCGAGATTTTGCCGAGGGAAACATCCAGCGGGCTGCTGACGCCGTTGACTACCTGGCAGGCGGAGTCGATGATTTCGCCGGTGAAATTAACTTGCCCCTCGCCGCTGTTCGCAGCCCAGGCAGAAACAGAACAACACAATGCAGTGGCAATAAAGGTGCCGGAGACAATTTTACGCATAATAATTCCTGAGTGAATTCCGGTGGTAATAACATCCGTTGTGATTAATTTTTGAAAAAAAGCGGGGCGACTTTTATTGGGGGCTAATTTACGGAATTAATCGTTGATGGATAACTATTGACCGGGTCGATAGTGATTCCATTAACGGTTGAATTTTTATTTTTGCTGAAATTACAAGGGGATGGTGTTGTTGTCGCCCGACGGCGATAAGAGAAATGTCTGTCCGATGGCACCTTATCAACGCTATAGTGTTAACAAGATGTCACAAGGAGAACGAACGTGGATTATCGCAAAATTATCAAAGAGGTCGGGCGGGGGAAAAACCACGCTCGCGATCTGGATCAGGAGACCGCCCGGGCGCTCTATACCGCGATGCTGAACGGCGATGTGCCGGAGCTGGAGCTGGGCGGTATTCTGATTGCCCTGCGTATTAAAGGCGAAGGCGAAGCCGAAATGCGAGGCTTCTATGAGGCGATGCAGGCACAAACCCTGCGCCTGACGCCACCGGTGGCGAAGCCGATGCCGGTGGTGATCCCGAGCTATAACGGCGCGCGCAAGCAGGCCAACCTCACCCCGCTGCTGGCCATTCTGCTGCACAAGCTGGGGTTCCCGGTGGTGGTACACGGCGTGAGCGAAGATCCTACCCGCGTGCTGACGGAAACCATTTTCACCCTGCTGGGCATCGAGCCGACCCGCCACGGCGGCCAGGCCCAGGCGAAGCTTGACGGTCATCACCCGGTCTATATTCCGGTCAGCACCCTGTGCCCGCCGCTGGAAAAACAGCTGGCGATGCGCTGGCGGATGGGGGTGCGTAACAGCGCCCACACCCTGGCCAAGCTGGCGACCCCCTTTGCGGAAAACGAGGCCCTGCGTCTCTCCAGCGTCTCGCACCCGGAATACGTTGCCCGCGTGGCGACCTTCTTTGCCGATATCGGCGGCCGGGGGCTGTTGATGCACGGCACCGAAGGCGAGGTGTACGCCAACCCGCAGCGCTGCCCGCAGCAAACCCTGATCGATCCGACGGCAGGGACCCGGGTAGTGCTGGAGCGCGGGGAAGAGAACAGCGATGTCTCCCTGCCGCAGGCCAAAGATCCAGAAACCACTGCCCGCTGGATCGAGAGCTGCCTGGCCGGGCGCCAGGCGGTGCCGCACTCCCTGAAGCTGCAGATGGCCTGCTGCCTGCTGGCGACGGGGCAGGTTGAGACGGTCGATGCCGGGCTGGCGCGGGTTAACCAGAGTTTTTAAATAAAAAAAGGCCCGTCCAGCGATGGACGGGCCAAAAACATAACAACAGGGTCAATGAGGGTTGGAGCATCTCGCCAGCGAACTGGCGAGCAGAGCAGAGATAAGGGTCAGGTTATTTGTAGATAACCGCGGTGCCGCTCAGTTTGTTGTTGGTGTTAGCGGAGGTAATGGTGTAACCGGTCGCGCCAGCCGCTTCAGCTTTCGCCGCCAGGCGTGCTTCCAGACCGTCCAGCGTGGTCGCGCCTTCTGCACTCACCACACCGATTTTATTCATGCTGTTTGCCTGAGCAGCGGTCACAGATTCCGCAGCGAAAGCACCGAAAGAGAGAGTAGTCAGGGCAACAGCGGCAACAGCATATTTGATGGTTTTCATGGTTCGTATCTCGCAGGTTATTCTGTTAAGGGGACGTTGTTCCGTCGATGTGATAAGTATCACGCTTTTTTGCGAGAGATAAAATCGAAGAGAATTGACGTCGTCATTCGAAAAATTTGAATGACAAATAAGTTATTGAATATTAATAAATTCAGTGAATGAATTTACCTTTCTTGCCGTTACGCTTTACAGACGAAAGCGCGAGGGCACGTTTTGCCAAACCTGCGCTGAAAAATCGTGCGCAAAGAAGTAACCGCTTGCGTGGCAATGTGGCCGCCAGGCCAGTCATCGCAACTGGCTGTCTTTCGATCCTCTGCGATTATATCCTGCATGTGATGCGTTATGTGAATCTTTCTCCTGCTGACAGGCGATGCACAGCCGGACGCCGGGCACCGCTTTACGCCGCGCTTCGGGGATCGGCTCCCCGCACTCTTCACAGTTTTCCAGGCTCTCGCCCTGCGGGATTTCGCCCCGCGCCCGCGCCACCGCATCTTCAATGGTACTGTTGATCTGCTCATTAACGGCGTCATCATTCGCCCAACCCGAAGCCATAGACCCCTCCTGACAGGAAATTGCGCTGTACCAGTAACTATGGGGTCAAAAAACGTACAATCAAGGCGCAGGGCTAGATTTCAGACCATTCACGCAGCAGGTTATGGTAGAGGTTGAGCAGGGAGAGCACTTCCTCGCTTTCGCCGTGACGAGCGCGCAGGGCCTGGATGTTGCGGTCCAGTTCGAACAGCATGCCGCGCTTTTTATCGTCGCGGATCATCGACTGGATCCACATAAAGGAGGCCACCCGCGTACCCGCGGTTACCGGAGTCACGCAGTGCAGGCTGCTGGAGGGATAAAGCACCAGATCCCCCGCCGGGAGCTTGACACTGTGCTGGCCGTAGGTGTCGTTCACCACCAGCTCGCCGCCCACGTAGCTGTCGGGCTCGCTTAAAAAGAGGGTGGCGGAGAGATCGGTCCGCATCCAGCCGCTTTGCGGGTGACTGCGCACGGCGCCGTCCACGTGAAAGCCGTAGGTCTCCTGCTGCTGATAGCGGTTAAACAGCGGGCTGGAGATCTGGCGCGGCAGGGCGGCGGCAAAAAAGAGCGCGTGCTGATTCACCGCCTGCAACACCGCCGCCTGCAGGGAGGCGTACAGCGGGCTTTGGGTGTCGACCTGCTGGTTGTTTTTGACCTGCGCCCCCTGGTTGCCCACGGTCGCGCGGCCGTCGATCCACGGGGCCTGATCCAGCTGGGCGCGGAACTGCGCCACCTCATCGGCGTTCAGCACGCCCGGAATGTGATACATCATAAAAGGTTCTCCGAAAGGTGGGGCCGAAGCCCCACGCGGGATCAGAAGTGCAGGTTCGCCGTTAACATAAAGGTGCGCGGCTCGCCCGGATGGTAGCGGTAGCCGCTCTTGTTGATGGACGCGACATAGTCTTCATCAAACAGGTTGTAGACGTTGAGCTGCATATCGAGGTTGCGGTTGACGCGATAGCCCAGTTTGGCATCGGCCACCCAGTAGCTTTCGGTGAAGGACGGCGTACCCACCGCACCGTCAGAGCCACGATGCATGCTGCCGATGTAGCGTGCGCCGGCCCCGACGGAGATCGCATCCGTGGCCTGGTACTGGCTCCACAGGGTGAAGGCATGTTCCGGGGTATACGGCAGGGCAGAAGAGCCGTCCTGAGCCATATCGCTGCCGGTGCGCACGCTGGCGCGCTGCTGGGTATATCCGCCGATCACCTGCCAGGCCGGGGTAATGTTTCCCGCCGCTGACAGCTCGTAACCCTCGACGCGTTTCTTGCCGTACTGCGAGTAAGTGCCGTCATCGTTCTGCTCGACTTCGTTTTCGATGTCGGTGCGGAAGATCGCCGCGGTCAGCAGGAGACGTTTATCCAGCACTTCCCACTTGGTGCCCAGCTCGCTGGTTTTGGCCTTCTGCGGTTTGAAGTCCGTGCGGTTGGCGCTGTTGCCGCTGCCGCCCTGAGCCAGAGCAAAGTTATTGCCGCCCGGCGGCTGCTGGGAGATGGCGTAGTTGACGTACACATTGCCGTGCTCGGTCAGATGGTAGAGCGCTCCGGCTTTCCAGTTGACCAGATTGCCCGAGGTGGCCGTATCCACGGTGGTGACCGGGGAGCCTTTCGGCGTGCCGGCCGGGCAGGCCACAGCGCCGCGACCCGTGCCGCCGCAGATGCTGGCGCTGTCATATTCGGTATGGTAGGTATCGAGACGAATGCCGCCGTTGAGCTCGATATCACGGGTGACCTGCAGCGTATCGAAAGCGTAAATCCCGAAGGTATCAGTCTGGCCGTTAGCGTTGGCACCGCTGTTGTTCAAGCCACCGATGTCGATATTGCTGTTCGGGTGATAGATATTCACCGCCGGCGGGGTGATGGCATCCACGCCGTAGTTGGTCTGGGTTTCGCGGGTGAACTCCACCCCGGTGCTGATATCGTGGCCGACGCTGCCGGTATAGAACTTCGTCGTCAGGTTGGTCTGGTTGGTCAGGATCTTGTTGCTGACATCTTTGGTGTTGGCGTTACGCGACCAGGTCCAGGTGTCCACGTTGTTGCGATCGGGCTGGGTGATGTTGGTGGCCCCGCCCATCACGGCGGTCATCAGATAATCTTGCTTCACCCGCGACCAGCGCGTGGTGTTTCGCACGGTGGTGTTGTCGTTGAAGTCGTGTTCAAAGCGCATCGTGGCGGTATCGGAGGTGGAGTCGTCGTAATCGGAATCGGTGCCGTAGAAGTTGCTGGTATCCACCTTGCCGGAGTGATTCAGCGCCGCGGTGCCCGCCGATGGCGCAGAGTAGCCCGGCAGCCCGATGGTCGGAATGCCGCCGTCCGGGGTGTTGTGCTGGGTCACGTGCAGGTAGTTCAGGTACAGACGGTTTTCCGTCCCCAGGCCAAAGGCGAGGGAAGGGGCTACGCCGTAGCGTTCGTTTTTGACGTTATCGCGCCCTTCGTCGTGGGTCTTTTCCCCCATCAGGTTCAGACGAAACGCCGCGGTATCGCCCATCACCTGGTTAATGTCGAGAGTGCCGCGACGCATGTACGCGCTGCCGATGCTGGCGGAGGCATCAATGCCCGAGTCCAGACGCGGCTGTTTGCTGATCATATTGATCGAGCCGCTGGGGGCGCTACGTCCGTAGTCGCTGCCGGAAGGCCCTTTAATCACTTCGACCTGTTCGGTATTAAAGGTGTCGCGCGTGGTGGTGCTGATGTCGCGGATGCCGTCAACGTAAATACTGTTTGAGGTATCCACCCCGCGCATGTACACCGCATCACCGGTGGAGGAGCTGCCGTTTTCACCGGCAAAGAAGGCCCCCACGCCCGGGACGTTTTTCAGGGCGTCGGTGAGGTTGGTGGTGCCCTGATCCTTCAGCACCTGCTCGGAGATCACGGTCATGGTGCGGGTAGTCTCTGCCACCGGACGGCTGAACTTCGCATCGGCAGACTTCTGCGGTGCGTAGAGCGAAGGCGGGGCGGCTTCCACCACCAGGGTGTCGTCAGACTTTTTATCGTTATTATCCGCCGCGATAGCCGTGGCTACCGGTGAGAGACCAATACACAGCCCGGCAAAAAAGGTCAGCGAGCTGAAGCTGTTTGGAACGTTGCGATTTTTATCCATATTGTTTAGCGACTTATAATTTTTAGAATCGAGTTTCCATTACGATGTCAGGCAGGTCTGGGCCTTTTCCTGTGCCACGTGAATTTCCGTAATGAACCTACAAATGATAATAATTGTGATAAACATTATCATTTGGCGTGACGTTTTATCACTCTCGTCAACAAAATGAAATACGTAAATTTACATTGCCTGCTAAAAAACTTCACAAAGTGGAGGTTGGGTGAAAAATGAACTGCACCCCAGAGGATGCAGTATGTCGTGCAGAGAGGGGGGACTACTTGTAGATGGTGGCAGTACCAAACATGTTGTCGTCGCCGCTGGCTGAGTTAACAACGTAGCCTTTGGCACCTTGTTCACGCGCTTTTTCTGCGAGTTTATCCTGCAGATCGTCGAGGTTTCTTGCGCCCGAAACCTGCACGGTTCCGGCTGGCCTCAGTTGACTGGTATCACCATTTGTGAGTGATTCAATCGACCATGCAGCAAACGACGCCCCTGCCAGTGAAGCGGCAGCGAGCATTACCAGGTATTTTTTCATAATCACTTCCTCTGATTGACAACGGGGTGATGCACACTAAGTGTAGAACGGCTCAGAGTGTGATTTAGTGCAAAAAATTGATGATGATCTGCTTATTTTTTGAACGACATTATTTGACAATTTCATGACAAATCAGCGACATACAGGTGGCTGATTTTTCGTGTTTTATTCTCCAGCGCAGAGAAATATTTACCGTTGCGCCCGCAACGGGTATCTTACGCCGCTGTTTACAGGAGAACGCCATGACACCCGAGAAGCCGGGGTTGCACCCACGCAACCGCCACCGCAGCCGTTACGATATGAATGCCCTATGCGAGAGCTGTCCGGCCCTGCGCGAATTTATCACCGAAACCCCAACCGGCGAGCCGACGGTTAACTTTGCCGATCCGCAGGCGGTGAAGACCCTGAACAAGGCGCTGCTGGCCCATTTCTACGGCGTGGCGCAGTGGGATATTCCGGACGGCTACCTCTGCCCTCCGGTGCCAGGACGTGCCGACTATATTCACCATCTCGCCGATCTGCTGGCGGAAGGCAACAACGGGACGGTGCCTGCCCAGGCGACGATCCTCGATATTGGCACCGGTTCTAACCTGATCTACCCGCTGATTGGCGTGCACGAATATGGCTGGCGCTTCACCGGCAGCGAAGTGGATCCGCAGGCCTTTGCCAACGCCAACGCCATTATTAATGGCAACCCCGGTATGGCGCGCGCCATTCGTCTGCGCCGTCAGAAAGAGGCTTCCGCCATTTTTGCCGGGGTGATCCATAAAAACGAACAGTACGATGCCACCCTGTGCAACCCGCCGTTTCACGATTCGGCGGAAGCCGCCCGGGCCGGCAGCGAGCGTAAGCGTCGCAACCTCGGCCAGGCGGCCGATGCCGCGCTGAACTTTGGCGGCCAGCAGCAGGAGCTGTGGTGCGAAGGCGGTGAAGTGGCCTTTATCAAGAAAATGATTGCCGAGAGCGCCCAGTTTGCCCGCCAGGTGAAGTGGTTTACGACTCTGGTCTCGCGCGGCGAAAACCTGCCGCCGCTGTACCGCGCCCTGACGGACGCCGGCGCGGTGAAGGTGGTGAAAAAAGAGATGGCCCAGGGTCAGAAGCAGAGCCGCTTTATCGCCTGGACCTTTATGGATAACGACAAACGTCGCCAGCGCTAACCGCTTTTTTACAGCGTGGGCTCCTGGGTTGAAGAGGGTGCCGGGCCCGGCGAGGGCAGCAGCTGATACATCTGCACCGGCATCCGCACCTGCGCCAGATCGAAATGTTTTTTCACCATGCTGTCGAGGGCAAAACGCACCGTCCACTGCTTTAGCGGCTGGGTGGTGAAGGAGACGCGCAGGGTAAAGGCGGTGCTGGTCAGCCCGACAATCCCGGCAAACGACGGCTCGCCGATAATCAGGCCGCGAATGTCCTCTCTCTCCAGCAGCTCATCCACCGCCGCTTTCAGCGCGGCTTGCGCTTTTTCGGCGTCTTCATGCCTGTCCACATCGTAATTGGCTACCACCGAACCAATACCGCGAACAAAGTTGGCGAAGGTGGTGATCGAAGACCACGGAATAATGTGGTACGCGCCGGTATCCTGCCGCACCCCTACTGAACGAATCGACATCCGCTCCACCGTGCCGGTCAGCGGCCCGATGGTCACCAGATCCCCGGTGTTCATCCCGTTTTCAAACTGAATAAAGATGCCGGTGATGATGTCTTTCACCAGCGTCTGGGAGCCGAAAGAGATGGCCAGCCCCAGCGCCCCGGCACCGGCCAGCAGCGGGGCGATATTCACGCCAATCTCCGACAGCACAATCATGATGGTAATGGTGCTGATCACCACCGCCAGCGCGTTGCGGAACAGCGTCAGCAGCGTGCGGGCGCGGGCGCTGGGCAGCGGACGGCCATGAATATCCGACGCCAGCCGGTTCTCGATCAGGCTCGCCAGGATGGTCCAGCCAATGGCGGAGAAGAACAGGATCAGCGCGATGCGGATCAGAATATCCACCGTCTTTTCACCGGCCCCGTTGTGCAGCCAGTTCCAGAAATCGAATAGTCCCCAGGCGCTGAGCAGCAGCATGATGGCGACGCTGACGGTCAGGAACCGCGCCACCTTCAGCGACATGGAGATCCAGCCGTTAAGCCGCTTTTGCAGCTCCGGGTAACTGCGCTGTACGTGCGGCGACAGGGTAATGGTTTTCGCCAGCCAGCGCGACAGCAGCCCCGACACGAAGGCGGCGATACCGACGATCGCCAGACTGCGGAAGGTTGCCCCCATCATAAATTTGAGGCTGTTTCCCGGATCGAACAGGGAGAAGAAGCAGAGCACGATAAAGTAGGCGCTCGCCAGCCAGTGCCACACCAGCGCGAAGGCGCGAATAAACAGGCTGAAAAAGGCCAGCGAACGGTCGGCAAGATGCAGTAACCCCTCGGTGATGGCGCGTTTGTTGTGAAAAATCAGGTACAGCGCCCAGACGGTGATGCAGAGCATAATCAGCACGTTGGCGAGGGCACCGATCTGCACGTTAACCTGATTGGAGATAATGGGCACCGCTACCAGCAGGCCATAGCCGATCATGCCGCTCAGAATGCTCAACCGGAGCGACCAGTAGTGGGCGGCGCGATCGCTGATATTAAAGGGGCGCAGGTCGGGCACCCGCGGGCAGAATATCAGTCGCAGGATCGCTTTGAAGAACTCAATCAGCGCGAAGGCGTTGAGGAACAGCGTCTGCTGGAAGGCGATGGTAGGGTTGCCGGTATTAAGGTATTCGCTGAGGATCTGGCCAATAAACAGGGTCAGCGCCAGCAGCAGGAGATCGATAATAAAGGCGCTGGCGATGGTCAGCGGCAGGTGGACCCAGCTGCTTTTTTCCCGGTTCTTTCTCCGGGCCCAGCTGCCCATCTTACGGTACAGCGGCCAGGCGCACAGCCTGACCAGCCAGTAGAAGGCAAAGACTAGCCCGGCGAGAAGCAGAAACTGCCGCGCGGCAACGACGAAGGTCTGCGGGTTAAAGGGCTTATGCGGGGAGCCGATCAGGTTGCGGTACAGCTGGGCGAAGCGGGTGGAGAGTGCATCGCCGTAATGACGGCTGATGTCGGTCACGTTCTCCAGCACGGTCTTCTCTTCCTCGATCTCCGGCGGGGTGATTTTGGGCACCGGCTGCTGCGGCGGCGTGGCGGCCACGCTGCGCAGTTGGCCGATCAGCTCCTGGCGCGAGGCATCATTTTCCAGCACGTCCGCCAGCGCGGAATAGGCGGCTTTCTTCTGTTCGACGTCCGGCTCGGCGGCTGGGGTGGTCGTTTCAGGCGTGGTGGCAGCGGGGACGCCCGGCAGGCTGACGGCCTGTGCAGGCAGGCAAAACAGGCTTATCAGAAGCAGCAGGATCCAGGGCACGGTGTCCTCCGGTGACAATATTGTGCAAAGTGATAAGTATAGAAGGCGAACGGGAACGGGGGGTTTTTGGGAAGATTCCTGAGGAACCGTGGAAATCGTAGGCCGGGCAAGCGGCAGCGCCGCCCGGCGACAGCGGCAAAAAAGCCGGGTGGCGGCTACGCCTTACCCGGCCTACAAAGGCAACAGATGCACGAACCGTAGGCCGGGCAAGCGGCAGCGCCGCCCGGCGACAGCGGCAAAAAAGCCGGGTGGCGGCTACGCCTTACCCGGCCTACAAAGGCAGCAGATGCACGAACCGTAGGCCGGGCAAGCGGCAGCGCCGCCCGGCGTTAAATTACGAAACGTGCTGGAGGAAATCCTGTAAACGCTGGCTCGGTGGGCTCTCAATCAACGCCTGCGGATTGCCATCCTCGGCAATACGGCCTTTGTCGATGAAAATCAGACGCGAGGCCACTTTCTCGGCAAAGCCGATTTCGTGGGTCACGATCACCATCGTCATCCCTTCTTCCGCCAGATCCTGCATGACTTTCAGCACTTCGTGGCGCAGCTCCGGGTCGAGGGCCGAGGTCGGCTCATCGAACAGCATCATCTTCGGTTTCACCGCCAGCGCACGGGCAATCGCCACGCGCTGCTGCTGACCACCGGAGAGCTCGGACGGGTAATGGTGCCCGCGCTCTGCCAGGCCAACTTTTGCCAGCAGCTCTTTTGCCAGTTTTTCAGCCGCCGCTTTGTTGGCTCCGCGCACGCGCAGCGGGCCGAACATCACGTTCTCCAGCGCCGTCAGGTGCGGGAACAGATAAAACTGCTGGAACACCATCCCGGCTTCCTGGCGGATCAGACGCTCGTCCACCTTCGGGTCGTTAACCTTCAGGCCATCGACAATCAGATCGCCGCTGGTGATCTCTTCCAGCTTGTTGATGCAGCGCAGCAGGGTGGACTTACCGGAGCCGGACGGCCCGATAATCACCACCACCTCACCGGTCTGGATGGTCAGATCGATATTGTGCAGCACCTGGGTCTGGCCAAAGTGCTTGGATACGTTTTTAAATTCAATCACAGGATTTTCATCCTTCTTTCAAGACGACGCAGAACGAAGCTCAGTGCCAGGGTAATAATCAGATAGACCACTGCAACGGCGCTCCAGATCTCCAGGGCGCGGAAGTTACCGGCAATGATCTCCTGGCCCTGACGGGTCAGTTCAGCGACGCCGATCACAATGAACAGGGAGGTATCTTTAATGCTGATGATCCACTGGTTACCCAGCGGCGGCAGCATACGGCGCAGCGCCAGAGGCAGGATTACGTGGCGGATGGTTTCGCGACGGGAAAGACCCAGCGCCAGACCGGCCTCGCTAAAGCCCTTGTGGATCGACAGCACCGCGCCACGGGTGATCTCAGCGATATAGGCACCGGAGTTGATCATAATGGTGACCACCGCCGCGCTGAACGGGTCAATGCGCAGATCGGTAAAGGCCATCGGCAGGGCGAAGTAGATAAACATCACCTGCACCACAATCGGCGTGCCGCGGATCACTTCGATGAAAACCAGTGCTACGTGGTTGGCTATCCAGCCGCCGTAGGTGCGGGCAAAACCGGCGACGAGGCCGATAATCAACCCGCCAACCAGACCGAGGACCGAAATCCACAGGGTCATTTTGGCGCCTTCAAGCAAGAGAGGAATGGCAGGCCAGATGGCGCTCCAGTCAAACTGCATGATGTATTCCTGTATACCGTGGTGAAAACAAAAAATTAGCCGGGGGGATGGCTAAAATTGTGGCCCGGCAAGCGCAAGCGCCACCGGGCGGTACAGTTCCTGTTTTAACAGGCTGTTTTATTTAGGTTCAGTACCGAACCATTTTTTATAGATTTCGTTGTACGTGCCGTTCTCTTTCAGGGTTTTCAGCGCGCCGTTCACTTTGGTACGCAGCTCGTCGCTGCCTTTCGGGAAGGCGATACCGTATTCCTGCGCTTCCAGCGAGTCACCTACCGCTTTGAACTTGCCGTTGCCCGCAGTTTTGATGAAATAGAGGATGTTTGGCGTGTCGTGCAGCACGGCGTCAGCACGGTTGGTGCCCAGCTCCATGTACGCGTTGTCGATGTTCGGGAACTGGCGCAGATCTTTGGTTTTGATGTTGGCTTTCGCGTAATCAACAGAACCGGTACCGCTCTTCACCGCGACCACTTTACCGTCGAGATCTTTCACGCTTTTCACGTCGTTGTTGTCAGCTTTCACCATCACCAGCAGGCCGCTTTTGTAGTAGCCGTCAGAGAAGTCGATCGCTTTTTTACGTGCGTCAGTGATGGTGATACCGGCCAGCGCCAGGTCTACGTTTTTGGTTTGCAGTGCCGGAACGATGCCGCTGAAGTCCATTGGCTTCAGGGTGTAGTCCAGTTTCAGTTCTTTCGCGACGGCCGCCCACAGATCCACGTCAAAACCAACGTACTGATCGCCCTGTTTGAATTCGAACGGTACGAAGGCGGTGTCGGTGGCGACAATCAGTTTTTTATCAGCAGCGTGAGAAGAAACCGCAAAAGCCAGGGTAAGTGCAGCCAGTGAAACTTTTAATACAGACTTCATAGCATTTCCTTTTATATCCACGGGGCGATCCCCTGCGAGAACGAACGGCTCTATGAAAAAATCGTGCCAACTTTACAACGGGTTGTTTTTAAAGGGTTGGTACGCCTTTCATTGCACAAAAAGTGTAGCAATGTCGACGGATTGCACCATAGTGAAGCACTGTTTTGGTGCAGCTCAACGTCATCACGAGCGGTTATGCTATTAAGCGCAAATATTGATGAGAAAACAATCTTTCGTTAACGATTGTGTGAGGTGATTATTACAAATGCTTTACTTTTGCGGCGGGGAAGGCGAAAAGACTGCACTATAAAAGTGCAAAACCCCCGCCAGAGGCGAGGGTATCAGAGCAAAACGCTATGTGTTACTCGATGTTAGACTCGATGAACCACAGGAACTGATCCAGGTCGCGGGACGCGGCGGTCAGGATATCAGCCGTGTCTTCGTCTTTGGCTTCACCAATCGCTTTACGCACGTCGTTCGCCACAACCGCGTAACGATCCGCCAGCTCTTTCAGGTGATCCTGCACGCTGTGGATGTCCAGCGGGTAGCTTTTCAGCGCCGTTTTGCTGTTGATGACCTGAGTGGTACCCAGCGCCACGCCGCCCAGCTGCACGGCACGTTCAGCCATGGTATCCAGGTGAGTCGTCAGTGCGGTACGGAAGCCATCCAGCATCTCGTGTACAGCAATAAAGTTTGCGCCGCGCATATTCCAGTGGGCCTGTTTGGTAATCAGCGACAGGTCAATAAACTGGATCACCTGGCGATTCAGCAACTCAATCGTCGCTTTCTTATCGCTGTCAGAGACATCGTTACGGGTATACAGCAGATTAGGTGCTTTCGTTTTTACCAGTTTAGCGGTAGGCATAATCTCATTTCCTCTTGATGTTGGCGTCCAAAGTCATTTCCGAAATCAAGTATAGCACCGGCTATAGAAGGCGCGATTGGGTCCTGCCTATTGGTTTAATAGCGAAAGGCGGGTTGTGCTTGTTAAGGTATTGAATATAGAGAGATATTTATATTGTAGGGTAAATTTGTCTTATTTTTCTGTGGACTACAGAGCGGGTAGGGCAATATTTCAAAATAATGACGTTATTGCGAATGGGAATATTTTGCCGGGACGCCGCTCCCCGGCAAAATAACGCCGACTAGCGGATATCCACCTTTTCGACTTTACTCTCCCGGCGCAGGGTGAGCGTCGAACCCATCGACGCGGCAATGATCGAGCAGAGCGCCAGCGTCTGGGTAAAGGTCAGCGTTTCGCCAAGGAACACCATCCCGGACATCGCCGCCAGGGCGGGCTCCATACTCATCAGAGTACCGAAAATGCGGGTCGGCAGGCGCGTCAGGGCAATCATCTCCAGCGAGTAGGGCAGTGCGGTTGAGAGCACCGCCACCGCCAGACCCACCGGCAGAATCGACCACTGCCAGATTGACTCGGTGGCCTGGGCCATCCCCAGCGGCACAAAGACGATGGCGGCGATCAGCGATCCCAGCGCCACGGTGGCCGGGCCGTGCTCTTCCCCGGCACGTTGACCGGTAAGAATATAAACCGCCCAGCAGGCACCCGCCCCCAGAGCCAGCGCTGCGCCGGTGAGGTCGACGTGCGAGACGTCCTGGCCCAGCGGCAGTAAAAACCACAGCCCCAGCACCGCCAGCACTACCCAGACAAAGTCCACCGCACGGCGGGAGGAGAACAGGGCTACCGCCAGCGGGCCGGTAAATTCCAGCGCCACGGCGATCCCCAGCGGCACCGTCTGAATCGACAGGTAGAAGAGATAGTTCATCGCTCCCAGCGACAGCCCGTAAAACAGCAGGGGCAGGCGTTGCTCTTTCTTGAAACGCAACCGCCAGGGTTTAAAGATCACGACCAGGATCAGGGTGCCGAGCGCAATACGCAGCGCCGTTACGCCAGGGGCGCCCACGATCGGGAAGAGCGATTTTGCCAGCGAGGCACCGCTCTGAATCGAGAGCATGGCAATGAGAATGACAACTACGGGCAACCAGACTGGCGCCCTGCGAGACAACCCAGGCATCCTTTCTCCTGTCAATTTTTGTCAAAGGGAGTAAAGAGGGGGAGTGTAAAGGAAATAACGGCGCGCGGTTGAGACTTTGTTGAAAAAAAGTCGTCGCAAATCCGTAAAATAGCCGCATATCACTAGGAGATATCTGTAACAGATTAGGAATCGTCTGGATGAATGTATCGTGACTGACGCGCAAAATCAGCTTTATGAAACACAAATCTGGTGTTTTTTGAATAAGATAGCTGCTGGTGGAAATGTTTAGTTACATGAAAACCCGCGTTAGACATCACGAATCCCAAAGAGTTTCACAATTTTTTTTGATATATTTAAAACTTACGGATTTACTTGAAGCACATTTGAGGTGGTTATGAAAAAAATTGCATGTCTTTCAGCACTGGCAGCTGTTCTGGCTGTTTCCGCAGGTTCCGCTGTCGCAGCGACCTCTACCGTAACTGGCGGTTACGCTCAGAGCGATATGCAGGGCGTGATGAATAAAACCAACGGTTTCAACCTGAAATATCGCTACGAGCAGGACAACAACCCGCTGGGTGTCATCGGTTCCTTCACCTACACTGAGAAAGACCGTTTCGAAGGCGAAGCTTACAATAAAGCTCAGTACTACGGCGTCACCGCAGGTCCAGCTTACCGTCTGAACGACTGGGCAAGCATCTACGGTGTTGTGGGTGTTGGCTACGGTAAATTCCAGCAGACTGAAAACGAAAGCCTGAACCGCACTGCAAGCACCAGCGACTACGGTTTCTCCTATGGCGCAGGTATGCAGTTCAACCCAATCGAAAACGTTGCGCTGGACTTCTCCTATGAGCAGAGCCGAATCCGTAACGTGGACGTTGGCACCTGGATCGCAGGCGTAGGTTACCGCTTCTAATCACTTCGGTGAGCCAGTAAAAAATCCGCCTCAAGGGGCGGATTTTTTTTGTCTTTTTTCCCTCTCCCTGTGGGAGAGGGTCAGGGTGAGGGCATCAGGCCGCACGGTCGTTATCGGCTTTTCGTCTCAAACAGATCCGTCCCCAGATGGTTGTAATCCACTTTCTGTAACTTAAAGTTGGTCACGTACACCGGCGGCGCTTTGTCGTTGGACATAAAGCGGTACTTGCTGGCGATCTCTTTCGCGCCGATCCCCGTCCACTGCGAGAAGAAGCTTAAAAAATCATTCGCAGAACGGCGCGCCTTGACGATGCGATGGGCTTTGTCATCGCTCGACAGCACCATAAACGGCACCTGGAAGTTCTGCTGGAAGGCGTCGTCATGCGCCAGGTACTGCACCTCTTTCCCGCGCTCTTTAAACGCCAGCCCGTGATCGGAGAAATAGACCATCGAGAAGGTCTCGCCCGTATTTTGCAGCTGGGCATAGAGCTTGCTGAGCAGGTCGTCGGTCTGGGTCATGGTGTAGAGATAGCACGAGGTCTCTTTCGACTGCACGAACTCGGTATATTTCCCCTGGGTGCGATCGCAGGCCTGTGGGTGGGAGCCCATCAGGTGCAGGACGATCAGCTGCGGCTGGGTACGATGGCTACTGAAGACCTGTTCGGTCATCTTGAGCAACGCCTCATCCCGGGTGTTTTTATCCGCCTCGAAATCCCCGTTTTTCAGGAAATGCACTTCGTCTGCCCGTTTGGCAATGCTGGCGATGGCGGTATCGTATTCACCAATCTGCCCCTGGTTCGAGAACCACCAGCTCTGGAAGCCCGCGCGGTTGGCGAGGGTGACAAAGTTATCCTGATACTGCGGCTTGTTGTCCACCACCCGGTTGAGCGTCAGCCCGAGCGACTTCTGCGTTGAACCGCTGGCGGCAACGTAGTCGGTAAACAGGGTGCCGTTAACTTTGCTGGCAAACGGGGTGTTATTCCAGTGACCACCGAAGGCCCCCAGCGCGTCGCGGCGGGCGCTTTCCCCTATCACCACCATATAGATGTGATACTTCGGCTTCACCGCCAGCACGTTCCAGGTGTCCTTCATCTGCGACAGCTCGGCCATCCGGGTCTGCTCTTCCACCACTTCCTGGTTGTTCACCACCACATCTTTGACAAAGCGAAACACCGGATAGCCCGTATCTTTCAGCTTGAAGACGCCGCCCCAGGCCAGGTTTTGCACCGGAGCGACGACAAAGGCCACCAGGCTGAACACCAGACACAGGCCGTCGATTTTGCCCCACGTCTTTTTGGGCTGCGGCTTGCGGCGCACGGCGATTACCCCGAGGGCAAAGATAAACAGGCCGACGACGTAGCTGTACCACGGGAAGATGGTCAGGATCTCCGTTGACTCCTCCATGTTGGTGGAGTGCATCGCCAGCAGGGTATTAAAGTTTGGCGCGCCGTAGGCCTGGCCAAAGGGGAAATACATCGCCGCCACCAGGGAGCAGATCCCGAGCAGCCCCTTTTGCAGACGCGGCGCGCTCAGCCAGAGCAGGTGCAGGATACAGGTGAACGCGACGGTATAGAGCAGGCTGAACGAATAGCCGAGGGCGATATTAATCAGCAGCGATTGTAAAAAGTAGAATCCGGTCCACGGGCTTAAGGCCCGGCTGCGGGTAATGAGCGTCTCTTTCAGGGTTAAATTCATAGGTCACTATCGTGAAAACGCCATGTGCTCACCCTGGCGCCAAGGGTCAAAACCTGCCTGAGAATGCGTAGAAGGGGGAGTGAGGTCCGCATCTGCGAGCCGCAAATAGTGCAGGGCTGCAAGAAGATAGAGCCAGTGACGTATAAGGTCAACAGTTATAAAGGGGGTGTTTTGCGAAGGGGATTACATTTCCGCAAAAAAGGTCCGGGCATAGCGTGAAGACGAACAGTATAGAGGGGATAAATGACAAAAAAATGAAGCGGCGTACCGCGACGCCGCTTAGTGGGATGGTTTGTTCTGCTGTGGCTTGCCGTTAATGATGTCGCAAATCATATTCAGCAGCATTAAGCGTACTTTAAAGGGAGAGTGGCTGAACACGCGTATACACCTCTTGAATTCGTTCATTGTTACCTCCTGCGGGTTGATCCCTTCGATCCGTGAAGGGTGACTGCATTACATACAGATATAGCACAGGCTATGTTATATGGCTACGGCTATATCGTTAATTTTTTGTGCTTGTCTGACGATGGTTTACAATGGCCGCTTATCTATTGATACGCTTGATGTGTCCCCCGCTTGAGGAAGCACAATGAACCGCCGTGCAGGTAAACCAACAACAAAAAAAATGACGCAACTGGTCAACGTCGAAGAGCATGTCGAAGGCTTTCGTCAGGTTCGCGAAGCGCATCGTCGCGAGCTGATCGATGATTATGTCGAACTGATCTCCGATCTGATCCGCGAGGTGGGGGAGGCCCGTCAGGTGGATATGGCCGCACGCCTTGGCGTCTCGCAGCCGACGGTGGCAAAAATGCTCAAGCGCCTGGCAACGGTTGGCCTGATCGAAATGATCCCCTGGCGCGGCGTGTTCCTGACCCCGGAAGGGGAGAAGCTGGCGCAGGCCAGCCGCGAGCGCCATCAGATTGTCGAAAACTTCCTGCTGGTGCTGGGCGTCAGCCCCGAGATTGCCCGCCGTGATGCCGAGGGGATGGAACATCACGTCAGCGAAGAGACGCTGAAACAGTTCCAGGCCTTTACGCTTAAATATGGATCCTCCGCGGAATGACCCTGCCAGGCCTGCGGGCGCTGGCCCGCGATCGTTTCTTTCATTTGTTACTGGTGGTTGGGGTCGGGCTCAGTTTTCTGGTGCCCTTTGCACCTGAGCGCTGGCCTGCCGCCATTGACTGGCACACCATCATTACCCTCGCCGGGCTGATGATGCTGACCAAAGGGGTGGAGCAGAGCGGGTATTTCGACGTGCTGGGGCGCAAGATGGTGCGCCGTTTCGCCACCGAGCGGCGGCTGGCGCTGTTTATGGTGCTCTCAGCGGCGCTGCTGTCGACCTTTCTTACCAATGATGTGGCGCTGTTTATCGTGGTGCCGCTCACCCTCACCCTGCGCAAGCTGTGCGAAATCCCGGTCAACCGGCTGATCATCTTTGAAGCCCTGGCGGTCAACGCCGGGTCGCTGCTGACGCCGATCGGCAACCCGCAAAACATCCTGCTGTGGGGGCGATCCGGGCTGTCGTTTGCCGCTTTTACCTGGCAGATGGCTCCCCTGGCGCTGGTGATGGTGCTGACCCTGATGGCCCTGTGCTGGTTTGCCTTCCCGGCCGCGCCGCTGCGCTATCACAGCGGCAGCGCGGCGGTACAGTCGAAACCGCGGCTGGCATGGAGCTGTCTGGCGCTTTATCTGGTGTTTCTGGTGGCCCTCGATCTGAAGCAGGAGCTGTGGGGCGTGCTGCTGGTAGCGGGGGGCTTCCTGTTGCTGGCCCACCGGGTGCTGATCAGCGTTGACTGGACGCTGCTGCTGGTGTTTATGGCGATGTTTATCGATGTACATCTGCTGATTCAGGTTCCGGCGTTGCAGGGCGTGCTGCAAAACGTCACCCATCTGTCGCAGCCGGGGCTCTGGCTGACGGCCATCGGGCTGTCGCAGTTTATTAGCAATGTGCCCTCAACCATTTTACTCCTCAACTACGTCCCGCCGACGGCGCTGCTGGCGTGGGCGGTGAATGTCGGGGGCTTTGGCCTGCTGCCAGGATCCCTCGCGAACCTCATCGCCCTGCGGATGGCAAACGACCGCCGGATCTGGTGGCGCTTCCACCTCTGGTCCCTGCCGATGCTGGCCTGGGCGGGGCTGGTCGGATTCGGATTATTCCTTCTCATATAGTGCCAAATTTGTCAGGTTTTCCTGGCAAATGTATAGCAACGTCCTAACTTTAGTGAGCGGCATAAATTGTGATGCCGTTCACTAACAGGATGGATGCTGTTCATGGCGGAAGAAAATCAACCCTCTGAAAACACCGATAATAAAGAGACTGAACGTAAACGCCCCGGCAAAAAGCCGCTGATTATTCTGGGCATTGTGGTGATCGTGATGGTCATTGTGGCGCTGGTGTGGTGGTTTATGACCCGTAACCAGGAGACCACCGACGACGCCTTCACCGAAGGCGACGCCGTGACCATCGCCCCCAAAACCGCGGGCTACGTCACCGAGCTGCGGGTGCGCGATAACCAGCGGGTGAAGAAGGGCGATCTGCTGGTGACGATCGATCCCCGGGACACCAGCGCCCAGCGCGACCAGGCCAAAGCCCAGCTGGGTCTGGCCGAGGCCCAGCTTCATCAGGCCCAGGCGCAACTGGCGCTCTCGAAGGTGCAATATCCTGCCCAGCGCGATGAAGCCAACGCTAATGTGATCAAAGCTCAGGCGGATCTCGCCAATGCTCAGGCAGAGTATCGCCGTCAGCGCGGCGTCGATCCTCGCGCCACCACGCAACAGAGCATCGACGCGGCCAACGCCCAGTTGCGCAGCGCCGAGGCGCAGCTTGCCAGCGCCAAAGCGCAGCTTGAGGTGGCCTCGCAGGTGCAGCTGCAAATCCGCCAGCAGGAGACCAACGTTGAAGCCCGGGAGCGTCAGGTGGAGCAGGCCCGCGCCCAGCTCGAGACCGCAGAACTCAACCTCTCTTATACCGAGGTTCGCGCCCCCTTTGATGGCTACATCACCAAACGTAACGTCCAGACCGGCACCCTGGTGCAGGCGGGCACCGCGCTCTTCTCGCTGGTCTCGACCGATATCTGGGTAGTCGCCAACTTTAAAGAGTCGCAGCTGGAGCGGATGCGCCCCGGCAATAAGGTAACGCTGAGCGTGGATGCCTGGCCGGATCTGGAGCTGGAGGGCCATATCGACTCCATCCAGCAGGGGAGCGGCTCGCGCTTCGCCGCCTTCCCGTCGGAGAACGCCACCGGCAACTTCGTGAAGATCGTCCAGCGCGTGCCGGTCAAAATCGTTATCGATAAAGGGTTAGATCCCAACCAGCCGCTGCCGCTCGGCCTCTCGGTTGAACCTAAGGTCACCGTGGAATGAGTGAGCACAGCCACGAAAACTGGCGGCCCGCCAGCAACCCGTGGGCGGTGGCGATTGTCGTCACCCTCGCGGTGTTTATGGAGATCCTCGACACCACTATCGTGAACGTGGCACTGCCCCACGTGGCGGGCTCGCTCTCCGCCAGCTACGACGAATCCACCTGGGTGCTCACCAGCTATCTGGTGGCTAACGGCATCGTGCTGCCCATCTCGGCGTTTCTGAGCCGGGTCTTTGGCCGCAAGCAGTTCTTCCTGATCTGTATTGTGATGTTCACCGTCTGCTCGTTCCTGTGCGGCATCGCCACCGAGCTGTGGCAGATCATCCTGTTTCGCATCATGCAGGGCTTCTTTGGCGGCGGGCTACAGCCCACCCAGCAGTCGGTGCTGCTCGACTACTTTAAGCCGGAAGATCGCGGCAAAGCCTTTGGCCTGTCCTCCATCGCCATTATCGTCGCCCCGGTACTGGGGCCGACGCTCGGGGGCTGGATCACCGATAACTACTCCTGGCGCTGGGTGTTCTTTATTAACATCCCGGTGGGGATCGTGACGGTGCTGGCGATCTATCAGCTGCTGGAAGATCCGCCGTGGGAGAGTAAATCAAAAGAGAAGATCCCTATCGACTGGACCGGGATTGGTCTGATCGCGCTGGGTCTGGGCTGCCTGCAGGTGATGCTCGACCGGGGCGAGGACGAAGACTGGTTTAACTCGAACTTTACCCGCACCTTCGCGGTGTTGACGCTGATTGGCATTATCGGCGCCATCTACTGGCTGCTGTATGCCAAAAAGCCGGTGGTGGATCTGCACTGCATGAAGGATAAAAACTTCGCCGTCTCCAGCCTGCTGATGGCCGGCATGGCAATGATCCTTTACGGCAGTTCGGTGGTGATCCCGCAGCTGGCGCAGCAGGATCTGGGCTATACCGCCACCTGGTCGGGGCTGGTGCTCTCGCCCGGCGCGGTGCTGATCGTCCTGACCATTCCGCTGGTGCTGAAGCTGATGCCGATTGTGCAGACGCGCTGGATCATCGCCTTCGGCTTTAGCTGTCTGGCGGCGTCGTTCTTCTGGTCGCGCACGCTCACGCCGGATATCGACTTCGAGACCCTGGTGCTGTTCCGCAGCGCCCAGTCGATCGGGCTGGGGTTCCTGTTTGTGCCCCTGACCACCATCGCCTTTATCTCGATCCCCCGACGGCTGAACGCCGACGCCGCGGCGCTGTTTACCATGTTCCGCAACGTGGCGGGGTCGATCGGCATTTCGCTCTCGACGGCGGCCATTACCGAGCGCTCGCAGGCCCACAGCGCCCATCTGGCTTCGCACACCTCGGCGTTCGACGAGCCGTTCCAGCATACCCTCCGCGAGATGGCGCAGGCGGTGCAGAACTTTACCACCCAGGTGGGCGACCCCGCCGGCATCGCTACCGGGCGCATGTATCAGGTGATGATCGAACAGTCGCGATTCCTGGCCTATATCGACGTCTTCACTCTTCTGAGCGTGGTGGCCCTCTTACTGATTCCGTTTTGTTTGTTGCTCTCGCCGGTTAAGAGCGAGGGGAGTGCAGGAGCACACTGATGATTTGCAGACGTTTAAGCCCCCTGATGTTAATGCTGTTGCTGGCCGGCTGCGCCGTGGGGCCCGACTACCAGCAGCCCGCGCCGCAAACCCCGACCCACTGGAACGATCCGGGCGACGGCGGTGCGAAATCGCAAACCGCGTCCACCGCCATCAACCCGCGCTGGTGGAAAACCTTCGGCGATCCGCAGCTGGATAGCCTGATTGAACGCGCCATTGCCGGCAACCTGTCGCTGCAGCAAACCGTGCTGCGTATCGCGGGCGCGCGGGAGCAGATCAACCAGGCGGGCGGAGCCTTCTTCCCGGCGGTGAACGGCAACCTGCAGGCCACCCGGCAGCAGCTGGGGCTGGAGGGGGAGCTGAAATCCCACGGCGTGTACGACCAGCTGGATGACGTCGATCCCGAGCTGCGCGGGGCGCTGGGGCCGCTGACCCAGCCGATCAACCTCTATCAGGGCAGCTTTGATGCCCAGTGGGAGCTGGATCTGTGGGGCAAGGTGCGCCGTCAGGTGGAAGCCGCCGATGCCCAACAGCAGGCGGCCATCGAGCAGCGTAACGATGCCCTGGTGTCGCTGGAGGCCGAGGTCGCCCGCGGCTGGCTCCAGCTGCGTGGGGCGCAAAGCAGCATCGCCACCCTCAACACCCAAATCGAGAGCGCGCAGCAGACGCTGGAGCTGACCGACAGCCGCCAGCGCGGCGGGCTGTCGCCGCAGATGGACGTGGAGAACGCCCGCGCCCAGCTCGGCAACCTGGAGGCGCAGCTTCCGCAGTATGAAGCCCAGGCGCGGCAGGCGATGAACGGCCTGGCGATCCTGCTGGGCAAACCGCCGGGGGCGCTGGACGGCGAGCTGCAGGCCAGCAAGCCGCTGCCCGCGCTGCCGGAGATTGTCCCTACCGGGATTCCTTCCACCCTGGCGCGGCGACGCCCGGACGTGCGGGAGGCCGAGTCGAATCTGCATGCGGCCACCGCGCAGATCGGCGTGTCGGTGGCGCAGCTGTTCCCCAGCGTCTCGCTCAGCGGCCAGTTTGGCCTGCGTAACAGCGAAAGCAACTGGCTTACTGACTGGAGCAGCCACTTCTACAGCGTCGGACCGCAGGTCTCCATCCCCATCTTCCAGGGCGGACGGCTGGTCTCCAGCGTGAAGGTCGCCCGGGCGCAGCAGGGTGCCGCCGCGCTGGAGTATCGTCAGACGGTGCTGACCGCGCTGGGCGATGTGGAAAATGCACTGGTCAGCTACCGCACCGACCAGAAGCGGGAGGCGGGATTAAGCAAAACTATTGATGCGCTGCAAAATGCATTCGACCTGGCGAGCAGCAGCTATCGCCAGGGGATCGCCACCTTTATCGACGTGCTGGATGCCCAGCGCCAGCTGGCGCAGGCGCAGCAGCAGCGGGATCAGGCCCGGGTGCAGAGCGCGCTGGATCTGGTGGCGCTCTATAAAGCCCTCGGCGGGGGCTGGGAGCCGTATCAGCAGGTGCAGCTGCCGGACTACGCCGTCTTTGGCGACGCCCCGCGCGGATAAGTTCAGAGGATTGGGCAAGAAACGGGCAGGAACCGCACATTCGCCATCGGCGTGAGCCGGGTATAACTATCGGGTACTCAACACACGAGGAGCGTCAAATGCGATATCAAAAACTGGGTAATACCGGCCTGTTTGTTTCTGAACTCTGCCTTGGCACCATGACCTTTGGCGGCGAAGGCGGCATGTGGGGCAAGATCGGCCAGCTCCAGCAGCAGGAGGCCGAGCAGCTGGTGGGCCGCGCGCTGGACGCGGGGATCAATTTTATCGATACCGCCAACGTCTATTCCGAAGGGCGTTCGGAAGCGATCACCGGCCAGGCGCTGAAAAATCTGAAGATCCCGCGTGAAAACGTGGTAGTAGCGACCAAAGTCTTTGGTGAGACGGGCACCGCCGGGGTCAACTCCCGCGGCAGTTCCCGTCATCACATCATCAGCAGCGTAAAAGAGAGCCTGCAGCGCATGCAGCTGGATTATATCGATCTCTATCAGCTGCACGGCTTTGACCCGGCTACCCCGATTGAAGAGACGCTCTATGCCCTGGACAACCTCGTCCAGCACGGGCATGTGCGCTACATCGGGGTATCGAACTGGGCGGCATGGCAGATCATGAAGGCGCTGGGGATTTCCGAGCGGCTGGGGCTGGCCCGTTTTGCCTCCCTGCAGGCTTACTACACCATCGCGGGCCGCGATCTTGAACGCGAGCTGGTGCCGATGCTGCAAAGTGAGAAGGTGGGGTTAATGGTCTGGAGCCCGCTGGCGGGCGGGCTGCTGAGCGGCAAATATGCCCGCGACGGCCAGGTGCAGGGCGGTGGCCGCCGCCAGGAGTTTGACTTCCCGCCGGTGGATAAAGCGCGCGCCTTTGACTGCGTGGACGTGATGCGCAACATTGCCGACAGCAAAGGGGTTTCCGTCGCGCAGATTGCGCTCGCCTGGCTGCTCCATCAGCCGGTGGTCAGCAGCGTGATTGTGGGGGCGAAACGGGTGGATCAGCTGGACGACAATATTGCCGCGACGCAGATTCACCTCAGTGACGAGGAGCTAAAACAGTTGGAAGCGGTGAGCGCGCTGCCGCGTGAGTATCCAGGCTGGATGCTGGAGCGGCAGGGAGAGTATCGCCGTAACCAGCTGGCACAGCAGTAACCCTGTTAGCCGGGTGGCGGCTGCGCACTCACAACATGCACGACCCGTAGGCCCGGCAAGCGCAGCGCCGCCGGGCACTGCCGCACGCAGTACTAACAGACAATAAAAAAGCGGGCTTCGAAGCCCGCTTTTTTTATCTCGCCTTCCGCAATCAGTTCAGGCGAACCGGCATCCCGGAACGGTTGTTGATTGCTTGCTCAACGATGGTCGCATCCACGTCCTGCTGACCGGTGATGGCCTGCACGTTGCTGGTCAGAGTAACCGGCACGGTGACGTTGTTGTCGATCTGATCTTCGCTGGTGGAGAGCGGGTTATGCACTTCGAGGTAGCGGCTGCCATCCGGCTCGGTGGTTGCTTTTACCGGCTCGTTGATGAATTGCACGCGCGTACCGACCGGCACGTTCTCGAACAGGAATTTGATGTCGTCGTTACGCAGACGCACACAGCCGTGGCTCACGCGCAGGCCGATACCGAAGTTGGCATTGGTGCCGTGAATCGCATACAGACGACCAATGTACAGGGCGTACAGACCCATCGGGTTATCCGGGCCAGCAGGAACAACGGCTGGCAGCGGCTCGCCCGCGGCAATGTACTCGGCGTGCATTTTGGCGGTTGGGGTCCAGGTTGGGCCGGCTTTCTTACGCTCAACTTTGGTGGTCCAGTTCATCGGGGTATCTTTACCCAGCTGGCCGATACCGATTGGCAGCACGATCACCGTGTTGGTGCCTTTCGGGTAGTAGTACAGACGCATTTCGGCGCTGTTGATCACGATGCCTTCATGCACGGTGTCCGGCAGGATCAGCTGCTGAGGAATGTTCAGCACGGTACCGCCCTTCGGCAGGTACGGATCGACGCCCGGGTTAGCCTCGAGCATGTTGGACAGGCCCAACTGGTATTCAGCTGCGAAATATTCCAGCGGCTGGCTGTTGCCCTCTTCAACGGTCACAACCTGGTTCTGACCCACCAGACGGCTACCGTCGGTTGGCAGTGGATAGGTGACAGCAGAAGCGGTCTTGCAAAACCCTACTACGGCAAACGCCGCCGCAAAAAGCGAAGTTAATTTTATATTCATGGTGTGCGAGGTATCTGTGCCACTTGGCAGGTTGTTTAAAAGTCTGAACGGTTTAGGGAGCGCATTATATGTGCATTCCTGACCGCATGGAATTCGGATGTGTACTAAATCACACTTTTTTCCGTTTCGTTAAAGTTTAGCGGTATGTTGTTACACGGGATCTCATTTCGGAATTGTGGCATAATGCCGGGTTTATCACACTTCTCGCAGGAATCTCCCGTGTTAGTTACCAGCAACATCACTATGCAGTTTGGCAGTAAGCCGCTGTTCGAAAACATTTCCGTCAAATTTGGCGGCGGCAACCGTTACGGCCTGATTGGTGCCAACGGTAGCGGAAAATCCACCTTCATGAAGATCCTCGGCGGCGATTTAGAGCCGACGCTGGGCAACGTTTCTCTCGATCCGAACGAGCGCATCGGTAAGCTGCGTCAGGATCAATTCGCCTTTGAAGCGTTCACCGTTCTTGACACGGTGATCATGGGCCACGGTGAGCTGTGGGAAGTGAAGCAGGAGCGCGACCGTATCTATGCGCTTGCCGAAATGAGCGAAGAAGACGGCTATAAAGTGGCCGACCTCGAAGTGCTGTACGGCGAAATGGACGGCTACTCTGCGGAGTCCCGTGCCGGTGAGCTGCTGCTGGGCGTGGGCATTCCGGTTGAACAGCACTACGGTCTGATGAGCGAAGTGGCACCCGGCTGGAAGCTGCGTGTACTGCTGGCGCAGGCGCTGTTCTCTAACCCGGACATCCTGCTGCTCGACGAACCGACGAACAACCTGGACATCGACACCATCCGCTGGCTGGAGCAGACGCTGAACGAGCGTAACAGCACCATGATCATCATCTCGCACGACCGTCACTTCCTGAACATGGTTTGCACCCACATGGCGGATCTGGACTACGGCGAGCTGCGCGTTTATGCCGGTAACTACGATGAGTACATGACCGCCGCGACCCAGGCGCGTGAGCGTCTGCTGGCCGACAACGCCAAGAAAAAGGCGCAGATTGCCGACCTGCAGTCCTTCGTCAGCCGCTTCAGCGCCAACGCCTCGAAATCGCGTCAGGCCACCTCGCGTGCCCGTCAGATCGACAAAATCAAGCTGGATGAAGTTAAAGCTTCCAGCCGCCAGAACCCGTTCATCCGCTTCGAGCAGGACAAGAAACTGTTCCGTAACGCGCTGGCCGTCGAAGAGCTGTCAAAAGGCTTCGACAACGGTCCGCTGTTTAAGAACTTCAACCTGCTGCTGGAAGTGGGCGAGAAGATTGCCATCATCGGCGCCAACGGCGTGGGTAAATCCACCATGCTGAAGACCCTGGTCGGTGAACTGGCCCCGGATACCGGCACCGTGAAATGGTCCGAGAACGCGCAGATTGGTTACTATGCGCAGGATCACGCCGAAGATTTCGACAACGACCTGACCGTGTTCGACTGGATGAGCCAGTGGAAATCCGAAGGCGATGACGAGCAGGTGGTGCGCAGCTTCCTCGGCCGTCTGCTGTTCAGCCAGGACGACATCAAGAAGCCGGCGAAGGTGCTCTCCGGTGGTGAGAAGGGCCGTATGCTCTTCGGCAAGCTGATGATGCAGAAACCGAACATCCTGGTGATGGATGAACCAACCAACCACCTGGACATGGAATCGATCGAATCGCTGAACATGGCGCTGGAGATGTATCAGGGTACCCTGATCTTCGTCTCTCACGACCGTGAGTTCGTCAGCTCGCTGGCGACCCGCGTGATTGAAATTACGCCAGAGCGCGTGGTGGACTTCAGCGGTAACTATGAAGATTACCTGCGCAGCAAAGGTATCGATAGCTAGAAAAAAGCCGGGTGGCGGCTTCGCCTTACCCGGCCTACAAAACCCGCCCCACATCGTAGGCCGGGCAAGCGCATGCGCCGCCCGGCGTGGCAGGCCGCAGATTCGTATGCCCGGGAAGCGTAACGCCACCCGGCGCATCAGCGGGTCAGGTGACCCTTAAGCCATACCCAGCGCGCGCTTGCCGTGGATATTCAAATCATCCGTGGTGAAGCGTGACTGCCAGTCAGCTTCATAATCCTCGCGTGGGAAATCGCCCGGAGAGGCCCCGGTTTCCAGCGCCGCTTTCACCTTCTTCGCGTAGGCGAGGTTTTTCTCGCACATCGGCGCCGCCGGAATGTACATCACGTTGCCCCAGCCCTGCTGGTTCTCTACCGGGGCCACCGAGTGGATCACATCGCAGTGCCACCACACGGAATCCCCCGCTTCCAGCGCCGGAATGCTGGTCAGGGCTTCAATCAGCAGCGGATGCCACTTCTCGGAGATCGGCAGCACGCGCCCCGGCGCCACGCCGCAGAGTTCATCTTCCGGCACATCGTCCAGCAGCGGACGCAGCAGGATATAGGCCATCGCTTCCGGGATCGGCACCACGTGCAGCAGACCCTGATCCGGGATCATGTCGGAGAGTGCGGTCCAGCCCTGGAAGGTGCGGAACACCGAGCACTTGGTGGTGTTATCCACGGTGTACTCTTCCACTTCGGTACGGTGCGCGGCATTCCACGGATCGTATTGATCGACATTGCCATCAAACACCCGGGCGAAGACCTGCTGATAGGCCGGGAGCAGCCAGCGCTCCAGCGCCCCGGAGTCGGTGTGCGCCCCGAGGCCTTTCGAGGTGGTTCCCGGCGGACGGCGGCGAATGCGGTCCGGGTAGATCACGCTCACGTCCGGGTTGAACCACTGCCTGCCGTTGCTCTCGAACGTCCACAGACGGTTCAGGAACGACTGCACCTGCGCCATCCGTTCGCTCTGGCGGGCTTCCATCTGCGCGTGTGACCAGTAGATCGGGTAGATCTCCGGGCGCGACGCGGTCAGGGTGCCGAAGAAGTTGTCTCCCGGGCCTTTGTAGACGTCGTCGAAACGATTGAGATCCAGATAGTCGAGCATCGCGTTATCCCACGCCAGCGCCTGCTCACGCGGGAAATGACCTTTGATCACCGCACAGCCGCGGCGCTTAACCGCCTCGCGCTGTTCCGGGCTGATGTTACCGCTCTGCACGTCGGCAAAGGGGATCACAGGCCAGACGGGATCGCCTTTGCTTTTCAGGGCGTTAATTTCTGCCACACGGCTGGCAATCTTATCGCTCAGGCGATTAAACACCGCCTGCACGTCGCCAATCTGCGCCCGCAGCTCGCGTTTCATCTGGCGGATCGCCGCTTTATGGTCAGCAGGCAAAGTTTCACTGGTAAAGGTTAAGGACATAACAGCCTCTCTATCTTTCATTCGAAAGTAAAAGTGATTACAAGTGATACTTTAGGTTAAAAATAAGTTAAAGCAAGTTAAAAAACCTGATGAAGTGCACAACCTGGAAAGAAAGAGGGAGGTTCGCCGGAGGACGCTCCGGCGTGAGGATCAGTGGCTGAAAGGCGGGGTGTTATCGAGGACGGCCTGAATCACATTCAGCGCGCCCTGGTGGTTATTGTCGTCGGTCTGATAGCGGGTGATCGCTTTGATGCTCTCGCCCGCGTTGCCCATGGCGAAAGAGTAGTGGGCAAATTTCAGCATCTCGGCGTCGTTACCGCTGTCGCCAATCGCCACGCACGCCTGCGGGGAGATATGCCAGCGCTTCAACAGGCGGCTGAGGCCGTTGGCTTTGTGCAGGCCGGGGATAATCAGATCGACAAAACCAAACCCGCTGGTCACCGGCTTCATGATGCCGTCAAGCGACACGTGCAGGGCGTCGATCAGGTTCGGGATATCGCTGTCGGGCAGGTTCAGGGAGAACTTAAACAGCACGTCGTCGATGTCGCGATAGTCGCTGACCCGCTGTAAGCGGTGGTAGTGCTTTGACATCAGGGCGACGAACGCATCGGGTGCCTGGTCGCTGACGTAGGCGCTTTCCAGTCCGCAGGCGACGAAGTTCAGGGAGGTATCTTTCAGCAGCTCGCCAATCACAATCTGCGACTCGTGCTTCGTCAGCTCGCCGTGGAAAATCTGCTCGCCGTGATCGAACACCAGCGCGCCGTTTTCCGCCACAAAGGAGATCTGCGATTTCAGCTCCGGGAAGAAGGAGATGAGCTGGTAATACTGGTTGCCGCTGGCGACAACGAACTCAATATTACGGGCCTGAAGTTGCTGGAACTGCGCCTGAAAGCGGTCACGATCGTACTGCTTGGCGTCATCAAGGAAAGTTCCGTCCATATCGGTGACGATAACTTTAACGGTCATACATTGCGCTCCTGAATCACTGCGTTATGAAACATTCTAATAACAAGGTGACGTGGAGCACAAATTTAATTTCGAATGAAAGGAAAAACCGGGTGGATTTGCTCCCTCTCCCTGTGGGAGAGGGCCGGGGTGAGGGCAACAGCGCGCATTTCCCCCTCACCCTAACCCTCTCCCTCAAGGGAGAGGGGATCCGTTACAGCGTATGCTCAGTACGCGCGATAATATCGTCCTGCGCATCCGGTGACAGGGCGGTGAAGAACGCCGAGTAACCCGCCACGCGCACCACCAGATCCCGATACTGGTCCGGGTGTTTCTTCGCTTCCAGCAGCGTTTCGCGGGAGACGATGTTGTACTGGATATGCCAGCCTTTATGCACCTCGAAGAAGGTCCGCAGCAGCACCATCAGCTTCTGGCGGTCGCTGTCGTTATCCAGCGTCGCCGGGTTGAGTTTCTGGTTCAGCAGCACGCCGCCCAGAATCGCCTCCGTCGGCAGTTTGCCGACAGAGCCAATCACCGCCGTCGGCCCCAGGTGGTCGGTACCGGAAGCCGGGCTTGCCCCTTCCGCCAGCGGGGTATGCGCTTTACGTCCGTCCGGGGTTGCCATGGTCGCCGCACCAAACGGCACGTTGGCGGAGATAGACGAGGTTCCGGCGTAGTAGTTGCCGCCAATCGGGCCACGACCGTAGCGCGGGTTGTGGTACTGCTTCAGCTCCTCGATGTAGGTCTGATAGGCGCGCGCCAGCAGCAGATCCACGCTGTCGTCGTCATTACCGTACTTCGGTGCGCCGTTGATCAGACGCTGGCGCAGCTGCTCGTGGGTCAGCCCCTCGTAGTCATCCGCCAGCGCCGCCGCCAGCTGCTGCTGACCAATCGCGCCCTGATCGAAGACCAGCTTCTTCACCGCCGCCAGGCTGTTACCGAGGTTGGCGATCCCCACCTGCAGGCCGGAGACCCAGTCGTATTTCGCGCCGCCCTGCTTGATGCTCTTCGCGCGTTCGATGCAGTCATCCACCAGCGCCGAACAAAGAATGTCGTGAACGTTCTCTTCCAGCATGGTGTCCACCACGTACTCAATCTCGATGGATTTACGGGTGTAGTATTTGATCTGGCGATCCCAGGCGGCCATCACTTCGTCGAAGTTGTTAAAGTTACCGGCAGAGAGCGCTTTAACCTGGGGCAGGAACACCTTGCCGCTGGTGGCGTCGCGGCCGCCTTCCATCGCTGCCAGCATCACGCGGGCGAAGTTAATAAAGCTCATCCCGGTGCAGCGATAGCCCCACTTGCCGCCGACCGCGGTTTCGATACAGCCGATGGCGGCGTAGTCATAGGCATCCGCTTTTTCGATGCCGAGCTTGATGAATTCCGGGATCACGATTTCATCGTTGTTAAAGGCCGGCATCCCGAAGCCGCAGCGGATCACCTGCACGCAGGCGTCGAGGAAGTCGTTGCTCATACCCGCATGGTAGCGCACGCTCAGGTTCGGCTGGGTGGAGCGCAGACGGCCGCAGGATTCCAGAATGGCGTAGGAGAGCGGGTTGACCGCGTCCATCGGCTCACCATTCACCAGCTTCTGGCCGCCGATGGTGACGTTCTGGTACAGCGGGCTGCCGGCGGAGGCTTTCGAGTGGGAGCCGGAGCGGATTTTGTTCACTTCCAGCAGCTTCAGCCAGCAGCTGTGCAGCAGCTCGATGGCGTGCTCGCGATCCAGAGACTGGTTCAGCTCCACGTCACGGCGGTAGTACGGGTAGAGATACTGGTCCATACGGGCAAAGGAGACCGAGTGGCCGTTGGACTCAATCTGCAGGATCAGCTGGATGAAGTAGCACAGCTGCAGCGCCTGCCAGAAGGTTTTTGGCGGCTCGTGGGCAATCACATCGCAGTTTTCCGCCATCGCCAGCAGCTCGTCGCGGCGGGTTTCACGGGTTTCGGTCGATGCCATTTCACGCGCCAGGTCGGCAAAGCGTTCAATGTGCAGGCTCACCGCTTCCAGCACGATATCAATCGCCTTCAGGAACTGGTCGCCGTGCAGATCTTCCAGGCAGGTAAGGTTAATGCGGGAGCGGCGCTCGTCCACTTTGTGACGCATGCCGTCGAGGCCTTTCTCCAGCACCAGCGGGAAGTTTACCGCCAGGTGCGCATCACCGGAGGTCATATTGCCTTCGGCTTTGATAATGCCGGTTTCCAGCAGGCCTTTTTGCTCGTCGGTAAACATCCCGTAGCAGCGATCCTGCACCGTCTGGCCGCGCCACCACGGGCAGAGTTCATGCAGAACGCGCTTGTTCTCTTCACTCACCGCAAAGCCCGCGCCCGGACGGTCGGCGAGGTCGTCGATCTCTTTTTCAATCCACGAGACGGTGTATTCCGGGAAGATCGGCGCGGCGCGCACTTCGCTTGCCTGGTTGCCGATAATCAGCTCGTCATGTTTGATCCAGATGGTGCGCTGCGCCAGGTGGTGCGCCAGCGCCAGCGCGCGACGCACCGGGATCGGCTTATCCATATGCTGCTGGTACATTTCGGTGTAGTGCTGCGCACGCTCGGTACAGACCGGGGGCTTAACAATGTGGACCAGGGCCGTTTTGTGCGCCTTAATGCGATCGCTCAGGGTAGTAAGATTCAGCTGTGTCATAACATTATCCTCGTAAGGTCGCGGTTAACCCTTTCTGGGCGGCGTACTGCCGGGCAAAGTCCAGTAATGCAGGATTATCGAGCGGTTTATCAGGGGCAGAGTAGGGTTGGCCGAGCAGGCTGTATTTGTTCATGCCCAGCGTGTGGTACGGCAGAAAATGGATGTCGTGGACGTTCAGTTCGTCGGCGGCAAAATTGGTAATGGCGGTTATGGAGGCTTCATCGGCGTTGAAGCCCTGGATCAGCGGCACGCGGATGGTGAGCTGTTTTCCGGCGGCGGCCAGGCGCTTAAGGTTATCCAGCACCCGTTTGGCGGAGCCGTCGGTCCACTGCTTAAACACCGCGCCGTCGACATGTTTCAGGTCGGCGAGAAACAGATCGATGTACGGTAACGACGGTTCGATATAGTGCCACGGCACGTGCAGGCAGGTTTCTACCGCGGTATGAATGCCCTGTTCATGGCTGGCCTGAAACAGCTGGCGCGCCAGGTCCGGGTTCATAAAAGGTTCGCCGCCGGAGAGGGTGATCCCGCCGCCGCTGCGATCGTAAAACGGTTTATCGCGTAGGACGGTGGCCATGATCTCCTCCACCTGCTGCTCTTCACCGCAGACGGTGAGAGCCTGGGTCGGGCAGCAGTGGGTAAGGGCATCCAGATGGGTATCCTCGAGTTTCTCGCGGTGGATCAGCAGGCCATTCAGCGTCCGGTCAATGACTGCGGGCGCTACCTGCTGGCAGAGGTCACACCCCTCCAGGCACAGGCGAGCGTCGAACAGCAGGTCCCGCGAACGGGCGCGGCTCTCCGGGTTCTGACACCAGCGGCAGCCCAGCGAGCAGCCTTTCATAAAGACCACGGTACGAATACCGGGGCCGTCGTGTGTCGAATAACGCTGAATGTTGAAGATCATAATGTCGCCTCTTGTTGCGTATGAAGATTAAATTACTTTCGAATGAAAGTTATCTTGACGCAAATCAACTCCGAAGCAGGTTTTGCCGTGTAGGGTTACGGCATAGTCATTTTTGAGGACCCGATCATGGAACTGTATCTCGACACATCCGACGTCATTGCTGTGAAAAAACTGGCCCGCGTGTTTCCGCTGGCAGGTGTCACCACTAACCCAAGCATCGTTGCCGCAGGCAAAACGCCGCTCGAGGTGTTACTATCTCAGCTGCAGGAGGCGATGGGCGGTCAGGGCCGTCTGTTTGCGCAGGTAATGGCCACCACCGCAGAAGGGATGGTGGAAGACGCGCTGAAGCTGCGTTCCATCGTCGCCGATCTGGTGGTGAAAGTGCCGGTGACGGCGGAAGGGCTGGCGGCAATCAAGATGCTGAAAGCACAAGGGGTACCGACCCTGGGGACGGCGGTCTACAGCGCGGCGCAGGGGATGCTGGCGGCGCTGGCGGGCGCGGAGTATGTCGCGCCGTATGTGAACCGCGTGGATGCGCAGGGCGGGGACGGGATCCAGACGGTGGCCGAACTGCAGCAGCTGCTGACGCTCCATGTGCCGCAGTCAAAAGTGCTGGCGGCGAGCTTCAAAACCCCGCGTCAGGCGCTGGATTGCCTGCTGGCAGGCTGTGAATCCATCACCCTGCCGCTGGATGTGGCCCAGCAGCTGATTACCTCTCCGGCGGTGGATGCGGCGATTGCGAAGTTCGAGCAGGACTGGCAGGGGGCGTTTGGACGGACGTCGATCTGACGCAGTTAATCCCCTCTCCCTTGAGGGAGAGGGTTAGGGTGAGGGGGAAATGTGCGCGCTGATGCCCTCACCCCGGCCCTCTCCCACAGGGAGAGGGAGCAAACAATTACCCCCCGCACACCTCACACCCCGGATTACGCATCAGCTTCATCTCGCGGAACTGGCAGGTCATCGCGTCGTACATCACGATTTTCCCTGCGGCGGGCGTGCCGTAACGGGTCAGCACCTTAATGGCTTCCATCGCCTGCATCGAACCGATCACCCCCACCAGCGGGGCCATCACCCCGGCTTCCACACAGGTCAGAGCGTTTTCGCCAAACAGGCGGCTCAGGCAGCGGTAGCAGGGCTCGCCCTCGGCGTACGTAAATACGCTGATCTGGCCTTCCATGCGGATCGCCGCCCCGGAGACCAGCGGCGTTTTATGGGCGAAACAGCCCACGTTGAGCTGATTACGAATGGCGACATTGTCGGTGCAGTCGAGGACCAGATCGTGATGGGCAATCTGCGCAGACAGCGAGGCGTCATCCAGCAGGGCATTGACCAGGGTGAACTGCACGTTAGGGTTGATGCGCGTCAGCGCCGCATGGGCCGACACCACCTTTGGCTCACCAATGGTCGCATCGCTGTGCAGGGTCTGGCGCTGCAGGTTGGAGAGCGACACGGTGTCGAAATCGAGCAGCGTCATGCGCCCCACACCGGCCGCGGCCAGATACTGGGCCGCCGCGCAGCCCAGCCCGCCGAGGCCGACTACCAGCACGTTCGCTGCTTTCAGCGCTTCCTGACCGTCGAAATCAAAGCCGCGCAGCACAATCTGGCGATTGTAGCGCAGCATCTCCTGGTCGCTCAGTTCCATACTCAGCCTCCAAAAAGCGCGTTAAACGGCTCAACCTCAACCCATTCACCCGCTTCCACGTTGCCGCGCTCGCGCTCAAGCACGATAAAGCAGTTACCCTGGCTGAAGGAGCTGAAAATATGCGAGCCCTGATGGCCGGTGGTGCTCACCTCCAGCTCGCCGTCAGCGTTACGCGCCAGAATGCCGCGCTGGAAATCGAGACGGCCCGGTGATTTTTTCAGGCGGGTAGCGGCACGCACGCGCTGGCGGGCAGGGAGGCTATGGCCCCGGTTGCCGGAGAGCTTCGCCAGCAGGGGCTGCACCAGCTGATAGAACGTCAGCGCCGCAGAGACCGGGTTCCCCGGCAGCCCGCAGAACCAGCTGTCAGGCAGCTTGCCGAAGGCAAACGGCTTGCCCGGTTTGATCGCCAGCTTCCAGAAGCCGATCTCGCCCAGCTCATCAAGAATCGTTTTGGTGTAATCCGCTTCGCCCACCGATACCCCGCCGGAGCTGAGCACTACGTCGGCCACGCGATCCGCTTCAATAAAGGCGGCGCGCAGTTTCTGCGGATCGTCCGGGATAATCCCGAGATTGATCACCTCGCAGCCCAGCTGCTCCAGCATCAGATGCACCGCCAGACGGTTGGTGTCGTAGATTTGTCCCTCGGCCAGCGGCTGGCCCGGGAGCTGCAGCTCATCGCCGGTGGAGAACAGCGCGACCCGCACCTGGCGCACCACGGCAATCTCCGGGATCCCCAGCGAGGCCAGCACCGGCAGCTCGGCCGCGGTCAGCTTTGTGCCCGCCGGGAAGACGGTTGCGCCCAGGGTAATGTCTTCCCCGCTGCGACGGATGTTTTGTCCCGGCTTCACGCTGGCGGTAAAGCGCACGCCGTCGTCGCTCTGCTCGGTCTCTTCCTGCATCACCACCGCATCACAGCCCTTTGGCACCGGGGCACCGGTCATGATGCGGATACAGCTGCCGGCCGGCCATTCGCCCTGGAAGGGTTGCCCGGCAAAGGCTTTGCCCGCCACCGGCAGCGCGGCGCCTGCCGCCAGATCCGCCAGATCCGCCAGCCGCACGGCGTAGCCGTCCATCGCCGAGTTATCAAAACCCGGTACGTTGAGGGGGGAGACGATATCGGCGGCCGTCACGCGGCCAAAACAGCGCAGCAGCGGCAGGGTTTCCTGGTCTGACAGGGGGGAAAGTCGATCGAGCATCTGGGTGAGTGCCGTCTCAAGCGGCATCAGTCCGGCGGTAAAATCCATGGGTCACTCCAGCGGGAGAATAACGAAGGCGGCTATTATGGCAGAAAAGTGCCCTTAACTGTATGACACCATGGGCTTAGCCTTTACATCACAGTTGCGTCTTTCTATATTCAAAAATCATCTGAAGTTCCGGCAACGATAATGATATTTATAGAAAAAGCGGCAATGACGCGCGCAAAGGTGAAGTAGATGGGGAATGCAGTCATCGCGATCCACGGCGGCGCAGGGGCAATTACCCGTGCGCAGCTCAGTCAGGAACAGGAAAGGCGCTACATTGAGTCGCTCTCGTCGATAGTGGAAACCGGCCAGCGGATGCTGGAGGCGGGGGAGAGCGCGCTGGATGTGGTTACCGAAGCGGTACGCCTGCTGGAGGAGTGCCCGCTGTTTAACGCCGGGATTGGCGCGGTGTTTACCCGCGACGAAACCCATGAGCTGGACGCCTGCGTGATGGACGGCATTACCCTGAAAGCGGGTGCCGTGGCCGGGGTCAGCCATCTGCGCAACCCGGTGCTGGCCGCCCGTCTGGTGATGGAGCAGAGCCCGCACGTCCTGCTGGTGGGCGAGGGGGCAGAGAAATTTGCCTTCGCTCACGGCATGGAGGCGGTGTCGCCAGAGATTTTCTCCACCCCGGAACGCTACGCGCAGCTGCTGGCGGCGCGCAGCGCAGGGGAGACCCGGCTGGATCATGCCGCCCCGCTGGACGAATCCACCAAAACGGGCACCGTCGGCGCGGTGGCGCTGGACAAGGCCGGGAACCTGGCCGCCGCCACCTCTACCGGCGGCATGACCAACAAACTGCCCGGTCGGGTGGGCGACAGCCCGCTGCCCGGTGCGGGCTGCTATGCCAATAACGCCAGCGTGGCGGTCTCCTGTACCGGCACCGGCGAAGTGTTTATCCGCACCCTGGCGGCCTATGACATCGCCGCGCTGATGGACTACGGCGGCTTAAGCCTCGCCGAAGCCTGCGAGCGGGTGGTAATGGAAAAACTCCCGGCGCTGGAAGGCAGCGGCGGGCTGATTGCCGTCGATCGCGAGGGCAACGTGGCACTCCCGTTCAACAGCGAAGGCATGTACCGCGCCTGGGGCTACGCCGGCGATACGCCGAGCACCGGAATTTACCGTGAATAAGGGAGAAGGGATGCCGCACAGCGATGAACTCGACAGCCAGCAGGTGCTGGCGGTGCAGAACCTGAACGTCGCTTTTCCCGATGAACGGCAGACGATCCCGGCGGTAAAAAACCTCTCTTTTTCGCTGAAACGTGGCGAAACCCTGGCGATCGTCGGGGAGTCCGGCTCCGGTAAATCAGTCACCGCGCTCTCGCTGATGCGCCTGATTGAACAGTCCGGCGGGCAGGTGGCATGCGATAGCCTGCTGCTGCGCCGTCGCAACGGCCAGGTGAGCGATCTCACTACCCTGAGTTTGTCCCAGATGCGCAGCGTGCGCGGGGCGGATATCGCCATGATTTTTCAGGAGCCGATGACCTCCCTCAACCCGGTCTTTCCGGTAGGGGAGCAGATCGCCGAGTCGATCCGTCTGCACCAGGGGCTGAACGGCGAAGAGGCGCTGGCCGAAGCCAGACGCATGCTGGAGCAGGTGCGGATCCCCGAGGCGGACGCCATTCTGGGACGCTACCCGCATCAGCTCTCCGGCGGGATGCGCCAGCGGGTGATGATCGCCATGGCGCTCTCCTGCCGTCCGGCGGTGCTGATTGCCGATGAGCCAACCACCGCCCTGGACGTTACCGTTCAGGCGCAGATCCTGCAGCTGATCAAGGTATTGCAGGAGGAGATGGAGATGGGGGTGATCTTTATCACCCACGACATGGGCGTGGTGGCGGATATTGCCGACCGGGTGCTGGTGATGTACCAGGGCGAGGCGGTGGAAACCGGCCCGGTAGAGCAGATCTTTCACGCGCCTGAACACCCTTATACCCGGGCGCTGCTGGCCGCGGTGCCGCGTCTTGGGGCGATGAACGGCAGCGACCTGCCGCGCCGTTTTCCGCTGATCTCCCTGGCGAATCCTGGTTTTCAGGAAGCCGAAACCGAGCAGGATACCGTGGTGCCCGGCGAACCCATTTTACAGGTGCGCGACCTGGTCACCCGTTTCCCCCTGCGCGGCGGCCTGTTGAACCGCGTGAAGCGTGAAGTGCATGCGGTAGAGAGCGTCAGCTTTGATCTCTGGCCCGGCGAAACGCTGTCGCTGGTGGGCGAGTCCGGCAGCGGCAAGTCGACCACCGGACGGGCGCTGCTGCGGCTGGTGGAGGCTCAGGAGGGCACCATCACCTTTAACGGTGAGCGCATCGACACCCTGCCTGCCGGGAAGCTACAACCCCTGCGGCGGGATATTCAGTTTATTTTTCAGGACCCTTACGCCTCCCTCGATCCCCGCCAGACGGTGGGTTATTCGATTATGGAGCCGCTGCGGGTGCATAACCTGCTGGAGGGCGACGCCGCCCAGCGGCGGGTGGCGTGGCTGCTGGAGCGCGTCGGCCTCAAGCCGGAGCACGCCTGGCGCTATCCCCATGAATTTTCCGGCGGCCAGCGGCAGCGGATCTGCATTGCCCGCGCGCTGGCCCTGAACCCGAAGGTGGTGATTGCCGACGAGTCGGTCTCGGCGCTGGATGTCTCCATCCGGGCGCAGATCATCAATCTGCTGCTCGACCTGCAGCGGGAGATGGGCATCGCCTTTCTGTTTATTTCCCACGACATGGCGGTGGTGGAGCGCATCAGCCACCGGGTGGCGGTGATGTACCTCGGGCAAATCGTCGAGATTGGCCCGCGTCGGGCGGTGTTTGAAAATCCGCAGCACCCTTACACCCGCAAGCTGATGGCGGCAGTGCCGGTGGCCGATCCGGCCCATCGTCAGGCCCGGCGGGTGCTGCTGCAGGACGAGCTGCCGGGCAACATTCGCAAGCGGGGAGAAGCCACCGAGCGCGTGGTGCTGCGGGAGATTGGCCCCGGCCATTTCGTCGCGCCGCCGCGCCAGGATAATGCCTTTAAACACCTATAACAAACAACAGCAGGGTCAACAGGAGAACACAACAATGACAACATTTGTTGCTCGCAGATGGCTGTTAGCCGCAAGCGTAACGGCAGCGCTGGCGGCCACGCCAGCCTTCGCAGCAAAAGACGTGGTGGTGGCGGTGGCCTCCAACTTCACCACCCTCGATCCCTATGATGCCAACGACACCCTGTCGCAGGCGGTGGCGAAGTCGTTTTATCAGGGGCTGTTTGGCCTTGATAAGGATATGCAGCTGAAGCACGTGCTGGCCGATAGCTATACCGTCTCGGATGACGGGCTGGTCTACACCATTAAGCTGCGCAGCGGAGTGAAGTTCCAGGACGGCACCGACTTCAACGCCGAGGCGGTGAAGGTCAACCTCGATCGCGCCAGCAACCCGGACAACAGCCTCAAGCGCTACAACCTGTATAAAAACATCGCCAGCACCGAGGCCGTCGATCCCACCACGGTGAAAATTACCCTCAAAGCGCCGTTCTCGGCCTTTATCAACATTCTGGCCCACCCGGCCACGGCGATGATCTCCCCGGACGCGCTGAAAAAGTACGGCAAAGAGATCGGCTTCCATCCGGTCGGCACCGGCCCGTATGAGCTGGTGACCTGGAATCAGACCGACTTTGTGAAGGTGAAGAAATTCGCCGGTTACTGGCAGCAGGGGCTGCCGAAACTGGACACCATCACCTGGCGTCCGGTGGTGGATAACAACACCCGCGCGGCGATGTTGCAGACCGGCGAAGCGCAGTTTGCCTTCCCGATCCCCTACGAGCAGGCGGCGCTGCTGAGCAAAAACAGCAAGCTGGAGCTGGTGGCCAGCCCGTCGATCATGCAGCGCTACATCAGCATGAACGTCACGCAAAAGCCGTTCGATAACCCGAAAGTGCGCGAGGCGATTAACTACGCCATCAACCGCGAGGCGCTGGTGAAGGTGGCCTTTGCCGGCTACGCCACCCCGGCCACGGGCGTGGTACCGCCGTCCATCGCCTACTCCCAGCAGTATCATCCGTGGGAGTACGATCCGGCGAAGGCGCGGGCGCTGCTGAAAGAGGCCGGCTTCCCGAACGGCTTCAGCACCACCCTGTGGTCGTCGCACAATCACAGTACCGCCCAGAAGGTGCTGCAGTTTACCCAGCAGCAGCTGGCGCAGGTGGGCATTAAGGTGCAGGTGACGGCGATGGATGCCGGACAGCGTGCCGCCGAAGTGGAAGGCAAAGGGCAGAAAGAGAGCGGGGTACGGATGTTCTACACCGGCTGGTCGGCCTCTACCGGCGAAGCCGACTGGGCGCTGTCGCCGCTGTTTGCTTCACAAAACCAGCCGCCGACCCTGTTCAACACCGCGTTCTACAGCAATCCGCAGGTGGATAAAGACTTGACTGAGGCGCTGAAAACCACCCAACCGGAAGATAAAGCCAAGCTGTACAAAGACGCGCAGGACACCATCTGGAAGGAGTCGCCGTGGGTGCCGCTGGTGGTGGAGAAACTGGTCTCGGCGCACAACAAGGCGCTGACCGGGTTCTACATCATGCCGGATACCGGCTTTAGTTTTGACGACGCGGATCTGAAATAGAGCACTCATTCCCGCAGGCGCGCGCCTGCGGGATGAGAGGAATGTGCATGCTGAATTATGTGATTAAACGCCTGCTGGGGCTGATCCCGACGCTGCTGATTGTGGCGGTGCTGGTCTTTTTATTCGTCCATATGCTGCCGGGGGACCCGGCGCGGCTGATTGCCGGCCCGGAAGCGGATGCCACGGTCATCGAGCTGGTGCGTAAGCAGCTGGGGCTGGATCAGCCGCTTTATCGGCAGTTCTGGCACTACATCACCAGCGTCCTGCAGGGTGATTTTGGTACCTCGATGGTGTCCCGCAGACCGGTCTCGGAAGAGATCGCCAGCCGCTTTATGCCCACCTTCTGGCTGACCCTTGCCAGCATGGCCTGGGCGGTATTGTTCGGTCTGGCGGCAGGGATTGTGGCGGCCGTGTGGCGCAACCGCTGGCCGGATCGGCTGGGGATGGCGCTGGCGGTGACGGGCATCTCCTTCCCGGCCTTTGCGCTGGGGATGCTGCTGATGCAGGTCTTCTCCGTCGAGCTGGGCTGGCTGCCCACCGTGGGGGCGGACAGCTGGCGGTACTACATTCTGCCTTCCCTGACGCTTGGCGCGGCGGTGGCGGCGGTGATGGCGCGCTTCACCCGCGCCTCGTTCGTTGACGTGCTGAACGAAGATTATATGCGCACCGCCAGAGCGAAGGGGGTCAGCGAGAAGTGGGTGATCCTCAAGCACGGCCTGCGCAACGCGATGATCCCGGTGGTGACCATGATGGGGCTACAGTTCGGCTTCCTGCTTGGCGGCTCGATCGTGGTGGAAAAGGTCTTCAACTGGCCGGGACTCGGGCGTCTGCTGGTCGATTCCGTCGACATGCGCGACTACCCGGTGATTCAGGCGGAAGTGCTGCTCTTTTCGCTGGAGTTTATTCTTATCAACTTAGTGGTGGATGTGCTCTATGCCGCCATTAATCCGGCTATCAGGTACAAGTAAGATGCGATTGTTAAACTGGCGTCGGCAGGCGATGTTAAAGGCGATGCCCGGGCTTAAGCCGGATCAGATCCGCACCCCGTGGCATGAGTTCTGGCGGCGCTTTCGCAAGCAGCCGGTGGCGATGACCGCCGGGCTGTTTGTCCTGCTGCTGATCCTGGTGGCGGTGCTGGCCCCCTGGATCGTCCCCTTCGATGCGGAGAACTACTTCGATTATGACCGTCTGAACGAGGGTCCGTCGATGCTGCACTGGTTCGGCGTGGACTCTCTCGGGCGGGATATTTTCAGCCGGGTGCTGATGGGGGCGCAGATCTCTCTTGCCGCCGGGGTGTTTGCGGTGCTGATCGGCGCGGCCATCGGCACGGTGCTGGGCCTGCTGGCGGGTTACTACGAGGGCTGGTGGGACCGCATTATTATGCGCATCTGCGACGTGCTCTTTGCCTTCCCCGGCATTCTGCTGGCCATTGCGGTGGTGGCGGTGATGGGCAACGGCATGGCGAACGTGATTATCGCCGTGGCGATCTTCTCGATTCCGGCCTTTGCCCGCCTGGTGCGCGGCAATACGCTGGTGCTGAAACAGCAGACCTTTATCGAGTCGGCGCGCAGCATTGGCGCCAGCGACACCACCATCCTGTTTAACCATATTCTGCCGGGCACCGTCTCCTCGATCGTGGTCTATTTCACCATGCGTATCGGGGTGTCGATTATCTCCGCCGCCAGCCTGTCGTTCTTAGGGCTTGGCGCTCAGCCGCCAACCCCGGAGTGGGGGGCAATGCTCAACGAGGCGCGGGCCGATATGGTGATCGCCCCGCACGTGGCGTTGTTCCCGAGTATGGCGATTTTCCTCACGGTGCTGGCGTTTAATTTGCTGGGAGATGGGCTGCGCGACGCGCTGGATCCGCGGATTAAGGGATAATCTACCAATAATGGTAGAAGTTTTTGTGAAAGGTATTGTGATTCAGTGAGTTAGAAAATGCCGTATAAAAGGTTTGCTGGAGTTAACTATTTGTAAAAATTATAATGCTTAATGGTTCAATAACGTTAAATATTGTAAGGATTACAATGAAAAAGCTCCTTTTATGCGGCATGGTTTTACTTTCTACCTCTTGCGCCGATTTCCAGAAAAACATGAGTGACGGGATGAAAGCGGTCAATACGGCCCTGACGCCGAAATCCTCCACCGGCACGCAAACTGCGGCGGCAAAACAGTCTGGCACCATCACCAATGAACAGTGCAAGACCAGCGTGGGTAAATCCCGTGACTATTTCGAACAGATTGTTGGCTTCAAGCTGAACGAGACCAACTCCTCGGGTTATACCTCCTTCTCCGAGAGCTACAACCTGCGTATTTCCGATCGTAAAGACCGCTTTGGCGGCAACTTCCCTATCTGCATTATTAATATCGATCCGCAGACCAATAAGGTCACCACCTTCTCGATGCCGACCTGATGACATGCCCGGCGGCGCTGCGCTTGCACGGGCCTACGGTTTTGTAGGCCGGGTAAGCGCAGCGCCACCCGGCAATGGCAGGGGTTAGCGCAGCGCTTTGACCAAGGCTTTGGCGACATCTTCGGAGCTGGCCGGGTTCTGCCCGGTGATAAGCCTGCCGTCTTCAACAATGTACGATCCCCAGTTCGGCCCTTTCTGGTACTTCGCCCCCAGGGCAATCAACTCATCTTCCACCAGGAACGGGACGATGTCGGTTAGCTCGACGTCAGCCTCTTCGCCGTTGGTAAAGCCGGTCACCTGACGGCCCTTCACCAGCGGCTCGCCAGAGGCGGCTTTCACATGGCGCAGCACGCCCGGCGCATGGCAGACGAAGCCCGTCGGTTTACCCGCGCGGGTGAAGGCTTCAATCAGGGCGATAGAGGTCTGTGACTCCGCCAGATCCCACAGCGGGCCGTGGCCGCCAGGATAGAATACGGTGTCGAAATCCTCCTGACGCACGCTGTCGAGCTTAAGGGTATTGGCGAGTTCGCGCTGGGCCGCCGGATCGGCTTTGAAGCGCTGGGTCAGTTCGGTCTGAAAATCGGGTGAATCGCTTTTGGGATCCAGCGGCGGCTGGCCGCCTGCCGGGGAGGCCAGCACCACCTCGGCCCCCGCATCTTTGAAGATGTAATACGGGGCGGCAAACTCCTCCAGCCAGAAGCCCGTTTTCTTACCGGTATTGCCCAGGTCACTGTGAGAGGTGAGAACCATTAAAACTTTCATTGTTATCTCCGGTGATGTCATGATTTATAAAAGTAGCCTGTTTCCTGAGGGCGCGAGTACAGAACAAGGAGCAATAACGATGGTTAAGGTGCGTGAAGCGCATGCGGACGATCACGACGCATGGTTAAGATTGTGGAAGGGCTACCTCGGTTTTTACGGCACGGACCTCGACGAGGCGGTGACGCAGGCGACCTGGCGGCGGGTGTTATCCCCGGATGCAAACCTATTTTGCCGACTGGCAGAAACCGAACAGGGCGTGGTGGGTTTCGCTATCTGCGTGCTGCATGAGGGCACCTGGGTGACCCAACCCCTGTGCTATCTGGAAGATCTGTTTGTGGCTGACGCGGCGCGCGGCAAAGGGGCGGGCAGGGCGCTGATTGAGGCCATCATTGATGAGGCACGGCAAAAGTCATGGTCGAAAGTCTACTGGGTGACCCGGACAGGCAATCCGGCCCGGGCGCTGTATGACCAGCTGGCGGTGGTGGATGATTACGTTCGCTACCGGATTACGATTTAGCGGTTTGCACGGGATTTGTCGAATTCAGCCTTCTTTGTTGGCCCTACGAGGTCCCTCTCTTTTTCACGCTGGCCCACTTGCGCAAGTTTGTTGCCGTCAACCGTTGCCCAGAAGTCTGCGGCGCGTTGGGCGGCAGCCATCGCTTTAACGGAATCGATTTTTTTGTTTTGCTTGATCATAACGTCTCCCGGTTGGTTTTTAACCATTACATCAGAGTTTACAGCGGTCGTGTTTGCCTGACAAACAGTCCATTTTTATCTCAATTGATACCCATCACTTTGCCTCGAATCATTGCCTGGATATCAGCTACTGCAGAGGACATTTTATTGGGTGCGTAAAAAACTTGTGAGAATCCATACGATCGATATCGTGGTTTTACGTCCTCCAGTGGGTCGTTTATGACCACATCCTCAATTTCCATCACGCTGCAAAATGCTGTCGAATAGACCAGAGCAATGATAAAGACGTTGCCTGTAAGCGCAGTATTTTCATCAATTATCAGATTTTCCAGCATACAAATGGCAAACTCTTCACGGCGTGTATCATATTTACAGATTATTGCTGCATGCAGGGCACCAGGATCGTTAGCCTTCGTACTTTTTAGGCTGATATCTAAGATGCCGTCATCGTTGGCGTTTCCATGATAATTCTCCATTCCCCAGCGCCAGTTGAGAACAGCGTTATTACACTCTTTATAAAGGTAATTTTTGTCTTTTTGACTTAACGCACCTACTACGACGCTATCCCAACCGAAACCTTGGATGATTTTTTGGGTACTCTTAAGACAATGCTCGTGAATTTCCTGGAGCGATAAATTACTCATTTCATCAGCCTTCCTTAGCTGTCATTTCCCCGCACGTTATCGTGAGAAGAAACATTCACATCAGTTAATCCATTCCAAATCCGATTCGGTTTGATGTTGCTGGCCTACAGACACCCTAAGCCGCAAATAGTCACTGTTAAAGCAGGAAAATAGCGCAGTTTTCAAACCTGCGAGATGCCTTCAGAAAAGGATGTGAATTCGGGACATAGTTGCATGATTTTGGGTATAAAAGGCCCACCAGCAGCGGGGCGAGAATAGTGCGTAAGTCGGCTAAGGAGCAGCCGCCGTTTTATCTTGTTGTCGGCGCAGTGGTCGATCGCTATACCGTTGTGCGCTACGATCGTGGGGACAATGCGGTCAGCGGCCATCATCTTAGTGATGCCGACAACCCGGTCGTTTTTGCCAATCAAATCCTGATTTCATTAGGGAAATAGAGCATCTAAATCTACACTCACCCGGGCGTTCCGTTGGCAGATAAGAACAAAATTGCTGACGGCAACGTTAAAAAACTTTTCAACTTCAACCAGAGCGAAGGAACCGCATGAAGATTAGAAAATTTGTAGTGAATTTATTCGCCGCATTAATATTGCCCGCGGCCGCATCGGCTACACAAACGCTGACCTACAGCGATCATGAACCGCTGGGGGGGATGCGTACCCGCTTCCTCAACGAGGTTCTCTTCCCTGCGATTGAGAAGGAGTCGAACGGACGCCTGAAAATAGACGCGCACTGGGGCGCTGAACTTAGCACCGGTTACGATGCGTTACGCAAGGTTGGCCAGGAAGGAAAGGCGGATATGGCTGTCATCGTTCCTGAATATGCTGCCGACGCGCTCCCTCTGAACCAGATTTTTAAAAGCTTCCCCGTCGGCCCTGAAGGCGAACAACAGGTGGCCTTTTTCCGTCGCGTTTATGCGGATATTCCGGCATTCCCGGCTGAGCTGCAGAAAAACAATGTGGTGAACATTTTTCTCGCAACAGGCTACCCGCTGTCCTTTTTCAGCACGAAGCCGCTCGCTAGCCTCACTGATATCAAGGGCAGCACGTGGCGTTCCGCCAGCTTCTGGCAGCAGGGTTTTCTACAAAATGCCGGTGCTAAACCGGTAACCATGCCCTGGGGTGAAGAAACCTATAACGCACTGAAATCTGGCGCTATTGACGGCATGATGCTGAATGTTGATAGCGGCTACGATCTAAAAGCCTATACGATCGCACCCAACGTCCTCATTTCTAAAGATTTGTGGCTGGGACATCTCTATATTGTGGCGATGAACAAAGACGTCTGGGAAAAACTCTCCCATGAAGATCAGGGGGCTATTCAGCGTGCCGCAGTCACGGCGTATCAGTCTCTGGGATCCGTAATGGACAAAAGCTTCAATACCCAGCTGGATGAACTGCGTAAAGTGGGTGCAACGGTGCGGGTTCTGGAGCCGGAAGAAGTGGCACAATGGCAAACCATGACCCACTACCAGGCGGCGCAAGCTAAATGGGTTAAAGAGCAGGAAAGTAAAGGCGTCCAGAATGCAGGGACGGTGATGGCGCAGGTAAATGCCATTATGAATAGCGGCTCACAGGACAAAAACGATGCTTCGCTTGCCCGGCCTGGGTACTGACGGTTTGCACGGACGATCCCCTCTCCCTTGAGTTTGTAGGCCGGGTAAGGCGTAGCCGCCACCCGGCAATTATCCTCAGTCCATCAACACATCAATCGCCACGCGCCCGTCCGGCGTTTTTAGCCAGCGCGGGGCGTTCAGCGTGTCGGCGTAGAAGTTCACCAGCTCATACAGCAGCCCTTCCATCACCTTTGCCATCTCCCGCGGCAGTGCGTTGCTGATCAGCAGCTGCGTCAGCGTTTGGCAGTACAACCCAAGCAGCTCGGTTTCCGGTTCGAATGCGGGCAGACGGGAAGGCAGATCGGTCAGGGTGAAATGCTCCACCAGGTGCGGCGGGATGGGCTCGTTGAGCGTGGGCTGCAACAGCGCGAGACAGGCAGAAAGGCGGGCGCAGAGCGCCAGTTTCTCCGCCGGGTCATCGGTTTCCAGCAGGGTATGAGCAAAATGCTCGCAGTGGTTCGCCAGCTCGGTGAAGTCGGTGGTGTGAGAGAAGGGTACGGTAAACAGTGCCTGAGCACGGGTTGGGGGTGTCGCCATAGTGGCAGCCTCCGATTAAGTTAATGGGTCCTGTAATCTTTTTCAGGAGGCCAATCCCGGCACCGGATTTTGCAGGCGCAACAGGAAGATACTGCGAAGCGTACGAGGAGCCAAGCCGGGAAAATCATTCCCGGAAAGCGCCTCGCAAAAATTTTAACGCAGCCAATAAACCTCATAAGAATGAAAAAGTTACTGCGGATCCCTGGCACATAAACCGATTCAGGCGTATCAGAGAAGCAATGAACGTGAGGTGAACGGAACCACCACCAGAGCCGCATGTTCCCCCTCACGCCAGCCCTCTCCCTCGAGGGAGAGGGGGCAGTCCCCGCCAATTCCCGCCTCAGGCATTCCTGTGAACCACCCCACAAAAGCGCACATTCCCCGCCGTCGTCCTCCCTTCGCCCGCAGGTTTGCGGGCATCATATCCCCACGATACGCCAGACGTGGGATACACCATGCGCAACGAAATCCTGACCTTCCTTGCCAACCAAACCGATTTTTTCGACCCGAAAAACCTGAGCGAGGTCTTCACCGCCAGCTACCTGGCTGACCGGTTCGACCTCAAGCGCAATACCGCCAGCCACTATCTCAACCAGCTGGTGGCCCAGGGGGAGCTGGTCAAAATCAACACCCGCCCGGTCTACTTCCTGCATAAGCAAGCCTTCAGCCAGCAGTTTTTCGGCCTGGTCGGGAACGAATACGACAGCATCGCCCAGCTGCTGAACGACGGCGACAGCAGCCAGCAACCGCCGGACCACTTTGCCCTGCTGATCGGCCATGACGGCAGCCTGAAAAAGGCTATTGCCCAGCTGAAAACCGCGCTCTTCTATCCTGATGGTGGTCTGCCATTGCTGATCACCGGGGACAGCGGCACCGGCAAAAGCTACATGGCGAACCTGATGCACGCCTTCGCCATTTCCCAGGGGCTGCTGGCGGACGATGCGCCTTTTGTCAGCTTCAACTGCGCCCAGTACGCCAGCAACCCGGAGCTACTGGCGGCGAACCTGTTCGGCTACGTGAAAGGGGCCTTTACTGGGGCGCAGACCGATAAACAGGGGGCCTTCGAAGCCGCCGACGGCGGCATGCTGTTTCTCGACGAGGTGCATCGCCTGAACGCCGAGGGTCAGGAGAAACTCTTTACCTGGCTCGACCGCAAGAAGATCTACCGGGTGGGGGAAACCGCCCAGGGTCGTCCCATCTCCACGCGGCTGGTCTTCGCCACTACCGAGGAGCTGCACAGCACCTTTTTAACCACCTTCCTGCGGCGTATTCCGATCCTGGTCACGCTGCCCGACCTACAAACGCGATCCCGCCAGGAAAAGGAGGCGCTGATCCTGCAGTTCTTCTGGCGGGAGGCGCAGAAGCTGAACGTGCGCCTGAACCTGACCCCCCGTCTGCGCCAGGTGCTGCATCACGCGCTCTATCGCGGCAACGTCGGCGAGCTGAAAAACGTGGTCAGGTACGCGGTCGCCGCCGCCTGGGCCAGACAGCGGGGGCAGGAGGCGATTGGCGTCACTCTTCAGGATCTGCCGGAAAACGTGCTGGCCGCCATCCCCTTGATGAGCAATGCTCCCGTTGCGGAAGAGCCGCTGACCATCGAGCCGGAGACTAACCTGCTGTGGCTGCTTCGCGCCCACGATCGCACCCAGGGGATGATCCATGACACCCAGTGTCAGGTGCTGGCCCTGTACGAAGAGGTGCTTAGCGGTCGTTCGGGCTGGGAGGAGGTTCACCGGCGGATGGGGGAGGAGATCGAAACCCTGTTCGACAGGCTGGTGTTTCACCACCGGGAGACCACCGCCTCGCCGGTCTTGCAGCTCACCACCCAGCAGGTGCGGGAGGAATTTTACCGGCTGGAGCAGCAGTTCAACGTCCAGTTTAACGGCAATGGCATCTACGCCCTGAGCCACTATCTGGTGCATCGCGCCCGCAGCGCGCTCTCGGCCCTGAGCCAGGAGCGGGTCCGGCTGCTGGATGACTTTCTCGCGCAAAAGTATCCCCTGCTGTACCGCTTTTGCCAGGCGCTGATCGCCGCCCTGACGCAAAAGCTCGATATCGAGGCCCAGCGCATCGACGCCCTGCTGCTGGTGCTGTGGCTGCATAAGGCGGGAACGGTAAGCCAGTCCCAGGTGACGCGGGCGGTGATCCTCGCCCACGGCTACGCCACCGCCAGCAGCATTGCTAATGTGGCGAACCGCCTGCTGAAACACACGGTGTTTGAATCCTTCGACATGCCGCTGGACGTCACCCCGGAGGCCATTGCCCAGCAGGTGATGCACTACATCGAAAGCAACGCCCTGGCGTCGGGGCTGATGATCCTGGTGGATATGGGCTCGCTGAACGCCATTCACAGCCACTTCCAGCGCCGCGTCTCCACCCCGGTGGCGATTGTGAACAATGTCTCTACCAGCATGGCGCTGTATGTCGGGGAGCGGATCCTGCAGGGGCACCACATCGAGGAGATCGCCAGTGAGATTGGCGCTGATTTGCCGGTGGAACACCAGCTCTTCTGGCCGCAGGCCAGTAAGCCTCGGGTCATTCTCACCACCTGCATCACCGGGATCGGCGCGGCGGCCAACCTCTGCCAGCTGCTGAAGGCCAGCATCCCGGAGGCGCTGGGGATTGAGATTATCGCCTGCGACTACGAGATGCTCAGCGACGCGCAGGAGCGGGCGGTGGCCTTTAACCGCTACGACATGCTGGCGATTGTTGGCACCTTCGACCCGCAGGTGCCCGATGTACCCTGGATCTCGCTGGATTCATTGATTGCCGGGGAGGGGACGCAGCCGCTGATGCGCATCTTTGGCGATCTCGCCACGGAGGAGCAGGTGGCGGAGATCAACAATCTGCTGCTGAAAAACTTCTCTCTGCGCCGGGTGATTGAGTCGGTCACCATTCTCGATACCACCAAAGTGATCAATCAGGTGGAGCAGTTTGTCTTCCGCTACGAGCATCTGGCGGGTTGCCAGGTACCCAACGAACGCAAAGTGGCGCTCTATGTCCACATCAGCTGTCTGATTGAGCGGCTGATCCGCAACGCCTCGCCCACCACCTACGCCGGGCGACAGTGTCCTGAAAGCGAGCTGGCGCTGTTGCGCCAGGCCTTTAGTGTCATTGAGAGCAGCTATAGTGTCAAAATCCCGGTGGTCGAGCTCTGTTACATCCACAATATTCTGACTCTGGAAACAGAATTTATTCAGGCAGATCAAGAGTTTTAATCTCTCCCTCTCTCCTCCTTGCCCACGCGCCACTGTTTCCTGGCACGTGGGTTGCAATCTCTGTCTGGTAAGTGGAATAAGCTTTCGAGGACAGGATGAAACGACATTACATATTTGCCAGTCACGGCACCTTAGCCCGCGGGGTACTCGACTCGGTCGAGCTGATCCTCGGCAAGCAGCAGGACATCTACACCCTCTGCGCCTATGTCGATGAGCACCAGGACGTCACCGGGCAGGTGGACGCGCTGCTCGCCAGGCTACCGGAGCAGGATGAGGTGATAGCGATCACCGATATTTTTGCCGGCAGCGTCAATAACGAATTTATCCGCTATCTGCATCAGCCGAATTTTCATCTGATCGCTGGCCTTAATTTGCCGCTGGTCATCGGCCTGCTTATTTCTGCGGATGAACAGGATACCGAAAAATTAATCCATGACGCGTTATTAAGCGCCCGGGAGAGTATTCAGTATTGCAACCACACCATTGCCAGTGCGGTACAGGCAGATAAAGACTTCTGAACGCGAGGAATAATAATGATTACGTTACTGCGTGTTGACCACCGCTTATTACACGGTCAGGTGGCTTTTTCCTGGACGCAATATGTCGGGGCAGATTGCATCTTAATTGCCAATGACAGCGTACCCAACGATGAACTGCGAAAAACCACCATCAAGCTGGCTAAGCCGCCGTCGGTCAAGCTGGTGATTAAAAATATCAACGACTCGATTGAGGCCATCAACAGCGGCGTCACCGATAAATACCACCTGTTTATCGTTGTGGAGTCGGTGGAGGATGCCTGGCGACTGGCCTCAGCGGTGGAGGGGATTAAGAGCATCAATCTCGGCGGTATTAAAGCGAAAGAGGGGGCGCGCAATATTTCTAAGGCCATTAATTTGCTGCCGGACGAAATAGAAAAACTCACTCAGCTGGTTGGCAGCGGCGTTGAAGTCGAAATACGCCAGGTGCCGAACGATCGCAAACAGTTATTAGCGGAATCGCTGTAATTCCTGAGGACTCACTATGGTAGAGGCACTTTTACTCGGGCTGGTGGCGTTTATCGCCCAATCGGAATATGCCCTGGGCACCTCGCTGCTTTCCCGGCCAATTGTCACCGGGCTATTAACCGGGCTGGTGTTAGGCGATGTGCAGACGGGCGTCATTATGGGCGCGACGCTGGAGCTGGCATTTATCGGATCGTTTTCGGTGGGGGCGTCGATTCCGCCGGATGTGGTCACCGGCGGGGTGCTGGGGGTGGCGTTTGCTATCACCTCCGGGGCGGGAACGGAGACGGCGCTGCTGCTTGGCCTGCCGATTGCCACCCTGACCCTGGTGCTGAAGAACGTCTATCTCGGCATGTTTATCCCGATGCTCAGCCAGAAGGCCGACGGCTATGCCGAACAGGCGGATACCCGCGGTATCGAGCGGATGCACCTTATCGCCGGGTTTGGCCTGTCGCTAATGCTGGCGGCGGTGGTCACCGTCTCGTTCCTGGTGGGCAGCAGCGCGGTGAAATCCTTACTGGATGCCATTCCGGAGTTTATTAAGCACGGGCTCAGCGTGGCGACGGGGATCATTCCGGCACTGGGCTTTGCGATGCTCGCCCGGTTGCTGATCAACAAAAAAGTGGCGCCGTTTTTCTTCCTCGGCTTTGCCCTGATGGCGTACCTGAAAATACCCGTCACCGGTATCGCCATTCTGGGTGCGATTGTGGCAGTGGTGATGGTCAACACGACCGCGCGTAACGCCCCTCGTCCAACGACCGATCAAGGAGTCAGTGATGACGACGAAGATTTCTGAAGAGACCCTGCCTCAGGTGCAGGATGAGAATGCCATCAACGCACGCGATCTGCGCCGGGTGTTCTGGCGGTCGTTCCAGATGGAGTTTTCCTGGAACTATGAGCGGCAGATGAACCTCGCGTTTGTCTACGCCCTTATCCCGGTGCTGAAGAAGCTCTACCCACAAAAGGCAGAGCTGGCCGCGGCGCTAAAACGCCACCTGGTGTTCTTCAACACCACGCCGCATATCGTCACCCTGCTGCTGGGCATCACCACCGCGATGGAGGAGAAGAACAGCCAGCAGCAGGAGATGGACGGCACAGCAATCGACAACGTGAAGGCATCCCTGATGGGGCCGCTGGCCGGGCTGGGGGACTCCTTCTTCTGGGGAACGCTGCGCCTGATCGCCACCGGGATCGGCACCAGCCTGGCGCTGCAGGGCAACATCCTGGGGCCGATCCTGTTCCTGCTGGTGTTTAACGTGCCGCACATTCTGGTGCGCTGGCTCTTCACCCGCTGGGGCTACGTGCTCGGCACCGGGGTGCTTCATCGCGTTCAGAAGAGCGGAATGATGGAGAGCCTAACCTACGGGGCGTCGATTATCGGGCTGATGGTGGTGGGGGCGATGGCCGCCTCGATGATTAACATCACTATCCCCATCACCTTCGGCGCGGGGGAGGCGAAAACCGAGGTCCAGGAGATCATCAACAACATCATGCCCTGCCTGCTGCCGCTCGTCAGCTTCGGGATTGTCTACTGGCTGCTGGGGCGCAAGGTCAAACCGCTGACCATTATTGGCGGGATGGCGCTGGTGGGGATTGTGGGCTCGTGGATTGGCCTGTTTTAAGCGGAGAAGACGATGCAACCAACAATGATGACCTATATCGAAGAGCAGCCTGCGGCGCTGGCGGCGATCCTCAACGCGTACCCGCAGCATCTGGCGTCCGTGGAGGCCTTTGCCCGCCAGCATCCGGTGCGCCGCCTGCTGGTGCTGGCGACCGGCTCGTCGCTGAATGCGGCGATGTGCGCGCGCTACTTCTTTGAACACCGCTTCGGTCTGCTCCTCGAGATCAAAGAGCCGTACAACTTTGTCCACTATGAGGCCATCGACCCGCACACCGACATGGTGCTGGTGGTTTCCCAGAGTGGGAAAAGCGCCTCGACGCTGGCGGCAATGGAGAAGGTACAGGCCGCCGGGCTGCCGGTGTTTGCCCTGACCTCGGATCCGCACAGCCCGATAGGCCGCCGCTGCGATCGCGTGTTGGATATCCATACCGGGATCGAGAAAGTGGGCTTCGTGACCCGCGGTTTTAGCGCCACCGTGCTGAACCTGCTGCTGGTTGCGCTGACTCTTGCCCGGGCGCAGCAGCAGATTGCTGAGCGGGAGACGCAGGACTACCTGGAGGCGCTGCACCAGCTGGCGGCGGCGATCCCCGACACCCTCGCCCGCACGGAGGCCTTTTTCGAGCGGCACGCTCAGACCCTACAGGCCGGGACGCGCTTTGTCGCCATCGGCGAAGGGGCCCTGACCGGGGTGGCGAAAGAGTTTGAGACCAAGTTCACCGAAACGGTGCGGGTGCCGTCCGGCGGCTTTGAGCTGGAGGCCTATATGCACGGCCCCTATCTGGAGGCCAACCCTGAGCATGTGATGTTCTTTATTGAGGATGCGCCAAACCCACGCCTGCGGGCGCTCAGGGACTATATGGCCCCGGCGGTTAAGCGGACGTTTCTGATCACCCTGACGGACGAGGAGGGGCCCGATATCCTGGCGCTGAACGGCCGCCTGCCGCATCTGCTCTCGCCGCTGCTGCTGATTGTCCCCCTGCAAATTCTGGCCTGGCGTACCGCCTGCGCCAAAGGCATCGATCTCTCGGTGCGTATTTTCGACGACTTCGATCGGGTTTTAAAAAGTAAAATCTAAAGGAGAATGACTATGTTAGGTTTTAATCAGGACGAGTACCTGACCAGTGCTCGTGAGATTGTTGCTGCGCGTAAACAGGCGGAACAGGTTGCTGATGAGATTATTCAACAGGGCTTCAGCACGCTATTTTTCGCCTCGGTAGGCGGCTCTCTGGCACCAATGATGGCGATTAACGCATTCGCCCGGGAAATAACCGAGATGCCGGTTTACCTTGAACAGGCGGCGGAATTAATCCATGCCGGGCATAAACGCTTAAATAAAGATTCGGTGGTGATTACTCTTTCGAAATCGGGTGATACCAAAGAGTCGGTAGAGATTGCCGAATGGTGCAAAGCCCAGGGGATCCGCGTAGTGGCGATCACCAAAAATAGCGACTCGCCGCTGGCCAATGCCGCCACCTGGCATATTCCGATGCGGCACAAGAACGGCGTGGAATATGAGTACATGCTGCTGTACTGGGTATTTTTCCGCCTGGTACAGGGTAATGGAGAATTCGAACACTATGACCGCTTCGCCAGCCAGCTGGAGCTGTTACCTGAGAATCTCCTCAACGCCAAAAAGCAATTTGATCCGCAGGCCGACGCCATCGCGCAAAAATACCATAACGCCGATTATATGATGTGGATTGGCGGGGCGGAGATGTGGGGCGAGGTCTATCTCTTCTCGATGTGTATTCTGGAGGAGATGCAGTGGAAGCGTACCAAATCGGTCTCTTCGGCGGAGTTCTTCCACGGTACGCTGGAGCTGCTGGAGAAAGACGTCCCGCTGTTCCTGGTGAAAGGCGAGGGCAAATGCCGGGCCCTGGACGACCGGGTGGAGCGTTTCGCCGCGAAAATTACCGATAACCTGGTGGTGTTTGATCCGCGCGAGTATGCCCTGGCGGGAATTGACGATGAGTTCCGCTGGCTGCTTGCACCGTGCGTGATCTCAACTCTGCTGGTGGACCGTCTGGCTGCGCATTTCGAGCACTACACCGGCCACAGTCTGGATATTCGCCGTTATTACCGGCAGTTCGAGTATTAATGGAAATAATAAAGGGGACGTAAAGTCCCCTTTTCCCAGGCCTGATAAGCGCAGCGCCATCAGGCGTTATGCACAGAGTCGATTAAACCCGCGAACCCCACAGGTCATATTCATCGGCGTTTTCAACTTTCACGCGCACGATATCACCCGGTTTCACTTTGGTTTCACCATTCAGGTAGACCGCGCCGTCGATTTCCGGGGCATCGGCCATGCTGCGGCCAATCGCACCTTCTTCATCCACTTCGTCAACGATCACCAGAATTTCGCGGCCCACTTTTTCCTGCAGACGTTCAGCAGAGATCTGCTGTTGCAGCTGCATGAAGCGGTTCCAGCGCTCTTCTTTGACTTCTTCCGGCACCTGATCGGCCAGTTCGTTGGCGGTCGCGCCTTCTACCGGGCTGTACTTGAAGCAGCCCACGCGATCCAGACGCGCCTCTTTCAGGAAGTCGAGCAGCATCTGGAAGTCTTCTTCGGTTTCACCCGGGAAGCCAACGATAAAGGTGGAGCGCAGGGTCAGGTCGGGGCAGATCTCACGCCACTGCTTGATGCGCGCCAGCTGGCGGTCAACGGAGCCTGGGCGCTTCATCAGCTTCAGAATACGCGGGCTGGCGTGCTGCAGCGGGATATCCAGATACGGCAGGATTTTGCCTTCCGCCATTAGCGGGATCACGTCATCCACGTGCGGGTACGGGTAAACGTAATGCAGACGTGTCCAGATGCCCAGCTTAGCGAGCTGTTCGCACAGGCCGACCATGCTGGTTTTCACCGGCTCGCCGTTGTGGAAGCCGGAGCGGTGCTTGACGTCCACGCCGTAGGCGGAGGTGTCCTGGGAGATCACCAGCAGCTCTTTCACGCCGGCATCGGCCAGACGTTTGGCTTCCGCCAGCACTTCGCCAATCGGACGGCTCACCAGATCGCCACGCATGGACGGGATGATGCAGAAGGTGCAGCGGTGGTTGCAGCCTTCGGAAATTTTTAAATAGGCATAGTGACGCGGCGTCAGCTTCACGCCCTGCTCCGGCACCAGGCTCAGGAACGGGTTGTGCTTTGGTTTTGGTACATAGTGATGCACATGCTCCAGCACCTGCTCGTAGCTGTGTGGGCCGGTGATTTCCAGCACCTTAGGATGCACTTCGCGGATTTGATCGACTTTGGCGCCCAGACAACCGGTGACAATCACCTTGCCGTTTTCGGTGAGAGCTTCACCGATGGCTTCCAGAGACTCCTGCACGGCGCTGTCGATAAAGCCGCAGGTGTTAACGATCACCATGTCGGCGTTGTCGTAGCTGGGTACGACGTCATAGCCTTCGGTGCGAAGTTCGGTCAGGATACGTTCGGAATCCACCAGGTTTTTCGGGCAGCCCAGCGAGACGAAGCCGATTTTCGGCTGGTGCGTAACATTGCTCATAGATTAAAAATTAGTCAGTTATGGAGTTATCAGGGCAGGGATTGTACAGCGTTCTTGCGGGGATTTATACAGATCCCTGCGTGGCGAAGATAACGGCTAAGATTTACTTATCCCGGCTTTAAGGGCCCCTTATTGGATGAGCTAAACAGATATCCTATCTTTCACCTCGTCGATAACACACATGAGGTACGTAATGAGAGATATCTATCTGCAATCCAAATTAGAAATGGCCAAAACCCTTCACACCCATGGCGTCGAGCTGTCGCATATATCCGTTGCCACCGGACTTACCCCGTCCAGATTAGTCACTGAATTAAAAATTGCCGACGAGTTTGAATTTGCCAGGCACCAGGCGAAACAATACTGATGACACGACCGGGCGTCAGGCCGATTGACTGCTGTAGAAATCGGCCAACAGGGAAAAGAGCATTTTATTGGTCTCTTTCCGGCAGGACGCATAGATACTGAATTGTGGCAACGTAAAGGGCGTATCCACTTTTTTCAGTTGATACATCCCGGAATAGGTCGTAAAGACTTTTTCCGGGATAATGCCCAGGCAGTCGGTGGTGGACACAATCAGTAAGATGGAGGCGAAAGAGGTGGTCAGCAGACAGCGCTCGCTGGAACGGAATTTTTTATCAACGATGCTGCGATGATAAATAATCTTTTCGTTTTTAGTGTTGTAGCCCACCAGATTCGCCTCCCTGAACATCTCTTCCGTTACCATATCCCCATAAAGAGGATTATCTTTTGCAGCAATCAACACCAGCTTCATATCACTCATCTTCTGGCAGGAAATATTACTGCTCTCAACAGAAAAGGTGGAGAACACCACATCCGCCTGGCGCATGTTCAACAGTTCGGTGATCTTCGCTTCGTTCAGCTCGGCGGTGCGGTGCAGCAGGCTGACATCCGCGTTCATCCCGACGATCTTCTGCGTCAGCTCCGGCACCACTAACGGCGAGACAAAAGATTCGGTGTAGAGGGTCAGTCTTCGCTTTTTGATGCGGGAAGAGAGGGGAAGCAGGGTGGCGAGCTTGTCGATAATCGGCAGGATGTTGTCATACAGCTCATCCGCGTACACGGTGGGTAACAGCGTGTTGCCGCTGCGGACAAACAGGTTATCCCCCATCTGTTCGCGCAGTTTGCGCAGCGACTGGCTAACGGCAGAGGCGGAAATGTCCAGCATATCGGCCACTTTCGAGATGCTGCCCACGCTGTAAATTAAGCAAAACAGGGTCAGCAGATTCAGGTCGATCCGGTTTAACGAGATAATTTTTTCTGACACCGGCATCGTTGGCATACGCCCCCTGTATCAACGCGATCGCTTCGCCATAACCTCCTCAAAAATAGCCGAATCCTGCTGCCGTGCCGTGAGGGAGAAGTATGATTTTAAGCTCAGTCAACACGACGGCCCTCTCGCTGCTCTGCTGGCCCGCTGTTTTAACATTGTAAATTTTAGTAATCCGTCGCGAATTATTGACCTGACGCATTAAATTGCACAAAAAATAGACATAATCTGAAGTTGCAATAAAGCTGACAAGGGGGGAAATAGCATGTCCGTTGACAGACTGAAACGCGATCTTCTTAACAAGATGATTAATGCCCGCATCGATCTCGCGGCCTATCTGCAGTTAAGAAAAGCGAAGGGGTATATGTCAGTCAGCGAAAGCGATCATCTGCGTGACAACTTCTTTGAACTTTGTACTTACATGCGTGAAAAAGCGCCCGAGCTGAGAGCGTATTGCAATGCCGACGAGCAGGCGATGCTCTATCGCGCCGCCGGATCGCTCACCACCGCAGGCGTCTGTATGATGACCGGCAACCACGATTGCCCGACGTTCATCGCCGTCAACGCAGAGAAGCTGGAAAACTGTCTGAACGATCTCACTCTCTGCATCCAGTATCTGAAATCACATGCACCGCTGATTCAGAGCTGATTCCGGGGGAGGCAACTCCCCCATCTGATTAAGCTTTTGTAAAAGTAGCAACGCCCCTGCGCTGAGTGGCTAACCTATACCCTAAATAATTCGAGTTGCAGGAAGGCAGCAAGAGAGTGAATCCCCTGGAGCTTACTCTGGTAAGTGACTGGGGTGAGCGAGCGCAGCCAACGCACCTGCAACTTGAAGTATGACGGGTATAAGGCATACGTCGAAAAGGAGTGCATTATGCGTCGATCCTCGCTTATTTACCTGCCATTGTTGCTCATCTCCGCCTCGCTCTTTGCAGCGCCCGCCGAAGTGCAGGTTTCGGTACTGCAAAATAAACTCGATCACCCCTGGGCGCTGGCGTTTCTGCCGCAGGATCAGGGCATGCTGATCACCCTGAAAGGCGGGCAGCTTAAGCGCTGGCAGGCGGGCAAAGGGCTCTCGGATCCTATTGTCGGCGTGCCGAAGGTCTGGGACAGCGGCCAGGGCGGATTGCTCGACGTGGCGCTGGCCCCCGACTTTGCCACCTCCCGCCGGGTCTGGCTGAGCTATGCCGAAGCGGGGGACGACGGGAAAGCGGGCACCGCGGTGGGGTATGGCCGTCTGAGCGAGGATAATACCCGGCTGGAGGCCTTTAAGGTGATTTTCCGCCAGCAGCCGAAACTCTCTACCGGCAATCACTTTGGCGGCAGGCTGGTGTTCGACGGCAAAGGCTACCTGTTTATTGGGTTAGGCGAGAATAATCAGCGCCTGACCGCCCAGGATCTGGATAAATTACAGGGCAAAGTGGTGCGCCTGACCGACCAGGGCGCGGTGCCGGACGATAATCCCTTTGTGAACAACAAACAGGCGCGGCCGGAAATCTGGTCTTACGGTATCCGCAACCCGCAGGGAATGGCGATGAACCCGTGGAGCAACACCCTGTGGCTTAATGAGCACGGGCCGCGCGGGGGTGACGAAATCAACATTCCGGAAAGAGGCAAAAACTACGGCTGGCCGCTGGCCACCCACGGCATTAACTACAGCGGATTGCCAATCCCGGAAGCGAAAGGGGAAAGGGTCGCCGGAACCGAGCCGCCGCTGTTCGTCTGGAAACAGTCTCCGGCGGTGAGTGGGATGGCTTTTTATCACAGCGACGTCTTCCCGCAGTGGAAAAACAAACTCTTTATCGGCGCGCTGAAGGACAAGGATGTGATTGTGCTGAACGTCAGCGGCAATAGCGTCACGGAGGAGGGGAGGATCCTCGGCGACCGCAACCAGCGGGTCCGCGACGTGCGGGTCGGGCCGGACGGCTATTTATACGTGCTGACCGATGAATCAGACGGGCAGCTGTTAAAAGTCAGCCCGTCCAGAAAGTAGATCAGGTTACCGGGATCATTACCACGTTGCGGTAGGCCGGGCGCGCGGTCAGGTTCGCCAGCCAGCGCGCAAGATGCGGACGCGGTGCCCAATCGATGCCTACGTTGGTCAGGTTCCAGACGAAAGGCGCGACGGCGATATCGCCCATGCCAAAGTCGTCGCCCGAGAACCATGCCTGTGTCGCCAGGGTCTCATCCATCAGGGCAAACAGCGATTCGCAGGTGGCTTTTGCGGCGTCAATGGCCGCGTAGTTACGCTCGGCTTCCGGGGTTCTCACCAGTCCCATCAAAATCACCCGGTGGGCAGGAGAGAGCGTCTGGTTGGCCCAGTCCATCCACTTTTCGCCAACGGCACGTTTCGCAGGTTCATCGATCCACAGACGGTTCAGGCCGTACTGCGCCGCGAGATAACGCACAATGGCGTTGGATTCCCATAGCGTAAGGTCGGTTTCGTCATCGCGCAGCAGCGGCACCAGGCCGTTGGGGTTCATCGCCAGATACTCGGCGTCTTTATTTACCCCGTGTTCCAGTCCCGCCATGATCTGCTTAAAGGGTAAATCCAGCTCTTCCAGCGTCCAGAGTACCTTTTTAACGTTGGTCGAATTGTTCCTGCCCCACAAAGTAATCATAATAACCCCTTATAAATAAAGCCGATATCTGGATAAGATCCGTGGTGATGGCTTCACATGGTGAGATAAACCTAACCAATACGCAACAGATGAGAAAAAAATCGATGTGGTCAAAGCGTATCGGGTTGTTATTGCATAAACTTTAAAAACTTTACCAGGTTTTGGTTTTTTTTAAGTCTGGAGTGCGTTATTACTCATCGCTTCTTGCGACACGGCGATGTGACGTGATTTTTGGAATGGAAACTCGGGTGGCATTATGATGCGAAACACTTTTTCTTTACGCGGTCTGGTAGCGGGTTCTGCGCTGCTGGTCCTTTTTGCACCTTCGCTGTACGCAGCGGAACAGGCGGCGCCAGAGGCTCCGCCCGTTGATGCCCGCGCCTGGATATTGATGGACTATGCCAGCGGCAAAGTGCTGGCGGAAGGCAATGCAGATGAAAAACTCGACCCTGCCAGCCTGACCAAAATCATGACCAGCTACGTCGTAGGGCAGGCGCTGAAAGCGGGTAAGATCAAGCTCACCGACATGGTGACCATCGGTAAAGACGCCTGGGCGACCGGCAACCCCGCGCTGCGCGGCTCTTCGGTGATGTTCCTCAAGCCGGGGGATCAGGTGGCAGTTTCCGACCTGAATAAAGGGGTAATCATTCAGTCGGGGAATGACGCCTGTATCGCACTGGCCGATTACGTGGCCGGCAGCCAGGACTCCTTTATTGGTTTGATGAATGGCTATGCACAAAAATTGGGCCTCACCAACACCACCTTTAAAACCGTTCACGGGCTGGACGCGCCGGGTCAGTTCAGTACTGCCCGCGATATGGCCCTGCTGGGTAAAGCACTGATTCATGATGTGCCGGAAGAGTACGCGATCCATAAAGAGAAAGAATTTACCTTCAACAAGATCCGCCAGCCGAACCGCAACCGTCTGCTGTGGAGCAGCAACGTCAACGTGGATGGCATGAAAACCGGCACCACCGCCGGGGCAGGGTATAACCTGGTGGCCTCGGCAACCCAGGGTGATATGCGTCTGATCTCGGTGGTGCTGGGCACCAAAACCGATCGCATTCGCTTTAATGAGTCAGAGAAACTGCTGACCTGGGGCTTCCGCTTCTTCGAAACCGTCACCCCGATCAAGCCGGATGCCACTTTTATCAGCCAGCGCGTCTGGTTTGGCGACAAGAGTGAGGTCAATCTCGGTGCCGGTGAAGGCGGCTCGGTCACTATTCCACGTGGCCAGCTGAAAAACCTGAAAGCCAGCTACACCCTGACCGACAAGCAGCTGACCGCGCCGCTGAAAAAAGGCCAGGTGGTCGGCACCATCGACTTCCAGCTGAACGGCAAATCCATTGAACAGCGTCCGCTGATCGTGATGGAAGCGGTGGAAGAGGGCGGGTTCTTCGGGCGGATGTGGGATTACGTGCTGATGAAATTCCACGACTGGTTTGGCGGCTGGTTTAAATAGTTAAAAGAGCGCCGGGTGGCGGCTTCGCCTTACCCGGCCTACGGGGTTTTGTTGGCCCGCGCAAGCGCAGCGTCGCCGGGCATCAGGGCAACAAACGGCCCGGTACCGTAGGCCCGCGCAAGCGCAGCGCCGCCGGGCATTAGGGCAACAAACGGCCCGGTATCGTAGGCCCGCGCAAGCGCAGCGCCGCCGGGCATTAAGCAGCACTCAGTACATCAACTTAATCTGCTGCGCCTTAGCATAAGCCACCAGCTCCTCATCCGGGCGGCAGTCGCTGACAATCGCGTCAAAACGCGTCAGCTCCCCCATCCGCGCCGGGCGCACTTTACCTACCTTGCTGTGATCCACCACCAGTACATGATACTGGGCCATATTCATCGCCCACTGTTTTACCGGCAGCTCATCCAGATTAAAACAGGTCGCGCCCTGGCGAACATGCACGCCTGCCGCAGAGTAAAAGGCGATGTCCGGGCACAGGTTGCTGAGGGTATCTTGTAGATTAAGCGGTTTAAAGATGGCATTGCTGGCGTGGAACTCGCCGCCGCAGAGGATCACCCGGCACCCGGATTTTTCCTGTAGGGCGAGAAAGGTGTTCAGGGAGTAGCAGACCCCGGTAAACGGCAGGTCGTTATCGATAGCTTCAATGATCCACGGCGTGGTGGTGCCGCAGTCAAAAAACAGCGTCTGATGGGGCTGCACCAGCGAGGCGGCCAGCCGCGCCGCTTTGCGCTTCTCTTCCACCAGGCGGGTTTTTTGATCGCTGAGCAGATAGTGGCTGGCGCTGCGGGGCTCGAGAACAATGTAGCCGCCGAGCAGCACGACGGGCCCGCTTTCACTGTTAAGGTCGCGACGAATGGTCATCTCGGAGACGCCCAGCAGCGCGGCGGCCTCTTTCAGATGCAGTTTATCGCTGCGCTTAAGCGCATTAATCAGTTGAGCCAGCCGTTCTTCACGTCGTGTTTCCATAGGTCCTCTGAGCGATAAATGAACCCCCGTTACGCCGGGGGCTCAAGTTTACCTCGTGAGACCCAAATTAGTCACGTATCCAGCCTTTGCGGATCGGCAGGGCAAAGCAGAAGCGGTACAGCTGCGAAAGGCGGAGATAGAGGGCCTGACCGAACAGGTTCCACAGGATCTGCGCACTCATGCAGCCCAGCAGACCGACCATCAGTCCGCCCAGCATATCCATCGGCCAGTGGACCCCAAGATAGACGCGGGACCAGGCGATGGCGCAGGCTACCACCATCAACACCATGCCCGACCAGACCCGGTGCCAGAGCAGGAACGCCAGGGCAAAAGTGAAAATGGCCGTGCCGTGATCGCTCGGGAAGGAGTCGTCGGCGGCGTGGTGCAGGAAGTTATAGCCAACGTGATCGACAAACGGACGGTCATGCGGGAACAGATGACCCAGCAGCCAGGACGCGGCCATGCTTATCACCAGTGCCATAGCGATTTTAATCACCAGCTGACGCTGGGCGCCGACCTGCTTACGCGGCCCCCACAGCCAGAGGATCGCAATCAGCGCCGGGACGATGCTGATCAGGTCTTTCGCCACAAAGATGGCCAGATCGATACTCCACTCGGGTGAAGCCGGTGTGGCATTAATCAGTTCAAACAGTCCGTAGTTCAGATTTTCTAACATACCCTCGTTACTCTTTTGCAAACCAGGTGGAGATCAGGCCATAAGCCACCACCTGTGAAAACCACACCCACCAACCTGCCCACAGGTTGTGCGAGAAGAAATGTGCCCCGCGCATGACCTGGCCGTAGCCCATGACCAGGCCGAGCACGGCACCGACTATCACCATTCCCCAGGCCAGGCGCGGACGCTCACGCCAGAAGGCAAAGAACAGCCCCATCACCATAAAGCCGCTTGAGGAGTGTCCGCCCGGGAAACAGCGGCCCGGGCCACTGCCGAGGGGCGCTGAGTCAAACAGGGGATACGACAGCGCTTTACCGCCGTACTCCACCAGGTCCCACGGGCAACTGTGATGGCTGATGGCTTTCAGGATGCCCACCACCGCCGTGCCCAGACCCATCAGCAGCGCCGCCGTCACTAATCGCGGGCTGCGTTTATACGCGCCGTAAAGGAGTGTGACCGCCGCCACGGCAATGGTGACGTATTTCGCCAGCCGATGATTAAGCAGATCCAGCAGCGCGTTTTGCTGCAGCGGAAAGTGCTGGCTCGCGGCGTCAAACCAGTAACCCGTCAGCAGCCTGTCGAGGGTTTCATCCCGCGCAAGCCAGGTAAAAAGCCCGGCCAGGACCAGCAGCACAATAAGCTGGTAACCATAAAAACGAACCGGCAACCGGTAAAGGGCTTTTGTCTTAGAAGTCTTTAACTTAGACAATTCTGAAGCGGAGGTGATTTGTGTCATAATTAAGGTCAATGACTGGAAAAGCCCAAGCATACGGATGGCAACTTAAGGAAACCTTAAACGACGGCGATTTGTGCCTTATTTCTGTGAGGCGACGCAAATCTGCTATCTCTGGTGCGGCCATTTCATTACACTCTGCGCGATTTTTTATCGGATATTGAGACTCCATGCTAAACCGTTCTTCTTCCCGCACGCGCCTGGGGCGTCAGGCGCTGCTGTTCCCGCTGTGTCTGGTCCTGTACGAATTCTCCACCTATATCGGTAACGATATGATCCAGCCCGGCATGCTGGCCGTGGTGGAACAGTACAACGCCGGGATCGAGTGGGTGCCCACCTCCATGACCGCTTATCTGGCGGGGGGGATGTTTTTACAGTGGCTGCTCGGGCCGCTGTCGGATCGTATTGGCCGTCGTCCGGTGATGCTGACCGGGGTAGTGTGGTTTATCGTCACCTGCCTGGCGACCCTGCTGGCGCAAACCATCGAGCAGTTCATGGTGCTGCGTTTTTTACAGGGGGTGAGCCTGTGCTTTATCGGTGCCGTGGGTTACGCCGCCATCCAGGAGTCCTTTGAGGAGGCGGTGTGCATTAAAATCACCGCCCTGATGGCTAACGTGGCGCTGATTGCGCCCCTGCTCGGCCCGCTGGTGGGGGCGGCCTGGGTCCACGTCGCGCCGTGGGAGGGGATGTTCGTGCTGTTTGCCGCCCTGGCGGCGATCTCGTTTTACGGTCTGTACCGCGCCATGCCCGAAACCGCGACCCGCATCGGTGAGAAGCTCTTACTCAAAGAGCTGGGGCGCGACTATAAACTGGTGCTGAAAAACGTGCGTTTTGTGGCGGGTTCGCTGGCAATTGGCTTTGTCTGCCTGCCGCTGCTGGCGTGGATTGCCCAGTCGCCGGTGATCATCATCAGCGGCGAAAAGCTCAGCAGCTACGAGTACGGCCTGTTGCAGGTGCCGATTTTTGGTGCGCTGATTGTCGGTAACCTCGTTCTGGCCCGTCTGACGTCGCGCCGCACCGTGCGCTCGTTAATCATCATGGGCGGCTGGCCGATTGTGATTGGGCTGGTGGTGGCCGCGGTGGCGACGGTGGTGTCATCTCATGCGTATCTGTGGATGACCGCCGGGCTGAGCATCTATGCGTTTGGTATCGGGCTGGCGAATGCCGGGCTGGTGCGCCTGACGCTGTTTGCCAGCGAGATGAGCAAAGGGACGGTATCGGCGGCGATGGGGATGTTGCAGATGCTGATCTTCACCGTCGGGATTGAAGTCAGTAAACACGCCTTCAGCAGCGGGGGCAACGGGCTGTTCAGCCTGTTCAATCTGGCGAACGGCATCCTGTGGTTGGGGCTGATGTTTGTGTTCCTGAAAGACAAGCGGGTAGGCAGTTCGTTACAGCCGGATTAAGCGGGCATTGTGCCCGCATTTTTGCCGGGTGGCGGCTGCGCCTTACCCGGCCTACAAAACTGCGTGCTTAATTGAATGGCGCTTCGCGGTTCAACACGCGGTCAATCACCTCCAGCACCCCTTCGTCGTTATTGTGCGGCGCCTCATAGCGGGCGACCGCCTTGATGTGCTCCCGGGCATTCGCCATCGCAAAGCTAAACCCGGACTGGCTCAACATCTCCACGTCGTTGCCGCTATCGCCAAAGGCCACCACCTCGCTGTTATCGATGCCCCACAGCTCCTGCAGCAGGCGCAGGCCGTTGGCTTTGTGGATCCCCGGCAGGATCAGGTCGATACTGCCGTGGCCGGTGGTGACCGGTACCATAATGTCGCTTAGCTGCTGGTGGATCATCGCCTGAATGCGCGGGATCTCGTCGTCCGGCACGTTCAGCCCAAACTTAAAGAAGATATCGTTGAAGTTATCGAAGTTCTCCACCTTTTCCAGCCGATGATAATATTTGGCAGCAAGGTCGTGGAAGGCTTCGCCATAGTGCTTCAGGGTGTAGGCGCTGCCTTTACCGCAGGCGATCACTTCCACTTCCGGAATGGCGCAGAGAAACTCCGCCACGGCGGCGAACTGCTCCTGGGTCAGCTCGCCGTTGTACACGTCTTCCCCGGCGTTAACCACCCAGCCGCCGTTTTCCGCGACAAAGGCGATCTCATCGGCGATCTCCGGGAAAAAGGAGATCAGCTGGTAGTACTGGTTCCCGCTGGCGACCACAAACCGTATACCCTGCTCCTTCATCTGCGCGTACTGGCGCAGAAAACGCGCGCGATTGTACTCTTTCGCATCGTTGAGGAAGGTGCCATCCATATCAACCGCAATCAGTTTAACGCTCATATCCATTCTCCATGGCAGTTTTAGCCTGCGTATCCGGTTTGGCGACCGCCCTGGCGACCAGGGCGGCAATCATGACTAATCCTAAGACCACCAGCATGGCGCTACGTAAGCCGTAGTGCTCCCCGAGGAAGCCCAGCAGCGGCGGGCCCACCAGGAAGGCGAGATAGCCGGTGGTAGCGACCACGCTGACGCGGGTTGGCGCATCCGGGCCGGTGTCGCTGGCCGCCGAAATGGTCAGCGGGAAGCCGAGCGAGGCGCCAAGCCCCCACAGCACCACCGACACGCCGGCCACCCAGTCGACATCGACAAAAATAATCAGGGCAATGCCCAGCCCGCCCAACAGGGCGCTGGCGCGTACGACCGTCACGCGGCTGTAGCGGTCGATAAACCAGCCGCCGGTAAAGCGCCCGACGGTCATGCCCAGCGTAAACCCGGCGTAAATCAGCGAGCCGGAGGTGGGGCTGAAGCCGTGACCGTCCACCATCAGCAGCGGCAACCAGTCGTTTGCTGATCCTTCGGCAAAGGCCATGGCCAGCACCACCACGCCAATCAGCATCAGCTGCATATCGCGATAGAAGGGCAGCCCTTTTTCACCCGATTTTGCCTCACCCGCGAGGTTCCTGCCGTTGCCGTCCGGGATGGCGGTGATCCCCAGCAGAACCGGGGCGATACAGACCAGGCCGGCCAGCAAAATGTGGGTGGTGGCAGCAATACCGGAGGCGGTGAGGGCCATGCCGATACCGGCGCCTGCCAGCGTACCGAGACTGTAAAACCCGTGCATCATCGGCAGCACGGTTTTGTTCATCTCCCGCTCGATGGTGGCACCTTCAACGTTGATCGCCACTTCCGCCGCGCCAAAACTGCCGCCAAACACGGTCAGCCCGAGGGCAAACGCCAGCGGAGAGGCAAACCACAGCGCAACGCTAAGGAGGATCATACCCACAATCGCGCAGCACATGGTGGTGCGGATCACAGTCCGGGTACCGAAGCGCTTAACCAGCCAGGCGGAACAGAGAATGCCGCTCATCGAGCCAATCGACAGGCCAAACAACACGATGCCCATCTCCGCCGTCGAGACCGACAGAATGTCGCGGATGGCAGGGGTGCGCGTGGCCCAGGAGGCCATTAACAGGCCGGGGATAAAGAAGAACATAAACAGCGCCCACAGGCGGCGTTGCAGAAGTTTGCGCGGTGAGATGACGGTCATGGTTTCTGTACCAGAAGGACAACATAGAAGACAACACTAGCAAGTTTGTGTACATTTGTACATAAATGCGCTGAGGTAAAAATGAACAGACGACCCAACGATCCGCAACGGCGGGAACGGATATTGCAGGCTACCCTCGACACCATCGCTGAGCATGGTCTGAACGCCGTCACCCATCGCAAAATCGCCAGCTGCGCCGGGGTGCCGCTGGGGTCGATGACCTACTATTTTTCGGGAATGGAGGCGCTGCTCGAAGAGGCCTTCACCTGGTTTACGCAGCAGATGTCGGTGCAGTATCGCGACTTCTTTGCCGGGGTGACGGGGCCGGAGATGGCCTGCGAATCGATCGTCACCCTGATTTACAGCTCCCAGGTCACCACGCCGCACAATATGGAGTTGATGTATCAGCTTTATGCCTTTATGAACCGCAGCGCCTCGTTAAAAACCGTGATGCAGGACTGGATGAAAACCAGCCAGACGACCCTGGAGCAGTGGTTTGATCCGGTTACCGCCCGCGCGCTGGATGCATTTATAGAGGGGATGACGCTGCATTTTGTCACCGACCGCCAGCCGCTCTCGCGGGAAGCGTTGCGGGTGATGGTGGGACGCATCGCGGGGGAGGGAGCGTGGTCAGGGAACAAGCCAGAATAGCGCGTTGTTCTCTTTTATCCGGGTATAATTAACAGGTATCGCCAGACAGCCTCACTTTTTATTTTTACCCGGATAAAAAAGGTAATGGCATGATAACCCTCACCCTTACCGCCTTCTGGCGGCAGCGGCAGATTGCTCACGGAACGCTGAGCGAACTGTTACAGCAGATCCAATCCATTAACATTCACCGTGAAAGCGTTTTCATATTTAACGATCGCAGCGGAAAACGGCTCGATATTCCTCTTAACGGCGATATTGCCGATATTCTGGCGGTCTACCCCGAACTGGCAGAGACCCGCGTCGTAAAATCCCGAGGACGGCCAAAACTGGGCGTCTCGGCAAAAGAGGTGACATTGCTGCCGCGGCACTGGGAATGGTTAGCGACTCAGCCCGGCGGGGCGTCCGCTACCTTGCGCAGGCTTATCGACCAGGCCAGAAAAACCGGCGAACCGGCGGATAACAAGCGCCAGCGTCACGATCGCGCCTACCACTTTATGTACGAGATAGCGGGGGACTTGCCTGATTACGAGGCCAGCCTGCGCGCACTTTTTGCGGATGATGAAGCGGCGTTTACGGCGTGTATCGGAAACTGGCCGCAGGATATTCGTCAGTACGCGCTACGGCTGGCGTTTGGCAAGGAACAGCAGGGCGACTAAAAATCTCTACAAATGTAAATTTTTGTGCAATTTTCCGTGAGGCTTCTCTTTTAACTTATTGATTTTATTTGCTGTTAAATTCGGCTCTGGTTTCCCCTTTCCCGGCGGGCAACAAAACGCAGAAGGATACGCTACGCTATCTAAATCACCCTGCGGCAAGCGTTTTTACCCCTTCTGCGGACGTCGCAACCTAACACCGGGGAAGCCCCTATGACCCTTAGTCATGAAGATGATGTAAAAATGCTGCTGTCTGCGTTTGAACGGCGTCTGGAACAACTCTTGCCCGAGGGCGAGCAGGAGGGCCAGGTCTATGCCGCCATGCGCGAAGCCACGCTGGTCGCTGGCAAGCGGATGCGCCCTCTGTTGCTGCTGCTGGCGGCGACGGATATGGGCTACAAAACCGAGCAGACCGGCCTTCTGGATCTGGCCTGCGCCATTGAGATGGTCCACGTCGCCTCCCTGATCCTTGACGACATGCCCTGCATGGACAATGCCATGCTCAGACGCGGGCGTCCCACTGTTCACTATCAGTATGGCGAAAACGTCGCGATACTGGCGGCGGTGGCGCTGCTGAGCCACGCTTTTTGCGTCATCTCACGCGCCCCTTCGCTGACGCACGAGGCCAAAGCGCGGGCGATGGCTGAGCTTTCGGCCTCGGTGGGGCACATGGGGCTGGTGCAGGGGCAATTTCGCGATCTGAATCAGGCGCGGCAGAGCCGCAATCCCGATGAGATCCTGCTGACCAATGAGCTGAAAACCAGCAGCCTGTTCAACGCCACCCTCCAGCTGGCGGCTATCGCCGCCGATGCGCCGCCGCAGGTCAGCGAACGTCTGCGCTTTTTCGCCCGGGATCTGGGCCAGGCCTTCCAGCTGATTGATGATCTGACCGACGGCTCAACTGCCAACGGCAAAGATCCTCATCAGGATAAAGATAAATCGACGCTGGTCGCGGTGCTCGGGGCCGAAAGCGTGTTCCTGCGGCTGCGCGAGCATGTGCGCAGCGCCGATCAGCATATTGCAACCGCCTGTCAGCCGGGAAACACCGCCCGGTACTATGTTCACGTCTGGTTTGAAAAACAGCTGACGCTTATCAGTCAGAGCCTGTCGTTATCCGTGTCGGAGTGTCAATGAGCAGCCTGTCGCAACGTAAAAGCGATCATCTCGATATCGTACTGAACGGCGCGCCCGGCGCAAAAAAGTGTACCAACGGCTTTGAAAAATGGCGCTTCGGGCACTGTGCCCTGCCCGAACTGCATCTTGATGATATCGATCTCACGACCTCGCTGTTTGGTCGAACCCTGAACGCGCCGCTGCTGATCAGCTCCATGACCGGCGGTACCCGCCGGGCGAGCCAGATCAATCAGCATCTGGCCCTCGCCGCGCAGGCGCTGGGGCTGGCGATGGGGGTGGGATCCCAGCGCGTGGCGCTGGAGAGCGAGGCCAATTATGGCCTGACGCGCGAACTGCGCACCTTTGCCCCGGACGTGGTGCTGATGGCCAACCTCGGTGCCGCGCAAATCGCCGGCCGACAGGGGATCGACTATGCCAGACGTGCCGTAGAGACGCTTTCGGCAGATGCGCTGATTATCCACCTCAACCCGCTGCAGGAGGCGCTGCAGCACGGCGGGGATCGCAACTGGTGCGGGGTTATCGATGCCATTCATCACACCGTCGAGGCGCTGCACGTGCCGGTAGTGGTCAAAGAGGTGGGCAACGGGATCTCGGTACCTGTTGCCCGTCAGCTGGCGGCGGCAGGGGTGGCGATGCTGGATGTCGCCGGTGCCGGAGGCACCAGTTGGGCGGCGGTTGAGGGCGAACGCGCCATCACCGCGCATGACCGGGCGGTGGCGATGGCCTTTGCCGACTGGGGGATCCCTACCGCGACGGCACTCCAGGATCTGCATCAGGCACTGCCCGACATGCCGCTGGTGGCCTCGGGCGGGATCGCCAACGGCATCGAGGTGGCGAAAGCGATCCGCTTAGGCGCAAGCATGGTGGGGCAGGCGGCCGGAGTGCTGCAAAGCGCGTTAGTCTCCAGCGAGGCGGTCATTGACCATTTTCAGGTGATCGTCGACCAGCTGCGCGTCGCCTGTTTCTGCACCGGAAGCGCCAACCTGGCGCAGCTGCGTCAGGCCACGCTGGTGGCCCAAACCTGATGGCTCGCGCGTGGGACATCATCCTGGCAGGCGGTGGGCTGGCTAACGGGCTGATCGCGTTACGGCTGTGGCAACAGCGCCCGGAGCTGCGCGTGCTGCTTCTCGAAGCCGACGGCAGGCATGGGGGTAATCACACCTGGTCATTCCATGAGGGTGATATTACTCCCGGGCAGCACCAGTGGATTGCTCCCCTGATCGCGCACCGCTGGCAGGGGTACGACGTCCGCTTTCCCGACCTGAACCGGACCCTCACCGGGGATTACCTCAGCGTCACGTCCGCGCGTTTTGCTGCCGTGCTGGCCGACACCGCTGGCACGCGTCTGCACACCCATGCCTTCGTCACCGCGCTCACCCCGGAGTCGGTGATGCTCGCCGACGGCACTCGACTCCAGGCCCGGGCGGTGATCGATGGCCGGGGCTATATGCCGGACAGGCACCTCAACACCGGCAGCCAGTCGTTTCTCGGTCAACAGTGGCGTCTGCGTCAGCCGCACGGCCTGACCCGGCCGATACTGATGGATGCCACGGTTAATCAGCAGGGCGGGTACCGTTTTGTCTATACTCTCCCGCTTTCCACAACCGAGCTGCTGATCGAAGATACCCATTACATCGACGCCGCCGAACTGCATCTCAGCGCCGCCCGGCAACACATTGCTGACTATGCTCACCAGCAGGGCTGGTGTCTGGAGAGCCTGACGCGAGAAGAGCAGGGCCATCTGCCGATTATGCTGGGGGGCGATTTCCAGGCGTTCTGGCAGGCGCGGGATCACCAACCTTGCAGCGGCCTGCGCGCCGGACTGTTTCATGCCACCACCGGCTATTCACTGCCGCACGCGGTGGCGCTGGCCGACGCCATTGCCGGAGCCGCGGATATCAGCGCGGCCGGGATCTTTGCCGTAATTCATCGCTATGCCCGTCACCAGTGGCACGCCCAGCGTTTTTTCCGCGCCCTGAACCGTATGCTGTTTCTGGCGGGGGAGGCCGATCAACGCTGGCAGGTGATGCAACGTTTTTACTCTCTTAACGAAGGGCTGATTGCCCGCTTTTATGCCGGACAGCTGACCCTGGCCGATAAAGCGCGGATCCTGGCAGGTAAGCCCCCGGTTCCCGTCGGCGAAGCGATGCTCGCCATACTGAAACTCACTCCCCGGATGCGAGCGTTTCACCATGAATAAAACAGTGATTATTGGCGCCGGTTTTGGCGGATTAGCGCTGGCCATTCGGCTACAGGCGCAGGGCATTGCCACACTTCTGCTGGAGCAGCGGGATAAGCCCGGCGGGCGCGCTTATGTTTATCAGGATAAAGGGTTCACCTTTGACGCCGGGCCGACGGTGATAACCGATCCCAGCGCCATCGAAGAGCTGTTTACCCTGGCCGGAAAGCGGATGGCGGATTATGTCGATCTGCTGCCGGTGACCCCGTTCTATCGCCTGTGCTGGGAGACGGGCGAGGTATTTGATTACGACAACGTGCAGACCCGGCTGGAAGAGCAGATAAGACGTTTCAACCCGCGCGACGTGGAGGGTTATCGCAAGTTTCACGCCTACTCCCGGGCGGTGTTTAATGAGGGGTATCTCAAGCTCGGCACGGTGCCGTTCCTCTCTTTTCGCGACATGCTCCGCGCCGCGCCGCAGCTGACTCGCCTGCAGGCCTGGCGCAGCGTCTACGGCATGGTCTCGCGCTTTATCGAGAATGAGCAGCTGCGCCAGGCGTTCTCCTTTCATTCCCTGCTGGTGGGGGGTAATCCCTTTGCCACCTCGTCCATTTATACCCTGATACACGCCCTGGAGCGGGAGTGGGGCGTCTGGTTTGCCCGGGGCGGTACCGGGGCGCTGGTGCAGGGGCTGGTGAAGCTCTATCAGGATCTGGGCGGCGAGCTGCAGCTGAATGCCGAGGTGACCCGGCTGGTGGCCGAGGGCGATCGCATTTGCGCCGTGGAGCTAAAAGACGGCCAGAGGATCCCGACCGCGGCGGTGGCCTCCAACGCCGACGTGGTGCATACCTACGAAAAGCTGCTGGGGCACCATCCGGCGGGGGCCGCGCGCGCGGCATCGCTCAAGCGCAAACGCATGAGTAATTCCCTGTTTGTGCTCTATTTTGGCCTGAACAAGCAGCACGACCTGGCGCACCATACCGTCTGTTTCGGGCCGCGCTACAGAGAGCTGATCGACGATATTTTTCATAAAAACGCCCTGCCGGACGATTTTTCGCTCTACCTGCACGCACCCTGCGTTACCGATCCCTCCCTGGCACCGCCGGGCTGCGGCAGCTATTACGTGTTAGCCCCGGTGCCCCACTTAGGCACCGCAGATCTTGACTGGAACAGTGAAGGGCCACGGCTGCGCGACCGGATTTTTGCCTATCTTGAGGCCCACTACATGCCGGGACTGCGCAGCCAGCTGGTGACCCACCGCATGTTCACCCCCTTCGATTTTCGCGACCAGCTGGGGGCTCATCTGGGCTCCGCTTTTTCTGTGGAGCCGATCCTGCGTCAGAGCGCCTGGTTCCGGCCACACAATCGCGACAGCCGGATCCCCAATCTTTACCTGGTCGGGGCGGGTACCCATCCGGGGGCCGGTATTCCTGGGGTGATCGGCTCGGCGAAAGCCACGGCAGGGCTGATGCTGGAGGCGCTGTCCCGATGAACACCACCCTGATGGATCACGCGACCGATACCATCGCCGTGGGCTCGAAAAGCTTTGCCACCGCGGCGAAACTCTTCGACCCATTAACCCGGCGTAGCGTGCTGATGCTCTACGCCTGGTGCCGCCACTGCGACGACGTAATCGACGGCCAGGAGCTGGGGTTTTACGCCAGTCCCGTGGACAACGCTCAGGCAGAACAGCGTCTGGAGATGCTCAAAAACCAGACCCAGCGCGCGTGGGAGGGGGGCGAGATGAGTGAGCCCGCATTCGCCGCCTTTCAGGAGGTGGCCCTGGGCCACAACATCCCGCTTCAGCTGGCTTACGATCATCTCGATGGCTTTGCCATGGACGTGCGCGAGACGCGATACGAGACCTTCGATGACACCCTGCAGTACTGCTATCGCGTGGCGGGGGTGGTGGGGCTCATGATGGCTCGAGTGATGGGGGTACGTGATGAAGCGGTGCTCGACCGTGCCTGTGATTTAGGCCTGGCGTTTCAGCTGACCAATATCGCCAGGGATATCGTCGAGGATGCCCGGGTTGGCCGCTGTTATCTGCCGGCCCGGTGGCTGGACGAGGAGGGTATCCCGGCTGATGCGCTCGATAGCGCTGCGATGCGTCCGCAGCTGGCAAGGCTGGCGTATCGGCTGGTGGCCGAAGCCGAACCCTATTACGCTTCAGCCCGCGAGGGGCTGGCCGGGCTGCCGCTGCGATCCGCATGGGCGATTGCCTCGGCGCACGGGGTATATCGTGAGATTGGCATTAAGGTGAGTGCGGCAGGTCCCCGCGCCTGGGATAGACGGCAGGGGACCAGCGCGTTTGAAAAATCGGGATTACTGCTGAAAGGCGCCAGGCTGGCGCTTACCTCTCGTTTTGCGACGCAGGTGCCGCGTCCGGCCGGGCTCTGGCAGCGCCCGCGTTAGCCGCACGGCGCGCCTTGCGCTGGCGTAAGGTGGCCTGCAATTTTTCAATCGGCGGCGCATACAAAAACCCAAAGGAGACGCAGTCCTCTTTGCCCCGTACCGCGTGGTGCAGACGGTGCGCCAGATAGAGGCGCTTGAGGTATCCCCGGCGCGGGATATAGCGAAACGGCCAGCGCTGATGCACCAGCCCATCGTGCACCATAAAATAGAGCGCGCCATAAGCCGTCATCCCGGCGCCAATCCACTGTAGCGGCCACAGGCCCCAGGTCCCCAGCGCAATCAGCACAATCGCCAGCACGGCGAACACCACCGCGTAGAGATCGTTCACCTCGAACCAGCGGGTGCGCGGCTCGTGATGCGACTCATGCCACCCCCAACCCCAGCCGTGCATGATGTACTTATGCGCAAGGGCGGCGACTAACTCCATGGCGGCAACGGTTAAAAGTACAATCGCTGTGTTGTACAACGCGAGCATTGGTGCTCCTTGGGCTCGGAGGAGGAATTTATCTTTCTCATAAAGCGTAACACTAAATTGGAGGAAGGGTGGGGCGGCCATTTCTGGGGGGGTAATGCTTATTGTACCCACCATGCATACATGCAAAAATTTTGTTGATGATTTAAAACCCAGGTAAATGAAGCGGAGGGAACCAGTGAAAGTCATTGATACGGATTTATTCGGTCCTGTGGTTGCACCTGATGAGTTTTGGCAAATTATCGAACTTGCTTCAGTAGGTGAGTGCGAAACAAAAAACATCTACTTGTGGAGAGGGCAAGGCAACATCGCCTGGCCAGTACACAGTTCGGCATACAGACGATTAGAGAAAAACCGCACCTCTAAACCTTCAGAAATAAGTATGCGTGACTATGAGAGAGAGCTTTTATTAAACGCTAAACATCAAGGCTACCATTACGAAAATGGCCGCACGCTGGCTGATTTTGAACTCCTTGCCAAGCTGCAACATCATGGCGCAGCAACGCGACTGGTGGATTTTTCAAGAAACATGCTCGTCGCTCTCTGGTTTGCGTGTAATTCTGAGAGAGACAAAACGGGACTGTTGTTTGGTCTGTATTGGGCAGCAGCTCATGGCTTTGAGGGAAGGCCTGAACCTCGTGCTTACAATGATATTTTCGGAACGGGAGACCCTAACGCCGACGACGAGTTGGAAAACTTTCCGCGACTTTGGCAGCCTCCAGTCGTGATTAAAAGGATCGCAGCGCAAAGTGCGCAGTTTCTTTACAGCCGAGTCAGCGATGCCCGGACGGGCAGCTTGGTCTTTGGGGAGAACCCGAACTATCTCAACCTGATTGCTCTTACGCCTGAACTTAAACAGCAATGTTTGCTGCTGCTGGAGAATCTATTTGATATCAGGCAGTTCACTCTTTTCCCGGATGTGGACGGTTTTTGTTATGCCAACAGTGTCAGTTTTGGAAGCCACAGTAACGAACGATGGTAGATCGAGGGCTTTCTGTCGGAATACATGAAACGAATGAAGTGGTTGAGTAAGAAGATCAGGGATTTAAGGCAACAAAAAACCCATCAACCTTGAACCAAAACGGCGGGGTTGATGGGCTCCACAAATTGGGGACATCAAAGAAAAGCAGTGGCAATAGTTATGACTGACGTCTGGCAGAAAAGTTCTGCGCATCGCGAAATTTTTTCACCCTTGCGCAAATTTCTCCCTTACCCCAGCCCCGGCCAGATGATGATGATCAAGGTCCCCGCCAGGGTTAACAGCACGTTAGCGATGGCATAGGTGCCGGCATAGCCCAGCGCCGGAATGTTGCTGCGTGCGGTATCGCTGATGATTTCCATCGCAGGGGCACAGGTACGGGCCCCCATCATCGCGCCAAACAGCATGGCGCGGTTCATGCGCAGCACGTAGGCGCCGAACAGGAAACAGATCACCACCGGCACCAGGCTGACGATTAACCCGGCGACCAGCATCTGCCAGCCCACCGCGCCCAGGCTGTGGCCAATCCCGCTGCCCGCGCTTAAGCCGACGCCCGCCATAAACACCATCAGGCCAAACTCTTTCACCATGTTCAGCGCGCCCTGCGGGATATAGCCGAAGGTCGGGTGGTTAGCACGCAGGAAGCCGAGCATGATCCCGGCGAACAGCAGACCGGCGGCGTTGCCGATACCGAAGCTAAAGTTGCTGAACTGGAAGGTGATCATCCCGATCATCAGGCCGACGATAAAGAAGGCGCAGAACGCCAGCAGATCGGTCACCTGACTGTGAATGGAGATAAAGCCGATGCGGTCGGCAACGGTCTTCACGCGGCGCGTGTCGCCGCTCACCTGGAGCACATCGCCCTTGTTCAGGACGATGTTGTCATCAATTGGCATCTCAATCTGGCTGCGGATCACCCGGTTGAGGAAGCAACCGTGATCGGTCAGCTTGAGCTGTGCCAGGCGGCGGCCGACGGCGTTGTGGTTTTTGACCACGATCTCTTCGGTAACGATGCGCATGTCGAGCAGGTCGCGGTCGAACACCTCTTTGCCGTTACGGAAGCTCGGATCGAGACGGGCGTGCGCATCCGGATAACCGACCAGCGCGATATCATCCCCCATCTGTAACACCGCATCGCCGTCCGGGTTCGCGAGGATGCCGTTACGGCGAATACGTTCGATATAGCAGCCGGTCTGGCGATAGATGCCCAGCTCGCGCAGATTTTTACCGTCGGCCCAGGCCACCAGCTCCGGACCCACGCGGTAGGCGCGGATCACCGGCAGATAGACTTTACGTTTGCTGTCGGTGTCCAGACCGCGCTCCCGGGCGATCTGCTGGGCGCTGGTCTGCAGATCCTGATGCTGCAATTTCGGCAGATAGCGTGCACCCACAATCAGGCTCACCAGACCAATCAGATAGGTCAGGGCATAGCCGAGGCTGAGGTGGTCCAGGGCCAGCGACAGCTGGGCGTTATCCAGCCCGAGATGACGCAGCGTATCCCCGGCCCCCACCAGCACCGGCGTGGAGGTCATCGACCCGGCCAGCATGCCTGCCGTCAGGCCGATATCCCAGCCAAACAGTTTGCCTAAACCCAGCGCGATGAGCAGGGCGCTACCGACCATCACCAGCGCCAGCATCAGATAATTTTTGCCGTCGCGGAAGAAAATAGAAAAAAAGTTGGGTCCGGCTTCAACACCGACACAAAAAATAAACAGCATAAAGCCCAGGTTCAGGGCATCGGTGTTAATGCTGAAATGCTGCTGGCCTAATAATAACGAAACGACTAAAACGCCAATAGAATTACCGAGTTGGATTGACCCGAGACGTAATTTACCCAGGCAAAGACCCAGAGCCAGTACCACAAATAATAACAGGATGTAATTCCCGTTTAACAATTCTGCGACGTTTATGTTCACGGAGGATAACTTTTCGTTTACCAGTAAGTGGTTGAATGGGTGGGATATTTAGGCTACTGTTTTGCACTGTAAGAGAAGGCGTAACGCTCTTGATCGCGCAGTATAATATATCCCACAAAGTAATATCAAACTATTAGTTAATTTTTAACAGATATCACCTTTTGATAGCGATAACGTAATGACGTGCTGATTTTGGCAAGGAATGCCGGGTGACTCAACTAATTGGCGTCCCGCGGGACGAAAAAAGTATTTGCCCGCAATAGCAGGGGGATAGAGTGAATATTAAACGTAACTGGTTTGGTGTGGCTTGCTGCTTTTTACTGTTCACCGCGGTTTGCGTCTGTCTGACGTTTAGGGTGAGGGGGGCGTTTATATCCGCAGGCTACCCAGGGCTGGGGTTACTCTTCTTCACCTTACCGGGTATCGCAGCCAGCTTTTTCTCCCGCGGCGGAGAAGTCATCAGGCCGTTGGTGGGGGCGATCCTCGCCGCGCCGGTCTGCCTGGTGGTGATGCGGATGATGTTTATCCCGTCACGCACGCTGGTGCAGGAGCTGGCCTGGCTGTTGAGTGGTGTATTCTGGTGTGCGTTAGGTGCGCTGTTCTTTCTGTTCGTGCGCCGGGCGCTGGAGAATCGCCGCGAGAGAATAAAAACGCCCTCAGAGTGAGGGCGTGAAAGGCTTACTGGGCAGCGAACAGCCCCAGGTGCTCTTTGGCATAGGCTTCAAAATCGGTAAAGCCGCCGATGTGGTTCTGATCGAGGAAAATCTGCGGAACGGTTTCAACCGGTTTACCGACGGTTTTTTCCAGATCGGCTTTGCTGATACCTTCGGCATGAATGTCCACGTAGCGGTAGTTAAAATCTTCACGCTCAGCGGTCAGTTTTTCTGCCAGATCTTTTGCGCGCACGCAGTAAGGGCAACCCGGACGTCCAAAAATCACTGCAAACATGTTCTCTCTCCTGAAACTAAGCCAGACGGCGAATAACGCTATATTGCCGATAACCTTCAGTAATGGAAAGCAGGTTCTGCCTGTTACATTGATATCTTCAGGCTATGTTTGGCCAATTACAGCCGCCTTTTCTTTGCCTATACTGGCGAAATGTCAGTAACGCCCGAAAAGAGAGATAAGATGACGCCAGTGATTGATCTGCTACGTTCCCACCGCTCCATCCGCCATTTCACCGATCAACCCATCAGCGATGCCCAGCGCGAGGCCATTATTGCCGGTGCGCAGGCTACCTCCAGCTCCAGCTTCCTGCAGTGCAGTTCCATTATCCGCATCACCGACCCCGCGATGCGTGAACAGCTGGTGACCCTCACCGGCGGGCAGCAGCACGTCGCCCAGGCGGCGGAGTTCTGGGTTTTCTGCGCCGACTTCAACCGCCATCTGCAAATCTGCCCTGAGGCGCAGCTCGGCCTGGCAGAGCAGCTGCTGCTTGGGGTGGTGGATACCGCGATGCTGGCGCAGAACGCCATGACCGCGGCGGAGTCGCTGGGGCTGGGTGGCGTCTACATCGGTGGCATCCGCAACAGCATTGAGGCGGTGACCGAACTGCTGCAGCTGCCAAAGCACGTCCTGCCGCTGTTTGGCCTGTGCCTCGGCTGGCCGGCCGATAACCCGGACGTCAAGCCGCGCCTGCCTGCGGCAATGGTGGTGCATGAAAACCACTATCAGCCGGTCGATCAGGAGGTGCTGGCGCAGTACGACGAGGAGCTGGCGAACTACTACCTCAGCCGCGCGACCAATAATCGCCGCGATACCTGGAGCGACCATATCCGGCGCACCATCATCAAAGAAAATCGTCCGTTTATTCTCGACTATTTGCATAAACAGGGCTGGGCTACGCGATAAGTCCATTCATCCTGCGCCTGCCTGCGTGTATGATACGCAGGCTTTTACCGGATTATGTCTGAGAGGTGCAGGGTGAAAATTGCCATATTGTCCCGGGATGGAACGCTCTTTTCCTGTAAACGCCTGCGTGAAGCGGCGGAGCAGCGCGGCCATCAGGTCGACATCCTCGATCCGCTGTCCTGCTATATGAATATCAGCCCGGCGGCCTCCTCCATTCACTATAAAGGTCGTCAACTGCCGCACTTTGACGCGGTTATCCCGCGCATTGGATCGGCCATCACCTTTTATGGCACCGCCGCGCTGCGCCAGTTTGAGCTGCTTGGCAGTTATCCGCTGAATGAATCCGTGGCCATTACCCGGGCGCGCGACAAACTCCGCTCTTTGCAGCTGCTGGCCCGTCAGGGGATCGACCTGCCGATCACCGGTATTGCCCATTCGCCCGACGACACCAGCGATCTGATCGAGATGGTCGGCGGTGCGCCGCTGGTGGTTAAGCTGGTGGAAGGTACGCAGGGGATTGGCGTGGTGCTGGCCGAAACCCGCCAGGCGGCAGAGAGCGTGATCGATGCGTTTCGCGGCCTGAACGCGCACATTCTGGTGCAGGAGTATATTCAGGAGGCGAAAGGCCGCGATATTCGCTGCCTGGTGGTAGGCGATGAAGTGGTTGCGGCCATCGAACGCCAGGCCAAAGAGGGCGATTTTCGCTCCAACCTGCACCGGGGCGGCGTTGCCCGGATGGTCGAGATCACTTCCCGTGAGCGGGAGATTGCCCTGCTGGCCGCCCAAACGCTGGGGCTCGATATTGCCGGGGTCGATATCTTACGTGCCGATCGCGGGCCGCTGGTGATGGAAGTTAATGCCTCACCGGGGCTGGAAGGCATTGAGAAAACCACCGGGATTGATATCGCCGGAAAGATGATCGGCTGGATAGAGCGCCAGGCCACGCCGGAGTTTTGCCTGAGAACGGGCGGATAACTGACCTGACACGCACTGTTATTTTTTAAGGGGTTCCACCGATATGGATTCACTCGTTGTACCGACACTTGATACCTTGCGTCACTGGCTCGACAACATGGGCGTCAGCTTTTTTGAATGCGACACCTGCCAGGCGCTGCACCTGCCGCACATGCAAAATTTTGACGGCGTGTTTGATGCCAAGCTCGATCTGATTAACGACGTCATTCTGTTTTCCGCGCTGGCGGAGGTCAAACCCTCGGCATTGCTGGCGTTAGCATCGGATTTGTCCGCCATCAATGCCAGTTCTTTGACGGTGAAGGCATTTCTCGACATACAGGATGATAATCTGCCGAAGCTGGTGGTTTGCCAGTCTTTATCCGCATCTGTCGGGTTGACCTTCCCGCAGTTCGCGGCCTTCGTTCAGCAGAGCGAAGAGCAGATCTCCATGGTGATGCTTGAAGCCAGCGCGCATCATCTGTTGTACAACACCGAAGAGGGCGCTGAACAACCTGAATCTTCGGGCAATTTTCTGCACTAAAGCTGTCTGACTTTTAGGCAGTCGCTGTCGTGGCGGCTGCATAACACCCTCGTTTCTGCTGGATTTAACCTTTCTTTAAAGAATTATTCACCGCCATCCCGCCAATTCGGCTTATCACATAGACATTTCCTGCATAAAAAATTGTTAAAAGGCGTTTTTTAATCTGAGCTATAGCTACGGAGACAAGCTACAGTTTATTCTTGCGATGCCGTTAGATGCGAGCAGATACTGCCACCTGCGTAACATCTTCTGCTGCAGGCAGAGTGATAAATTATGCACGTTTCTTGCATAGGCTAAGAGTGTTCATTTTTAGTGCGTTTGTTAACGCGCTTTCAGAAGGATTACCGCTATGATCGCTTTAAATAAAAAATGGTTATCGGGTCTGGTTGCAGGTGCTCTGATGGCTGTCTCTGCCGGCACGCTTGCTGCTGAACAAAAAACGCTGCATATCTATAACTGGTCTGATTATATTGCCCCGGACACGGTGGCGAATTTCGAAAAAGAGACCGGTATCAAAGTCGTTTACGACGTCTTCGATTCCAACGAAGTGCTGGAAGGCAAACTGATGGCGGGCAGTACCGGCTTCGACCTGGTGGTGCCGTCAGCCAGCTTCCTCGAGCGTCAGCTCTCCGCGGGCGTGTTCCAGCCGCTGGATAAAAGCAAACTGCCGGACTGGAAAAACCTCGATCCCGAGCTGCTGAAGCTTATCGCCAAACACGACCCGGACAACAAGTACGCTATGCCGTACATGTGGGCGACCACCGGTATCGGCTATAACGTCGATAAAGTGAAACAGGTGCTGGGTGCCGATGCGCCGGTGAACAGCTGGGATCTGGTGCTGAAGCCAGAGAACCTCGAGAAGCTGAAAAGCTGCGGCGTGTCCTTCCTCGACGCCCCGGAAGAGGTGTTTGCCACCGTCCTGAACTACCTCGGCAAAGATCCAAACAGCACCAAAGCGGATGACTACACCGGCCCGGCCACCGACCTGCTGCTGAAGCTGCGTCCGAATATCCGTTACTTCCACTCCTCTCAGTACATCAACGATCTGGCAAACGGTGATATCTGCGTGGCCATCGGCTGGGCTGGAGACGTCTGGCAGGCGGCTAACCGCGCCAAAGAAGCGAAAAATGGCGTGAATATCTCCTATTCGATCCCGAAAGAGGGGGCGATGGCCTTCTTTGACGTCTTCGCGATGCCTGCCGATGCGAAGAACAAAGACGAAGCCTATCAGTTCCTGAACTACCTGCTGCGTCCGGACGTCATTGCCCACATCTCTGACCACGTCTTCTATGCCAACGCCAACAAAGAAGCAACCAAGCTCGTGAGCGCTGAGGTGCGTGATAATCCGGGTATCTACCCTCCAGCCGACGTACGCGCCAAGATGTTCACCCTGAGCGTCCAGGAGCCGAAAATCGACCGCGTCCGTACCCGTGCGTGGACGAAAGTGAAAAGCGGTAAATAACCGCTCCTCGTAGGCCGGGCAAGCGTAGCGCCCCCGGCAACAGGCGCACCGTTCTGGTGCGCCTGCACCAGTTTGATTGATGCCGGAGAGCACCCCGTGAACGACGCGATCCCCCGCCCGCAGGCGAAAACCCGTAAAGCGCTAACCCCGCTGCTGGAAATCCGTAACCTGACCAAATCCTTTGATGGTCAAAATGCCGTGGATGATGTCAGCCTGACTATCTACAAAGGCGAAATTTTTGCCCTGCTGGGCGCATCTGGCTGCGGGAAATCGACGTTGCTGCGCATGCTGGCCGGGTTTGAACAGCCCAGCGCCGGGCAGATCATGCTCGACGGCGTTGACCTCTCCCAGGTACCGCCGTACCAGCGTCCTATCAATATGATGTTCCAGTCTTACGCACTCTTCCCGCACATGACCGTGGAGCAGAACATCGCCTTCGGCCTGAAGCAGGACAAAATGCCGAAAGCCGACATCGCCGCCCGCGTGGCCGAAATGCTGAGTCTGGTGCACATGCAGGAGTTCGCGAAGCGTAAGCCGCATCAGCTCTCGGGCGGCCAGCGTCAGCGCGTGGCCCTGGCCCGCAGCCTGGCGAAGCGGCCCAAGCTGCTGCTGCTGGATGAGCCAATGGGGGCGCTGGATAAAAAACTGCGCGACCGCATGCAGCTGGAAGTGGTGGATATTCTGGAGCGCGTGGGCGCGACCTGCGTGATGGTGACCCATGACCAGGAAGAGGCGATGACCATGGCCGGACGCATCGCGATCATGAACCGCGGCAAGTTCGTGCAGATTGGCGAGCCGGAAGAGATCTACGAGCATCCGACCACCCGCTACAGCGCCGAATTTATCGGCTCCATGAACGTCTTTGAAGGGCTGCTGAAAGCGCGTGAAGAGGACGGGCTGGTGATCGACTCGCCGGGCCTCATCCATCCGCTGAAGGTGACTGCCGACAACTCGGTGGTGGATAACGTGCCGGTGTACGTGGCGCTGCGCCCGGAGAAAATCACCCTCTGCGACGCGCCGCCCGCCGACGGCTACAACTTTGCGGTGGGGGAGGTGGTGCATATTGCCTATCTGGGCGATCTCTCCATTTATCACGTCCGGTTGAAGAGCGGGCAGATGATCAGCGCCCAGCTGCAGAACACTTACCGCTACCGCAAAGGGCTGCCGACCTGGGGCGACGAAGTGCGTCTGTGCTGGGAAGCGGACAGCTGCGTTGTGCTGACGGTATAAGGAACGGCGATGAGCAAACCTGAACCTGTGACCCGCCAGGCTGCGGGCATTGATACCAGCTGGCTGACGCGAATGCAGATGGCCCACGGGCGCAAGCTGGTGATCGCGCTGCCTTACGTGTGGCTGATCCTGCTGTTCCTGCTGCCGTTCCTGATTGTGTTTAAAATCAGCCTGGCGGAAATGGCGCGTGCGATCCCACCCTACAGCGATCTGGTGGAGTGGGGAGACAGCCAGCTGTCGATCATGCTCAACCTCGGCAACTTCCTGCAGCTGACCGACGATCCGCTCTACTTTGACGCCTATCTGCAGTCGCTGCAGGTGGCGGCGATCTCGACGATCTGCTGTCTGCTGCTGGGCTACCCGCTGGCGTGGGCGGTGGCGCACAGCAAGCCCTCGACGCGTAATATCCTGCTGCTGCTGGTGATTTTACCCTCGTGGACCTCGTTCCTGATCCGCGTCTATGCCTGGATGGGGATCCTGAAAAACAACGGCGTGCTGAACAACGTCCTGATGTGGCTGGGGGTGATCGATCAGCCCCTGACTATTCTGCACACTAACCTGGCGGTCTATATCGGCATTGTGTACGCCTATCTGCCGTTTATGGTGCTGCCGATCTACACCGCCCTGACGCGCATCGACTATTCGCTGGTCGAGGCGGCGCTGGATCTCGGTGCCCGTCCGCTGAAAACCTTCTTCAGCGTCATCGTGCCGCTGACCAAAGGCGGGATTATCGCCGGGTCGATGCTGGTGTTTATTCCGGCGGTGGGGGAGTTCGTGATCCCGGAACTGCTCGGCGGCCCGGACAGCATCATGATTGGCCGCGTGCTGTGGCAGGAGTTCTTTAACAACCGCGACTGGCCGGTGGCCTCGGCGGTGGCGATCGTAATGTTGCTGCTGCTGATCGTGCCGATCATGTGGTTCCACAAGTATCAGCAGAAACAGATGGGAGATCACGGATGAACAATTTACCGGTAGTGCGCTCGCCGTGGCGGATCCTGATCCTGGTGATTGGCTTTACCTTCCTCTATGCCCCGATGCTGATGCTGGTGATCTACTCCTTCAACAGCTCCAAGCTGGTGACGGTGTGGGCGGGCTGGTCCACGCGCTGGTACGGCGAGCTGTTCCATGACCAGGCGATGATGAGCGCCGTAGGGCTAAGCCTGACCATTGCCGCCTGCGCGGCGACGATGGCGGCGATCCTCGGCACTATTGCCGCGGTGGTGATGGTGCGCTTTGGCCGTTTCCGCGGCGCCAACGGGTTTGCCTTTATGATCACCGCGCCGCTGGTGATGCCCGACGTCATCACCGGGCTGTCGCTGCTGTTGCTGTTTGTGGCGATGGGGCACGCCATCGGCTGGCCGTCGGATCGCGGCATGCTCACCATCTGGCTGGCCCACGTCACCTTCTGTACCGCCTATGTGGCGGTGGTCATCTCTTCGCGGCTGCGCGAGCTGGACCACTCCATTGAAGAGGCGGCGATGGATCTCGGGGCGACGCCGCTGAAGGTGTTCTTTATCATCACCCTGCCGATGATCATGCCAGCGGTGGTCTCCGGCTGGCTGCTGGCCTTTACCCTGTCGCTCGACGATCTGGTGATCGCCAGCTTTGTCTCCGGTCCGGGGGCGACCACGCTGCCGATGCTGGTCTTCTCCAGCGTGCGCATGGGGGTCAACCCGGAGATCAACGCCCTGGCGACGCTTATTCTGGGCGTGGTCGGCATCATCGGGCTGATCGCCTGGTATCTGATGGCGCGGTCTGAAAAACAGCGTCAGCGCGATATCCAGCGTGCAAGACGCAGCTGAAGCTCCTAAAATCTGCAAAGAAGCGTAATTGAGATGCCGCGTTAACGCGGCATCGTTTCATGGAAGACATCACGTTGGGATTTTTCACTAAAACAAGCCGGTCACATGCCCGTCTGAATGTTCCTGCTCTGGTGCAGGTGGCGGCGCTCGCCATTATTATGATCCGCTGCCTCGATGTATTTATGATTTTCAATACGTTGGGCGTGCGCGGCATGGGCGAGTTCATTCACCGCAGCGTCCAGACATGGAACCTGACGCTGGTCTTTTTCGCCAGCCTGATGCTGGTGTTTATCGAAATCTTCTGCGCCTTTTCGCTGGTGAAAGGGCGGAACTGGGCGCGGATCGTCTACCTGCTGACCCAGGTGGTCGCCACCGGCTATCTGTGGGCCGCGTCGCTGGGCTATGGTTATCCCGAACTGTTCAGCATCCCCGGCGAGTCAAAACGCGAGATCTTCCACACTCTGGTGATGCAGAAGCTGCCCGACATCCTGGTGCTCGGCCTGCTGTTTGTCCCCGCGGCCAGCCGACGGTTTTTCCGTCTGCAATAACGTGTATAATCGCTGCCCCCAGACGTATTAAGGTTTCGTTATGCAGTGCGCACTCTATGACGCCGGTCGCTGCCGCTCCTGTCAGTGGATAGAGCAGCCGGTCTCTTCTCAACTTTCCGCCAAAATGGCCGACCTGCAGACCTTACTGTCTGGCCTGCCGGTGGCGGAGTGGTGCGCGCCGATCAGCGGGCCGGAGCAGGCGTTTCGCAATAAAGCCAAAATGGTGGTTAGCGGCAGCGTCGAAAAACCGCTGCTCGGGATGCTGCACCGCGACGGCACCCCTGTCGATCTGACCGACTGCCCGCTCTATCCGGCGTCGTTCGCCCCGGTCTTTGCCGCCCTGAAACCCTTTATCGCCCGCGCGGGCCTCACGCCCTATAACGTGGAGCGCAAGCGCGGCGAGCTGAAGTACATTCTGCTCACCGAAAGCCAGCTTGATGGCGGGATGATGCTGCGCTTCGTGCTGCGATCCGACGCTAAGCTGCCCCAGCTGCGCGCGGCGCTGCCGTGGTTGCAGGCGCAGCTGCCGCAGCTGAAGGTCATCACCGCGAACCTTCAGCCGGTGCATATGGCGATCATGGAAGGCGAGGAGGAGATCTTCCTCACCGACGCCCAGGCGCTGGCGGAGCGGTTTAACAACGTGCCGCTGTGGATCCGCCCGAAGAGCTTCTTCCAGACCAACCCGACCGTTGCCAGCCAGCTGTACGCCACCGCGCGGGACTGGGTGCGGGGGCTTCCGGTCAACCATATGTGGGATCTGTTTTGCGGCGTCGGCGGCTTTGGCCTGCACTGCGCCACCCCGGAGATGAAACTGACCGGGATTGAGATCTCTGCCGAGGCGATCGCCTGCGCTACCCAGTCGGCCACCGAGCTGGGGCTGACCAATCTGCACTTCCAGGCGCTGGATTCGACGCAGTTCGCCACCAGAGAGGGCAACGTGCCGGATCTGGTGCTGGTTAACCCACCGCGCCGCGGTATCGGCAAGGCGCTGTGCGACTACCTGAGCCAGATGGCCCCGCCGTTTATTATCTACTCCAGCTGCAATGCGCAGACGATGGCGAAAGATCTCCGTGAGTTACCGGGCTATCGCCTGGCGCGCGTGCAGCTGTTCGATATGTTCCCGCATACCGCGCACTACGAAGTGCTGACCCTGCTGATTAAGTCCTGAGCCTTGCCCGGCGGCGCTGCGCTTGCCCGGGCCTACGGTTTATTCCCTCTCCCCTATGGGGAGAGGGTTAGGGTGAGGGGATCAGCGCGCACAATCTTAAACAAAATGTGAACGTTTCCCGCCCTGGAAATCGGGTAAGCTTTACCTGTTAAGAATGAATAAGGCTGACCGATGAAGCAGATCCTGCTGGTGGAGGACGACGGCGATATCGCCGCGTTACTGCGCCTCAATTTAGAAGACGAAGGCTATGTGATTACCCACGAGGCGGACGGGGGCAGGGCGCTGCACCTGCTCGGCCAGGCCCACTGGGATGCGGTGATCCTCGACCTGATGCTGCCCAACGTGGACGGGCTGACCCTCTGCCGCGCCATCCGCCAGCGCGACCACTACCTGCCGGTGATTATCATCAGCGCCCGCAGCAGCGAAACCGAACGCATTCTGGGCCTTGAAACCGGGGCCGATGACTACCTCGCCAAACCCTTCTCGGTGCAGGAGCTGGTGGCCCGCATTCGCGCGCTGTTCCGCCGTCAGCAGGCGATGGGCCAGCAGACGTCCGGACTGATCGCCGCCCACGGCCTGACCATCGACCCGCTGGCCCGCAGCGTCCTGCTGCACGGCGAGGGGGTGGATCTCACGCCGCGTGAGTTCGATTTACTCTACTTTTTCGCCCGTCATCCCGGGGAGGTCTTCTCCCGCCTGGCCCTGCTCGAACAGGTGTGGGGATACCAGCACGAAGGCTACGAACACACCGTCAATACCCACATCAACCGTCTGCGGGTCAAAATTGAAAAAGATGCCGCCGAGCCGGAGGTGATCCGCACCGTCTGGGGCAAAGGCTACAAGTTTGCCCGGGAGGCGGAATGACGCGCCGTCTGACCCTGCTGTTTATCCTGTTGCTGACGGGCTGTGCGGCGGTGGCCTGCGCGGTGCAGCTCTGGACCAGCATGCAGTACGGCAACGCCATGGTGCAGCGCCTCTCCGGCGGGCTGGCGCAGCACATCGCCCAGCGTGAAACCCTGCTGGATGCCAACGGGCAGGTCGATCGCACCCGGCTCAAGCCGCTGTTTGACCGGCTAATGACCTTTAACCCCAGCGTGGAACTTTACATCCTCTCCCCCGACGGGGAGATCCTCGCCGATGCCGCGCCGCCGGGGCATATCAAACGGCAGAAGCTCGCTGTTGCGCCGGTGCAGCAGTTTCTCAGCGGCGGGATGATGCCGGTCTACGGAGACGATCCCCGCACCCTGACGGGAGAGAAGGTCTTTAGCGCCGTGCCGCTGCATCAGGACGGCGTCCTGCGCGGCTATCTGTACATCATTTTGCAGGGGGAAGAGCTGAACGCGCTGGCGGAGCGGGCGTGGCAGAAAACGCTGTGGAGCACGGTGCTGTGGTCGCTGCTGCTGGTGGCCCTGTTCGGCGCGCTGGCGGGCGGTCTGGTCTGGTACTGGGTCACCCGGCCGGTGAAGCAGCTCACCGACGAGGTGAGCGGTCTGGATCGGGAGAGTATGCACGTCATCAAGCAGCTGGCCGCTCAGCCTCAGCAGGTCGCTCCGTCTGACGAAGTGGCCCTGCTGCGCAACACCTTTATCGAACTGGCGCAGCAGATCGCCAGCCAGTGGGATCAGCTGGCGGACAGCGACCGGCAGCGCCGGGAGTTTATCGCCAATATCTCCCACGATCTACGCACCCCGCTGACCTCACTGCTCGGGTATCTGGAGACCCTGTCGCTGAAATCCGGCACGCTTTCGCCGCAGGAGACCCAGCACTATCTCTCTATCGCCCTGCGTCAGGGGCATAAAGTGCGTCATCTCTCCCAGCAGCTGTTTGAGCTGGCGCGCCTCGAGCACGGCAGCATCAAGCCGCAGCGGGAGCGCTTTGCCATCGGGGAGCTGATCTCCGACGTGGCGCAAAAGTTTGACCTGGCGGTGGAGACCCGTCAGCTGCGGCTGCATATCGACGTGCCGCGCCAGCTGCCGATGATCAATGCCGATCTGTCGATGATCGAGCGGGTGGTGACGAATCTGCTGGATAACGCCATCCGCCATACGCCGCCGGGCGGCGAGATCGGGCTGAAAGTGTGGCTGGAAGGCGAGCAGCTACAGGTGGAGGTGAATGACAGCGGGCCGGGTGTGGAGGAACATCTGCGCGATCAGCTGTTTATGCGGCCCTCGGCGCTGAGCCAGCAGGCGTCACGGGATAATCGCGGCGGACTGGGGCTGTTGATCGTCAAAAGAATGCTGGAGCTGCACGGGGGTGGGATCAGGCTGATGGAGGCGGCGAACGGAGCCCGTTTTCGCTTCTTTGTGCCGCTGTGAGTAACGCCGGGTGGTGCGGTTTTGTAGGCCGGGTAAGCGTTAGCGCCACCCGGCAAAACAATCTTACTGCGGGAACCACTGGTCGCTGATTTTCTGGTAGGTGCCGTCCGCTTTAATCGCTTTCAGCGCGCCGTTCAGTTTTTCCACCAGCGCTTTGTTATCCGGGCGTACTGCAATGCCCAGACCGGTGCCGAAGTACTGCGGGTCGGTCACTTTATCCGTTGCGGTGCCCAGCTGCGGGTTGGTTTTCAGCCACTCGTTCACTACCGCCGTGTCGCCAAACACGCCATCGATACGGCCATTTTTCAGGTCGATAATCGCGTTCTGGTAGCTGTCGTAGGCCACGGTTTTCACTTCCGGGTGCTTATCCTGCAGGTATTTCTGGTGCGTGGTGCCGTTTTCCATCCCAATGCGCTTGCCTTTCAGCTCATCAAAGGACTTGTAGGCCCCTTTCCTGGCAATCACTACCGCAGAGTTGGCGTAGTACGGCTCGGTGAAGGTGACCTGCTTGCTACGCTCCGGGGTGATGTCCATACCTGAGATCACCGCGTCATATTTTTTAAATTTCAGGGACGGGATCAGGCTGTCGAAGGCGTGGTTAGTAAAGGTGCACTCGGCCTGCATCTGGGTACAAAGCGCTTTTGCCAGGTCGATATCAAAGCCGACAATCTGGTTGCTGGCATCCAGCGATTCGAACGGCGGATAGGTCGCAGAAACACCGAAGTTGATTTTATCGGCGGCAGAGGCGCCCGCGGCGAAGGTTGCCAGTAAAGCGGCCAGAACTAACTTTTTCATTGTGAAGCTCCCGTCTGTCAATCTTGTCATTATGTGCCGTGTCTGCGGCTGGGAGTTACAATGCCACTGAATGAATTTGTATGCAATAAAAATGATTAAATATTAATTATCCATAAAAAAAGGCGGACAGTGGTTAGACTTGTCCGCCTTTTTTAATCACATTGTATGCAGTTTTAGTTGCGACGTTCGAACGCCAGCGCTCTACGCTCAACCAGACGCATCAGCAGGGTCAGCAGGCCGTTGACCACCAGGTAGATCACCCCGGCAGCACCAAACACCATCACATCGTAGGTGCGTCCGTACAGCAGCTGTCCGTGGCCCATCACCTCCATCAGGGTGATGGTGTAGGCCAGAGAGGTACTCTTGAACACCAGCACCACTTCGTTGGAGTACGAGGAGAGGGCGCGCTTGAAGGCGTACGGCAGCAGGATCGCCAGCGTGTCTTTCTTGCTCATCCCCAGCGCACCGCACGACTGCCACTGCCCGTCCGGGATGGCGCGGATCGCGCCGTAGAACAGCTGCGTGGTGTAGGCGGCGCTGTTCAGCGACAGGGCCAGTAGGGCGCACAGCCACGGCTCGGAGAGCAGGTGCCACAGCACCGGATACTCCTGCAGCGTCGGGAACTGCCCCGGGCCGTAGTAGATCAGGAAGATCTGCACCAGCAGCGGGGTGCCGGTAAACAGGGTGATGTAGCCGCGGACGATCCACACCAGCACCGGCGTTTTCAGCGTCAGGATGATGGTGAAAATCAATGCCAGCACCAGCGCCACGATAATCGAGGCGACGGTCAGCGTCAGGCTGGTGTGCAGCCCTTTCATCAGTTCGGGTAAGTAATCCAGCATCAGCCTGGTCTCCGTTCAAAACGCGTCGCACGCAGGTCAATACGCTTGAGGATGTACTGACTGAGCAACGTGATCACCAGGTAGATAGCCGCCGCCACGATGTACCAGGTAAAAGGCTCCTGGGTACGGGTGGCGATGCTTTTGGTCTGCAGCATCAGGTCGTTAACGCTGATTAAGCTCACCAGGGCGGTATCTTTCAGCAGCACCAGCCACTGGTTACCGAGGCCCGGCAGGGCATGACGCCACATCTGCGGCATCACCAGACGGAAGAAGATCGACGTTTTCGACAGCCCCAGCGCCTGACCGGACTCCCATTGACCCACCGGCACCGCTTTCAGCGCGCCGCGCAGGGTCTGCGAGGCATAGGCGGAGTAGAGCAGGGAGAGAGCAATCACGCCGCACAGGAACGGGCTGACGTCGAAGTTTTCGATCTGCATCTGGATCGGGATCTGCACCACGCCCAGATTGAGCGTAAAGCCGTCCGACAGCATCAGCAGCAGCTGCGAGGAGCCGAAATAGATAAACAGGACCACCAGAATTTCCGGCAGGCCACGAAGAAGGGTCACCAGTGCAGAGCCGGTCCAGGCGACAGGTCGCCATTTAGCCGACTCCCACACGGCAAAGATCATCGCCAGCACCAGGCCGATGATCAGCGCACAAACGGCAAGGCCGACGGTCATCCCGGCGGCGCTTGCTAATGGAAAAATTTCGTTCATCAGTTCTTACTTCTGGAACCATTTTTTGTAGATGGAATCGTACGTGCCATCTTGCTTCACTTTTTCCAGCGCGGTGTTGAATTTCTGCTGCAGCGCGGTGTTACCCTGGCGCACGGCAATACCCAGACCGGTGCCGAAGTAGTCTTTATCCGTCACTTTATCGCCAACCGCCGCCAGCTTGTCGTTGGCCTTCAGCCACTCGGTTACCACCGCGTTGTCACCAAAGACGGCATCAATACGGCCATTCTGCAGATCCAGACGGGCGTTCTGGTAGCTGTCGTACGGCACGGTGGTGATTTCCGGGTGCTTATCCATAATGAATTTCTGGTGGGTGGTGCCGTTCTGCACGCCCACTTTCTTGCCTTTCAGCGCATCAATCGACGCGTATTTACCTTTCTGACCGATAAACAGGGCAGAGTTCTCGTAATACGGGGTGCTGAACAGAACCTGCTTCTCACGCTCAGGGGTGATATCCATACCGGCCATCACCGCGTCGATACGGCGGAATTTCAGGCTCGGGATCAGGCTGTCGAAAGACTGATTGGCGAAGGTACAGGTGGCGTCGATCTCTTTACACAGGGCGTTAGCCAGATCCACATCGAAGCCGACGATCTTGTTATTGGCATCCATAGACTCAAACGGAGGGTAGGAGGCTTCCGTAGCGAAACGAATGGTCTCAGCGGCTGTTGCCGAGAGGCTAACGCTTGCAAGCAGGGCGGCAATCACTAGTTTTTTCATTGTCGTTTTCTCGATTCGATTAGTGAGACAGATAATTTCTGAACGCGTCGGTCTGCGGCTGGGCAAAGCAGCTCGCATCCCCTTGCTCGACGATATGACCGTTTTCCATATAGACCACACGACTGGCGGTTTTACGCGCCACTTCCACTTCGTGGGTCACGATCACCTGCGTAATGTTGGTTTCCGCCAGCTCGCGAATGATGCTGACGATCTGGGCGGTGATTTCCGGGTCCAGCGCGGCGGTCGGTTCGTCAAACAGCAGCACGGCAGGCTCCATCATCAGGGCGCGGGCAATGGCCACACGCTGCTGCTGACCACCGGAGAGGTGCAGCGGATAACGATCGCTGTAGGGCTTCAGGCGCAGACGTTCCAGCAGCTTCTCGGCACGGGCCAGCGCCTGCTCTTTAGAGAGGCCCAGTACGCGGCACGGTGCTTCGATCAGGTTCTGCTGCACGGTGAGGTGCGGCCAGAGATTATATTGCTGGAACACCATACCGACGTTCTGACGCAGATCGCGGATCGCTTTCTCAGACGGCGCTTTGGCAAAATCAAAGTGATTACCGGCGATATCCAGCGTACCGGAGCGCGGCATTTCAAGCAGATTGAGGACGCGGAGCAGCGAGCTTTTACCCGCGCCGCTTGGGCCTAACAGCACCAGCGTTTCGCCCTCAGGACAATTCAGTGTGATGTCGAACAGCGCCTGGTGTGCGCCGTAGAAGCAGTTAATGCCGTTTAGTTGAATACTCATCGGGGCAGTCTTTACTCATCCAGGCAATCTATAGCAATTGAGGCCGCAAATAGTACCGTTGACAGAATAGTTATGCAATATTTATGCGTTAAAAGTTAAATATAAACCGAATCTATCCCTAAACATAGCACAAAGTAGCGAGCGGAGATGGCGACGAGAATAAATGTCGGCATTCCTCACGAAATGCCAGACATTTTGCGGGGTTTTATCTGCTTAACGGTTTTCAATAGACTGGCGCAGGGTGCCTGCCGGGGCGTGAACGCTGCCGCCGAGGTAGCGCACGTCATCAATGGCCCAGCACTGTCCTTCACGGATCATCAGCACTTCATCCTGCCAGGTCTCGCTGCCCTGGGTCAGTTTCACCCGCAGCGGAATGTTACGCGCATCGGTATTGGGGATGGTCGAGGCGCTGGAGACTTCCGCCGTTTGCGGCGCGATGGTGCGGCTGGAGAACGGATCGTCTTTGAGCAGGTTCTTATGCTGCGGATCGCGGCTGGCATCGCTCAGCAGCTGGGCCAGGCTATCGCTGAGGTACGGGCGCAGCGCGGTGAAGTCATTGCTGCGGTGCGAAATGCGATAGTCATAGAACTGTTGAGCCACGGCATCCGGCCCGCCGGTGATGCAGCTGCCGCTGCGGGTTCCGATATCCTTGAAAGCCGGGGTGACCGGGGTGGTGCAGGCGCTGAGCAGCAGCGCGCACGGCACTAAAAGCGTCAAAGCAGAATAGCGCATGTTGATTTCCTTATTAGGCTGCAATAATTAACTAACCTTTAAATGATAGCGTAACGATCCGATAATGGTTTTGTTCTTAATCGGTTAGGCACTTAACGCACAAAAAGGAGATGACGATGCAATTTTCAACCACCCCCACCCTGGAAGGGCAGCCGATCAGCGAATACTGCGGCGTGGTAACGGGCGAGGCCATTCTCGGGGCCAATATCTTCCGCGATTTTTTTGCCGGTATCCGCGATATCGTCGGCGGTCGCTCTGGCGCTTATGAGAAAGAGCTGCGTAAAGCCCGTGAAATCGCCTTTAAAGAGCTGGGCGAGCAGGCGAAGGCGCTGGGCGCCGATGCCGTAGTGGGTATCGATATCGACTACGAAACCGTCGGCAAAGACGCCAGCATGCTGATGGTCAGCGTCAGCGGTACGGCGGTGAAAACGCGCCGATGAAGCAGGCAATTGCGCCCGTCCTGCTGGCGTTGCTGCTGGCAGGCTGTGCGACAGAAAAAGGCGTCGTCGATAAAGGTGCTTACGAGCTGGATGCCCGGCGTCAGGCCCAGGCGGCTTATCCGCGTATCAAAGTGCTGGTGATCCACTACACCGCCGACGACTTTGACAGCTCGCTGGCCACCCTGACCGATAAAAACGTCAGCTCCCACTATTTGATCCCGGCGATCCCCCCGCAGCACAACGGCAAGCCGCGGATCTGGCAGCTGGTGCCGGAGCGCGATCTGGCCTGGCATGCCGGGGTCAGCTTCTGGCGCGGCGCGACCCGGATTAATGACACCTCGATTGGTATTGAGCTGGAGAACCGCGGCTGGCAGAAAAGCGGCGGCCAGAAACGCTTCGTCCCGTTTGAACCGGCGCAGATTGCCGCCCTGATCCCGCTGGCGAAGGACATCATTCAGCGCTACGACATCAAGCCGCAGAACGTGGTGGCCCACGCCGATATCGCCCCGCAGCGCAAAGACGATCCGGGGCCGCTGTTTCCCTGGCAGGCGCTGGCCCGGCAGGGGATAGGTGCCTGGCCGGATCCGGCCCGGGTCGCGTTTTATCTCAACGGGCAGTCGCCGTACCAGCCGGTAGAGACCCCGGCTCTGCTCGATCTGTTGGCCCGTTACGGGTATGAGGTGCCGGAAAATATAACAGCGGCACAGCAGAAACGCGTCATCATGGCGTTTCAGATGCATTTCCGTCCGCAATTATGGAATGGTGTTTCTGATAAAGAAACAATGGCGATTGCCGAAGCCTTACTGGAAAAATACGGGCAGGGATAGCCCTGAAAAATCACCCTTTCTGCCTGTTTTTACATCATTTCCTTAAGATTAATCTTAAGTACATTTGTGATTCATTTTTAGTTAATTGACTTAAAATTACCCACATCTAATATAGACGCATAGCTTGCTAAGCAATCTGGAAAATAAAATATCCTTTGAGAGTTAATCTCATCCAAATACATCTTGATGTTTATATCGCGATCCTGTCGTCGCAGTGATTTTCCTTTATTTATAAAAAATGAAACAGGCATAATAATGTTAAGCGCATATATAGAAAATAGTCGCCCTGATAAAGCGATCGCCCCGATAATTGCCGCCACCGCACATTATCCAGAAAGAACGTTAAAGAAATGGCAGAAAATTATTACTGCCGATACCAATTACGTTCACCTGATGATTCGCGGCGAAATAGAAATCCGGCGACATTCTGATGAATTAAGCATGTTTACCATGCGCCACGCCGGTTTTTTAGGCGTCTCCGCCGTCTATAATAAAGCGTCATACATGTACGGTCTTGCCCGTGAGACCACCGTTATTCGCACTATCAGACGCGATGAGTTTGAGCGCCTGATCGGTGAGCAAAATCTCTGGCCGCAGTTCACCCAAATTCTCGTCTGGTATATAGGTTTGCTGACTAAACGCGATGATGTTCTGGTTGCCCGCAGTGCCTACTCAGTGGTGCGCGAATTTCTACTGGAAATAAATGAACTGATCATTTCCCAGAATCGTGATATTAACGTTTACGACTATATTCAGGAATACACCAACCTGGCGCGCAGCACCATTATTAAAATCCTCTCGGACCTGAAAAAAGGTCACTATATTGTGGTCGAAAAAGGCAAGTTGATTAATATCACCAGCCTGCCGGAACGCTACTGACTGTCATATTTTATATCTCCATGGGTGAAAGCCGGTGGGGATTTTTTTTGCCCTGTCGCTGAAATACGTTCAGTTCTCAGCATCGTCGTCTGGTTTATCACCTCATCGCCCGTTACGGTACTCGCTTGCGACTCATCGACGGGTTCTTCCGGTCGTTTCCCCTGAGAATAATCTTGCTGCTGATCCTTGAGGGCTTGCATAAAGCGTTCTTTTAGCGATACCGACTCCGTAGCGGGTGGAACTTCGTGGCTGTCGGGTAAGGGTTCACTGGAAATATCGCTCTCCGGGGCTTGCTGCCAGTCAGAACCTCTCTCCATGATCGTCGGATCCTCCGTCGGCAACGGCGGGGCGTTGTATTCCGGAGCGAGGGTTTTGGGTTTGGGTGCCGGGAACGGTTTGGAGACATACACATAATGCATATCAGAAAGCTGGGTCTCCGGTTGCGCGACGCTCACCGGTTTGGGCACGGGTGCCGGGTGGCGAAGATGCCAGTAAATATGCGCATACATCCCGGCGAACAGGATGGCCCCCAGGCAGCATAAACAGGTCAGCGCCCCGATCAGGATTTTATTCAACGAGGGGAGGCGGTACGAAAACCAGACCGCTTCGCCGGTCTGGAAGCTGCGCTGCGCAGCAAGACAAATTGTGGACATTAGTGGCTGTTTCCTTTCGCCAGCGTTTGCAGGGGGGTGTCCGTCATCGGCGTTAAAATGGCGGGCGTGGTGTTATTCACGCGCATCAACTGCATCAGCGTCTCTTCACCGGGCAGGCCGTCGACGTTGAGTTTTTCCTTCGTCTGGAAGTCGCGGGTTCGCTTCACCAGCGCCTGGGTCCAGGTGCGGGCGTGCGTTTCCGGCTCGTGCAGTGCCAGGCTGAGCTGAGCATCGATCCAGGTCAGATCCTGACTGTCACTGGCCGCGTTGATCTCCGCTTTCCCCGCCGGGGTCAGACGGTGCAATAACGTATAGTTGCCGGTCGCGTGGGCGGTAAACCAGCCGCGCTTCACCTGCCAGGTGCGGTTGTTGATCAGCAGATCGAGCGAATCCGTACCCACCCGGGCCACCACCGCATAGTTAAGATGATTTCCGGTTTTCAGTTCGCTCACCCACGGATAACCCTCGTTTTCCAGCACCGGTAGCGGGGCGTTCCCCTGTTTACAGGTGAGATTTACCCGGCCCGCATTCTGGCACAGCGCCTCTTCGGCTGACGGGTCATACCCCCACATGGTGTAGAGCTGGTGCATGGCGTCCGGCTGGTTGACTACCTCATTTTCAATCTTCGGCTGTACCGGTGCCTGGGGGGCGCGGGTCAGCTGTTTCCAGCTCGCGGGTATCGGCGGCGGCACGGGCAGCTTCCCGGTGATGGCGGACGAGAAGTGCCACCCGCAGGCGGCAAACAGTAAGCTGGCGAACAGGCCGACCGTTGCCAGACCGGTGCGGCGGCTTGTGCGCGGCAGCACTTCACCCGCCGCAAGCCGTAAATGACGCGGGCCAACCTGGGCGGCGCGTTCGGTCCAGGCCGCCAGCAGCGACAGGTGCGCCAGCGCGTTCAGCTTGCTGACCGACCCTTTAGTCAGGGCATGCAGGCGGCGAATACGGGCCAGCGTAAAGGGTGAAGCGTCGGCACCCTGTTCCTGCACCTGGGCCTGAACATAGCTCACCACTTCCCGGCCGGTAAGGGAACGTAGCGCGTGGCGGGTATGCACGCGGGAGGCCAGGCCGGAGTGCGCCATCAGACGCGCCTCCTGATCCGGCGTGCCGGTGAGCACCAGCGTCAGCGGCACCTCGCACTCCTGGGCGCGAGACAACAGCATGCCCAGGGTTTCCCAACAATTATCGCGCATGGCCTGCACTGCAGCGATGGTCAGCACCATGCCAGTTTTTTTGCAGGTGGGATAATTTCCCTGCCACTGACGTAGCACGGCATCAATGGCGTGAATTTTGTTGTGGGTCTCTTTTACGCTGGCACTGAGCTTATAGAGCAGCGCCTTTGCGTTAAGTTTTGGAAACGCGTTGAGGGTAATGGCAGCGGGTGCCTTTGCCCGTAATTGGCTGGTGAAGGCGTTCAGCAGCCCTTCGTCATCACTGAACAGCGCAGCAATCCCGGGAACGGTCGATTTCTCTGCCAGCATGCCGAAGACATCCTGATGATACGGGGCAAAGAAGCTGCCGCAGGGGCGGACCGCGCTCCTGAAGGGCTGGCTGGTAAATTTAAAATGACTCAGATACATAACGCTTCACCGTGGTATTTCATTAACCGATATTCAGGCAGGAAAGTAAGGGAAGGGGCTGAATGGGTCAATTTTTCCGCAGGAGAAAAATAACCTGGCGGCGCCAATTAACATTGCGATTTTTCTGGGTCAATATTTTTCTTCATTAAAGTTAACGGCAAACCCGATGGAGCCAGAAGGGCATCATTATTACTATTTTGGCGTGTTTCAGGTGCAGCGACAGGCTGTTGATTTCTGCATTTGTAAAAAGGCCAGTTAAATAATGAAAATGCAGCTTTATTCCCGATTTATTGCACCCTGCGTGATGTTTGTGCTGCTGATATTTAGCGGTCATCAGGGTTACGTTGTATTTAAAGAGATAAAAAAGGTGGCGGATCCGCACCCGGATAATCAGCCTGAGCGACGTCGTGCCCGCCCCCCGGAGCAGACCTTTGCGCTGTTTCAATCTGCCGTCGCCCAGCAAGCGACGCAGCAGACGGCGAAAAAAACCATCACGGCGGAGGTGGACGGCATTATCAGCAGCGACGAAGCCTGGATGTCCTTCGCCGTGATCAAAACCCCCGCCGGACAGCAAAGCTACCGCGAAGGCGAGAGTCTGCCGGGCTACAGTGATGCGTGGATTGAAGAGATTAATCCCGACAACGTGGTAGTGAATTACCAGGGTGACAGGCAGGTGCTGGCATTAAAACACCCCGACTACTTTAAAGGCGAGGTGAACAACGCCCCGCCCCCCAGGCCGCAACGTGATACCGGCGCCGAACAGTTCCATCTTGCTGATTATTTAGTGCTGAAACCCGCAATAAAAAACGGTCAGCTCCAGGGTTATCAAATAAAACCCAGAAATTCGTCCTCCTTTTTTCACCATAGTGGGCTGGAAAACGGCGACGTGGTGGTGAAAGTGAATGCCGTCGATATGACGCGAATGGAGCAGGCGAAAAATATTATTGCCAGCTGGTCGAAAATGAGAGAAGCGGAAGTCGTCGTCCGACGCCACGCTCACCTTGAAAATATTCGCGTTAATGTTTTCAACAATTAACAAGTGTAACGTGATGAAAAAATTTCCCTGGGCGTGTATTGCGCTGACAGCCGCGTCGTTGATCTCTAATTCGGTGATGGCGGCCAATTTTAGCGCCAGTTTCAAGAACACCGATATTCGCGAATTTATCGATACGGTCAGTCGCAATCTGAATAAAACCATTCTTGTCGATCCCTCCGTGCAGGGCAACGTGTCGGTCAAGACCTATAACGTGCTCACGGAAGAGGAATATTATCAGTTCTTCCTCAGCGTGCTGGATCTGTATGGCCTGTCGGTGATCCCGATGGATAACGGCATGGTGAAGGTGGTGCGCTCGACGGTGGCGCGAACCTCCGGCGCACCGCTGGCCGACAGCAAGCACCCGGGGAAAGGCGATGAAATCATTACCCGCGTCGTGCGTATGGAGAACGTGCCGGTCCGGGAGTTAGCGCCGCTGCTACGTCAGCTGAACGATGCCTCCGGCATCGGCAACGTGGTCCATTTTGAGCCCTCCAACGTGCTGCTGCTCACCGGGAAAGCCTCGGTAGTCAACCGGCTGGTGGATCTGGTGGAGCGGGTCGACCGCTCCGGGATGCAGCGTCGGGAGATCGTGCCGCTGCGCTACGCTTCCGCTAAAGCGCTTTCCGACATGTTGAATAACCTCAACAACGAAGAGCAGAAAGGGCAGAACGCGCCGCAGCTGGCGACCAAAGTCGTGGCCGATGACGAAACCAACAGTCTGGTGATCAGCGGCTCGGAAGATGCCCGTGCGCGCACCCGTTCGCTGGTGAGCCAGCTCGATCGCGAGCAGAACAACGAAGGCAATACCCGGGTCTTTTACCTGAAATACGCTAACGCCAGCAAAGTGGTACCGGTGCTGACCGGCATTGGTGAGCAGCTGAAGGACAAAGCGGCGCCCGCCAAAAGCAAAAATCCCTCCACCACAGGCGATCTGAATATCACCGCCGACGAAGCCACCAATTCGCTGGTGATCACCGCCCAGCCGAATGTGATGAACTCGCTGGAAAAGGTGATCGACAAACTCGACATCCGCCGTCCGCAGGTGCTGGTGGAAGCCATTATTGCTGAAGTGCAGGATGGTAATGGTCTGGATCTGGGCGTGCAGTGGACCGGCAAACATGGCGGCGTGCAGTTTGGCTCGACCGGCCTGCCCATCAGCCAGGTGAAGAACGGGACCACCAAAGGCTCCAGCTTTACCGGCCTGGCGACCGGCTTCTTTAACGGCGACTTTGGCGCCCTGATGACCGCGCTCTCCACCGACGGCAAAAACGACATTCTCTCGACCCCGAGCGTGGTGACCCTGGATAACAAAGAGGCGTCATTTAACGTCGGCCAGGATGTGCCGGTGCTGTCGGGTTCCCAGACCACCAGCGGCGACAACGTCTTTAACTCGGTGGAGCGTAAAACCGTCGGCACCAAGCTGAAAATCGTTCCCCAGATCAACGACGGCGACATCATTCACCTGAAGATTGAACAGGAGGTCTCCAGCGTGGATGCCAGCGCCACCGAAGACGCCAGCCTCGGGCCAACCTTCAATACCCGCACCATCAACAACGAAGTGATGGTCCACAGCGGACAGACGGTGGTGCTCGGCGGCCTGATGGAGAACGTCACCAAACAGAACGTGTCGAAAGTACCGCTGCTGGGGGATATTCCGCTGGTGGGGCAACTGTTCCGGTATACCTCGCAGGACACCTCGAAACGTAACCTGATGGTCTTTATCCATACCACGGTGTTGCGCGACGACGATACCTACAGCGCCTCGTCGAAAGAGAAATATGACCAGATACGCGCGCGGCAACAGCAGCGCATGGAAGAGCAGAAGCTGGGCATTGTTGGCACCACCGATAACCCGGTCCTGCCTGCGTATCCGTCCGCGACACCGCCGGCGTCGGCCAGCGCCAGCGCCCCTGCCGCTGCGCGCAATCCCTTTCACGAGTAGGCGGGTGCCCCATGGATGAACTCAGCAACTCTTTATGCACCAGCAGCTATGCGAAGGAACACGGCGTCCTGTTTTACCAGGATCGGGTCTTTGTCCGGGACGATGCGCCGGCGTTTGCCCTGCTGGAGATGCGCCGGGTGCTGCAACGCCCATTCGTTCCCCACATCCTGACGCCGGACGCCTTTGACGAGATGCTGGCGAAAATCTGGCAGCAGAACAGCGGCGTCTCCCAGCAGCTGGTGGATGACATGGATGCCGATATCGACCTGATGGCCTTAACCGAGGAGATCCCCGATAACGAGGATCTGCTGGATAACGACGAAAACTCGCCGGTGATCCGCCTGATCAACGCCATTCTGGGTGAGGCGGTAAAAGAGGGGGCTTCGGATATTCATATCGAAACGTTCGAGCGCACCCTGAGCATTCGCTTTCGCGTTGACGGCGTGCTGCGTCCGGTGCTGCAACCGGCGCGTAAACTTGCGCCGCTGCTGGTCTCGAGGATCAAGGTGATGTCAAAACTCGACATCGCGGAAAAGCGCCTGCCGCAGGATGGCCGCATCTCCCTGCGCATTGGCCGCAAGGCTATCGACGTGCGTGTCTCCACCATTCCCTCACAGTACGGCGAGCGGGTGGTGATGCGTCTGCTGGATAAAAGTAACCTCAAGCCGGATATCAACAAGCTGGGGCTGATCGACGAAGAGCTCCAGCAGTTGAAAGGGCTGATTGGCCGCCCGCACGGCATTATTCTGGTCACCGGGCCGACGGGCTCCGGGAAAAGTACCACCCTGTACGCCATTCTGTCGGCGCTGAACGGCAGCGAGCGCAATATCCTTACCGTCGAAGATCCGATTGAGTATGAACTGGAAGGGGTCGGGCAGACCCAGGTCAACCCGCGCGTCGATATGACCTTTGCCCGTGGCCTGCGCGCCATTTTGCGTCAGGACCCGGACGTGGTGATGATTGGCGAAATCCGTGACGGCGAAACGGCGCAAATTGCGGTGCAGGCGTCGCTGACCGGTCACCTGGTGATGTCCACCCTGCATACCAACAGCGCGGCGGGGGCCATTACCCGCCTGCGCGATATGGGGCTGGAGTCTTTTTTAATCGGTTCATCGTTGCTCGGTGTCATTGCCCAGCGTCTGGTGCGTCGGCTGTGTGTGCACTGCCGTACCACCAGTCCGCTGGATGCCAATGAAAAGGTGCTGTTCAGCTTTATGGATACGCCGCCAAAAGCCATTTACCGCGCCGTGGGCTGTGAGCACTGCCGCCAGAGCGGCTACCAGGGCCGGGCCGGGATCCACGAATTCCTGGTGGTCGACAGTACGATGCGCCGGGCCATTCATGAAGATAAAGATGAAATGGCCATTGAGACTGCGCTGTTCCGTCAGGCCTACAGCCTGCGCGAAAACGGCCTGCTGAAGGTCATCTCTGGCGTGACCTCCCTTGAAGAGGTGATGCGCGTCACCGCGGAACGCGGGGGGGATGAATAATGGCGTGGTATGCGTGGACGGCCACCAACGCGGCGGGGAAAACCCAGCGCGGCACCCTGCAGGCCGAGGGGCCAAAGCAGGTGCGCCAGGCCCTGCGCGAGCAAAAACTGATGCCGGTGAGCATTATCCCCACCCGTGAGCCGGCCACGGCCGGGCACGCGCAGAAAGGGGGGAAACTCTCTACGCCGGTGCTGTCGATGTTTACCCGTCAGCTTGCCACGCTGGTGAACGCCGCGCTGCCGCTGGAGAGCGCCCTGAAGGCCATCGCAAAACAGTCGGAAGACAAAAAGCTTGCGGCGATGGTGACCGACATTCGCGACAAGGTGGTGGAAGGGCACACGCTGTTCGATGCGTTTAGCCAGTTTCCGCGCGCGTTTGACAAGCTGTACTGCACCCTGGTGATGGCCGGGGAAAAGACCGGCCACCTGGGGGACGTGCTGGAAAAGCTGGCCGAATACAACGAACAGCGTCAGAAGATGAAAAGTAAGCTCACCCAGGCGATGGTGTACCCCATCACCCTGACGGTGGTGGCCGTGGCGGTGATCTGCATCCTGCTGGTGGCGGTGGTACCGCAGGTCATCGAGCAGTTTACCCATATGAAACAGCAGCTTCCAATGACCACGCGCACGCTGATTGCGGTGAGTGATTTCCTGCAGGCATATGGCCTGTATATCGGCGGCGGGCTGGCCGCGGCGTTTATCGGCTTTAAAAGCTGGCTGAAGAAGAGCCGCAACCGGTTTGTCTGGCATCGCTGGCTGGTGAACGCCTCGCCGGTGAAAAAGCTGGTGTGCGCCATCAACAGCGCGCGCTATATCCGCACCCTGAGCATTTTGCAGGCCAGCAGCGTGCCCCTGCTGGAGGGGATGTATATCGCCATGGACGGGATCGAAAATCTGCACGCCCGTCAGGTGCTGGAACAGGCGGCGGATACCGTGCGGCAGGGGGCGTCGTTATATGCTGCGCTGGAGCAGGCGAAATTATTCCCGCCCACCATGCTGTATATGATCGCCTCCGGTGAAGAGAGTGGCGAACTCGGCAATTTAATGGATCGGGCGGCAGAAAATCAGGAATCGGCATTACAACATCGAATTACGCTCACGCTGTCGGTATTTGAACCGGCGCTGGTGGTCTCCATGGCGACCATTGTGCTGTTTATTGTGATGTCAATATTACAACCGCTTCTGCAACTTAATAACATGGTAGGTTAATTATGGCGATGAAACGAAAAAACCTGGCGCGCCAGGCGGGCTTTACTTTACTCGAATTAATGGTGGTTATTGTTATTCTCGGCGTGCTGGCCAGTATGGTGGTGCCGAATTTAATGGGTAATAAAGAGAAAGCCGATACCCAGAAGGCCACCAGCGATATTGTGGCGCTGGAAGGGTCACTGGATATGTACAAACTGGATAACCACCGTTATCCCACCACTGAACAGGGCTTACAGGCCCTGGTCACGAAACCGGAAATTGCACCCATTCCGAACGGCTATCGCGCCGACGGCTATATTCGCCGTCTGCCGCAGGATCCCTGGGGCAGCGATTATATTCTGGTGAGCCCTGGCGAGCACGGCGCAGTTGACGTCTTTTCCGCCGGACCGGACGGCGAAGCGAATACCGCAGACGATATTACTAACTGGTCGCTTGATAAAAAATAATGAATAAACAACGTGGCTTTACGTTGCTGGAAATTATCCTGGCATTAGTCATATTTGCCAGTTGCGCCATGATGGTCGTTTCAACAATACCGTCGCGCAGCGGTGCGGATATATTTGGCAAGCAATTAAAAGCCATTGTGGATTATGGTTCCGATCGTGCCGTTATGGACGGCAATATTGTCGGGCTGGTGATCACCACCGGGCAATATCAGCTGGTGACGCAGGCCGACACCAACGGCGAGCGTCGCTGGGTCCCCTTATCCCAACGACGTATCGATACCCGGGGGCGTTTTCCAGAAGAGATGCACGTGTCGCTCTCCCCGCAGCGTCTGGCCGCCACGCCGGACGCTGAGCCGCAGATTGTCTTTTTGCCGGACGGGGAGATCAGCCGGTTCACCCTGACGTTGCAGAGTTTTGATAAACAGCACCATTTCCGCGTGGTGTCGCAAGGCGCGGCACCGGTAACGGTAGAAAACGATGGCTAAACGCAATGCTCCCGCACGGGGGATGACCCTGCTGGAGGTGATGGTCGCCCTGGTGATCTTCTCCACCGCCGCGCTGGCGCTGATGAACTCGATCTCCCTGAACGTGCGTTTCACCCACGGGCTTGCCGACACCCTGCAGGCCAGCTGGGTCGCCGAGAATCAGCTGGCGGAAGCGCAGCTGATGAAAAGCGATTTTCCCGATGCGCAGCAACAAGGAACGGAAATCATGGGCGGGCGCAGCTGGAACTGGCGCAAGCAGCGGGTCAGGACGGCGGATAACCGCTGGGCGGATGAGATCCAGGTCTATGCCGAAGGGGATGAGAGCCAGCCGGTGATTGCGCTGCGTATTCTGCCCCCGGGAGAGCAACAGTGAAAAAGATGCAGCACCAGCGCGGGTTTACCCTGCTGGAGATTATGATCGCCCTCACCATTTTCGCGATTATCAGCGCGCTGGCCTGGCAGATCCTGGACGGGGCGATGCGCACCAGCAATGCCACGGACCAAAGTGCGATAAAGCTCAACCAGATCCAGCGTGCCTGGAATCTGCTGGAGCGCGATTTTTTTCAGCAGCAGGCTCGCGCACCGCGCAATGAACCTGACGTTTTTCTCCAGCAGGATAACGATGCCATTGAGCTGACCACGCTCAACGGTGTGAGCGGCCAGGTGCAGCTTGAGCGTGTCCGCTGGCGCTTTGAGGATCACCGGCTGTGGCGCGATGTCTGGCCGACGATAGACAGCCCGGCGAACGTTAAACCGGAGGCGGTACCGATTGTCTCCGAGGTCAAGTCGGTGCAGTGGCGGTTCTTCAACGGTAGCTGGCAAAAACAGTGGCGTGAAACGGACCACCAGCCGGACGGGGTCGAGCTGACGCTAACCATGGAAAACGGCGACACCTGGCGCTGGGTATTTACCACCCCAGGGGATATGCCCCAGCCGCAGATCGCAGTGAAAACCGAGGCTGAACAGCCCGACGGCGAGCCGCCGGCAAACGCGGGCGAACCGGCGGCAGAACCCGCGCCGGGAGGCCAGCCATGAGCCGTCAGCCGCTGCGTCGGCAGCGGGGCGTCGCGCTGCTGGTGGTGCTGATCCTGCTGGTGATGATGTCGGCGCTGGCCGCCAAAATCAGCCAGCAGTTCTGCCGCAATTTACAGAAAACCCACTATCAGGTTAGCCAGCAGCAGTTGCGCTGGGCGATACAGCGTCAGGAGTGGGCGGTGAAAGATCGTTTGCAAACCGCCGCCAGCGGCGAAAGCACTCCCCTGGCGTTGGACGGCGAGTGGCATCAACCCCTGGAAACGCAGGGGGAGTATTACACGGTGGTGAGTCAGGTGGAGGACGCCCAGGACTGCTTTAACGTCAATAACCTCCTGACCGAAGAGAAGCCTGCGCCGGATCGGGCGGCGGCCATGCCGACCAAACCGGGCAAACAGCAAACCGTGGAGCAGCTGCTGGTGGAGGGCGGCCTGGACCACGCCACGGCGGAACAGGTTTACGGACAGCTGGTGGATTATCTGGATGGCGACAGCATCACGGCAAAAGAGGGCCAGGAGAGCGATGCGTGGGCAGGCGTTCAGCCCGCACGCGGGCCGGCTAATCAGATGATGCGCAACATCGGCGAAATAAAACTGCTGCCCGCATTCCCGGCGGCGGCCTACGCCAAAGTCAGCGCGCTGCTGTGCGCCCTGCCGGATGCCAGCAGCAAAATTGACGTGAATACCCTGAAGCCCGGGCAGGCCAGGCTGCTGGCGGCGCTGTTTCCGGGAAAAATGACGGTGGATGAGGCGTCACGGCTGCTCGAGGCGCGCCCGGAAGCGGGGTGGGAAAACATTGAGGCGTTCAGCGAGGCGCTGGTGCAAAACGCCCCGCAGCTGAAAGACGCCCTGACGCAGATAGCCGATCGGCTCTCCATCAACAGTCGCTATTTCCGGGTCAACTATACCGGCAATACCGACGACTTAACGCTCCGCGTGGTCAGCCAGCTTCAGGTCGATACCCACGCGGGCGAGATTGTGACGTGGCAGCGTCGTTACCGAATGATTGAATAACAAAAGCCGATAAAGATGAAACAGATACTTTTTATTCGTCCCGACAGCCGCGAGGACGGGAATATCGCGTGGTGTGAATCCGGTAGCCAGCAGGTGCATACGCTTAACGGTATGGCGCAACTGGATACGCTCGTCAGCCATCCACTGGCGGCGCGCGTCTGTCTGCTACTGCCCGCCAGCGAGATGATTTTCCGCCACTTTTCTCTGCCTAAAAAAGGGCTCAGCACCCAGGCAACCCCCTTCTCATGGATGGCGGAAGAGACGCTGATTGGCGAAGTGGATACCCTCCACTGGACGGTGTTACGCAAAAAAGGGCGGGAAGTAGACGCCGTGGCGATAGATGCCCCGCGGCTACGCCACTGGATCTCGCGCTTTCAGGCGGCCGGGCTGACGGTCGTGCAGGCGCTACCCGATGCCTGGCTGCTGCCCGTTAGCGAACAGGGCAGTACGCTGGTGGCGCTGGATGAGAGCTACTGGCTGCGTTTTGCGCCGGCGGGTGCTTGCGAAGCGGACGCCGCGCTGCTGCCGCTGCTCATACAGAAAACCGGCGCAAGGGCGGTGCGCTGCTACGGCGACGCCCCTGCGGGGGTCACGGTGGATGAAACCTTACCCTGGCAGCACCCGTTACAGCTGATCCAGCCCCAGTGGCAGGCCAGCCGCGTCAACCTGTTGCACGGTGAGTTCCATCCCGGTGGCGCAGAGGGCGGCACGCCGAAAGGGGTGAAGAGGGCGATGGTGGCGATGGGGCTGCTGTGCGTGGGCCTGCTGCTCGGGCCGAGACTGGCGCTGGCCTGGACGCTGGTGCAGCAGGAGAAGCAGCTGCAACAGGAGATCGCCACGGTCTATCAGTACCACTTCCCCAGTTTGCGCCAGCAGAGCAACATTAAATATCACTTTGGCCAGAATCTGAAAAAAGAGAAGAAGGGGGTGTTTCTGCAGCTCGACGATCTGAATAAAGCCAGGCAATCGGTACCGGATATGGAAATTACGCTGCTGGGGTATGACGGTACGCAAAATGGCTGGACATTAAGCGTCAGTGCGGAAAATAACCCGTCGCTACAGGCCTTTGTCAGTCAGGCGCAGGCGGATTTTGATTTTACTCTTGAGCCTGTTTCAACTTCAGCCCCTTATACCGCCATGATCACAGGGAAACATAAATGAAACAGCGAGTCGCACAATGTAAAGCGCGTTATCAGAATTATTCTGCCCGCGAAAAACAGTTAATTAAATTTCTCGCGGGGGCATTCTGCTGTGTGGCGATTTATTATGCGGGTGTTGTCCCGCTGGATAATATTATAAAAAATAGCCAGTCCTCGCTCAAACGTCAGACAGAAACCCTGAACTGGATGCGCAGTGAAATAGAGAAAAACCACCTTCAGGTTCGGCAGTTAACGACCAGTAATCCGCGTAGTGTGGTGGAAAACAGCGCCCGGGAAATTAAGCTAACGCTGGACGATCTGCGTCAGGAGGGGCAAACCCTGTCCTTTATTGTGCCCCGGGTGAATTACTACGAGCTGAAAAACTGGCTGCGTGAAATCAATACCGCGTCGGGCATCCGGCTGGAAAAAATGAAGCTGACGCCGGTCGATCATCTGAGCGATGTCAGGGCGGAGATCGAACTGAGCTGGAAAAAGGCGGCATGAACAGCCTGACGCTGCTGCGGGACAGCCATCCTGCGCTGTTCTGCCTGATGAGCGCCCTGTTTGGCGCTATTATCGGCAGTTTTCTGGGGGTGGTGTCGGAGCGTATCCCCCGGATGCTGCTTGATGACGATCCGCGCGTTAACCTGCTGTTTCCTGCCTCCCACTGCCCGGCGTGTCAGCACGCCTTAGCCTGGTGGGAAAACATCCCGCTGGCGAGTTGGCTGCTCCTGCGCGGGCGTTGCCACCGCTGTGGCAGCGCTATTCCGCTGCGGCTATGGTTACTCGAAGCCTTTACCGCTCTGTTTTTTGCCATTAGCGCCTGGTTTATCCCCACGATCCCGTCCCTGTTGTCGCTCTGGCTGCTGGCCGCCTTTTTGCTGCCGCTCTCGGTTATTGATGGCCAGCACCAGCTGCTGCCGGATTGCCTGACGCAGCCGCTGCTGTGGGCCGGGCTGCTGGTGCAGATGAGCACCGCCTTATTGCCGCTGAGCGATGCCATTGCCGGTGCCGTGGCGGGGTATCTTGCGCTCTGGCTTGTTTACTGGGCGTTTCGTCTGACGACCGGACGCGAGGGGCTTGGCTACGGTGATTTTAAGCTGCTGGCGGCGCTGGGGGCCTGGTGCGGCTGGCAGGCGTTACCCACTATTCTGCTGCTGGCGTCATTAACGGGCATTGTTGCTTATTTTTTGTTATTTAATTCGCTGGAAAAATCATCTTCTATTTCGTTTGGCCCTGCTATGGCCTTCGCTGGCGTTATTGTCTTTATTACCCATGTTTATACGCTTGCTCTCTGAATAAAGTTGTCAAACATTTTTTGCAATTTTTTCGCCAGTGGATTTGAGTGAGCAATATAATTTTCCAGAATATCATTCAATTCAAGAACCACATGGATTCGTCATCTTAATTTGAGACTGACAGAAAATCTTAAGAAGATTTTAAGTGGTAAGTTCTCTTTTTAATATTTTCTGAAATTCATGCATGGTTTTACTTCATGTCTATGGAAGACATGTTTTTTAAGTTCACGAATAGGGTATAGGGAAATGGGAATGAAATATATAAAGCCTAAATATCTGGCGCTGTTTGTTGCGGCCGCAACAAGCTCTGCATTTGCAGCTGCGCCTGGTACTCCATCTATTAGCAGCGGCAATGATAAATTCGCCATTGTTGAAGTCGATCAGGCCGCGCAGGACTATAACAGCCTTGTAAAAGTCCATGACGGTGCCGACGTAAAAGTCGAGTGGAACGTCTGGAGCGGCGACGCTCCAACGTCCGGTAAAGTTCTGCTGGATGGCGTGACCGTCTGGTCCGGCTCCGCCAGCGCCTCCGGCTCAGCGACCTTCAAAGTGAAAAAAGGCGGCCGCTATCAGGAACAGGTTGAACTGTGTAACGCCAGCGGCTGTAGCAAAAGCGCCAGCAAGCTGATTATCGTTGCGGACACCGATGGTAGCCACCTGCTGCCGTTAACGTCCTCCATGCAGGAAAACAATAAAACGTTCGCTCAGCACACTGACAAAGTGGTTGGGGCCTATTACCCGGAGTGGGGCGTATATGGCCGCAACTTCCCGGTTGATAAAATCCCTGCTTCTAACCTGAACCATATTCTGTACGGCTTCATTCCAATTTGTGGCGGCGACGGCATCAACGATGGTCTGAAAACCGTGGAGAACGGCAACAGCTTCGCCGCACTGCAACGCGCCTGTAATGGCCGTCAGGACTTTACTGTCGCGATCCACGATCCATGGGCAGCGCTGCAAAAACCACAGTCAGGCGTGTCTAACTGGGACGACCCGTACAAAGGTAACTTTGGCCAGCTGATGGCCCTGAAGAAAGCCCATCCGGACCTGAAAGTTCTGCCGTCAATCGGTGGCTGGACCATGTCCGATCCTTTCTTCAAAATGAACGACTCAGCCATCCGCGCACGCTTTGTCTCTTCTGTGAAAGACTTCCTGAAAACCTGGAAATTCTTTGACGGGGTTGATATCGACTGGGAATTCCCTGGCGGCGGCGGCGTGAATGAAACCCTGGGCAACCCGCAGCAGGATAAAGCCACCTATACCGTGCTGATGCACGATCTGCGCACCATGCTGGATCAACTGTCTGCTGAAACGGGTCGTACCTACGAGCTGACCACCGCAATTGGCTCCGGCAGGGACAAAATTGAAGACGTTGATTACAACACGGTACAGCAGTACCTCGACCACATCTTCCTGATGAGCTACGACTTCTACGGCGGCTGGAGCAACACCGAGCTGGGCCACCAGGCTGCGCTGCACGCGCCGGCATGGCGTCCTGACACCGACTACACCACCTCCAACGGCGTTGATGCGCTGCTGGCACAGGGCGTAAAACCTGGCAAGATCGTGGTGGGTGCGGGCATGTACGGTCGCGGCTGGACGGGCGTCCACGGCTATACCGGCGACAATCCGTTCACCGGCACCGCAACCGGCGCAGTGAAAGGCACCTGGGAACCTGGCGTAGTGGACTACCGTCAGATCGTGAACGAGTACAAAGGCAAACCGGGCTGGGATTACGCTTATGACTCGGCTGCTGAAGCGCCATACCTGTTCAACAAGTCTACCGGCGACCTGATCTCCTATGAAGATGCCCGTTCTACTGCCGCGAAAGGCAAGTATGTGGTGGCGAAAAACCTGGGTGGCCTGTTCTCCTGGTCTATCGACTCCGATAACGGCGACATCCTGAACGCGATGAACGAAAGCCTGATGGGCAGCAGCGCCTCTTCCGACGAGACCGTGGTAACCAACCGCGCGCCGGTTGCCTCTGCCGCTGACCAGAGCGTAACCGGTCCGGCGACTGTGACGCTGGATGGCTCCGCCTCTACCGACCCGGATGGTGACGCAATCACCTACCAGTGGACCCAGATTTCTGGCTCTACCGTGACGCTGGCCAATAGCACCAAAGCGAAAGCCACCTTCAGCGTACCGGCTGTCACCAGCAATCAGACCCTGGCATTCCGCCTGACCGTGACTGATGCGAAAGGTCTGAGCAACGCCGTCGACGTACAGGTTCTCAACAAAGCGCCGAAAGCGAACCAGGCTCCGGTTGTTAACCCGATGGCGAACGTCACCCTGGAAGCGGGCCAGACCTATGCCCTGAATGCCCAGGCTGCGGATCCGGACGGCGATGCGCTGACCTACACCTGGAGCGTACCGGCAGATATGAACGCGACCGGCACCGATACGGCAAACATCAGCATCACCGCCCCGGAAGTCAGCGCTGAGTCTACCTACACGCTGAGCGTGATCGTCAGCGACGGCAAAACCAGCGTACAGTCCAACGTACAGGTTACCGTCACGCCGAAAGCGTCTGAAGCGATTGATGAAGGCACCACGCCGACCGACGAGGGGACGACGCCTTCTGACGAAGGGGCCACCCCGAGCGATGAGGGCACCACGCCATCTGATGAAGCCAGCACCGGCAACAGCTGCGATGCCCCTGTGGATGCTAACGCCAGCAAGTATGCGGCCTGGAGTGCCAACACCGTCTACAACAGCGGCGATACCGTTAGCTTCGACAACCTGGTCTGGAAAGCGAAGTACTGGACTCAGGGCAACCAGCCGACCTTTGCTGAGGGTGCATGGGCCCTGGTCAGTAACGTGAAGCTCAACTGGCGCGCTGACATGGTCTACAACGGTGGCGACACCACCACCTACAACGGTTCTGTTTACCGTGCCAAATGGTGGACCCGTGGTGACAACCCGGCCAACAGCGATGTATGGGTGAAAGAAGGCGCAGCCGCAGACTGCAAATAATCTTCTTTGAGGTAAATTGCGGGCGAGATTGTCGCCCGCAATCACTGACCGCCCGGGTCGGGGAAAACATGAAACGCGTTATTTTTCTGTTGTTATTAGTGAGTCAGGGTGCCTTCGCTAATTGCTGGAATTCTGCTGGACGATATTACCACGTCGACCCCTGGTTATTATTTGCGATTGCCGAAGTGGAGTCCGGGCTGAACCCGTATGCAGTGGGTCATAATCACGACGGTTCACGGGATGTTGGGTTGATGCAAATTAACAGCGCACATTTTCCTGCACTGGAACGTAAAGGCATTAATGAATATCGATTAATCACGGAGCCCTGCACCTCCATTATGGTGGGTGCGTCAATTCTCTCCGGAATGATCAAGGTATATGGCAATAACTGGGAGGCCGTCGGAGCCTATAACGCCGGGCTGAAACACGAGAATTACCCGCAACGCCAGCTGTATGCCCGAAAGGTCTGGGATAAATATCAAAAAATTAAAGCCCTGTCGCAATACAAATAATAAGACCGGCTTTTGCTTTCCTGAAAAATACCCGCAAGGTGTTTTTCAGAAAGGAAAAAGTCACCGCCCCGGATTTATTTATTAAAGGATTAATACATAAATCGAGTCGGTATTAAGCATTATTTTTTTAAACAGGAATATTTGAGATGAATAAAAGGACATTACTGAGCATTCTCGTCGCAGGGGCTTGCGTGGCACCCGTCATGGCACAGGCCTCCCTGCTGAAGGCAGAGAGCAGCGAACCCTATACCATGAAGGCCAGCGATCTGACGAAAAAAGAGAAAGAGCTGACCAACTTTCCACTGATGCAGTCGGTTAAAGCGACGATCCGTACGCTGGATAACGCCCAGGTTGAGCTGATTGAACCCGGCCGCGCGGCGAACCCGGATAACGTGAAGCGGGTAGAGAGCATTCTGAAAGAGAGCGACTGGGAATATCTGTTCCCGCTGCGCGCGAAGGATTACAGCTACAGCAACTTCCTGAAGGCCGTCGGTAAGTTCCCGGCACTGTGCGACAACTATACCGATGGTCGTGACAGCCTGGCCATTTGTCGTAAAGAGCTGGCGACCATGTTTGCGCACTTCGCGCAGGAAACCGGCGGTCACGAATCCTGGCGTCCGGAAGCCGAATGGCGTCAGGCGCTGGTGTATGTCCGTGAAATGGGCTGGAGCGAAGGCCAGAAGGGCGGTTATAACGGCGAATGTAACCCGGACGTGTGGCAGGGGCAGACGTGGCCGTGTGGCAAAGACAAGGACGGGGATTTCCTCAGCTACTTTGGCCGCGGTGCGAAACAGCTCTCCTATAACTACAACTACGGTCCGTTCTCCGAAGCGATGTTTGGCGATGTCCGCACCCTGCTTAATAAACCGGAGCTGGTGGCGGATACCTGGCTGAACCTGGCGAGCGCCATCTTCTTCTTCGCCTACCCGCAGCCGCCGAAACCGAGCATGCTGCAGGTCATTGACGGCACCTGGCAGCCGAACGATCACGACAAAGCAAACGGCCTCGTACCGGGCTTCGGTGTGACCACCCAGATCATCAACGGCGGCGTTGAGTGCGGCGGTCCAACTGAGATTGCCCAGTCCCAGAACCGTATCAAGTACTACAAAGAGTTTGCCAACTACCTGAAAGTGCCAGTAGCGGCAGATGAAGTGCTGGGTTGTGCCAACATGAAGCAGTTTGATGAAGGTGGCGCGGGCGCGCTGAAAATCTACTGGGAACAGGACTGGGGATGGAGCGCGGATACCCCGAACGGGCAGACCTACTCTTGCCAGCTGGTGGGCTATCAGACGCCGTTCAGCGCCTTTAAAGACGGCGATTACACCAAATGCGTGCAGAAGTTCTTTAACGTCAACGTCGTAAATGACGATGGCTCTGCAACGACGCCAACGGATGAAACGCCGGCGGAGACAACGCCGTCGGATACTACGCCGTCAGATACCACCCCAGCGGACACCACCCCAGCGGACACCACCCCTGCGGACACCACCCCTGCGGATACCACGCCTGCGGAAGAGACCACTCCAGCGGTCACCAACCACGCCCCGGTGGCAGCGATCGCCGGTCCAGTGGGTGCCGTTGAAGCAGGGGCTCAGGTCTCTCTGAGCGGTGAAGGTTCCACTGACGAAGACGGCAACAAGCTGACCTATACCTGGCGTTCCCAGGACGGCCAGACCCTGAGCGGTGAAGATAAAGGTGTGGTCACCTTTACGGCACCCGAAGCGGCCACGGCGCAGCAATATGAGATCAGCCTGACCGTCAGCGACGGTGAGCTGAGCAGCACTACCACCTACCTGCTGAACGTGAAAGCGAAAGCGGCAACCCCTGCTCAGGATGAAGGCACCTCGGGTTCCTATGCAGCGTGGAGCGCCAACAGCAAGTACCAGGCAGGCGATATCGTGAACAACCACGGTAAACTGTTCCAGTGCAAACCGTTCCCGTACAGCGGCTGGTGTAACAGTGCTCCGTCTTACTACGAACCGGGCGCAGGTCTGGCATGGGGAGAGGCCTGGACTGCGTTGTAAAAGCAAAACGGCAACCTTCGGGTTGCCGTTTTTGTGTTTGTCCCTGAGCGATAGCCGGGGCGATCGGATGTTCTCTCCCACAGGGCTGAGGGAGAAAGACGGTACCCCTACCGGTGAAGCTTCCCGTGATCCCGCAGCCAGGCTGCAGTGCGCTCAATCCCCTCATCCAGCGTCACCAGCGGTTTATAGCCCAGCTCGCTCTCCGCGCGTTGCGTATCGAGGGTAAAATCAAAGTTCAGTTTCGACACCCCGTAGTGGGTCAGGGCGGGCTCTTTGGCGGATTTGTTACCCAGCCGCTCCATGCTGCGGGCAATGATATCCAGCATCGGGTAGGGTACCGAGCGGATCCGACACTGAATGTTCAGCTCGTCAATCAGCTTCTGCACAATGCTGCGCAATGTGCGCGGTTCGCCGTTGGTGATGTTGTACGCGCGGCCGGACGGCAGGCTGTCGCACTCGCTCTGGCTGGCCAGCCACATGGCGTGAATGGCGTTCTCGAAATAGGTCATGTCCACCAGCGCATCCCCGCCGCGCGGCAACAGCACGCTGCCGTAGTGGTGCATCATCTGCGCCAGGCGCGGAATAAACACTTTGTCGTGCGGACCAAACAGGCTCTGCGGACGCAGGATGGTAAAGCGGGTGTGCGGGTTGGACTGCGCCAGCAGGTCGATCACCTCTTCGCTGGCGGCCTTGCTGCGGGCAAATTCGCAGGCGTAGCGCGCCGGACGGAAATCTTCCTGGATATCTCGATGGTGGTGATAGTCGAAATAGAGTGACGGGGAGGAGATATGCACAAAGTTGCGCACCCCCCAGGCCACGGCCCACTCGCCCAGACGGCGGGTGGCACGCACGTTCGCCAGATCGAAAGCTTCCTGGGTGCCCCAGGGCGAGGTAAAGCTGGAGCAGTGCCACAGCGTATCGATCCCGGCCAGCATCACTTTCGCCTGGGAAGAGACCAGTTCCGTCAGATCGGCATGGACGAACTCTGCGCCCATTTTTTGCAGCAATTTACCCATCGCTTCATTGCGACCGGTGGCCCGGACGCTGACGCCTTTATTGCGCAAAAACTCCACCGCGTTGCGGCCTAAGCCGCTGGTGGCGCCGGTAACCAGTACCTTCATATCGATCCACTGTATTGAATAGAATTTCGTGCGCATTCTTCCGTGAATTACGGCGCTATGCAATGGGAAACGTGAAAGATTCGGAGTTTTAATCAGACTTTTTCTGTCTTTAGTTCTGCCAGAAGTGCAATACGCCGGGCCATGCCGCGGAAGATAAACAGGTGCGCCGGGATCATCAGCAGCCAGTAGAACAGACCCGGCATGCCGTGCGGATGCCACCAGGCGCGGACGTCCAGCTCCCGGTGGTCGCCTTTGTCCTTCAGGGTAAAACACAACCGCCCAAGGCCCGGGGCTTTCATGCCAAACAGCAGCGCCAGCTGCTTCTCCGGCTCGACGATAATCACCTTCCAGCTGTCGACCGCATCGCCGGTTTGCAGGTACGGCGCCGCCGGACGGCCTTTCGCCAGCCTGTGGCCGACCAGCAGATCCATCATCGCCCGGGTTTGCCACAGGGCGTTGCCAAAGAAGTAGCCCTCTTTGCCGCCGAGCTGATTCACCACTTCCCACAAGGCGCTCAGGCTGGCGGAGGTTTTCACCGTACAGCCGGCCTGTTTCGGGTAGTAGCCGTACTCCGGTCGCCAGCGGGCGAAGGCCTGGGCGTCGTAGCCCCAGTCGCTGGAGTTGACCAGCTTCTCCTCTTCTTTCAGGGTGTTGCGCACCGCGTCATCGAAGCGGATTAAATCCTGCGGGATCAGCGCCCGCAGCTCCCGGTCGTCGGCCAGCAGGTCGTGCTTCAGCCCCTGGATTAGCGCTTTGGCGGTGGTCGGCGGCACGGAGGTGATGACGTTTAAAAACCACACCGAGATCCAGCGGGTCGGGAAGGGGATGGGGATCAGCGGACGACGGCGGCCGCTCACCGTCATAAAGTGTTCGAACTGCTGCTGATAGCTCAGCACCTCGGGCCCGGCGGCCTCCAGCACCCGGTGCGCTGTCGCCGGATGATCGAGCAGCGCCACCAGATAGTGGAGTAGGTTCTCCAGCGCAATCGGCGTGGTGCGGGATCGCACCCAGCGCGGCGGGGTCAGCACCGGCAGGTTATAGACCATGTCGCGCATCACCTCGAAGGCGGCAGAGCCCGCCCCGACGATGATCCCGGCCCGCAGCTCGGTAAGCGGGATCCCGGCGCTGCGCAGCGTCTCGGCGGTCAGCTGCCGGGCGCGCAGGTGGTCGGACTGCTCATGCTCCGGTGCCTGCAGCGAGCTGAGGAAGATAATCTGTTTAACCGGGTGTTCCAGCAGCAGATCACGGACGTTCATCGCCACCTGGCGCTCGTGGGCGATGAAGTTGCCGCCTTCGCCCATGCTGTGCACCAGATAGTAAAGGGTATCCACCCCCTCAAGCAGGGCCGCCAGATCCTGGGGCCAGTTGAGATCGATAGCATGGCAGGTGACGTTGGGCAGGTTCTGCTTTTGCAGGCGCTCAACGTTGCGTGCCGCAGCGCATACCTGGTGCCCACGCGCGCTGAGGGCGGCCACCAGATGTTGACCGATATACCCGCTGGCACCCAGCACCAGAATACGTTGCGGCACGATTGCTCCTTAGCGCTGTAAAAATGCCTGCCAGTGAGCAACCACTTCCGCAAGCTGCTCGCGGTTGACGTCGAGATGCATCACCAGACGCACGACCGGCGAGGCATTGATCAGCACGCCGCGCGCCTTCATAAACTCACCCAGCGCCGCGGCGTTATCTTCCCCGACGCGGATAAAAAGCATGTTGGTGTCGTGACGCATCACATCGGCACCGATCTCGCGCAGCTGCGTCGCCATCCACGCCGCGTTGTCGTGATCGTCCTTCAGGCGGGCAACGTTATTTTTCAGGGCGTACAGGCCCGCCGCGGCGAGGATCCCGGCCTGACGCATGCCGCCGCCGGTCATTTTACGCCAGCGGTTGGCGCGCTTGATGTAGTCGGCATTGCCCACCAGCAGGGAGCCCACCGGCGTGCCCAGCCCTTTCGAGAGGCAAATGGTGAACGAGTCGCAATATTGCGTAATCTCTTTCAGCTCACAGCCATACTCCACCACGGCGTTAAAGATGCGTGCGCCATCGACGTGCAGCCCCAGCTTGCGCTCGCGGGTAAATTCCCACGCCGCTTTCAGGTACTCACGCGGCAGTACTTTGCCGTTATGGGTGTTTTCGAGGCTGAGCAGTTTAGTGCGGGCGAAGTGAATGTCGTCGGCTTTGATTTTGGCGGCCACTTTGTCCAGCGGCAGGGAGCCGTCAGGCGCGGCATCAATCGGCTGCGGCTGAATGCTGCCGAGCACCGCTGCGCCACCGGCTTCGTACAGGTAGTTATGCGCCCCCTGGCCGACGATATACTCTTCGCCGCGCTCGCAGTGGCTGAGCAGGGCCACGAGGTTGGCCTGGGTGCCGGTCGGCAGGAACAGAGCGGCTTCGTGGCCGCTCAGCTCGGCGGCATAGCGCTGGAGTTCGTTAACGGTCGGGTCGTCGCCGTAGACGTCGTCCCCGACCGGCGCGGCCAGCATCTCTTCCAGCATGGCACGGCTCGGACGGGTGACGGTGTCGCTACGTAAATCAATCATGTCATATCCTTATACACTTCATCCTTCGCGCTGCCTCTGCGTTGGCTGCGCCCTCAAACCCCAGTCACATAGTTATCTATGCTCCTGGGGATTTTCGGGCTTGCCGCCTTGATGCAACACGAATGATTTTGTGTATGAATTGAAAAGGATATTTTTACCTGAGCCAGTTGGTTTTGGCTAGCTCCAGAACTTCGTCGCCGCGGCCGCTGATGATGGCGCGCAGCATATACAGGCTAAAGCCCTTGGCCTGTTCCAGTTTGATTTGCGGCGGGATCGCCAGTTCGTCTTTGGCGACCACCACATCTACCAGCACCGGGCCCTCGGTGGAGAAGGCGCGCTGTAAGGCATCATCCACCTCTGAGGCTTTCTCCACGCGGATACCGGTGATGCCGCAGGCTTCGGCGATGGCGGCGAAGTTGGTGTCATGCAGCTCGGTGCCGTCGGTCAGATAGCCCCCGGCCTTCATCTCCATCGCCACAAAGCCCAGCACGCTGTTGTTAAAGACGATGATTTTGATCGGCAGTTTCATCTGCGCCACCGAGAGGAAATCCCCCATCAGCATGCTGAAGCCGCCGTCACCGCACATCGCCACCACCTGCCGCTCCGGCGCGGTGGCTTTAGCGCCCAGCGCCTGCGGCATGGCGTTAGCCATCGAGCCGTGGTTAAACGAGCCCACCAGGCGGCGCTTGCCGTTCATCTTCAGGTAGCGTGCCGCCCAGACGGTAGGGGTGCCCACGTCGCAGGTAAAGATGGCATCGTCGGCGGCGTAATGGCTGATCTGCTGCGCCAGATACTGCGGGTGCAGCGCCTTGTCGCTGGGCTTCGCCAGGTCGTCCAGCCCCTTGCGCGCGTCGCGATAGTCGCTGAGGGCTTTATCCAGAAACTTACGATCGGTTTTCTCTTCCAGCAGCGGCATCAGCGCGGCGAGGGTGGCCTTGATGTCGCCGACCAGCGCCATATCCACCTTGCTGTGCGCCCCGATGCTGGCCGGGTTGATGTCGATCTGGATGATTTTCGCGTCGGTGGGGTAGAAGGCGCGATAGGGGAAGCGGGTGCCGAGCAGCACCAGGGTGTCGGCGTTCATCATGGTGTGGAACCCGGACGAGAAGCCGATCAGCCCGGTCATCCCCACGTCATAGGGGTTATCGTACTCTACGTGCTCTTTACCGCGCAGGGCGTGAACAATCGGCGCCTTCAGCATGCCGGCAAACTCCACCAGCTCGTCATGGGCCCCGGCACAGCCGCTGCCGCACATCAGGGCGATATTGCTGGAGTAGCGCAGCAGCTGCGCCAGTTTTTTCAGTTCGGCATGGGCGGGCGTCACTACCGGTAGGGGGGCCGGATACCAGTGGTTGCTGGCACTTTCCGGGGCCGCCTGCAGGGCGACGTCGCCGGGCAGCACAATCACCGAGACGCCGCGTTTCAAAATGGCGTTGCGCAGGGCCAGGGCCAGCACCTGCGGGATCTGCTCCGGCGTGGAGACCAGCTCACAGTAGTGGCTGCATTCACGGAACAGCTCCTGGGGATGCGTCTCCTGAAAATAGCCGCTGCCGATTTCACTGGAGGGAATGTGCGCCGCGATGGCCAGCACCGGGACGTTATTACGATGACAGTCAAACAGGCCGTTAATCAGATGCAGGTTGCCCGGCCCGCAGGATCCGGCGCACACCGCCAGCTCCCCGGTAAGCTGCGCTTCGGCCCCGGCGGCGAACGCGGCGACCTCCTCATGTCGGGTCGGCATCCACTCGATGGTGCCCATCCGGTTCAGGCTGTCGCTCAGGCCGTTAAGGGAATCCCCGGTAACACCCCAGATCCGTTTCACTCCGGCCTGTTCCAGCATTTTCGCGATGTAGTTCGCCACGGTTTGTTTCATGGTAGTCCGTCTCCTGAATGTGATAACGCTTTCAAGCTTAGATGAAACTGACCGCCATGCCTGTTTAATCCCCCTGATTAATAGTTGCTTTCAATGTGCAATATTTCGTCATATTCTGATGGTGTATCCAACAAAAACAGGAATCAATTCAAATGGTTAAATCATTGTTAACGGCTGTTAATAAAACGCTAACGCACGACGATTTTGGCAGGCTGTTGCTGCGTCTGGCGGTGGGGGGCTTGATGCTGTTTCACGGGATGCATAAAGCTATCGACGGCGTGGGGGGCATTGCAGGCATGCTGGCGGCGAAGGGGCTGCCGGGCTTTATCGCTTACGGGGTGCTAATTGGTGAAGTGGTAGCGCCGATCCTGATTATCCTCGGCATTTTTACCCGTCCGGCGGCGCTGGTATTAGCGTTCACCATGGTGGTGGCGTGGCTGATGGTGGGCACGGGCAAAACCTTCGCCCTGGATGCGGTCGGAGCGTGGGCGATTGAAAGCCTGGTTTACTTCTTCGTTGGTGCGCTGGCGGTGGCATTTTTAGGAGCAGGGCGGTATGCGGTGGTGAGCGATCCTGTCTGGAAGTAACGCCGGGCGGCACTGCGTTTGCCCGGCCTACGGATTTCGTAGGCCCGGTAAGCGTAGCGCCACCGGGCATTAGCCTTTGTAGGCCCGGTAAGCGCTAGCGCCACCGGGCGTTCCATCAGGCCAGCACCAGATCCCCCTGCGGATGACAGGAGCAGGCCAGCACGTAACCTTCCGCCACTTCGGCATCGGTCAGGGTCATGGTGCTGGAAACGGTATAGTTCCCGTCCACCACCTTCGTTTTACAGCAGCCGCAGACGCCTGCACGACAGGCAGCCACCACCGGCACGTTATTGCTCTCCAGCGCCTCCAGCAGCGTGCTGCCCACGCGGCCAAAGAAGGTCTGCGCCGGCTGCAGTTTGGTGAACTTCAGCCCGCTGGTGGCGGCTTCTGCTACCGGGGTAAAGAACTGCTCTTTAAAGAAGCGGGCCACGCCGAGGGCCTTCACCTCTTCTTCAACGAGGTCCATATACGGCGCCGGGCCGCAGGTCATCACGGTGCGTGAGGCCAGATCCGGCACGCGCTGCAGCAGCTCGCGGGTCAGACGACCGGCAACGAAACCCTCGGTGGCGTTATTTTCGGCCACCAGGGTGACCGGGTAGTTCCGCCACTCGTCGGCGAAAATCACGTCCTGCGGTGAGCGCACGCTGAAGATCACCTCCACGTCGGCCTGCGGGCGGTGCTTCGCCAGCCAGCGACGCATCGACATCACCGGCGTCACGCCGCAGCCGGCGGCCAGCAGCAGGAATTTATCGTCCGGCTTATCGTCACAGGTAAAATCACCCTGCGCGTCCGACAGCCAGATGTAATCCCCACGCTTCACATCGTGCGTCAACCACTGGGAGCCAGCCCCCTCATCAATGCGACGGATGGTCAGCGTGATGTACTCGCTGATACCCGGCGTGGAGGAGATCGTGTACGCCCGCAGCGTCTCCGCTGAGTTACGCACGCTGACCAGCGCATACTGCCCGGCGCGGTACGGATAATAGTCGTGGCACAGCAGCGAAATCGTCCAGACATCCGGTGTTTCCTGATGGATGTGATGAACCTGCATCCGCCACGGGCACTGATGGGTTGGCATCGTCATACTTTTACTCCTTACGCGCTCAGCAGTTGCTTCATGTCTTCTTCAACGGTGGTCACGGAACGCAGACCAAACTTCTCGTTGAGGACGGCCAGCAGATCCGGCGTAAAGAAGCCAGGTGCGGTCGGGCCGGTGACGATGTTTTTCACGCCCAGCGACAGCAGGGTCAGCAGGATCACAATCGCTTTCTGTTCGAACCAGGAGAGCACCAGCGACAGCGGCAGGTCGTTCACGCCACAGCCCAGTTTCTCTGCCAGCGTTACCGCGAGGATGATGGCCGAGTAGGCATCGTTACACTGACCGGCATCGATCAGACGCGGCAGCCCTTCGATATCGCCGAACTCCAGCTTGTTGAAACGGTACTTACCGCAGGCCAGGGTCAGGATCAGGCAGTCGTCCGGCACGCTGGTGGCGAAATCGGTGAAGTAGTTACGTTCTCCGCGTGCGCCGTCGCAACCGCCGACCAGGAAGATGTGACGCAGTTTTTCGCGGCTCACCAGATCAATCAGGGAGTCCGCCGCGCCCAGCAGGGTTTGACGGCCAAAGCCAACGGTGATCAGGTGGGGAATTTCGCTGTACGGGAAGCCCGCCATCTGCTGCGCCTGGGCAATCACCGGACCAAAATCGTCACCTTCAAGGTGGCTCACGCCCGGCCAGCCGACGATGCTGCGGGTCCAGATACGATCGTCGTAAGCGCCCACGGTAGGGTCGATGATGCAGTTAGAGGTCATCACGATAGGGCCAGGGAAGCGGGCGAACTCCACCTGCTGGTTCTGCCAGCCGCTGCCGTAGTTACCGATCAGGTGTTTGAATTTGCGCAGCTCCGGGTAGCCGTGGGCAGGCAGCATCTCGCCGTGGGTGTAGACGTTGACCCCGGTGCCGTCGGTCTGCTCCAGCAGGTTATAGAGATCTTTCAGGTCGTGACCAGAGATCAGAATGCACTTGCCTTCGGTCGCTTTAACGTTGACCTGCGTTGGGGTCGGGTGGCCGTATTTGGTGGTTTCACCGGCGTCCAGGATGCTCATCACTTTGAAGTTCATCTGGCCGATTTCCATTGAACACTCCAGCAGGGCGTTCATATCGGAAGGCCAGGTACCCAGCCACGCCATAATTTTGTGGTACTGGGCGTAGATGTCGTTGTCGTACTGATCCAGAACGTGCGCGTGTTCCATATAGGCCGCAGCACCTTTCAGACCGTACAGGCACAGCAGACGCAGGCCAAGAATGTTCTCGCCAATCGCCGCTTTGTCTTTGTTCGGGGTAAATTCTGCCGCCTGACGCTGCAGGTCGCCGAGATCGTCGCTCACCAGCTGCAAATCGGCCATAGGGTTGTCCACGCGGGCACCGGCATCGACGTTCAGGGCCTGGGCTTTCAGGGCGTCACGCAGGGCAATGGCTTCGCGGGCGTAGCCCACAATGCGTGGCGAATCGAAGTTAACGTTGGTCAGGGTAGAGAAAAACGCGCGTGGGGCGAAGTTATCAACGTAGTGGTCAATAATGCCATATTCCCGGGCTTTTACTGCCCAGGCGGATAAACCCTGCAGGGCGGCAATCAGCAGATCCTGCAGATCGGACGTTTCGGCGGTTTTACCGCACATGCCCTGTGCGTAAGAGCAGCCGTTGCCAGCTGGAGTTCGGATAGTTTGTTCACATTGCACACAAAACATAATCACACCTGTTAAAGTTATATTTTAAATACATCTTTAAGGTTATGCCTGTGACGATACAGAGAAAAGGGCTTTCTGCTACAAACGAAAGGGTTATTGATTTAGCGCAATTTTGGCGGTAGCTGGCTACCGCCTAAGAAGTATCAGGCGGAGAAGAACGCCATCATGATCGGCACCAGCAGGCTTAAAATAAAGCCGTGCACGATGGCGGCAGGCACCATCTCCAGGCCGCCAGAGCGTTGCAGCACCGGCAGGGTAAAGTCCATTGAGGTGGCACCGCAGAGGCCCAGCGCCGTGGAGCGGCTGCGGCGCACCAGGCCCGGGATCAGCATAATGGCGATCAGCTCGCGCCCGAGGTCGTTAAAGAAGGCGGCACTGCCTATCACCGGACCAAAGGATTCAGTTAACAGAATGCCGGAAAGGGAGTACCAGCCAAAACCGGAGGCCATCGCCAGGGCGGTATTGAGCGGCAGGCCGAGGATAAAGGCATTAATCACTCCGCCAATTAGCGAGCTGCCCACGACGACCACGGCGACCATCATGCCGCGACGATTAAGTACGATCTGTTTTAAGGTCATGCCGTTATTACGCAGCTGAATACCAATCAGGAACAGCAGGAAGATCAGGGTATATTCGCTGGCTTCGGTGGCGTGCTGTAAAAAGGCGAACCCGGTCAGCCCCAGCAGAAAACCGAGCACCACCACGCCGCATAATTTTAATGACTCCAGCGCCATGGCAATACGCGACGGTAATTTTTCCTGATGGTGATGGTTTCGCCACGGAATAATACGTTCCAGCCAGAACAGGGCCGCGATATTGCAGAGTAAAATAACCCCCATCGTAATGATGGAGTAATGCAGGATCGACAGCAGGTTGGTCGCCAGATTATCGAGAAAGGCGAGGCTGATGCCCATAAAAAACAGAATGACGTAGACAATCCCGCTCAGTAAACGGTTGATCAGTTTTAGCGCTGACAGCTGACGAAGAGGAATGAGATAACCCACAATCAGCGGGATCAGAATGATTAAGAGTCCTGAAAACATGAACAACCGGTCCTTTATATGAGTGGCGCTGTGACACTACCCAATTCAGACGGTTCAGTAAAGGTAGAAAATGGGGGCGGTGCGGTTTAATGCCGGGCGGCGCTGTCGCTTGCCCGGCCTGGGGTTTGGCATTGCGTAGGCCGGGTAAGGCGAAGCCGCCACCCGGCATCACAACGCGCACAATCTTAATCGCGTTTCTCAAGCAGGGTGCGGTACAGCACGCCGCCGATAATACCGCCGATAATCGGCATCACCCAGAACAGCCACAGCTGCTGTAGCGCCCAGCCGCCCTGGAAGATAGCGACCGCGGTGCTGCGCGCCGGGTTCACCGAGGTATTGGTTACCGGAATGCTGATCAGGTGGATCAGGGTCAGCGCCAGACCAATCGCAATCGGGGCAAAACCGGCCGGGGCGTGTTTATCAGTGGCACCGTGGATCACCAGCAGGAAACCGGCCGTCAGCACGATTTCAATGACGATAGCAGAGAGCATGGAGAAACCGCCCGGGGAGTGCTCGCCAAAACCGTTTGAAGCAAAACCGCTGGCCGCAGCGTCAAAGCCGGTTTTACCGCTGGCAATGACATACAGAATAGCGGCAGCAATAATCCCGCCAATCACCTGGGCAATAATATAGCCGAGAATATCTTTCGCCGGAAAACGACCGCCCGCCCAGAGACCTAATGTCACCGCCGGGTTAAAATGCCCGCCGGAAATATGCCCCACAGCATAAGCCATGGTTAATACCGTTAAACCAAAGGCCAGGGAAACCCCGACAAAACCAATCCCTAATTCCGGGAAACCTGCCGCCAGTACTGCGCTGCCGCAGCCACCAAATACCAACCAGAATGTACCAAAACATTCAGCTGCTAACTTTCTGAACATAACCACCTCAAAGAAAAAGAGCGCACTCCTGCGCCATTGTTATTTATCGCTAATAAGGGCGATGAGTTTTAAAACGCCTCTATTCTAAAAATGAATATCCCCCCTCACCAGTTAAATAAATACGGTAAGTTTGATGTAGGGCAAGGTGTTGCGTTTCCTTATAAAATTAAGGCAAGTAAAGCCGGGAGAAATTTCCGGCAGAAAGCGTATTGGGCGGGAATCATTATTTCAAATGAAAGTTGTTGGTTAAATTCTTAATTATTCATTTTTGCCTGTTAATATTCCCTCGACAATCGGGTGTCCGTCCGGGCGCGCTGGCGTTATACTCCTGATAACGTAAAGGAAAAGTTCATCTCTCCCGGAGGGTACATGTTGCTTGAACGTGTGGAAATCGTAGGGTTCCGCGGCATTAACCGTCTGTCGTTGATGCTTGAGCACAATAACGTGCTGATCGGGGAAAACGCCTGGGGTAAATCCAGCCTGCTGGATGCCCTGACGCTGCTGCTCTCCCCGGAATCCGATCTGTACCATTTTGTCCGGGAAGATTTCTGGTTTCCCCCCGGGGATCTGCTGGGGCGCGAACACCATCTGCATATTATTCTTACCTTCCGTGAATCCGAACCGGGTCGGCATCGCGTCCGACGCTACCGTCCCCTGGCCGACTGCTGGGTGCCGTGTCAGGACGACTACCAGCGCATTTTTTATCGTCTGGAGGGCGAGCTGGCGGACGACGACAGCGTGCTGACGTTACGCGGTTTTCTCGATAACGACGGCAACCCTCTGCCGCTGGCGGATATTGACGAGCTGGCGCGCCATCTGGTGCGCCTGATGCCCGTGCTGCGCCTGCGGGACGCCCGCTTTATGCGCCGGATCCGCAACGGCACGGTGCCTAACATGCCCGACGTAGAAGTGACTGCCCGCGAGCTGGATTACCTGGCCCGGGAGCTGGTGGCACGTCCGCAAAACTTAACCGACGGCCAGATCCGCCAGGGGTTATCGGCGATGGTGCAGCTGCTGGAGCACTACTTTACCGAGCAGGGCTCCTCGCCGGTCCGCAACCGGCTGATGCGGCGGCGCTCCCACGATGAACAGCGCAGCTGGCGCTATCTCGACATCATTAACCGGATGATCGACAAGCCCGGCGGCCGTTCGCACCGGGTGATCCTGCTGGGGCTCTTCTCGACGCTGCTACAGGCCAAAGGCACCGTCCGGCTCGACCGGGATGCCCGCCCGCTGCTGCTGGTGGAAGATCCCGAGACGCGCCTGCATCCGATTATGCTCTCGGTGGCGTGGCACCTGCTGAATCTGCTGCCTTTGCAGCGCATCACCACCACCAACTCCGGCGAACTGCTGTCGTTAACCCCGGTGGAGCACGTCTGTCGCCTGGTGCGCGAATCCTCGCGCGTGACGGCTTTCCGCCTTGGGCCGGGCGGGATGAATGCCGAAGACAGCCGCCGGATCGCCTTCCATATTCGCTTTAACCGCGCCTCCTCGCTGTTCGCCCGCTGCTGGCTGCTGGTGGAAGGGGAGACCGAAACCTGGGTGATTAACGAGCTGGCCCGCCAGTGCGGCCACCACTTCGATGCCGAGGGGATCAAGGTGATTGAGTTCGCCCAGTCGGGCTTAAAACCGCTGATCAAATTTGCCCGGCGGATGGGCATTGAGTGGCACGTGCTGGTGGACGGCGACGAGGCGGGCAAGAAATATGCTGCCACCGTGCGCGGGCTGATTAACAACGACCGGGAGGAGGAGCGCGAGCACCTGACGGCGCTGCCCGCCATGGACATGGAGCACTTCATGTACCGGCAGGGCTTCTCGGACGTCTTTCATCGGGTGGCGATGGTGCCCGACGATATTCCGATGAACATGCGGCGGGTGATCATGAAAGCCATTCATCGCTCGTCGAAGCCCGATCTGGCGATTGAAGTGGCGATGGAGGCCGGGCGGCGCGGGGTTGAAGCGGTACCGACCCTGTTGCGGAAAATGTTCTCCCGCGTGCTGTGGCTGGCACGCGGGAGAGCCGATTAACGGCGGGTCGCCTGGTTGACCTGATCAATCAGGCTGTCCAGCAGGGCGAAGCGGCGGCGGTACTCGGCGCGCTTTTTGCTGGCGATTTCTTCCATCGGTTTACGCGGCATGACCCGCGGCAGACGGTAGTTGCCCTCGTCGGTGCGCTCGCCGCCGAGCGACTCCCAGAAGCCGTCGTAATCGGCCAGCAGTTTCCCCTCTTTTTTCTTGCGATAGCGCCAGCTGCGGTAGATGTGGGTGCTGTTGCTGACCGCCACGATCTGCTCCACGGCAAGGGCGCTGCCCAGCGTCATGGCGGCTTCCACCAGCAGGCGTTTCGGGAACAGGCCGTGACAGGCTTTGGTGGCGCTCTGGATCGCCTCGTGCGGCACAAAGGCTTTTGCCCCCTGCATCCCGCCGATAAACAGCGTCGCGGTGCCGTTCATCTGACACAGCGTGAAGGTTACCTCCGCCAGCACCGTCTGGTCGGCGTCGCAAAAGGCCAGCGTGGCTTCACCCTCTTTATCCAGAAACGCATCGGCGCACAGGCGCAGGGTAAACTGCTGGTCGTCTTTGCCGGTCAGGGTCAGTAACGTCACCCCTTCCCGGGAGAGATAGCCGTTCATCAGCGCGGCCGGGAGCTGGCGCTGCATCGTCTGATAGTGCCAGCTCAGCGCCTCCAGGGTTTGCTGGCGGTTGATGGCGACGGACAACCACGGACGGTGCAGGCGGCAGGGCAGCCCCGGTTGAACCTGCAACAGCTGCAGCAGCTGCGGCTGTTGTGCCAGGTTTGACAGCAGGCGGGCGGTGCTGAATGGCGTCATCAGCGATCGCAGCATAAACTTGCGGCGGTAGGCCGGATTGCGCCAGGCAAGTCCCGGGGTTAATGTCCCGAATGCCAGGCGTTGAAACAGCTGCCAGCCCGATTTAGGTTGCGGCTGATGGGTAAAAGATGACTCTGCGATGGATGACATAATAAATTCCGGTCTTGTTGCCAGATCGTTATTTCAGCAGGGGCTTTATCAACCTCTCCTCAACGATTTTCATCCATCCAGGAAAGCAGGGGTTTCGTTGAGGAGCGGTTTAGTTAGAATCAACAGTTATGTAAGCCAGAATAGCTATTTGGAATATTTATGAACTTAAAGGGAAAACGCAGGAAGCTGTTTCTGCTGCTGGTACTGATTGTACTGGTGGCTGGATTCTGGCTGTGGCGGGTGCTTAACGCCCCGGTACCACACTATCAAACGCTGATTGTCCGTCCGGGCGAGCTGCAGCAAAACGTGCTTGCCACCGGCAAGCTGGACGCGCTGCGCAAGGTGGACGTCGGGGCGCAGGTCAGCGGCCAGCTGAAAACGCTGTCGGTGGAGATTGGCGATAAGGTGAAAAAAGGGCAACTGCTGGGGGTCATCGATCCGGAGCAGGCCGAAAACCAGATCAAAGAGGTGGAGGCGACCCTGATGGAGCTGCGTGCCCAGCGCAGCCAGGCCGAAGCGGAGCGCAAGCTGGCTCAGGTGACCCTGAACCGTCAGCGGCAGCTGGCCACCACCCAGGCGATCTCGCAGCAGGATCTGGATACATCGATCACCGAACTGGCGGTCAAACAGGCACAGATCGGCACCATCGATGCGCAGATCAAACGCAACCAGGCCTCGCTGGACAGCGCCAAAACCAACCTCGACTACACCCGTATCGTCGCTCCGATGGCGGGGGAAGTGACGCAAATCACTACCCTGCAGGGGCAGACGGTGATTGCCGCCCAGCAGGCACCGAACATCCTGACGCTGGCGGATATGGGCACCATGCTGGTGAAGGCCCAGGTCTCCGAGGCGGATGTGATTCACCTTAAGCCGGGGCAAAAAGCCTGGTTTACCGTGCTGGGCGATCCGCAGACCCGCTACGAAGGGGTGCTGAAAGATATTCTCCCGACGCCGGAGAAGGTCAATGACGCCATTTTCTATCATGCCCGTTTTGAAGTGCCCAACCCGCAGGGGGTGCTGCGCCTGGACATGACCGCTCAGGTGCATATCCAGCTCGCCGGGGAGAAAAACGTGCTGACCATTCCGCTGGCGGCGCTGGGGGAACCGGTGGGCGACAACCGCTACAACGTGAAGGTGCTGCGTAACGGCGAGACGCGCGAGCGTGAGGTGAGCCTCGGCTCGCGCAACGACACCGACGTGGTGGTGGTGAAAGGGCTGGAAGAGGGTGAAGAGGTCGTCATCAGCGAGAGCCAGCCCGGGGCGGCCAAATGACGGCCCTGCTGGAGCTGAATGATATCCGCCGGAGCTATCCCTCCGGCGACGGGCCGGTGGAGGTGCTGAAGGGCATCACCCTGCGCGTCGAGGCCGGGGAGATGGTGGCGATTGTCGGGGCTTCGGGTTCCGGTAAATCGACGCTGATGAACATCCTCGGCTGTCTGGATAAACCCACCAGCGGCACCTATCGCGTGGCCGGGACCGACGTCGCGACCCTGGACGGCGACGCGCTGGCCAAACTGCGGCGGGAACATTTCGGCTTTATCTTCCAGCGTTACCATCTGCTCTCCCACCTGAGCGCGGCGCAGAACGTCGAAGTGCCGGCGGTCTATGCTGGCGTGGAGCGCAAAAAACGCCTTGAGCGGGCCCAGGCGCTGCTCACCCGGCTGGGGCTGGGGGAGCGGGTCGATTATCAGCCTTCGCAGCTCTCCGGCGGCCAGCAGCAGCGGGTGAGTATCGCCCGGGCGCTGATGAACGGCGGGCAGGTGATCCTTGCCGATGAACCGACCGGCGCGCTCGACAGCCACTCCGGGGAGGAGGTGATGGCGATCCTGCACCAGCTGCGGGATCAGGGGCATACGGTGATCATCGTGACCCACGACCCGCAGGTGGCCTCCCAGGCCGGGCGGATCGTGGAGATCCATGACGGCGAGCTGGTCAGCAACCCGCCGCCCAGCCTCAATGCCACCCGACGCCAGGAGGTGGCGCTACCCCCGCCGTCCGGCTGGCGACAGTTTGCCAGCAGTTTCCGCGAAGCGCTGACCATGGCCTGGCTGGCGATGGCCGCCAACAAAATGCGCACCCTGTTGACCATGCTGGGCATCATCATCGGTATCGCCTCGGTGGTCTCGATTGTGGTGGTGGGCGATGCCGCCAAACAGCTGGTGCTGTCGGATATCCGCTCCATCGGCACCAACACCATCGACGTCTATCCTGGCAAAGACTTTGGCGACGATGAGCCGCAGTATCAGCAGGCGCTGAAATATGACGATCTGGCCGCTATCCAGAAGCAGCCGTGGGTCAACTCCGCCACCCCGGCGGTATCGCAGAACCTGCGTCTGCGCTACGCCAATATTGACGTGGCGGCCAGCGCCAACGGCGTCAGCGGCGATTACTTTAACGTCTACGGCATGACCTTCAGCGAGGGAGGCACCTTCAACGCAGAACAGCTGGCGGGCCGGGCGCAGGTGGTGGTGCTGGATGCCAACTCCCGGCGACAGCTGTTCCCCAATAAAGCGAAAGTGGTGGGTGAGATCGTGCTGGTGGGCAATATGCCCGCGACGGTCATCGGCGTGGCGGAGGAGAAGCAGTCGATGTTTGGCAGCAGCAAGATTTTGCGCGTCTGGCTGCCGTACACCACCATTTCCGGGCGCATTATGGGGCAGTCGTGGCTGAACTCGATCACCGTTCGGGTGAAGGAGGGCTACGACAGCGCTCAGGCGGAGCAACAGATCGAGCGCCTGCTCACCCTGCGCCATGGGAAGAAAGATTTCTTCACCTGGAACATGGACGGGCTCTTGAAAACGGCTGAAAAGACCACACGTACTCTTCAGCTCTTCCTCACGCTGGTGGCGATCATCTCCCTGCTGGTCGGGGGAATTGGGGTGATGAATATCATGCTGGTGTCGGTGACCGAGCGTACGCGCGAAATCGGCATTCGCATGGCGGTGGGCGCCCGGGCCAGCGACGTGTTGCAGCAGTTTTTAATTGAGGCGGTGCTGGTCTGTCTGGTGGGCGGCGCGCTGGGGATCACGCTCTCCCTGTTAATTGCCTTTACGCTGCAGCTGTTTTTACCCGGCTGGGAAATTGGTTTTTCACCGATGGCGCTGTTAACTGCCTTCCTCTGTTCTACCTTTACCGGGGTGCTGTTTGGCTGGCTGCCGGCAAGAAATGCCGCGCGGCTGGATCCGGTGGATGCGTTAGCCCGGGAGTAAGTCTGTTGGCCTACAAAATCTTGTAGGCCCGTGCAAGCGTAGCGCCGCCGGGCGTCAGGCCGCACGGCAGCCCATGAAGGATTTGTAGGCCCGCGCAAGCGCAGCGCCGCCGGGCGTTAAGCCGCACGAACGCGTACAAATAAAAATGCCAGCGCATCGGGCTGGCATTTTGAGTGCGGGGTGTACACAATGAAACAGAGGGCTATGCCACCACTTCTGCTTCGACGGGCACAATAACGCTGGCATGATTGCCTTTTGGCCCGAGGTGTACATCGAACCGAACGGCTTGTCCGGCTTTCAGCGTTCTGTAACCATCCATCTGAATGGTGGAGTAATGCGCGAAGATGTCTTCGCCGCCGCCTTCAGGGCAGATAAAACCAAACCCTTTGGCGTTGTTGAACCACTTAACTGTACCCGTTTCCATGCTTCGACATCCTTCGTAAATCTTATTGAGTTAGATGTAATGAACCGGTGCTGGAGTGGGGGCTGTTCAAAACCTCGCCAACTCACGCCTGTACAATTTAGATAAACCAAAGGCAGCGTCAAGCATTTGCCGGGGAAGAGAGGGTAAAAATGCGTCAAAATTTGAAGCAGTTAACGCTATTGATGGGTATTGTGACAGACATCGCGGATGGCAATAATAGATGTGAGTTATCTGACATCTGAGGTAGATTCAGGTTATGTATAGCCTCCTGTCAGAATCAGACCCGCGACCGGAGACCGTAAACGAAGATGACGACTGACAATGGGTAAGACGAACGACTGGCTCGATTTCGACAAGCTGGCGGAAGATAAAGTGCGCGACGCGCTAAAACCGCCATCTATGTATAAAGTTATGTTAATGAACGATGACTACACGCCGATGGAATTTGTTATTGACGTGCTACAAAAGTTCTTTTCTTATGATGTAGAACGTGCAACGCAACTGATGCTTACCGTTCACTATCATGGCAAAGCCATCTGCGGTGTTTTTACTGCAGAAGTCGCAGAGACGAAGGTGGCGATGGTGAACAAGTATGCGAGGGAGAACGAGCATCCGTTGCTGTGTACGCTGGAAAAAGCCTGAATAAGGCAATGAAAATTGGGGGAGGTGCCTATGCTCAATCAAGAACTGGAACTCAGTTTAAACATGGCTTTCGCCAGAGCGCGTGAGCACCGACATGAGTTTATGACGGTCGAGCACCTGCTGCTCGCACTGCTCAGCAATCCATCCGCCCGCGAAGCGCTTGAAGCCTGCTCCGTGGACCTGGTGGCGCTGCGTCAGGAACTTGAAGCCTTCATCGAACAGACCACACCTGTATTGCCCGTCAGTGAAGAGGAGCGCGACACGCAGCCGACGCTCAGCTTCCAGCGTGTACTCCAGCGTGCGGTATTTCACGTCCAGTCCTCCGGACGTAGCGAAGTCACCGGTGCTAACGTGCTGGTTGCCATCTTCAGCGAGCAGGAGTCGCAAGCCGCCTACCTGCTGCGCAAACACGAAGTCAGCCGCCTTGATGTGGTGAACTTCATCTCTCACGGAACGCGAAAAGACGAGCCGAATCAGGCATCGGATTCCGGCCATCAGGTCAACAGCGAAGAGCAAGCAGGCGGGGAGGAACGTATGGAAAACTTCACCACCAATCTTAACCAGCTTGCCCGCGTCGGCGGTATTGACCCGCTGATTGGCCGCGAAAAAGAGCTGGAACGGGCGATTCAGGTACTGTGCCGCCGCCGCAAGAACAACCCGCTGCTGGTGGGGGAATCGGGCGTGGGTAAAACCGCCATCGCCGAAGGGCTCGCCTGGCGCATTGTGCAGGGCGACGTTCCGGAAGTGATCGCCGATTGCACCATCTACTCGCTGGATATCGGTTCCCTGCTGGCCGGGACCAAATACCGCGGTGATTTTGAAAAACGTTTCAAAGCGCTGCTGAAACAGCTCGAACAGGATACCAACAGCATCCTGTTTATCGACGAGATCCATACCATCATCGGCGCCGGTGCGGCATCGGGTGGCCAGGTGGATGCCGCCAACCTGATCAAACCGCTGCTTTCCAGCGGCAAGATCCGGGTGATTGGCTCGACCACCTACCAGGAGTTCAGCAATATTTTCGAAAAAGACCGCGCTCTGGCGCGTCGCTTCCAGAAAATCGACATTACTGAACCGTCGGTCGAAGAAACGGTGCAGATCATCAACGGCCTGAAACCGAAGTACGAAGCGCACCACGACGTGCGTTACACCGCGAAAGCGGTACGTGCCGCGGTGGAGCTGGCGGTGAAATACATCAACGACCGTCATCTGCCGGATAAAGCGATTGACGTGATCGACGAAGCGGGCGCGCGTGCGCGTCTGATGCCGGTCAGCAAGCGCAAGAAAACGGTCAACGTGGCGGATATTGAATCCGTGGTGGCCCGCATCGCGCGTATCCCTGAGAAGAGTGTTTCTCAGAGCGACCGCGATACGCTGAAAAACCTCGGCGATCGCCTGAAAATGCTGGTCTTCGGCCAGGATAAAGCCATTGAGGCCTTAACCGAAGCCATCAAGATGGCCCGCGCCGGGCTGGGGCATGAGCACAAGCCTGTCGGTTCCTTCCTGTTCGCCGGCCCGACCGGGGTAGGGAAAACCGAGGTGACGGTTCAGCTCTCGAAAGCGCTGGGCATTGAGCTGCTGCGCTTTGATATGTCCGAGTATATGGAGCGTCACACCGTCAGTCGTCTGATCGGTGCGCCTCCGGGCTACGTCGGCTTTGACCAGGGCGGCCTGCTCACCGATGCGGTGATCAAGCATCCGCACGCGGTTCTGCTGCTCGATGAGATCGAGAAAGCGCACCCGGACGTCTTTAACCTGCTGCTGCAGGTAATGGACAACGGGACGCTGACCGACAACAACGGACGCAAGGCGGACTTCCGCAACGTGGTGATGGTGATGACCACCAACGCCGGGGTGCGTGAGACCGAGCGTAAATCCATCGGCCTGATCCACCAGGATAACAGCACCGATGCGATGGAAGAGATCAAGAAGGTCTTTACGCCAGAGTTCCGTAACCGTCTGGACAACATTATCTGGTTCGATCATCTCTCTACTGAAGTGATCCATCAGGTGGTGGATAAGTTCATCGTCGAGCTCCAGGTACAGCTGGATCAGAAAGGGGTCTCCCTGGAAGTGAGTCAGGAAGCCCGCGACTGGCTGGCTGAGAAAGGCTACGATCGTGCGATGGGCGCGCGTCCGATGGCGCGAGTTATCCAGGACAACCTGAAGAAACCGTTGGCTAACGAGCTGCTGTTTGGTTCGCTGGTGGACGGCGGACAGGTGACGGTAGCGCTGGATCAGGCGAAGAACGAGCTGACGTACGACTTCCAGAGTGCGGCGAAGCACAAGCCGGAAGCGGCTCACTAACGTTATTGCATGATGATAAAAACCGGGCGAAAGCCCGGTTTTTTTATGCCTGCTTTTTGCCGGGTGGCGCTACGCTTACCCGGCCTACGTGAGTGCGCCGGACGGTCCCCTCTCCCTTGAGGGAGAGGGTTAGGGTGAGGGGGAACCACGCGCACGGTCGTCAAAATTTTGCGAGACGTTATCCAGAATGTAAACAGGGATATTGCTGGATAAAACCACAGTAATAGAATGGCGATGCACCTGCAAAATCAGGTGCCAGGATTGGCGTCCTGAAAGTGTGTGAGCAGCGCGATTAGCTGCAGGCTTCGTTCGCCCTAAGGAAAAGGGTATATTCTGCATCTGGCGGGCGAATCGGAAGCTTCTTTTGAAGCGCCAGTAAGCACACACACTGGTACGCCAATTCCTTTTCGTCCGCCGCCAGCGAATCTGGCGTTTCCTGCGGTGGTAAATTCAATGTGTGTGAAGGAATTACCTATGAATACAGAAAATCATATCCCCCAGCTTTACAGCGAACTCGAACTCAGCACCCCCGATCTCTCCACGCTTGCCGCGCGCTGCAACCTGCTCACCGAAATCCTGGTCGATTGCAATTCGCTGCCGCAAACGCAGCCCGTCTGCCGCTGCCTTGCGGCCTACCTGGATGTATTCAAAAGTGAGCTGGAAAAATCGATGAGCGATTTTCGCGTGCTGGATGAAACGGAGATCCCGCCCTCACACAAGCAGGAGTGGCTACTGGACAGCACCGAAGCCCAGTGCGATTACTGCCGGGCGTTAAACCATGTGCTGCTGGTCTCGCATTTCGACCGCGATATGCTGCCGCATTTGACCGGCCTGCTGCACGAGATCAGCCATGCGATGCTGGCCGATATGACCGTGGTGCATGTTCACTAAGTCGTCACCTGAGCCTGGCGAGACCGGGCGCATTAACCGGCCATTTCAGACCTTTTGCGCTCTTCGCTCGGGGTAACCGCAAAGACCTTTTTATACAGGGTGCTGAAATGGCTGCTGTTAGCGAAACCGCACAGAAAGGCGATCTCGGTAATGGTCATGTCGGTTTCACGGACTTTGACCCGGGCGGAGACCAGCCGCAGGTGCTTAATATAATTTTCCGGCGTCATGCCTGTCGCGGCTTTAATATGGCGGAATGCCGTGCGCGGGGTTAAATGAAACTGCTTAGCCAGATCGTTCCATTCATACTCCTCAAAGCAGTTTTCCTGGAGGTGATTGAGCAGCTTATGCAACTTATAGCGGGTGTTGTTGTGGTTAACATCCGACTGCGCCTGTAGCAGCGTATTCACCAGCTGGAAAAAGAGCGACTCCCGCTGTTCAACCTGCAGCGGCTGGGCACTGAATATTTTATCGATCAGGGAATGGCACTGCATGCGGATCTCCGGTGCCAGCCAGGTGTAGCAGCTGGCATCCCGCACCGAGAAGCGTTGCAGCAGGGATCCGGTGTGCTGTAAAAATACAAATTCAGCCACAGGGTTTATCAGGATATTAATCAGCTTGAGTGTACCCAGCTCATCATAAAAATGGTGGTCGCCACGCTGGACGTAAAAAATATCCCCTTGCTGAATATAGAGAGGGCGTCCGTTAATAATATGCAGGCCATGTCCTTGCTCAACAATAACCAGTTCATCAAATTCATGACAATGTTCGCAGCTGTTATCTTCCGGATCGCTTTTATAAAGGGCGAGTTTATCGTCTGTGGATTTAAAATAATGCGCAATGGTTAAGGTGTTCATAAATTATCCTGCAACGTGAAAAGCTGCGAGCACGATAATTGATTTACCCCTGCTTAAGAAGCCCTGTTTTTCAAAATGTGAACATCCTCAGGGTGACCTCACTGGCACTGCCAACCTGCGTCGGGGGTTGGCAATCTGAGAGTGGCTTTCAACGCCTCATCACCTCTATTCTGCCTGAAATCTTACAGAGGGCGCAGTATGTCTCAGGCACTTCAGCAACATCACAATCTCACCATGTATCGCGACGAGCAGCTCCTGGCCACCGCCAGCGCATTGATGCCAACACTCTATTCGCAGGCGATCTCACCCGTCAGCGCGATCGATACCGTTCCCGACAGTCATGCCCTCCACGGCTGGCGTGCGGAAAAGGTGGCCGATGCCAGCACCTGGCTGGAGCAATCTTTCTCACCCGGAGATACATTTATTCTGGATTTTGGCACCCACGGCGTTGGCTGGTTAAATTTCAGCTGCGAAACCGCGGGTAGCCCGCCGGATGCCCCCGCCCATCTGGAGTTTATTTTTGGCGAAACGCTGTGCGAAATGGCAGAGCCCTTCAGCGATTATCAGGGATGGTTAAGCAGCAGCTGGTTGCAACAACACCATGAATATATTGACGTCCTGCCCGCGAATATTACCCTCGCGCGCCGCTACTGTTTTCGTTATCTGAAGGTGCGCGTTGTGGCGCTTTCACCTAAATATCAGCTGCGGTTCAACCATATCACGCTAAATAGCGTCAGCTCGGCGCCAGACGAATATCCCCCCTGCAACGCCACGGATCCGCAGCTGCGAAAGATTGATGAAGTGGCGGTCAGAACCCTGCGCAACTGTATGCAGGAGGTGTTTGAGGACGGGCCGAAGCGGGATCGCCGGTTATGGCTGGGTGACCTCCGGTTACAGGCCCTGGTGAATGATGTCACTTTTGCCAATCACGATCTGGTGCGCCGCTGTCTGTATCTGTTCGCCGGTCATCGCCGGGAGGACGGGATGGTCTCAGCCAATATCTTCGTCCGCCCCGAGGTGATGGCGGATGATACCTTCCTGTTTGATTATTCGCTCTTTTTTGTCGATACGCTCTACAACTACCTGCAGGCGACCGGGGATATGTCTACTGCCCGCGAGCTGTGGCCGATTGCCTTGCGTCAGGTCGAGCTGGCGTTAGCGCGTTGCGAAGCGGGCCTGGTCACAGACAGTGATGACTGGTGGTCATTCATCGACTGGCACGATCGGCTTAACAAGCAGGCAGCCTCCCAGGGCGTGCTGATCTACTGCATCGACAAAGCCGGGCGGCTGGCGGAAGTCTGCGCCCCTGAACAGGTTGCTTTCCTGCACGATCAACTGACGTTGGTGAAACGTGCCGCGTATCAACTCTGGGACGAAGCGAGCGGCTTTTACCTCAGCGGTTCAGCGCGCCAGATCAGCGCCGCCTCGCAAATCTGGCTGGTGCTGGCCGACGTGGGCGATGCGGCGCATCAGCAAAAGGTGATGACGAATTTACTTCAGTCGCCGCCGTCCATCGGCATGAATACCCCCTATCTGCGCCACCACTTTATTGCCGCGCTGCTGAAATGCGGCTTGCGTGAGCGTGCCGTGGCCGAGATTAAAGCCTACTGGGGGGCGATGGTGGATGACGGTGCGGACACCTTCTGGGAATTATTTGATCCGCAAAGACCTGACTTCTCCCCGTATGGCAGTAAGCTCATCAACAGTTACTGCCATGCCTGGAGCTGTACCCCGGCCTGGTTTATCCGCCAGTTCGGCCTCTGATAACACAACAATAAAGTGAACAAAATGGCTAAAACCTTCTTTACCCTATGGCGGCAACGGTTAGGTTACGGGATTGCCGATCTCTCCTGTAACCTGGTCTGGCAGTTAATCTCGCTGTACCTGATGTTCTTCTATACCGATGTGATGAACCTCCCGGCCTACTGGGTGGGGATCATGTTCCTGGTCACGCGGCTGGTGGACGGCGTGGCGGATGTGTTGATGGGTCTGATGATCGACAACACCACCACCCGCTGGGGGCGTTGCCGCCCGTGGCTGTTGTTTGGCGCGATACCCTTCGGTCTGATGTGCATTCTGGCGTTTTATGTGCCCGATTTTGGCACCACCGGGAAACTGGTGTATGCCTTTATCACCTATCTGTGCCTCTCGTTCCTCTATACCATCGTCAATATTCCCTTCTGCGCAATGCTGCCGTTCCTGACGGCGGATTCCCGGGAGCGCACCACCTTATCCGCTGTGCGCATTCTTCTTGGCTCGCTGGGATCCACCATTGTGGCGGTCGCCACGCTGCCGCTGGTCGGGGCGTTAGGGCAGGGTAATCAGGCGCAGGGTTTCCTTTATACCGCCGTGGTGTTCGGGGTGATCGCTACCTTCTTCCTGCTGATTAGCTTCCGCAATGTGGAGGAGAAGATCAGCATTACCCAGGAGCGCATGACGCTGAAACGGGCCTGGACCGGCCTGAAAGCCAATACCCCATGGAAGGTGTTCGCCCTGAATATCTTTCTGATGTGGGGGGCGTTCTTCTTCCAGACGGGGGCGCTGGTCTATTTCTTCCACTATTACGTGGGCAGCAGCGAACTGACCGCGCTGGTGGCCGGGATCTCCTCCTTTGTGCCGCTGCTCGGGACGCTGACGGTACCCTTCCTCGCGGGATTAATGAAAAAACGCCATGTCTACCTGGTCGCCAGCACGGTTAACCTTGTCGGGATGGGGATCATGATGGTCGCCGGCGTCAACTACTGGGGGCTGGTCATCGGGGCTATCGTCCTGTCACTGGGTGCCGGTCAACGCACCGCAATCTACTTCTCCATGCAGGCCGATCCGGTGGATTATGGGGTCTGGAAAACCGGGATCAATACCGCAGGCATCCTGACCTCCATTAACGGCTTCCTCGGCAAGGTGGCGATGGCCGGGGCCGGGGCGATCACCGGTTTTCTGCTCTCCTCGGGCGGCTATGTGGCCAACGCGGTGCAAACCCCGTCAGCCCTGCTGGCCATCCAGGCCTGCTATCTGTGGATCCCTGCCGGGTTAATCGTGACGTCGATGATCTGGATCGGACGCTTCTACCGACTTGACGACAGCTTCGCGGCGATCCGCGCCGATCTTGATGCCGGGATCTACGCCCCGGACGGCGTGCCAGAACTCAAAAAATCCGCCGCTATTTAATCTGACCTCTTTCTGATAACAGGACATCTATGCGTATCTCTGTGATTAGCGCAGCGGTTTGCTGCGCCCTTTTTTCGCCCTCATATGTCTTTGCCGACGCGCAAACCGTGGAACAACGCCTGGCGCTGCTGGAGCAGCGCTTGAATAAGGCGGAACAACGTACAGCGGAGGCAGAACAGCGGGCCACGCAGGCGGAGGCGAAATTAGCCACCCTGAGCCAACAAACACAGGCCACCGAAAAGAAAGTGGAAACCGTCAGCCAGAAGCAGAAGCAAAATGCGCTCAGCGACGGGTTTGAATTTAATGCTTACGCCCGCTCCGGGTTACTGGTTAATAACCACGGCAAAGGGGCTCGCGGCGGCCCGGGCGTGTCACCGGCCAGCTCCCTGAATGGCGATGCGCACGTCGGTCGTCTGGGTAACGAGAAGGACAACTACATCGAGCTGAGTTTCGGCAAGCGCATGACCTTCGATGACGGCTCCTGGGCGCACTTCAAAACCATGATTGCCGATGGTGCGACCAACCCCGATCCCTGGGTGCAGGATAACGACAGCCACCACATCAACGTGCGCCAGATGTACGTCGAGATGGGCAACTTCGCCGAGTTTTCCGGGCCGGCGAAAAACGCTTATCTGTGGGCCGGGAAGCGTTTCGATCGCGACAACTTTGATATTCACTTTACCGACAGCGACATCATGTTCCTCGGCGGCACCGGGGCCGGGATCTACGACGTGCAGTGGACCAATAACCTGAAAGGTGACTACTCCCTGTATGGCCGCAATTTTGGTGACCTCGGCAGCGCATATTATGAAGACAATGACATTCAGAACCTGATGCTCACCGCCAACCACTTCTACGGTAACTGGCAGCTGATGCTCACCGGGATGACGGCTCAGGGCAACGACGACCTCAAGGATCACACCTCCTCGACGGGCAGCTATGCCCTGCGCAGCGACAACACCGCGCAAAACGGTTATTACGCGATGCTGGCTTATCACGACAAACAGCAGTTTTATGGCCTGACGAAGGGGGTATCGGAAACGGCGCTGCAGTTTGGCGGCGGGTTAGGGGCCGAAGCGCGCCAGCCGGGCAGCGACGGCGATCTCACGGATAATGCCACCTCTCTGCGCTTCGCCTCTTACGGCATTCTGCCGGTGGCGAAAAACTGGGAAATCGCGCCGTCGGTGATCGCCCAGCACAGCGAGGATCGTTACCGGGACGGGGATCGCTACGACTGGGCAACCTTTAACCTTCGCGCCTCACAGGCGCTGACGTCACATTTTGCCCTGCTGTATGAGGCGTCCTGGCAGTATATGGATCTGGATCCCAACGGGCGCACCTACCGGTCGGACGGGAACGTGAATCAGTACCAGGCGGTGAAGGGGGATTTTTACAAGCTGACCTTTGCCCCGACGTTCAAAGTGGGCAACGTGTTTGATATCAAGGCGCGTCCGGAGATCCGCCTGTTCGCTACATATATGAACTGGGATAAAGAACTGGATCGGTATGCTATTAACGACGACTTTGGCAGCGCAGGATTCGCGGCGGGCGGGACATGGAACTTTGGCGTGCAGACCGAAATCTGGTTTTAACGCCGCATAACAGCAAACAAAAAGGCCGGGATATCCCGGCCTTGATTATTCTTACTACACTACGCCATTCGCGGCGAAAAACTCTTAGCGACTACGGAAGACAATGCGGCCTTTGCTCAGGTCGTACGGGGTCAGCTCAACAGTCACTTTGTCGCCCGTCAGAATACGGATATAGTTCTTACGCATTTTACCGGAGATATGCGCGGTAACAACGTGACCGTTTTCCAGTTCTACGCGAAACATGGTGTTAGGCAACGTTTCAAGAACGGTACCCTGCATTTCAATATTGTCTTCTTTGGCCATCTAATCCTCTGGGGTATCACTACCAAGTTTTGAACCGGCAAGATAATGCCGAAATTCATCAATTAAGTAAAGATTTGCGCGTTTAAAACGCAGCAAAGCAGTTTCAGCGTATTACCCGGACGTCACGGTTCGACCGTACGAAAAGCGCATACGTAAAGGGGAGGTGGCAGGATAAACGATAGGGCGTTATCGGATGCGAACTATTCCCAAACGGCGGCGGGGCAACAGGCAGAACCTACTCTGCGGCAGAATTATAGCACCTTGAGGAAAAATATGCGGAAAACATTTATCTTTGAGGCGTAAATAACGTTCCGGGTACCCAGAAATTCTGCGGTAATTTCTGCATCCGCAGCGTCGACAGTTGATGCAGATATTCATGGCGTGAGATCTCAACCGCACCCAGCGAGGCGGTATGCTCATTTAGCACTTGGCAATCAATCAGCTGGCCGCCGCTGCGGGTAAAGCGTTCACAGAAAACCAGCAGGGCAGTTTTCGAGGCATTCACCGCGCGGCTGAACATCGACTCGCCGCAAAACAAGGTCCCCTGCGCTACGCCGTACATCCCGCCCACCAGCTCGTCTTTATCCCACACCTCAATCGAGTGGGCGTAACCCAGCTCGTGCAGGCGGTGATAGGCGGTAATGACCTCGGGGGTGATCCAGGTTCCTTCAAAACGATCGGCGGCGCAGCCTTCGATCACCTCACCAAACGCGTGATTAAGGGTGACGCGATAGGGGGAGTGGGCGTGAAAACGCTTCATGCTGCGGCTGAGATGAAACTGTGCCGGCCACAGAACGGCGCGAGGGTCGGGCGACCACCATAAGATCGGATCGCCGGGGGAAAACCACGGAAAAATCCCGCGCTGGTACGCCATTAATAAACGCGACGGGCTCAGATCGCCGCCGAGGGCCAGCAAACCATTAGGTTCACGCAGCGCCCCTTCCGGAGAAGGGAACGCAAGAGAATGACGAGAGAGCTGGACCAGGCGCATGACAACAAAACTCCAGTACGCGAAGTAGGGATCGGTTCAAATATAGACTACAGACGTTGTTTAAACTGGTAGTAGCGACCCTGTTTTGCTAACAGCTCTGCGTGACTACCTTGCTCAATAATCTGTCCGTTGTCCATCACAATAATTTGATCGAAATCCGCCAGTCCGCGCAGGCGGTGCGTCACCATCAGCACCGTTTTGCCCTGCATCTCTTTTTCGAGTAAATCAAGAATTTGCCGCTCAGTGGTGGCATCGAGACCCTCGGTGGGTTCGTCCAGCAGCATCAGCGGAGCATCGTGCAGCAGCGCGCGCGCAATCGCCAGGCGACGCAGCTCGCCGCCGGAGAGCTGACGACCGCCTTCACCGAGCCAGCTGTTCAGGCCCTCGTCGTCCAGCAGCTTGTGCAGGCCGACCTTTTCCAGCATCGCGCTTAACACATCATCGGCGGCACCGGGGGCGGCTAACAGCAGGTTATCGCGCAGGGTGGCGCTGAAAAGATGCACCCGCTGCGGCACCACGCTCACCGTTTTGCGCAGCGCAGGCTCGCTCATCGCTGTCAGCGGCGTATCGTTGAACAGGATCTGGCCCTGGGCCGGATCCCAGGCCCGGGTCAGCAGCTGTAGCAGCGTCGATTTCCCGCAGCCGGTGCGACCCAGCACCGCAACCTGTGATCCGGCCGGGATCGTCAGGTTAATGTGGTCCAGCGCCGGTTGCGCCTGGCCCTCGTAGGCAAAGCTGACATCCGCCAGGCGGAGAGCCAGCTGCTCAGGCACCTCGGACGCGGCGGTACTGAACTGCACTTCCGGCTGCTGGCCGGTGATCTGGGTGATACGCAGCGCGGAGGCCACCACCTGGCCCAGGTGCTGAAACGCACCGGTCACCGGGGCCAGCGCTTCAAACGCCGCCAGCGCACAGAAGACGAACAGCGCAATGAGCGGACCCGGCTGGGCGTTATCGCCCACGCCGCCGGAGGCCATCCACAGCATGGTCATCACCGCGAGTCCGCCGATCAACAGCATCAGCGCCTGCGACAGGGCCGTGAGCTCCGACTGCTTGCGCTGGGCTTCGTGCCAGTTCAGCTCGGTGTTTTCCATCTGGGCGCGGTAGCGTCGGCTGGCGCCAAAAATGGTCAACTCTGCCTGACCCTGCAGCCAGCCCGTCAGCTGCTGGCGATACTCTCCGCGCAGACGGGTCAGGTTTTCACCGGTCGGTTTCCCGGCGCGGTAAAACAGCGGCGGCAGCAGAAACAGCGTCAGGAGCATGATCCCGCCGAGGACCAGGGCGATGTTAACGTCCAGCAGGCACAGGCCGAGGGTGACGACCACAATTACCACCAGCGCCCCCACCAGTGGAGAGATAACGCGCAGGTAAAGATGATCGAGGGTATCAACATCCGCGACCACGCGGTTCAGCAGTTCGCCCTGGCGATAGCGCGCCAGACCGGCAGGGGAGAGAGGTAGCAGCTTGCTGAAAGTGGTGACGCGCAGGTGTTGCAGAACGCGGAAGGTGGCGTCATGGCTGACCAGACGCTCGAAGTAACGCCCGGCGGTGCGGGTGATGGCCGTGCCGCGCACCCCTGCGGCAGGCAGCATATAGTTAAAACTGTACAGCCCGGCGAACCCGGCAACCGCAGAAGCAGAGAGGAACCAGCCCGAGAGCGTTAACAGGCCGATACTGGCCAGCAGGGTGACGATCGCCAGCACCACGCCGAGGATCAGCATCCATTTGTGGCGCATGTAGAGCGCCAGATAAGGCAGTAAAGCACGCATCAGATGTCCTCCTGACGATTCGCCAGCAGGGCCGCAAATGGCCCCTGTGCCGCCGCGAGCGTGGCGTAATCGCCCTGCTCGACAAGCTGACCGTTTTCCATGACCCAGATCTGATCCCAGCGGGAGATGCCCTCCAGCTGGTGGGTGACCATCAGCGTGGTTTGCTGCTGCGAGGCGGCATCCAGGGCCAGCATCACGCGCTGTTCGCTGTGCGCATCCAGGCTGGCGGCGGGTTCATCCAGCAGTAAAAGCTGGCAGGGGTTAAGCAGGGCGCGGGCCACGGCGATGCGCTGCGCCTGACCGACGGAAAGCCCCGCCGACTGATCGCCCACGACCGTGTCCACGCCGTTCGGCAGGAGGGGCAGGAACTCACTGACCCAGGCGCGATCGAGCACCGACTGTAACTCTTCGTCACTGGCATCCGGGCGCGCCAGCAGCACGTTTTCACGCAGCGTGGCCGCCGGAAGCTGTGGGTTCTGGCCTACCCAGCTTAAATGGGTGCGCCATTCGTCAGGATCCAGCGCGGACAGCTCGGCCTGGTTGATGCGCAGCGATCCGCTGTAGGCCATAAAGCCGGATAAGGCATTCAGCAGCGAGCTTTTGCCCGAGCCGCTGGTGCCAACCAGCACCACGCGCTGGCCTGCCGCGAGGGTGAAGTTTAATGGCCCCGCCAGCACCTTGCCCTCCGGCGACAGCACGCAGAAATTCTCAGCTTCAATGCTGACCGGTTTGCTGGTGCTCAGGGTCACGTCGCCGCGCTGCGGATGGGCCAGCGGCGTTTCGAGGAAGGTTTTCAGGCTGTCGGCTGCGCCCACGGCCTGAGCCTTCGCATGATAGAAGGTGCCCAGATCGCGCAGCGGCTGGAAAAACTCCGGGGCCAGAATCAAGGCCAGGAAGCCTGCCGAGAGGGTTACGGCGGTGCCGTAGTGACCAAAGTCGAGGGCGCCCAGATAGGAGAAACCAAAATAGACGGCGACCAGCGCAATCGACAGGGAGGTAAAGAACTCCAGCACCCCGGAAGATAAGAACGCCAGGCGTAACACTTCCATGGTGCGCTGGCGGAAGTCCTGGGAGGCATGGCGAATGTTGTCAGTTTCGGCTTCACCGCGGCCAAAAATACGCAGGGTATCCATGCCGCGCAGGCGGTCAAGGAAGTGGCCGCTGAGGCGACCCAGCGCCAGGAAGTTGCGGCGGTTAGCATCCGCGGCCCCCATGCCGACCATCGCCATAAAGAGCGGGATCAGCGGAGCGGTGCCCAGCAGGATCAACGCCGCGACCCAGTTATACGGGAAGATCGCCAGCACAATCAGCAGGGGAACGAAGACGGCCAGCGCCATCTGCGGCAAATAGCGGGCGTAGTAGTCATGCATATCGTCGATTTGCTCGAGGATAAGCGTCGCCCAGCTGCCGGCGGGTTTGCCCTGGATCGAGGCGGGACCTGCTTCCTGCAGCCTGTCGAGCACCTGGCGGCGAATTTCATAGCGGATGTTCTGTCCGGCGTGAAAACCCACGCGCTCACGCAACCAGACGACCCAGGCACGCAGAATAAAGACCAGAATCAGCACAATGAAAGGCAGTAACAGGGCCTCGCGCGGAATGTTTTCCATGATCATATGGTTAAGAATGCGGGCCAGCAGCCATGCCTGGCCTACAATCAACACGCCGCTGATAAACCCTAAAAGACGGGAAATATTCAGCCAGCGGCGGGAAAGAACGCTTTGCTGTTTCAGCCAGCGTGTTAACTCTTGTTGACGGGTTTTTTCCATTGCGTGCTTTGCAGGTGATGTTATTAGGTATTGGGCACGGCAATGTTACAACGCAGAGACAATAAAGGCGACTTATCGCCGCCTTTTTTACGTTTGTTGCTGTTTTGTAAAAATTATTTACTCTGATCGGCCAGTCCGTCGAGATAACGTTCTGCATCCAGCGCCGCCATACAGCCGGTGCCGGCAGAGGTGATCGCCTGACGATAAATGTGGTCCATTACGTCGCCCGCAGCGAACACGCCCGGGATGCTGGTCTGGGTCGCATTGCCGTGGATCCCGGACTGCACTTTGATGTAGCCGTTCTCCAGCTCCAGCTGACCGTCGAAGATCGCGGTGTTCGGGCTGTGGCCGATGGCAACAAACAGACCCGCCACTTCCAGGGTTTCAACGTTGTCGGTGTTGTGTGTATCGCGGATACGCAGACCCGCCACGCCCATCTGATCGCCGGTCACTTCTTCCAGCGTGCGGTGGGTATGTAGCACGATGTTGCCGCTGGCCACTTTATCCATCAGACGTTTGATCAGGATTTTTTCCGCGCGGAAGGTATCACGGCGGTGAATGAGGTGCACTTCAGAGGCGATATTCGCCAGGTACAGCGCTTCTTCCACCGCGGTATTGCCGCCGCCGATGACCGCGACCTTCTGGTTGCGGTAGAAGAAACCGTCGCAGGTGGCGCAGGCGGACACGCCGCGGCCTTTGAAGGCTTCTTCAGACGGCAGACCCAGATAGCGGGCAGAGGCGCCGGTTGCAACGATCAGCGCATCGCAGGTGTATTCCGCGTTGTCACCGATCAGGCGGAACGGACGGTTCTGCAGATCGACCTTGTTGATGTGGTCAAAAATGATTTCGGTATCAAATTTGGCGGCATGCTCGTGCATGCGTTCCATCAGCAGCGGCCCGGTCAGGCCTTCAGGATCGCCTGGCCAGTTTTCTACTTCGGTGGTGGTGGTCAGCTGACCGCCTTTTTCCATGCCCGTAATCAGTACCGGTTGCAGGTTAGCGCGTGCAGCGTAGACCGCTGCGGTGTATCCCGCAGGTCCGGAACCAAGGATGAGAAGTTTACTGTGTTTGGCCGTGCCCATGAGATCCCCATTGTTGTTGGCAGACATTTTCACGGATTGTAGGGAATTTGCGGTCGTAAAAAAAGGGCGTAGCGATTTTGTTAACGATGTGTGTAATAGAAATCGCCAATCAACAGCGGAGCAGGGAAGGTGATTTTATAACAATAATCATGGTAAATCGCTCGAAACGACGGCGATAAAATGAGGATTAATCGCCGGTCGTAATGAATATCCGGCACGTTGTACTAAAAATCGATGTTTTGCTTTGACAATCCCCTGCGCTTTTGCGAAAACATTCAAGGAAGAAAAAAAACGGTCTTTGTGTAACGCATAGTCATGCACAAAATCACCATTTTTACCGGGTCAGCGAAATCTACGCATGGTGTGGACAGATGCCATTCGTGATGTTGATGGCCGCCTCTGGGCAACGGTCTTCATACCACATAACCCCAATCAAATCGCGCAAACTAAAAAACAGGCGATGCGATTAACCGCGGGGAAAGACTCTGAACAGTGAAGTGCACAGGGTCCTGGCAGGAGTTAGGGAAGGAATACAGAGAGACAATAATAATGGTAGATAGCAAGAAGCGCCCTGGCAAAGATCTCGACCGTATCGATCGTAACATTCTTAATGAATTGCAAAAGGATGGGCGTATTTCCAACGTCGAGCTTTCAAAACGTGTGGGACTTTCCCCGACGCCATGCCTTGAGCGTGTGCGCCGACTGGAAAGACAGGGTTTTATTCAGGGCTATACAGCGCTGCTGAACCCGCATTACCTGGATGCCTCACTTCTGGTATTTGTTGAGATTACTCTGAATCGTGGTGCGCCGGATGTGTTCGAGCAGTTCAATGCCGCCGTGCAAAAACTGGAAGAAATTCAAGAGTGTCATCTGGTTTCCGGTGATTTCGACTACCTGTTGAAAACCCGCGTACCTGATATGTCTGCGTACCGTAAGCTGCTGGGCGAAACCCTGCTGCGACTGCCTGGCGTGAACGACACCCGTACCTACGTGGTAATGGAAGAAGTCAAACAGAGCAATCGTCTGGTTATTAAGACGCGCTAACACGGAACAGGTGCATTATCAGCGTACTTTGATTACACTCCTGGTAATCCATACAGCAACAGTGTCGGGCCTCCCGGCACTGTTGTCCGTTTAGCACTCAGGCAGGAATTGCCTGATACCTGGAGAGCCTGTTTTGAGCCAGGAATATACCGAAGACAAAGAAGTCAATTTAACCAAGCTCAGCAGTGGGCGCCGACTCCTTGAGGCGTTACTGATCCTTGTTGCTCTTTTTGCCGTCTGGCTGATGGCAGCCTTACTCAGTTTCAATCCCTCCGATCCCAGCTGGTCACAGACCGCATGGCACGAGCCTATCCATAATTTAGGCGGCGTACCGGGCGCCTGGCTGGCGGATACGCTGTTCTTTATCTTTGGCGTGATGGCCTACACTCTGCCCGTCATCATCATTGGTGGCTGTTGGTTTGCCTGGCGCCATCGCCAGAACGATGACTACATCGACTATTTTGCCGTTTCGCTGCGCCTGATTGGCGCGCTGGCGCTGATCCTCACCTCCTGCGGTCTGGCGGCGATTAATGCCGATGACATTTGGTATTTTGCCTCCGGTGGGGTGATTGGCAGCCTGCTGAGTACCGCGCTGCAGCCGATGCTGCACAGCAGCGGTGGCACCATCGCGCTGCTCTGCATCTGGGGCGCAGGGCTGACGCTATTTACCGGCTGGTCCTGGGTCAGCATCGCTGAAAAAATCGGCAGCGTGATCCTCAACGTCCTGACCTTTGCCAGCAACCGCACCCGTCGTGATGACACCTGGGTTGACGAAGAGTATGAAGAGGACGATTACGACGAGGCTGAGCCTGCCGCCGAGCGTCGCGAATCCCGCCGCGCACGCATTATGCGCGGGGCACTGGCGCGCCGTAAGCGCGTGGCCGAGAAGTTTGCAAATCCGTTAGGGCGTAAGACGGATGCGGCCCTGTTCTCCGGGAAACGGATGGACGACGAAGAGGTGGCATACAGTGCCCGTGGCGTGGCCGCCGATCCGGATGATGTGCTGTTCTCCGGCAATCGTGCGCTGGCCTCCGACTTTGATGAGTACGATCCGCTCCTCAACGGCCATTCGGTCGCTGAGCCGCTTGCCGCCGCAGCCGCTGCGACTACCGCTACGCAGGCCTTTGCTGCCCCGGTCGATCCGGTGACGCCGCCAACCCCTTCGATGCCGGATGCCCATCTGCAGCCGCCTGCGGTTGAATGGCATGCGGAACCTGCTGCACCAGCAGCGCCGGTCTATACGCCGGAGCCACAGCCTTATGCCGCCGCGCCGCAGGAGCAGTGGCAGCCACCTTATCAGCCTGAACCGGTGTACGCGCAGCCGCAGTACGAGCAGCCGCAGTATGAACAGCCGCAGTACGAGCAGCCACAGTACGAACAACCTCAGTATGAACAGCCGCAGCAGTATGAACCGCAGCAGGCCGTTTATCATCCTGAGCCAGTGGTAACGCCGCCAGTCGTTGAAGCGCCGCCGGTTGAAGAGGTTAAACCGTCTCGTCCGCCGCTGTACTACTTCGAAGAGGTGGAAGAGAAACGTGCCCGTGAGCGTGAACAGCTCGCGGCCTGGTATCAGCCTGTACCAGAAGCAGTGCAAGAGCCTGCTCCGGTCAAAGCGGCTGAGATCCCGTCTGTACCGGTTCCAGCCGTTGAGCCTGCCTCCGTCGTCGCACCGGTTGCGGCGAGCGTGCAGCAGGCAACCGCCGCGGGTGCCGCTGCGGCGAGTGCTGCCGCACCGTTATTCAGCCTGGCAACCAGCGGCGCACCGCGTCCGCAGGTGAAAGAGGGGATTGGTCCGCAGCTGCCGCGTCCTAACCGCGTGCGCGTTCCTACCCGCCGTGAACTGGCTTCGTATGGCATTAAGCTGCCTTCGCAGCGAATGGCAGAAGAGGAAGCGCGTAAAGCCGGCCGTCAACAGTACGATGACGATCGGTACGAAGACGATGGTGACGACATGCAGCAGGACGAGCTGGCCCGCCAGTTCGCCCAGCAGCAACAGCAGCGTTATGGCGAGGAATATCAGCCTGAGTCGCAGCAGTATCAGACCCAGGATGACGAAGACGATGCCGCTGAAGCGGAGCTGGCTCGCCAGTTTGCCGCCACGCAGCAGCAGCGTTATGCCGGTGAACAGCCGACAGGGGCGAACCCGTTCTCGCTGGCGGATTTTGAATTCTCACCGATGAAAGATCTGGTGGATGATACGCCGAGTGAACCGCTGTTTACGCCGGGCGTGATGCCGGAAGCGGAGCCACCGCGTCAGGCTTATACGCCGCCGCAGCCTGCACAGCCACAGCCGTATGCTCAGCCACAGCAGCCTGTGCAGCCGCAGCAGTACGCTCAGCCACAGCAGCCTGTGCAGCCGCAGCAGTTTGCTCAGCCTCAGCAGCCTGTGCAGCCGCAACAATATGCTCAACCTCAGCAGCCTGTCCAGCCGCAGCCACAGCAGCCACCGGTTCAGCCTCAGTCTCAACAGAGCCTGATCCATCCGCTGCTGATGCGTAACGGTGACAGCCGTCCGCTGCAAAGGCCGACCACGCCGCTGCCGTCATTTGACCTGTTAACACCGCCGCCAACGGAGGTCGAGCCGGTTGATACCTTCGCTCTGGATCAGATGGCGCGCCTGGTTGAATTGCGCCTGGCCGATTTCCGGATTAAAGCCGATGTAGTGAACTATTCGCCTGGCCCGGTGATCACCCGTTTCGAGCTGAATCTGGCCCCGGGGGTGAAAGCCGCGCGTATCTCCAACCTTTCCCGCGACCTGGCGCGTTCCCTCTCCACCGTGGCCGTGCGCGTGGTCGAGGTTATTCCGGGCAAACCTTACGTTGGCCTGGAGCTGCCGAACAAAAAACGTCAGACCGTTTACCTGCGCGAAGTGCTGGATAACGCCAAATTCCGCGATAACCCGTCGCCGCTGAGCGTGGTGCTGGGTAAAGACATCGCGGGTGAACCGGTGATAGCCGATCTGGCCAAAATGCCGCACCTGCTGGTGGCGGGTACCACGGGTTCCGGTAAGTCTGTCGGCGTGAACGCCATGATCCTCAGCATTCTGTATAAAGCGCAGCCGGAAGATGTGCGCTTCATTATGATCGACCCGAAAATGCTGGAGCTGTCAGTATACGAAGGTATTCCGCACCTGCTGACCGAAGTCGTGACCGACATGAAGGATGCCGCCAACGCCCTGCGCTGGAGCGTCAACGAGATGGAGCGCCGCTACAAGCTGATGTCCGCGCTGGGCGTGCGTAACCTCGCCGGTTATAACGAAATCATCGCCGAAGCGGCGAAAATGGGACGTCCGATCCCGGATCCGTACTGGAAACCGGGCGACAGCATGGATGCCGAGCATCCGGTGCTGGAAAAACTGCCGTACATCGTGGTGCTGGTGGACGAGTTCGCTGACCTGATGATGACCGTCGGTAAAAAGGTGGAAGAGCTCATTGCTCGCCTGGCGCAAAAAGCGCGTGCAGCGGGGATCCACCTGGTGCTGGCGACCCAGCGCCCGTCAGTGGATGTGATCACCGGCCTGATTAAAGCCAACATCCCGACCCGTATCGCCTTTACCGTGTCGAGCAAAATTGACTCCCGTACCATTCTGGATCAGGGTGGCGCGGAATCGCTGCTCGGCATGGGGGATATGCTGTATTCAGGCCCGAACTCCACCTCACCGGTACGTGTCCACGGTGCCTTCGTGCGTGACCAGGAAGTGCATGCCGTGGTACAGGACTGGAAGGCGCGCGGTCGTCCACAGTATGTCGATGGCATCACCTCTGACAGCGAAAGCGAAGGCGGCGGCGGTGGCGGCTTTGACGGCGGCGAAGAGCTGGATCCGCTGTTCGATCAGGCAGTTAACTTCGTCACCGAGAAACGCAAAGCCTCTATCTCCGGGGTTCAGCGCCAGTTCCGCATCGGCTACAACCGCGCGGCGCGTATCATCGAGCAGATGGAAGCGCAGGGCATCGTCAGCGAGCAGGGGCATAACGGCAACCGTGAAGTGCTTGCCCCGCCGCCGTTTGAATAATGCCCCCTCGATTGCAAAGATGGGTAAATCAGCAATAATTAAGCATTTTCTTCTGTCGCCTGCCTGCGGGCAGGTCCAGAATAGTTGACAGAAAACCCCCATTTCGGGATGACGCTTTGTAAGGACTACCAATGAAAAAAATTGCAATCACCTGTGCATTACTGACCAGCTTTGTGGCGAGCAGCGTCTGGGCTGATGCCGCCAGCGACCTGAAAAACCGTCTGGACAAAGTGAGCAGCTTCCACGCCAGCTTCACCCAAAAAGTGACTGACGGCAGCGGCAATGCGGTGCAGGAAGGTCAGGGTGACCTGTGGGTGAAACGTCCAAATCTGTTCAACTGGCATATGACGCAGCCGGATGAGAGCATCCTGGTCTCTGACGGGAAAACCCTGTGGTTCTTCAACCCGTTTGTTGAACAGGCCACGGCGACCTGGCTGAAGGATGCCGCCAGCAACACGCCGTTTATGCTGATTGCCCGTAACCAGTCCAGCGACTGGCAGCAGTACAACATTAAACAGAACGGCGATGACTTCGTGCTGACGCCGAAAGGCAACAACGGCAACCTGAAGCAGTTCACCATTAACGTCAGCACTAACGGGACCATCAATCAGTTCGGGGCGGTTGAGCAGGACGATCAGCGCAGCAGCTATCAGCTGAAATCCCAGCAGAACGGGGCGGTTGATGCATCTAAATTCACCTTTACTCCGCCGAAGGGCGTGACGGTGGATGACCAACGTAATAAGTAAGAGGCGTGCGTGAGCAACCTGTCGCTCGATTTTTCAGATAATGCATTTCAACCTCTGGCCGCCCGTATGCGGCCAGAAAATTTAGCGCAGTATATCGGCCAGCAGCATCTGCTGGCTGCGGGCAAACCCTTGCCGCGCGCCATTGAGGCCGGGCATCTGCACTCGATGATCCTCTGGGGGCCGCCAGGCACCGGTAAAACGACGCTGGCAGAAGTGATTGCCCGCTATGCCGATGCCGACGTCGAGCGCATCTCCGCCGTGACCTCCGGGGTGAAAGAGATCCGCGAAGCCATCGAGCGTGCTCGCCAGAACCGTAACGCCGGTCGCCGCACGATCCTGTTTGTCGATGAGGTGCATCGCTTTAACAAAAGCCAGCAGGATGCTTTCCTGCCGCACATTGAAGACGGCACCATTACCTTTATCGGTGCGACGACCGAAAACCCCTCGTTTGAACTCAACTCCGCACTGCTGTCCCGCGCCCGCGTCTATCTGCTGAAATCGTTAACCACCGAAGACATTGAGCAGGTGCTGACTCAGGCGATGGACGATAAGGCTCGCGGCTATGGCGGTCAGGATATCGTGCTGCCTGACGAGACCCGTCGCGCCATTGCCGAGTTGGTTAATGGGGATGCGCGCCGGGCGCTGAATACCCTGGAGATGATGGCCGATATGGCCGAAGCCGACGACAGCGGCAAGCGGGTGCTGCTCCCGGCGCTGCTGACCGAAATCGCCGGCGAGCGCAGCGCGCGCTTCGATAACAAAGGCGACCGTTTTTACGACCTGATCTCGGCGCTGCATAAATCGGTACGCGGCAGCGCACCTGATGCTGCGCTCTACTGGTATGCGCGCATTATCACCGCCGGGGGCGATCCGCTGTACGTGGCCCGCCGCTGTCTGGCGATTGCCTCAGAAGATGTCGGTAACGCCGATCCGCGCGCGATGCAGGTGGCGATCTCCGCCTGGGACTGCTTTACCCGCGTCGGGCCCGCCGAAGGCGAGCGCGCCATTGCCCAGGCGATTGTCTATCTGGCCTGCGCCCCGAAAAGCAATGCGGTCTATACCGCGTTCAAAGCGGCGATGTCTGATGCCCGCGAGCGTCCTGATTACGATGTCCCGGTCCACCTGCGCAACGCCCCAACCAAATTGATGAAAGAGATGGGCTACGGGCAGGAGTATCGCTACGCCCACGACGAGCCCAACGCCTATGCCGCCGGCGAGGAGTATTTCCCGCAGGAAATGGCACAAACGCGCTATTATCGCCCGACAAACAGAGGCCTTGAGGGCAAGATTGGCGAAAAGCTCACCTGGCTTGCCGGACAGGATCAAAATAGCCCTATAAAACGCTACCGTTAGGGCTATCGTTGCGGTAATGTTGGCAATGTATACCCGTTATACTTCAAGTCGCATGTGCGTTGGCTGCGCTCGTTCACCCCAGTCACATAGTTTTCTATGTTCCTGGGGATTCGCTCACTTGCCGCCTTCCTGCAACTCGAATTATTTAGGGTATATTCTTGTGACCGCAGGCTGCGGTCATTTCCTCCTATTTTTTAATTCGATAAGCACAGGATAAGCATGCTCGATCCCAATCTGCTGCGTAACGAGCCAGACGCAGTCGCTGAAAAACTGGCACGCCGGGGCTTTAAACTGGATGTAGATAAGCTGCGCGCTCTTGAAGAGCGTCGTAAAGTTCTGCAGGTACAAACCGAAAACTTGCAGGCAGAGCGTAACTCTCGATCGAAATCCATCGGCCAGGCGAAAGCGCGCGGGGAAGACATTGAGCCATTACGCCTGGAAGTGAACAAACTCGGTGAAGAGCTGGATCAGGCGAAAGCCGATCTCGATGTTCTTCTGGCCGAAATTCGTGATATCGCCCTGGCGATCCCGAATACCCCTGACGACAGCGTTCCTGTCGGTAAAGACGAAAACGACAACGTCGAAGTGAAACGCTGGGGCACCCCACGCGAGTTCGATTTCGAGGTTCGCGATCACGTCACGCTGGGTGAAATGCACGCGGGGCTCGATTTTGCGGCTGCCGTTAAGCTGACCGGTTCCCGTTTCGTGGTGATGAAAGGTCAGATTGCTCATCTGCACCGTGCGCTGGCCCAGTTCATGCTGGATCTGCACACCGAGCAGCACGGCTACAGCGAAACCTACGTCCCGTATCTGGTTAACCACGATACGCTGTACGGTACCGGCCAGCTGCCGAAATTTGCCGGCGATCTGTTCCATACCCGTCCGCTGGATGAAGAAGCAGACAGCAGCAACTACGCGCTGATCCCAACCGCAGAAGTGCCGCTGACTAACCTCGTGCGCGATGAAATCATCGACGAAGACGATCTGCCGATCAAACTGACGGCACACTCTCCGTGCTTCCGTTCTGAAGCGGGATCTTATGGCCGTGATACCCGTGGTCTGATCCGTATGCACCAGTTCGACAAAGTTGAGATGGTGCAGATTGTGCGTCCGGAAACGTCCATGGACGCGCTGGAAGAGATGACCGGTCACGCGGAAAAAGTGCTGGAGCTGCTGGGTCTGCCATACCGCCGCGTGGCGCTGTGTACCGGTGACATGGGCTTTGGTGCCTGCAAAACCTTCGATCTGGAAGTGTGGGTTCCGGCTCAGAACACCTACCGTGAGATCTCCTCCTGCTCCAACGTCGGCGATTTCCAGGCGCGTCGTATGCAGGCACGTTGCCGCAGCAAGTCCGCTAAGCAAACCCGTCTGGTGCACACCCTGAACGGCTCCGGCCTGGCAGTGGGCCGTACCCTGGTGGCGGTGCTGGAAAACTACCAGCAGGCTGACGGACGTATCGAAATTCCTGAAGTTCTGCGCCCTTACATGAAAGGCCAGCAGTACATCGGCTAATTTGCACTATCGTAAAAAAGCGCCTTCGGGCGCTTTTTTTATGCCCCGCTTTTGACATCAGGCAATACCCCCTCCCTCCAAAGGGGTAATACTCCCCTGGCAGTTGGTTAGCATAAACCTCTGTGAACGCAATAACTCCTTATATAAATAACTATATAGCGGTTGCTGCCGCACATGGAACTTTGTGAGCAATCAAAGTGAGAGTCTATGAAAATAAAAACGCCTGATGCCTTACTGGCTGCCGAGGTGAGCCGTCGCGGCCTGATGAAAACCACCGCGATTGGCGGCCTGGCGGTTGCCAGTAGCGCATTGTCTTTGCCTTTTTCACGCCTGGCGTCGGCGGCTGAAGCCGTAGCTGCCGTAAAGCCGGATGAAAAGGTGGTCTGGAGCGCCTGTACGGTGAACTGCGGCAGTCGCTGCCCGTTACGCATGCATGTCATCGACGGCGAGATCAAATACGTCGAGACCGACAATACCGGGGATGATAACTACGAGGGGTTACACCAGGTACGCGCCTGCCTGCGCGGCCGTTCCATGCGCCGTCGCGTCTATAACCCGGATCGCCTGAAATACCCGATGAAGCGGGTGGGCAAACGCGGGGAGAGCAAATTCGAGCGCATCAGCTGGGACGAGGCCTTCGACACCATTGCCAATAATATGCAGCGCCTGATTAAGGATTATGGCAACGAGTCCATCTACCTTAACTACGGCACCGGTACCCTTGGTGGGACCCTGACCCGCTCCTGGCCGCCGGGTAAAACCCTGATTGCACGCCTGATGAACTGCTGCGGGGGCTATCTCAACCATTACGGTGACTACTCAACCGCGCAGATTGCCGCTGGCCTCAACTACACCTACGGCGGCTGGGCCGATGGCAACAGTCCGTCGGATATCGAAAACAGCCAGCTGGTGGTGCTGTTCGGCAACAACCCGGGTGAAACGCGCATGAGCGGCGGCGGGGTGACCTACTACATTGAACAGGCGCGGCAAAAATCGAACGCCAGAATGATCGTCATTGACCCGCGCTACACCGACACCGGGGCAGGGCGTGAGGATGAGTGGATCCCGATCCGCCCGGGAACCGATGCGGCGCTGATCTCTGCCCTGGCCTGGGTGATGATCAACGAGAATCTTGTCGATCAACCGTTCCTCGATAAATATTGCGTCGGCTACGACGAGAAAACGCTCCCGGAAGGCGCACCCGCAAACGGCCACTACAAGGCTTATATTCTCGGCCAGGGCAATGATGGGATCGCTAAGACCCCGGCCTGGGCTGCGGCCATTACCGGTATTCCCGAGGCGCGTATTGTTAAGCTGGCGCGTGAGATCGCCGGGGCAAAACCGGCCTTTATCTCCCAGGGCTGGGGCCCGCAGCGTCATGCCAACGGGGAGCTGGTCTCCCGCGCTATCGCCATGCTGGCGATTTTGACCGGCAACGTGGGGATCAACGGCGGCAACAGCGGGGCGCGCGAAGGCTCGTACTCTCTGCCGTTTGTACGCATGCCGACCCTGGAAAACCCGGTTCAGACCAGCATCTCGATGTTTATGTGGACCGACGCCATCGAGCGCGGCCCCGAGATGACGGCCACCCGCGATGGGGTCCGCGGCAAAGAGAAGCTCGATGTACCGATCAAGATGATCTGGAACTATGCCGGTAACTGTCTGATCAACCAGCACTCACAGATCAACCGCACCCACGATATTCTGCAGGATGACAAAAAATGCGAGCTGATTGTGGTGGTGGATTGCCATATGACCTCCTCGGCAAAGTATGCCGATATCCTGCTGCCGGACTGTACCGCCTCTGAGCAGATGGACTTCGCGCTGGACGCCTCCTGCGGCAACATGTCGTACGTGATCTTTGCTGACCAGGCCATCAAACCGCGTTTTGAGTGCAAGACCATCTATGAGATGACTACCGCGCTGGCGAAACGCATGGGCGTTGAGCAGCAATTCACCGAAGGCCGCACCCAGGAAGGGTGGATGCGCCATCTGTATGAGCAGTCGCGCCAGGCCATCCCTGAACTGCCATCGTTTGATGCGTTCCGTCAGCAGGGCATGTTCAAGCAGCGTGACCCGGAAGGGCATCACGTAGCCTATAAAGCCTTCCGCGCCGATCCGGCCGCGAATCCGCTGACCACCCCGTCAGGCAAAATTGAGATCTACTCCGCGGAGCTGGCGCAGATCGCCGCGACCTGGGAGCTGGAGCAGGGCGATGTCATCGATCCGCTGCCGGTTTATAGCCCGGGCTTTGAGAACTATGACGATCCGCAGAGTAAAGACTTCCCGCTGCAGCTGACCGGCTTCCACTACAAAGCGCGGACGCACTCCACCTACGGCAACGTTGACGTGCTGAAGGCGGCCTGCCGTCAGGAGATCTGGATCAACCCGCTGGATGCGCAGCGGCGCGGAATTGCCAACGGCGACCGGGTGCGGATCTTCAACGGGCGTGGCGAAGTGCATATCGAAGCCAAAGTCACGCCGCGCATTCTGCCGGGGGTGGTGGCATTAGGCGAAGGGGCCTGGTACAACCCGGATGCAAACCGTGTCGATCAGGCGGGCTGCATTAACGTGCTGACCACCCAACGCCCGTCGCCGCTGGCGAAAGGCAACCCGTCTCACAGTAACCTGGTTCAGGTTGAAAAGGCGTAAGGAGTAGCCAATGACCACTCAGTATGGATTTTTTATTGATTCCAGCCGCTGCACCGGGTGTAAAACCTGCGAGCTGGCGTGCAAGGATTACAAGGACCTGACCCCGGACGTCAGCTTCCGTCGTATCTACGAGTACGCGGGCGGTGACTGGCAGGAGGACAACGGGGTCTGGCATCAGAACGTGTTTGCCTATTACCTCTCCATCGCCTGCAACCACTGCGAGGATCCGGCCTGCACCAAAGTCTGCCCCAGCGGGGCGATGCACAAGCGCGACGACGGCTTTGTGGTGGTGAATGAAGATGTCTGCATCGGGTGTCGCTACTGCCATATGGCCTGCCCGTACGGTGCTCCGCAGTACAACGCCGCCAAAGGCCATATGACCAAGTGCGACGGCTGTCACGAGCGCGTGGCGGAGGGCCACAAGCCGATCTGCGTCGAATCCTGCCCGCTGCGGGCCCTGGACTTCGGCCCGATTGAGGCGTTGCGTAAGAAACACGGCAAGCTGGCGGCCGTCGCCCCGCTGCCATCGGCGCACTTCACGAAGCCGGGTATTGTCATAAAACCTAACGCCAACAGCCGACCCACGGGTGATACCACCGGCTATCTGGCCAATCCGAAGGAGGTGTGAGATGGGAAGCGGATGGCATGAATGGCCGTTGATGATTTTTACGGTCTTCGGACAGTGTGTGGTCGGCGGTTTTATCGTCCTCGCCCTGGCGTTGTTGAACGGTAATCTGAACCGGGAGCAACAGCAGCGGCTGGTGTTGAGCATGTTTGGCTTGTGGGTGCTGATGGGGATCGGGTTTATCGCCTCCACGCTGCACCTCGGTTCGCCGATGCGCGCGTTCAACTCCCTGAACCGCGTGGGCGCGTCTTCGCTCAGCAACGAGATCGCCAGCGGGGCGATCTTCTTTGCGGTTGGTGGGTTGGGCTGGCTGCTGGCGGTACTGAAAAAACTGCCGGCAGGCTTACGCGCTCTGTGGCTGATAGTGACCATGGTGCTGGGCGTGGTGTTCGTCTGGATGATGGTCCGGGTCTATAACACCATCGACACGGTCCCAACCTGGTACAGCGTCTGGACGCCGATGAGCTTCTTCCTGACGATGTTTATCGGTGGCCCACTGCTGGGCTTCCTGCTCCTGCGGGTGGCGGGCGTCGATGGCTGGGCGATGCGTTTACTGCCCGCCGTGTCGCTGCTGGCGCTGGCGGTCAGTACGGTGGTGGCCCTGATGCAGGGCGCAGAGCTGGCAACGATCCACAGTTCCATTCAGCAGGCTTCGGCCCTGGTGCCAGCTTACGGCTCGCTGATGGCCTGGCGAGTGGCACTGCTGGCAGCGGCGCTGGTGTGCTGGATCGTGCCGCAGCTGAAAGGCTATCAGCCTGCAATCCCGCTTTTGTCGCTGGCATTTTTGCTGGTGCTGGCAGGAGAGATGATCGGACGCGGGGTGTTTTACGGTCTGCATATGACCGTTGGAATGGCCGTCGCCAGTTAACGCTGATTATTGTTATATAAAGCCGGGACTTAGTGCCCGGCTTTTCTTTTTTCAATCATGAAATTTTTCTACTGTCGTTTGGTTTTAATTTTGGCCATAAATAAACAAAAACAAATACATAATTATTATCGATAGCAGACTTTGCATTAGCAGGATGAGTTTTTTCAATCGACAGGGAGCATATCGTGCGCGCGGCCCGATCGGGTGGATTGACTTTGTTTTTGCCAGTGGCATGATGCGCACGAAATCTGAACTTCCTCACGGTTTTTAATCCATGTCGACCTATACCCGGCCAGTGCTCCTGTTGCTCTGTGGCCTGCTTTTGCTGACCCTGGCGATCGCGGTGTTAAACACGCTCGTTCCGCTGTGGCTCGCCCATGAACACTTACCGACCTGGCAAGTGGGTATGGTCAGCTCGTCCTTTTTTACCGGTAATTTGCTGGGTACCCTGATGACGGGAAGCCTGATTAAACGTTTCGGGTTTAACCGCAGCTATTATCTGGCCTCGCTTATTTTTGCCGCCGGCTGTGCCGGGTTAGGGCTGATGGTCGGTTTCTGGAGCTGGATGGTCTGGCGCTTTATTGCGGGCGTCGGCTGCGCCATGATCTGGGTGGTAGTAGAAAGCGCTCTGATGTGCAGCGGTACCTCCCGCAACCGTGGCCGTCTGCTGGCGGCCTATATGATGGTTTATTACGTCGGGACCGTGCTGGGTCAACTGATGGTCAGCAAACTGCCAACCGACCTGATGAGCGTCCTGCCGTGGGTGACCGGCATGGTGCTGGCCGCCATTCTGCCGCTGCTCTTTACGCGCATCGTGAACCAGGGTAGCGAGCATCAGGAAGCAACCCATATCTGGCCGATGCTGAGACTGCGCCATGCGCGTCTCGGGGTGAACGGCTGCATTATCTCCGGCATTGTGCTGGGCTCGCTGTATGGTCTGATGCCGCTCTATCTGAACCATCAGGGGGTCAGCGATTCCGGGATCGGCTTCTGGATGGCGGTGATGGTCAGCGCCGGGATTGTCGGGCAGTGGCCGGTTGGCCGTCTTGCCGACCGCTTTGGGCGCCTGCTGGTGCTGCGCGTTCAGGTCTTTGTGGTGATCATGGGCTGTCTCGCCATGCTGAGTAATGCCGCGATGGCACCGGCGTTGTTTATTCTGGGCGCGGCGGGCTTCACGCTTTATCCGGTGGCGATGGCCTGGGCCTGTGAGAAAGTGGAGCATCATCAGCTGGTGGCCATGAACCAGGCGCTGCTGCTGAGCTATACCATTGGCAGCCTGCTGGGCCCGACCTTTACCGCCATGCTGATGCAGAACTATTCCGACAATCTGCTGTTTATCATGATCGCCAGCGTGTCGTTTATTTACCTGCTTATGCTGCTGCGTAAAGCGGGCGAGCATCCCACGCCGGTGGCCCATGCCTGAGTAAATAAAAGCCTGTCATCGACAGGCTTTTTTGTCTCTGTCACATCTGAGAGTTTTACGCATTGTTTGTTTATTGCGTCAGACGATAATTCAGAGGCGTTTATTACTAAAAGGCAGCGATCATGTCTACTCGTCGTTTTACCACTACCGCGCTGGCAGTAGTATTGTCTTTAACCTTTGCATCTGCACCTGTGATGGCCCATCCGGGCAACGGAAATGGAAATGGCCACGGCAACGGGCAAGGTAATAGCGGCAATCATGGGAACGGGAATGCCGGTAACCAGGGCCATAAACAAGACAACGGTCACCAGAATTCAGGCAAATCAAACAAAAGCGTTAAAGACGATGTCGATGCGCGCGTCAGTTACGATCATGCACGGCATCTGGCGTTGAATTACGGCTTAACGGGTTATAATTCACTGCCGCCGGGTATTGCGAAAAACCTCGCACGCGGTAAACCGCTGCCTCCGGGCATCGCGAAAAAGGCCGTACCGGCGTCGATGCTGGGGCAATTACCTTCTTATCCGGGCTACGAATGGCGGGTGGTCGGAAAGGATCTGGTCTTAATTGCGCTGAGTACGGCGATTGTGACCACCATCATTAATGGTGTCTTTGACTGATAAATAAAACGCCCGGTGAATGCCGGGCGTTTTGTTAATACATGACTTTGTGACCGTACTGCTCCAGAATGCCTTTTACGCGTTCCATGGTCTCTTTCTTCGGCGGTTTAACGCCATCCAGCTTGTACTCTTCTCCCATTGCCACCCATTTGTGTTTGCCCAGCTCGTGATACGGCAGCAACTCAATTTTCTCAACGTTGCCCATATCGCGCGTGAACTCACCCAGACGGTGGGCAGAGTCGTCGTCATCTGACCAGCCCGGCACCACGACATAGCGGATCCAGGTTTTGATGCCTTTGGAGGAGATGTATTTCGCGAACTCCAGGGTGCGATGGTTAGAGACGCCGACCAGATTCTGGTGGATTTCGTCGTTCATCTGCTTGAGATCCAGCATCACCAGGTCAGTCACTTCCAGCAGTTCATCAATGACCGGATCGTAGCGACGAACAAAGCCGTTGGTATCCAGGCAGGTATGAATGCTCTCTTTATGGCAGGCGCGGAACCAGTCGCGGACAAACTCCGCCTGTAGGATGGCTTCCCCACCGGAAGCCGTCACGCCGCCGCCGGAGGCGTTCATAAAGTGGCGGTAGGTCACCACCTCTTTCATTAATTCCTCAACGGTGACTTCTTTGCCACCGTGGGTATCCCATGTATCACGGTTATGGCAGTAGAGGCAGCGCATCAGGCAGCCCTGGAAGAAGGTGATAAAGCGGATGCCCGGGCCATCGACGGTGCCACAGGACTCAAAGGAGTGAATGCGACCAATAGTTGACATTGCGGTGATATCTCCAGATTCGGCCCGTCCAGGGCCTGTGTATGTGCACAACTCAAGCGGCTGTGTCGAGTCTGTTTTGGCTGTTATCCATTTATTATAGATAGCGGGCAAAAGAGACTGTGGTGCGGGAGGTGTTAAAAAGGCCCCACTTGTGTGGAGCCTTTATTGTACGCGTTTTACGGCGCGATTTCAGTCAAATCCACTTACATGGACTGAGTGAAAGTACGGGTAATCACGTCTTTCTGCTGTTCTTTAGTCAGCGAGTTGAAACGTACTGCGTAGCCAGAAACACGGATGGTCAGCTGAGGATATTTCTCAGGGTGTTCCATCGCATCCAGCAGCATTTCACGGTTCATCACGTTCACGTTCAGGTGCTGACCACCTTCGATGGACGCTTCGTGATGGAAGTAACCGTCCATCAGACCCGCGAGGTTGGTTTTACGCACTTCGTCGTCTTTACCCAGCGCATTTGGCACGATAGAGAAGGTGTAAGAGATACCATCTTTCGCGTAAGCAAACGGCAGTTTAGCAACGGAGGTCAGAGAGGCAACAGCACCTTTCTGGTCACGGCCGTGCATTGGGTTAGCACCTGGTCCGAATGGCGCGCCAGCACGACGACCGTCTGGGGTGTTACCGGTTTTCTTACCATAAACCACGTTAGAGGTGATGGTCAGAACAGACTGAGTCGGGATAGCGTTACGGTAAGTAGTCAGTTTCTGAATTTTCTTCATGAAACGTTCTACCAGGTCAACCGCCATGTCATCAACGCGAGCGTCGTTGTTACCGAACTGCGGATATTCGCCGTCGATTTCGAAGTCAACAGCCAGGCCGTCTTCGTCACGAATCGGTTTAACTTTCGCATATTTGATAGCAGACAGGGAGTCAGCCGCAACGGACAGACCTGCGATACCACATGCCATGGTGCGAACAACATCACGGTCGTGCAGCGCCATCAGAGAGGCTTCGTAGCTGTACTTATCATGCATGTAGTGGATGACGTTCAGTGCGGTAACGTACTGTTTAGCCAGCCAGTCCATGAAGTGATCCATGCGGTCCATGACTTCGTCGAAGTTCAGCAGATCGCCTTTGATTGGTTCAGACTTAGGACCAACCTGGATTTTCAGTTTTTCATCAACGCCGCCGTTGATTGCATACAGCATGGTTTTCGCGAGGTTAGCGCGAGCACCGAAGAACTGCATTTGCTTACCAACAACCATTGGGCTTACGCAGCAAGCGATCGCGTAGTCATCGTTGTTGAAGTCAGGACGCATCAGGTCATCGTTCTCGTACTGCAGAGAAGAGGTGTCGATGGACACTTTAGCGGCAAATTTCTTGAAGTTCAGTGGCAGTTTTTCAGACCACAGAATAGTGATGTTCGGCTCCGGAGACGGCCCCATGGTGTACAGGGTGTTCAGGAAGCGGAAGCTGCTTTTGGTCACCAGGGTACGGCCATCTACGCCCATACCCGCGATAGATTCAGTTGCCCAGATTGGGTCACCGGAGAACAGTTCATCATACTCAGGGGTACGCAGGAAGCGAACCATACGCAGTTTCATGACCAGGTGGTCAATCATTTCCTGTGCGTCGAGCTCGGTGATTTTGCCAGCTTTCAGGTCACGTTCGATGTATGCATCCAGGAAGGTGGATACACGACCGAAGGACATTGCCGCGCCGTTCTGAGATTTAACCGCTGCCAGGTAACCGAAATAGGTCCACTGGATAGCTTCCTGAGCGTTAGTCGCAGGACCGGAGATGTCGTAACCGTATTTGGCAGCCATCTCTTTGATCTGACCCAGCGCACGGTGCTGTTCGGAGATCTCTTCACGCAGACGGATAGTTGCTTCCAGGTTTACGCCGTTTTCCATGTCAGACTGCAGGGACAGGAACTGAGCGTATTTGTCTTTCATCAGGAAGTCGATACCGTACAGCGCAACGCGACGGTAGTCACCGATGATACGGCCACGGCCATACGCATCTGGCAGACCGGTCAGGACGCCTGATTTACGGCAGTTCAGGATGTCTTTGGTGTAAACGTCAAACACGCCCTGGTTGTGAGTTTTGCGGTATTCAGTGAAGATTTTCTTCAGCATTGGGTCCAGCTCGCGATCGTACGCTTTGCATGAACCTTCAACCATTTTGATACCACCGAACGGGATAATCGCACGTTTCAGTGGTGCTTCAGTTTGCAGACCAACGATCTTCTCGAGGGATTTATTGATATAACCCGCGTCGTGAGAAGTGATGGTGGACGCAATGGAGGTGTCGAAATCAACAGGCGCGTGAGTGCGGTTTTCCTGCTTAACGCCTTCCATAACGCTGTCCCACAGGGCAGTGGTTGCGTCGGTAGCACCGGCCAGGAAGGATTCGTCACCTTCATATGGAGTGTAGTTTTTCTGGATGAAGTCACGAACGTTGACTTCATTCTGCCAATCACCTTTGGCAAAACCTTCCCATGCTGTGGCTAACTTTTCATTAAGTTCGGACATGTAACACCTACCTTCTTAAGTGGATTTTTTATTTACTGCCTGAGAAAACCATTAACGATGGTTATCGCCACGCAGGTAAATGACCCAGTATGTCAACCCAACCAGCAGACCACCGCCAATAATGTTCCCGATTGTGACTGGGATCAGGTTATCAGTGATGAAGTTCATAACGGTCAGGTGAGAGAAATTTTCCGGGCTGGAACCAACAGCAGTCCAGAACTCCGGGCTGGCAAAGTCACGGATTACGATACCGAAAGGAATCATAAACATGTTTGCAATACTGTGTTCAAAGCCGCTGGCAACGAACATGGCGACAGGCAGAACCATAATCATCGCTTTGTCCATCAGGCTGCGGCCGGAGTAGCTCATCCAGACGGCCAGGCAGACCATCAGGTTGGCGAGAATACCCAGCGCAACGGCTTCAATAAATGTGTGGTGTACTTTGTGGTCGGCGGTTTGCAGGACGTTTAGCCCCCACGCGCCGTTGGCGGTCATATATTCACCCGACAACCACATCAATAGGACAAACAGCAGGCAGCCAATCAGGTTTCCAACGTAAACGTTGAGCCAGTTTTTTGCCAGTTGACCCCAGGTAATCTTACCGCTGGCTTTCGCGACGACGATAAGCACCGTTGAGGTAAAGAGGTCAGCGCCGCAGATAACGCACAGGATCAGACCCAGTGAGAAACAGATGCCGCCGATCAGCTTAGCGATACCGAAAGGCATCCCGGCAGTACCGGTGGTGGCGGTGATGTAGAAAACAAAGGCAATGGAGATGAACACCCCGGCAGTGATGGCCAGGAAGAACGTCGTCATCGGTTGTTTCGTTGCTTTATAGACACCCGCTTCTTCGGCAACTTTTGCCATCGCAGCTGGGAGTAAAAGATCAAAAGGGTTGTCAGCTTTCACACTAACTCTCTCTTTATTAAGTCGGCGACGAGATACTAACAAAGCATTATAGAAGAGAAATTGATGTAGATCATATCTCGCCTGGCTTATAGGCCCGCAAAGTGCGTGGTTTTCCAGCGGATGCGGTGTAAGTTTTTGATTATCCGTATAAAAATAAATTTTAAAAGTTACAAAATGATTTGATTTTTTTCTTCCGACGCTCCCACGGACAGTTAATTATAATGGAGTATTTCATATAAAAAGTAACAATAACCGCTAGAGCGCAATTATTATAGCTACCAATATTTAACTTAATTATTACAATTTAAATTTATAGCCGCACAAATAAAAAACGGGGCAATAAAATTGCCCCGTAATATAACGTAGGTGATTGTATACGCCTACTGTTTGTCATGTTATATGGCGTTATTTAGCCCAGTAAGCACTCTTGGCCTTCTGCAGTTTCTCATAGGCCTTCAGCAGCGACTGGTGAGCAGGGAAGGCTTTCAGATCGCTATCCACCGCCTGCAGGCCGTGGAATGGCGCTTCGCCACTCAGGGCTGCGCTGGCGTTCTCAACCGCTTCGGCGCCGTACATACGGGTAAAGGCGTTAAGATACTGCAGCGGCTCACGATCCTCTTCCTGCGACAGCAACAGCAGCGTCTGCAGGCAGCGGTAGTAGTTCGCGCGCTCTGCGCTGAATATCGAGGCGTTGAACTCGATGGTCCACTCGGTCCAGATCAGCGCCTGCTCCAGGTCGCCGCCCGCCAGCGCCAGCATCGCTTTCAGCTCACCGATGCGCAGGGTGTACCAGCCGTTGTCTTTGCCCGTTGCCAGGCCCAGCAGCTCGCGCACGCGGGTAAAGTCGTCGTGGCCTTCGTCGTCCAGCTGGGTGATGAGGTTCAGGTAGTCCTCTTTCTCCCATGCGCTCTCCGGCAGGGCCAGCAGGGTTTCGCGCAGATGCGCACCCATGCTGTTGTTTGCCAGCCACAGATCTTCCACCGGATAGATATCGGACATGCCCGGCACCAGAATACGACACGCGTACACGCCCAGGTGCTCGTAATCCGCGATGTACACTTCCTGGTCTTCGGCAGTGAAGATCGCCATCAGGGTAGCGAACTCTTCTTCGGTAGTACCGGCGAAGCTCCAGTCAACGAACGGATAATCTGCGTCCTGCTTGAACATATCCCAGGAGATAGAGCCGCTGGAGTCGATGAAGTGCGTCTCCAGGTTAGCGTGCTCAGCCACTTCTTCGTCATCGAAGGTTGGCGGCGTAAACACGTCGAGATCTTTCAGGCTACGGCCCTGCAGCAGTTCGGTAACGGTACGCTCCAGCGCCACGCCGAAGTCCGGGTGCGCGCCAAAGGAGGCGAAGCAGGTACCGTTCGCCGGGTTGAACAGCACTACGCAGATGACCGGGTATTTACCGCCGAGAGAGCCGTCGTAAGCAAAGATTGGGAAACCTTCTGCTTCCAGTTTGGCAATAGACTCCACCACGCCCGGATAGCGGGCCAGCACGTCAGCCGGGATCTCCGGCAGGCTGATGGATTCCGCGATAATGCGGTTTTTGATGTGACGCTCAAACACCTCGGACAGGCCCTGAACACGCGCTTCGTTGCGGGTGTTACCGGCGGACATGCCGTTGGACACATACAGGTTACCGATAATGTTCATCGGAATATAGACGGTTTGCTCGTCAGACTGACGGGTAAACGGCAGGGCGCAGATACCGCGATCCTCGTTACCTGACTGCAGATCGATCAGCATGCTGGCGGTCAGCTGGTTTTCCAGATCGTAGAACTTGCGCAGGCGATCGTCGAGGATCCCTTCCGGCAGCTCGTCGTCTTCGGTCAGCGGGAACCATTTTTCATTCGGGTAGTGAACGAACGGGCCATTTGCCACGGTGTCGCCCAGCCAGAAATCCGCAAAGAAATAGTTGGTGGACAGACGCTCAAAATACTCACCCAGCGCAGAAGCCAGCGCCGCTTTTTTGGTGGCGCCTTTACCATTGGTAAAGCACAGCGCGCACTCTTTATCGCGAATATGCACGGACCAGACGTGGGGAACCGGATTGAGCCAGGAGGCCTCTTCGATGTTAAAGCCCAGGTCGGTCAGTTTTTGCTGGAAGCGAGCAATGGAATCTTCCAGGGCGGCGTCTTTGCCGGGGATAAACGTTTGAGTCATGGCGATCACTTATATCGTACGGAAAGCGCGCAATGATACGGGTTTTGCATGACAGGCGCTATCTCCCCGGCGGTTTCGGCGAAAATAAATGACTCGGCTATGCTTGTTAGCAGTAAGGGACTGTTAAGGCATAGAAAAATGAAAGCGTTTGATCTGCAAAGAATGGCATTAGATAAGGTTCCACCGGAGTTTTTATGGGAAGTGGCGCTGCGTAGTCTGTATACCTTTGTACTGGTTTTTGTGTTCCTCAAAATTACCGGCCGACGCGGCGTGCGGCAAATGTCGCTGTTCGAGGTCCTGATTATCCTGACGCTGGGCTCCGCCGCCGGGGACGTCGCCTTTTACGATGACGTCCCCATGCTGCCGGTGCTGGTCACCTTTATTACCCTTGGGCTGCTCTATCGGCTGGTGATGTGGCTGATGTCAAAAAGCGAAAAGCTTGAAGATCTGTTTGAAGGTAAACCGGTTGTGGTGATAGAGGAGGGGCAGTTGGCTTGGGAAAAGATAAACAGCGCCAATATGACCGAATTCGAGTTTTTTATGGAGCTCAGGCTCAACAGCGTTGAACAGCTGGGGCAGGTGCGGCTGGCGATACTTGAGACCAATGGCCAGATCAGCCTCTACTTCTACCCTGACGACGACGTCAGACCGGGTCTGTGCATCCTGCCCGATAAGTGTATCCAGCGGTATATAAAGGTGCCGGACGATGGGGAGTATGCCTGCGTACGTTGCAGCAAGGTTGAAACGATGCATGCCCAGGAGGAGCGGTTATGCTCGCGGTGTAAACATCCGGAATGGACGAAGGTAAGCCGGGCAAAACGCCTCACCTGACAGCGATTTTGTCGGTTTTGTGACGGCCCGCTGGCAGAATGTATTGTGTGACGGCGGGCACATTTTGCGGGTCATAAGCTTTAGACATTGCGGCGCGTGTCACTGAATGATAAAACCGATATCCACAGTTATAACTTATGGCTTTTAGCGTGGTGAGGGGAAATGGCTCAGGTCTTTAATTTTAGTTCAGGTCCGGCAATGTTACCGGCGGACGTGCTCAAACAGGCTCAACAGGAGCTGTGTGACTGGAATGGTCTAGGCACGTCGGTGATGGAAGTTAGCCACCGTGGTAAAGAGTTTATTCAGGTGGCAGAAGAGGCAGAAGCAGATTTTCGTTTCCTGCTGAATATCCCCTCAAATTACAAAGTATTATTCTGCCACGGCGGCGGGCGCGGTCAGTTTGCGGGCATTCCGTTAAACCTGCTGGGCGACAAAACCACCGCGGACTACGTTGATGCCGGTTACTGGGCAGCCAGCGCAGTAAAAGAAGCGCACAAATACTGCTCTCCGAACGTGATTGATGCCAAAGTTACCGTCGACGGTTTACGCGCGGTGAAGCCGATGAGCGAGTGGCAGCTCTCCCGGGATGCGGCCTACCTGCACTACTGCCCGAATGAGACCATCGACGGGATCGCCATCCACGAAGAGCCAAACTTTGGCGAGAACGTGGTTGTCACGGCGGACTTCTCCTCCACCATTCTCTCTGCGCCGCTGGATGTCAGCCGCTATGGCGTGATCTACGCCGGCGCGCAGAAAAACATCGGCCCGGCCGGTCTGACGCTGGTGATCGTGCGCGAAGATCTGCTGGGTAAAGCCCATAAATCCTGTCCGTCGATTCTGGATTACACCGTGCTGAACGATAACGACTCCATGTTCAACACCCCGCCGACCTTTGCCTGGTACCTCTCTGGCCTGGTCTTTAAATGGCTGAGAAACAACGGCGGTGTGGCCCAGATGGATAAGATCAACCAGCAGAAATCTGAGCTGCTGTACAGCGTGATCGACGGCAGCGACTTCTATCGTAATGACGTTGCCAAAGCGAACCGTTCTCGCATGAACGTGCCGTTCCAGCTGGCGGACAGCAATCTCGATAAGCTGTTCCTGGAAGAGTCCTTCGCCGCAGGTCTGCATGCGCTGAAAGGCCATCGTGTAGTCGGCGGGATGCGTGCGTCTATCTATAACGCCATGCCGCTCGAAGGCGTGAAGGCGTTGACCGACTTCATGACTGACTTCGAACGTCGCCACGGTTAATCACGCCCGTGTTTATTCCCCCGCGGCCTGGCTGCGGGGTTTTTATTATGTTGAATTGAGAGTTAAGTTTCATGGAATCCCTGACGTTACAACCTATCGCGCGGGTAGATGGCACCATTAATCTGCCTGGTTCAAAAAGTGTATCGAACCGCGCCTTGCTGCTGGCTGCGCTGGCACACGGCACTACTGTTCTCACTAACCTGCTGGATAGCGATGACGTTCGCCACATGCTCAATGCGCTGAAAGCGTTGGGAGTCCACTATACCCTGTCCTCCGATCGCACCCGCTGCGAAGTGACGGGCAACGCCGGGGCGCTGCACTCTGCTGAGGCGCTGGAACTGTTTCTCGGCAATGCCGGTACGGCAATGCGTCCGCTGGCGGCGGCCCTGTGCCTGGGCAGCAACGACATCGTGCTGACCGGCGAGCCGCGCATGAAAGAGCGTCCGATTGGCCATCTGGTTGATGCGCTGCGTCAGGGCGGCGCGCAGATTGACTATCTGGAGCAGGAAAACTATCCGCCGCTGCGTCTGCGCGGTGGCTTTACCGGTGGCGAAGTGGCGGTGGACGGCAGCGTCTCCAGCCAGTTCCTGACCGCGCTGCTGATGACCGCACCGCTGGCGCCGCAGGACACCACTATCACCATCAAAGGTGAGCTGGTTTCCAAACCCTATATCGACATCACGCTGCACCTGATGAAGACCTTTGGCGTTGAGGTTGAAAACCACAGCTACCAGCGTTTTGTGGTGCGCGGCGGGCAGCAGTACCAGACGCCGGGTCACTACCTGGTGGAAGGCGATGCCTCATCGGCCTCTTACTTCCTGGCAGCGGGCGCCATTAAAGGCGGCACCGTCAAAGTGACCGGTATTGGCCGCAACAGCGTGCAGGGCGACATTCGTTTTGCCGATGTGCTGGAGAAGATGGGCGCGGTGGTCACCTGGGGCGATGACTACATCTCCTGTACCCGCGGCGAACTGAACGCCATCGATATGGACATGAACCATATTCCCGATGCGGCGATGACCATTGCCACGGCGGCCCTGTTCGCTAAAGGCACGACCACGATGCGAAACATTTACAACTGGCGTGTGAAAGAGACCGATCGCCTGTTCGCGATGGCCACTGAGCTGCGTAAAGTGGGCGCTGAAGTGGAAGAGGGCGAAGATTACATCCGCGTCACGCCACCGGCACAGCTGCTGGCTGCGGAAATTGGCACCTACAACGACCATCGGATGGCGATGTGCTTCTCGCTGGTGGCGCTGTCGGATACCCCGGTCACCATTCTGGATCCGAAATGCACCGCGAAAACCTTCCCGGACTATTTCGACCAGTTGGCGCGTATCAGTACGCTTGCCTGATCCTTTCCTGCCGCACCGCCCGGTGCGGCAGCTTAATTACTTACACTTCATGACGCTGTCATCGCCCATTTCTTCTACACTCAGCTTCAAACATTTCGTAATTTGCACGCAAAGGTAACAGTTGTGCACGTTGACGCGTATAATGCGCGGCGTTTACACAACGGTATGCCTAATTTAAGGAGAAAAAGATGACGGCAATTGCCCCGGTTATCACCATTGACGGGCCGAGTGGCGCAGGTAAAGGTACCCTGTGCAAAGCGATGGCGGAAGCATTGCAATGGCATCTTTTAGATTCGGGCGCAATCTATCGTGTGCTGGCGCTGGCTGCGCTACATCACCATGTTGATGTGGCCTCTGAAGAGGCGCTGGTGCCGCTGGCTGCCCATCTTGACGTGCGTTTTGTCTCCACCAACGGCAACCTGGAAGTGATTCTGGAAGGGGAAGACGTCAGCGGTGAGATCCGCACTCAGGACGTGGCGAATGCAGCCTCTCAGGTCGCCGCGTTTCCGCGCGTTCGCGAGGCGCTTTTACGCCGCCAGCGTGCCTTCCGTGATGCGCCGGGCTTGATCGCTGACGGACGCGACATGGGAACCGTGGTTTTCCCTGATGCGCCGGTCAAAATTTTCCTTGACGCTTCCTCGGAAGAGCGTGCGCAGCGCCGCATGCTGCAGTTGCAGGAAAAGGGCTTTAGTGTTAACTTTGAACGGCTTTTGTCTGAGATAAAAGAGCGCGACGATCGCGACCGCAATCGCGCCGTTGCACCGCTTGTTCCTGCAGATGATGCATTAGTTCTGGATTCTACCAGTTTAACTATTGAGCAAGTGATTGAAAAAGCGCTACAATATGCGCGCCAAAAACTGGCAATCGCGTAATCGCGACCGATTTAGCAGTACCCCCGCTGCAATGGATTGACGGCGGGTATGTGAAACAACCCCATCCGGCACGGAGCCAGGTGGACGTTAATATTAACCTGAAGATTAAACATGACTGAATCTTTTGCTCAACTATTTGAAGAATCCTTAAAAACAATCGAAACCCGTCCGGGTTCCATCGTTCGTGGTGTTGTTGTTGCTATCGACAAAGACGTAGTACTGGTTGACGCCGGTCTGAAATCTGAGTCCGCCATTCCGGCAGAGCAGTTCAAAAACGCCCAGGGCGAGCTGGAAATCCAGGTTGGTGACGAAGTTGACGTTGCTCTGGATGCAGTAGAAGACGGCTTCGGTGAAACCCTGCTGTCCCGTGAGAAAGCTAAACGTCACGAAGCTTGGATCACGCTGGAAAAAGCTTACGAAGAAGCTGAAACTGTAGTCGGTGTTATCAACGGCAAAGTTAAAGGCGGCTTCACTGTTGAGCTGAATGGTATTCGTGCGTTCCTGCCAGGTTCACTGGTAGACGTTCGTCCAGTTCGTGACACCCTGCACCTGGAAGGCAAAGAGCTTGAGTTCAAAGTAATCAAGCTTGACCAGAAGCGTAACAACGTTGTTGTTTCCCGTCGTGCTGTTATCGAATCCGAAAACAGTGCAGAACGCGATCAGCTGCTGGAAAACCTGCAGGAAGGCATGGAAGTCAAAGGTATCGTTAAGAACCTCACTGACTACGGCGCATTCGTTGACCTGGGCGGCGTTGATGGCCTGCTGCACATCACCGACATGGCGTGGAAACGCGTTAAGCACCCAAGCGAAATCGTGAACGTGGGCGACGAAATCACTGTTAAAGTGCTGAAGTTCGACCGCGAGCGTACTCGTGTATCCCTCGGCCTGAAACAGCTGGGCGAAGATCCATGGGTTGCTATCGCTAAACGTTACCCAGAAGGTACTAAACTGACTGGTCGCGTTACCAACCTGACCGACTACGGCTGCTTCGTTGAAATCGAAGAAGGCGTTGAAGGCCTGGTTCACGTTTCCGAAATGGACTGGACCAACAAAAACATCCACCCATCCAAAGTTGTTAACGTTGGTGATGTAGTGGAAGTTATGGTTCTGGATATCGACGAAGAACGTCGTCGTATCTCCCTGGGCCTGAAGCAGTGCAAAAACAACCCATGGCAGCAGTTCGCGGAAACCCACAACAAGGGCGACCGTGTTGAAGGTAAAATCAAGTCTATCACTGACTTCGGTATCTTCATCGGCCTGGACGGCGGCATCGACGGCCTGGTTCACCTGTCTGACATCTCCTGGAACGTTGCAGGCGAAGAAGCAGTACGTGAATACAAAAAAGGCGACGAAATCGCAGCAGTTGTTCTGCAGGTTGACGCAGAGCGTGAGCGTATCTCCCTCGGCGTTAAACAGCTCGCCGAAGATCCGTTCAACAACTGGGTTGCACTGAACAAGAAAGGCGCAATCGTAAACGGTAAAGTGACTGCAGTTGACGCGAAAGGCGCAACCGTAGAACTGGCTGACGGCGTTGAAGGTTACCTGCGCGCTTCTGAAGCTTCACGTGACCGCGTTGAAGATGCAACTCTGGTTCTGAGCGTAGGCGACGACGTTGAAGCTAAATTCACCGGCGTTGACCGCAAAAACCGTGCAATCAGCCTGTCTGTTCGTGCTAAAGACGAAGCTGATGAGAAAGATGCAATCGCAACTGTTAACAAACAGGAAGATGCAAACTTCTCTAACAACGCAATGGCTGAAGCTTTCAAAGCAGCTAAAGGCGAATAAGTTACTCGTAGAGTAACTTGACAGATTGCAGGATTCGTCCTGTAATCAATAACAAAGGGCGGCTACGGCCGCCCTTGTTTAAGCTGTTTAGCTAATGGGTTTGAAGGAACCGGAGGAATCATGACCAAGTCAGAATTGATTGAAAGACTTGCCAGCCAGCAATCGCACATACCTGCTAAAGCAGTGGAAGATGCCGTAAAAGAGATGCTGGAGCATATGGCGACCACTCTTGCACAGGGCGAGCGCATTGAAATCCGCGGTTTCGGTAGTTTTTCTCTGCACTATCGTGCTCCACGCACCGGGCGTAACCCGAAGACTGGCGACAAAGTAGAGCTGGAAGGTAAATACGTTCCGCACTTTAAGCCGGGTAAAGAACTGCGCGATCGCGCCAATATTTACGGCGACTGAGTTTGGCCTGCGGGCGAAACTGAGTCACCTCAAGAAAGCACCTGCGGGTGCTTTTTTTGTTTGTGTTTTCACAAGCCTGAATCGACACAGCAAGTTTTGCGGCCGCTTGCTGCAAACTGAACATTTCTCGCCAGCCTGCGCTGCAACCTCGTTATTCCCTACCTGACACGCCATGTGACCTGCCGCACACTGCCCTGATACAGGGAGGTGTGAATGTGTTTGTCTGCATTAGCGACATGTCTGATCCTGGCCATCTTACCGCTGCTCTGGTTGCCCGCGCTGCCTACGCTCCCGGTACTGCAGGCCACGATCGTTGCCGGGCTCCTGCTGGCCTTAATCCGCCATCAGATTGCGCGCTGCATTGGCTTCTGGCTGCTCTTTTTTGCCTGGGGCGGGCTTGCTGCACTGAGTGCTGTCTGGCCGATGCAGCATCTGACTTCCAGGCCGCAGAAGGCTGAGGTGGAGATCCTGGCGAACGGGAGTGAGACGATGTATCAGGCCCGCATTATCCGGCTTAACGGTAAGACGATGCTGTCCGCAGTCGGCGTTACGCTGTATGGCAATACGCTACCGCAGCCGGGCTGTGCCGGACAACGCTGGAAGATGACCTTATCGTTACGGCCCGTTCACGGGCAGCTTAACGAAGGGGGATTTGATGCCCAGCGCTATGCTCTGGCGCAGCATCAGCCGCTGACCGGGCGTTTTACCCACGCAGAAGTGGTGGATGCCCGCTGCAGCCTCCGCGCCCGGTATCTGGCAACGCTCACGACCCGGCTCTCATCTTATTCCTGGGGCCCGGTGCTGCTGGGGCTGGGCATGGGGGAGCGTCTGGCGGTGACGCCAGAAATCAAAAATCTGATGCGGGAAACGGGCACATCGCATTTGATGGCGATCTCAGGACTGCACATTGCGCTGGCAGCGTCGGTTATCTGGCTGGTGGTGCGCGGCATGCAGTTTTTCATGCCCAACCGCTGGGTGGGTTGGCGCGCCCCGCTGTTGGCGGGCTTCTGCTTTGCCGCCTTTTATGCCTGGCTCACCGGGATGCAGCCCCCTGCGCTGCGCACCGTCGTCTCGCTGGGAGCCTATCTGGCGCTGCAGCTAAGCGGACGTCTCTGGTCTCCCTGGCAGGTATGGCGGGTCTGCATCGCCGCCATTCTGCTGCTCGACCCCCTGGCGGTGTTATCGCATAGCCTTTTGCTGTCGGCCTTTGCGGTAGCTGTGCTGATTTTCTGGTATCAGTGGGTGCCTAAACCCCGTTTATCTGATCTATGGGCAGTCAGGGCGGTGGTGAATCTGCTGCACCTGCAGCTTGGCATGCTGTTGCTGTTACTGCCGGTGCAGGTGATGGTCTTTCACGGGTTTAGCCTGTCATCGCTGGTCGCCAACCTGGTGGCGGTACCGCTGGTGACTTTTATCTCAGTGCCGCTCATTCTGCTGGCAATGTGGCTCCATCTCGGAATATGGCCGCTCGCGGAACATCTGGTCTGGGCGCTGGCGGATGGCTCACTGTCCCTGCTTTTTGGCTTCCTGAACACGCTGCCTGACGGCTGGATCCCGGTCGATAAACGCTGGCAGTGGCTGACCCTGCTGCCCTGGGGAGGGATTATCGCCTGGCGGATGCGGAGCACACGAACCTACCCGATGGTCTGTGTGTCGGCACTGGTACTGGCGACCAGTCCGTTATGGCGGGCGAACAAAACGGAAGGGTGGGCGGTGCATATGCTGGATGTCGGGCAGGGGCTGGCAGTGGTTATCGAGCGTCAGGGGAAAGCGATTTTATATGACACCGGACCCGCGTGGCCGGGCGGAGACAGCGCGCAGCAGCTGATTATCCCCTGGCTACGCTGGCACCATTTACGCCCGGAAGGGGTGATCGTCAGCCATGAACACCTGGACCATATTGGCGGGCTGGCATCATTACGCCAGGCGTGGCCGAACATGTGGATACGCAGCCCGCTGCGCCAGGGCGGCCATGATCCCTGTTTTCGCGGTGAACGCTGGCAGTGGCAGGGGCTGACCTTCAGCGCGCACTGGCCCCTCGCCACCACGCCGCAGCGCGGCAACAACGGTTCCTGCGTGGTTAAAATTGAGGACGGTACTCATAGCCTGTTGTTAACCGGGGATATTGAGGCGCAGGGAGAAAAAGCGATGCTCAGCCGTCACTGGCAATATCTTGCGTCTACACTTATCCAGGTGCCGCACCATGGCAGTAATACCTCTTCGTCACTCCCTCTGGTGCAGCGTGTGGGTGGGCGTGTCGCCCTGGTCTCTGCATCCCGCTATAACGCGTGGCGACTGCCCTCGGACAAGGTGGCTCGCCGTTACAGAAAGGAGGGGTATCTCTGGTTAACAACGCCCCGATCTGGACAGATCACTGTTTCATTTTCGCAACATGGCTGGCAAATCCAACGCTTACGGGATCAAATTTTACCCCGTTGGTATCATCAGTGGTTTGGCGCGCCCGGAGATAACGGGTAGAATATGCGGCTATTTCAACAAATGCTGGTTTTTTGAATGCATAACGACAAAGATCTCTCCACGTGGCAGACCTTCCGCCGACTCTGGCCGGTGATTGCACCCTTCAGAACGGGCCTTATCGTGGCGGGCGTAGCGTTAATCCTCAACGCAGCCAGCGATACCTTCATGTTATCGCTCCTCAAACCGTTACTGGACGACGGTTTTGGTAAAACGGATCGCTCAGTGTTGCTCTGGATGCCACTGGTGGTTATCGGCCTGATGATTTTACGCGGCATCACCAGCTATATCTCCAGCTACTGCCTCTCCTGGGTATCGGGCAAAGTGGTCATGACCATGCGCCGTCGCCTGTTCAGCCATATGATGGGCATGCCGGTGGCGTTCTTCGACAAGCAGTCGACCGGTACGCTGCTGTCGCGCATTACCTACGACTCCGAGCAGGTTGCGTCTTCCTCCTCCAGCGCGCTGATCACCGTGGTGCGTGAAGGGGCCTCGATCATTGGTCTGTTTGTTCTGATGTTCTGGTACAGCTGGCAGCTGTCGCTGATCCTGATCGTGCTGGCGCCAATCGTCTCGATCGCCATCCGCGTCGTCTCCAAACGTTTCCGCAGCATCAGTAAAAACATGCAGAACACGATGGGGCAGGTGACCACCAGCGCAGAGCAGATGCTGAAAGGACACAAAGAGGTGCTGATTTTTGGCGGCCAGGAAGTGGAAACCAAGCGCTTCGATAAGGTCAGCAATAAGATGCGTCTGCAGGGGATGAAGATGGTTTCCGCCTCTTCCATCTCCGATCCGATCATTCAGCTTATCGCCTCCCTGGCGCTGGCGTTTGTGCTCTATGCCGCCAGCTTCCCGAGCGTGATGGAAACCTTAACCGCCGGTACCATTACCGTGGTCTTCTCGTCGATGATTGCCCTGATGCGCCCGCTGAAATCGTTAACCAACGTTAACGCCCAGTTCCAGCGCGGGATGGCCGCCTGTCAGACGCTGTTTGCCATTCTCGATTCCGAACAGGAAAAAGACGAAGGTAAACGCGTGATCGAACGCTCAACCGGCGACGTGGAGTTCCGCAACGTGACCTTTACCTATCCGGGTCGCGATACGCCTGCTCTGCGTAACATCAACCTGAAGATCCCGGCAGGCAAGACCGTGGCGCTGGTGGGCCGCTCCGGCTCGGGTAAATCGACCATCGCCAGCCTGATCACCCGTTTCTACGATATTGATGAAGGTGAGATCCTGATTGATGGCCACGATTTGCGCGAGTACACCCTGCGGTCGCTGCGTAATCAGGTCGCGCTGGTCTCACAGAATGTGCATCTTTTCAACGACACGGTGGCTAATAACATCGCCTATGCCCGTAACGAAGAGTACAGCCGTGAGCAGATCGAAGCCGCAGCGCGTATGGCCTACGCCATGGACTTTATCAACAAGATGGATAACGGCCTGGACACCATTATCGGTGAAAACGGCGTGCTGCTCTCCGGCGGTCAGCGCCAGCGTATCGCCATTGCGCGTGCACTGCTGCGTGACAGCCCAATCTTGATCCTTGATGAAGCAACCTCAGCGCTGGATACGGAGTCCGAACGAGCCATTCAGTCTGCGCTGGATGAGCTGCAGAAGAACCGTACCTCGCTGGTGATCGCGCACCGCCTGTCGACTATCGAAAAAGCCGACGAAATCGTGGTGGTGGAAGATGGCTACATCGTCGAGCGTGGCAGCCATACCGATCTGCTGGCCCATCAGGGCGTGTATGCCCAACTTCATAAGATGCAGTTTGGCGCATGATTGCCCGCATCTGGTCCGGTGAGTCTCCGCTCTGGCTACTGCTGTTGCCGCTTTCCTGGCTGTATGGCCTGGTCAGCGGCCTGATCCGCCTCAGCTACAAAGTGGGGCTCAAACGGGCCTGGCGTGCTCCTGTGCCGGTAGTGGTGGTGGGTAACCTCACCGCGGGCGGCAACGGCAAAACGCCGGTGGTGATCTGGCTGGTGGAACAGCTGACCCGATGCGGTATCCGCGTGGGGGTGGTCTCCCGGGGGTACGGCGGTAAGGCGGAGCGTTATCCGCTGCTGTTGACTGCGCAAACCACCACTGCGCAAGCGGGGGATGAACCGGTGCTGATCTTTCAGCGCACCGGTGCGCCGGTGGCAGTCTCGCCGGTGCGCAGCGAGGCGGTGCAGGCTCTGCTGACCCAGACAGATGTGCAGATTGTTATTACCGACGACGGGCTGCAGCACTATGCCCTGGCCCGGGACAAAGAGATTGTAGTGATTGACGGCGTGCGCCGCTTTGGTAACGGCTGGTGGTTACCCGCCGGGCCGATGCGCGAGCGCGCGTCTCGCTTAGGTTCTGTAGATGCGGTCATCGTCAACGGCGGTACGGCGCAGGCGGGGGAGATCCCGATGCAGCTGCGTCCAGGACTGGCCGTTAATCTGCTGACCGGCGAGCGACGCGACGTCGCTGAACTCCCTGGTCTGGTGGCAATGGCCGGGATCGGCCACCCCCCGCGCTTTTTCGCTACTCTCGAAGCCTGCGGCGCCCGGCTCCTTAATACGGTGCCGCTGGCTGACCATCAGGCATTGAGTCTGGAGCAGGTTGCAGGCTTTACCGCACCCGGCCAGACGCTGATCATGACCGAAAAAGATGCGGTAAAATGCCGCGCGTTTGCCCGGGATAACTGGTGGTATTTACCGGTTGATGCTGAACTGCAGGGCGAACAGCCTGAACGACTGCTACAGGAACTTATCGCCCTCGCAGGCCAGGTTAACGGGGTTTCGTCCGCGCACTAACTGACAGGAAATGGCATGGCTTTACCGCAACTCACGCTTTCAGCCGCACGTCATCTTCATCTCGCCGCGCAGGGGCTTTTGAAAAAGCCCCGTCGTCGCGCGCAGCCCGCCGATATTCTTACCACCATCCAGCGCATGTCGCTGCTTCAAATCGACACCATCAATATCGTTGCCCGCAGCCCCTATCTGGTGCTGTTCAGCCGTCTCGGCCACTATCAGCCCGAGTGGCTGGATAACGCGCTGCGTCAGGGCGAGCTGATGGAGTACTGGGCGCATGAGGCGTGCTTCCTGCCGCGCAGCGATTTTGCCCTGGTGCGCCACCGGATGCTCTCCCCCGACAAAATGGGCTGGAAATACCGTCAGGCCTGGATGCAGGAGCATGCGGAGGATATTGAGCAGCTGATCGCCCATATCCACGAGAAGGGGCCGGTACGTTCCGCCGATTTTGAACATCCCCGCAAAGGGACCAGCGGATGGTGGGAGTGGAAGCCGCATAAACGCCATCTTGAGGGGCTGTTTACCGCCGGAAAGGTGATGGTGGTGGAAAGGCGTAACTTCCAGCGCGTTTACGATCTCACCCACCGGGTAATGCCGGAGTGGGATGACAGCCGGGATATGCTGACTCAGGCGGCGGCCGAAGCCGTGATGCTGGAAAACAGCGCCCGCAGCTTAGGTATTTTCCGCGCCCAGTGGTTAGCCGATTATTATCGCCTGCGCCAGCCGGTGCTGGCCCCGCTGCTTGAGCGCTGGCAGGCGCAGCGGCAGGTGGTGTGCGTCGAGGTGGAGACCCTGGGAGAGATGTGGCTGCATGCCGATCTGCTGCCGCTGCTTCCCCTCGCCGAAGAGGGAAAACTCACCGCCACCCACAGCGCCGTTCTGTCGCCGTTTGATCCGGTAGTCTGGGATCGCAAGCGCGCGGAGCAGCTGTTTAACTTCAGCTACCGGCTGGAGTGCTATACCCCGGCCCCGAAACGTCAGTATGGCTATTTCGTCCTGCCGCTGCTGCATAAAGGGCAACTGGTCGGGCGGATGGATGCCAAAATGCACCGCAAAACCGGGGAGCTGCAGATTATCTCCCTCTTTCTGGAAGAGGGTGTCCGGGTCAGCGCCACGCTGGAAAAGGGACTCACTGCCGCGATAAATGATTTTGCAAGCTGGCAGGGGGCAACACGGATCGCGCTGGGCCATCTTCCTGACGGACTTTTTGCCTCCTGTCGAAGTGGCTGGGAAATAGACGCGGTCTGAAAAAGGAATATGGTAAGCTTTACCGATCATTGATACGGAGGAACTATGGATCACCGTTTACTGGAAATTATTGCCTGCCCGGTGTGCAACGGCAAACTCTACTACAGCCAGGATAAGCAGGAGTTAATCTGCAAACTGGACAGCCTTGCCTTCCCACTGCGCGACGGCATTCCCGTCCTGCTGGAAACCGAAGCCCGTTCGCTGGCGGCAGAAGAGAGCAAACCATGAGTTTTGTTGTCATCATTCCGGCGCGCTTCGCCTCCACGCGTCTGCCGGGTAAACCGTTGGTCGACATCAACGGTAAGCCGATGATCGTGCACGTGCTGGAGCGTGCGCGCGAGTCGGGCGCTGAGCGGATTATTGTCGCTACCGATCATGAAGACGTGGCGCGTGCGGTTGAAGCGGCGGGCGGCGAAGTGTGCATGACCCGTGCCGATCATCAGTCCGGCACCGAGCGTCTGGCGGAAGTGGTGGAAAAATGCGGTTTCAGCGACGACACGGTGATTGTCAACGTGCAGGGCGATGAGCCGATGATCCCGGCGGTCATTATTCGCCAGGTGGCGGAAAACCTGGCCCAGCGTCAGGTGGGCATGGCGACCCTTGCCGTGCCGGTGCACAGCGCCGAAGAGGCGTTCAACCCGAACGCCGTGAAAGTGGTGCTGGACGCCGAAGGTTACGCGCTCTATTTCTCCCGTGCGACTATTCCCTGGGATCGCGATCGCTTTGCTGACTCCCGCGACGCGATTGGCAACAGTATCCTGCGTCATCTGGGTATTTATGGCTATCGCGCCGGCTTTATTCGCCGTTACGTGACCTGGCAGCCGAGCCCGCTGGAAAACATCGAGATGCTCGAGCAGCTGCGCGTGCTGTGGTACGGCGAGAAGATCCATGTTGCCGTCGCGCAGGAAGTGCCTGGCACAGGCGTTGATACGCCAGAGGATCTTGCCCGCGTTCGCGCTGAGATGCGTTAGTCCCCGCCATCCCCTCATCCGGGGGGATGCTTTTCTTCCGAATTTCTTCATCAGAATCGCCTCACAAGAGTGACATCCGCCCGCCAGACGCTCATTATAAAAGCAGTAGTCTTAATGGGGGTAATCTAAAATGGAACAGCTGCGTGCCGAACTCAGCCATCTGCTGGGTGAAAAACTGAGCCGTGTGGAATGCGTGCATGAAAAGGCAGATACCACGCTGTGGTCGTTATATGACAGCCAGGGAAACCCCATGCCGTTACTGGCGCGAAGCTTCACTTCACCGGATGTTGCCCGACAGCTGGCGTGGAAAATCTCCATGCTGGCCCGCAGCGGTACGGTGAGAATGCCGACCGTGTATGGCGTGATGACCCACGAAGAGCATCCGGGGCCTGACGTGCTGCTGCTGGAACGCCTGCGCGGCGTCCCGGTTGAAGCCCCGGCCCGCACGCCGGAACGCTGGGAACAGCTCAAAGATCAGATTGTCGAGGCGCTGCTGGCCTGGCACCGAATGGACAGTGGCGGGTTGGTAGGGGCGGTGGACAGCACTCAGGAGAACCTCTGGCCGCTCTGGTACCGCCAGCGGGTCGAGGTGTTATGGGGAACGCTGAACCAGTACCGCAACACCGGCCTGACCATGCAGGATAAACGGATCCTGTTTCGGACCCGCGAATGCCTGCCCGCGCTTTTTGACGGCTTCAACGATAATAGCGTACTGATCCACGGCAACTTTACCCTGCGCAGTATGCTCAAGGATCCGCGCAGCGATCAGCTGCTGGCGATGGTCGGGCCCGGAGTGATGCTGTGGGCCCCACGGGAGTATGAACTGTTTCGCCTGAGCGAGAGCGGGCAGGCAGAGGATCTCCTCTGGCACTATCTGCAGCGCGCGCCGGTCTCCGAGTCATTCCTCTGGCGGCGCTGGCTGTATTTACTGTGGGACGAAGTGGCGCAGCTGGTGAATACCGGACGCTTTAACCGCGCCAACTTCGATCTGGCCTCGAAATCACTGCTCCCCTGGCTCGCCTGACGGGCCTTTCAGCCACTGCCAGACGCGCCCGAGCGTCTCGTAACCCACACGATCGCTGTGCATCAACCAGACCGGGGACGGAATAATCCGTTCCCAGGGGTTGAGTGGGGCGCTAATCGCCAGCTGATTGGCGGGGGCGGGCAGCGGATGTAAACCCTGCTGTTCAAAGAAGATCATCGCCCGCGGCAGATGCGAGGCGGAGGTCACCAGCAGGAACGGGGCATCGCCGATCGCCTGCTTCACCGCTGCGGCTTCCTCTTCGGTATCTTTCGGGCTGTCGAGGGTGATAATGTCCTCGCGCGGCACCCCCAGCGACTGCGCCACGCGCGCCCCGGCTTCTGCGGTGCTCACCGGATTGCTCTGCGCCGCCGCCCCGGTGAAGATCATCTTCGACCCCTGGTTGGCCAGCCACAGGCGCATCCCTTCATTCAGTCGCGGCAGGCTGTTGCCGATCAGATTGGAGCTGGGCGCCCAGTCCGGATCCCAGGTGTAGCCGCCGCCCAGCACCACAATGTACGCAACCTTCTGATTTCCCTGCCAGGTGGGGTACTTATTTTCCACCGGACGTAACAACCCGTCGGCCACCGGCTGCAGGCTCAGCAGCAGCAGTACCAGCCAGCCTGCCGTGGTGAGGATTTTACCGGTCTTTTGAAAACGGCTGAACCACAGCAACCCCAGGCCCAGCGCGATACACAGCAGAAGAAGAGGGAGGGGAAGCATCATGCCGCCAATATATTTTTTTAGGGTAAAAAGCATCCTTTCTGGCTCCTTTTTTGACCATACAGCTGAGGATTGTTAGCGATATTACACCAGAGAGGTTCATTCTCCGCCCGGCTGTGACAAAATAGCGGTTTTGCTGTTAGCGGGTGGAGCCCTCCCAATGCGGGATCGCAATTTTGATGACATCGCGGAAAAGTTTGCCCGCAATATTTATGGCACAACCAAGGGCCAGCTGCGTCAAACGATCCTCTGGCAGGATCTGGATATCCTGCTTGCCCGCTTTGGGTCGAAAAAATTGCGCGTCCTCGACGCCGGTGGCGGTGAAGGTCAGACGGCGATAAAAATGGCCGAGCGCGGACACCATGTCATCCTGTGCGACCTGTCGGCAGAGATGATCGCCCGGGCCGAAAGCGCCGCGGCGGAAAAAGGTGTGAGCGATAACATGCAATTTATACATTGCGCCGCTCAGGACATCGCTCAACATTTGGAAAGCCCGGTTGATCTGATATTGTCTCATGCGGTGCTGGAGTGGGTGGCCGATCCCCAGGCGCTGCTGCAGACGCTGTGGTCGATACTCTGCCCCGGCGGCGCGCTGTCGCTGATGTTCTACAACGCCAACGGCCTGCTGATGCGTAACGTGCTGGTGGGCAATTTTGGCTATGTGCAGCAGGGCATGTACAAAAAGAAACGGCGCACGCTTTCACCCGATTTCCCGCGCGATCCGCAGCAGGTTTACGGCTGGCTGGAAGCGATGGGCTGGCAGATCGCCGGGAAAACCGGCATCAGGGTGTTTCACGATTACCTGCGTGATAAACAAAAGCAGCATGAGTGCTTTGAAGCCCTCACCGAATTAGAGACGCGGTACTGTCGCCAGGAGCCCTGGATCAGCCTTGGCCGTTACATACATGTCACCGCGTACAAGCCGCAGAGCAAGGATAACTTATGAGTGAATTTTCCCAGACAGTCCCCGAACTGGTTGCCTGGGCCCGAAAAAACGATTTCTCCCTCTCGCTGCCGGTAGACAGACTCTCTTTTCTGCTGGCAGTTGCCACGCTGAACGGCGAACGGCTGGATGGAGAAATGAGCGAGGGCGAACTGGTGGATGCGTTCCGCCATGTCAGTGATGCGTTTGAGCAAACCAGCGAAACCATTAATGTGCGTGCCAATAACGCGATTAACGATATGGTACGTCAACGTCTGCTGAACCGCTTTACCAGCGAGCAGGCGGAAGGAAACGCCATCTATCGTCTGACGCCACTGGGTATCGGTATCACCGACTACTACATTCGCCAGCGTGAATTCTCGACCCTGCGCCTCTCGATGCAGCTCTCCATTGTGGCGGGCGAACTGAAGCGTGCGGCCGATGCCGCTGACGAAGACGGCGACGAGTTCCACTGGCACCGCAACGTCTACGCCCCGCTAAAGTATTCGGTAGCCGAAATTTTCGACAGCATCGATCTGACCCAGCGCATCATGGATGAGCAGCAGCAGCTGGTGAAGGACGACATCGCCCAGCTGCTGAACAAAGACTGGCGCGCGGCGATCTCCAGCTGTGAAATGCTGCTGTCAGAAACCTCCGGCACCCTGCGCGAACTGCAGGATACGCTGGAGGCCGCGGGCGATAAGCTGCAGGCCAACCTGCTGCGCATTCAGGATGCCACCCTGGCCCACGACAACCTGCATTTTGTCGATCGTCTGGTCTTCGACCTGCAAAGCAAACTCGACCGCATTATCAGCTGGGGCCAGCAGTCGATCGACCTGTGGATCGGCTATGACCGCCACGTGCATAAATTTATCCGTACCGCCATCGACATGGATAAAAACCGCGTCTTTGCCCAGCGTCTGCGCCAGTCGGTCCAGACCTACTTCGATGCGCCGTGGGCGCTAACCTATGCCAGTGCTGACCGTCTGCTCGATATGCGTGACGAAGAGATGAGCCTGCGCGACGAAGAGGTGACCGGCGAACTGCCGGCCGATCTGGAATACGAAGAGTTTAACGAAATACGGGAACAGCTTGCCGCCATGATCGAGGCGCAGCTGGCGATCTTCAAAGCCAAAAACACCCCGCTGGATCTCGGTCTGGTGGTGCGCGACTACCTGGCACAATACCCGCGTGCGCGCCATTTCGATATCGCCCGCATCGTGGTCGATCAGGCGGTACGCCTGGGCGTCGCGCAAGCAGATTTCACCGGCCTGCCGCCGAAGTGGCAGCCGATTAACGATTACGGAGCCAAGGTACAGGCGCATGTCATTGACAAATATTGAACACGTGATGCCAGTTAAACTGGCCCAGGCGCTGGCAAATCCGATCTTTCCGGCGCTGGACAGCCAGCTGCGTGCCGGTCGTCACATTGGTCTCGACGAGCTGGATAATCACGCCTTTTTGATGGATTTTCAGGAATACCTGGAAGAGTTTTACGCCCGCTATAACGTGGAGCTGATCCGCGCCCCGGAAGGTTTCTTCTACCTGCGCCCGCGCTCCACCACGCTTATTCCGCGCTCGGTGCTGTCCGAACTGGACATGATGGTCGGCAAAATTCTCTGCTACCTCTATCTCAGCCCGGAGCGGCTGGCGAACGAAGGCATCTTCACCCAGCAGGAGCTCTATGACGAGCTGCTGACGCTGGCGGACGAAGGCAAACTGCTGAAGCTGGTGAACAACCGCTCCACCGGTTCCGACGTTGACCGTCAGAAGTTACAGGAAAAAGTACGCTCCTCCCTGAACCGCCTGCGCCGTCTGGGGATGGTGTGGTTTATGGGCCACGACAGCAGTAAATTCCGCATCACGGAATCGGTCTTCCGCTTTGGCGCCGACGTGCGCGTGGGCGACGATGCCCGTGAAGCGCAGCTGCGCATGATCCGTGATGGCGAAGCGATGCCGGTGGAAAATCATCTGCAGCTCAATGACGAGCATGAAGACAATCAGCCGGATAGCGGGGAGGAAGAGTAATGATTGAACGCGGTAAGTTTCGCTCACTGACGCTGATTAACTGGAACGGTTTCTTTGCCCGCACCTTTGATCTCGATGAGCTGGTGACTACGCTCTCGGGCGGTAACGGGGCAGGGAAATCCACCACCATGGCGGCGTTCGTCACCGCCCTGATCCCGGATCTGACCCTGCTGCACTTCCGTAACACCACCGAAGCCGGTGCGACCAGCGGCTCCCGCGATAAGGGTCTGCACGGTAAGCTGAAAGCGGGTGTTTGTTATTCGGTGCTGGACGTGATCAACTCCCGTCACCAGCGCGTGGTCGTCGGCGTCCGCTTACAGCAGGTCGCCGGGCGTGACCGCAAGGTAGATATCAAGCCGTTTGCCATTCAGGGGCTGCCGACCTCGGTTCAGCCAACCTCGCTGTTAACGGAAACCCTCAACGAACGTCAGGCGCGCGTGCTGACACTCCAGGAGCTGAAAGACAAGCTGGAAGCCATCGAAGGCGTGCAGTTTAAGCAGTTCAACTCCATTACCGATTACCACTCGCTGATGTTCGATCTGGGCGTGGTGGCGCGTCGTCTGCGCTCGGCCTCGGATCGTAGCAAGTACTATCGCCTGATCGAAGCCTCGCTGTACGGCGGGATCTCCAGCGCCATTACTCGCTCCCTGCGCGACTACCTGTTGCCGGAGAACAGCGGCGTGCGTAAGGCCTTCCAGGATATGGAAGCGGCGCTGCGGGAAAACCGCATGACGCTGGAAGCGATCCGCGTGACCCAGTCGGACCGCGATCTGTTCAAGCATCTGATTAGCGAAGCCACCAACTATGTGGCCGCCGACTATATGCGCCACGCCAACGAGCGCCGCATCCATCTGGATCAGGCCCTTGAGTATCGCCGCGAGCTGTTTACCTCCCGTAAGCAGCTGGTGGCCGAGCAGTATAAGCACGTGGAAATGGCCCGTGAACTGGGCGAGCAGAACGGGGCTGAAGGGGATCTGGAGGCCGATTACCAGGCCGCCAGCGATCACCTGAATCTGGTCCAGACCGCGCTGCGTCAGCAGGAAAAAATTGAGCGCTACGAAGCGGATCTCGATGAACTGCAAATTCGTCTGGAAGAGCAGAACGAAGTGGTGGCCGAAGCCGCCGACAAGCAGGAAGAGAACGAAGGTCGCGCCGAAGCCGCCGAGCTGGAAGTGGATGAGCTGAAAAGCCAGCTTGCCGATTACCAGCAGGCGCTGGACGTCCAGCAAACCCGCGCCATTCAGTACAACCAGGCGCTGCAGGCGCTGCAGCGTGCGAAAGACCTCTGCCATCTGCCGGATTTGACCCCGGAGAGCGCGGATCAGTGGCTGGAAACCTTCCAGGCTAAAGAGCAGGAAGCGACCGAGAAGCTGCTGAATCTCGAACAAAAAATGAGCGTGGCGCAAACCGCGCACAGCCAGTTTGAACAGGCTTACCAGCTGGTGGCGGCCATTAACGGCCCGCTGGCGCGCGCCGAGGCGTGGGAAGTGGCCCGCGAGCTGCTGCGTGATGGCGTCAATCAGCGTCATATGGCGGAACAGGTTCAGCCGCTGCGCATGCGTCTGAACGAGCTGGAGCAACGCCTGCGTGAACAGCAGGAGGCGGAACGCCTGCTGGCTGAGTTCTGCAAGCGTCAGGGCAAACGGGTCGATATTGACGATCTGGAAGCCCTGCATCAGGAGCTGGAAGCGCGTATCGCGTCGCTGTCCGACAGCGTCTCCAGCGCCAGTGAACAGCGCATGGCGCTGCGTCAGGAGCTGGAGCAGCTGCAGTCGCGTATTCAGACGCTGATGCAGCGCGCGCCAATCTGGCTGGCCGCCCAGAGCAGCCTCAGCCAGCTCAGCGAGCAGTGCGGCGAGGCGTTCGAATCCGGGCAGGACGTGACAGAGTACCTCCAGCAACTGCTGGAGCGTGAACGCGAAGCCATTGTTGAGCGTGATGAAGTGGGCGCCCGCAAGCGTGCCGTCGACGAAGAAATTGAGCGTTTAAGCCAGCCGGGCGGCGCGGAAGATGCGCGCCTGAACACCCTGGCCGAACGTTTTGGCGGCGTGCTGCTGTCCGAAATTTACGACGACGTCAGCCTTGAAGATGCGCCGTACTACTCCGCGCTGTATGGCCCATCCCGCCACGCTATCGTGGTGCCGGATCTGTCGCTGATCGCCGACCAGCTCGAAGGCCTGGAAGATTGCCCGGAAGATCTCTATCTGATCGAAGGGGATCCGCAGTCGTTCGATGACAGCGTCTTTGGCGTCGACGAGCTGGAAAAAGCGGTGGTGGTAAAGATCGCCGATCGCCAGTGGCGCTATTCGCGCTTCCCGTCGCTGCCGCTGTTTGGCCGCGCCGCGCGTGAAAGCCGCATCGAGAGCCTGCATACCGAGCGCGAGGCGCTGTCCGAACGCTTCGCCACGCTCTCTTTCGATGTCCAGAAAACCCAGCGTCTGCACCAGGCGTTCAGCCGCTTTATCGGCAGCCATCTTGCCGTCGCCTTTGAAACCGATCCGGAAGCGGAGATCCGCAAGTTCACCACGCGTCGTACCGAGCTTGAACGCGCGCTTTCCGCCCACGAAAACGATAACCAGCAGAGCCGCGTTCAGTTTGAACAGGCCAAAGAGGGCGTCGCGGCCCTGAACCGCATTCTGCCGCGCCTCAACCTGCTGGCGGATGACACTCTTGCCGATCGGGTGGATGAGATCCAGGAGCGTCTCGACGAAGCGCAGGAAGCCGCGCGCTTCGTGCAGCAGCACGGCAACCAGCTGGCGAAGCTGGAGCCGATGGTCTCTGTCCTGCAGAGCGACCCTGAACAGTTCGAACAGCTGAAAGAAGATTACGCCTGGTCCCAGCAGGTTCAGCGCGAAGCCCGTCAGCAGGCGTTTGCCCTGACCGAAGTGGCTCAGCGTCGGGCGCATTTCAGCTACTCCGATTCGGCGGAAATGCTGAACGGTAACAGCGATCTGAACGAGAAGCTGCGCCACCGTCTGGAGCAGGCGGAAACGGAACGTACCCGCGCACGTGAAGCAATGCGTAGCCATGCCGCGCAGCTGAGCCAGTACAGCCAGGTGCTCGCGTCGCTGAAAAGCTCGTTTGATACCAAGAAAGAGCTGCTGACCGACCTGCACAAAGAGCTGCAGGATATCGGCGTGCGGGCCGACAGCGGGGCAGAGGAGCGGGCGCGTATTCGTCGTGACGAACTGCATGCCCAGCTCAGCAACAACCGCGCGCGCCGCAACCAGCTGGAAAAAGCGCTGACCTTCTGCGAAGCGGAGATGGATAACCTGACCCGTCGTCTGCGCAAGCTGGAACGCGACTACCATGAGAAACGCGAGCAGGTGGTCACCGCCAAAGCGGGCTGGTGCGCCGTGATGCGGATGGTGAAAGACAACGGCGTTGAGCGTCGTCTGCACCGTCGCGAGCTGGCCTATCTCTCCGGGGATGAGCTGCGCTCGATGTCGGATAAGGCGCTGGGCGCACTGCGTCTGGCGGTGGCGGATAACGAACACCTGCGCGATGTGCTGCGCATGTCGGAAGATCCGAAACGTCCTGAACGCAAAATTCAGTTCTTCGTGGCGGTCTATCAGCATCTGCGCGAGCGTATTCGCCAGGACATCATCCGTACCGATGACCCGGTTGAAGCCATTGAGCAGATGGAGATCGAGCTGGGCCGTCTGACGGAAGAGCTGACCTCCCGCGAGCAGAAGCTGGCGATCAGCTCCCGCAGCGTAGCCAATATCATCCGTAAGACGATCCAGCGCGAGCAGAACCGTATCCGCCAGCTGAACCAGGGCCTGCAGAGCGTGTCGTTCGGCCAGGTCAACAGCGTGCGTCTGAACGTCAACGTGCGTGAAGCCCACGCCACGCTGCTGGACGTGCTGGCTGAGCAGCACGAGCAGCATCAGGATCTGTTCAACAGTAACCGCCTGACCTTCTCCGAGGCGCTGGCGAAGCTCTATCAGCGTCTGAATCCGCATATCGACATGGGCCAGCGCACGCCGCAAACCATCGGCGAGGAGCTGCTGGACTACCGCAACTATCTCGAAATGGAAGTGGAAGTGAACCGTGGATCCGACGGCTGGCTGCGTGCGGAATCCGGCGCTCTGTCGACCGGGGAAGCGATCGGTACCGGGATGTCGATTCTGGTGATGGTGGTGCAGAGCTGGGAAGATGAATCCCGGCGTCTGCGCGGCAAGGATATCTCCCCATGCCGCCTGCTGTTCCTTGATGAAGCGGCGCGTCTGGATGCCCGTTCGATCGCCACGCTATTTGAGCTGTGCGACCGTCTGGATATGCAGCTGATCATCGCGGCGCCGGAGAACATCAGTCCGGAGAAAGGCACCACCTACAAACTGGTGCGTAAGGTCTACCAGAACAGCGAGCACGTTCACGTTGTCGGCCTGCGTGGCTTTGCCCCGCAGCCGCCGGAATCCCTTCCGGGAACGGCTGACGCCTCCTGACGATTCTGAAAGTTAACCGTGGCGGCCTTTGGGCCGCCTTTTTTTATACCTTGAGCTTGTACTGGCGGCTGCGTTAACTTTAAACTTCTTTACACAAGGCAAGGCTGGTGCCGGTCTGTCTTCCTATAATGAAATAAAGCCCCGGTCATGAGGGCGCGACGTAAAGCAAACAGGGGGCAAGGGATGTTGCTGAATAAAATGTATGGTCGTCAGCTGTCAGCACTGAGTTTGTGCCTGACGGTAATAGTGGCTCCACTGTTTAGTGCCCGGGCCGATGAGCCCGAGCTGGTTCCTGTCGACAGCTCCGCCACGATGGGCGCGCAGCCAACGTCGCTGTCACAACCGCTGGAACAATCGCCAGCCACCGCCATTATGGCCGGTATCCGGCCGCTACCTGCCGATGTCAATGCCGAACAACGCCGTGAACAGCTGATGGCGGCCCTGCCTGCGGGTTACTCTCCGGTCTATCTCAACCAGCTTACGCTGCTGTATGCCGCCCGCGATATGAAACCCATGTGGGACGATCGCGATGCCGTGCGGGCATTCCAGCAGCAGCTTGCCGAAGTCGCTATCGCCGGTTTTCAGCCACAGTTTACCGCCTGGGTGGAACTGCTGACCCAGCCAGCGGTGACTGGAATGGCGCGGGATGTGGTCCTTTCCGATGCGATGATGGGCTATCTGCAGTTTGTGGCGGGGATCCCGGTCAACGGCAACCGCTGGCTCTACAGCACCAAACCCTACAAAATGGCGACCCCGCCACTGTCGGTGATCAACCAGTGGCAGCTGGCGCTGGATAACGGGACGGTGCCGAATTTCATTGCCGGACTTGCGCCGACGCACCCGCAGTATGCGGTGATGCACCAGTCGCTACTCAAGCTGGTGGCCGATACGCAACCCTGGCCGCAGCTACAGAGCACCGCCAAATTGAGTCCGGGGCAGTGGAGCAGCGATGTTCCGGCCCTGCGTGAAATCCTGAAACGCTCCGGCGTCATTGACGGCGGGCCAAAAATTGCCCTGCCGGGTGACGATCCGCAAAGCGTGGTTGTCAGTCCGTCAGCCCCACCGGTTGAGAAGAAAAAGAAGTCTGTCTCCAGCAAGCCGGCATCCTATGATCGCAACCTGGTTGAAGCCGTCAAAGCCTTCCAGACGACTCAGGGGTTGGGTGCGGACGGCGTGATTGGTCAGGGAACGCGTGACGCGCTGAATCTCACCCCAGCCCAGCGTGCCGGGGTGCTGGCGCTAAATATCCAGCGCCTGCGCCTGCTCCCGGCCACGCTCTCCACCGGGATTATGGTGAATATTCCGGCCTTCTCGCTGGTCTATTATCAGAACGGCAACGAGGTGCTGGCATCGAGAGTCATCGTCGGCCGTCCGGATCGTAAAACGCCGATGATGAGCAGCGCCCTGAATAACGTGGTGGTCAACCCGCCGTGGAATGTGCCGCCGACCCTGGCCCGCAATGATATTCTGCCGAAACTGCGGGATGACCCAGGATATCTTGAACGCCACAACTATACCGTCCTGCGGGGATGGAACAGTAAAGAGGCCATCGATCCGTGGCGGGTGGACTGGGCGACCATTACCCCTGCGAATCTGCCGTTCCGTTTCCAGCAGGCACCCGGGGCGCATAACTCGCTGGGGCGCTATAAATTCAACATGCCAAGCTCGGATGCCATCTATTTGCACGATACGCCTAACCACAACCTGTTCCAGAAAGACGTCCGCGCGCTCAGCTCCGGCTGCGTGCGGGTAAACAAGGCGTCAGAACTGGCTAACATGCTGTTACAGGATGCGGGATGGAACGATACACGGATCTCCGACGCCCTCAAGCAAGGCGACACGCGCTATGTGAATATCCGCCAAAATATTCCGGTTAATCTGTACTATCTCACTGCTTTCGTCGGCAAAGACGGTCGGACCCAGTATCGTACAGATATTTACAATTATGATGAGATCGCCCGGTCTAACACACAAATCCTGGCCAAGGCCGAGCAATTGATCAGGTAAATGAAGAAGTTCGGAAAATTCCGGTAGTCTAAGTGAAAAAATGAAACGGGGCTTGCGGCTGCAAGCCCCGTATTTCCTGGATTCTGCTACCTTGACGCTGACAGGTTTGCCCGGTAAGGTGCCCTTCGTGCGCTGTATAGCATATAGACGATAACACTGACCTGTAGACCTGATTACCATGGACAAATTCGACGCTAATCGCCGTAAGTTGCTGGCGTTAGGGGGCATTGCGCTGGGCGCTGCCATCTTACCGACGCCATCATTTGCCACGCTCTCTACCCCTCGACCACGAATTCTGACGCTGAATAACCTGCACACAGGTGAGTCAATAAAAGCGGAGTTTTTTGATGGCCGGGGCTACATTCAGGATGAATTAGCAAAGCTTAATCATTTTTTCCGTGATTTCCGCGCAAATAAGATTAAAGCCATCGATCCGGGATTATTCGATCAGCTTTATCGCCTGCAGGGCCTGCTGGGTACCCGTAACCCGGTCCAGCTCGTCTCCGGCTACCGCTCCCTTGATACCAATAACGAATTACGCGCCCACAGTCGTGGCGTCGCGAAAAAAAGTTATCACACCAAAGGGCAGGCGATGGATTTTCATATTGAAGGCGTTTCGTTAGCCAATGTTCGCAAAGCTGCGTTATCTATGCGCGCAGGTGGTGTAGGATATTACCCACGTAGCAACTTTGTGCATATTGATACCGGGCCATTGCGGCACTGGTAATAACGAAATCAGGAGCAGTATGAACTATCGTATTATTCCGGTCACCGCGTTCTCCCAGAACTGTTCGATTATCTGGTGTGAACAAACCAAACTGGCGGCGCTGGTCGATCCCGGTGGTGATGCAGAGAAGATCAAACAGGAAGTCGCTGCCGCTGGCGTGACCTTAATGCAGATTTTACTCACCCACGGTCATCTCGATCACGTGGGGGCTGCGGCCGAGCTGGCGCAACACTACGGTGTGCCGATTATTGGTCCGGAAAAAGAAGATGAGTTCTGGCTGCAGGGATTGCCGGCACAAAGCCGCATGTTTGGTCTGGATGAGTGTCTGCCGCTGACGCCAGATCGCTGGCTGAATGAAGGTGAGAGCGTCAGCGTCGGCAATGTGACCTTACAGGTCTTACACTGCCCGGGCCATACGCCAGGCCACATTGTTTTCTTTGATGACCAGTCGCGTCTGCTGATTTCCGGCGACGTGATCTTCAAAGGCGGAGTAGGGCGCAGCGATTTCCCGCGTGGCGATCATGCGCAGTTAATCCGCTCGATCAAAGAGAAGTTATTGCCGCTGGGCGATGATGTGACCTTTATCTCCGGCCACGGCCCGATGTCGACGCTGGGCTACGAACGGCTGCATAACCCGTTCCTGCAGGATGAACTGCCGGTCTGGTAACGAACATTAAAAAAGCCTGCATTGAGCAGGCTTTTTTTTGCCCGGTGGCGCTGACGCTTACCGGGCCTGGGTGTAGGCCGGGCAAACGCAGTGCCGCCCGGCTTAACCTTTTACAGCACAGCCACAATCGCTTCGCACAGCGGTGCCATGTTATCCGGCGTCATACCCGCCACGTTAACACGACCGGAAGCCACCGCGTACACGCCAAACTCTTCACGCAGACGCAGAACCTGCTCTTTGGTCAGGCCGCTGAAGGAGAACATGCCGTTCTGCTTGATGATGAAGCTAAAGTCGCGATCCGCGCCTTTCTCCGCCAGGGTGTTCACGAACAGCAGACGCATGCGCTGGATGCGCTGACGCATGTCGTTCAGCTCCTGTTCCCAGATGGCGCGCAGCGCGTCATTGCTGAGGATGGTCGCGACCACGGACGCACCGTGAGCCGGTGGGTTGGAGTAGTTAGCACGAATAACGGATTTCATCTGGCTGAACGCACGATCGACGGTCTGCTCATCGGCAGCCACCAGCGTACAGGCACCTACGCGCTCGTTGTACAGACCGAAGTTCTTGGAATAGGAGCTGGCAACGATCAGCTCTTTATGCAGCGCTGCGAAAGCGCGCAGGCCTTCGGCGTCCTCTTCCAGACCGCGGGCAAAGCCCTGGTAGGCGAAGTCGAACAGCGGCAGCCAGCCTTTTTCGACGGACAGTTTCGCCAGCTGTTCCCACTGTTCCAGCGTAGGATCGATACCGGTTGGGTTATGGCAGCAGCCGTGGAACAGCACCACATCACCCGCCTGCGCTTCGCTCAGGCTGGCCAGCAGACCGTCAAAGTCGAGCGCGTGATTCGCCGCGTCGTAGTAAGCGTATTCACGCACTTCCAGACCGGCAGAGTTGAAGACGCTCTTATGGTTCGGCCAGCTTGGGTTGCTCACCCAGACGGTTTTTACGCTGGTGTTTTTGGCGAGGAAATCCGCCGCCACGCGCAGGGCGCCAGTACCGCCAGGGGTCTGTGCAGTGCGGGCACGTTTATCGTTGATAATCGCGTTGCCTTTGCCGAACAGCAGCTCCTGAGTGCAACGACCAAATTCCGGAATACCGTCGATGCCGAGGTAGTTTTTGGTATTTTCGTTTTCCAGCAGATACTGCTCAGCTTTTTTAACGCTGGTCAGTACCGGGGTCTTGCCGGTCTCATCTTTATAGACACCAATACCCAGGTTGATTTTTCCAGGGCGGTCATCGGCACGAAACAGATCGGCCAGGCCCAGAATCGGGTCGGCAGGGGCGGCGGTAATGTTCTCAAACATGACGAAGTTCCATTGTGGTTACGGAAGTGAAATCCGCTATCAGGTTAACGATAGTTCTACAAAATGCCAACCGTTTGCTACAAAAAGCGTGCGGCTTTTCAAAAGTCGCCATTTTTAGCTTTCGGGCATAAAAAAACAGGGCCGAAGCCCTGTTTTTTAGACATATAACAAAGTGGTGTACTGATTAGAACTGGTAAACGATACCAACAGCTGCCTGGTCGTCAGTCGCCAGACCGGTAGCTTCAGAGTAGTTGTTGTCGTCCAGCAGGTTGAATTTGTACGCAGCGTACACGTTCATGTTTTTGTTGAAGTAGTACCAGGTACCCACTTCGACGTATTTAACCAGATCCGCATCGCCACCAGCAAAGCCCGGACGTGCCAGCAGGTCTTTACCTTTAGACTGGACGTAGCCCACGGATGGACGCAGACCGAAGTCGAACTGGTACTGAACTACAGCTTCGATGTTCTGGGTTTTGTTAGCGAAGTTGCTGTCAGGCTCGCGAGTCATGTTGTAAGTCTGAGCGTAAGAAACCGCAGCATAGATGTTGTTCGCATCGTATTTAGCAGCAGTTGCCCATGCTTCAGCACGCTCACCGCCAGCACTTGCGCTGTAAACGGTGCCCGCTGGAGTAGACAGAGTTCTTGGGTTTTCCTGCGCGTCGGTACGGTCAGCAGTTTCATAACCTGCGGAGATTGCGAAGCCTTCACCGAAATCATACTGTACAGCGGAGCTGAAGCCGTCGCCGTTTGCTTTCGCGCCGTTACCGCTCAGGTTAACAGACTGTGCTGTGCCATTGTTATCGTTGTAGTTAACGGTAACTGGGCTGTTACGCTCGTTTTTGCCCTGATACTGCAGCGCGAAGCTCAGACCGTCAACCAGACCAAAGAAGTTGCTGTTACGGTAGGTCAGCAGGCCGGTAGAACGACCGTTCATGAAGTTGTCGGTAGCAACCCAGGAGTCACCGCCCCATTCAACCAGCATATCGGTGTAAGCGCCGACGTCATAGATAGCGCCGTAGTTACGACCGTAGTCGATAGAACCGGCATCACCGAAGTTCAGACCAGCGAAGGCCAGACGGGTTTTAGTACCCTGAGAACCTTCAGTGCTGGATGCGTCCATGTTGTATTCCCAGTGACCGTAACCAGTGATCTGGTCGTTGATCTGGGTTTCACCTTTGAAGCCGATACGGGCATAGGTGGTGTCTTCGTTACCGGTGTTACCGTTGGTGGTCCAGATGTGCTCACCTACAGCTTTACCGTAGAAGTCCAGCTTGTTAGCGTTTTTGTTATAGATTTCTGCTGCGTTAGCTGCACCGGCTGCCAGCAGGGCAGGGATAACCACTGCCAGGATATTGCGCTTCATCATTATTTATTACCCTCATTGGTTTTTTTATGACACTCGCCACTGCCGTCAATAAATTCTGTCAATAAATATTTCCGGAACTATTGATGAGAGTTTGGTGTCTTTATGTATCTGACAGGCATCTTTCCATTCAAATAACCGTTTCGCCACCCTGAAAGTGCTACAAAGATAAAGAATCGGTTACAAGAAGAAAATATGTGTAACAAAACGTGTATTTTGAGGAACTTTGTGAGGCATCTCAAAGTTCAGAGTTGAGTGGCGAAAAATAAAGCTTCACTAATTCTATCTATATGAATTGCTTATCTTAATTTTAGCTAATGACTTTTTTTATGATCCGAAGCATTAGCGCACTATTTTTCTTATCCCTGAAGATGGACATCTGGATAGCCGGGTTTTTGCACAAAAAGTGTGCTAAAGCTTCAGGAAGGTATTAGGCGCAATAAGACTACGGTTTATTTTGTGTGCAAAGATATTTCATGGAAATAAAGCGTAACAGTGAAGAGGATTTTGCGGGGTTGCTCTTTAAGGATGATGACTTTCAACTGACATAAGTTGACAGTGCAGGATAAAATAATGGCCAGCTTCTGCTGGCCATTGAGTATTACTTAATCAGAATGTAGCGCTGCGCGGGGTACGCGGGAAAGGAATGACATCACGCACGTTCTGAACGCCGGTCACGTAAGCGATCAGACGCTCGAAGCCGAGACCGAAACCGGAGTGCGGCACGGTGCCGTAACGACGTAAATCGCGGTACCACCAGTAGTCCTCTTTGTTGAGGCCCATCTCCGCCATACGCGCATCCAACACATCCAGACGCTCTTCACGCTGCGAACCACCGATGATTTCACCGATACCTGGGGCAAGCACGTCCATCGCGGCAACGGTTTTGCCATCTTCGTTAAGGCGCATATAGAACGCCTTAATGTCTTTCGGATAGTTTTTTACAACCACCGGGGCTTTGAAGTGTTTCTCGGCCAGGTAGCGTTCGTGCTCGGAGGAGAGGTCAACGCCCCAGTAAACCGGGTTCTCGAATTTCTGCCCGCAGGTTTCGAGGATCGAAACCGCATCAGTGTAATCAACCTGGGCGAAATCAGCAGAGACGAAACGTTCCAGACGGGAGATAGCATCGCTGTCGACGCGCTCGGCGAAGAATTTCATGTCGTCTGCGCGCTCGGTCAGCACCGCATTAAAGACATACTTCAGCATCGCTTCCGCCAGGCCAGCCACGTCATCGAGGTTGGCAAAGGCCACTTCCGGCTCCAGCATCCAGAATTCCGCCAGATGGCGGCTGGTATTGGAGTTCTCGGCACGGAAGGTTGGGCCGAAGGTGTAGATTTTGGACAGTGCACAGGCGTAGGTTTCACCGTTCAGCTGGCCAGATACGGTCAGGAAGGACTCTTTGCCAAAGAAATCTTTGTCGTAGTCCACTTTGCCTTCCGGCGTGCGCGGCAGGTTTTCCATGTCCAGCGTGGAGACGCGGAACATTTCGCCGGCGCCTTCGGTGTCCGAGGCGGTGATCAGCGGGGTGGAGACCCAGAAGTAACCCTGCTCGTCAAAGAAACGATGCAGCGCCTGCGCCAGGGTGTGACGAACACGGGCCACGGCACCAATCATGTTGGTACGCGGGCGCAGGTGAGCCACTTCACGCAGATACTCGATGCTGTGGCGTTTTGCCGCCATCGGATAGGTATCCGGATCTTCAACCCAGCCGGTCACTTCAATCGAGGTGGCCTGCAGTTCATAGCTCTGGCCCTGACCCTGAGAGGCCACGATTTTGCCGGTGACCACCACGGAACAGCCGGTGGTCAGACGCAGCACTTCCTGATTGTAATTGGGCAGAGAATTATTAATAACGGCCTGTACAGGATCAAAGCAGGAACCGTCATAAACGGCGAGGAAAGAAAAGCCAGCTTTTGAATCTCGGCGGGTACGCACCCATCCGCGCACGGTGACTTCGCTGTCAACGGTAACGCGGCCCTGGAGTACGTCGGCTACAGGCACAACGCTCATAATAGTCTCTCTATGTAGTCCAAAAATAAAATCTGTATCCCCTTCAATGGGGGATATCTATGTTACCTGGCATCCGCCATCAGACAAGCAGAATTCGCAATGACAGGAGAAGAAATAGGAAATAAATAAGGGAAGGGAGCCCGGCAGGCTCCCGGAAGGGATTAACTGGCTATTTTTACCTGCGGCAGGTCGAACGCTTTGCGCAGCGCCCGCACGAAGGCTTTATCATGGCAAATGGTTTTGCCCGGGCTGTCGGAGAGTTTTGCCACCGGCTTGCCGTTACATTCCACCAGCTTAATGACGATATTCAGCGGTTTTACCTGGGGGATATCGCAGGTCAAACGAGTGCCGATGCCAAAGCCCAGATTGATGCGCGAGGAGAAGTGCCGGTACAGGCCTACCGCTTTTGGCAGGTCGAGGTTATCGGAGAAGACCAGCACTTTGCTCATCGGGTCGATGCCCAGTTTCTGATAATGGGCAATGGCTTTCTCACCCCACTCCTGCGGATCGCCGGAGTCATGGCGCAGCCCCTGATAGGCCGTGGCGAACTCCGGGCCGAAATCGCGCAGGAAGGCGTCCATGGTAATGCAGTCGGTTAAAGCGATGCCGAGCTGGTTCGGGTACTCGTCAAGCCATGCCGCCAGCGCCGCACGCTGGCTGGTCGCCAGTTCCGGGCTGATCTGCTGATGCGCCTGGAACCACTCATGCGCCTGGGTGCCCATCGGGGTCAGGTTCAGACGGCGGGCCAGATCGTAATTGCTGGTGCCGACAAACCACGGTTCCTGCTGCAGACGCTCAACGATAGCCTGCTGCACCTCGCGGGAGAAACGGCGGCGGGTGCCAAAATCCATCAGCCGGAAACGCGACATATCCAGCGATTCGGTCAGCCGGGAAAAATCAACCAGCTTGCGTTCCAGTTCAGACAGCGCCTGCTCAACGCTGGCCTCCGGGGTACGGAAGCGGTGCACCAGCTCGCTGATCACGGCCAGCAGCGGCACTTCCCACATGATCACTTCCCGCCACGGGCCTTCAAGACGAATATTCAGCTTGCCGTTATCATTGCTGATCTGCACCTGGGTCGGGTCGTAGCGGAAATTCCGCAGCCACTGCAGGTAGTCTTCTTTAAAGAAAGGCAGGCCGGAAAGCCACTGGAATTCATCATCTTGCAGTCGAAGATGCTGCATAGCGTCGACTTGCTCACGAATGGCATCAGCATAGATCCCAAGCAAATCATCACCACGGCAGCGGAACTCAGCCGCAACCTGTACGTCGTGGTAGTGGTGAAAAACAGCTTGCTGCATATGCAGTTTATACGCGTCGGTATCCAGCAGCGTATGCAGAACAGGTGAAGCGAATCGAGTCATAGGCGCGCAATAGCATCCTCTCACGGGAGCGTTTAGTACAATAAACAACTATTGAAACCGCTGGAGTATACCTTGTTTAGCGATTTATTGAACCCCGATCACACCATAAGCCTAAGCCAGGGTCGAGTGCATTTCGTGCCGCATGTTATACAAATGTAGCAAATAGAGTGTTTGTGACTGAAAAGATGAACATTCTGCATAGCGCGATTTACACAACAGGAATAGACTGACTCGTTATTCGACAAACGATGCAAAAGGTTTTCTATGACACAACAGCCTCAAGCCAAATACCGCCACGACTACCGTGCGCCGGATTACCTGATTAGCGATATCGATCTGACTTTTGACCTGGATGCCACAAAAACCGTTGTCACGGCGGTAAGCCAGGTAACACGCCATAACGCCACGGCGGTGCCGCTGCGTCTGGATGGCGAAGACCTGACCTTAGTGTCGGTGCACGTCAACGACACCGCATGGACTGACTATAAAGAAGAAAACAACCAGCTGGTGCTTGATAACCTGCCGGAGCGTTTCACCTTACGCATCGTCAACGAAATCAGCCCGGCGTCCAACACCGCGCTGGAAGGGTTATACCAGTCGGGTGTGGCGCTCTGTACCCAGTGTGAAGCCGAAGGTTTCCGCCACATTACCTGGTACCTGGATCGCCCGGACGTGCTGGCCCGCTTCACCACCAAAATCATTGCTGATAAAGCCACCTATCCGTTCCTGCTCTCCAACGGCAACCGCGTCGGTGAAGGCGAACTGGAAAATGGTCGTCACTGGGTGCAGTGGCAGGATCCGTTCCCGAAACCGTGCTACCTGTTTGCGCTGGTGGCGGGTGATTTTGACGTCCTGCGCGACACCTTCACCACCCGTTCCGGCCGTGAAGTGGCGCTGGAGCTGTTTGTCGACCGCGGCAACCTCGACCGTGCTCCGTGGGCGATGACCTCGCTCATCAACTCCATGAAGTGGGATGAAGAGCGTTTCGGCCTCGAGTACGACCTCGACATCTATATGATCGTCGCCGTCGACTTCTTTAATATGGGCGCGATGGAGAACAAAGGCCTCAACGTCTTTAACTCCAAATACGTGCTGGCGCGTACCGATACCGCCACCGATAAAGACTACCTCGATATCGAGCGCGTCATTGGCCACGAATATTTCCATAACTGGACCGGCAACCGCGTTACCTGCCGCGACTGGTTCCAGCTGAGCCTGAAAGAGGGCTTAACCGTCTTCCGCGATCAGGAGTTCAGCTCAGACCTCGGCTCGCGCGCGGTTAACCGCATCAACAACGTGCGCACCATGCGCGGCCTGCAGTTTGCCGAAGACGCCAGCCCGATGGCGCACCCGATCCGCCCCGACAAAGTGATTGAGATGAACAACTTCTACACCCTGACGGTGTATGAGAAGGGTTCTGAAATCATCCGCATGATCCACACTCTGCTGGGCGAAGTGAATTTCCAGAAAGGGATGCAGCTCTATTTCGAGCGTCATGACGGCAGCGCGGCCACCTGCGACGATTTCGTGCAGGCGATGGAAGATGCTTCCAACGTCGATCTGTCCCACTTCCGCCGCTGGTACAGCCAGGCCGGTACGCCGATTGTTACCGTCAAAGACGACTACAATCCGGAAACCGAGCAGTACACCCTGACCATCAGCCAGCGCACGCCGCCAACGGCCGAACAGGAAGAGAAGCACCCGCTGCACATCCCGTTCGCCATTGAGCTGTACGATAACGAAGGCAAAGCGATCCCGCTGCAAAAAGGCGGTCATCCGGTGCATAACGTACTCAACGTGACCCAGGCCGAGCAGACCTTCGTGTTTGATAACGTCTACTTCCAGCCGGTGCCTGCGCTGCTCTGCGAATTCTCCGCGCCGGTTAAGCTGGAGTACAAGTGGAGCGATCAGCAGCTGACCTTCCTGATGCGTCACGCGCGCAACGATTTCTCCCGCTGGGATGCCGCCCAGAGCCTGCTGGCAACCTACATCAAGCTGAACGTGAACCGACATCAGCAGGGCCAGCCGCTGTCTCTGCCGATCCACGTTGCGGACGCGTTCCGCGCGATCCTGCTGGATGAGAAGATCGACCCGGCGCTGGCGGCTGAAATTCTGACCCTGCCGTCCGCGACGGAGATCGCCGAGCTGTTCGAGATTATCGACCCGATTGCGATCGTGGCCGTGCGTGAAGCCCTGACCCGCACGCTGGCAGCCGAGCTGGCGGATGAGTTCCTTGCTATCTACAACCACAACAAGCTGGATGCCTATCGCGTTGAGCATGCCGATATCGGCAAGCGCGCGCTGCGTAACACCTGCCTGCGCTATCTGGCGTTTGGCGAGACGGCGCTCGCCAACGAGCTGGTCAGCCAGCAGTATCACACTGCCGATAACATGACCGACGCGCTGGCCGCGCTGGCTGCAAGCGTCGCCGCAGAACTGCCGTGCCGTGATGCTCTGATGCAGGAGTATGACGACAAATGGCATCAGGATGGTCTGGTGATGGACAAGTGGTTCATTCTGCAGTCCACCAGCCCGGCCGCCGACGTGGTGAACAAGGTGCGCGGCCTGCTTCAGCATCGCTCATTTACCCTGAGCAACCCGAACCGCGTTCGTTCCCTGATTGGTGCTTTCGCCAGCAGCAACCCGGCCGCCTTCCATGCGGAAGATGGCAGCGGCTACCAGTTTATGGTGGAGATGCTGACCGAACTCAACAGCCGTAACCCGCAGGTGGCATCACGTCTGATTGAGCCGCTGATCCGTCTGAAACGCTACGATGCGAACCGTCAGGCGAAGATGCGTGCGGCGCTGGAGCAGCTGAAAGGGCTGGAGAACTTGTCTGGTGATCTGTACGAGAAGATCAGTAAGGCGCTGGCCTGATAGAAAAAACTGCCCGGTGGCGCTACGCTTACCGGGCCTACGTTTACAACGGTTTTCTCCCTCGGACTAAAGGAGAGGGCCGGGGTGAGGGCATCAGGCATTAGCCGTTGCTAAAGGCCGCTCCGTTACCCCTCGCTTCATCACTCGATCCAACACCTCCGCTTCCAGCTCCGCCAGCCGCGCCGAACCCACCCGACGAGGGCGGGGAAGGTCTACCGTCAGATCCAGCCCTATCTTGCCATCCTCGATCAGCAGCACCCGGTCGGCCATGGCTACGGCTTCGCTCACATCGTGAGTCACCAGCAGCACCGTAAAGCCGTGATCCTGCCATAACGAGACAATCAGCTCCTGCATTTCAATCCGCGTCAGCGCATCCAGCGCTCCCAGCGGTTCATCCAGCAGCAACAGCCCCGGGCGATGGATCAGCGCCCTGGCCAGCGCCACGCGCTGTTTTTGTCCACCGGACAGGGCGGCAGGCCACTCACCCGCGCGATTGTCCAGCCCGACGGCGGCCAGGGCCTGTAACGCCTGCGCTTTCCAGTTGCCTTTCAGCCCCAGACCGACATTATCAATCACCGTTTTCCACGGCAGCAGACGCGCGTCCTGGAACATCATCCGGGTATCCTCCTGGATCTCCGCCAGCGGGGTATTCCCGGCCAGCAGTTCCCCGCCGTTCGGAGCTTCCAGCCCGGCCAGCAGGCGCAGCAGGGTGCTTTTACCGCCGCCGCTGCGGCCCACCACCGCCACGAATTGCCCGGCGGGAATGTGCAATTCCAGTTCGTTCAGAATGATGTTTTCGCCGTAGCGTTTGGTCACGCCGTTGAGCAGCAGCGGCGTCCCCTGAGTTAAGCGAGCCGTATTCATGCGTGTGCCTCCTTTATCACGTAGGCCGGATTCCAGCGCAGCCAGCGACGTTCAAGCCACTGGGCGCTGACATCCGCCAGTTTGCCGAGCAGGGCGTAGAGAACGATGGCCACCACCACCACGTCGGTTTGCAGGAATTCCCGGGCGTTCATCGCCAGGTAGCCGATACCGGAGTTAGCGGAGATGGTTTCCGCCACGATCAGCGTCAGCCACATCAGACCAAGGGCAAAACGCACGCCGACCATCATCGAGGGCAGCGCGCCCGGCAGGATCACATGGATAAACAGGGCGAAGCCGGACAAGCCGTAGCTGCGCGCCATCTCCACCAGCCCGCGGTCGATATTACGAATGCCGTGCCAGGTGTTGATATAGATCGGGAAGAGGGTGCCGAGGGCGACGAGAAAAATCTTCGCCGTCTCATCGATACCAAACCACAGGATCACCAGCGGGATCAGGGCCAGGTGCGGCACGTTGCGCAGCATCTGGATGGAGGTGTCCAGCAGACGCTCGCCCCAGCGGGACAGGCCGCTAATCAGGCCCAGTACCAGGCCAATCGACCCGCCGATGGAAAAACCAATCACCGCGCGCCAGGAGCTGATGGCCAGGTGCTGCCACAGCTCACCGCTGGAACTCAGCGACCAGAACGCCTCCACAACTCCCTCCGGGGAGGGCAGAATGCGGCTCGACAGCCAACCCACAGAGGATGCCAGCTGCCAGATAACGACGACGCCCGCAGGGAGCAGCCAGGGCGCAATGCGCAGCAGCCATTTTCGGGATGGGTTAGCCATGCGTTCTCCTTAGCTCTGGGCGACTTTACGCGGGATAAATTCGTTGGCGACCGCTTCACCCTGCTGCAACAGAGGCTGCGGCTGTGGGATCTGCGGAATAGCGACATCCAGATGCGGGAACAGCAGTTCGCCCACCTTGTAAGCCTCTTCCAGATGCGGATAACCGGACAGAATAAAGCTGTCGATACCGAGGTCGGCGTATTCATTAATTCGCGCCGCCACGGTCGGGCCATCGCCCACTAACGCCGTACCCGCGCCGCCGCGCACCAGCCCCACGCCGGCCCACAGGTTCGGGCTGATCTCCAGATTTTCTCGCTTGCCGTTGTGCAGGGAGGCCATCCGGTGCTGCCCGACGGAATCGGTGCGGGCAAAAGCGGCCTGAGCTTTGGCAATAGTGTCATCGTCCAGATGGGCGATCAGGCGGTCGGCGGCCTGCCACGCCTCTTCAGTGGTTTCGCGCACAATGACGTGCAGGCGGATGCCGAAGCGCACCTTACGGCCGTGGGCCGCCGCTTTGGCACGCACCTGTTCGATCTTCTCTTTAACCAGTTCCGGCGGCTCGCCCCAGGTGAGGTAAAGATCCACCTGCTCGGCGGCCAGATTCTGGGCGACGTCCGACGAACCGCCAAAATAGAGCGGCGGACGCGGCTGCTGAACCGGCGGGAAGAAGAGTTTGGCATCACGAACGTGAATGTGTTTGCCCTCGAAGGTGACGTTCTCGCCTTCCAGCAGACGACGCCAGACGTGGGTGAACTCAGATGAGGCTTCGTAACGCTCGGTGTGATCCAGGAAGACGCCGTCTCCCGCCAGCTCCTGCGGATCGCTGCCGGTCACCAGATTGAACAGCGCGCGTCCGTTCGACAGGCGGTCGAGGGTCGCAGCCTGGCGGGCGGCCACCGTCGGAGAAGTCACGCTCGGGCGCAGGGCGACCAGAAACTTCAGGCGCTGAGTCACCGGTATCATCGACGCGGCCACCAGCCACGCATCTTCACAGGAGCGTCCGGTCGGGATCAGCACCCCGGTAAAACCAATCCGGTCTGCGGCCTGGGCAATCTGCTGGAGATAGGCATGATCCACCGGGCGCGCGCCCTCGTCGGTGCCCAGATAGTGTCCATCACCGTGGGTAGGTAAAAACCAGAACAGATTCAGACTCATGATTTAGCTCCTTTTTGCGCTGTGGGTTGCCAGATACGGTCGCGAATATCGATTTTTTTCGGCACCAGGCGATTGTCATAGAAGAGGTCAGCGGTTTGCTGCTGCAACACGGCGGTATGGGCATCCACCGGTTTGATGACGGTTGGCGGGCGGTGATCAAGGTAGCTGGCAATGACCGGCTCCGGGAGCCCCATCGTTTTTGCCAGCAAGGCGATACTGGCCTGACGCTGGCTCTGAGTAAGGGCATCCGCTTCGCTAAAGGTATTCAGTACGCCCTGGACAAATTCACCGTTCTTCTCCGCATAAGGGCGAGCGGCCAGATAGAAGGAGCCGGTCTGTTTCAGGGTTTCGCCATCTTTTAACACCCTGACGCCACCCTGCAGCAGGGCCGCGGAGTAGTAGGGATCCCAGATTGCCCAGGCATCAACGTTATTTTGTTGGAAGGCGGCGCGGGCATCCGCCGGAGAAAGATAAATTGGCTGAATATCTTTAAAGGTCAGACCCGCCTGTTGTAGGGCTCGCAATAACAGATTGTGTGAGCTGGAGCCTTTCTGGAAAGCCACTTTATGGCCTTTGAGATCCGCCACGGTTTTTATCGGGCTGTTTTCAGGAACAAGGATCACTTCGGCTTTTGGTTTTGGCGGCTCAACGCCAACGTAAACCAGATCCGCACCGGCGGCCTGGGCGAAGATTGGCGGGATATCGCCGGTGCTGCCGATATCGATACTGCCGACGTTCAGCGCCTCCAGCATCTGTGGACCTGCCGGGAACTCCACCCAGGAGAATTTGGTGTCCGGGTAGCGTTTTTCCAGCAGCTGATGGCTTTTTGCCAGCACCATGCTGATGCTGCCTTTCTGGTAGCCAATACGCAGGCTCTCGGGCGCGGGCTCGGCGGCGTGCGCCAGACCGGAGAGGACCACCAGGCCCGCCAGGCTCAGGCGTAAAAGGGATTTAAACATGGGCGACTCCTTTCTGAAGACCAAAAGCGGGAACCTGAACGTCGCGGCGGTGCAGCGCCTGCCAGAAGGTCTCCAGGGCGCTGTCGAGACGGGTTTGCAGGTTGGGGGTAAAGTGAGGTTTGTGCTGGTAGTCGATCACCTGTGAGTCGTCGGCAAACACGCCGTGCAGGATCTCCTGAGCCTTCAGGGCGTTGAGCACCGGCTTCAGGGCATAATCCACCGCCAGCAGGTGAGCCACGGTGCCGCCGGTCGCCAGCGGCAGCACAATTTTGCCCTCCAGCGCGCGCTCTGGCAGCAGATCGAGCAGGGTTTTCAGGGCACCGGAAAACGAGGCTTTATAGACCGGGGTAGCGACGATCAGCCCATCGGCATCCTTAAGCTGCTCGTTCAGGGTTTTCAGTGCCGGGCTGTCGAAGCGGGCATAGAGAAGATCTTCCGGGGCGAAGTTATGCAAATTCCAGTGGAACACCTCAACATCCAGTGAAGTCAGTTGCTCCCGGGCGTATTCCAGCAGCGCGCTGGAGCGGGAAGGAAATCGCGGACTGCCAGCCAACGTAATGACGCGCATAGATGCTCCTTATAACCAATTGTTTGCTTTTATCTAACATTGATAACATTTGTTGGCAGTGTGGCATCGCTGACTTATTCCACTAAATGATTTATCCGCAAGATAAATGCCAAAAAATGAATAAAGGAGGGGTGAAAAGTAAACGATTGCGTATAGCGGCGCTTTTTTTGCCGCAGGTCAATTCCCTTTCCCGCTGCGATCGCAGATAATACGCCCCCGGTTTGCACACCGGGAATCCAGGAGAGTTCATGTACTACCCCTTCGTTCGTAAAGCCCTTTTCCAGCTCGATCCTGAGCGCGCTCATGAATTTACATTCCAGCAATTACGCCGTATTACCGGAACCCCACTCGAAGCGCTGGTGCGCCAGAGAGTGATGGAGAAGCCGGTCACCTGCATGGGATTAACCTTTAAAAATCCACTGGGTCTGGCGGCGGGGCTGGATAAAAACGGCGAGTGCATCGATGCACTGGGTGCGATGGGCTTTGGCTCCATCGAAATTGGCACCGTCACGCCACGCCCGCAGCCGGGTAACGACAAGCCGCGCCTGTTCCGACTGGTCGAGGCCGAAGGGCTGATCAACCGCATGGGCTTTAATAACCTCGGCGTCGATCACCTGGTCGAGAACGTGAAGAAAGCGCATTTCGATGGCGTTCTGGGCATTAATATCGGCAAAAATAAAGACACGCCGGTCGAGCAGGGCAAAGATGACTACCTGATTTGTATGGAAAAAGTCTATGCCTACGCCGGGTATATTGCGGTGAATATCTCTTCACCTAACACCCCGGGCCTGCGCACGCTGCAATATGGTGAAGCGCTCGACGATTTATTACTCGCCATCAAGAATAAGCAAAATGAACTCCAGGCGACGCACCATAAATATGTCCCGGTCGCTGTTAAAATCGCCCCGGATCTGACCGAAGAAGAGCTGGCGCAGGTCGCGGATAGTTTGGTTCGCCATAATATTGATGGTGTTATTGCCACCAATACGACTCTCGATCGTTCCCTGGTTCAGGGGATGAAATATTGCGACGAAATGGGGGGCCTGAGTGGGCGTCCGGTGCAGTTAAAAAGCACAGAAATTATCCGCCGCCTGTCGCAGGAATTAAATGGTCGCCTACCGATTATCGGCGTAGGCGGTATAGATTCGGTCATGGCCGCGCGCGAGAAGATGGCGGCCGGCGCTTCGCTGGTGCAGATATATTCCGGCTTTATTTTTAAAGGGCCGCCGCTGATTAAAGAAATCGTTAATCATATCTAATCTTTTAGCATCATTGACAACCAGGGCTTTATTTCCAGCTCTGGTTGTTTTATATTCCCGGACTGTTGCTTTATTAGACATTGTAGTCTTTGATTATTGAAGTTAAAAAAGCGAAGCGGCAATCAGGACTTTCTTACGACAGGACGTTTTGGGAACGGGAGAGACAGATGCGAATTAAACCTGACGATAACTGGCGCTGGTATTTCTGTGACGAGCACGATCGCATGATGCTCGATCTCGCCAATGGTATGTTGTTTCGCTCTCGTTTTGCTCGCCGGATGTTAACCCCGGACGCCTTTGCCGATACCGGTTTTTGCGTCGATGATGCCGCCCTCTATTTCTCTTTTGAAGAGAAGTGCCGCGATCTCGAACTGTCAAAAGAACAACGCGCCGAACTGGTGCTCAATGCGCTGGTGGCGATCCGCTTCCTGAAACCTCAAATGCCAAAAAGCTGGCACTTCCTGGCTCACAATGAGCGCTGGTCGCCGGTCACCGGTGACGCCGCTTGCGCCAGCCTGAGCGAGAGTGCAGAACAGGTGAATTTGCTGGTGGTGGAGCCGGGCGATAACGCCGCACTTTGTTTACTGGCGCAGCCAGCGGTGACTATCGCCGGACGCACTATGCAGCTGGGCGACCCGATTAAAGTGATGAATGACCGACTTAAACCACAGCCGGTCAGCTTCAGTCTCGAGCAGGCCGTTTAGGCTTCCAGCTGTACCGAGGTTTTTGGTACGCAGCTGCAGCACAGAATAGTGCCGTCGCTGCCGATGGCCGATTTCTTCAGCGCACTCACTTCGCCTTCGACCAGCGTGATGCGACAGCATCCGCAGATCCCCGCACGACAGGAATAGGGCACGCGAATACCGGCCTGTTCAAGCTGTTCCAGTAACACCTGCTGATTATTACCGCGTATCGTCTGACCCTGCCACTGGATGGTCACCGCCGTCGCGGGCTGTGTCTCCACCTCGGTTGGCTCTTCCTCAGCGCCTGCGCCGTAGATCCGCCCTGGCCCGGTCGTAAGAATTTCCACTTCGTCGCCCACGCGGATCACGCCGCTGGTGCGCGGGATCAGGTTCTGACCGAAATCCACATCGCCGTTATCCTGGGCGGTACGGAAGGATTGCAGGGTTTTCAGCGGCTCCCCGGCAGGGTGCTTCTGCCCCTTTTCCGGGCTGACGGTGGTAAAGATGCAACGGCTGCAGGGTTTCACCACGTCAAAGATGACGTCGCCGATGCGGATCGCTTTCCAGGTGTCTTCTTCCCAGGCCGTTGCGCCGGTGACCACCAGGTTCGGGCGGAACTGCTCCATCTGCACGCTGGCCGGGCAGCGCTTTTGCAGATCGCGCAGCGAAGCGTCGTTGGTCAGCAGGAACGGGAAGCCGTCGGCAAACGACAGCGGCACCGCAGCATAATTTTTGACGCGTCGCGTCATTTCAGGCCCGACCCAGCGGAGCTGCACCGGGCGGGAAAAGAACTCGCTCAGCCAGCGGTTGATCGCCTCCGGGGCAATACGCGCGGTAAAGTGGTTGCCCCACACTTCGGTTGGGGCATCTGCTGGCGCAAAGTCGCTGAAGCGAACGATACTACTGGAACCGTCCGGCGCAGTGAGATGCAGACCATCCTGCACCGGGGCCGGGGTGAAGCGAACCATCTGCGGGAACTGGCGTGCGGTAATGAATGTGCCATCTGGTTCGGTGACCATAAAAGTGCGATCGTAGGCAAAACCGCTGACGTCTGCGAAGGCATGGGTGAGCCCAATACCGCGCATGGATTTGACCGGATGAATGAAAAGCCTGGATAACGTCGCCACGGCACCGTCCCCTCAAATGAAAATAAGCCCTCAACTTTATGACATAGAGCCCAGATTGGCTATAATGCGCAGCAATTTTCTTAGAGTAAAAGTGACGATATGAATTCTCTGTTTGCCAGTACGGCCCGTGGGCTGGAAGAGCTGTTAAAAACTGAACTGGAAAGCCTGGGCGCGCAAGAGTGCCAGGTGGTTCAGGGTGGTGTCCATTTTCAGGGCGACACGCGGCTTATTTACCAGAGCCTGATGTGGAGTCGCCTGGCCTCACGCATCATGTTGCCGATGAGAGAGTGCAAGGTTTACAGCGATCTCGATCTCTATCTGGGCGTGCAGACTATCGACTGGACAGAAATTTTTGCCCCCGGAGCCACTTTTGCCGTGCACTTCAGCGGCCTGAACGACGAGATCCGCAACAGCCAGTACGGCGCGCTGAAGGTGAAAGATGCCATCGTCGACAGCTTTACCCGTAAAAATCTGGAGCGTCCGAATGTCGATCGTGAAAACCCGGACCTGCGCATCAATGTGCGCCTGAATAAAGAGATCGCCAGTATCGCCCTGGATCTGTGTGGCGAAGGCCTGCACCAGCGCGGCTACCGCGACCGGGCGGGTATTGCGCCGATCAAAGAGAACCTGGCGGCAGCCATTGTGATGCGTTCCGGCTGGCAGCCGGGCACGCCGCTGCTGGATCCGATGTGCGGTTCCGGTACGCTGCTGATTGAAGCGGCTATGCTGGCAACCGACCGCGCCCCGGGCCTGCACCGCGGCCAGTGGGGCTTTAAGGGCTGGGCACAGCACGACGAAGCCACCTGGCAGGACGTGAAAGCCGAAGCGCAGACCCGCGCCCGTTCAGGACTGGCGGCCTATGAATCCCGTTTCTACGGCTCTGACAGCGACAGTCGCGTGATTGAACGCGCGCGCAGCAACGCCCGTCGCGCCGGGATTGGCGATCTGATCTCCTTTGAGGTGAAAGACGTCTCCCAGCTCACCAACCCGCTGCCGAAAGGCCCGTACGGGACGGTGATCAGCAACCCGCCATACGGCGAACGTCTGGACAGCGAGCCGGCGCTGATTGCCCTGCACAGCCTGCTGGGTCGCACCATGAAGGATCTGTTTGGCGGCTGGAACCTGTCCCTGTTCAGCGCCTCGCCGGAGCTGCTCAGCTGCCTGCAGCTGCGCGCCGAGCGTCAGTTCAAAGCCAAAAACGGCCCGCTGGACTGCGTGCAGAAGAACTACCATCTGACCGAGAAAGACGCTGACAGCAAGCCCGCCAGTATCGCGGAAGATTACGCCAACCGTCTGCGTAAAAACCTGAAGAAATTTGAAAAATGGGCGAAGCAGGAAGGCATTGAGTGCTATCGCCTGTATGACGCCGATCTGCCGGAGTACAACGTGGCGGTTGACCGCTACGGCGAGTGGGTGGTGGTGCAGGAGTACGCTCCGCCAAAAACCATCGATCCGCAGAAAGCGCGTCAGCGTATGCTGGATATCATTGCCGCGACCATTAGCGTGCTGAACATCGCCCCAAACAAGCTGATCCTGAAAACGCGTGAGCGTCAGAAGGGTAAAAATCAGTACGAGAAGATGAACAGCAAGGGCGAGTTTATCGAGGTGGGCGAATATAACGCGCGCCTGTGGGTCAACCTGACCGATTACCTGGATACCGGCCTGTTCCTCGACCACCGTATCGCCCGCCGCATGCTGGGCCAGATGAGCAAAGGTAAGGATTTCCTGAACCTCTTCTCCTATACCGGCAGCGCCAGCGTGCATGCGGGTCTGGGTGGCGCACGCACTACCACCACTGTGGACATGTCCCGCACCTATCTGGAGTGGGCAGAGCGCAACCTGCGTCTCAATGGCCTGACCGGCCGGGCGCACCGTCTCCTGCAGGCCGACGTGCTGGGCTGGCTGCGCGAATCGGAAGAGCAGTTCGATCTGATTTTTATCGATCCGCCAACCTTCTCCAACTCCAAACGCATGGAAGAGTCTTTTGATGTACAGCGCGACCATCTGGCGCTGATGAAGGATCTCAAACGGATGCTGCGTAAAGGCGGCACCATCATGTTCTCGAACAACAAGCGCGGCTTCCGCATGGATCACGAAGGGCTGGAACAACTGGGGCTGAAAGCACAAGAGATCAGTCAAAAAACCCTGTCCCAGGACTTTGCCCGTAACCGTCAGATCCACAACTGCTGGCTCATCACCGCCGCCTGAAAGGAAAAGTAAATGTCATTAATTAGTATGCATGGCGCGTGGCTGTCATTCAGCGACGCACCGCTCCTCGATAATACTGAACTGCATATCGAAGATAACGAACGTGTTTGTCTGGTAGGCCGTAATGGCGCCGGTAAATCCACGCTGATGAAGATCCTTAACCGTGAACAGGGGCTGGATGACGGACGTATCGTTTACGAGCAGGATCTGATCGTTTCTCGTTTGCAGCAGGATCCACCGCGTAACGTCGCGGGCACTGTGTATGATTTTGTTGCCGAAGGGATCTCTGAGCAGGCCGAATATCTGAAGGGCTATCACGAGATTTCTCATCTGGTGATGACCGACCCGAGCGAAAAAAACTTTAATGAAATGGCGCGCCTGCAGGACCTGCTCGATCATCATGGTCTCTGGCAGCTTGAAAGTCGCATCACTGAAGTTCTGGAGCAGTTAGGTCTGGAAGCGGACACCGAGCTGGCATCACTCTCCGGCGGCTGGCTGCGCAAAGCCGCGCTGGCTCGTGCGCTGGTCAGCGGTCCGAAAGTGCTGCTACTCGACGAGCCGACTAACCACCTGGATATCGAAGCGATCGACTGGCTGGAAGGGTTCCTGAAAACCTTCAACGGCACCATTATCTTTATCTCGCACGACCGTTCGTTCATTCGCAATATGGCGACCCGCATTGTCGATCTCGACCGCGGCAAGCTGGTGACCTATCCTGGCGACTACGACACCTATCTGCTGGAAAAAGAGGAAAACCTGCGTGTGGAAGAGCTGCAAAATGCAGAGTTTGACCGCAAGCTGGCGCAGGAAGAAGTCTGGATCCGTCAGGGTATCAAAGCGCGTCGTACCCGTAACGAAGGCCGCGTGCGTGCGCTGAAAGCAATGCGTAATGAGCGCAGCGAACGTCGTGAGGTGATGGGCACCGCGAAAATGCAGGTGGAAGAAGCGTCTCGCTCCGGCAAGATTGTCTTCGAGATGGAGAACGTTGATTACCAGGTGGATGGCAAAGTACTGGTGAAAGACTTCTCCGCTCAGGTTCAGCGCGGCGACAAAATTGCGCTTATCGGCCCCAACGGCTGTGGCAAAACCACGTTGCTGAAGCTGATGCTGGGTCAGTTGCAGGCCGACAGCGGCCGCGTCCATTGCGGCACCAAACTTGAAGTGGCCTACTTCGACCAGCACCGTGCAGAGCTGGACCCGGACAGAACGGTGATGGACAACCTTGCAGAAGGTAAGCAGGAAGTGATGGTCAACGGGAAACCGCGCCATGTGCTGGGCTATCTGCAGGACTTCCTGTTCCATCCAAAACGGGCGATGACGCCGGTTCGTGCCCTCTCCGGTGGGGAGCGTAACCGCCTGTTACTGGCGCGTTTATTCCTGAAACCCAGCAACCTGCTGATTCTCGATGAACCAACAAACGATCTTGATGTAGAAACGCTGGAACTTCTTGAAGAACTGATTGATAGTTATCAAGGAACGGTCATGCTTGTTAGCCACGATCGTCAGTTCGTGGACAACACCGTTACCGAATGCTGGATCTTCGAAGGTCAGGGTCGTATCGGGCGCTATGTAGGCGGCTACCACGATGCGCGTGGGCAGCAGGCGCAGTCGCTGGCGACAAAACAGTCAAAAGTGAAGAGTGAAACGGAAACGGCTGTTACCAAAGCAGAAACGGTCAAACGTAGCAGCAGCAAACTCAGCTATAACCTACAGCGCGAACTGGAAGGCTTGCCGCAGCGTCTGGAAGAGCTCGAAGCCAGCCTTGAAAGTTTGCAGGCTCAGGTGGCCGACGCGTCATTCTTTAGCCAGCCGCATGACCATACGCAAAAGGTTCTGGCCGAGATGGCCCAGGCTGAGCAGGCGCTGGAAGAGGCATTTGAACGCTGGGAATATCTTGAGGCTCTGAAAAACGGCGCTTAAGTAAATCATGGAGCCAGTATGTCCGAACATCACCATGCCGATCGGCATATTTTATGTTCCCAGTGCGACATGCTCGTGGCGCTACCCGCGCTCGAGCATGGACACAAAGCGGCATGCCCGCGATGCGGGGCAACGCTGACAACCAAGTGGGACGCGCCGCGGCAGCGTCCCACTGCTTACGCTATTGCTGCGCTGTTCATGCTGTTACTCTCCAACCTGTTTCCCTTTATCTATATGAAAGTGGGCGGTATCACCAGTGAAGTCGATTTACTGGAGATACCCGGCGTCATGTTCTCGGAAGATTACGCCAGCCTGGGGACCTTCTTCCTTCTGTTTGTCCAGATCGTACCGGCGTGTTGCCTGGGAATTATTTTACTGCTCGTCAACCGCGTGCAGATGCCTGCGGCATTAAAAATCTGGCTGGCGCGGATCCTTTTCCAGCTAAAAAGCTGGGGGATGGCGGAGATCTTTCTTGCCGGCATTCTGGTGAGCTTCGTCAAGCTGATGGCGTACGGCGACGTGGGGATAGGGCTCAGTTTTATTCCCTGGTGCCTGTATTGTGTCCTGCAGCTACGCGCATTTCAGTGCGTCGATCGCCGCTGGGCATGGGACGATATCGCCCCTGCACCGGCGCTGCCGCAAACGCTGCGGGTCGGCGTGCCGGGGATCCGTCAGAACCTGCGCCGCTGTACCTGCTGCACGGCCATTCTCCCGGCCGACCAGGCCATCTGCCCGCGCTGCGAAACAAAAGGGCACGTGCGGCGTAAAAACAGCCTCCAGTGGACGATGGCGCTGCTCGTCACCTCGATCATGCTCTATCTCCCTGCCAATATTCTGCCGATTATGATCACCGATCTGCTAGGGGATGAAATGCCCTCCACCATCATGGCCGGGGTGATCCTGCTGTGGGGTGAGGGGTCCTATCCCGTGGCGCTGGTAATTTTTATCGCCAGTATCATGGTGCCTACGCTCAAAATGATTGCCATTGCCTGGCTCTGCTGGGATGCCAAAGGACATGGCAAGCGGGATAGCGAGCGGATGCATTTGATTTATGAAGTCGTCGAGTTTGTCGGACGCTGGTCCATGATCGACGTGTTTGTGATTGCCGTACTTTCCGCACTGGTGCGGATAGGCGGGCTAATGAGTATTTACCCTGCAATAGGGGCATTAATGTTTGCATTGGTCGTGATAATGACCATGTTTGCAGCTATGACCTTCGATCCGCGCTTATCGTGGGATCGTGAGCCAGAGTCGAGCCATGAGGATGAGCAAAAGCATGGAAAATAAGAGTGGAGAGGCGAAAGTGCAGAAGGTCAAAAACTGGTCGCCGGTGTGGATTTTTCCCATCGTGACCGCGCTGATCGGTGCCTGGATCCTGTTTTATCATTACAGCCATCAGGGTCCGGAAGTGACGCTGATCACCACTAACGCCGAGGGGATTGAGGGCGGTAAAACCACCATCAAAAGCCGCAGCGTGGATGTAGGCGTGGTAGAGAGTGCGACCCTGACCGATGACCTGACGCACGTAGAAATTAAAGCCCGCCTCAACGCGGGCATGGAGAAGCTGCTCCATGGCGACTCGGTGTTCTGGGTGGTGAAACCGCAGGTAGGGCGAGAAGGCATTAGCGGCCTGGGAACCCTGTTGTCCGGGGCCTATATCGAACTGCAGCCCGGGAAAAAGGGCTCGCAACCGGGGGAGTATCAGCTGTTAGACTCGCCGCCGCTGGCGCCGCCGGATGCGAAGGGCATCCGCGTGATCCTCGACAGTAAAAAAGCCGGTCAGCTGAGCCCGGGCGATCCGGTGCTGTTCCGCGGCTACCGTGTCGGCTCCGTGGAAACCAGCACCTTTGATGCAACGAAACGGACTATCAGCTATCAGCTGTTTATCAATGCGCCTAACGATCGTCTGGTCACCGGCAACGTCCGCTTCTGGAAAGATAGCGGCATCGCCGTGGACTTAACCTCTGCGGGTATGCGCGTCGAGATGGGTTCATTGACCACGCTATTCGGTGGCGGGGTGAGTTTTGACGTGCCGGAAGGGATGGATCAGGGTCAGCCGGTGGCGCAAAAAACCGCGTTTAGACTGTATGACGACCAGAAGAACATTCAGGATTCGCTCTATACCGACCATATCGACTACCTGATGTTCTTTAAAGATTCTGTCCGCGGTCTGCAGCCGGGGGCGCCGGTGGAATTCCGTGGCATCCGTCTCGGTACGGTCGGCAAGGTGCCGTTCTTCGCGCCGGGGATGCGTCAGGTGCTGGATGACGATTACCGTATTCCGGTGCTGATCCGCATTGAGCCGGAGCGTCTGATCAATCAGGTTGGTGATACGCCAGATATCGCTCAGCATATTGACGGGTTGATGAAGCGTGGCCTGCGCGGCTCGCTCAAAACCGGTAACCTGGTGACAGGGGCGTTGTACGTGGATATGGACTTCTTCCCGAAAGAGCCACCGGTCAAAGAGATCCGCGAGTTTTCGGGATATAAAATCATCCCGACCGTGAGCGGGGGACTGGCGCAGATCCAGCAGCGTCTGATGGAGACGCTGGATAAAATCAATAATCTGCCGCTCAACCCGATGATCCAACAGGCGACCAACACGCTCAGTGAGAGCCAGGCGACAATGCGCCGTCTGCAAACAACGCTGGATAACCTCAACAAGCTGACCGCCAGCCAGTCGATGCAGCAGCTGCCGCAGGACATGCAGAAAACGCTGCGCGAGCTGAACCGCAGTATGCAGGGCTTCCAGCCGGGTTCAGCGGCGTACAACAAGATGGTGGCGGATATGCAGCGCCTCGATCAGGTTCTGCGTGAACTGCAGCCGGTGCTGAAGACGCTGAACACCAAGAGCAACGCGCTGGTATTCGAAGCGAAAGACAAAAAGGACCCTGAGCCGAAGGGGGCTAAATAATGAAAAAATGGCTAACGATTGCCGCAGTGGCGGCGCTCCTGACCGCCTGCAGCTCAGCAGAAAACAAGAGCTATTACCAGCTGCCGGTGGCAGCGCAGGCGGGGGGACAAAGTATTGCCAGCCAGGGGAACCGCCTGCTATGGGTCGAACAGGTGGCGGTACCGGATTACCTGGCCGGTAATGGCGTGGTATATCAAACCAGCGATGTGCAGTATGTCATCGCCAACAATAACCTGTGGGCCAGCCCGCTGGATCAGCAGCTGCGCAACACGCTGGTCGCCAATCTCAGCAGCCAGCTGCCGGGATGGGTGGTAGCGTCGCAGCCGCTGGGCAGCGATCAGGATACGCTGAACGTCAACGTCACCAACTTCCATGGTCGCTATGATGGCAGCGTGATCGTCAGCGGGGAGTGGTTGCTAAACCACCAGGGCCAGCTGATTAAGCGGCCTTTCCATCTGGAGCTGAAGCAGCAGAAAGATGGTTATGATGAGATGGTGAAGGTGCTGGCGCAGGGCTGGGCGCAGGAGTCTGCCAGTATCGCCAGAGAGATTTCCCGTCTGCCATAAGTAAAATTCATCGCACCGGGCCGCATTTAGCGTAACGCTAATTGCGGCTTTTTTTTCGTTTTATGGTCAGGCCGTTACTTGTGCCGCATCACACTTTTTGTACAAATGAACTTTTGAGTAGCTCACATTTATGACACTGGCGTGAATTTTGCGCATTGACGCTAAGCGGGAATCAGGGTATTCGTTATCTGTGATTGCACGTTTTGTAATCACTGTTATCTTTTCCACCAGATCAAATAATGAGGGAAACGAGGCATGAAGAGACAGAAACGAGATCGCCTTGAAAGGGCTCATCAACGTGGTTATCAGGCTGGCATCGCCGGACGTTCTAAAGAAATGTGTCCCTATCAGACTTTGAATCAAAGGTCACAATGGTTAGGGGGCTGGCGAGATGCCATCGGAGACAGGGCTATACTTGCTTGATAGCGTCTCTTTAAAAAAGAAACCTCCGCAGTGCGGAGGTTTCGCCGTTTTATGCTGGTGTAAAAGCAAAAATCAGAATGCGGAAGTATCCTGGAACAGGCCGACTTTCAGGTCAGTTGCGGCGTAGATCAGACGCCCGTCGACCAGCACTTCGCCATCCGCCAGGCCCATAATCAGGCGACGGTTAACAATGCGTTTGAAGTGAATACGGTAGGTGACTTTTTTCGCGGTCGGCAGAACCTGACCGGTGAATTTCACTTCGCCAACGCCCAGGGCGCGGCCTTTGCCTTCGCCACCCAGCCAGCCGAGGTAGAAACCAACCAGCTGCCACATTGCGTCCAGACCCAGGCAGCCTGGCATCACCGGATCGCCAATAAAGTGGCAACCAAAGAACCACAGGTCCGGGTTGATATCGAGCTCTGCTTCTACGTAACCCTTATCGAAGTTGCCGCCGGTTTCCGTCATCTTCACGACACGGTCCATCATCAGCATGTTCGGGGCCGGTAACTGCGGGCCTTTCGCGCCAAACAGTTCACCGCGACCAGAGGCAAGAAGATCTTCTTTTGTATAGGATTCGCGTTTATCTACCATGTTCTCAGTATGCCTTATTTTAGTGAAGGACGCAGGATAGCTAACACGTGTACGCTGAACAAGTCCGATCAGTTTGGCGTGAACCAGCTCAACCAGCGTAACGGCCAGGGATAACGATGGCGTGCTTCCTGCTGAGTTGCCTGCGCAATACGTTCCTGGATGGTGTGCATCAGCGTTGTCTGCCCTTCGGCATCCCACTCCAGGTTTGTCAGTAAGGGTAGCGCATCTGCAATGTCTTCGATCGCCCAGAGGCTGAATTGCTCCTCTTCTACCGCGGTCAGCAGTTCCTGACTGAGGCTGAGATGACGAACGTTCGGCAGGGGAATAATGACGCCCTGTTTACCGCTTAGCCCGCGCTGCTGACAAACGGTAAAGAAGCCTTCGATCTTCTCATTCAGACCGCCGACCGGCTGCGCGCGACCAAATTGATCCACCGAACCGGTAATGGCAATACTCTGATTCACCGGCGCATCGGCCAGGGCGCTGATTAACGCGCACAGCTCTGCCATCGAGGCGCTGTCACCATCGACTTCGCTGTAGGACTGCTCGAAGGTCAGCGAGGCAGTGAAGGGGATCTGCTGCTCAAGCTGCAGTTCCGACATCAGATAAGCCTGCATGATCATCATGCCCTTGGCGTGAATGTTCCCGCCCAGCTCGGCTTTACGCTCCACGTCGATAAACTCACCGTCACCGATGTGTACGACGCAGCTGATGCGGGACGGCTCGCCAAAGGCGCGCGGATGGCCAGGAAACTCAATCACCGACAGGGCGTTGATCTGCCCGACGCGTTCACCTTCGGTTTCGACCAGGATCTGCTCCAGCAGGATCTCGTCCTGCATGCGATCGGCAAGGTAGCCTTCGCGCCACTCTCGCTGCACCAGCATCTGGGAGAGCTGTTCGCCGGAAATGGTGTCGTCATCGGTCATGGCCGCGGCTTCACGCAGCTGCTTGCCAAGCCACAAAGGACAAAGCGGCAGAGTCTCCTGATCGCCGGTGTAGCGCACCGCTTCGCGGATCAGCACCGGCCAGGCATCGGCCGCCGGGGTTGGCAACTGCGCGCGTTCACAGACGTCATGTACCCACTGAAGCCATTGCAGCATATCTTCAGCGTCAGCGATCTGCGTGCTGTCTTCGAACTCGCTGTACACCACCTGGTCGGCCAGTTCGGGTTCCATCTCCTGAAAATCGGCCAGCGCTTCGCGATCGCCAATCAGCACCACTTTCAGTGAAAGCGGCATAGAAGGCACGGCAACCGGAAGAGGGCGCGACTCATCGTACGCCACCCAATCAAACCGCTGCTGGCTGACGCTGTTTTTCAGACGCATCCACAGCAGAGGCTGGGCCAGAAGCGTGCGCAGGGAGATGAGCAACACGCCGCCGTTGGCCTGATGAACCAGGCCGGGATGCAGGGTCAACTCGCCGTTGAACTGGCGCAGGCAGCCGAACAGCTGTTCTGCTTCTGTCCAGCCCGCCGGGACAATATTGCCTGTGACCGCAAAACGGCCATCGGGTACGGTCGCCGGTTCAAAGGTAACAGTACGCCCGTTAATGCTGTACTCACCCCCAAAGACCGTCCCGGTTTCTGGTTGCAGCTGCCGCATGGCATCCGCCAGAAGACTCAGGTACTCCGCTTCGTCTGGCGCTTTCAACAACATGAATGGTGAGGTTGCCCACGGGCTTAACACCTGCTCCAGTGCGTAATGCAAGCGGGGCTGTGTGTCGCTGAGGATATATTCGTGTTCTTTCGCGAGATCTGGCTGTGTAAACAGTTCCTGATAGCTTTCGGTATCCGGAACCAGGTCACGCCATGCAAGTTTCGTAATGGTCAAAGTTGATGTTTTTTAGTCAGAAGTAAAACGATGGAGTATACCGTAAGGCGCAGGCTCTGCCCATGAGGGAATGGGCGTTTCCAGCGATGAATGCATCACCGCGTATCACAGGATATGATTTCTTTTCAGCAGATTGCCAAAAAACTGATATTCTGAACACAGTTACACGGTCACATTGAGATCGCAATGAAATACCAACAACTGGAAAACCTCGAAAGCGGCTGGAAATGGAAGTATCTGGTCAAAAAACACCGTGAAGGGGAATTGATCACGTGCTACCTCGAAGCCAGTGCTGCAAAAGAAGCTGTAGATTTGTTGCTGACCCTCGAAAACGAACCCGTTCTGGTCAACGGCTGGATAGATAAACACATCAATCCGGCGCTGCTGAACCGCATGAAGCAGACCATCCGCGCGCGGCGAAAACGGCATTTTAATGCTGAGCATCAGCATACCCGGAAGAAGTCGATCGATCTGGAGTTTATGGTCTGGCAACGTCTGGCCGGGCTTGCCCAGCGCCGTGGAAAAACCTTGTCAGAGACTATCGTGCAGCTGATTGAAGATGCGGAACATAAAGAGAAGTACGCCAGTCAGATGTCGACCCTGAAAACCGATCTCCAGGCGCTGCTGTCCAGTAAGAAGTAATCTTCTGCTTTTCTTCAGACAATAAAAAACCCCGCAACATGGCGGGGTTTTTTTATAAGACGATAACTTATGCCGCTGGCTGAGTTACAACGTCTTTGATGCCTTTAACTTCGATCTCTACGCGACGATCTGGAGCCAGGCAGTCGATCAGTGCAGCGCGAGCTTTCACGTTGTCACAGGTAGAACCGGTAACTGGGTTAGATTCGCCCATACCACGTGGGGAGATCTTGTTAGCCGGGATACCTTTAGAGATCAGGTAATCAACAACAGACTGAGCACGTTTCTCGGACAGACCCTGGTTGTAAGCGTCAGAACCGATACGGTCGGTGTAGCCCAGAACCACTACGGAACCATCTTTAGGATCCAGGTTGCTCAGCTGGGTGTACAGCTGATCCAGTGCCTGCTGACCTTCTGGTTTCAGGGTAGCTTTGTTGAAGTTGAACAGAACGTCAGACTTCAGAGTGAAGTGCTTGGTCTGTACTTCTGGAGCTGGTGCTGGAGCTGGAGCAACGATTGGCGCTGCTTCTTCCTGCTGGCCGAAACGGTAAGAAACACCCAGGCTCAGCATGCCGTTGTCTGGACGAACACCAACGGTGTTGCCGTCGCCGATGTTGTTAACCCACTGGTATTCCAGACGGGTAGCAACGTCACGGGTCATTGCCCACTCAACGCCACCTGCGAATACTGGAGATACGCCAGTGTCGTGGTCGTCGCCAGCGATGCTGTTGCTGGAGTCTGCACGCCATACCATGCCGCCCAGACGGGTGTAGATGTCTACAGCGTCATTTACTGGGTAGCCCAGTTTAGCAGTCAGCTGAACGCCCTGTGCCTTGAATGCGCCGTTAATGGTGTCGCCTTTGTAAGGCATACGGCCCAGCCAGTCGTAACCCATTTCGAAACCAACATACGGGTTAACCTGATAACCACCGAACGCGCCTGCGCCCAGCTGGCTTTCATGAGTTGGACCGTCGTTGTTCAGGGCACTGTTATACCAGCCAGTGTCATGGAACTGAGACCAGCCCAGTTTACCACCTGCATACCAGGTATTATCTTTCGGAGCGGCCTGCGCTACGGTAGCGAAACCTGCCAGTGCCACTGCAATCGCGATAGCTGTCTTTTTCATTTTTTGCGCCTCGTTATCATCCAAAAATCGCCATGAGAATCTCAATGAGAGTCACGGTTAAATCCTTCACCGGGGGGCGGGGACAAAGAGTAAAGCTACCGATATCTTCGGTTTAGGCCGAGCACCCCTGGCGATGTAAAGTCTACAACGTACCTGAAAACTTACAAGTGTGAACTCCGTCAGGCATATGAAAAAAAAAGTTTTGTATACACAATATTTAACATTTCTGGCGAAGATTTGGGCGTGCTAAACTGGAGGAAGCCGCGGCTGACAAGACTTGTCGCGGCTTTTAGAAAGGGAACCAATGGCGTAGAGCGCGTGCAAAAAAAATTCCAGGAAAACTCTTATTTTTACTTAATGATACAAATTCGAGTGAATTTTTAGCCCAGAAAGGTGTCCGTTGCCCAGAGCATTCATTCGAACGGGGCGCATAATAAAGCCCAGTGCGTTACCTTCTTCAGCCGCTTCGGCCAGGCGATGTTGTTCCATTTCGGTTAATTCTTCCGTAAACCAGCCAATCACCACGCTGTAATTCCCGGTACGCAGTGCCTTTACCATCGATTCTACAGTATGGCAGGGATCCATCTGGCTAACCTGCATCACTTTGGTCAGCGGTAAGCCTGCCGATTGCACCCATTCCCGGCTCAATTTTTGCTGCGGCGTCAGCCACAGCTGCCAGCGATCCTGCTGACCAAGCTGCTGTAACAGGGGCAGCAATAACAGCTGCGTCATCATGGGCTGGTCTTCACGGTAAAGCACTTCACTAATCAGCCCGGTGGACATATACGCAGCGGAGCTCCGTGCATTTTTGCCTGCGGAAGAAGAGAAAGTTGTTGAACGGTTTGCATAGCCTGAAGAGTACATAATCAATCCAGCCCTGTAGTTACTGTATGGATATACAGTAACCCCTGTACGTCTAAAGATCAACCTCATTTTCGGAAAGCGCCTCGCAAATTTGGTTTGTAATACAGGCGGATTGAAAAATCATCTTGCTGTTCGATCATAAGTTACCTATTTTTTGGCTAACGGATCCGTTAACACATGACTTCACTATTACTCCATGATTTAAAAGGGAAATATCATGAAAAAGTTATCTTACGAACGGATCTATCAATCCACGAAATACCTTTCATCCCTCGGTGATGTTGAGCATCGCGCCCTGTTTGGCGGATACACGCTGGCGGTGGATGACGCGGTCTTTGCGATGGTGTCAGACGGAGAGTTATACCTGCGCGCCTGCGAAGAGAGCGCGCAATATTGCGTCAAAAACGCCTCCTCTTACTTAACGCTGGTAAAGCGGGGGCGCCCGGTATTGCTGAATTATTACCGTGTCGATGAGGCGCTCTGGCAGGATCAGGACAAGCTCCTGCGGCTCTCCTCATTTGCCCTGGAAGCCGCGCGGCGGGAGCGGCGGGAGCGGTACAAGCGCGACAGGCTGAAAGATTTGCCCAATCTCACCTTTCAGCTTGAGATCCTGCTCAACGAGGCGGGTATTACCAATGAAGAGGCGTTGCGCATCCTCGGCGCAGAACAGTGCTGGTTAAAGCTCAGAGAGCTGAACCAGCATCTGAGCTACAAAGTGCTGTTTGCTCTGGAAGGGGCGATCGTCGGGCTGCATGAAGCGGCGCTCCCGGAGAACAGACGCCGGGAGCTGGTGGAGTGGTATAAAAGGCTGCCGGTGGAGAGCGGCACTCACTCCGGCAGTTGATTAACGTGCTGCTGTAAACGACAAATTTCTGGCAGCAACGCGATAAGCAGACCGATTTGCTGCAGCACCAACGGCGCTTTGCTCTCGGCACCCGGTTCAATATGCGAAATGCGTTGCGCCAGTTCGGTCAGGGACTGCTGAACCCGGGGCTCATCCGCCGGGCGTTGATGAAGCGCATCATCCACATAGCAAACGGCATCATCCAGCAGCGCCAGGATGGTAGGGCTGGTTAGCCGCTCGCGGTGCGCACCCAGCGCCGAAATGTAGCTGGTAAAGGTATGGTTCAGGCACAGCAGACGGAACGCTACTTCGCGCGTTTCCGCTGTCGCCCGCGGCTCCGTGGACATGTTCGAGACCACCGACGCCAGTTCCGCGTCGCGGTTATAGGCATCACGCCGGGCGATGCGATACGTCAGGCGGTTATCGCGGCCCTGATGATACTGCTCGAGGATGGCATCCAGATACCGGCAGTTAGCATTCATCGCCTGATCCAGCACGCGCGGCAGATTACGGAAGCGCCAGTCCGGCCAGATAAAGCTCACCGCGGCCCAGGCGATGGCGCAGCCAATCAGGGTATCGATGACGCGCGGTAGCGCCACTTCAAAGCCTTCTCCGAGCAGGTTGAAACAGAGCAGCACCAGCAGGGTAATAAACATGGTGGCGTGCGCATACTGGACATTGCGAAACGCAAAAAACAGTACGCCGGTGATCACAATTAATATCAGCTGGCCTTCCAGCGAGGGGACGAAGTAGAGGATGGGCAGCCCAATGGCGACCCCAACCAGGGTACCGATAATACGCAGCGCCAACCGGTGACGGGTGGCGTTGTAGTTCGGCTGGCAGACAAACAGACTGGTCAACAGAATCCAGTAGCCGTGGTTAAGCCCGGTAATCTGTATAAAGGCATAGCCGGTACAGAGCACCACCGACATCCTCACTGCATGGCGGAACAGTGCCGATTCCGGTGAAAAGTTGCGGCTTAAGCGCAGCCACATATCGCTGAAACCGTGCAGGCTGTCGTCGGCAAGCTGATTTTCCACATCGTTACCGGGCAGAGCCAGCGCCTGCTCGGATTCGATGGTGGCGAGCTGGGCATCAATGGCGCGCAGGTTGTTCAGTAGAAAACCCAGCGCTTTCATCTGTTCGGCAGAGGTCCCGCTGGCCTGGACGCGATCGAGCGCCGCATCCAGATGGGTGAAGGCGCGCTCAAAATGCGGATCGTGCTGATAGGGCGTGCGCAGCAGGATGGAACGCGACAGCTGCTGGCAGGCCTGCGACTGCATGGAGAGCAGGCGCTGGAAGCGAAACATCACGTCGCTATAGCGAAACTTCTCACGCAGATCGGCGTACTGAATGTGCGAGGAGCTCGCGCGCTCGTGAATATCCTGCGCCACAAAGTAATAGTGCAGAGTGCGGCGGGTGCCGCGCTGACCGCGATCGCCGCGCAAACGGGTAAGCAGCGAGGCTTTAGTCTGATTCAGCGTGGTCACCAGCTGGCCGTTTGCCAGGGCCAGATCGTACAGCGGCGCCTGGTCATCACCTTCAATATCCGGATCAAAGAGCCGGGACTTGAGTTCCAGATAGTGCGCCAGCTGCTCATAGCTGCGAGCCAGATTGTCCTGTAATGGCCGAATGGGGAAGATCAGGTGACCGGACAGGGTAAGCAGGTTATACCAGACCGCCCCGAGCAACAGCAGAACCGGCTGCTGATACCACTGGTCATAAAGGGACACCCCCAACATGGTATAGATAGCAATCAGCAGTGCGCCAAAGGCGATGGTGGCATAGCGCTGGCCCAGCCCGCCCAGCAGGATAAAGACGCTGGTGGAGAGCATCAGGCCGATGGCGAACAGCCACGGCCACGGGAAGAGCAGTTCCACCGATGCGGAGGCGATAAAAAAGCAGATCAGCGTGATAACCAGGTTGCGCAGCCGACCGGCGAGGCGGTCATCCAGATCGGCCAGCGCCCCGGCCACGACGCCCAGCGTCAGCGGGATGGTCAGCTTCACGTCGCCCAGCCACCAGGGCAGGGCGGTGCTGCCGCACAGGGCAATAAAGATCCTGGCGTTATACAGCCAGGCGCTGTTGAGGGTGTAGCGGCGAAGCAGCGGGCTTAGCATGAGCGCTCGGGATCCTTGTTACGGAAAACGACGGCGGGCGTTGGCTTCCCGGGCGGCGCGGGCCACTTCCACCGGGACAACCCGGCGTCCGACAGGCCACAGGGCAATGGCGGCAATCTTAAAATTGGCGATCCCGACCGGGATCCCGATAAGCGTAATGCACTGCGCGATCCCCGCTGCAATGTGCATGACACACAGCCACCAGCCAAAGAAGATCAGCCACAGAATGTTGAGCAGCGTCCCGCCGGTGTTCATCAGCGTGCTTTTGCTGTCAGGCTCCAGTTCATCAACGTGAACCGCTTCATTACCATACGGGACCAGCGAAAGTTTGGTGATCTCCCAGCAGGAGCGCGTCAGCGGCAGGGTGAAGATCAGCACTATGCTGATCAGCGTCGCCAGCAGCCAGGCGAGCGTGGTGGCAAAACCACCGAGGACAAAATTCAAAATATTCAGAACGGTACGCATAAAACCTCAATTCTTTCCGTAATGTTGAAGCCCTGCTGATTGTAACGTTTTTTTGCGCTGGAGCACCTGAAAACTGGCAGTTAAACTATCAGGCAATTACTCACGTCGTGGATCGGGCTGGACATGGAACTGAAAGCAACTTCGTTAGGCAAACGCCTGGCACAACATCCGTACGACAAAGTCGTTCTGCTTAACGCCGGAGTGAAAGTCTCCGGTGAACGCCACGAATATCTTATCCCCTTCAATCAACTGCTGGCCATTCACTGTAAGCGCGGTCTGGTCTGGGGCGAGCTGGAGTTTGTCCTGCCCGAAGAGAAAGTGGTACGGCTGCACGGGACGGAGTGGGCGGAGACCCAGCGTTTCCACCACCATCTGAACACGCTCTGGCAGCAATGGAGTGCTGAAATGAGCGAGGTGGCGGCGCAGGTACTGCAAAACGCGCTGAACGATATTGCCACCAGCAACGCGCAAAACAGCTGGCTGACGCGGGAGAAAACGCTGGGCCTGCAGCAAAAAATTAACCAGGCGATCCAGGCCCTCCCGCTGTCGGTTTCACGTCTGGAGGAGTTTGATAACTGCCGGGACGCCTGGCGTCAGTGCCGGGCATGGCTGGAGGATATTGACCAGAGCCGACTGGCGCACAACCAGGCATGGACCACCGCCATGCTCAGCCAGTATGCCGACTTTTTTGCCGGTATTGAGTCATCCCCTCTCAACCCGGCCCAGGCCCGTGCGGTAGTTAACGGCGAACAGTCGCTGCTGGTGCTTGCGGGAGCCGGCAGCGGTAAAACCTCGGTGCTGGTGGCGCGGGCAGGCTGGCTCCTGACCCGCAATGAAGCCGCTCCCGAGCAAATTTTACTCCTGGCGTTTGGCCGCAAGGCGGCCCAGGAGATGGATGAGCGGATTGCGGCCCGGCTGCACACCCGCGACATTACCGCCAGAACCTTCCACTCCCTGGCCCTGCATATCATCCAGCAGGGGAGCAAAAAGGTGCCGGTCGTCAGCAAGCTCGAGAACGACACCGTGGCGCGGCAACAGATATTTATCGAGGCCTGGCAACAGCAGTGCAGTGAGAAAAAAGCGCAGGCCAAAGGCTGGCGCCAGTGGCTGGAAGAGGAGCTTGACTGGAGCGTACCGGAAGGCAGTTTCTGGCAAAACGAGAAGCTGGCGCGTCGACTGGCTCCCCGGCTCGATCGCTGGGTCAGCCTGATGCGGATGCACGGGGGCGCACAGGCCGAGATGATTGCGGGCGCGCCTGAGGAGGTCCGGGCGCTGTTTTCTAAGCGGGTGAAGCTCATGGCTCCGCTGTTAAAAGCGTGGAAGACCGCTCTCAAAGAAGAGAATGCCGTCGATTTTTCCGGGTTGATCCATCAGGCGATCGTCATTCTCGAAAAGGGCCGCTTTATCAGCCCGTGGAAGCACATCCTGGTGGATGAGTTTCAGGATATCTCCCCCCAGCGCGCGGCGCTGCTGGCGGCGCTACGGGCGCAGAATAAGCACGCCACTCTGTTTGCCGTGGGAGACGACTGGCAGGCGATCTACCGCTTCAGTGGCGCACAGCTGTCGTTGACCACGGCGTTCCACCACTACTTTGGCGAGGGCGATCGCTGCGATCTCGATACCACCTACCGCTTCAATAACCGGATCGGTGAGATCGCCAACCGGTTTATCCAGCAGAACCCGCATCAGCTGGCAAAACCGCTGAACAGCCTGTCGGCCGGGGATAAAAAAGCGGTCACGCTGCTGGCTGAGGATCAGCTCGATGCCCTGCTGGATAAACTGAGCGGTTACGCCCGGCCGGAGGAGCGCATTCTGGTGCTGGCACGCTATCACCACCTGAAGCCCGCCAGCCTTGAGAAAGCCGCGACCCGCTGGCCGAAACTGCAGCTCGATTTTATGACCATTCATGCCAGCAAAGGGCAGCAGGCTGATTACGTGATTGTGGTGGGGTTGCAGGAAGGGAGCGACGGCTTCCCGGCACCTGCGCGTGAATCGGTGATGGAGCAGGCCCTGCTGCCCGCCGTGGAAGATTTTCCCGATGCTGAGGAGCGGCGGTTGTTGTACGTGGCGATGACCCGCGCCCGTCACCGCGTCTGGCTGCTGTTTAATAAAGAGCAGCCTTCGCGTTTTGTGGACATATTGAAAGAGATTGATGTGCCGGTAGCGCGCAAACCGTAGCGATAATTTGCCCGGCGGCGCTTCGCTTGCGCGGGCCTACGGGTTGTGCGGTTTGTGGTATTTGTAGGCCGGGTAAGGCGAAGCCGCCACCCGGCAGGGCCACTATTTCAGACGTTCAGCCAGATAGCGCTGATAATCCGGGATCAAAATCTCTACCTGGTCGTTGAACTGCGGGGAGGCAATGATAAAGTCCGCCGTCGACAGGTTGGTGGCGACCGGAATGTTCCACACCGTGGCCAGACGCAGCAGCGCTTTAACGTCCGGATCGTGCGGGACGGCATTCAGGGGATCCCAGAAGAAGATCAGCACATCAATCTTCCCTTCCGAAATCAGTGCGCCTACCTGCTGGTCGCCGCCCATTGGGCCGCTCAGCAAGGCATTGACCTCAAGCCCGGTTTCGCGATGGATCAAATTACCGGTGGTCCCGGTGGCTGAAAGCTGGTGTTTTTCCAGCAGGGATTTATGACGCTGAACCCAGTTGAGCAGCATCTGTTTGCAGTGATCGTGCGCCACCAGCGCGATATGTTTGCGGTCCGGCAGTGTGCGGGTTGTGAGTTCCATAATCTCTATCCGTTAGTTAACTGGTTACAGATTACTGGAAGCACCTGATGCTGCAAGGGAAAGGGGTAAAAAATGCGGCTCAGGACGAGGGTTGTTTCTTCGCCCACTGCAGAAAACGGCTGCGGGTTTCGGGATCGGCCTGGGCAAACCAGTATTTAAGCCGCTGCTCGGTCAGATTCTGCGACTGCGGCGGCGGCATATCCAGCTCGGACACGCCGGATAACAGGGTGCTGTCATCGGCCATGGTGGTGGAGAACTGCGGTATCGAGGCGCTCTGGCCCGCTTTGTTATAACGCTCGGTATCGTACTCGTAATTTACGCCGGTTGGCGAATCGGTGATTGCCAGAATATCCAGCTTAACCGGAATAGGCGTCGCATCGCCGTCCAGCAATTCAATATGCGGTGAACGATCAAAAAGTTGCGACTCTTTTTCTGTTTCCAGCCGGGGAAGGCTAAAATTAACCTGACTGATGCGTTGGGTGTTAAAGCTGGCGACCAGAGGAGGGGAGATATAGACCCGTTCTTCATGATTGCCGAGGCGAATGGTCCTCTCTACCCGAAAAACAATCTGATGCGGGCCGTTATCCAGCTCGATGCTGTCCGCCCCGCGCAGCAGGGAACTGGAGACTTTTTTGCCGTCCAGCACCAGCAGGTCGATGTCCGTAGAGAGCCGCAGCGTTGTGGCAAAAACGCAAACCGGCATGAGCAGCGCAAACAGACTCCAGGCAATGCCGGTTTTCATAAAAAGCCCTCTTAAAAGACGCGCATCGCGAATAATGTATCAAAATTTTTCTTAAATCATATTTACTAACATATAGACATGATCTGGCGATTTGCCCTCATGCAGACGTATGGGATGGCAGGTTGCTCACACTGCATTGATATTGATGTTGAACACGCCAGGAGGAAGTTCATGAAACAGAACGATATTGCTGAGATCCTTTCCACCACCCGAACGATTGCGCTGGTGGGTGCGAGCGACAAACCCGATCGCCCAAGTTATCGGGTCATGAAATATCTGCTCGATCAGGGCTATCACGTGATCCCGGTATCGCCAAAAGTGGCAGGCAAAACGCTGTTAGGCCAGCAGGGGTACGGCACCCTGGCAGAGGTACCGGAAAAAATCGATATGGTGGATGTATTCCGCAATTCAGAAGCCGCATGGGGCGTGGCGCAGGAAGCCATTGCGGTTGGGGCGAAAACCCTGTGGTTACAGCTCGGGGTGATTAATGAACAGGCGGCGGTGCTGGCGCGTGATGCGGGCATGAATGTGGTGATGGACCGCTGCCCGGCGATTGAGATCCCACGCCTGGGGATGGCGAAGTAATAAAAAACCCGGTCAGCCGCTGGCTACCGGGTTTATCTTTAGTTGCGCAGGCGCGGGGCCTGTAACTGTCTGCGGATCGTTTGCGCCAGTTCATCCATGGAAGGCTGTTCAGGGTGTTCATCCTGCTGCTCGCCACTGAGCTGAGCTTCGGCAAGATAGGTATGCACGGCCTGGCCTTCGTCGTCTTCCATTACCACGTGGTACCAGGGGGCGGCGCGGAGTTCTGCGTTCACCGCCAGCTCATCGGCTGACGGTTCATCGAGAGAATATTCCGGGTCGATATCCACGACCACGCCCAGGTATCCTAACAGGGAGTGGCGGACCTGCTGGCCGATACCGAATTTGCTGGCAATCATAGTCACCTCCCGGGAAACGTTACTTACTCTATAGGTGAGGGCAACATTCCACTTTTCAAGTTACATGATGCGACAGGCAAATCCTTTCAGATACAGCCCTTCCGGGTAGGTCGCGATCACCGGATGATCGGCCGCCTGACGGAACTGCTCTATAAATTGTACATCACGGCCAGCATCTACAGCGGCATCCGCAATAATTTTCTGGAATAATTCGGTGGTCATCAGGCCGGAACAGGAGAAGGTCAGCAGCACGCCGCCCGGGTTAAGCAGCTGGATCGCCAGCATGTTGATGTCTTTATACCCACGGCAGGCACCCATCAGCTGGTTTTTGTTTTCCACAAATTTCGGCGGATCCATCACGATTACGTCAAACTTCTCGCCCTGGTCGCGGTATTTGCGCAGCAGCTTAAAGACATCGTCGCGCACAAATTCGGCTTTACTGAGATCCAGCTTGTTCAGCTCAACGTTTTGCTTCGCTACGTCCAGCGCTTCCTGCGACGTATCGACGCTGACAACCTGGCTGCAGCCGCCCATCAGGGCCGAGACCGCAAAACCGCCGGTGTAGGAGAAGCAGTTCAGCACGCGTTTATCAGCTACGTACTGGCGGGTCGCCAGACGGCTGTCACGTTGATCGAGGTAGTAACCGGTTTTATGGCCGCCCTGAATATCCACCAGCAGTTTCATGCCGTGCTCTTCGATAGGCAGCAGGGCTGGCGGCAGCTCACCGGTGACCGGGCCCTGGGTCAGCTCCATTCCCTCTTTTTTACGCACCGCAACGTCGCTGCGATCGTAAATGGCGCATTCAGGATACTGCGCCTGCAGGGCGCTGATTAACGCCGCGCGCTGATATTCAGCCCCCGCGCTTAACAGCTGCAGCACCAGGAAGTTACCGAAACGGTCGATGGTCACGCCCGGCAGGCCGTCGGATTCGCCGGCGATCAGACGATAGCTGTCCAGCCCGTCGCGTTTTGCCAACCAGTCGCGCCACTGCTGCGCCTGCTGCAAACGACGAACGAAGAACGCGATGTCGATGGTTTCATCTTTATCAAACGTCCAGACGCGGGCACGAATTTGCGACGCTGGCGAGTATGCGCCGCGCGCTAACCATTTCCCCTGATGATCAACGATATCGATAGTTTCACCGAGGTTGGCTTTGCCTTCCATACGCGCAACCGCGCCGGAGAAGACCCAGGGATGGCGGCGCAACAAGGATTTATCGCGCCCTTTGGCTAACACTAAACGTACACTCATAATTTGCTATTCTGTCGATTCCATGGAAATGGCGCGTAGAGTAGCACAGATGGCCAGGGGCAATCATCTGCGGACACTATTGAGCGTTGCGGAACAAATTAAAATCGCTCCGGCACAATACCCCTTCGCGGTGGGTTTTACAGTGGTGTTTCCGCCAGCATTACGGGTGCTTACCTAAAACGTTACGCTAATCGCCCGGCCATAATTTGCTATTCTTGTGGTTCAGGGCCTGGCATGGATAAGGGGAGATATCATGGCAAAAGTCTGCACCATCGCGTGGGTTCACGGCACGGTTCAGGGGGTGGGTTTTCGTTACAGTACGCAGCGTGAAGCCACAGATCTGGGGGTAACCGGGTACGCGCGCAATATGGATGACGGAAGCGTTGAGGTAGTGGCATGCGGCGAAGCGGAACAGGTCGACAAACTGCTTGCCTGGCTTAAGGCGGGCGGGCCGCGCATCGCCCGCGTTGAAAAGGTGCTGACAGAACCGCATCAACCCGACCGGGAATACGTCAATTTCGGTATTCGCTATTAAATGCACTTCACAGGCTTAGGCAGACCGGCGATCTTGGTCGCCTGTTTTGCCGGGCCTTTCGGGAACAGACGATACAGATAGCGGCTGTTACCTTTCTCCTCGCCATACTTATTGGCCATCGCTTTTACCAGCATGCGGATGGCGGGGGAGGTGTTAAATTCCAGATAGAAATCACGCACGAAACGCACCACTTCCCAGTGCTCCGGCGTCAGGGCGATAGACTCTTTTTCGGCAATGACAGCCGCCAGGCCTTCGCTCCACTGGCTGGTCTCTTTCAGATAGCCTTCGCTATCGGTCTCAATCTCTTTACCTTCAAAGTTCAGCATAATCATCACAGGTTTATCGAAAACCGCGGCAGTTTACCAAAAAAGAAAGCCCCGCATAAGCGGGGCTTTTTATACAGCACTGTCGGTTAATCGCGGCTGGCGAAGCCCAGGATGCTCAGCAGGCTGACAAAGATGTTGTACAGCGACACATACAGGCTCACGGTGGCGCGAATGTAGTTAGTTTCGCCGCCATGAATGATGTTACTGGTCTCCATCAGGATCGCCCCGGAGGAGATCAGGATGAACACTGCGCTGATGGCCAGGTGCAGAGCCGGCAACTGCAGGAAGATGTTCGCCACCATACCCACCAGCACCACCACGATGCCCGCCATCAGCATACCGCCGAGGAAAGACATGTCTTTGCGGGTGGTCAGCACGTAGGCGGAACAGCAGAAGAACACCAGCGCCGTACCACCCAGCGCCATGCCGATCAGATCGCCCATACCGGCAGACAGATAGGTATTCAGCATTGGCCCCAGGATGTAGCCCAGGAAACCGGTGAAAGCGAACGCGGACAAAATACCTACCGGCTTGTCAGCGGTCTTGTAGGTCAGGAACATCAGACCGTACATGCCGACCAGGGTCAGGATCAGCCCCGGAGACGGCAGCATCAGCACGGTGCTGGCGGTTGCCGTCAGCGCGGAGAAGGCCAGCGTCAGGCTGAGCATAAAGTAGGTATTACGCAGCACCTTGTGGGTGCTGAGCAGCGATGTGCGGTCGCGCGAAGAAGTAATTATACGATCCATGAGTCACTCTCTTATGACAGATGTAATTGACGGCAAGAATAGAAAACGACGCGCCGGTTACAAAGTGGTTTTACCCATCTTTACTCAGCGTCTTAGGGTCAGAGCCAGCATGATATGTTCCATAACGCACCACTAGCAGAACGAACCGCGGTTTGTCAGGGTTAATCAGATCAAGCTCTTATAGGTCACTGAAATATATTGCCTTATTCCCGACGCAACGCTAAGAGTTATTTTGCATCGTCAAAACTAAACGATAAGGCGAAGGACATGAAACCATCATCACGCGCTCCATTTACACTCTCTTTGCTGACGGCAGGCATCCTTTGCGCAAGCGCAACGGCCTTTGCCGCCAGCGTACCGGCAGGAACAGAGCTGGCAGAGAAGCAGGAACTGGTCAGGAATAATGGCAATGAACCGGCATCGCTCGATCCGCATAAAGTCGAAAGCGACGTCGAATTCAATATTATCAGCGATTTGTTCGACGGGTTGGTCAGCGTCTCGCCGGACGGGACGATCCAGCCGCGGCTGGCCGAAAAATGGGAGAACAAAGACAACACCGTCTGGACGTTCCATCTCCGTCCGGGTATTACCTGGAGCGACGGCACCGCTATCACCGCTCAGGACGTGGTCTGGAGCTGGCAACGGCTGGTGGATGCGAAAACCGCTTCGCCTTACGCCAGCTACCTCGGCAACATGCATCTGGTGAATGCTTCGGACATCGCTCAGGGTAAAAAAACGCCCGACACCCTGGGAGTCAAAGCGTTGAACGATACCACTCTTGAAGTGACGCTGACCCAGCCTAACGCGGCCTTCCTTGCCATGCTGGCGCACCCGTCGCTGGTGCCGGTCGATAAAGTGTTGATTGGTCGCTATGGCGATAAGTGGACCAAGCCGGAGCACTTTGTCAGCAGCGGGGCCTATACCCTTAGCCAGTGGGTGGTCAACGAGCGGATCATCGCCGAGCGTAACCCGCGCTACTGGGACAATGCCCATACGGTGATCAACAAAGTGACCTACCTGCCGATCACCTCCGAAGCCGCCGAGGTCAACCGCTACAAGGCCGGCGAAATTGACATTGTCTACACCGTGCCGATCAACCAGTTCGCCCAGCTGAAAAAAACGCTGGGCAGCGAGCTGGATGTCTCCCCGCAGCTGGCGACCTACTACTACGAATTCAACACTACCCGTCCGCCGTTTAACGACCCGCGCGTGCGTCAGGCGCTGAACCTGGCGTTGGATAAAGACGTTATCGCCGGGAAGGTGTTAGGGCAGGGGCAGCGTCCGGCATGGGTCATCAGCCAGCCGGATATCGGCGGCGTCAAACTGCACAACCCGGAGTACGCCAGCTGGCCGCTGGAAAAACGCATTACCGAAGCGAAGAAGCTGCTGAACGAGGCGGGCTATAACGACAGCCATCCGCTGAGCTTTAAGCTGCTGTATAACACCTCGGAGTCGCACCAGCGGATTGCCATCGCCGCCAGCTCAATGTGGAAGAAAAACCTCGGCGTGGAGGCGAAGCTGCAAAACCAGGAGTGGAAAACGATGCTGGACACCATGCACACCCACAACTTTGACGCGGTGCGCTACGCCTGGATCGCTGATTACGACGATGCGGCCACCTTCCTGAATAACTTCCGTACCGGCGACAGCGAGAACACCAGCCAGTACAGCAATCCGGCCTATGACGAAGCGCTGGTCAATGCCGCAAAAGCGAAGACCACCGCCGAGCGCGGCACCTTCTACCAGCAGGCCGAAGATCTGCTGGCCCGTGATGTACCGGCGATCCCGGTCTATCACTACGTGCGTACCCACCTGGTGAAGCCGTGGGTTGGGGGCTTTACGCCGGATAAGCTGGGGTACTATTTCACCAAAGAGATGTACATCAAAAAGCACTAAGGACCGGCGGTAAGATTTTGTGCTGATAAAATGGTCAGAGTGTCGTCTATTCAACCGATTAAACGCATTTTGACTATTTTTCAGGCGAACGATTGTGCTCATACTTTACAGCGCACACTGAGATGTTTATAGTTCGCCTCACTTAGGAAGCGTGGCCGAGCGGTTGAAGGCACCGGTCTTGAAAACCGGCGACCCGAAAGGGTTCTAGAGTTCGAATCTCTACGCTTCCGCCAAATTTGAAAGCCCTGCGATAGCGATATCGCAGGGCTTTTCGTTTACTTAATTCACACGCAATTCGCTTGCGTCCCAGCTATACGCATCATTTCCCGTCAACGTATCGCCCAGCTCCTGATAAACGAAGTCATAAAAGTCTGCGCTGGTTTCGTAACCCGAGTAATCAACGGCCGCGAGGCCAACAAACGCCCCGGTAAAGAACCCACCATAGCTTTGCAGAACATAATCGTCTGACAGTATCGCGGCATCCAGTTTGACCGGGATCTCAGTGAAAGTGACGCCATCAAAGCTGTATTCATAGGTATAGCTTTCTTTCCGAACTTTCGTGCGGAACCAGACGTATTCTGTCCCCTCCGGGATCTTGATGGCGTTATCTTTCAAATAAGACGTATATTTCCCACGGTTGTTTTCACCTATTTCGATCACCGAACCATTAATTTCATTCCAGGTAATGAAAATGAAACTCCAGTGACGGTCATTATAATAATTCGTCAAGCCTGCCATCTGTTGATAACTAAATGGATTGAATTTGACTTTGACCTGAGCATCAAAATAAAAGGCCTGCCAGCGTCGGGCAATCAGCGAGAGGTCATGGGTATTCGCTAAAGAACCCTGTCCCGTTAAGGTCAGTTTTCCCTCGCCCGTGGTGCCCATTTTTTCGGTAAACGGGACACGGAGCGTATTCCAGTTAATGTCGAGTGTCGCAGTGGTGAAATCATCGTGTTGGCTATGATCTTTTGCGCTTTCGGTGAAAATGGCATCGGCTGGCCCTTCGACAAAGGTTTTTCCACCATGGCCTCCTGCAATACGCGGCCAGCCATCTTCATCCCAGTAGACTTTCTGAATAGAGGTTTCCCGGCCTAGGGTTGACCAACCCCGAGGGTCGTAGACTGACTCACCGGGCCGATTCCACGGACGTGCGCAAAGCGAGGCGTAATACCATTCACCGCCGGGCGTCGAAACCAGGGCACCATGACCCTGCTTCTGGATATAGCTGTCTGGCTTATCGACGTTGGTTAAGAATACCTCACCGGGCTCTGTTTCGAAGCTGTTGGCCTCTAAGGTTCTGGAACGCGCAACCACCTCCTGGTGGGTGAACACCGTCCCGCCCTGAGCGGCGAAAAGATAGTAATAGCCGTTCAGTTTATAGAGATGTGGCCCCTCAACAAGTGCAACGGCAGTGCCGCGATAAATCGTGCGCGCTGTCTCAGGTTTTAATTTTAGCGTCCGGGTATCCAGCTCCGTTAAGGTGATGCCATCAAAGGGATGATGGTACTCCCGATGATCCCAGGTTTGTTGCACTACATATTTACGCCCATCGTCGTCATGGAACAGTGACGCATCAAACCCGACGCCATTAAGTTTAATGGGATCCGTCCAGGGGCCCCGAATATCTGTGGCGGTGGTCAGATAATTGGTCATGTCCTTAAAAGCACCTTCGGTGATTTTCACATCCGTGTAGACCAGCCAGAATTTGCCCTCTGCGTATGAAAGCGCCGGTGCCCAAATCCCCCCTGACGAAGGGTTGCCGCGCATATCTAATAGCGCTGTGGTTGATAATGGGCTGGGCAGCAGATTCCAGTTTTGCAGGTCTTTGGATTCATGTAAACGAACGCCGGGAAACCACTCAAACGTTGAGTTTGCAATATAGTAGGTATCTTCTACACGAATAATGCTCGGGTCTGGGTTAAAACCAGGCAGTACAGGGTTCTGAATAAGCGACATAACATTCTACCTTTTAACGTTTTTCTAACTTATCTATTTCTTCGACTAGACGCGGATCGCATCAAGCTGACGATTAATGTCTGTAACGTGTTTATCTGAGATGGGGTAAATGTGAATTACGACCATCGAGATAAACGCTAAAACAATGGGGATCCAAACTGCGGTGACAATTATTCCGTCGATAGCATTCATGCTTTGCTGTGCGCCGGTTTCGTTAAAGCCATAAGCAGCCAGTAACCACAGTGGAATCGCGCCGCCGATAGTAAAACCAATCTTGAAAAAGAGGCCCATAATGGCATTGATGATGGCAGCATTGCGCTTACCTGATTTTAATTCACCATAAGCAATCACTTCAGGCACCAGTGCCCACATGAATCCGGTCGCCGAGGTTAAACCCCATTGCTTAATAAACGTGGCGATGTAAGCCAGCCAAAGTGCATCATGCATCCCCTCGCGGGACCAAACGTAAGTCAGTAATTCCCCGACGATAAACATGCCCAGGAAGATGTGGAAGAAGCCTTTTTTACCGAAGATTTTTTTCAGTTTTGGCCAGAAAATGGGGAACAGAATACCCGGAATTGATGCGACAAGGCCCACGGCACCCATCCATTCGGAATGACCGACAACATACTGATTGAAAAAGCCATTCACCGTATTCATGAAGAACATAAATGTGAAGGCCAGCATGAAAAATAAACCGAGAATAACCAGTGGGCGATTATTTTTGAGTTCAAGGAATAAATCTGTCGTTTTGACGTTAGCCGTTTGTTCTGCTGAGGCAACAACGCGTTCTTTGGTGAATTTGTAGCAAATAAAAAGTGCAACGGCTCCAATTACCATATAAATCGAGTAAACACCAAACCAGGCGTAATTCGCGGAGGGATCGGTATAGTTCCCCATATTGAGTTCAAGCCCAAAGAACCCCGTATCCTTGAGGCTGCGATCCTTTGGCGAGGCCATCTGGACAAACATGGGAAAGAGGGTATAGACCAGAAGGTTGGCACTATTGGCCAGCATCATGCGCGTACTGGTCAGTTTATCGATAGAGTCAGGATCTCGCGTCAATGAGGCATTGAGTGAACCATAAGGAATGTTCACCACGGAATAAACCAGATCCAGCGCCAGATAAACCATAAATGCAAAGGGAACGGAACCCTTGACGCCAGGAATGGGCGCAAAAAGTAACGCGGAAAGAATAACGAGCGGAACGCCCGCCCTTAAAATCCAGGGGCGATACTTCCCCGCCTTTGAACTTCTTTTGTCAACATAGGTGCCGACCATTGGATCCCAAAATACGTTGATGATGCGGACAAAAAGAAATATGAATCCTGCCGTGGCGGTACCGATGGTATTTACCGTCAACATATGAAGCGCCAGAAAACCACCGATCGTGCCAAACACCAGGTTTTGCGCAAAGTCCCCCATCCCGTAGCCAATGCGCTCCCCACGAGATAATTTATGATATTCATCATGCCGGCTTTGCATTATTTTTTTACGCATTCTAATCCGATCTCCGATTTGCTTTATGAATGTCAGGCTCTTTCTGACACAGGTGAGGCGGGAGAATCCATTACGTTTTTAAATTAATTAATTATGTTTTTTTACTTCTGTGATCGTCAAAACACAGGGGTATATAGAACCTCTAAATAGCTCAGGTACAGAGCTATAAAAGTGATGGAAATATAAGGGTGTTTTTGCGACGCGGTTCACGTTTGAGGATTATCTTACTGCGATAGTGAAATAACGTAATAAAATAAAGCAACTTGTTCTGATAATAACAACGTATTCTGTCAATCCGGAACGGGGTGGTTATTGTCTGAATAAAATTCAACTCTATGGAGATAACCATAATATGAAAAAAAACGGCCATTAACCATGGCGGTTATCGCCGCGCTCTGCCCGATTTCTGTCCTCGTCGTGGCATTTACGCAGGAGCAAATCGACGCCATTATGGCCTGAGTCGTGGATAAATGCGCCTCCGAGTCTTCAACGGCTGCGCGATGTGAGAAGCAGGGTTCTGAGCGCTTATCCGGATTACGATCTCAACGTTTGCACCAAGGTGTAGACAACTGCGCCGGAGAAAAACCGGAACATTTTCAGTTTCTTCAATTTCCCCTTTACATAGCGCGCAGAGATGTTTATAGTGCGCCTCACTTTGGAAGCGTGGCCGAGCGGTTGAAGGCACCGGTCTTGAAAACCGGCGACCCGAAAGGGTTCTAGAGTTCGAATCTCTACGCTTCCGCCAAATTAGAAAAACCCTGCGATAGCAATATCGCAGGGTTTTTTGCATTTTGGCTGTTATTTCCCGTCGCTACCTGAATACTTAGCTTATTTTGATGTCATCCAGGTTGATGTCTTCCTCTTCCTGATCGTTATTGATAATCACATCACGAGGAACATCTTTTTTAATGACGGCATAAACAGTGGCTGTTACCAGGATGTTTACCAGCAGTGCCATAATACCCGCCATAGGATGAGACATGGTAGGAATCATCAACACGCCACCAAAAGGTACTGTTGCATCGGCACCGTAGACCATGGTGACCGCACCGCCACAAGCGCCACCGATTGCAGCAGCGGTAATACCCCGGACGATATCATTCATCACTATAGGTATCGATCCTTCAACGATATTCACAACCCCCATCGGAACCGCTGATTTTAACATTTCGATTTCTTCGTGATTATAGATATTTTTGCGAAGAAGTTTAGCGATAAAAAATGCAAGCCCTAAACCGATGGGGGTTGCTGTGTTAACTAGCTGAAGGGCAGTAATAGGCTCGTTTATACCCTGAGCCTGAAGTGTTAAAACGAATGCGAAGCACGTTTTATTGATCGGCCCGCCAAAGTCAACGATACATAACGCCCCAATAACAGCCCCTAACAGTAAATTAGATGAAGTCCCCATACTTCTCAGGAAAGATGTCAGCGCGTCGGTAAATATGCCAATAGGCGTACCGATGATATAGACCATGATCAGGGCACTGAGGATGGATGCAAAAAAGGGCACTATCAAGGTAGGCATTAAACCCCGAGCCCAGCCCGGAACCTTGACATTTTTTATAATCGCCAGAGCGATATACCCCGAAATGTAGCCCCCGAGCATGCCCCCGATGAAACCCGCACCAATGGCATTAGCCGCCAGACCTACGACGAAACCCGGGGCAATACCGGGTTTGCCTGCGATCGAGCCGGAAATGCCGATGGCAATCACCACGGGTAAGAGTCCCAGTGCCCTGGCCCCCATAGTGGCAAAGGCCTGCCATAGATCAAACTGACCCGGCACTAATGAATCCTGAACCGTACCGCCAAGACCCATACCGATAGCAATAATAAAACCAGCCCCACAGACAATGGGGATCAAGTATGAGATAGCCGTCAGCAAATGCCCTTTAGGGTTTGCTGCTTTCCATATTTCTTTTATATTCATAAATTACGCCCTTTAATTCGTTCAGGATACGCACAGGTAAAAGTTATGAATTGACTAATTCACCGAGTTTTTCGATAAGTTTATTGGGCGATTTAACCGCCATTTCCGTTGGTACTTTGACGACTTTCTTTCCGGCGAACCTTTCTTCACCAGACACTTTAACATCAGCGGCTAACAGGACGATGTCGGCTTGGGCTATCTCATCTGCGGTGAGGGCATTCTCGATACCTATTGTCCCTTGTGTTTCAATTTTGACATTATGCCCGGCTTTTTTTGCGGCTATTTCAATTTTCTTTTGTGCAATATAGGTATGTGCAATGCCTACAGTACAAGCTGTGACGCCAACAATATTCATAACTGTTCTCCAGGGTGTAATTATTTTTGATGCTATAACAGAGGTGATAAGTAAATTAAGCGTTAATGCCTTCATCTTGAGGGAGCAAGAGATCAATGATTTTTTGGGGATCGTTTTCCTTCAGTAATTTTTCTATTATCTCCTCATCTGCTAACGATCCAGAGACCTGTGATAATAATCGGATGTGAGTGGCATTTTGATCCACTAAACAAACAGCAAATAAAATAACGCAGCGGACATCGCTACCATCCATGGTTTCCCAGGGGATTTGATGTTGGGTTCGTCCAATGGCCAGTGCCGTATGGGCAACGCCTGCGGATTTCCCATGCGGGATGGCAATATGATTTTCGAATCCAGTTGAGCCCTGTTCCTCACGTAGCCAGACATCTTTCAGGAACACATCTTTATGAGTGACAGCCCCGTCAAGGACTAATAAGTCAGCTAATTCTTCAATTGCTTCTTCTTTGGTTTTAGCCGTCATGTTTAGCTTAATATTTTTTATATTAAGCACATTCGAAATATTCATAACTCACCTTCATTAATAAAAGAGGGGTACAGCGCCCTCAACCGTACAAATCAAGCGCGGGGGCAAAGAGACAGACCGGTTAATTAGACGCTTTACCCTGCGCAATGGCTCAATACGGCTGAGCGCACTGCAATTTTCAGGCAGCGACTTCGCGCTGGTAGATATCGACCATTTTATCCCAGGCATCGCTGACATCATCCGCCAGGGAGAACAGGCCCGAGGTTCCCACAATAAAGACGTCAACGCCGGACTGAGAGATAACGTTGAAGGTTTTCTCGTTGCAGGAGCCGTCAATTTCGGTCAGGTAGTGGTAACCCTGTGCTTCGCGCATCGCAATCAGCTGTTTGATCTTATTGAGCGATTCCGGAATAAATTTTTGCCCCGCATAGCCTGGGTCAACTGACATGACCGTCACTTTATCCAGCAGGTGCGCGTACTCTTTAATAGCATCTGCCGGAGTAGCCGGGTTTAACACCACGCCACAGCGACGACCCGCATCTTTAATCTGATTCAGCAGACGGAAGATTTTGTTATTCGCCGTCTCCGGATGGAAGCTGATAATATCGGCCCCGGCATCAATGCACATTGGAATAATATCTTCCGGGTGATTCACCATAAGATGCACATCAATTGGCACATCGGTAATTTTCTTCAGATTTTCGATAAAGAACGGTGACAGCGTGATGTTCTTCACATAGCTGCCGTCCATAATATCGACGTGATAAAAATCAGCCCGACCGTTCATTGCCGTAATTTGTTCTCTGAACTGCGTTAAATCCATACACATTAACGAGGGCGAAAATTTGGCCGCCATACCTTACCTCCATAAGAATCAATTAGTTAAACAGTGACACGACATGCCCGAGAATGATGCCAACAACACCGAAGTCCGCATCGCCAAAGGTGGTAGATGCAAAGCCAAGGTCGCCCATCAGAGGCAGCAAAATTGCAGGCAAAAATGAAATCAACAGGCCGTGAGCAAAGGCACCTATCACCGCGCCGCGACGTCCGCCGCAGATGTTGCCGTAAACGCCCGCCGTCGCGCCGCAGAAGAAGTGGGGCACCAGGCCTGGAACAATGACGCTTAAACCAAAGAGTGGACACAGGAACATGCTCACCAGGCCGGCGGCAAAGCTTGACAGGAAGCCGACGATCACTGCGTTCGGGGCGAATGGAAAGACGGTTGGGCAGTCGAGCGCCGGTTTGGCATCTTTCACCAGCTTGTCGGCGATGCCTTTAAACGCCGGCACAATTTCGGCAATAATCATGCGCACACCCGCAAGGATGATCCACACGCCTGCTGCGAAGGTCAGCGACTGGATAATGGCGAAGATGATAAAGTTCTGGCCACCACTGACGCTGGTCTCGACAAACTCTTTGCCTGCTACCAGCACCAGGATCACGAACAGGATCATCATCGTCAGCGAGATAGCGACCGAGGAGTCACGCAGAAAGTTCAGCGATTTCGGCACCTTCAGCTCTTCAATCGACGGGCTGCCTTTACCGACCACTTTCCCCACCAGCGCCGACAGCAGATAGCCGGTTGAACCGAAGTGGCCCAGCGCCAGGTCATCAGTGCCTGTTATTTTGCGGGTGAACGGCTGCAGAATAGCCGGAGAAACCACCATCATGATGCCTAGGATCACCGCGCCCACCACGACCACCCAGAACGGCGTCAGACCGCCGACGGAGAGGATGACAGCCAGCATCGCCGACATATACAGCGTGTGATGCCCGGTCAGGAAGATGTACTTCAGCGGCGTAATACGGGCAAGAACAATGTTAAACAACATCCCCAGCACCATGATCATTGCCGTCGCGGTACCGTAGTTTTTCTGCGCCAGAGCGGCCATGGCATCGGTATTTGGCACCACCCCCTGAATATGGAATGAGTGCTCAAATAACTGACTAAATGTCGTTAACGTGGAGGCAACAATTGCCGCCCCGGAGGTTAATATCACGAAACCCATAATGGTTTTGAGGGTTCCTGAAATAACTTCAGAAAATGCTTTTTTCTGCAACAATAAGCCGATCAGGGAAAACAGACCGACCAGTATTGCGGGTGTACCCAACACATCGTGAATGATAAACTGCAGCATAGAATAACTCCGTAGGGCCGCAAGTAATGACTCAGAGATTCTCGGAAAGAATTTCTTTAATTTTATTGTTATCCAGCAGATTAGATAGGCCAAATACCTGTGCAGAATGGCTGGAGAGATGTTCAGCTATATCTTTAGCGCTAAGAATAATATCGGCAGTTTCGCTTTTTGCCGAGGTCAGATCGGTATGGGAGACGTCAGCTTCTTTATTCAGTTCTTTAATTATTTTTTTTACGTTCATTTCAACGATAAAACTGCTGCCTAAACCGTTACCGCAAACAATCAGAACCTTTTTCATCTCTACCTCACTATCCGTTGATAACGTTTTGAATTGATTCCATTGATGATGCTTTCAGCAGCGCTGAGAGTCGCTCATCATCACTAAAAATGTCCGCCAGGGCTGTAATCATATTGATGTGCTCATCTCCGGAAAGTGCACATAACATGATGACAACGTAAATAGGATCATTCTCTTGCGCGTCGAAAGAGACGCCTTGTTTAATATGCAAAAGCGATAACCCATTTTTAATCGCTCCTTGCTCCGGACGAGCATGAGGCATTGCCAGACCAGGCGCTAAAACATAATAAGGGCCGAGCTCCTGGTGGCTGTTAAAAATGGCGTTAATATAACCTTCAGTAATCGCCTTTTTTGCCATTAATGGCTGAGCAGATAACCTAATGGCCTGTTTCCAGTCGCTGACTGAATCCACAATCTGGATATTTTCCGCAGGTAACCAGGTCGTAATCATAAATACACCGATAGCAATGAAAGTGAATCTACTATAGTGGAATGCCTTCGCGGCTTACCGTGATCTGTATCTCAAAGTTAGCGCTAACATGGCTGTAATGTTAAAATTCTTGTTACCGCTAACTTGGTTGACCATACTTATCATTACTTTGCAGTTGGGCAATGCGCAAAATGCTAAACATCATTTACAATGGCTGCCCAGACAGGCGAAAGGAGGACATCAGTGCAGACGTTACAAGCAGACGATAGCGCGCCAGAAAAACGCAGGAAAAATACCGGTAAAATTACGCTCGCTGAAGTTGCAAAACTGGTCGGCGTCAGCACCATGACCGTATCGCGCGCGTTACGTATGCCTGAAAAAGTGAATCCTGAACTGCGCACCCGTATCGAAGCGGCGGTGAGTGAGCTGGGTTATGTGCCCAACCTGCAGGCCCGCAGCCTCGCTTCTGCCGATTCCAGTCTGGTGATGGGCGTGGTGCCTTCTTTTTCATCCCCAGGATTTCTTGCCGTCTCCGAAACGCTGCAGACCGTGCTTGCGACCCAGGGCTACAGCATGATGTTTATCGAGTCTGGCCAGGGCGGGCAGAGTGAGGAAAAAGCCTTTGGGCAAATGCTCGCCTATAACCCGGCGGCAATTGTTCAGTTCAACATTGATAACCTCAGCAGCTGTTCGCAAATGATAAGTCACACCGGCGTGCCGGTCGTTGAGATTGGCGCCATCAATCGCGATGCAGAGTGGGTCAGCATCGGGGCTGACTACGCTGCGGCCATCAAAAAACTGGTTACGTCACTCGCGCAGAGCGGATATAAAAATATTGGCCTGCTCTGCACCGCCTCCAATAACATCATGTTTCGCCAGGTACTGAGCGGCTGGAACAGCGCCATGCTCTCCGTTAACCACTCCCCACATCGCGTGGTGACCTCTCATTTACCCCCAGGCATTACGACCGGTTTAAACCTGCTGGGCGATATTCGTATCACCTGGCCAGAGCTGGATGCACTGATTTGCACCTCTGATGAAATTGCCTGCGGCTGCATTATGGCCTGCCACGGTGCGGGGCTTAAGGTGCCTAATTCCCTGGCATTGGCAAGCTTGAGTGGGGGTACCCTTGCCGCGGTGTGCTCACCGGCTTTGACTGCCGTTGAATTCCCATGGAGTGAAACGGGCACGCTTGCAGGAAAAACCTTGCTTGATCTTCTGGCGGGCAAACCGACGGATAAAGTCATTGAATTGCCTTCGACTTTACAATTCCGCGCCAGCACCCGGAAACAGTAAGGGTCATTGAATACACGTTATTCCGATCGGAAACCCGTGAAAACACGGGTTTCCTCTGCGCAAGGTCAGGACTTAAACAGATTCTTCAGCGTGTGCGGCTGGCAGCGCAGATACTGGTCGGGCGCACGCACCTGAGCCCCCAGTTCCGCCGCCGCATGCCATGGCCAGCGCGGATTGTAGAGCGCGCCACGGGCGATACCAATGATATCCGCATCCCCGCTGGCGACGATGGACTCCGCATGCTCGGGGTCAGTGATTAACCCTACCGCCACCACCGGAATATTCACGGCAGCTTTCACCGCTCTTGCCAGCGGTACCTGATAGCCAGGGTAGACCTCAATCTGCTGATCGGGGTGCAGACCGCCGCTGGAGACGTGAATGGCATCCACGCCGCGGGCTTCGAGCATTTTCGAGAATGCCACGGCCTCCTCGAGGTTAAATCCGCCCTCAACCCAGTCCGTCGCGGAGATACGCACGCTGATCGCTTTATCGGCAGGGAAGGCTTCCCGCACCGCGTCGACGATTTCCAGCGGGAATCGGGCGCGGTTTTCCAGCGACCCACCGTAGTTATCCGTACGCTGGTTCGAGAGCGGGGATAAAAATTGATGCAACAGATAGCCATGCGCGGCGTGGATCTGGATCAGGTCAATATTCAGTCGGGCGGCACGTTTTGCAGCCTCTGCGAACTGGCTGCGAATTTCGGCTAACCCGTTGCTGTCGAGGGCGGTCGGGATCGTATACCCCTCGCTGTAGGGCACCGCGGAAGGGGCTAAGGTTTGCCAGCCACCCTGCTGATCCGGCGGGATTTGACCGTGCTTATCCCAGGGCTTGTAGGTCGAGGCTTTGCGGCCCGCATGGGCCAGCTGGATACCGACAGGAATATCTGACCACTTACGGATAGTCCTGAGCACTCCGGCCATCGCTTCCTCAGTTTTGTCATCATAGAGCCCGACGTCGGCGTAGGTAATTCGGCCTTCAGGGGAGACGGCTGCCGCCTCAATGGTGAGCAGGCCCGCGCCGGACAGGGCCAGTTGCCCCAGATGGAGGGTATGCCAGTCAGTCATGCAGCCCTCTTCGGCGGAATACTGACACATGGGGGCGATCACGATACGGTTTTCGAGTTCAAGATTGCGGATACGTAACGGTGTAAACAGCTTGGGTTTAGACATACATGTCACTCCAGATTGCAACGTTTTCAGGTAGTCAGGGCTGGCGCACGAAAATTGTCGTTGGGGCAATAACTTGCGTGCAAGCAGATTGGGGGGGTCGACCTTAACCACTCGGACAGTCAAGTCTAGACGCTTTCCACCCGATCGACGACCTCCCGGTTAAGGTCAGAACAAGGGAAATGAATGGATGGCGGCGGGAGAAGGGGAGCGGCTGCTGTTTGGCAGCACGTAATCGGGATCCAGGCTACAGGATCGCAATGCCAGCGTGTCATGTTGTTGAACCCCACTGGCACTCTCTTCTGCTCCCGTCTATATGTTACTAAGTTTGTCTAAAGCCTGGCGCCATCAACTGCATTTCAATTCTGACTTATAAAAAAATTAATTTCAGGCCCCGTCCTCTCCTGGCGGGGGAACGTTGTGATGTCTTTTTACCGGAAAAACGTATGACTCTGGATAAGGTGTTTGCACAGCAAAAAGAAGCCGAAGATTTTCGGTTTGATGAGAAGGTGGCAGGGGTATTTGACGATATGGTCGATCGCTCTGTGCCGTTTTATCAGGAAATACAGCGGATGGTGAGCGAACTGGCGGCGGATTATGCCGTGCCGGGCAGCTACCTGTGCGATCTGGGGTGCGCCACCGGCAACACCCTGGCGCTGATGGACGGGGTGGTTGCCCCGGATGTCAGCTTTATTGGCATTGATAACTCCCCGGAGATGCTGGAGAGATGCCGGGCGAAGTTTGAACAACGTCTCTCAGGACGCACCCCGCACTTTCTGTGCCACGACCTGAAAGAGATGCAGCTCCCGGAAAATACCGCGGTGGTCACGATGCTGCTGACGCTGATGTTCGTCCGACCGGTTCACCGGCGGGCGGTGCTGACGTCTATCGCCGAGGCGCTCAATCCCGGCGGGGCGCTGATTCTGGTGGAGAAGGTGGTTTGCGACTCCCCCGAGCTCAACCGGCGGTTTATCAAGTATTACTACGACATGAAGCGGCGGCACGGCTACAGCGAACTGGAGATCAGCCAGAAGCGTGAAGCCCTGGAAAATGTGCTGATCCCCTATACGGAGAGCGAGAACCGACAGATGCTGGCCGATGCCGGGTTCAGTCGGGTGGAGGTCTTCTTCCGCTGGTATAACTTCTGCGGCATGGTGGCGGTCAAATGATGGTCACTGTCGGTAATTTCTTATTCCGCACCCGCAATGCCCTGTTTCCCCTGCTGTACCTGACCCTGTTCGCGGGCTTTGAGCGGGTCAGCGATGCCAGTGAGGTGATGCTGATCCTGGGCAGCCTGATCGCCCTGATCGGGCAGGGGATACGCATTCTCACCGTCGGGCTGGACTATATAGTCCGCGGTGGGCGTAACAAGCGCGTCTATGCCAACGACCTGGTGCAGAACGGGCTGTTTGCACACTGCCGCAACCCACTCTATCTCGGCAACCTGCTGATGATTGTCGGTTTTGGCGTGGCGTCGAATAACCCCTGGTATCTGGCGATCACCCTCCCGCTGTTCTTCCTGGCCTATGCCTGCATTATCGCCGCCGAAGAGCACTATCTGCTGGGACGTTTTGGCGACACCTACCGTGACTACTGCGCCACCACGCCGCGTCTGATGCCCCGCCTGCGCGGCCTGAGCCAGACGTTACGCACCTTCTCGTTCAACTGGCGTCGGGTGGTGGTAAAAGAGTACAGCACCATCAGCATCACCTTGCTGGTGCTGGTTCTGCTGGGTAGCCGGGTGCTGAATGACTCCTCTGACGACTGGGTGCTCTCCGCCGGGCTGGTGGGGCTTATTCTGCTGGCCTGCATTGGCATTCGGGCGTTAAAGAAGTCGGGACGGCTCAGCGCCAAACCGGCACGTTAAAGGTTATCCATGAACAAGGGGGCCTGTATGGCCCCGTTTTACATCCTCCCGCCAGACCGGCAAAATAGCCTCCCTCACTTGTCGATAAAGATCATTCTGATGAAGAAACCATTGCTCTGTGCGCTCCTTGTCTGCCTGTCCGGCTCCGCCCTGGCCACCACGCCGGAGGAGGCGCAGGTCGCGCAGGTGGTTAATCCCACCATCACGGCGCTGATGAAGGCGCAGGCGATCCCGGGGATGGCGGTGGCGGTGATTTATCAGGGCAAACCCTACTTCTTCACCTGGGGGCAGGCAGACGTTGCCAAAAACAAGCCCGTCACCCGCCAGACGCTGTTTGAGCTGGGTTCGGTGAGCAAAACCTTTACCGGGGTGCTGGGCGGCGACGCGGTGGCGCGCGGGGAAATTGCGCTCAGCGATCCGGCAAGCAAATACGGGTCTGCGCTATCGGGCAAGCAGTGGGAGGGCATCACGCTTCTGCATCTGGCGACCTATACCGCAGGCGGCCTGCCGCTGCAGGTGCCGGACAACGTCACCGATGCCGCGTCGCTGGATAAGTACTATCAGTCCTGGCAGCCAGCGTGGGCCCCGGGCACGAAGCGGCAGTATGCCAACGCCAGTATTGGCCTGTTTGGTGCCCTGGCGGTGAAACCGTCGAAGATGGATTTTGAGCAGGCGCTCACCCGCCGGGTGCTGCAACCGCTAAACCTCAATCACACCTGGGTCAGGGTCCCGGACAGTGAACAGGCGAACTATGCCTGGGGCTACCGGGACGGCAAGGCGGTACACGTCTCGCCGGGCATGCTGGATGCCGAAGCCTACGGGGTGAAAACGTCCATCGTCGATATGGCGGGCTGGTTGCAGGCCAACCTCTATCCGGAAGGCATTCAGGACGCGTCGCTGAAAAAAGGGGTGGCGATCGCCCAGTCACGCTACTGGCAGGTAGGGGAGATGTATCAGGGGCTGGGTTGGGAGATGCTGACCTGGCCGGTGACCTCCCGCACGCTGGAGCAGGGGGCGGATAACAAATACGCCCTGGCGGCGCGCGATGCCAGAGCCATCACCCCGGCGCAGCCGCCGGTGATGGCCTCATGGGTGCATAAAACCGGGGCGACCGGCGGGTTTGGCAGCTACATCGCCTTTATCCCCGAGAAGAATCTCGGCATTGTGATGCTGGCGAATAAAAATTACCCCAACCCGGAGCGGGTGAAGGCGGCGTATCACATTCTGGACGCGTTGCAGTAAATTCAGAGGCCTGCTTCGGCAGGCCTTGCCCGTGAGAAAATGCTCGCGCGGGTATCAGCTGATCCTATGCACCTTCAACCGAACTGCCTCTGATCCGCAGCTGCACCGGCAATAATACGGTCGATTCGTCGCTTTCCTGCATCACCAGCTCAAAGGTCCTGCGGGCAAGCTGTTGCTTATCCACCGCGATGGTGGTCAGCGGCGGCGTGGTCAGGGTCGCATAATCGATATCATCGAACCCGACGATGGCAATATCCTGCGGCACGCGAAACCCTTTTTGCTGACAGACCCGGAGCGCCACCATCGCCGCCACGTCGTTATAGGCGAAAATCGCATCCGGCGGTTCAGGCAGAGCCAGCAGTTCGTTCAGGTTGGCAATCAGGGATTGTTCGATATCCAGCAGCGGTGGGGAGGCCAGCTCATACTCGGGCGGGAGTAAAATCTGCGCTTCATACAGCGCCTTACGATAGCCTTTTTCACGCTGGCGAATGCTGTAATGCGCCGTGGTGCTGGCGAGAAACGCAATCCGCTTGCGCCCTTGCTCAATCAGGTGCCGCGTCGCTAAATAACCCCCCTCGTAGTTGTCAGGGTTCACGCTGGGCAGATCGGGGAACCACAGATCCACCAGGGTGATGGGGATATTTGCCTGCTGCAGTACGTTCACCAGCTCGGGTTCGAAAAAACCGGCGCAAATCAGGGCATCAGGATTATGCACCTGGAGCTGTTCCTGAATGGGATCCCCGGGCTGGATAGCCAGAAAACTCATGGCGATCCCGTGCTGGCGGCAGTTGTTTTCGATCTCGAGGATCAGCGGCGAGTAGAACGGCAGGGCTTTACTGAGATCGTGCTGACGGTGTAGTAAAAACAGGATGCGCTTAATTTTGTTGGTGCGTAGACGAGTGAAGTCATACCCCTTCGCTTTTGCAATCGACAGGACGCGCTGCCGCGTCTCATCACTCAGGCCGGGCTGGCCTTTCAGCGCCCGGGACACCGCGCCAATTGAAACGCCGCTCTCATCAGCAATATCTTTGATTCTTATGTTTTTTTTCACAATCTTTTCCTGATGAAAATGCTTCGCACCCCTTACGGCTAAGAGTAAAAGATTCTACACACTTCTCCCATTCGCTGTAACCGCCTTCGGCTGGAAGCGTCGATCTGCACCTAACAATCTCCCATTTTTACTAAAAACGTTGGCTGCATCCGAGCTCTTCCAGTCGCTTTGTTGACGATAAACTCTATTAATTTTACTAAAAATAAAGATCTGCTTCACATTGCTTACATTCCACTCTTTTATGATCGGTTTTTAACCACTACCTTCGCGGTGAGAAGTATTTTTACTAAAAATCGACAAGCCTGAGCGTGAGGATTTCTGTATGACTTCTACACCGTTAAGCAGTGATGACGTCGCCGTAGCGGATGCCAGCGATGACATCTCTACCCGCGAGAAGATAGGTTATGGTCTGGGCGATGCGGGTGGGCATTGCATCTCCGATTTAATCAGTGGTTTCCTGCTCTTTTTCTACACCGATATTTTTGGCTTAAGCCCGGCGATCGTCGGGGTGATGTTTATTATTTTGCGCGTGGTGGATGCCGTTTCCGATCCGGTGATGGGGATCTTGGCAGACAAAACGCGCAGCCGCTGGGGACGTTTTCGTCCGTGGCAGCTCTGGACAGCAGCACCGCTGGCCATCATCGGCATCCTGACCTTCACCGTGCCGGACCTCAGCCCGGAGATGAAAATCGTCTGGGCGTTCGGTACCTATTTCTTGCTCTCCGTTGGCTACACCGCCAACAACGTGCCTTACTGCGCGATGATCAACGCCATGACCAACCGCCCCGATCAGGTGATCGCCTGCCAGTCCTGGCGTTTCGTACTGAGCGGCATTGCCGGGTTCCTGGTCTCCGTCGGATTACCCTTAATGGTGACCTGGTTTGGCGGCGGCGATTTAGCCAAAGGGTATCAGTATGGCGTGACGGTGCTGTGTGGTATCGGCATGGTGATGTTTTTACTCTGCTTCCTGTGGGTCAAAGAGCGTGTGCCTTTATCGGTGGCGGGGCAGTTCACCATTCGCCAGCACCTGGCGGGCTTACGCAAAAACGATCAGCTGATCCTGATGCTGCTGATGTCCTTCCTGCTGGTAAACATCCTCTGTATTCGCGGCGGGGGATACATGTACTTCATCTCCTATGTGCTGCAGGGCTCCTCGTTTTATATGTCTCTGTTCTTCGGCATGGTGACCTTAGCGGCTATTCTGGGCGCGGTGATTGTCAATAAACTCTCCCGCCGTTTCGACATGGTGAAGCTCTACTCCTCCACCAACCTGATCCTCGCCGCCTTTGGCTTCGGCATGTGGTTTCTGCCCTCCGGCCCGGAGTACCAGACCCTGTGGCTGGCGATCATCTTTATCAACAATATGGTGCTGGGATTTACCCTGCCGCTGCACTTTTCCATCATGGCCTTTGCCGACGACTACGGTGAGTGGAAAAACGGGGTGCGCTCTTCCGGCATGAACTTCGCCTTTAACCTCTTCTGCATCAAATTATCCTGGGTCTCATCGGGCGGCATTATCAGCCTGGTGCTGTTCCTGGTGGCCTATCGTCCGGGATTAGAACATCAGACCGCCGCCTCCATTCAGGGGATCTCGCTGCTGCAAAGCGTTGTCCCTGCGCTTTTCCATCTGTCGCTGGCGCTGTGCCTGCGGTGGTGCCGACTCAACAATCCGATGATGACGCGAATTTCTTCTGAACTGCGTCAACGCCACGCCCAATTAGCCTGAGGAAACTGTGATGTATCAGTCTGACGTAATGGAAACCGACCTGCGTAAATTAACCGTGAACGATCCTTTTCTGGGCGAATACCAGCGCCTGGTCAGAAATGTGGTCATCCCGTATCAGTGGGATGCGCTAAATAACCGGATACCCGACGCCGAGCCCAGCCATGCGATTGAGAATTTCCGAATCGCTGCCGGCCAGCGAGAGGGCGAGTTTTACGGGATGGTCTTTCAGGACAGCGATGTCACCAAATGGCTGGAAGCCGTGGCCTGGTCGCTATGCCAGCAACCCGACCCCGAGCTGGAGAAAACCGCCGACGAGGTGATCGCTTTACTGGGGGCCGCCCAGTGTGACGATGGCTATCTTAATACCTGGTACATGGTAAAAGAGCCCGGCCAGCGCTGGACCAACCTGGCAGAGTGCCACGAGCTGTACTGCGCGGGCCACCTCTTTGAAGCCGCCGTCGCCTTCTTTAACGCTACCGGCAAACGCGCCTTGCTGGATATCGCCTGTCGCTTTGCCGACCATATTCATACGGTGTTTGGCCCCGGCGAGGCGCAGATCCACGGCTATCCTGGTCATCCTGAAATTGAGCTGGCGCTGATGCGGCTGTATGAGGTGACCGGGAACAACAACTATTTGCAGCTGGCGAACTACTTCGTCGAGGAGCGCGGGGCTCAGCCGCACTTCTACGACATTGAGTATCAAAAACGCGGTGGGACGTATCACTGGGGCAACTGGGGCGAAGCCTGGATGATCAAGGATAAAGCCTACACCCACGCCCATAAGCCGCTGGTGGAACAGGATGAGGCGGTCGGGCACGCGGTGCGCTCGGTCTATCTGATGACCGGCGTGGCCCATCTGGCCCGCATCAGCGGGGATGAGGCCAAGCGGCAAGCCTGTCTGCGGATCTGGAACAATATGATCCAACGCCGGATGTATATCACCGGCGGCATTGGCTCCCAGGGCATCGGTGAGGCCTTTACCTCGGATTACGATCTGCCTAACGATACCGCCTATTCAGAGAGCTGCGCGTCGATTGGCCTGATGATGTTCGCCCGCCGCATGGTCGAGATGGAGGGCGACGGCCAGTATGCCGACGTGATGGAGCGGGCGCTCTACAACACCGTGCTGGGCGGGATGGCGATGGACGGGAAACACTTCTTCTACGTCAACCCGCTGGAGACCTACCCGAAAGCGATCCCCTTTAACCATATTTACGATCACGTGAAGCCGGTCCGTCAGCGCTGGTTTGGCTGCGCCTGCTGCCCGCCTAATATCGCGCGCACGCTGGTGGCGCTGGGGCACTACATCTTTACCCCGCGCGCGGATGCCCTGTTCATCAACCTGTACGTGGGCAACAGGATGCAGGTTGCCGTCGGGGGAAAACAGCTCGATCTCACCCTTACCGGGAACTATCCGTGGCAGGAGCAGGTGGCGATAACCATCCATTCACCGGAGCCCGTGGAACATACGCTGGCCCTGCGTATTCCCGGCTGGTGCGAGGCGGCGCGAGTTGAACTGAACGGGGAGCAGTACCGCGGGGAGATCGTTAAAGGCTATCTGCATATTCACCGCAGCTGGGCGGCGGGGGACACCATTACCCTGACGCTGCCGATGCCGGTTCGCCGCGTGTATGGCAATCCGCTGGTGCGTCATCTCGCCGGTAAAGTCGCGTTGCAGCGGGGGCCGTTAGTCTATTGCCTGGAAGAGGCCGATAACGGCAGCGAACTCCACAATTTGTCGCTCGCTCAGGAGGCCGAGTTTGTTGAGGTGGCCGGAACTGGCGTAATGGCGAATAAGATCCTGATCCAGGCGCAGGGGTATCGCCAGACGCTCAGCGCGCCAGAGGATCAGCCGCTGTACCAGTTTGACCGGCCGATGACCCACGAACAGCCGCAGACCCTGACCTTTATTCCGTGGTTCAGCTGGGCAAACCGCGGGGAAGGGGAGATGCGGATTTGGGTGAATGAGGCGCGCGCGCTTTAAAAGAATTGCCGGGTGGCGCTGCGCTTACCCGGCCTACAAGGTTTTGTAGGCCCGTGCAAGCGAAGCGCCGCCGGGCAAAAAACGCCTCAGCAGGTAAAGGCTTTTTCCTTCGCCAGCAGGAACGGGCGCAAATAGGCCACGGTATTCGACAGCGGGATCGCTTCATCCGCCAGATTAATCTTCAATACGTCGCGGATATAGGTCCTGCGGATAACGATCCGCTCCCATAATTCCGGGTAGTCCGCCTGGATTTTGCTTTGCAGCGCCGGGTCCGCCAGGGCGATACTCTCCTCGGCGCTGACCCCGGTGTAGCCCGGCACGGAGGGGATAATATCAATCTGCAGGATCATCCCGCTTTTCAGCGTCTCGGCGGAGTGGGGGTAAATCGGGGAGGACATCCACTCTTCATCGGCGCTGAGATGCCCTGGATTAAGGTGCCAGCCATACTGCGCTTTGTTGAGCACCTGTTCGATATGGGCGTACATCTCGCCGCCCGGCATCCCGATGCGGATAGTCTCCAGCCAGCTGGTGACCGCGGCAAAATAGGGTTTAGCCACCCGTTCCAGATAATCTTTTTGCGCTTCCGGCAGCTCGCTCTCGTCGGCAATCACAAACCCGGTCCGGCTCGATAGCCCGCCTTTAAATCCGGTGGTCATCGACAGCGGCTGGCCGCGTTCCAGCTTTTTATACGTGGGATAAAAGTTCGCTTTCTCAAAACGCTGCCCGGCGGCGGCAATGGTCACCACCGTCTGATACTGACCTTCCGCCGCGAGCAGCGCCCCGAGCTCGGTTTCGCGGATCCCCGGCTCTACCGCGTTCATGGCCTTCAGCATGCAGCCGGAGGCGAGGTTAGCGCCGTATTCATAGTGGGCGATTTCGTTCTCATTGTTGATCACGCGAGCGCCGTTATCGCCGCGAATAAACAGGTGCGTGGCGTTTTCCAGCTTTGCGTCGGTGCTGTTTTTAAACGCCTCGACGATAAACCAGGGCAGATCGAAGAGTTGCGTATTATCGGCCCGGGCAGAGGTAAACATTTTCCAGCCGACCAGCCCGATTTTGCCGAGCTGGTGAAGGCCGATATCGTTGAACAGCCTCTCCAGCGACGCTTCATTTTCCATCGGCTGATTCGGCAGCGAGAAGTATGGGCAGTGCTTCAGCATGACCGGAAGCCTGGAATGCTGCGCCATCTTCAGGTTTTCATTGCCCAGAATCGCCGTCGCCTCGCCCGATTTATCCACAATCAGCAGACCCTCCTCAAAGCGGGGCACAAATCCGGTCAGATACTCGAAGTTCCCGCCGTGCTCCTTATCGGCATAAATCACGAGGGCGTCATAGCCCGCCTCGGTCATGCGGGTCAGCACCTTATTTTTACGCTCAAGCATCGTGGCATCGGTGAGCAACACCGGAGCCACATCCGTAAAAATATGCGGTGCCGGGATGGTCTGCAGCTGGATCATCATTTACCTCATCGTCAGAAAGCGGGGCAGTCAGGATCTTTTTTGCGCATGAACCCGCACGGTGGAGGCTGGCGAGTTAATCAGTTTATTTGCCGGGCGCACCGGGCGGCGCACCAGCTCCCCCTGACAGTTGGGGCAGCGATGGTTGAGATGGGTTTCTACGCAGTCGGCGCAGAAGGTGCACTCAAAGGAGCAAATTCTGGCGTCCGGGGCGTCGGGAGGCAGGTCACGGTCACACCATTCACAGTTCGGGCGAAGTTCGAGCATCTGTTATTCCTCATCGGTTGTCACATCGCCTTACTATGCCAGAAAAAGTGCCACGAAATAGCTCTCTTTTATGGTTTATACCCGCGCTCTAAGCCAGCCCCTGCGATTCATTATCTATTGTTAATATATTTATTTAATAAATACAAGCACCCAATTAAAGTACTTTCCAGAATATGTTTACACGGGTAATTATTAGGTTTTGGAAATAAGTTTCAGGGGTATTTTTATTAATAATGGTTGTCGTGGGGGGTTATTTGTGGGATGAGCGGATTATTCCCTTAAATTGACAGGATGATTTGGCCATCATCAATATTTCGACCTCTTCTTTGGGGTAGGGTGGGTGAAATTTTCAGCCCTTAAATATACCTAAATGATTATTCGTACAACGCGTGTTCAGAAAACGGTATCAGAACAACCCGCGATATCTTTTCGTGATTGCCTGGCAAAGACATACGAGGACGAGAAGGGTCAGCGCTGTTCAGGGCGCACTGTATTCGAACACTGCCAGATTGTGGGAGAAGTTGCACGGGCGCTTATAAAACGATTTTCTCCTCTGTTGCAAATGCGTTTGTTTCCCCGGGGCAGCGCGCTGGTGGCGTCTGTTCACGATGCTGGCAAAGTTAGCCCCACGTTCTTTTTAAAACTGCAAAACAGCCTCTCAGGAGATCTCTCTCCTTCGCTAGATACGTACAAGGGAATTAACGAAGCCCAGTGGGGTGGACACGCAGGCGTTAGCGCATTGGCGCTGGAAGCCATCACTCACGACCCCGTCATTGCCCGAATTGCAGGACAGCATCATGGCTTTCTTCCGGATACAGGGATGTTGCAGGCAAACTCACCGGTAATCGGCGGGCAGGGATGGCAGGAGCAACGACGCCAGCTAGTTTTAGCGCTGAAAAGCGCACTGGACGAAGAATTTCCTGAGATTCGCGACCGTTATCAGGCCCTTCTGCTGGCCGGATTAACTACGGTGGCCGACTGGATTGGCTCCGGTGAATTTTTCGAGGACCCTTCGCTTGCCTGGCAGCCGAACATTGAACGTGCTTTGGATCATGCCGGTTTTATCACGCCAGATGTTAATTTGGGTCTACATTTTGGCGATATTTTTCAGGACAGCAAAGGGACCCCTTATCAGCCCAATCAGACCCAACTCACGTTGTATCAAAATTGTTCTGGAGCGGGCGTTTATATCCTTGAAGCTCCAATGGGGTTAGGCAAAACCGAAGCCGCGCTTTATGCCGCTTATCAAATCCTTGAGCGGGGTGAAGCCAGCGGCATTTATTTCGCGTTACCCACTCAGCTCACGTCTAATAAAATTTATGACCGTTTTAATCATTTTTTAAAAACCATTCTTACGCCTGCAAGCCCACACCGTCAGTCGCTGCTGCTGCACGGCAATGCCTGGTTAATGGCACACGAATTGGGTGAAGAGGGCTTACCGGGACAAAGTTGGTTTCAAAGTAGCAAACGGGGGTTACTGGCACCTTTTGCGGTCGGCACGCTTGACCAGGCATTAATGGCGGCAATGAATGTGCGTCATGGTTTTGTCCGTGCGTTTGGTCTGGCGGGCAAAGTGGTGATCCTCGATGAGGTCCATAGTTATGACGCCTACACCAGCGTCATCCTGTCGGAGCTCATCACGCTGCTGCGCAGCCTGCGCTGCACGGTGATTATTCTCAGTGCGACTCTGAACAGTTCACAGCGAACGGAATTACTGGGGCACCCCACCGGGAAGATGGCCTATCCACTGATTACGGCGGCACCAGACGTTTCTCCCCTATGCGTTAGCGAATATCCTGTCAGCATCACAGAACAGCGGAAAGTGACGGTCCGAATGGTGCCCATGGATCATCAGACATTACTGGATGCTGTCCTGGCGCAGGCTGAAGCGGGTGAGCAGGTGTTATGGATTGAAAACACCGTCGCTGAGGCGCAGGAGCGCTACACAGAACTTGCGGCGCGCGCAAAGGAATCAGGCATCGCCTGCGGGCTCCTTCATTCACGCTTCACTCTCGCGCATCGGCAAATCAACGAAGAACAGTGGGTCAACCATTTTGGCAAAATGGGTTGGGGCGAGCGCAGGGCGCAGGGTCGTATTCTGATTGGCACTCAGGTGCTGGAGCAGTCTCTGGATATTGATGCCGATCTGCTCGTTACCCGTTTTGCTCCGACCGATATGTTATTTCAGCGAATCGGGCGGTTATGGCGGCATCACGCTACCCCCCGACCATCAGGTGCAATCTGCCAGGCCTGGATTCTTGCCCCGGACGAGCACACCGCACAAGCGAACCCGCGTACCGCGTTTGGCCCAACCGCCAGCGTCTACGCGCCTTACATTCTATGTCGTAGCCTGGAGATTTGGCAGCGACAGGCTCAGCAGGGCGGCACGGTTACGCTTCCCGTAGATATTCGCCCCATGCTGGAAGGAACCTACAGAGAACGTCCCGAGCAGGGGATGATGGCGCAATGGCAGCATGAGCTTGTAAACGGTAACCGCTATCGCAAGGGGTTAGCCACGCTCAGACAACTGGCCCGGGTCACCTTAGCTAAGGACGGGATGACCTTACCAGAGAGCAAAGCGCAAACCCGTTACAGTGAGCAGGATAGCGCGCAGCTGCTGCTGCTGACTCAGCTCTCTGTTGATGCTGACAGTAAAACCACGTGTTTAGGTTTTCAGGATGGCAGCTCCCTTCAACTACCCTGGCAACATCATCGATTATCGCGCGCTGAATGGCGGCGTCTGGCGGCGCATATCCTGCAACATGTTGTCACCTGCCGTCAGAGTCAACTTCCGCGGCCTCTCTCCAGAAGCTGGTACCAGAAAATCGGTCTGGGCAACGTGCTGTATCTCGGCAATGAAGAACAAGAAGACGCCAGTATCAGCGTGGCGTTAGTCATGCCAACAGATGAACTCAGGGCGGCGGATGGTAGCGCCTCAGCCCTCAGCAGTGAATATGACTACCGCTATCGTGACGATACGGGATTACGGATTACCAAAAGGAAGGAATCAACAGTTGGAAAACGCTTTTAACCTTATTGATGAAGCCTGGATCCCGGTTGCCGATGTCGGTCGGGTCAGCTTGCGCCATGTATTTACACACCCGGAATATCGCGCGCTGGGCGGCAGTCCAGTGCAAAAAATTGCGCTTTTGAAACTCTTACAGGCGCTGGCTCAGGCGGCGGCCACGCCGGACGATACCACGGCCTGGAAGGCGTTGGGCTGGCAAGGGATGGCTGCCCGGGTTTGTGATTATCTGGATGAATGGCACGACCATTTTTACCTCTACGGCGTGAACCCGTTTCTGCAAATGCCGGCGATTGCCCGGGCGGCGATCAAGCCGTTTGGTGCCGTTTTGCCAGATGTCGCTACCGGGAATACCACGGTTCTGACGCAATCTCAGTCAGAGAAGGTAATGGACGATGCGGATAAAGCCCTGCTGTTACTTGTCCAGATGAGTTTTGCGCTTGGCGGGAAAAAAACCGATAACAGTGTGGTTTTGAGTGACGGTTATCGCGGCAAAACCAAAGATAACGGCAAAGGCATGACGGGCAAACCGGGGCCGGGGGTGGCGTTTAAGGGTTTACTGCATACGTTCTGTTCAGGCACGTCGCTACAAAAAACGATCTGGTTGAATCTCTTTACCCACGAAGAAATAGCCGATTTAAAAAGCTACCCCAATGGCCTCGGGACTGCGCCGTGGCAGCAGATGCCGCAAGGTGAAGATTGCACCACCGCAAAAAACTTAAAAAACGCGTTAATGGGGCGGCTCATTCCCCTAAGCCGCTTCTGCCTGTTGACTGAACAAGGGCTGCACTATTCGGAAGGGCTTGCGCATGCCAACTATAAAGAGGGCGTAACGGATCCCTCCGTTGCTGTCGACCACAGTGGCAAAGAGGCGAAAGTACGCTGGGCCGATCCCGAACGCAGACCCTGGCGTGAACTCACCGGCTTGCTCAGTTTTATGGGGCGGGAAGCCAGCCGCTTTGACTGCATTCAACTACGGCTTGCCATGAAAAAAGCTCAAAGCCTGGAAGAAGAGATAGCTGTCTGGTCCGGTGGACTCCGTGTCAGCAGTAATGCAGGGGAGCAATACGTCACGGGTCTGGATGATGCGGTGGAGTCGCTCTGTTGGTTACAGCCGAATATCTGGGGCGAAATCTGGTTCGCACGCTTTAAAGAAGAGATGGGGGAACTGGATAGACTCGCGAAAACCTTATACGGCTGCGTGATGAGTTACTACAAAACCCTGCTAGTGGACGGCGCCAACAGTGCCGCGCAGGCCACCCATCTTTTCTGGCAACTCTGTGAGCGTCAAGCCCAGGCGCTTCTGAACAATTGTGATGACCTGGCTATTTGCCATCAGCTTCGCCGTCAGTTTGCAGATCACGCCATGCAGATATTTAACCAGGCATGCCCTCATCAGACTGCGCGTCAGCTGGATGCCTGGGCAAAAGCGAAACCCAATTTTGCACTCTATTTGCAACAGGAAAAAGTATGAATATGCCAACAACTTCCCGCAGTGCCGCGTTCGTTAATTACGTGTTTCAGCGCTGCCAACAGGATAAAGGCTTCGCCGCTCGTTTGCGTCGGGGAGATAACCCTGCGACGGAGTATCAGTGCTGGGACACCCTTGCGGCCTTCGGCGTTAACCTTGAATTTGTGAATGAACGTCAGCCTTTTGCATTGACCGCTGCCGCAATTGCACGTAGCACGCAAAAAACCAACGGCGGCCTGAAGCTCGGTCAGGCAATTGCACGATCCTTTGATGACGGCAACCAGAGCGATCAAGCCAGGGCGCGCCTGCGCCGGCTGTTGGCCTGTGATGATGTCGAAGAGCTGTGCCGTATCTTGCGCCCGCTGCTGAGCTTAATCCAGAACCGGGTGCAACAGATAGATTACGCCTCCTTTCTGGAGGATTTGTGCTGGTTCGATTCTGCGACGATGCGTGTAAAGACGCGCTGGGCACAGCAATTCTATGGCAAATCGGCTGCAGAAAATCAGGGGGACGCATGACACACCATATCAGCGTGCTTCGCCTGGACAGGGCCGCCGTTAACGCACTGAAAATCACCGACACCTATTCCTTGCACCGCGTGGTGTACGGGCTATTTGAGGATGTGCGCAGCGAAGAGGCCAAGTTATGCAGTGAGCCGAGTGGTATTCAGTGGGTGGATAAAGGCGGCGACCGTAACTATCGCAATGTGCTTATATTATCCAATCGCCCACCACGCGATCCTCAGTACGGCCAGATTGAAACCAAAATTTTATCCCCGGGTTTCCTTTCTCATAAGCATTACCGCTTTACGGTCACGGTTTCGCCTGGCCGCAGAAATAACCAGAGTCGAAAAATTGTTCCGGTTAAAGGCCGGGAGGCTATTTCGGCATGGTTTATTGAGCGGGCTGCCACGAGTTGGGGATTTACTGTCGATCCGACGCAGCTGCAGGTCGAAGCCATCAATGTGCAGCAATTTCAGGGCAAAGCTCAGCATCAGATAACCCTGCAGCAGTCCACCCTGAGCGGCTATCTCACCGTGTCAGACAGCGAGGCTTTTTATACCAGTTTTAGCAAAGGGCTGGGGCGTGGCCGCAGCTTTGGCTGTGGCTTATTACAGATTGTTCCCGTTATCGAACCTTCCGTATTTTAACAAAGGAATGAGCATCATGAGCGCATTAAAAAACACCCGTATTGAATTTCATATTCTGCAGTCCTTCCCGGTTTCTTGCCTTAACCGCGATGATGTTGGGGCACCTAAAACGGCGATGGTCGGGGGCGTTAATCGGGCCAGAGTTAGCTCCCAGTGCTGGAAACGTCAGGTACGTTTAGCGTTGCAGGCGTTTGGCATTACGCTGGGAATGCGAACCAAAAAAGTGGCCGAAGTTATTGTCCCCGCGTGTATTGCCGTGGGTGCAAGCGCAGAGCAGGCAGCCAGTTGCAGCAATAAAATTGCGGAGTTGCTGGCCGATGACACGCTGTTGTTTATCAGCCAATCCGAAGCCAGGGCATTTGCGCAGTACGCTCAGGAGCTGAACTTTGATGTCGATAAAATTAAAGATAAAGAGTTAGCCAAAGTGGCGAAAAAAGCGCTGACGCCAGCAAGCGATGCACTGGATATCGCCTTATTTGGGCGCATGGTCGCCAAAGCGGCAGACATGAACGTGGAAGCGGCGGCCAGCTTTAGCCATGCAATTTCGACGCATAAAGTGGCCAACGAAGTGGAGTTTTTCACTGCACTGGACGATCTGCAAACGGAACCCGGCTCGGCCCATATGGGGAGTTTAGAGTTTAACGCTGCAACCTATTATCGGTATATCAGTCTGGATTTGGGGCAGTTGGCGCAAACTCTGGGCGGTGCTGATATGACGGCAGATAATGAACAGATCAAAGAGGCTGTGGCTGCGTTTACTAAAGCGCTGTTTGTAGCCGTACCCTCTGCGCGCCAGACCACGCAGTCGGCGGCCAGTCCGTGGGAATTTGCCAAAGTCCTGGTACGTAAAGGACAGCGATTGCAGGTGCCGTTTGAAATGCCTGTCAAAGCAGCAAATGCCGGTTTTCTGGCTCCGAGCATCAGCAGTTTGAAAAGTTACCTGTCCAGCAAAGAAGCCCTCTCAGGCAGTCTGTTTGGCAAGTTGGGCGACTACGAATGGGGCGAAGACGAAACCTTCAGCATTGACGATCTGATTATGAAATTACAGAGCCATGTGGAGTAAGCCATGAGCCATCCATACCTGTTGCTCTGGCTTGAAGGGCCTTTACAGAGTTGGGGGGCCGACTCACGCTTCGGCAGGCGTGACAGCCTACCTTTTCCCACAAAATCTGGCGTAATGGGGCTGCTTTGTGCAGCGCTGGGGGCTGGCGGATCGCAGGAAGCCCTGCTTGCCAGGTTTGCCGATCTGGATATGCAGGTGCTGGGTTATGCCCGGCAAAGCAAAGCAGGCATTGCGACTCCCCGGGAGCCCTTACTGCGGGATTTTCAGATGGTCGGCAGTGGTTATGATGATCAGGATCCCTGGCAGGCACTGCTCATTCCGAAAACCAGCGAAGGCAAGAAAGCGGTAGGTGGCGGCACAAAATTGACCTACCGCTATTATCTGCAGGATCGTGTTTTTGCCGTTCTTCTGGCGGTCCCGGAGGAGTTAGCCTCCACGCTGGCTGAGGCCCTGCAAAATCCCACGTGGGATCTCTCGTTAGGACGCAAAAACTGCGTACCAACAGAGTTCATCTATCAGGGCACGTTCACTTCTCGGCTGGATGCAGAGCAAGCGGCAGAAAACCTGGCGCAGCAAAAACAGCGTATTCGCGATCTTCGGGTGGTACAGGGTGCGGCTGAGGGAGGGGAGGTCCTGACACTCAATGACATCCCCGTCAGCTTCGGTGAGCAGAAACGCTATCGCGACCGGCAGGTCACGCTGTTTAGCGAGCGTTAGGTGAATGGCCGCCGGTACCCGTCTGTTTGTCAAAATCACCAGAGAATCCTTGCCACAGGTAAAGGATAAATATCCTTTTATCTATCTGGAGCGGGGGCGACTGGAGATTGATGACAGCAGCCTGAAATGGATAGACGCCGAGGGCAACGTGGTGCGTTTGCCGATAGCAACCCTGAACACAATCCTGCTGGGGCCAGGCACATCGCTGACACACGAAGCCGTAAAAACAGCCACGGCAGCGAACTGTTCCATTTGCTGGGTCGGGGAAGATAGCTTGTTGTTTTACGCCGCCGGTCATCTTCCCACGGCGAATACCCGTAATTTGCGTCAGCAGGCCATGCTTTCATGCAATAAAAAATCAGCGCTGGAAGTGGCTCGGCGCATGTTTGCTTATCGTTTTCCTGATGCGGATTTAACCGGGAAATCGCTGAAAGAGATGATGGGCATGGAGGGTTCCCGGGTTCGGGCACTCTATCAACAAAAAGCGGAACAGTATGGCGTGGGCTGGAAAGGGCGACAGTTTACGCCGGGAAAAATGGAGTTGAGCGACACCGTCAATCAAATCCTGACCTCCACTAATGCGGCCTTGTACGGCATTTTGTGTTCAGCGACACACGCGATGGGGTATTCCCCGCATATGGGGTTTATTCATTCAGGCAGTCCATTACCTTTTATCTATGATTTAGCCGATCTTTATAAGGAAACGCTGTGTATTGATCTGGCATTTTCTCTCACCCGGGAAATGGCGGGTCGCTACAATAAAGAGCTGGTATCCACGCGGTTCCGGCAACGGGTAATTGAAATGGATTTACTGGCGCGGATTGGTAAAGACCTGCCGCTTCTGTTAGGAGAAGCCCATGCTCATCGTACTGGCGAATGATTTACCACCTGCGGTGCGTGGAAGGATGAAGTTGTGGTTTATTGAACCTAAACCGAATGTGTTTGTTTCCGGGTTGAAAGACTCGGTGGCAAATACAGTGGTGGATTATCTCTACCAGCATTGCTCACCTACCGCTGGGGTGATGATTTTTAAAAGCATCCGTCAGCCACCCGGATATGAAATCCGGACTATTGGTTCACCGGCTAAAGAGCTGATCGCGCTTTCAGGTCTTCAGCTGATTATTGAAAAAAACATGTTGTTGTAATCCGGGTTTCTACAATATGTGGGTGTTTGTTATTGCTCTTTTACAATATGTTGGTGTCTTCCCCACGCCAGTGGGGGTGTTTCTTGATGAGGTGGCGGGGCTTATCGGCCTCCTGGAGTCTTCCCCACGCCAGTGGGGGTGTTTCTGCTTGCCGTCGGAAGCACCGTATCAAGCAGCGGTCTTCCCCACGCCAGTGGGGGTGTTTCTAAGGGGTGATTAGCTATGAGGTTTAGGGGGGCGTCTTCCCCACGCCAGTGGGGGTGTTTCTGGGAGAGCATCATGGTTAATGTCTATAAAAACGTCTTCCCCACGCCAGTGGGGGTGTTTCCGCTGACGATTGGGCCGTCGTGATGTTCCGCGCCTCTTCCCCACGCCAGTGGGGGTGTTTCTCTTTTCAAACTGCCTGGGCTTGATGAAAGAATGTCTTCCCCACGCCAGTGGGGGTGTTTCCGATGCGGACAAAGAAACAAGCGACTGAATAAAGTCTTCCCCACGCCAGTGGGGGTGTTTCTATGCTTGCTGCGTACCAGAACAGCCAGGCAGCGTCTTCCCCACGCCAGTGGGGGTGTTTCTCACCGTCGCCCCGTTCGAAATCCCTGACCACTGTCTTCCCCACGCCAGTGGGGGTGTTTCTTCTGACCACCAGCCAGCCATTCAAAGACTTCAGTCTTCCCCACGCCAGTGGGGGTGTTTCCCCAAGTGGCTTACCGAAGCCAGGCACTACATCGTCTTCCCCACGCCAGTGGGGGTGTTTCCGAGATGGCAAGCCGTGAGGCGGCGGTGTCCAGGTCTTCCCCACGCCAGTGGGGGTGTTTCCACCATCAAGGCTGACTCACCAGCCAACCGCGAGTCTTCCCCACGCCAGTGGGGGTGTTTCTTAATATCAGGCAATAGCTATGAGTGACATCGAGTCTTCCCCACGTCAGTGGGGGTGTTTCTGACGCGTCTGCACTAGTTCAGCAGCCCAGCACCTCTTCCCCACGTCAGTGGGGGTGTTTCCCATGGCTGAGCCAATCACGGCGGCAGACGTGCCGTCTTCCCCACGCCTGTAAAGATGCGCCTGGCATTACCGCCCAACCGCCGTCCCGCCATCCACCAGTAGCTCGGTGCCGACGGTATAGCTGGACTCATCCGAAGCCAGATACAGCGCCGCTTTTGCCAGCTCTTCCGGTCGGCCCAGGCGCCCGAGCGGTACCAGTTTGGCGATATCGCTCTGCAGGGCTTTTAACGCCTCATCATCTAACCCCAGCTTGCTCAGCGCCGGGGTTTCGACCGGCCCCGGGCTCAGGCCGTTGACGCGGATCCCGCGCGGCAATAGCTCAACGGAGAGGGTGCGGGCCAGGGAGAGCAGTCCTGCCTTGCTGGCGGCGTAGACGCTGCTGGTGGGCAGCCCGATATGGGCGCTGACCGAGCCGCATAAAATCACCGACGAGGGATTGTTCAACAGCGGCAGCAGCGCCTGAATCAAAAAGAACGGCCCCTTGAGATTGGTGCCCATCAGCCGGTCCCAGGTCTCCTCCTGCCAGCTCTCCAGCGGGCCATGCGTCACGTCTCCGGCGTTGATGAACAGCGCATCCAGCCGCGGCCAGCGTGTGGCCAGGGTATCCGCCAGCGCCTGCTGCGCGCGGATATCGCCTGCATTGGCGTCGATCACCCAGGCGTTATCGCCCAGCACTCGCTGCGCTTCGGCACGCGTGTCGGGGTTACGCCCGGTTACCGCCACGTGCGCCCCTTCGGCAAGAAAGGCCTGCGCCGTCGCCAGACCAATGCCGCTGGTGCCGCCGGTGATCAGCGTGTATTTATCAGTTAAACGACCCATTTTGCTTCTCCTGATTTGTCACTGGAGAAAGCACTATAGAAACGTTAGTATCCAAAAGAAACCAGGTACCAAATGGATACTAAAGAGGCGAAAGGTGTGCGATGGCGGAATTACTGAACTGCGCGGATGAAAAAAATTGTCAGCATCAACCCTGCCCGATGACCCGTTTTATCGACCTGCTCTCCGGCAAGTGGGCGATCCCGATTATCTATCGGCTGATTGTGCTCAATGCGCCGGTACGCTTTGGCGATCTGCTGCGCGCCGCGGCGCCGATTACCCAGAAAGAGCTGACCCGCCAGCTGCGTCTGTTTGAGCAGCGCGGGCTGGTCACCCGCACCCTGTATGCCGAGATCCCGCCCCGGGTGGAGTACCAGATCACCGACCTCGGCCTGACGCTGCAAAGCGCCCTGGCGCCGCTGGCCGCCTGGATGAACGAGTACGGCGACCAGCTTAAGCAGTAATCCTCAGCGCGAGAGGTAGCGCGGCGCCGGTTCGCCGGTGCGGGCGCTGGCAAACAGCGCCAGCCGCGCCTCTTCGTAGCCTGCCCACAGGCTTTTATCGTGCATCGGTGGAATGGTGATCAACTCCCCCTGATCCAGCCCCGCCAGCGCCGCGTCCACCATATTATCAGTGGTCATGACCGACCCGGCGGGCAGGTCGTCAGCGGTAATGCCGGACAGCTCCCAGATTTCGGTGGCGGTGGCCGCCGGTAATACCGCCTGGATCCGCACCTGGCTGTCGGCAAACTCCTCCTGCAACCCGCGCGTAAAATTCAGCACCCAGGCTTTAGTGGCGCTGTAAAGCGCGCTGCCTGCCCGGGCATGGATCGCCAGCACCGAGGCGATGTTAATCAGCGTCCCGCGGTTGTTCTGCGCCAGCCGTGGCAGAAGGGCATACGTCAGGCGCATCAGGGCGGTGGTGTTGAGCATGTTGATCGCCTGATGCTGCGCCACATCTCCCGCGAGGAAGGGGGCCATTTGCGCGGTTCCGGCGTTGTTGATCAGCGTGTCGATAGCGGTATTGCTGCGTAGGATCTCCTCCACCGCACGGATCCCGGTTTCGTCGGTCAGATCCGCCGTCAGGGTGGTGATATTCACCCCGTAGCGCTGCTCCAGCTGTGCCGCCAATGCCAGCAGACGCGCTTCTCGCCGGGCCACCAGCACCAGATCGTAACCGCGAGCGGCGAGACGGTCAGCGTAGACCGCGCCAATCCCGGAGGATGCACCTGTAATCAAAGCCGTAGAACGTTGCGTACTCATCTTGACACCTCAGAAGACGTTAATTGGTTTCAACATAAAACCAATCAAAGCCTGCGTCATTTGGTTTTATAATGCAATCTATTCCTCAAGGATTTTTGATCTTTGCGTTGGGGACCTGAACGGCAGGAGCGGGGAGTAACGGCAGGAAAACATAAATGCCCTTTCGGGCATTTATGTTTTGAGACTATAACGCTTTGTTAAACGGCGATTAATGCCAGAACAGCGCAATCAGGATAATGATTGGGATCGGAACGCCTAAAAAGAACAGTAATAATGAGCGCATATAAACCTCCTGCAAAATAAAGGATTAGAGATCGCGTTGACGGCCACCGAAGGTCGCACACAAGCTGGCGACGAATGCACCCGCCAACAGAGAAATGAATGTCCAGAGCATGAGATAGCTGGTGGTTTTGCGTGCGGCATCAGCCGCTTTCTGCGCTTTCTCTTTCGTTTCTTTTAATTTAGCCTGGGCTTTGTCATAGGTCGCTTGTACCCGCTGCTCAGCCTCTTGCTGGCTGATACCGGTACGTTGAGCAATCAGCTGCGCGACATACTGGCGATCTTCCTGAGGTAACTGGCCGGTGCTGATGCTGTTGGTGAAAATACCGGTCACTTCATTCAGCTGCGCAGGGGTGAGATCCTGTTGCGGAGCAGATGGCGCAGGAGCTGTGGCTGACCCATCTGGCGATACGGACGTATTCGATGTCGCAGGTGTTGCCGCTGGGGCACCCGGGCGGAACATCGAATTCACGAAATAGGCCATCGGTGAACCTGATGAATCAGATGATGAGCTCGCCATACCCGCCGCGCCGCCTACGGTGGCTGCGGCAGCACCGCCTGCAACGGAACCCACGACTTTAGCGCTGCCTCCTACAATGGAGCTGACGGTGGAGGTCAACAACATTGCCGAGACCAGCGCAGCAACCGCCCAGGCCAAAAATCCATGGGCGGTATCGCGGAAGTAGATTTCATTGGTATGGGTGGCAACCCATTTGGTGCGCAGTCGTCCGGCTAAATAGCCGCCCATCCCCGACGCCACGATTTGCGTGAACGTCAGCCACCCTATCGCCGCAATACCTACCGTACCGGCATCAAGCCCCTCGTTTTCCCATGGCGAGACGGACGTCAGGCCTAGCCCGGCGCCCAGCATCAGCAAGATCAACGACAGGGAGGCCGCCGCCGCTGCACCAGCAAAGATGGCGCCCCATGATACGGCACTGCTGCTGCTCGCCTCGGGCAGGGGCAGACGCGGATCAGCATACTGAGTGTTAACAGTGGAATGATCGTGAATGTGAGTCATAGCTGTTGTCCTTTAAATAATCTTACGCCGGAACGCAGGTCAGTAATGCGTTCAGTACCAGGAACTGATTGAAAAAACAGCAAACATTATCAACTTCAACATCGAAGCGTTTTAAAGACCGAACGGTACAACTTATAACGAGGCAATCGTTAAAAGTTAAAGAAAATAAAAGAGCTGTAAAACGAATATCGACATCTAATCAATGATCTTAGGATAGTTGATAATTTTGTACCGGGCACGTTTTGATCCAAAGAAATAAGCGTAACGGCAGCGATGACGCGTGAGTTGCGAATTTCCTGCACTACCCATCCGCCTGCAATAATATTTCAGGGATGGACCGCTCTCATTAAAAATCCGTTACCGCTTAAGATAACGGATTTTATAATATTCCTTACTCTTCATCAGGCGCGCCAGATTTAATAAACTCTTAGGCGACGCCGGTACCCCCGTCTGAGCACCAGACCTGACCAGAGGCATAGGAGCAGCTTTCAGACGCCAGCAGAACATACAGAGGCGCAATCTCTACCGGCTGGCCAGGTCTTCCCAGCGGAGTATCTTCACCAAACTGCTGCACCTTTTCCTGAGGCTGACCGCCGCTGGATTGCAGTGGGGTCCAGTACGGGCCCGGTGCCACGGCATTTACCCGAATGCCTTTCGGACCCAGCTGTTTTGCCAGTGATTTGGTAAACGCCACGTTGCAGGCTTTGGTCTGGGCATAATCCAGCAAAATTTCACTGGGCTTGAAGGCCTGAACCGAAGAGGTATTAATGATCACCGCACCTTCCGTCAGGTGACGCAGGGCCGCTTTGGTGATCCAGAAGGGGGCATAAACGTTGGTTTTGAAGGTCGCATCGAAAGCGGCCGTGGTCAGCTCATCAATGGACTCGCAATACTGCTGTCGGCCGGCATTGTTAACCAGAATATCGAGGCCGCCCAGCTCACTTACTGCCCGTTCAACCAGGGTGTCGCAAAACGATTCCACCCGAATATCACCAGGAATAGCGACGGCTTTACGCCCCTCAGCCTGAATAAGCGCGATAACGGCCGCAGCATCGGTTTCTTCTTCCGGTAAATACCCAATGGCCACATCGGCACCTTCCCGGGCATAAGCGATCGCAACGGCGCGTCCAATGCCGGAGTCACCCCCGGTAATAAGCGCTTTTTTGCCTGCGAGTTTCCCGGAACCGATATAACTCGTCTCGCCATGATCGGGGATGGGCTTCATTTCTGATGCCAGTCCAGGTGTTTGTTGCGGCTGCTCCACGAACGGTGGACGTGGGTAGTGTTTTGAAGTGGTGTTTCCTGATGTCATCCCGGCCTCCTTAGTTATTGAATATAAATAATAGCCACTGTGACGTGACACACATTTCCGGGAGGCATAATTCGGACAATTCTTCTTTTGGATATATTTTTGCTTTTTCTCAGTTTATGTCATACCCAAAAATAGCGTCTTCTGCGAAAAGCCCCGGTAAGGTAGGATTAAGCAGGACGAAATAACTCAGCCAGAGGGTTGCATGATAAGTAAGAACAGGGTCGTTGTGGATTATTCGTTATCCGTTTTAGAGCGCACGAAAGCCAGTAAGCTCATTAACGATTACAAAAAAGAGTATCTCAAACCCTACGGTTATATTTCTCTCATTCAGAAGGCCGCAGTGAGTATTTTAGCTGTGGCGGTTTTATTTAATCTCATTACGCTCATTCAGTTAAGCCTGAAAACCGCCCCTGATGGGGATTTTATGGCAAGAACCAGGATGTTCAGTATCGCGCTGCTGGTGCTGTTTGGCGTCGCGCTGGCGCTGCTCAAACTCTACGATGTGATGATGAATAACGTCATGCAGAAGCAGCAACGGGTTGAACAGGAGGACGAAGAGTCCTTACAAAAGGTTAAATTAAACCGATTCTTTATCGAAAATATTACCCCTACCGCCAGCGGCAAGATCTACTGGAAAAACGTTAAGGACAGCTACAGAAAAGGCGGGTTTATTTTTATCCATATGAAGAATGATAATTGTGTGGTTATTCCTGAAAGGATTTTTTCATCGGCCAGCGAAGCTGCAGGAGTGTTTGACTTTATAAACGTACAGATAGCGCAAAATAAACGATGACAGCGCAGGGTTTTGTCCGGCCACTGGCGTAAAACTGACAACCTGTGGCGAGGATCCGCCACATCAGATCGCTCTGAGCAGTGCCTCCTCCATCAGCTGCTCCAGCATCGTTTGGGCTGTGGTCCCGTCCCGTTGTTGTAGGGCGATCCCCAGACTTCCCGGCGCGGGCAGGACGTTACCCACGACCCGCAGATTGCCCGGCATCCCGATACGCGTGCGCAGCGTGATGCCAAGCCCCGCCTGCACCGCCGCCCAGATCCCGCTCAGGCTGTGGCTGACAAACACCACCCGCCAGGGGATGCCCGCCCGGTTCAGGCAGTCGATGGCATGGGCGCGCATCAGGCAAGGGTGTTCAAACATCACCAGCGGCAGGGGTTCGCCCGCGGCCAGCAGGGCGTTGATATCCAGATCCGGGTGCTGGATCCACGCCATCTGGCTCTGGCCGATCGTCCGGCCCTGACGCTGTGCGCGCGGATCCTGCCACAGCAGCACCATATCGATGGCGTTGTCATCGAAGGCGTTGAGCAGGGGCCGGTTGCGATCCACCCGGGCAACGATCCGCACGCCGGGATGGCGGCGCGTAAATTCTCCCAGAATGCCCGGCATCAGCGACTCGCCAAAATCCTCCTGCATGCCGAGGCGGATCTCCTCCTGCACCTGCTCGCCCTTCAGGGCGCTGTGCATTTCGTCATTCAGCGCCAGCATCCGGCGGGCATACCCCATGACGATCTCACCGTCGCGGGTCAGCGCCAGGCCGCGACCTTTCTTCATCACCAGCTCAACTCCGCACTGCTGTTCCAGCTTTTTCAGCTGGGCGCTCACCGCCGAGGTGGAGCGGCAAAGGCGGATAGCGGCCTGCGCAAAGCTGCCGCACTCTATGCCGGTAACAAAAGTGCGTAGCGCGTCGAGGTCGAGCGTCGGGGGAAGCTTGTTCATAAACGTCCTGAAATTCGGGATTGCTCACAGGGGATTATTTGATTTTAAGGATGAAACTATCGCGCCAGAATCGCTTTACTGTCAATACGGAGAGAACACCATGGCGAAATCACTCACTGCTGAAACCCTGATCCGCGTCGCGCCTAAGCTGGCCGAGCTGAGCAGAGAAGTCCTGTTCAATGACATCTGGAAACGTGACGGGCTTTCCCCGCGCGACCGCAGTCTGATCACTCTGGCCGCCCTGACGGCGCTGGGGCGCGGGCAGCAACTGCCCTGGCATATCGACTTCGCTCAGCAAAACGGCCTGAGCAGAGAGGAGATCGCCGAAGCCTTCACCCATCTGGCGTTTTACGCCGGCTGGCCGGCGGCGGTGTCGGCGCTTGGCTGCCTGGACGAGGAGAAATAACGATGCCTTTCACCCGTATCTCCCTGCGTCCGGGGTACAGCGACGCGCAGCTCGCCCGGATCTCCGACATCCTGCAGCAGTGCCTGGAGGCGGAGTTTGCCGTCCCGCCGCGGGATCGTTTTCAGATTTTCGAGGAGCTTCCGCCCGGGCGGCACGTCTTTGACCGCCACTATAAAAGCAATGGACGCAGCGACAATTTTATCCAGTTTCATATTCTGGCGGGCAAGCCCCGCACGCTCGAACAGAAACAGAACTTCTGCCGCCTGCTGTGCGAACGGCTGCATGCGGCGCTGGCGATTCACCCGGATGACGTGATGGTGATGATCCGCTTCAACACCGCCGATGACTGGAGCTTCAGCCAGGGGCGAATGCTGTCGGAGGAGGTTTAGGGATCCAACCGCCGCCACTCCTCACAGGTGATCTCCTATAATACGTGTCCAGCTCACCGGACACGTATTGCCCTTTCCCGTTTGTTATCCATAAACAGGCGAAAAAATTATCTCCCTTTCTCGCCCACTGTATTTGTGAAGGGCGGCGGCTGCAAAAAGCAGAAATAAAATATTATGTCGCGCCACCTCAGGATCGCTTGTCTGGCGAACGTGCTTCCTCTAGCTTCGACGCATGAAGCGAGTTCGGCAGTTCGACGCTTTCTGCAAGGAACCACTAAGCCGTCCTGTGAAAGAATGAAGAGGTTTCTGGGCTGTAAAAATAAAATAAACCTTTATGTTGATGTGTGTTTATTTGCATTAAATAACCCATTGGCTTATTTTTTGTACAGAAAGAATAACAATAACGTGGCTAAAATAAGACTTCGGACCATTCTTAATCGATCTTATGAAAGGAACGTGGTGTTAAGTGATTGATTTTAATGGATTAATATTTTGATGGAATTTATTGAATCCATAATAGCCTGACGACATATATTAATAGCATAATAACTAAATTATACTTCTTTACATTTGATGGATAGGTGAGGTTAGAATGCGCTTGATTGTCATGTTGTTGAGCTTTGTGGTTGCCACCCAGGCCTGGGCTGGCGAACTTCCCAAACCTGCCGGTAAAGTCCTTTTAACCCTGTCCGGTAATATTCAAAATACAAACGAAAACGGAAAAGCCGTTTTTGATGTCGCCAGTCTTGAGAAACTGGGCCTGGTCAGTTTCGAGACCACCTCTCCCTGGTATAATGGACGCACTACCTTTACGGGTGTTCCGCTGCGAAAGCTCATGGATTATGTTGGGGCCAAAGGGTCTATCGTTAAGATCACGGCGCTCAATGACTACACCACCGTCATTCCTCTGAATGATTTCAGAAAATACAACGTCATTCTGGCCTTAAAAATTAACGGGGAGTATATGCGAATCCGTGATAAAGGGCCGCTATTCATCGTGTATCCTTATGACAGCATGCCAGAGCTGAATAATCAGATCTTCTATTCACGGTCCGCATGGCAGGTCAGCAAAATGTCGATTGAATAGGCGGTCAGGAGAGCATCATGAACAGGATACTGGCGGGCATCATTTTTTTCCTTTTCATCTCGACGGGATACATCTCTTTTCTTGTGCATGAAAGGCAACAGGAGTTGCAAAAGCTGACCCATTACACTGATTCATGGTCTGCTGCACAGCTGGTATCCGAATATTACCGATTCGAATCGGTGATTGGTCTTTATACTATCGATGATACGCTGTCGATCGATGATGTCCGCCTGCGTCTTGACATTATGCTCAGCCAGAGTGATTTAACGAAAGAAGGTGATTTAGGGCTGTATATAGAAAGCAATAAAGCGCATCGTGAACTGGCTGAACAACTTGAAACGATACTGAAATATCTGGATGTCCATCTTGAGAGAATGGAACGGTCCGAACTCGAGACCTACCTGAAAAAAATGCATACGCTGGATGCGCCGCTCAGCCGACTTTCATCCGGCGCATTAGATAAAGACGTTAACTCGATTAATAGCGCCAACCTTAAAATTCAGACGCTGTATTATGTCTATTCAGCGACCTCTGTACTGCTGATAATACTCAGCGCCATACTCGGTGCGCTGATATTCTATCAGAACAGAAATATTCAGCAGGCACATATTCAGGTGACAAGCCTGGCGGAAGAGTTGCAGACGTCAAAAGAACAACTGCAAATTCAGAACGCACAGCTGGAATATGACGTTTACCACGACTCGCTTACCGGGATGAATAACCGCCAGTTTTTCTGGGATAATTTAAAAAAGATAACCGAGACGGCGGAAAAAAATAAAAATTCTGTGGCGGTGATGCTCTTTGATTTAGATCGCTTCAAGGAGGTCAATGATACCTGGGGTCATGATGCCGGTGACAGATTATTACGGCAGATAGCCCAGCGCCTGGTCTCGATGAGCCTGACGTCAGAAACGCTCTATCGCTTAGGTGGAGATGAATTTGCCTTTCTCTCGAGTGGCCTGACTGAAAACAGTGCGGTATCCCGCGCGCAAAAAATATGTGATTCAATCAACCAGCCCTACACCATCGATAACACGATTATTAACATCGCCACCTGCGTGGGTATTGTTATTTCTGAAACGGAACGCCGCGCCGACTATCTCTATAAATTTGCCGATCTGGCCCTGTATGAAGCCAAAAAAGAGGGCTCCGGTCAGATTAAAGTCTTCCGCCAGCACATGTTGGACAAACTGCAGGAAAGCAGAACCCTTGAACATGATATGGCCATGGCATTAGTGAACAAAGAGTTCGTGGTGTATTACCAGCCGATCGTCGATTCGTTCAGCCAGGAAATTTACAGCTATGAAGCCCTTATTCGCTGGATACACCCTCTGAAGGGGCTGCTGGCGCCGGATAGCTTTATTCCTGTTGCTGAAAAAACAGGAATGATTAACGAGATGGGGAAATCCGTGCTGGAAATGGCCTGCCGGGAAGCGGCTACCTGGGCGATTCCGGCAAAAATTTCAGTCAACGTCTCTCCTGTCCAGCTCAGCAGCAACGTCTTTGCCGAAATCGTGATGTCCATTCTGAAGGAGACAGGGCTGCCGGCTAACCGTCTTGAACTGGAAGTGACGGAGTCTTCTCTCTTTACCGAAAGCAGTACGCCGATGACGACCCTTAACATGCTCAAAGATTTGGGCGTGAAAATCTCCATCGATGATTTTGGTACGGGTTATTCATCTCTTTCACGGCTGAGTAAGCTGGCCTTCGATAAAATCAAAATAGACAAATCCTTTGTGCATTCGATATCTGTTCAGGATGACGCCCTGACGATAATTAAACTCATCACCGGCATGGCGAAGTCACTGAATATGAAAACGGTGGCAGAAGGCGTGGAAACGCTGGAACAGCTGGAAAGCCTACAGGCACTGGGCTGCGATCTCGCTCAGGGCTATCTGTTTGGTAAGCCGCAGCCGGGTATCGACGGGCGGATCAGAAACGGTTAAATCGCCTCGCTGTGAATTGAACGGGGCGATGCCCCATCACCTCTGCGTCACCGGATACTTCGCCACTACCTCATCGGGACCAAGCTCCCGTCCGTCACTTGCCACCATCGCCAGCTTGCGCAGCGGCTGCCGATCTCGTGCATCCACCAGCACCGTTCCGACATCCCCCTCAGCAAACAGATGCGCATTCCCCCACTGGGAGAGCGCCAGCAGCACGGTTTGCAGGGCGCGGCCTTTGTCCGTCAGGACATACTCCTGCCAGGCACTGCCGTCTGAGGCGGGTTGCAGCACCAGGATCCCCTCGTCGACCAGCAGTTTTAGCCGGGCCGCCAGCATGTTTTTTGCGATGCCAAGGCTCTTCTGAAACTCACCAAAACGCGTCACCCCACTCAGGGCATCGCGCACAATCAGCAGTGACCACCAGTCACCGATAATATCCAGCGAGCGGGCAACAGGGCAGGAACTCTCTTCAAGGCGGGTACGTTTCACGGGGACTCCTTATCAGCGGTGAGTTTTATTATAAAACCAATAGCCGCTGACGTACAAAGTAAGCCGTCAGTTTGCGGGTGGGCTCCAGGTAATCCGTCACAAATCTGTCACACTGTTTACGACGATAAAACAGAGTGAGGAATTAGGGATGAGAAAAGCACTAATCGCTGCCGCCGTGGCGGGCAGCATCGGCCTTTCCTGCGGCGTCCAGGCGCAAACCGCGCCGGAAGGGTATCAGCTGGAACAGGTTTTGATCATGAGCCGTCATAACCTGCGCGCGCCGCTGGCCAATAACGGCAGTGTGCTCGAGCAGTCGACGCCAGAAAAATGGCCGGAGTGGGATGTGCCAGGCGGGCAGCTCACCACCAAAGGCGGCGTGCTGGAGGTCTACATGGGCCACTACATGCGCGAGTGGCTGGCGGAGGAGGGGGTGGTAACCGCCGGGGAGTGCCCGACGGCGAACAGCGTCTATGCCTACGCCAACAGCCTGCAGCGCACGGTCGCTACGGCGCAGTTCTTCATTACCGGAGCGTTCCCGGGCTGCGATGTGCCGGTGCACCATCAGGAACAAATGGGCACCATGGACCCAACCTTTAACCCGGTGATCACCGACAACTCTCCTGAATTCCGCGAGAAAGCCCTGCAGGCGATGAACAACGAGCGCCAGGGGATGAAGCTCGACGAGAGCTACCAGCTGCTGGAGCAGATGACCGACTATAAGGATTCCCCTTCCTGCAAAGAGAAACAGGTCTGTTCCCTCACCGAGGCGAAAGACACCTACAGCGCCGAGTACCAGAAAGAGCCCGGCGTCTCCGGGCCACTGAAGGTGGGGAACTCGCTGGTGGATGCGTTCACCCTGCAATATTACGAAGGTTTCCCGCTGGATCAGGTGGCGTGGGGCGAGATCAAAACCGACCAGCAGTGGCGCGTGCTGTCCCAGCTGAAAAACGGCTATCAGGACTCGCTGTTTACCTCGGCGGAGGTGGCGCGGAACGTGGCGAAACCGCTGGTGAAGTATATCGACACCGCGCTGGTCACCGACCGGGCGAAGGCCCCGAAGGTCACCCTGCTGGTGGGGCATGACTCCAACATCGCCTCGCTGCTGAAAGCCCTCGACTTCAAACCTTATCAGCTGCCCGGCCAGTACGAGCGCACGCCGATTGGCGGCAAAATCGTCTTCCAGCGCTGGCACGATAAGACCGGCAACCGTGATTTGATGAAAATTGAGTATGTGTATCAGAGTACGGAGCAGCTGCGTAATGCCCAGGTGCTGACGTTAAAAGCCCCGGCACAGCGCGTCACGCTGGAGCTGAACGGCTGTCCGGTGGATGCGGACGGGTTCTGTCCGGTGGAGACCTTTAATACGCTGTTGAATACGGCGGCGCAGTAAGTATTGTTCCCTCTCCCCAGCGGGGGAGAGGGAACAAAGCGTCGGGTGGCGCTTCGCTTACCCGACCTACAAGACCCAGGGGAAAGGGGGGAAAACGATCAAACGTTTTTGCGCTCGATGGTCTGCTCGCCCCAGAACAGCGAGTCTTTGTCGGTTTTGTCGAAGGCTAACACCAGCACTTCATCACTGCCTTCCTCCCAGATTTTCTCTGCCAGTTTTTCGTCATATTTCGCGACTTCAAAAATCGCCTCGGCGATCTCCGGTGACGTATTACGTAAACGCGCAAATTCGCCCACGCGATGTGCTTTAGCTTCTTGTGTTGGCATAGTCATCCTCCTGTTGAGCATTAAGCTTTCAGTTTAGCAGCCAGACCGGCGACGTATTCACCCTGATAGCGGGCAATGTTCAGTTCCGCTTCCGACGGCTGGCGCGAGCCATCACCACCGGCAATGGTCGTCGCACCATACGGCGTACCGCCGCGAACCTGGGAAATATCAAACAGCTCCGGCGTACCGTATCCAATCGGCACAATCACCATCCCATGATGGGCAAGGGTGGTCCAGGTCGAGGTGATGGTCTGTTCCTGGCCGCCGCCGGTGCCGGTGGAGCTGAAAACGCTGGCGATCTTGCCGTGCAACGCGTTCTTCACCCATAGCCCGCCCGTCTGGTCGAGGAAGGTGCGCATCTGCCCGGCCATGTTGCCGAAGCGCGTCGGGGTGCCAAAAATAATGGCGTCGTAATCGCCCAGCTCCTGCGGAGAGGCTTCCGGCGCGCTCTGCGCTTTCCCCCCGGCTTTGGCAAAGGCTTCCGCCTGCATGGTCTCCGGTACGCGTTTGATCACCACCTCAGCTCCCTCAACTTTCCTGGCGCCGTCCGCCACTGCATGAGCCATGGTTTCGATGTGTCCGTACATGGAATAGTAGAGCACCAGAATTTTCGCCATTTCGCTTCACTCCTCGCATGATTTTTGAAGGCAGCGGCATGCTGCACTCTTTTAAAGATATGACGTGACAGCGAGACTGCAAATCTGGACGCCATTTATTTGATTTCAAACAAAAAAACAGAAGCTTCTTCTTTCGTAGCAAAATGACACATTTTCGCTATTGTGAATTTCTGGAATGATAAGAATGGCTTATGCTTCCGTTTCGACGAGCGTCATACGAAAGGCTGATATCGTATTGCAGGATATTACGGTTAGCTGGATGTATGCTCATACTCCACTAAGCTTAGGTTCACGTGGCGCAGATACTGGCACTTTTTTAGCGCCGCCAGGTGAAAGAGTTCGCTTTCACTCAAAGCAGTATGAAAACTTATGTTTTTAACTCTGGAGGTCCGACATGGCAAACCATCGTGGTGGGTCAGGTAATTTTGCAGAAGACCGTGAAAGAGCATCAGAAGCAGGACGTAAAGGTGGCCAGCAAAGCGGGGGGAACTTTAAAAACGACCCTCAACGCGCATCCGAAGCTGGCAAAAAAGGGGGCAAAAATAGCCATGGCGGTAGCAGGAACAGTTAAGTTACTGCCGTCTGAAGTATGGGTCTCATGACCACTGGCACCCCCCGCCGCCGGGATCCCCGGCGGTTTTTTTACGCCTGTTATTGAAGTGTTATCAAATTCCTTCCACACTAGCGGATTGACTCTTTGTGCTGGTGCCCCATGTCCTCCTCCCGTTATGCCTTTTCGATCAAACCGCAGGAAGCGATCCTGATCCTTATCACCATGTTCTGGGGCGGGACATTTCTTGCCGTACAGTACGCCGTCACGCTCAGCGATCCCTTCTTCTTCGTCGGCCTGCGCTTCGCCACGGCGGCCATTGCGGTGGCGATCATCTCCCTGAAAACCTTGCCCGGCCTGACCATGACCGAGCTTAAAGCTGGCCTGGCGATCGGCGTCTCGATTGCGATGGGCTACAGCCTGCAAACCTGGGGTTTACAAAGCATTCCCAGCAGTAAATCGGCCTTTATTACCGCCATGTATGTTCCGCTGGTGCCGCTGTTGCAGTGGCTGTGCCTGCGCCGCATGCCGGGCGTGATGTCCTGTATCGGCATTGTGCTGGCCTTTATTGGCCTGATCCTGCTGGCGGGGCCGGACGATAACCTGCTGGCGCTCGGAAAGGGGGAGATAATCACCCTGGTGGGGGCGGTGGCCATTGCCGCGGAGATTATTTTGATCAGCGCCTGGGCCGGAAAGGTGGACGTCAAGCGCGTTACCGTCGTGCAGCTGGCGACCGCCTCGCTGGTGGCGTTTCTGGCCATGATCCCGGCGGGGGAGTCCGTCCCACCGCTCTCCTCGGGATTAGTGATTGTCGCCCTTGGACTGGGGATTTTTAGCGCCATTATTCAGGTCACGATGAACTGGGCCCAGCGCAGCGTCTCCCCAACCCGGGCCACGGTGATCTATACCGGGGAGCCGGTGTGGGCGGGGATCTTTGGTCGTCTGGCCGGGGAACGCCTGCCGCTCCTCGCCCTGGTGGGGGCGGCTTTTATTATCGCCGGCGTGCTGGTGAGCGAGCTGAAGCTGAAGAGAAAGAAAAAGGCGCTGGCGGAGGCCGACAGCGCCACGCTGGATCAAGGCTCCTGAGTCATGACGTCGCCGCCCTGGGTGACTCCCGCCATCCGGCGGCTGAGCAGGGCGTTAAGCGCAATCGCGCCAAAGGTGGCGGTGCCGATCCCGCCCAGGGTAAAGCCGCCGAGGGAGAGGGCAAAATCACCCGCTCCCAGCACCAGGGTCACGGCGACCATAATCAGGTTGCCGTTCTGGCTCAGATCGACCCGGTTCTGCACCCAGATCCGCGCCCCGGCCACCGCAATCAGGCCAAACACCACAATCGACGCCCCGCCAATCACCGCCGCCGGGATGGTGTGGATCAGCGCGCCAAATTTAGGTGAAAACCCGAGCAGCATCGCGATGATCGCCGCCGCCACGAACACCAGCGTCGAGTAGACTTTGGTCACCGCCATCACGCCGATATTCTCGGCATAGGTGGTCACGCCGCTGCCGCCTACCGAGCCCGAGAGCATGGTCGCCAGCCCGTCACCGACAAAGGCCCGGCCCATCCACGGATCCATATTGCGCCCGGTCATTCCGGCTACCGCCTTCAGGTGACCGAGGTTTTCTGCCACCAGGATCACCGCCACCGGGGCGATCAGCATCATCGCCTGGCCGTTAAAGGTGGGCGAGGTCAGCTGCGGCAGGCCGAACCACGCCGCCTGCTGCACGAGGGCGAAATCAACCGGTTTGCCGAACCCGAAGACGCTGGTCACCAGGGCGTAGATCAGGCAGGCGAGGATCAGCCCCACCAGAATCAGCAGACGCTGGATCATCCCCCGGGTAAACACCGCCACCAGGCCGATGCACAGCACCGTCACCACCGCCATCCAGCTGTCAAAGGCCGAGCCGGAGACGCCTTTCACGGCGATAGGGGCCAGGTTCAGGCCAATCGCCATTACCACCGCCCCGGTGACCACCGGCGGCATCAGCCGCTCGATCCAGCGGGTGCCGAGCTTCATCACCACCAGACCAATCGCCGTGTAGATCGCGCCGCAGGCGATAATCCCGCCTAAGGCCACGCTCAGCTGCGGGTTGATGCCCTGGCCGTTAAAGCCGGTGGCGGCAATCACCACCCCGACAAAGGCCGCGCTGGAGCCCAGATAGCTCGGCACCCGTCCGCCGGTGATGAAGAAGAACAGCAGAGTGCCGATCCCCGACATCAGTATCGACAGGTTGGGATCCAGCCCCATCAGAATGGGCATCAGCACCGTGGCGCCAAACATCGCCACCGCGTGCTGCACCCCCATCACCGCGGTTTGCGCCAGCGGGAGGCGTTCATCCGGCGCGACCACGCCGCGTTCTGAGGAGGTCGATTTCAACTGCCAGTGAGGAAAACCGAATAGTGCCATCAGCTGCTCCTTAAGGAGGGTTAACAGGCGGGTCGCATCAGGGCGTGGTAGCCGCGGTCAAACCACACCAGGCCCTGCGGCACCGGGTGGCGGGTAATTGCAACGATCTCGCAAAACAGAATGTCGTGGGTGCCGACGCTCACCACCTGGCTAATCCGGCAGTCGAACGAGGCCAGCGCGTCCGCCAGACGCGGGCAGCCGGTCTCCCCGGTCTGCCACTGGGCGGCGGCGAAGCGATCCGCCATCGGGGTTTTGCCCCCGAACAAATTCGACAGCGACTCCTGCCCGGCGCTGAGGGTGTTAACGCACAGGGTGCGGTTGTCATTAAACACCGGCCACACCGAGGCGCCGCGATTGAGGCACACCAGCAATGTGGGCGGCGAATCGGTAACGCTGCATACCGCGCTGGCGGTAAAGCCTGCCTCTCCGGCCGGGCCGTCGGTGGTGATGATGTTTACCGCCGCCCCCAGACAGGCCATGGCATCGCGAAAGGCTTGTTTATCAATGTTCATGGTCGCTCCTTATACCAGCCCGCAGGCGTCGTCAAAGCTCAGACGAGGCAGTCGCCCGTAAAGCTTGCTGTTATCGCCGTAGCCGATGTTGATCAGCAGATTGCTTCTCAGGTTGCTGCCGGTGAAAAAGGCCGCATCCACCTTCTCCCGGTCGAAGCCGGACAGCGGCCCGGTATCAAGCCCCAGCGCCCGGCAGGCGACGATCAGATAGGCCGCCTGCAGGGTGCTGTTGCGAAAGGCGGTCTCCTCCGCCAGCTGCGGGCTGGCGGTAAACCAGCTCCGGGCATCGCCGTGGGGAAACAGCTCCGGCAGCCGATCGTAAAACTGGCTGTCCCAGGCGACGATGGCCGTCACCGGGGCGGTGAGGGTCTTTTGCAGGTTGCCGCTGGAGAGCGCCGGGCGCAGCTTCTCTTTGCTTTCCGCGGTGCGGACAAAAACCATCCGCGCCGGGGAGCAGTTGGCGGAGGTCGGGCCCCACTTCATGAGGTCGTAAATTTCGCGCAGCGTCTCGTCGCTGACCGGGCGATCCAGCCAGCCGTTGTGGGTGCGCGCTTCGGTAAACAGCGCATGCTGCGCGGTCGGGGTGATGGCTTCACTCATGGCAACTCCTTCGATAAGCGTTGGTGGCGGTGCAGCAGGCTGGCGAGCCCGTTTTGCAGCAGGGCGTTGAAAACCTCCGGCTCGGTGACGTTGCAGGCGTGGCCGCCCCGAGGCATCACCGTGATGACGCTGTCGGGCAGGGCGGCGTGCAGCTGCGATGAGCAGACGGCAGGCACCAGCAGATCGTCGGCGGAACAGATAATCTGCACCGGGCAGCGGATATGCGCCGCCTGGCGGCTGAAGTCGGCCCGCTTCAGGGCATTCAGCCGGCGCAGCAGGGTGGTTTTACCCTGGAAATGGGCCAGCGCCAGCGCCTCCTCGGCCTCCATGCGCGGCTGGCGGGCGGCCATCCAGTCGGCAGGATAGAGAAACAGCGGCTGGGCCTCCACCCAGGCCTGTGCGCCACCGGCGTGCAGCAGCCGCTCGCGCACCTGGAAGCAGCGCCGGGTATGGGGATGCAGCGTCAGCCAGCCGTTGACGCACACCAGCGCGCTCAGCGCGTCGGGACGATCCACCGCCAGCTGCATACCAATCAGCGCCCCCAGCGCATGGCCGACCAGGCTAAAGCGCGTAATGCCCGCGGTCTCCAGCGCCTGCCACAGCTCATCGGCCATCCGGGCCAGGCTGTAGTCCTCCGGCAGTTCGCCGGAATTGTTGCCGGTGCCGCGCTGGTCGTAACAGACCACCTGATACTCCTGCTCCAGGTCGGCCAGCTGGGGCAGCCAGTAGCTGCCGCTGCCCCCCAGCCCGGCGATCAGCACCACCACCGGCGCATCCGCAAAGGGCGGGGGTGAAATGGACAGTTTCATGGCAACCTCACCGGCCAATGTGGGCGATGGTGGCGATCTCCACCAGCGCCTCGGGTTTCACCAGCCCGCACTGAATGCAGAACCGCGCCGGTTTATCGCCGGGGAAAAACTCGGCGTAGATCTCGTTAATCGCGGCGTAGTTTTTCCAGTCGGTAATAAAGATGCTGTTGAAGGTCACGTCCGCCATCGTCCCGCCCGCCGTTTCGATAACGCGCTGGATGGTCTGCAACACGTGGCGGGTTTGCGCCTTTGGGTCATCGGGAAACACCACGTTGTTGTGGGCGTCGAACGGCAGGGTGCCCGAGACGTAGACCACGCCGTCCGCCAGGGTGCCGGGCACAAACGGGGCAATCGGGGTGCTGGTGCCCGGGGGAATAATCACAGATTTCGGCATTCGGTCTCTCCTCAGGCGATACGGGCATAGGCGGCGGGGGACAGGGCATCGCAGAAGGTGGCGACGTCAGTAACCCAGCCAAAAAAGGTTTCGATATTGAACAGCGCGGCCTGCTGGGCAAACGCCGGTCCGGCCTGGTGGGTAGCGTCTTCCAGCACCACGCCGAAATACTCGAGGAAGAAGCCGTCGCGCAGGGTCGACTCCACGCAGACGTTGGTGGCGATGCCGGTGAAGATCAGGTGGCGGATCCCGCGGCTGCGCAAAATGCTGTCCAGCGGGGTATTAAAGAAGCCGCTGTAGCGTGGTTTCGGCAGCACGATATCCCCTGACTCCGGCACCAGCTCGTTCACCAGCTGGTAATCCCAGCCGCCTTTCGCCAGCAGCTTGCCCTGTAGCTCCGGGCGCTGGCGCATGGTTTTCAGCGCATTCGATTTATGGAAGTTGGGCGAGCCGGGGCCGCCCGCCTCCACGTACTGTTCATCCCAGCCGTTCTGGAACCAGATAATCTGGATCCCGGCGGCGCGCGCGGCGGCCACCGCGGTGCGGATATTGTCGATCACCGGCCGGGTGGCGGAGACGTCAAACCCGGCGAGGTCGAGATAACCCCCGGGGCTGGCGTAGGCATTCTGCATGTCCACCACGATCAGCGCGCTGTGCTGCGGGTCAAAGGTAATGGCTTCCGGGCGTGCGGGTAATGTCGTCATTACGCCACCTCCTTCGTTAAGGCAGGAAGATGAGCGCGGCACGTCATCAGCGGCTGGATGCGCTCGCCGAAGTTTTCAATCCCGGCAATAAAGTCATCAAAGGTCAGCAGTACCCCTTCGGCGCCCGGCACGCTGGCGACCTCATCGAGCATCCGCGCCACGCTGGCGTAAGAGCCCACCAGGGTGCCCATATTGATATTGACCGCCGAAGTCGGGTCGGCCATCTGCCGCACGTTGGTATCCGCCCCGGAGCGGGTGTCCTTCTGGCTTTGCTCGCTGAGCCAGCTCAGGGCTTCGTCGTCGGCCCCGGCTTTGTAGTGTTCCCACTTCGCCCGCGCCGCCTCGTCGGTTTCGTCGGCAATCACCATAAACAGCACGTAGGAGCCCACCTCGCGCCCGGTTTTCTCTGCCGCCTGCTTCATGCGCGCGGCGGTAGGGGCGAAGGCCGCCGGGGTGTTGACCCCTTTGCCGAAGCAGAAGTTGAAGTCGGCATATTTCGCCGAGAATTCCATCCCGGCATCGCTCTGCCCGGCGCAGATCACCTTCATCGGCACCGACGGCTGCGGGCTGACCCGGCAGTCGTTCATGGTGAAGAACTCGCCTTTGAAATCGCTCTTGCCGGTGCCCCACAGATCCCGCAGCACCTGGACATACTCGGTGAGGTAGTCGTAGCGCTTAGAGAAGTACTCATCCCCCGGCCAGAGCCCCATCTGCTCGTACTCCGGCTTCTGCCAGCCGGTGACGAGGTTAACGCCAAAGCGCCCGCCGGAGATGGTGTCGATGGTCGAGGCCATCCGCGCCACGATGGCCGGAGGCAGGGTGAGGGTGGCGGCGGTGGCGTAGATCTGGATCCGCGAGGTGACCGCTGCCAGCCCGGCCATCAGGGTGAAGGACTCCAGGTTGTGATCCCAGAACTCGGTTTTGCCGCCGAAGCCGCGCAGCTTGATCATCGACAGGGCAAAGTCGAAGTGGTAGTGCTCCGCCTTTTGCACAATGGCCTTGTTCAGCTCGAAGGTCGGCTTGTACTGCGGCGCGTGGGTGGAGATCAACCAGCCGTTATTGCCAATGGGAACGAATACGCCAATTTTCATCACGAACCTCTCTTCATCTCAACATGGGGGTGAAAGTCAGACGTGGCGCTGCATCCTGCATCTCCTGTTCAGCCGCGTAAGCCTGTTTTGCAAAGGGAATGCCAGTTTTGAAATTGATAATGTTATTAATGTGTTAACTGATGGTTGATAAAATGCAGGCGGCAAAAGTGGACTGTCTGGTCAAAATAGTTGCACACAAAGCAGGCAGTCGTGCGCGGTGGCGGTGCAGATTGTCGTGGTCGCACTGGGGTTTTTGCTATGCTGGGAGCAGATCAACAAGGAGCGAGCCCATGGCACAAGGCGCAGTGAAAACAACCGGTAAACGTTCGCAGGCGGTGAGCGCGAAAAAACAGGCGATCCTCTCGGCGGCGCTGGAGACCTTTTCGCAGTTTGGCATTCACGGCACGCGGCTGGAGCAGGTTGCCGAGCTGGCGGGGGTGTCAAAAACCAATCTGCTCTACTACTTCCCCTCGAAAGAGGCGCTGTACGTTTCCGTCCTGCAGCAGATCCTTGATATCTGGCTGGCGCCGCTGAAGGCGTTTCGGGAAGAGCTGACCCCGCTGGTGGCGATCCAGCAGTATATCCGCCTCAAGCTGGAGGTCTCCCGGGACTATCCCCAGGCGTCGCGGCTGTTCTGCCTGGAGATGCTGCAGGGGGCACCGCTGCTGAAAACGGTGCTGAGTGGGGATATGAAATCGCTGGTGGATGAGAAGTCGGCGATCGTTGCCGGGTGGGTGGCCACCGGGAAACTGGCCCCGGTGGATCCGCACCATCTGATCTTTATGATTTGGGCCGCTACCCAGCACTACGCCGACTTTTCCGCCCAGGTGGAGGCGGTGACCGGCAAGTCGCTCAAGGATGACGACTTCTTCCACAGCACCGTGGATAACGTGCAGCGGATGATTATCGAAGGCATTCGGGTGCGTTAATGCGCCGGCGGAAGAGGGCAGCTCAAATCGCCTTCTTCACACTGCATCAACGAGGCCAGATACGCTTCCCGTTCATTGGTTTTCTCGGCCAGACACTGGTTGACGATCATCGGCTGAACGGAGCCGCCCTCGGTGCCCGAGCCGATTAAGGCGCAGTCGGCATCACGCAGGGCGATCCACGCCTGTTGGGCTTTTTGCAGCAGATCGCGCTGGGGCGCGGCGGCGCGCTTGATCGCCGTCTGATACGTCTGGTTCAGGGTTTTATCCGCTGCCTGATATTGTTGCGCAGCACAGGTGCTCATTTCAGTCTGGTTGCTGAGGCTGGCGCACTCATCTGCCAGGGCGCTGGTGCTCAGCAGTAAGGCGGCACCGGCAATAAACGCTCGTTTCATGTTTTCCCTCCGAATAAAAAAGCCGGATGCGCTGCGCTTATCCGGCCTACGAAAACATATTGTCACCCTGTAGCCCCGGTAAGCGCAGCGCCACCGGGGAATACAGACCGCACAATCCTGTAGCCCCGGTAAGCGTAGCGCCACCGGGGAGAGATTGCACGCTTAGCCGATGGTCATCAGGCTGGCGTTTCCGCCTGCGGCGGCGGTGTTGACGCTGAGCGAGCGCTCGACGTACAGACGCTCCAGCTGGAGGTTGTCTTCGCCGCGGGCGAAGCCCTGCACCGACACAATCGCGCCGCTACGGCCGGCCACCTGCTCACACAGCTCGCGCAGCTGGTCGGAATCACCGTGGTAGATCACCGCATCAAACGGCTGGCCGATCAGCACATCCGCCTTCGCAAAGCGAATACGCTCGGTCACCGCCTTCGGCAGCTGCTTCGCCAGGTCGCGGTGCAGGCCATCTTCCGGCCACAGCACTTCACACCCGGTAGCCATCGCCGCCGCCAGCTGAACCAGCGCATCCTGCTCGTTATCCGCCACGCACAGCACGCGCTCACGCGGCATCAGGGTCCAGGTGTTGCGCTCGCCGGTCGGGCCCGGCAGCACGCGCTGGGTACCGGCCTGCGCCTGCTCGCCATACTGCTGGCACAGGGCACGCAGTTCAGGACGTTTTTCTGCCCAGGCCGCCAGGGCTTGCAGCGGCTGAGTCAGCACCGCTTTCACCTGCGCATCCACCGGATACTGGGCATCCTGACGACCCAGGGTCACACCGAGGGCGTTGGCCGGACGGTTCGCCAGCAGGCGGTACAGGTACATTGGGCCGCCGGCTTTCGGACCGGTGCCCGACAGCCCTTCGCCGCCGAACGGCTGCACGCCGACGACCGCGCCCACCATGTTGCGGTTTACGTACAGGTTGCCGACCTTCGCGCTGCCGGTCACCTGAGCGATGGTTTCGTCGATACGGGTATGCACGCCCAGCGTCAGGCCGTAGCCGGAGGCGTTGATCTGCTCGATAAGCTGATCGAGGTTGTTACGGTTGTAACGCACCACGTGCAGCACCGGGCCGAAGACCTCTTTTTTCAGCTCGTCGAAGCTGGCCAGCTCGATCAGGGTTGGCGCCACGAAGGTGCCGCTGGTCCACTCCCGGGCGTCTTCGCTGTTCTCACGCACCGCCTGGAACACCGGACGGCCTTTGGCGCGCATCGCCTGGATGTGGTTTTCAATGTTGGTTTTTGCTTCGGCATCGATAACCGGACCGATGTCGGTGGTGAGACGGCCAGGGTTGCCCATCCGGCATTCGCCCATGGCGCCACGCAGCATCTTCAGGGTGTGGTCAGCGATGTCATCCTGCAGGCAGAGCACGCGCAGGGCGGAGCAGCGCTGTCCGGCGCTGTCAAAGGCCGAGGCCACCACGTCCACTACCACCTGCTCGGTGAGGGCGGAGGAGTCAACGATCATCGCGTTCATCCCGCCGGTTTCGGCGATCAGCGGGGTCGGACGGCCCTGGGCATCCAGACGGGTGGCGATATTGCGTTGCAGCAGGGAGGCCACCTCGGTGGAGCCGGTGAACATCACCCCGCGCACGCGGTTGTCGGCGGTCAGTTTCGCGCCGACGGTCTCGCCGCGGCCTGGCAGCAACTGCACCACGCCCGCAGGCACGCCCGCTTCCAGCAGGATATTGATCCCCTGAGCGGCAATCAGCGGGGTCTGCTCGGCCGGTTTTGCCAGCACGCTGTTACCGGCGGCAAGGGCGGCCGCAATCTGCCCGGTGAAGATCGCCAGCGGGAAGTTCCACGGGCTGATACAGACCACCGGCCCCAGCGGGCGGTGGGTTTCGTTGTCAAAGTCGTCGCGGACCTGACCGGCATAGTAGTGCAGGAAGTCAACGGCCTCGCGCACTTCGGCGATGGCGTTGCTGAAGGTTTTACCCGCCTCGCGCACCAGAATGCCAATCAGCTGCTGCATCTGATCTTCCATCAGCACCGCAGCGCGTTCCAGAATTGCCGCGCGCTCCTGCGGCGGGGTGGCGAACCAGATCGGTGCGCTGTTCACCGCGCTGTCGAGGGCCAGATCCACTTCCTGTTCGGTCGCTTCCCGGGCAAAGCCGACGATATCTTTAGGCTCGGCCGGGTTGATGACCGGCTGCATTTCGCCGTTGTTCACCGGCTGCTCGAGGATTGGTTTGGCCTGCCATTTCTGCAGGGCGCTGTTAAGCAGCGACGAGGAGAGCGATGCCAGACGGTGCTCGTTCGCCAGGTCCAGACCGGAGGAGTTGACGCGCCCGGTACCGTACAGCTCGCGCGGCAGGGCAATCTTCGGATGCGGCAGACCCACCTGGCCTTCCTGGGCGGCCATTTTCTCGACGGCCTGCACCGGATCGGCCACCAGCTCGTCCAGCGGCAGGGTGGCATCGGCAATGCGGTTCACGAAGGAGGTATTAGCCCCGTTCTCCAGCAGACGACGCACCAGGTACGCCAGCAGGGTTTCGTGGGTGCCCACAGGAGCATAAATACGGCACGGACGGTTCAGTTTGCCATCCGCCACTTTCCCGGTGACCTGCTCGTACAGCGGCTCACCCATGCCATGCAGGCACTGGAACTCGTACTGGCCCGGATAGTAGTTCTGCCCGGCCAGCTGGTAGATCGCCGCTAAGGTGTGGGCGTTGTGGGTAGCGAACTGCGGATAGATCAGATTCGGTACGCCGAGCAGTTTCTTCGCGCACGCGAGGTAGGAGACGTCGGTATATACCTTACGGGTGTAGACCGGATAGCCTTCCAGACCGTCCATCTGGGCGCGCTTGATTTCGCTGTCCCAGTAGGCGCCTTTCACCAGACGGATCATCAGGCGACGGCGGCTGCGGGAGGCCAGGTCAATCAGGTAGTCAATCACGAACGGACAGCGTTTCTGGTAGGCCTGGATAACAAAGCCAATGCCGTTCCAGCCCGCCAGCTCCGGCTCGAAGCACAGTTTTTCCAGCAGATCGAGGGAGATCTCCAGGCGGTCGGCCTCTTCGGCGTCGATGTTGATCCCGATGTCATACTGGCGTGCCAGCAGGGTCAGGGACTTCAGGCGCGGATAGAGCTCTTCCATCACGCGGTCGTACTGGGCGCGGCTGTAGCGCGGGTGCAGGGCGGAGAGCTTAATGGAGATCCCCGGGCCTTCATAAATGCCGCGACCGTTTGAAGCTTTACCGATGGCGTGGATCGCCTGCTGGTAAGAGACCAGATAGGCCTGCGCATCGGCGGCGGTCAGGGCGGCTTCGCCCAGCATGTCATAGGAGTAGCGGAAGCCTTTATCTTCCAGCTTGCGGGCGTTAGCCAGCGCTTCGGCGATGGTTTCACCGGTCACAAACTGCTCGCCCATCAGGCGCATCGCCATGTCCACGCCTTTACGGATCAGCGGCTCGCCGCTCTTGCCGATAATGCGGTTCAGGGAGCGGGAGAGGCTGGCTTCGTTGTGGGTGGAGACCAGACGGCCGGTGAACAGCAGGCCCCAGGTCGCGGCGTTAACGAACAGCGACGGGCTGCGGCCAATGTGCGAATGCCAGTTGCCGTTGCTGATCTTGTCGCGGATCAGCGCGTCGCGGGTGGCTTTGTCCGGGATACGCAGCAGCGCTTCCGCCAGACACATCAGCGCCACGCCCTCCTGCGAGGAGAGGGAGAACTCCTGCAGCAGGCTCTGCACCATCCCGGCACGGCCGGTGGCAGTTTTCTGGCTGCGCAGTTTTTCGGCAAGCGTATAGGCCAGGCTGTGGGCCTGAGAGGCAATCGGCTCCGGCAGGCGAGCCTGCTCCAGCAGCATCGGCACGGCGTCGGTCTCTGCGCGACGGTAGGCGGCGGTGATGGCCGCGCGGCTCACCGACTGGGGCAGGATCTGCTCGGCAAATTCGAGGAACGGCTGGTGGATCTCTTCGGCGGCCTCGGCGTGCTCGTCGCTCTCGTTGGCGGCACCGGCCAGCAGGGCAGGCAGCTCCGGCAGGTCGTCGTTGCTCTCCAGCTTTTCCAGATAGTTAAAGATGGCCTGCTTAATTAACCAGTGCGGCGTGCGGTCGATCCGCGTGGCTGCCGATTTAATCCGTTCGCGGGTCGCGTCATCCAGCTTAACCCCCATGGTGGTCATGCCCATGCCAAAAACTCCTGTGATTCAGTAGCGCTAGTGTAGTTAACGTGAAATATCCACTATGTTGCAACTTTGTGCAACCTCGTTAAATGTGACCCGGTTTGCAAGCTGAAAAATGAATGGGATGTTACGACATGGTTAACCGCAAAATAAGTGTGGATTTTAGTGATGAAGCCTGTTTTCATGCGGCGCTTAACACTTTTTAAAGGTGCAACCGCGAAAAACGTGAGCGAGTGCAACCTCCAGGAAACTGCTGTGAAACCGGGGATGAAATTGATGTAAATGCAGTGTTAAATCGTTTGTGTCATGGCAGCGCATACGGCAGGATACGCGCGGCCAACAGAAACACACATCATCACCCCCTCGTTCCGGGGGTGGAATAAAGACAGCCGGGAAAGCTGTCGAACATCTTTGCGGAGTATTTAAATGGCAATTAGCACACCGATGCTGGTGACATTTCTTATCTATATTTTTGGCATGATCCTGATAGGGTTCCTTGCATGGCGTTCTACCAAAAACTTTGACGACTATATTCTCGGCGGGCGTAGCCTTGGGCCGGTGGTGACCGCGCTCTCGGCGGGCGCATCGGACATGAGCGGCTGGCTGCTGATGGGCCTGCCGGGCGCTATCTTCATCTCCGGGATCTCCGAAAGCTGGATTGCCATCGGTCTGACCGTTGGCGCATGGGTAAACTGGAAGCTGGTGGCCGGGCGTCTGCGCGTGCACACCGAAGCTAACAACAATGCCCTGACCCTGCCGGATTACTTCTCCGGGCGTTTCGAAGACAACAGCCGGGTGCTGCGTATTATCTCCGCCGTGGTGATCCTGGTGTTCTTCACTATCTACTGTGCCTCCGGCATCGTGGCCGGGGCGCGCCTGTTCGAAAGCACCTTCGGCATGAGCTATGAAACTGCCCTGTGGGCGGGTGCCGCGGCCACTATCCTCTACACCTTCGTGGGTGGCTTCCTGGCGGTGAGCTGGACCGATACCGTACAGGCCAGCCTGATGATTTTTGCCCTGATCCTGACCCCGGTGATTGTTATTCTCTCCGTGGGCGGCCTGGGTGATTCCCTGGCGGTGATCCAGCAGAAGAGCATCGAAAACGTCGATATGCTGAAAGGGCTGAACTTCGTTGCCATTGTCTCCCTGATGGGCTGGGGGCTGGGTTACTTCGGCCAGCCGCACATCCTGGCGCGCTTTATGGCGGCAGACTCTCACCACACCATCGTTCATGCCCGCCGTATCAGCATGACCTGGATGATCCTCTGCCTGGGCGGTGCCTGTGCGGTGGGCTTCTTCGGTATTGCCTACTTCACCAATAACCCCTCCCTGGCGGGTGCGGTGAGCCAGAACTCAGAGCGGGTGTTTATCGAACTGGCGCAGATCCTCTTCAACCCGTGGATTGCTGGTATTCTGCTCTCCGCTATCCTCGCCGCGGTAATGTCTACCCTGAGCTGCCAGCTGCTGGTCTGCTCCAGCGCCATCACCGAAGATCTGTACAAAGCCTTCCTGCGTAAGGGCGCGAGCCAGAAAGAGCTGGTGTGGGTGGGGCGCTTTATGGTGCTGGTGGTAGCTCTGGTCTCCATCGCCCTGGCGGCAAACCCGGAAAACCGCGTGCTGGGCCTGGTAAGCTACGCCTGGGCAGGCTTTGGTGCCGCCTTTGGTCCGGTGGTGCTGTTCTCGGTGCTGTGGTCACGTATGACCCGCAACGGCGCGCTGGCGGGGATGATTATCGGTGCGGTCACCGTGATCGTCTGGAAGCAGTTCGCGTGGCTGGGCCTGTACGAAATCATTCCAGGCTTTATCTTTGGCAGCATCGGGATTGTGGTCTTCAGCCTGCTGGGTAAAGCGCCGTCTGCCGCGATGCAGAAACGCTTTGCTGAAGCGGATGCGCATTACCACACCGCGCCGCCGTCGAAGTTGCAGCCTGAGTAATTTGTCTTCTCCCTCCTGTAGGCCGGGTAAGCGTTAGCGCTACCCGGCTTTTTTCTTGCTAATTTCTGCAACTTACGTTCATATCGCTGGACTTATAACAATGAGGATAGCGAAGTATGACAATCAAAACAGGGCTTGTGGCGGGCGCAATTTTACTGCTGGCGGGCTGTAACGCCCCCTCGCACAGCACCGCGGATAACACCTGCAAGGCCGATAATCAGATGCAGCAAACCACCCTCTACTTCGGCCTGAACCGTCCGGCAGGGGAGGCGATCACCGGCCAGGAGTGGCAGCAGTTTGTCGACCAGGACGTCACCCCGCGTTTTCGCGATGGCTTAACGGTGTTTGATGCCCGTGGGCAGTGGCTGGGGAATGACGGGAAAGTGGCGCGCGAATCGAGCAAGGCGTTGATGCTGATCCACGCAAAAGATGCCCGGAGCGAGAGCAATATCGAGGCGCTGCGTGGAGTGTATAAGCAGCGCTTTGCCCAGGAGTCGGTAATGCGCGTTGACCAGCCGGTGTGCGTGCAGTTTTGATAAGACCGGGTGCGGCCTGATGCCCTCACCCCGGCCCTCTCCCACAGGGAGAGGGAGCAAACACTAAAAACGGCAACTAAGTTGCCGTTTTGCATTTACCTTGTAGGCCCGTGCAAGCGCCAGCGCCGCCGGGCATTACACTACAGCACTAATCCCGCAAAGCTCGCCGACAACAGGCTCACCAGCGTTGCACCGTACACCAGGCGCAGACCAAAGCGTGATACCACGTTGCCCTGCTTCTCGTTCAGCCCCTTAATCGCCCCGGCCACAATGCCGATCGAGGCAAAGTTGGCGAAGGAGACCAGGAACACCGACAGAATGCCCAGCCCGCGCGGGGTCATCTGCGCGGCAATTTTTTGCAGCTCGATCATCGCTACAAACTCGTTTGCCACCAGCTTGGTCGCCATAATCCCACCCGCATGCAGGGCATCGCTCAGCGGGATCCCCACCAGCCACGCCAGCGGATAGAAGACATAGCCCAGAATCTGCTGGAAGCTCAGGCCGAACACGCTGGAGAAGAGGGCGTTCACGGCGCTGATCAGGGCAATAAAGCCAATCAGCATCGCCAGAATAATCATCGCCACCTTGAAGCCAGCCAGAATATATTCGCCCAGCATCTCAAAGAAGCTCTGGGATTCATGCATCTTTTCCAGCTTAATTTCCGGCTCCGCTTCCGGGCGGGTTGGGTTAATCACCGTGAGGATGATAAAGGTGCTGAACATATTCAGGATCAGCGCCGCCACCACATATTTCGCCTCGAGCATGGTCATATACGCGCCAACAATCGACAGCGAGACCGTCGACATGGCGGTGGCCGCCATGGTGAACAGACGACGCGACGAGAGGTCCCCCAGCACCCCTTTGTAAGCAATGAAGTTTTCCGACTGGCCGAGCGTCAGGGAGCTGATGGCGTTAAAGGATTCGAGCTTGCCCATGCCGTTAACCTTTGACAGCAGGGTGCCGATCACGCGAATAATCACCGGCAGAATACGCCAGTGCTGCAGAATGCCGATCAGTGCCGAAATAAAGATAATCGGGCACAGCACGCCGAGGAAAATAAACGCCAGCCCTTTTTCACCCATCCCGCCAAATACAAAGTTGGTCCCTTCGGCGGCATATTTCAGCAACGATTCAAAGAAGCCCGAAACGTACTGAATAACAAACAGACCGCTTTCGGCGTGGAGGAAAAAGAATGCCAGCGCAATCTCAATCACAATAAGTTGGATAACGTAACGAATGCGGACGTTGCGGCGGTCAAAGCTGACCAGCCAGGCCAGCGCAAGGATAACCACCAGCGCCAGCAGGAAGTGCAGGAATTGATACATAGTTGATTTTCAGCAGATTAATGAGGCGCACATTTAGCCACAGCCTGCCGTAACCGTAAATGAACTTTTATGTCTTAACTTATAAACCTTTTAGTCACTTAAGTTATTATTTTCCCCTTATGGTTTTACATCCTGTCATCAAAATGCAGCATATTTCGCTTGTATTTCTTATTGCCGTAATGATAATCACTATCATAAGAATTTACCTTTCTTTGCATCAGTTGACCGCGAAAAACATTTAAGGTGTCGGCATGTTTGTTCCATTTCTCATTATGTTACGTGAAGGTCTTGAAGCGGCCCTCATTGTCAGCCTCATCGCCAGCTATCTGAAACGCACCCAGCGCGGCCGCTGGATTGGCGTGATGTGGATTGGCGTCTTCCTGGCTGCCGCCCTCTGCCTCGGTCTGGGCATTGCGATCAACGAAACCACCGGGGAATTCCCGCAAAAAGAGCAGGAGCTGTTTGAAGGCATCGTGGCGCTGATTGCGGTGGTGATCCTCACCTGGATGGTGTTCTGGATGCGTAAAGTGTCGCGTAACGTCAAGGTTCAGCTGGAGCAGGCGGTGGACAGCGCCCTGGCGAAGGGCAATCACCACGGCTGGGCGCTGATCATGATGGTCTTTTTCGCCGTGGCGCGTGAAGGGCTGGAGTCGGTCTTCTTCCTGCTGGCCGCGTTCCAGCAGGATGTCGGCATCTGGCCGCCGCTGGGTGCGATGCTGGGTCTGGCCACCGCGGTGGTGCTCGGCTTCCTGCTCTACTGGGGCGGGATCCGTCTTAACCTCGGGGTCTTCTTCAAGTGGACCAGCCTGTTTATCCTGCTGGTGGCCGCCGGACTGGCTGCCGGGGCGATCCGTGCCTTCCATGAGGCGGGCCTGTGGAACCACTTCCAGGATGTGGCCTTCGATCTCAGTAACGTTCTGTCTACCCATTCGCTGACCGGCACCCTGCTGGAAGGGATCTTCGGCTATCAGGAAGCCCCGAGCGTCAGCGAAGTGGCGGTCTACTTTATCTATCTTATTCCGGCGCTGGCGCTGTTCTTTATGCCATCGCGCCCCAGCGCTCAGCCGTCGCGTACTGCGCCCTGAAGTGCTCACTGTAGTTACAACATACTTTTAAAAGGGAAAAGTCATGGCAATCCACTTTCGTCGCAGTGCGTTACAGGCTGGCGTTGCAGCGCTGATGGCGTCCGCTTTCGCCGCTCAGGCCGCGGATGTTCCGCAGGTTAAAATTACCGTCAATGATAAACAGTGTGAGCCGATGACCGTCACGGTCAACAGCGGTAAAACCCAGTTCATCATCCAGAACCACAGCCAGAAAGCGCTGGAGTGGGAGATCCTCAAAGGGGTAATGGTGGTAGAAGAGCGCGAAAACATCGCGCCAGGCTTCAGCCAGAAGATGACCGCCAATCTGCAACCGGGGGAATACGACATGACCTGCGGCCTGCTGACCAACCCGAAAGGCAAGCTGATCGTGAAAGGAGCCGCCACCGCTGATGCTGCCAAAGGCGACGCGCTGCTGAGCCTCGGCGATGCCATCACCGCCTATAAAGCCTACGTTACCAAAGAGACGGCGGATCTGGCTGCCAGCACTAAAGCCTTTACCGACGCGGTGAAAGCAGGCGATATCGAAAAAGCGAAATCCCTGTATGCGCCGACCCGTCAGCACTACGAGCGCATCGAGCCGATTGCCGAGCTGTTCTCTGACCTCGATGGCAGCATCGATGCCCGTGAAGATGATTACGAGCAGAAGGCCGCCGATCCGAAATTCACCGGCTTCCACCGTCTGGAGAAAGCGCTGTTTGGCGACAACTCCACCAAAGGGATGGAGCAGTACGCCACCCAGCTGAACAGCGACGTGCTGGAGCTGCAAAAACGCATCAGCGAGCTGGCCTTCCCGCCGTCGAAAGTGGTGGGCGGTGCGGCAGGGCTGATTGAAGAAGTGGCGGCCAGCAAGATCAGCGGAGAAGAAGATCGCTACAGCCACACTGACCTGTGGGACTTCCAGGCCAACGTCGAAGGTGCGCAGAAGATCGTTGACCTGCTGCGTCCGCAGCTGCAGAAAGATAACAGCGAACTGCTGGCGAAAGTGGATGCCAACTTTAAGAAGGTCACCACCATTCTGGCGAAATACCGCACCCAGGACGGGTTTGAAACCTACGACAAGCTGACCGATGCCGACCGTAACGCCCTGAAAGGGCCGATTACCACCCTGGCAGAAGATCTGGCGCAGCTGCGTGGCGTACTGGGTCTGGACTAAGTTGATGAACAAGCATGACGAGTACGACGTGGCTGAACCTTCACGACGTCGGTTGTTAAAAGGGGTAGGGGCGCTTGGCGGCGCTCTTGCCCTTGCAGGCGGTTGCCCGGTGGCGCATGCGGCAAAACCGCAGAGCGCGCCGGGGACGCTCTCCCCGGACGCACGAATGGAGACGCAGCCGTTTTACGGTACGCATCAGGCGGGGATTTTAACCCCGCAGCAGGCGTCGATGATGCTGGTGGCCTTTGATGTGCTGGCCAGCGACAAAAGCGAGCTGGAGCGTCTGTTCCGCCTCCTGACCCAGCGCATTGCCTTTCTGACCACCGGCGGCCCGGCACCCGACACGCCGAACCCGCGCCTGCCACCGATGGATTCCGGGATCCTGGGGGCCTTTATCGCCCCGGATAATCTGACCATGACGGTGTCGCTGGGGGCCTCGCTGTTTGACGATCGCTTCGGCCTCGCCCCACAGAAACCAAAATCGTTGCAGAAGATGGTGCGCTTCCCGAATGATTCGCTGGACGCGGCCCTGTGCCATGGCGATGTGCTGATCCAGATCTGCGCCAACACCCAGGACACGGTGATCCACGCCCTGCGGGATCTGATCAAGCACACCCCGGATCTGCTGAGCGTGCGCTGGAAGCGGGAAGGGTTTATCTCTGACCACGCCGCGCGCAGCAAAGGCAAAGAGACGCCGGTAAACCTGCTCGGCTTTAAGGATGGCACCGCCAACCCGAACAGCCAGGATACGCCCCTGATGGACAGCGTGGTGTGGGTAACGGCCGACCAGGGCGAACCGGCCTGGGCGGTAGGCGGCAGCTATCAGGCGGTGCGCATTATCCAGTTCCACGTTGAGTTCTGGGATCGCACGCCGCTGAAAGAGCAGCAGACCATTTTTGGTCGCGACAAGCACAGCGGTGCGCCGCTGGGGATGAAAAACGAGCACGACGTGCCGGATTACGCCAGCGATCCCGACGGCAATGTTATCGCCCTCGACAGCCATATTCGTCTCGCTAACCCGCGCACAAAGGAGACCGGGTCCAACCTGATGATGCGCCGGGGCTACAGCTATTCGCTGGGGGTGACCAACGCCGGGCAGCTGGATATGGGCCTGCTGTTTGTCTGCTTCCAGCACGATCTGGAGCAGGGCTTTTTGACCGTGCAGAAGCGTTTGAACGGTGAAGCGCTGGAGGAGTACATCAAGCCGGTGGGCGGGGGCTATTTCTTTGCCCTGCCGGGCGTGCGTGATAAAAACGGCTGGCTCGCTCAGGGGCTGCTTGAAGCCTGATCCCCGTCCCGCTTACCCCTTAAGCGGGACAGTTATTTTCTCTCCCGTTATCCTCTTGTTATAATTCTGTAATATATTCATAGCAGACTCATTAACGCTGTCAGGCGAATCTTAAAAGTTGCATTCAGGTAAAAATAATGTTGCATTCATGCTAAATCCTGATGTACTTACACTAAGAAAGCGGTAAACCTTACAGTGAACATGAATCACTCTGGAGATCGCGAATGGTTGGGTCCTCAACTGGACAAGGTAAACGTAACAACCGCAGTACCCGGCGCGGAGGCTCAAACTCCGGCAGCGATCTCTTCACCGAAAAATTCTCCCCCTCCACAGCAAATCCTGATTTTTCCGACCTGACGAATGGTGAGCATAGCGATTCGGCCGGGTCATTTAACCAAGTAAGCTATGGCTTAGAAGGAAGCCAACCCTCAGATGTTTGTTCGCCTAATCGTACTGATGTAGGTACGAGTGATGAATACCAACAACTCAAGGTGCTATCCATGGGAAGACAAAAAGCAGTGATCAAAGCTCGTCGTGAAGCAAAACGTGTGCTGAGACGGGATTCACGTAGCCATAAACAGCGTGAAGAAGAGTCGGTCACCTCGCTTGTGCAGATGAGTGGTGTTGAAGCAATTGGCATGGCACGGGACAGCCGGGATATGACGCCAGTTGTTGCACGCAATGACGCTCAGGCGCAGTACCTTAATGCTATTGAGAGTAAGTCGCTGATTTTCGCCACCGGTGAAGCCGGGTGCGGGAAGACCTGGATAAGTGCAGCCAAAGCGGCAGAGGCTCTGATTCACAAAGACGTCGACAAGATCATTGTCACCCGGCCGGTTTTGCAGGCCGATGAGGATCTCGGCTTCTTGCCCGGTGATATTTCGGAGAAATTTGCGCCGTACTTCCGGCCCGTTTATGACGTGCTGGTCAAGCGTTTGGGCGCATCTTTTATGCAGTACTGCCTGCGGCCGGAAATCGGCAAGGTAGAAATTGCGCCGTTCGCCTATATGCGCGGACGTACATTTGAAAATGCAGTTGTGATTCTCGACGAGGCTCAGAACGTAACTGCTGCGCAAATGAAGATGTTTTTAACGCGCCTCGGGGAAAACGTGACGGTGATCGTGAACGGGGATATCACCCAGTGCGACCTGCCGGCCGGCGTCAAATCGGGTCTGAGCGATGCGCTGGCTCGTTTCGTTGAGGATGAGATGGTAGGGATAGTGCAGTTCACCAAAGATGACTGCGTGCGCTCGGCCCTGTGCCAGCGGACCCTGAACGCCTACTATTGAGTCTGTTGATGTGTGCAGAGCCCGGGAAACCGGGCTTTGTTGTTTGTGCAGGGTAAACGCCTGATGGCGCTGCGCTTATCAGGCCTACGGGATCGAGGCTGGGTTTGGGTTTCGTAGGTCGGGTAAGCGGAGCGCCACCCGACGTTTGCAGACCGCACGGAGCCGCATTTCGCACCGGGAGGGATTGACTCGCTGCGCTCGCCCTGCGGGCAGCCCACTCACTGCGTTCGCGGTCTGTCCAACGGGCTGTCGCCCGTTGTCGAACCCTCGGTCGAGGGGTCTCATCCCTCCCGGTGGCGTGCGACATGCGAAAAAAAAGCCCGTACTTTCGTACGAGCTCTTCTTTAAATATGGCGGTGAGGGAGGGATTCGAACCCTCGATACGTTGCCGTATACACACTTTCCAGGCGTGCTCCTTCAGCCACTCGGACACCTCACCATATTGTTTTGCTGCCGTTCCTCTCGGGGGCAACGGGGCGCTACTATAGGGAGTCAGGCTAAAACGGTCAAGCAGATTTTCTGCATTACTGCGCGTTCGGTTAAGCAATAATCAGCTCCACGGTTTTCAGGCCGTGGAGCTGACGATTAACGCTGTGAATCGAGCACTTCGCTGTTCTTAACGACTTCTTGCGCCTTGCCGTAGCTTTCGATCAGCAGCTGATACGCCGGGAAAATGTGCGTATAGACTTCCGCCCACTCTGCGGCATCCTCACGATTCCAGGTGCGCTGGATCTCCGAGGCCACGGCGGCGGTATCCATTGGCACAACGCCCGCCTGCACCACACGCGCCAGGGTGATCTCCTGCGCCATTTTGCTGTAGGTGCCTGAGGCGTCGATCACTGCAAACACTTTGTAGCCGTCCGCCACCGCGCTGATAGACGGGAAGGCCATGCAGACGCTGGTGATGGTACCCGCGATAATCAGCGTTTTACGTCCGGTGGCCTTCACTGCGGCCACGAACTCCGGGTTATCCCAGGCGTTGATCTCGCCTTTACGTGCTACATACTGTGCATGCGGGGCGTTAGCGTGGATCTCCGGGATCAACGGTCCGTTTGGCCCTTGCGGCACGGAGGCGGTGGTGATCACCGGGATATTCGCCAGAGTGGCAATTTTCGCCAGCGCCGCAGCGCGGGCGCGCAGCTCCGGCATTGGCATGTCACCGACGGTCTGGAACAGCCCGCTCTGGTGATCGATCAGCAGCATCACCGCATCATTCACATCAATAACCGGACGTGCGCCGTTAAAGTTAGCTGGGTTAGACATTATTCTCTCCTTTATTACATTCAGATCTGGCCAAAGCGGCCGGAATTGAAATCGCGAACAGCCTCTGCGATTTCGTTTTTCGTGTTCATTACAAACGGGCCGTAGCCGACGATGGGTTCGTTCAGCGGTTCCCCGGCCATCAGCAGCACTTTGGCGTCGCTGCTGGCCTCCAGATGCAGCTTCTCGCCTTCCTGACTCAGGACAACAAGCTGAGCTTCACCCGCCTGGGCAGAACCATTCACCGTCACGCTGCCTTCCAGCACCACCAGCGCCGTGCTCCAGCCTTCAGGCTGAGCGAGCGACAGATGGCTGCCCTGACGCAGGGTAATATCCCAGACGTTCAGCGGGGAGTAAGTGTGCGCCGGACCGGCCACCTCCTCGTAGCGCCCGGCAATGACGCGCAGTTCACCGCTGTTGTCGGGCAGAGTCACCACCGGGATCTGGCTTTTAGTGATGCTCTGGTAGCCCGGCGTCGCCATCTTGTCTTTCGCAGGCAGGTTGACCCACAGCTGCATCATTTTTAGCTCGCCCCCTCGCTGCGCAAAGGCGCTGGAGTGGAACTCCTCGTGCAGAATGCCCGAGCCGGCCGTCATCCACTGCACGTCCCCTGGACCAATCACGCCGCCTTTGCCCGTTGAGTCGCGATGCTCCACTTCGCCGGAATAGACGATGGTGACTGTCTCAAAGCCACGGTGAGGATGCTCGCCCACGCCGCGTTTGGCTCCATCCGCCGGGAAGCTGTGCGGCCCGGCGTAGTCCAGCAGTAAAAACGGGCTCAGCGGCTCGCCGTGGGTCTGGTAAGAAAACATCGAACGCACCGGGAAACCGTCGCCAACCCAGTGCTGACGGGGTGCGGTATAAATGCCTGTTACGTTTTTCATCGTCTTCTCCTGATGTTCTGTTGATGTAATTAGCTTATATTCAGAGTTAATATCCCGGTAGATAGCAAAAATGACATGCACTGTTCCTGAAATGGAACGACGAGGGCGTTATGCAGGATCTCAATGATTTCATGTGGTTTGTGAAGGTGGTGGATCACGGTGGCTTCGCGGCGGCGGGCCGGGCGCTTGATGAGCCTAAATCCAAACTCAGCCGTCGGATTGCCCAGCTGGAGACGCGGCTCGGGGTGCGCTTGATCCAGCGCACCACCCGCCAGTTTGCGGTTACGGAGGTGGGGCACACCTTCTATCAGCACTGCAAGGCGATGCTGGTAGAGGCCGAGGCGGCAGAGGAGGCCGTTGCGGCGTTGCAAGCCGAACCCCGCGGCATGGTGAGGATCACCTGCCCGGTAACGCTCCTGCATGTTCACGTGGGGCCGATGCTGGCGCGGTTTATGGCGCGCTATCCCGGCATTAATTTGCAGCTTGAGGCGACCAACCGGCGGGTGGATCTGGTGGCGGAGGGCATCGATGTGGCAATCCGCGTGCGCCCGCGCCCCTTTGACGACAGCGATCTGGTCCTGCGGGTGTTGGCCGACAGGGGCCACTGTCTGGTGGCGGCCCCGGAACTGATCGCCCGGCTGGGCACGCCGGGGGTGCCGTCTGAACTTAGCGCCTGGCCCGGTCTGAGTATGGGGGAGGGGAAACAGGTACATAAGTGGGCGCTCAGCGGGCCGGAAGGGGCCAGGGCGGAGATCCATTTTCAACCGCGGCTGATCACCACCGACATGCTGGCGCTGCGCGAGGCGGCAATGGCGGGTGTGGGGCTGGTGCAGTTGCCAATTTTGATGGTCAAAGACCAGCTGGCATCAGGGGAACTGATAAAAGTGCTTGAGGCGTGGGAGCCGCGTCGGGAGGTGATCCATGCGGTCTATCCTTCGCGGCGCGGGCTGTTACCGTCCGTCAGAACGCTGGTGGATTTTTTAACCGCGGAGTACGCGAGGATGGTGGAGGAGTGAGGGGCCCAGAGCGCACAGCGTTAAATTCTGCGAAAACGCCTGATGCGCTGTGCTTATCAGGCCTACGGGTGCAGTGATGTTTGTGGGTTTTGTAGGTCGGGTAAGCGAAGCGCCGCCCGACGCTTTGTTCCCTCTCCACTTTGGGGAGAGGGTTAGGGTGAGGGGCCCAGAGCGCACTTCGTTGCATTCTGCGAAAACGCCTGATGCGCTGCGCTTATCAGGCCTACGGGTGCAGTGATGTTTGTGGGTTTTGTAGGTCGGGTAAGCGCAGCGCCACCCGACGTTTGCAGACCGCACGGAGCCGCATTTCGCACCGGGAGGGATTGACTCGCTGCGCTCGCCCTGCGGGCAGCCCACTCACTGCGTTCGCGGTCTGTCCAACGGGCTGTCGCCCGTTGTCGAACCCTCGGTCGAGGGGTCTCATCCCTCCCGGTGGCGTGCGACATGCGAAAAAAAAGCCCGTACTTTCGTACGAGCTCTTCTTTAAATATGGCGGTGAGGGAGGGATTCGAACCCTCGATACGTTGCCGTATACACACTTTCCAGGCGTGCTCCTTCAGCCACTCGGACACCTCACCATATTGTCATCCCGTTGTTGCCGGGACGGGCGCTAATGTAAGGAAAAGCCTTACCTACGTCAATCAACTTTTTCAGTAAATTAGCCTGTTGAGACAAACTTCCACCAACCTGATCTCTAAATGTGCTGAAAGTGCCTCTTTTATCTACAACGACCTTACTCACAAAATTTGTTATGCTGCGATGCAGTTGAAAATGAACATAAAACAGCGCAACAGAAGGCAATCGCAATGGACATCATTTTTTACCACCCGACATTTGATAACGCTTACTGGATTAAAACACTTTCGGCGGCGCTGCCGAGGGCACGGGTTCGCGAGTGGAAACGCGGCGACAATGAACCGGCGGATTATGCTCTGGTGTGGCATCCCCCGGTAGAGATGCTGCAGGGGCGCAATCTCAAAGCGGTGTTTGCCCTCGGCGCCGGGGTGGACTCGATCCTCAGCAAGCTCAAGGCGCACCCGGAAATGCTGGCGGAGACGATCCCGCTGTTCCGCCTGGAAGATACCGGCATGGGCCAGCAGATGCAGGAGTATGCCGTAAGCCAGGTGCTGCACTGGTTCCGCCGCTTTGATGACTATCAGGCGTTAAAACAGCAGGCCCGCTGGGAGCCGCTGGCCGATTATCAGCGCGAAGATTTTACTATCGGGATCCTCGGGGCAGGGGTTCTGGGTTCTAAGGTGGCCGAGGCGCTGTCGCCCTGGGGCTTTCCGCTGCGCTGCTGGAGCCGCACCCGTAAGGACTACCCTGGCGTCACCAGCTTTGCCGGGATGGACGAACTGCCGCAGTTTTTACAGGGCACGCGAGTGCTGATTAACCTCCTGCCGAATACGGCGGAGACGGTTGGGATCATCAATAGCGATCTGCTGAACCAGCTGGCGGATAACAGCTACCTGATGAACCTGGCGCGCGGTGTCCACCTGGTCGAGGCCGATCTGCTGGCGGCGCTGGAGCGTGGCAAGCTGAAAGGGGCGATGCTGGATGTTTACAGTAAAGAGCCGTTGCCTGCCGACCATCCTTTATGGGCCCACCCGCGCGTGGCCATGACGCCGCACGTGGCGGCGGTAACGCGTCCGGCAGAAGCGGTCGCGTATATCGCGCGCACCATTAGCCAACTGGAGAAAGGCGAGCCGGTCACCGGGCAGGTCGACAGGCAGCGCGGTTACTGAGTCAAACCCGGCCTTCGCCGGGTTTTTGCTAATAAACGCCTGGGATAACTGCTATCCTTTGGGAAACACGAGAGGAGAGAACGATGTACCCCGTTGACCTGCATATGCACACCGTCGCCAGTACTCACGCCTATAGCAATCTTCATGACTACATCGCCCAGGCAAAGCTTAAGGACATTAAACTTTTTGCGATCACCGATCATGGTCCGGATATGGCCGATGCTCCGCACTACTGGCACTTTGTGAATATGCGCATCTGGCCGCGGGTGGTGGACGGCGTGGGGATCCTGCGCGGGATTGAGGCCAACATCAAAAACACCCAGGGTGAAATTGACTGTACCGGCCCGATGCTGACCTCGCTGGATCTGATCCTCGCCGGTTTTCATGAGCCGGTATTTGCCCCGCAGGACAAAGCCACCAACACTGAGGCGATGATTGCCACTATTGCCAGCGGCAACGTGCATATCATCAGCCATCCTGGTAAGCCTGTTATACTCTTCAGTAGATAAAACGCAAACAACAAAAATTCAGGTCAAGTATATGAAAACTCAACTGTATTCGTATGTTCGTTGGTCATCCGATAAGCAAACTGGAAACAGTTCACTTGAACGCCAAACCCGAAAATCAAAAGAGTACGCCGCACGTAACGGGCTGGAATGGGCAGAACTGCGTGATGAAGCAGTATCGGCTTATAAGGGTGCAAACTGGGATGAGAAGAAATCAGCATTAGGCGGGTTCATTGGTGCTGTTAAAATCGGTCTAGTACCGTCAGACTCATGGCTGTATGTAGAATCGTTAGACCGCCTTTCACGTCAAAACGTACTCGACGCGACAGAATGGTTTATCTCAGTACTGAAGCTGGGTATCACCATCGTTACAGGCCTGGATGAACACGTTTATAACAGGGAATCGATAGCGGCAAATGCTACTGGCTTGATGATGAGTATCATGTTGTTTGCCCGTGCTAATGAGGAGTCTGAGACAAAATCGAAGCGTGTTGTTAGTCATGCGAAACTGTTGATTGAGCGTCACAAAGAAGGTAAACCCGCCACGATTAAAAGTGCGGGAAGTCACGTATGGTGGATAGACTCTACTGGAGATGAAAAGGAGGCCGTTAAGCCTCATCCGGTTATGTGGGATGCCGCAAAAATGATCGTCGAAATGTGTAAAGAGGGTCATAGTGTTTTTAGAATTGTTGCAGCCTTGCGGGAGAGATACCCATATGGGTTTAAAGGTCGTGATTGGTCTGGTTCAACAATTAAAAATATGCGTGTGAATCCGGCGTTATATGGTTGTCGGATAATGCAGTTAGGTAAGGACGAGCATAAACTAGAAAACTATTATCCACCTTTATGTACTGAGGCTGAGTTCTATAGAATTCAAGAAGTCAAAAGCAATAACAAGTTCAGGGCAAATAAAAGTTCTAGCATTAGTTTACTAGGTGGTATGCGTTTAATTCGTTGCGGTCAGTGTAGCGGTACGATGAATACCTTAACTACTACAGACGGTAAAATACGCTACGTGTGCAGTAGTGGATTAGCGTCAAAAGGTGGTGGTTGTACTCGGTCATGGTCATTATCAGGTATTCTGATAGAACACTGCTTAATGATTGTACTCACACATGCGTATTTTGACGATTCAATACGTAATCAGAACTCAGCCACCGATCTTGATGGGCAGATCGAAAAGTATGAGGTTCGTATTGCTGAACTGAACACGGAAATCAAAAATATTGCATCTGGTATTGCTAAACATTATTCAGAAGCATTAGTAGAACTACTGGCAGCAGCAGAAAAAGAACGCAAGCAATTAGTACAGGAACTTGATAGAACCCATCAGAAGAAATTACTTCTCACTGCTAACACAGTGTTTGAAACGAATATGGTGAACTTCTTTGAGTTGATACAGTGGGGTATCATTTCTGATCCAACTCATGAAACACGAGTTAAGTTGCGTGAAATAGTACGGCGGTTAATGCGGTCTGTTGTCATTTATAAGTACGATGGTGTTGTTTCTTTGCAGTACTCATATAAAGAGGGTGAACACTTTGTATTTGAGGGTACAGGTAAACGTCATGAATGGACGTACTACATTAAACGCGACAAAGATACGAGTACTGTAGTTAGTGCTGATATCATCGAACAGGTTAAGAACCACAGGTTGATTAAAGATATCGAAACGTCTCTATACAATCTGGAGACGGCTCACGATGGTATGTTTAATATGGTACTGGATATGCTCGCTATCGTGAACTACCCAAAACTTAAGGGTTCTCAGTTCTGGCCTAAAAAGTCGAGTAGTGAACGTACAGTATTCAAGAAGCCAGCATAACAGTACTAGATATACAAAGAACCCGCTTAGGCGGGTTTTCTTGTTTATGGTTCATTTGAAGCTGTTTTACGAGAAATTTAATAAATAACTACGTTGGAACGATAAAGTACTGCTCATTTTTGGGATGAAAACCGTATGAGTGGTACAATAAGTATATCAAAACATATTGTATATCCCTGCAATTTTGAATGCCCCTGCAATGGGGGCTTTTTGCACGGAAAAATAACCAAATAAGGAACATCCATGTTCAAAGAAATCAAAACTAAACAAGTTACTGTAAAAATAACACCAACTATGGAGGAATGGCTAAATTCAGAATCAGTAAAACGCGGTATAACAAAAGCAGCACTAGTACAGCTACTAATCAACTCTGCCATGATAACAGGCAAGTAATTAAGTACTGTCATATTTCGAAGTAGAAGTACCCCAAAATAGCAGACAAAAAAACTCACAATGAAGTGAGTCGTTTTGCTGCATCAAAATATCAGTACTGCAATTTTTATGAGAAATGGCAGTACTTAACAACTACTAGGAAACGGAATTCCAGTAGCAACTACAAGGACGTAAAAAATGAGTAAAAAACTAGTATGCGGTATTGGCATAAACGACATACCCGACTTTTCAAAAACACGTGAAGGGAAAAACTGGTATGGAGTCATGAACAGGGGATATTCCTCAAAACTCAAAACGAAGCAACCAACATATGCAAATGTGACAGTACATCCTGATTGGTGGTGTTCATCGAATTTCAAGAATTCTGCGATTCATAACCACTATGTACCTGGATATAGCTTGGATAAAGACATTTTGATGCCTGGGAATACAGAGTACTCAGAGATGGCATGTCGTTACGTACCACAGTACTTGAATAACTTGCTGTTAGATCGAGGCAACGCACGCGGTTCGATGTTGGGTGTAACTGAAAACGGTAAAGGTTTTCAAGCCCGATGCTGTCAACTTCAAGCCAATGGCAAATATAAAAGAGTATGTCTTGGTACGTTTGAAAAACCTGAACATGCTCATGCCGCATGGCAAGCAGCAAAAATAGTAGCAATTGAAAAGACAATAGCGAGGTACAAAACTGAACCAATGCCGTTACGTGAAATCATCGCAGCATTGAAATTACGTATACGGAAACTGAAAAATGATATTCGTAAAAAACGCATAACAGTAAAACTGTAAACGAATAACGGAAGCGTATTCCAATACACTTCCGTTAAATACTATGCAGTACTGAACCATCAATTCAGTACTGCCAACTCTAACTTACAAGGATGTAAAAAAATGCTAAAATTTAGTCAAGGCGATTGTGGATCGCATAAAACATATTCAATGATTGAAATGATAAAACGTACTGATATACCTTATTTATTGGTACATTCAGAACTGCAATTGATGAAACAGTCAGCCGCAGCGTTAGGTGATATCTGTACGGTAATATCATCTGAAACTCATAGCAATGTCGAATACGCAGTAAACCAATTTCTCAAAGAACCGACGCACAGAGTACTGATTATCAGTGAGCGTGCATTTTTGCGTATTTCAGATCTGTCATTGCCCAAAAATCGTAAAATATTTCTCGATGATGTTGTTAGTTTTCATTGTTACAAGGTAATCAACACTGAGAAAAAACATGAAGTACACAAACAGTTGTTCACAAGTTTCACGGATCTCGATAAACAGTACTGTACCGCTGTTCCAATTACCCGTTTCAATGATGATCTGCTATCCGATATTCATCAACGTTTTGAATTCATCGATCTATATGACGAATTCAGAATGAACAGTAATTTTTTCAGTACTAAAATTCAGGACGGGCATGAAGTGTACAGGGATGAATGTAACCAGTTGTCGATCATGGCATGGGTCAATATTCAAAAGTATGTAGATGCTGGCCTAGATATGACATTCATGGCGAACAGCTTCACAGAGTCACTACTGTACCGTTCGAATCCTGGACTGTTTACAGAAGTCACAATGTCATTGCGGCAGCGTGTAGTGCCAGTGAGTGATCGACTCAAGGTGTACTATTTCCTCGATAAGAAACGCTTTACCAGTACTTTCAGAACTGACAACCCTGATGCACTGCCTACCATTGCACAGTACATAGAACAGAACGTAACGGGGCAGTACTACTATACGTCGAACAGTTCAACTAAAGGCGACATGAGTAAGATCCTCAGTTCAGGGCAGTACATTTCACCGAACAGCCGTGGCATGAACGCGTACCAGAGCTACACAACAGCGGTATGGCTTGCCTCAATGAAACCTAGCCCTGTTGAAGTCGTGATGTGTCGTGAGCAGTTCGGCATTACGGGCCAGGATCTGGTGCAGGCCAGGGAGTTTGAGAACCTATACCAGTTCATCAACCGTTCGAATCTGCGTGATTACGATTCTCAGTCTGAGATCGTTGTATACGTAGTAGATAGAGAACAGGCTGAGTCATTGGGTACTGCTAACATCCATCATATCGATCTGGGTCTGGAAGATGACAGTACTGAAAAGTTGAAACCAGGACGCCCGGAAGTATTCAATGCAGATGACAAGAAGCTGAGAAAAGCATTCAGTACGTTACAGTCGAGACATAAGGGCGATGTCAGTACTGAACAGTTCGATAAATGGTGTACTAAGAAGAAGCTGACAGAACAGCAGATAGAGATGTTACGAGGAATGATGAAGTAAACGAAAGGCCGCTTAATTGCGGTCTTTTTTATTGGCTGATCGTAATGCGGAAATCACTAACGTGGGTTAACTAGGGTAGTGTGGGGGTAGTAACTTAGACAGTTAGAAGTATTGAGCGAGTTGAACACGAGCAGGACAACCCGAACGCAGCGAAGCGTAGTCGAGGGCGTCAGTACACAAGACACGTCAGTGAGCGAAGCGAACGACAGTTGTATTCAATAATTCATTAGTTCAGTCATTACTGATCAAACTAATAATAAGAGAAAACAGGGAATACGAATACGGAGCGGAGCGGAGTATGAGGATTACCCCGACCGAACGAGCAACGCTCGTTTGTGTCTCGATTCATAATGTAATGAATAATGAAATAGTCCAATAGCTCGCGTGCTCGCTAATTGAACTACGCATACGGTTTCTCGGTTTTATCGCCGTCTGCGACGACTCTAAAACACTCAAACCTTTGCTTTTCTCAGAAATAGATCTAAGTAAATGAGGAAAAAACTACCTTAAACCTATATAGGTAAATAATTCCACATTTTAAGTTTCAACACATGGTAGTGAATTCCGCATACGTCTAGATGGCTAAACGCAGTAAACAGTACTGGATGAGAATCACGCATTGCTGCTCTACAACCAACACAGACCCTTTGAATACTGATTAATCTATGGAACAATGATTTGCTATCTGTTCAGATGCACTACTGAATACTTCTGGGGTAATAATGAAAAAAATCTTACTGGCGGCATTAGTTTTAAGTTCTTTTGCAGCCAATGCAGCATATATTGATGAGGGTTTTGCCTGTGATAGCACAGATCATCTCATCGAGCTTTCGGAAGCATGGAATCAAAATGACATGGCAACTATACAAAAACTGGTAGTTGCAGGTGAGTGTGACACTATACATGAGCATCGCGAAGTAATAGGCGTCATGAATCCTGGCAATGGTTACGTGGTATTCAGATTTGAGGATACCGATAAAACCGGAGTGACTTTAACAAAGTTCCTTAAAGATTATTAAAGTAACAACACTACCAGTACTGAACCATACTGCGACACGGTTAAGTACTGGCAGGAAACTAGGTACTAATAACCGTCGTTACATTCTGCTTCTTTGCACTCATACTTATACAGATTGCCGCTCGCATCAACACCTGAGATCTGGTATTCACCGTTCCCTTTATTGTGTTTAGTTTGACGCCACCGGGCACCATTTGCAGCCGTACCTCTAGTTATGGTGTCATCTCCCCGAACTCGAGTACGTTCTTCCCATGTTGCCCCAGATGTTTTGTTGTGTCCTTTTATCTCTGTAATTTCTTCTCCGCTTGAACTCATAGTTCTAGTAATAGTGTGTGTGTCACCATTATCAAAGGTACATATGCTGTGATAGTAATTCCCAGTACAGGATGAATGAGCTGCTGCTGAACATACAACGGCATATAACAAAATAGTTATTCTCAACCGATTCATTTCTATTCCATCATTATTAGTGGTATAAAAATCATTAAAGATCTTTATATGTATGCATGGACAACTAAATGAAAAGAACCATTTGTACGGCAAAATGGGAGGTACATAGTACTGCACAGTGCAGCCGTTACTAACCTCCTAAAAATGGGAGGGTTTTGGCCTTTAAGTATGTCAGGTATTATCGTAAAACGTGATGTTCATCAAGTACTGAACCGTAATGAGGTGTTAGGGAGGGTTCAGTACTGGTTTAGAGTTCTACCAGTACTAAGTACTACCGCTTTATTATTCAAGGATGCCAAATACCATTATAGCCCATCAATACTGAAATTCTTGGAAAACTCATCATATTCTCTACGCCAATCAACTTGACGTTTTTTGTAAGTCTCTGCAAAGTCGGACTCAGAGTAATATCCTATACGAGTATATGCAGTCAAAGTGATTAGCGGCTTGGTACTTTTCGGGCTGCCTGATTTGTTAATACAGAACACAACATCGCCACATTTATAAAGAAACGTTGCGTTGTCATATTGCCCAGATCCCATATCAAATTCTTCAAATATGTCCGTTACGCCACTACTCACTGCTCTTCGAACAAAATCACCAAAATTATCTCTCAAGATTTCATTCAATTGAGCGAAAGTCATTATGTTTGTGTCTTTAAATGATAAAGTTACAAGATGTATGATGCCATCCAGTACATTCATATCCATACTGACACTAAAACCCATAAATTCCAGGTCATTACAATGATGTCGAATTGCTTTGAATTTAAGTTTTCTAAGTTGCTGTAACCCACTGTCATCTAACTCATAATCAATATGATCATCAGTTAGTACATCAAATTTCTTAGATGTACTATGTGGAAAATCATTATGTTCTGACACTTCCAGAAAAGCTGAATAATCATCATTAATCGGTAAAGTCAAAATCATTGCTGAAGCCTCAAGAACAGTATGAAGTTACTTCTTATAGTACTGCACCTTGCAACTGTTGACTATCCCTAAAGAATGACAGATTTTGTGCGTAAACTTCTTGTACTGAACTGTAGCTATCAGACCTTAAAACAGTTCAGTACTGGTATAGAATGCAACCAGTACTGAGTACTACCAAAATAAGTAGAAGTTATTAGCGGAGCTTCCAGGTTTCAATCAGATGCTCAGCGGTCAACAGTTTAAGAATTAATTCTTCTGATGATTTATTATTACTAAATGATGAAATGTATTTACTGATTTCGGTAAGATTAACGCCGTGAGTTTGATAATTTAACTCCATATAAAGAGCACCGTTCGTGACATCAATTTTGTCAAAGAATTCTTTAGCTTCACTTGAAATGGTATGACCATATTTCTCTTCAAAAGAAACAGCAGATGGATTATTGAATGTTTCAACCGCGTGTATGAAATTAGCATCCAGATATAGACGTGCTGCAACAGCAGAAGCATCAAAGCTATTAAAGATTTTGGTATCAAGAAAACTGACAATCTGTTGCAGATTAGAATTTGATGGCGGCATTTCAACGCCATCGTTCCACAAATCCCGAATGAGTTCACTAACAGCAGTCTTCTGATCTGTAAAGCTCAACTTATTTTGCTCTAAGATGGCTGTAAATTTCATTAGCACCATGCGGTTGAAAGCCTCATTGTTAAAAAGGTGGTCTAAGTAATTACCTGGCACACCTTGTTTTGAGCTGAGACTTCTCACGACACCGATAAACTCATTCCTTTTGTTATCGTTATTAATCCAGGTTGGACGATAAAGTTCATCCGTTTCATCTATGGTTCTTTTTGCTCGTGCAACTACTGCATGATACCTGCGTGTTTTTGCTTTGTTGTAACCGCCAAGAATTACATAACCTAACCATGCTAAAATTAGTAAGCCGATGATTTCCATATGTATACCCTGCTATTCAATGTCTGATTATTAATTTCAATTTTAATTATTAGTACTACAACCACCCACCATAACTTTATGTCATCTCGATTTAAGCCCTCGTAATGGATTGTTTACCCCTACTAAAGATAGTGGGATTAAAACAGTTATAAACGATTGTGTACGGGTTGTATACGCCGCCCTGCATCAGGTCATTGCTCCCACAACGAAGACCCAGGCGAAGCCTTAACACCACTACTTTAGTGGTAAACGTAACTTATCAGTAGCCCTTAACTACCATAATAGGTAGGGGAAATGTCTTAAATATTGATCGTTATTGCCTATTGATGTAATTAATATTAACGATTTGACCGATCGATAAAATGATGAGCTTTTTTGCAATGGATAAGCAACCTTAGGTGCTGGAGAATTTTAATGATTAAAATGATAGGGTTAACTTTACTGATGGTTTCAGTCACAGCTTTTGCCGCTGATGACAAGGGCCTGAAAGAAGAAGAAGAGAAAGCACAGCGTGAAATTACACTCTCAGGCTATCAGTGCGATCAGGTAGACAGCATCAAGATCGAAACGAGCTGGTTCTCAAGCGGAACGACCTCAAACGTCACATGCGATAAAGCGTACCATTTTAAAATTCGTTATAAGGGTGATACGCGGGTTAGCGTTGAAGTGGTGACAATGTAGTGTCATGTTAAAAGAAAGGGGCAGTACTGGCATCTTAAGTCCAGTACTGCCCCTTCTTAAAAATTCCATAGTTGCCAGCATCAGTACTTAATCAGGGTACGTTAATTACGAGTACTAATGACGATTAGGAAAATATTTAAAGTACTTCATAAAATACCACATCAATATTCCAGTACTTAGAACTTAATATCGAGACTCATATTTCAGTACTGCGATTTTTATAATAAAAAATAATTGACAACATCATCCCCAATCCATATTATCCATCTCGCACAATGAGTGGATTACCCTCATACATATAAATCCTATGAGGAAGAACGAAATGAAAGCTCTGAAAAAAACATACTCAGTAAAAATCGGTGAAGAAAATGGTGGAGATTTATACGAACTGGTAATTGATTTTGCTTCAAATGAAAAGTCGTATAGTACGCAAGTCGCAAAAGATATTGATGGTAATGATAATTGGCAATGGGTGACTGTACCGATTGAATGCCCACATATGATTAAAAACATTGACATGTTGGTACAGAATGACAACCGTGTAGTAGGTATCGAAATCACATTTGAAGATGGCTCATATGTGAATCATTTACGCTCTGCTCACCCTGATAGTCTTTTCGTTAATACTGAAAAGCATGGTGAATATCTTTTCCACATCCATAACAGGGAAGTGCCAAACCCAGACAGTGAAATCTATGAGAATGAATTAGTCTGGTCATTGTGCTGGGATCACTTCCCGTCAAATTGGATCAATGAGCATGGTGAATTAGAGCAAATCTAAATCATCCAGTGGTTCAGGAATACCGAACCGCTTAACCTTTAATATTCAGAGTAAATACTCAAACACACATGAGTACTTACAATGAGAACCTCTATACAACTACCAGCAGTTGGCAGTACTGAACTCTATTTCGAGATAGTTCAGGAACTATTAGCCGTCCTAGATTGTGAACCACTAATCAAATTAGATATGCAGTACGATGAATATAACGAACTACTACATATCTTCTTTAGCCATCCTGATCCCGCCCTAGAACAACAGCATATGATGCAAGGCCTTGTACTGCTCTATGGTCCAGGTTATCACTGGCTCTGTTAAAAGAACTGTACCCCGTCATCTGATACATCTTCTTAAAGTAAATTCATACTTTAGTGCTTGTGCTTCAGGCTACAATATTGATAACGAAGCGTTGCAGTAACACGTTAGATAAAGTGTCCAAAGACTGATAGCAGGGTCTACCCAGATGAAAAGTGCCAAACAGGTTATTCAAGAGATCGCCGCTGAATCGAGAACCTATGATTCAATGACTGATGAAGAGCTAAACGACAAAACGTGCAATGCGTTGAGATTGATTGAAAAATTTGAAATGGCAACTGAGATTAGTGACGTACCTCACTCATCCGAGATTGGAAAGGCGTGTTGCTTACTCTTAACGATGTCTCATCAGTATTCTAATTATAGACATTGGGAAACTGTTGAAAATTTGTACAGTGGTTTAACCCCGAATCAACTCATTATTATAATGCCCTCAGTACTGGCATTACGTGATGACTATCTCAAAATTTATGGTTAATATTTGTACAGATCTGTACGGTCTGCATCTAATAGACATAGCTTCTGATATGTGATTTGATGTGTGCATCGTATAGAGCTGTATTGAATAACTAGCAAATAAAGCCCACATCAGAAAACAAACTTGTAAATATCAAAAAGACCAATCTAACCATAAAAATAATTAAATCAGGAATAGAATGCAAAACTTACAGAATATTACACGGAATATCGCAGACGATACACTCGTATTTGAATCATTGTCTGCTGATGAAAGTATCAAACTGACCCACAACGCTTTAGAACTAATTTCGAAGTTTGAACAAGGTTCGGAAGAACCAACCGCTAAAGAACTGGGCAGGGCTTGTTGTTGTCTTCTGACTGTCGCAGAAGACTTTATGAATGTTGAGTACTGGCAAACTGTAGAAGAACTATATTCTGGTGTTAACTATTCGTTCTACAAAGAAGAAGTTATTGCAATACGTGATTACTATTTAGAATACCTCTCAGAACAGCCTGTATCACTTCATAAACAACGCTAGAAATATTAACGCACGGACGCGTTTAATTCAGTACAGACGCATACAGAGCGATACAGAAGCATTAAAAGGTACTCCCAGACAGGACAAGGCTCGCGTAGTTTCGGCAGCGAGTTCTTTTAAATGTATGTGCGATTTTTGATCAACGAACCACACCACAAAATATTCAGTACTGAATCCTTTCGTCATTTGATATTCAGTAATGGCAAGTGGAACACGTGGTAATAGTGATCCTTATAATACTGAAAAACACGTGTTCCACCTATTGTCTGTAGATGACAAAGCACCAGATGCAGTACTGAACCCTGATAAATATAAGAACAACAGTCAGGGAAATATTATGTCCACCTCAATTTCAATTAGAAAGTTAGGCCGTGATTACGGTTACGAACACAGTACTGTACTGGCATGGCAGAAACGCGGGATGCCTACAGACACAGAAGAGAATGCACGTGCATGGATCGTAGACAACATTTTAACGCCGCTACGTGATGGTGATGTACGAGACAAGATCGACCAGGCTCGACTACGCAAAATGCAGGCAGAGGCAGATTTAGCCGAAGCCGAAGTAAAGTTAAAATTGGATCAACTAATCGAAGCCGATGAAGTTCACAGAGAACTTACCCAGTACTTTAAAACGTTACGTGATTATATCCGCTCACTACCGAACAAAATTCAACATGAAGTTTTCGAACAAGATTCAGTACTCAAGGTTAAACGAGTACTACAGCAACGTATTGATGAATTATTGAATGAAATCGGTGATATGAAATTTGAAGTACCAGAAGAGGACGAACAAGGCAAGGATGCCGAAAATGAACAAGACAATAACAGTACTGAAAAATGCAGTACCAATTATCAAACCTCCACAGAAGTTAAAGCCCAGTGAATGGGCTGAAACTCATTTAGTACTGCCAGATGGTGCAGCAGCCGGACAGAAGTTACAGCTATATTCATTCCAGAAAGAGATGTTAGATATTATCGAGTCTGACCAGTACCGCAAGGTTGTTTATAAAACATCGGCACAGATTGCCAAAACCCTAACATTAAATTCAGCACTGTTCTATTGGATGGCTACTGATAGTTCTAATATGGGCATTGCACAAAGTTCATTATCTGAGCTTAAACAGTGGAAGTCAGCGAAAATTGACAAGACCATAGAGCAAGTACCAGTACTACAAGAATTAGTCACAGACAAGAACGACAAGACGAAAGCAAATAACCAACAGCAGACAGAACTAAAAGACGGTTCTTTCTTGTACTTCATGACTCTCGGGTCGGCTAAAGCCCTCAGAGGAAAAACGCTCAAGCGAATCATACTTGATGAAGTATCAGCAATAGACCAGAACTCACCAGAAGGTAATCCGATAAGACTTGCAGAACAACGTTCAACTGATTTCGGCCAGGAAGCAAAAATACTTATTTCAAGTACTCCCACATTTTCAGGAGATGCAATCGATGTTGAGTATCAGAACTCAGATCAACGTGAGTACTTTGTTAAGTGCATACACTGCCAGCATGAACACTCGTTGAAATGGGAGAACGTTAAGTTCAAATGGAAGAAAGCAGGTAAGCGTGATATCCCTGATTCCAGTACTGCAAAATTACACTGCCCAGAATGCCAGAAAGAAATAACAGAGTCACAGCGTATTAAAATGGTAGGTGGTGGGCGATGGATAGCACAGAACCCATCAGTAACTGATACAGCAGGTTTTTATATAAACCGCCTGTACAGTCCTAACAGTACTATTCAGGCTATTGCAAAAGAGTTTGAACTAGCCTGGTTCGAATATAACTATCAGTCATTTTACAATACAGTACTCGGACTTCATTATTCAGACCTTCAAGAAGAACTTGATGATCTAGCATTAGAGAACTTGCGTGATGATTCATTCGATTTATCACATATACCAGATTCAGTACTGGGAATTGTCGTAGGCTGTGATCAGCAATTAGACCGACTTGAAGCAACTGTATTAGGTTTTAACGAAACAGAACTATTTGTACTGGGTCATCGTTATTTCTACAGTCCTAACTGTGAAATCAAAGGGGCAAAAGCCTATACAGACCTTGCGACATTCTGTAATCAACGTTTCAAAACAGTATCCGGGCGTGAATTGCCAGTACTGAAAGTAGCTGTTGACGGTGGTAACGGTCGTGCAATGCAGACGGTACACAGTTTCTGTCAGCAGTATAAGAAGTTCGAAATGATTAAGGGCAGCTCGAATACCAAAGGTGACTTGTTCAAACGCAGTACCTCAGAAGGCCGTCAGTTCTACATGCTGAACGTACACGAGGGTAAGAACTGGGTACGCAGCCTGCTAAACAACGCAGTTGCAGGTAAAACAGATGCACCACTTACGCTACGGTTTGCACACGATCTACCTGATGACTATTTCGAACAGGTCACAGCAGAGAACTTAGAACGTTCTGGTAGTGGTGTTCGATGGAAGCAGATCACAGGCCGTCGTAATGAGGCACTTGATACGCTGGTGTACAGTCTCTGCATGATGAAACTGGCACTCAGTAAACTTGGCGGTCAACCATTCAAGAAACTGCGTGAATATCGCAGTAGCAAACGTACCGAAACTATCAGTACTGAACAATCGCAACCCGTAAAACAACCTTCCGAACAAAACAATAAATACTCTAAACCAACCACTAAGAAACCTAGCATTGGTAAATCATGGTTCGGCTAAGGAATAAATAACAATGAAAGAAACAATTTATATTGGTGAAGTACTTCACGAAGTACTGCCACCTAATAGCACAATTAAAATCGGAAATAGTACTGATACGTTATTCACACACAGCACACAGAACGATACTGAAACGGTAACTATCGACTCCACAGATTGGAAGCCGGGTTATTACTCAGTCGTATATAACAATAATGGTGAATTAACTATCAGTACTGTAACCGTCATTGATCCAATGGCTCAGACAGACCGATTAACAGAACTGCAATCACAGCTTGATGACATTAATAAAATCATCGCAGCCAGAATTAACGGTGATACACATACACTGACCATCAATAATAAGACACTTGTTAAAGAAGATCTTAATACATTGCTTAGTCTGAAAGGCAGTATCACTAAACAGGTCAACGACCTGAAACGCAAACTAACTACAGGCAATAAAGGCTTTTTCAAAAGTACTATCCATTGCCGCTAATAATGGAGATCACAAGGAATGTGGCCTTTTAACAAACGGCAAATTGAACAACCCGCAGTACCAGCCCCGAAACCCGCCAAACAAACCCGTAAATATCAACCTACCAGTACTGAATTCAAATCCCAAAGCCGTTCACTAACCGGACTACCAACAAAGATTATCGGCTCTTACGGTACTGGTGTTCAGAACGTCAACATCAATGCAGTACTGAGACAGTCTCTAACATCGCTACGTGATGCTAGTCGTTCTCTGGTACTGCAAAACCCGTATGCACGTCGATACGTATCACTGAGTTCTTCGACCGTAGCGGGTGCTGATGGAATTACCATCCGTCCTAGTCCGTCTGGCCTCGATGGTCAAACTGATCCAGTACTGGCAGACCGCTTAGACAAGCTGTTTTACCAGTGGGCATTAGATGCAGACCGATTCAGTGCTGATGGTTCTATGTCGTTCGACATCTTTCAACAACTGGTAGAGCGTGCAAGAGCTACCGATGGTGAATGTTTTGTTCGACTACATACAGACGGTGATGAACTACATGTATCGATCATCGATGCTAGTCGTATTCCCAGTACTAAAAACGAGCTACTGAAAAATGGTTCGTATATCAGTAATGGGATAGAGCGTGATCAGCACGGTCGAGTACTGGCCTATCATGTGGCGGATATCAATCCATTAAATTACACCATCCAGACTAACAGTACTCGACGTGTACCAGCCAGTGAAGTACTGCATTATTTCATTCCAGAATTCCCAGGACAGGAACGAGGTTTCCCGGACTGTATTGCAGTCATGAAAACCCTAGAGGACTTTAATAGCTATAACGAAGCGGCAGTACTACAGAAGAAGATCGCAAGTTCGGCTATGGGGTTCATTACCAATAGCGATAACACACAGGATGAACTCTTAGACGGTGAACCAGAACAGCGTGAATACGTCGAACACTTTGAACCGGGCAGTATTAAAGAACTTGCACCAGGCCAACAGATTCAGACTCTGAACCCGCAGGCAGGTACTGACAAGATAACCGAATTCTCAGACGCTGTTTTAACAACTATCAGTACTGGATTATCCGTACCAAAGTCTATGTTAACTGGGGACACACAGCAGGCTTCTTTCAGTGCTGCGAAGATGGCAGACCGTATAAGCCGTGAAGGGTTCAAGACTCGTTCAAATCTTCTTATTTCTAAAGTACTGAAACCTATCTACCGTGAGTTCATTAAAAGAATCATGGTGTCTGAAATTAAAGAATTGAGTTTCACCAATTTTGAGAATATCGCTAATAGTACTTTCATAACTGTTAAACAGGTAAGTCTCGATCCTAATAAAGATGCTCAATACGAACAGACTCTATTACAGATGGGTGTTAAATCGAAGTCTCAAATTATCCGTGATTTAGGCATGGAGCCACAGCACGTATTTGAAGAACTCAAACAAGAAGCGGAGATAAATACAACAGAAACAATGAACAAGGACAGTTCAAATGAAATTCAAGAACCAAAAACGGGAGATGACGTTAACGAGTGACGTACTCTCAGATAATAACGACCGTACAGTACTGTTAGCTTTCAGTTCTGAAAATCCAGTAGTACGTACTATCGGTGGTCAGGAATATAACGAAATCCTTCTGCATAATCCTGAGAACGTCAATCTAGAACGATTACAGAATAAGGCTGCTCTTCTATTCAACCATGACTTTTCTAATCATATCGGTGTTGTCGAGTCAGCCAGTATTGATGCTGATCGCGTAGGACGTGCATTAGTACGTTTTAGTTCTGTTGGTATGGGTGCTGAAAAATATGAAATGGTACGTGAAGGAACACTGACCAAAGTTTCAGTAGGGTACTCAATCGACGAATATCGTATTGAAGGCGACAACCTCTTAATTACTAAGTGGACCCCATTTGAGATCAGTACTGTATCCGTGCCTGCTGACGATCTAGTCGGAGTAGGGCGTTCTCTTGAAGAAGAGAAGCCGCCAGAAGTACCTGAACCCGAAAATACAGACGAGCAGCCAACCGAACAAGATGAACGTAACGAGGAAACTGAAAATGAACCCGATGAAAATACTGAAAGTACTTCTACTGATACTGAGTCTAATTCCGAAGTCAATTCCGAAGCCGAAACAGAACCCGTTCAAGAAACGATAAATAACAATGACAGTACTGGTGATGGTGAACAACCAGAAACTGATACTGAAAATAATGATTCAGCCGTTCAGGAAGAACAGGCCGAAGAAGATCAAAAACGCATTGCCGAAATTAACGCTATTTCTCGTGCATTCAATATTCACTCTGAAATTACAAAACAGGCAATCGAATCAGGCTTAACCATTGAAGCGTTTCGCCAACAAATTAAAAATAAACCAATTATCAAGGATGATAAAAATATTATGGAATTCTCTCTAAACTCTCTCATGCGTTCAATGCTGGATGGTGGCGTAGTTACTGATGGTAAACGCGGCGTTATTATTCGTGAAAACGATCTGGTCAATGCAATTCGTGCAGGCGGTGTGACAACTGTGAGTGCGAAAGACGTTATTCATACTGATGTGCTGTACGGTGCATTTATTGATGTACTGCGTGATCAAGGTGTTCTGAAAAATCTGCCAGTACAGACATATTCCGGTCTGACTTCTGAAATTGCACTTCCAAAACTCTCCGCAGATTTTGCGGCAGGCTTTGATGAAGTACCAGAAAATGGTGAAGGAAAAGAAGTTGATCCACAGTTCGAAACTGTGTTGATGAAACCTTCTACTTATTCTGGATATGTTCCTCTGTCACGTTCAGTACTAAAAACTTGCCCACAGATTGAACAGATCGTTACTCAGGCAATCGTTGCTGGTTTCTCTCAGCGTCTTGAAACTATCGTAATGCAAAAAATTGTTGCGGCAGTACAGGCCGCTGGCAAGGTTGAAACAGTAGACGCATATACCTATGCAGACATCGTAGCAGCACAGGGTGCACTGGGTGACGAAGGTGTAGCGTTTGGATCTCTTGCTGCTGTAATGTCTCCACAGACCAAAGCTACTCTGCGTAGTACTCTGCGTGGTGCAAATACCGCCGCTGTGTACCTGTTCGACGATGGCGATCTGTGTGGTGTACCTGCCTATGACTCTAAAGTACTGGCTGGTCAGAACTTCATTATTCTGGGTGACTTTAGCAAAGTAGCTATTGGTTCCTGGGGTGATATGGAGCTGGACATGGATCAGACCAGCAAAAGGGCACAGGGTGCAATTGTTGCCCGCGTATGGTCTGATTTCGCAGTAGTACTGACCAATCCAGAGGCATTCCGCGTTATTAAGCTGGCCTGATCCGATGAGAGCATTTAATACGCAAAGTATGGATGCTCTGATTAATAGTTTTGGCGAACCTTTAGTACTAGAAAGTGGCATTACTATTAATGCCATTTTCGAACAGTCCGAAATAGCAATTCAAACTACCGAAGGACTTATACAAACAACAGAAAACTACTTTACATGCCGCCGTGATCAAATCACCTATGATGACACTTTTGTACTGAATAATGTTCGGTATGAGGTTTATAACATCATTGATGATCTGTCAGGTCTATGTAACGTCTATTACAGAGAGGCTTGAATACATGAATATTTCAATTATTAAAAATCATGTTTCAAGCCTTTTTTCGTCTTCTGGTTTGAAAGTAAGAAAGGCCGCTAAAACTAACACTCAGACATCCAGTGATTACATTCTGATGATCAGCAATGTAACCGAACAATACGAACAACTTGAATACAGCAATCGTCATTCTGTAACGCTGACAATGGATGTACTAGTTACATCGCAGAGTGAATCAACAGCACAACAAACAATGACGAAAGTACATGAAGTACTTTTCAGTACTGAATTAATTACTGGTCTATTAGAGAAGGGCATTAATGTTAGTTCACTAAAACTACTCTCAGTAGTCGATGATACTGACCCTGATACTGCCATAAATAACATTATGACGACGTGCCAGATTAATTACATTGCACGTCCTACAAATAATGGAGAATAACAATAATGGCAGGGATCATGCTCGGCAACCGCACGTTGCTATCTTACAGTACTGACATCAATAACTACTACCCAACCGCAGTGTATCAAAATATAGATAATCTCGGTGCCTTCCCAGAGGTAAAGATCAGTAGTTCAAATCAGACTATCGAAACATATGATCAAGAATATCTTGCAGTACTGCGAGGTGATTTGAAGATCAGCAACATCAGTATTGTTGTACATTATGACCCGTCAAACGTTGGTCATCAATTTCTGAACAGTGCATACAGTACTAACAAAGTATTCCAACTGAAATTTAGTATCTATGAAAGCCCAACTAGTCTACGTCAGAATTTCATCATTCTTAACGGGAAGATTACTGCATGGAAAGACGACGCTGATATTAACAAGGTGTACGGGCGTACATGGACGTTTTCGCCAGCTTCACTGGTAAATCAAGGCAGCATCGATGAACCAGCCCCCTTATTAATCGGTAACTATGGCATCGGGGCAAACGGTACTGTAGTGCCTCACTATGAAGCAGACCCCACTGGTAATGCATTTATCAAAGTTGGTGCAACACGTACCGATAACCCGCTGGGTGTAGATCTACTGGGCGTAGGCATGGTAGATGCTGGTGGAACCAATAAGGCTCAGATCGTAGTTTCAGAGTCTGCAACCCCTCGCATGTACATCAGGAACACTGACAGTACTGGATGGGATCAGGTCTACAGTACTGCAAATAAGCCCTCTCTGGCCGCAGGTGCAACACAGGGCGTAACCGGAACATTGCCTATCAGTTCTGGCGGTACAGGTGCAACAGTGGCAAGTACTGCACTCTCTAATCTCGGCGGGATGCCGAAAACAGGTGGTGCATTCACTGGTGGTGTCACAGGCACAACACTGTCACTGTCCAGTACTTTAGCCGTAACAGGTGCCAGTACTCTGACTGGTGCAGTAACGGTAAACAACACGATTAACCAGGATGGTGTATCGTCGGCTTTATATGGGCATACATCGCTATCATCATCAGCCGCAGGTTCTAAATCATATCTACGTAAAATGCGTGGTGGCACTGGTGATACAGTTTTTCATGAAACCGTACAGGCCGGAAACTATCGTATTAGTACTGGTGCAACAACCGATAGTTCTGATGCCCTGACGCTTTCCAGTACTGGTAATTTGACTATCACTGGTGGCCTTAACGCTTCATCTGCAACACTCAGTACAGCATTGCCAATTAGCTCGGGTGGTACTGGAGCCTCAACACAAACCGCAGCGTTACAGAACCTAAACGGTGTGGCACAGACTACTACTGTCAACGGTAAACCTCTGTCAAGTTCAGTAGTTCTAACTCAAACGGACGTGGCAGGCACTGCTAAAAACGGTGCAAACAGTGATATCACCAGTCTCTCTGGATTAACTACTGCTCTAAGCCTGGCACAGGGTGGTACTGGTTCCAACACTCAAGCAGGTGCAAGAACTTCACTGGGTTTAGGTACTGCCAGTACTTACAATATCGGTACTTCTGGGGCAACTGTTCCAGTACTGAACGCTAGTAATACATGGAGTGGTACTCAAAACCTCGATGGTTTATCAGTAGGTGCAGCAAAAGCCGGGTCAGTAGGCATCGAATTAGGAAGCCTCACAACCGCAGGTTCGGCATTTATTGACTTCCATAGTGCTGGTTATAATAACGACTATGACGCACGCATTATTTCATCTGGTGGTTCAACTGACGGTACAAGTAATCAGGGAACACTGACATTATCTGGTAGCAAATTACAGTTTAACGGTACACCATCATTCAATACTGCTATCCCTATTGCAAGCGGTGGCACTTCTGCAACAACTGCAATCGCAGCGTTACAGAACTTAAACGGTGTGGCACAGACAACAACGGTTAATGGGAAAAGCCTCAGCAGTAACGTTAACCTGTCAGCCCTCGATGTCAACGCGTTACCATATTATGGGATGATTCCAACAGGTACGAACCTGAATACCCTGAACGGTTCTGTATATGGTGTTTATGAGCAACCAGTAATTGCAAACGCAACAACAGCTTTAAGCTATCCGGTTGCAGTGGGTGGTACGTTGTTTGTACTGAAGAGTGGGGTAACTCATGCGAATTCATGCACACAGGTTTATTACCCTTCCAGTACTGACGATATCTATAACCGTACAGGCACGAGTAACAGCAGTGGTGTTGTTACATGGAGTTCATGGGTATCGACGGCGAATATCACTAGTGCAGGCGTTAACAGTTCTATTAAGTCTCTTACAGGACTGACAGTCCCATTAGTACCGCAGACCAGAAAAATTAATGGATACTCATTAAGTAGTGATTTAACGCTTAATGCATCAGATGTAGGGGCAGTACCAACAACACGGAAATTAAATGGATATGCATTAAGTAGTGACATTACATTAAATGCAGATGATGTAGGAGCATTGCCTAGCCGTGGAATTATCCCAGCAGGTACTGACCTGAATGATTTAGACGGTACTGTACAGGGTTATTATCAGCAAACACTGAACGCAAATGCTACTGCACTGCTAAATTATCCGGTTCAATATGCTGGAACACTGGTAGTACTGCAAAACTCAGCAACTCATATTAAGAGTTGTACTCAGATGTATTACCGCTATAACACTAATGATCTATATACCCGTACCGGATATTCAAACAGTTCAGGTGTTATTTCATGGGGTGCATGGGGGATGTATGCATACACCGATATTAACGGTGCAAACAGTACTATCAAGTCTCTAACAGGATTAACAACTCCACTAGTACCGCAGACGAGAAAAGTTAATAACAAAGCACTTTCAGCCGATATTACATTAACTGCAAGTGACGTAGCAGCCGTGCCAACCAGCCGTACCATCAATGGTAAGCCTCTCTCAGGTAATGTGGTTCTTACACAGGCTGATATTGAAGGTACTGTACCTTCAACACTCATGATAAATGGGTTCCCATTAACTGGCGACATCAATCTGAGTCAGGCAGATTTCAGCGGTACTATCCCGGTTTCACAGGGTGGTACAGGAGCCACAACAGCAGCGGCTGGCCTTGCGGCACTGGGTGGTTTTGCGTTGGCTGGTGGCACGGTAACAGGTGCCAGTACTTTCAACAGCAGTCTCACTGCCAACAGTACTCTTACAGTCAAGAATACCCTTAATCAAGATTCTGTACCCCAAAGTACCTACTGTCATACATCAATGAGTACTGGTACAGCGGGTGGTAAGTCGTACCTTAGAAAGTTCAAGGGCGGCTCGGGTTCAACTGATGCAACATTCCATGAAACCGTACAGGGAACCACTTACAGAATTGCGACCGGAACTACTGATACAACTGACCTACTCAAATTGTCTAATACAGGTGAATTAACTACCCGTGTTATTGAAGCAGATGAAGTTTTAGCGGCAACACCGCCTAATAACTTCTCGGGTGCTGGTGGTCTTGTTAGATCTACAATTAGTGCTGCTGGTGCAGAATTATCAGCCGCTTATATGTTCTCTGTATATGAAAAATCCTCAAGCGGTGTTGAAACACGTAAGGCACGTATTGTCGCTTCGGGTGGCTCACCATCAATTCAGAGTTATTTTGATATCGGTCAGGATGGTAGTTTATTAGCGACTAATGGGACTTTCAGAAGCCTCTTATCAATAGGTTCACCAGTTCCTGCCCCCTGGTGGGAATCAGCACAGTCAGGTAAATCCGGTATCTATCAAAATATGACTACAGATCCCGTTGGTGTCAGTGCTATTGGTGCATTGTCATGGGCATACAGACATAACGGTGGTTATGAACTGCGATCAATGTGGGGCAACGTGGGTAATGGGATGACAAACTGGGCTAACACCTCATTAACTCAGTTTGGTGATTCCGGTAATGCGGGAACACGGTACTGGTATTTTATCCCAGCAACAGGTGATTTGACCTGTACAGCGGGTGGGGGTTGGTCAGGAAGTTACACATTCCAGAAGGCCGCAACGTCAGATGCAACACTAAAACATGATATTGAATATAACGATGGTAAAGCATCTTATGAAAATATCAAAAAGCTAAAACCATGTACGTTCATATATAACTTCGATCCGATGGAACGTGAACGCCGTGGCATTATTGCACAGGACGCATTACGCGATATTGATAGTGAGTATGTCAAGTTAGTACCAGCCGCACCGGAATATGACGATGAAGGTAATCGTTGTGATAAGGATGATACCTTAGCACTTGATAATAACGTCATTATGATGGATACCGCACTTGCATTAAATCATTCAATTGCAAAAATTGAAGCGATGGAAAATGAAATTGCAGAATTACGTGCAATGATTGCAGCCATAAATAAGTAAGAATAAACACAACAATTCAGTACTGGCAAGGATGCCAGTACTGAATATTAACAACATGATAAGGATATCATTATGCCAATGGATGTTTTCACAGGTAGTAATATTACAGTAGGTATCGGCACAGCCGGAGCTACTCAAGCAACTACATTCACCAATATTCCAGAAATCAGTGCCTTTCCTAGTACTGGCAGTACTGCAACAGTTGTCGAAGTGGTTTCATTCAACAGCTCGTATAACCGTAAATTACCAGGCTCAAAAACTAACGCCGACGTAACGTTACAGGTTAACTGGATTCCAGATAACACTGTTCATCAACAGCTTGTTACCGCTTTTGAAAACGGTACACGTATTCAGTTGAAGTTCAGTTATTTCAACGATGCCACTAAAAGTACTGGTTCATATGTCACCTATAATGGTTTTATTACTGAAAAGAAAATTGAATCAGACCGTGACAAGGTAGTTAATTTAACTCTTAATTTCGCTTGCGATGGTGCACCAGTAGCACAGGGGGTACTGCCATAATGGATATTCATACTCTATTTGCAGCCCTGAAACCTGAACTACACGAAGTTACCCTCAAGAACGGTGCAGTACTGCATATTCATCGACCTGCTATCAGCAATTTCGAAAAATGCATTGATGCAAAATCAACTCTTCTTTATACAGTTGCAGATGAAAACGGTACACCTATTTTCTCTGATGTAGATGAAGACGGGAAGATTAACGTTAATTCTATTGATGCACTGATCGTAGGTGAAATTAACACCGCAGTAATGAAATTGTGGCCTAAACCAGACGAACCACAAGTTCAGGATCAGATCGAAAAAAAATAAGAAACAATCCGCGTTTGATGTTTTCCCTGAAACTACTTAACAAACGTGGGTTGAGTCTTTCTGAACTGGAGTCTATTGATCCAGAACTTTTCGAATACTTGATGATTTACGATGCCAATATAGAGCCATCAGGGGCAAGGTTCGATCATATTAAATATGCAAACCTTGCCCACCTGATATTAATGAGCAGTGGCAATCTGACACAGGACGGGATGAAGAAGGCCAATGTACATGACTGGGATATGCACGGCCTGCTTTCTAATAAAACTGTATATGAACGTATGCAGGATGAAGAACAAAAACAACTGACACAACAACAATTAAAACAGTCAGCCATGATGCAATTAATTACTGGCAGTACTGGTACTGGGGGCTAAGGATGGCACAGAATAATCAACAATTAGTATTCAATATCAACGGTGATGCTACTGGCCTGCAACGTGCCCTGGGGCAGGCCGGGAACAGTTTAAATGCATTCAGTCGTGAGGCGGGCGGTTCACTTGCCTCACTCTCTGGCGGGTTCGGTGATATTACTGGAAAGCTGGCCGGGATGAACTCAGGTCTACTTGCAGTAGGTGCAGGGTTCGGTGCATTAACTGCTATTACAATTAGCCAGGTAAATGCAGCCTCTCAGTACGTTAAAGTACTTAACGATGCTGCAAATAGTTCTGGGATGACTGTAGAACAATTACAGAAATTACAGGGTGCTTTTGCTGGCCTGAATATCGAATATGACAAATTCAGTGATTTCAATAAAGATGCCCTTGATCACATGGGTGATTTCTTCCGTGAGGGCAAGGGCGGGTTCGGGGATGACCTGAAAGCATGGGGTGTCAATCTACAGGGCTTTACGAAGTATATGAATGATGCTGATGGCGGCATCAAAATGATCATCAAAACATTCTACGAACTGCAAAAAGCGGGAAAATCGAATGCTGAGATAACGAACGCTATGGAGTCTATCGCCAGTGATTCAAGTAAGTTATTGCCAGTACTGAGACAGTACAAATCAGAAGTTGAAGCGATCAATGCTATTGAAAAACAACATGCTGGTATTACTACTGAAACTGCACAGGCATACGGACGCTATCAGCAAAATATTGCCCAGTTGGATCGCAACTTCCAGGAGTTACGAGTTAACGCACTTTTGCCTGTAATTGAAGCACTCAACGAGCTACGCAATATATTTGCTGGTGAATGGAAATTACCATCATTCGATCAGATGGGCGGAAATCTTAAACGATTTGCATATGATTTTGCGTCACTGGGTGATCATCATGCGTTGCCGGATTCATGGGGCAAAGGTCAGTACTCTAACAGTACAACGGCGGGTGCAGTACCTACGCAACAGCCAGCCAGCAAACCGTATAAATTGAAAGATCCAGAAGGTGAGAAGAAATCCGCAGACGCCGCCAAAAAAGCCGCCGATGCCGCTAAACAGTTGGAGCTGAAACAGCTACAGGCAAAAATTAACCTTAATCAGGTAATCTCTCAACTGGGTAAGAATTCCGCTGAACAGCAAGTACTGCAATATAACTATACACAGAACGAGCTACGTAAAAAACTAGATGAGTCATTAAACACTCTGAATCTGAATGAGGCTAAGAAAACCCAGATTATTTCACGTCAGGAAACAGCACGGCTTGAAGGTTCTAAACGGCTTATTACTGAAATGCTGGAGGCAACAGATCCTAAACAATTAAGTGAGAATCTGGCAGCATTGACTATCGGTAATACCCAGAATATTACACCTGAGCATATTTCAAAAATGCTTTCAGCACAGGATATCCGTTCTGGACTGCATGATCCAAATAACCCATTTGGCAATCAGGCAGATATCAAACAGCAGCAGGATGAAATATATAAACAGCGTGATTTTGAAATTCAGGTTGATGAACAGATGTATCAGAACAAACTGATCAGTAAAGAGCAGTTTGAAAAACGTAAAGCTGATCTGACTGCAAAATACAATAATAAAGCAGCAGAAGTAGAACGCCAGAACAGCCAGGCACAGATCCAGATGTTTGCAGATTCCGCTACGAATATTGGAACCATGCTTGAAGGTGTTGCAGGAAAGGGCAACAAGGCCGCTCAAGCCGCTTTTGTGGTAGGTAAGAGTATATCGATTGCCAATATTGTTATGAAAATTCAGGAAGCATTAGCGAATGCGATGGCTACGCCGTGGCCTGCAAACTTTGCGAACTATGCACAGGTGGCGAGCTTAGGGGCATCCATTATCAGTACTGCACGTGGTACACAGATTCAGGGGCAGGCACACAGCGGTATTGATTCAGTACCTAAGCTGGGTGGCAACGATGAATCAACGTGGGTACTGAAAGCGGGTGAACGTGTTCTGAACAACGATAACAACCGTGATTTGACTCAATTCCTGAAACAGCAGGATAAACAGGAAAATAACAGTACTGGTCAGATTGTCATTAATGCACCTCTTGTAGTAAATGGTGGTGGTCAAATTACTGATGAACAATTCCAGACAATGTTGAAGAAACATTCCAATAACGTTATGCAGTCAGTTCGAGCAGCACAAAAGAGAAACACTTAATATTAAAAGCCAGCATGAATGCTGGCTTTTTCGTTCTCGTTCTCCTGATAAATACTGTAAATCAGGAGATTTAAAATGGCTTTATTTACGAACAATATTAAAATCAGTGACTTCCAAATGCAGAGTATTGAACCAGCATATTCTAATAAAAGTTGGACAGGTGCACAGATTCGCCGCAGTACGGGTATTCAGTACTATCAATTAACATTCAATATTCAGTTCAATCAGGCAGACCGACAGGAAGTACTGAATTTTATTGCTCAGTATTCGCAGGGTAAGCCTTTCAGTACAGATTTAGGTTATTACAGTCAGTACACAGGCAGACATTTTGCAACAGTATACAGTACTGCAACTATTAATAAAGGCGGGTCTGTTATCCCTTGCACAGCAAATATGCTTGAAATCGGAACGTTAGTTACCTTCCAGAACAGTACTAAAATTCATCGCATTATTGCCAATACAGGTACTTCAATTACCGTATTCCCGGCGTTACGTCAGAACGTACAGGCGGGTGAAGTAATCCGCTATCAGGGTATCACTGGAACATTCATTATCGATATTGACTGTGATTTAAATCTGCCATCTAAAAACATTATGAACCTCAATATTAAAGCTACGGAGGCGTTATAATGAATCAGGCAGTATTTACAAACTCAGCACTATTGAAGTACTGGAACACTACCAGGGGCGGTAATAAAACCCAGTTATCAATATCAGAGGTCATGCAATTAGGCCTAACCGTTAAATGTATTGATATCTATCCTGTTCAGGGTTCGGGAGTTCAGGCACTTCATCTAAATGATGGTTATATCGACCTGAATATCAACGGTAACTTGTACACCTCGTTTCCAGACTTCATTAATGACAGTTTTGGTTCATTCAGCGAACAGAAAGATATCAGCAATGATTCAATGTCATTCAAGGTTAGCAATGTATCACAGTCGTTTCAGGTACTGGCATTATCTGGTGGTCTTAAAAACGCCCAGGTAAATATGTGGCTGACTATTTTGAATCCAGCAGACGCTACAGTACTGGATAATTCTTTAATCTATTCTGGCTATCTCGATTATTTCGAATCTATTTCTAATAACGATGATTTAAAAAATGAATTAACCGTATACGTCAATAGCATATGGAAGAAGTTAGACGTACAGCAGCGTACTTTAGCCGCTAACTCAGTACACCAAAGTACACATAAGAATGACGCGTACTTTTCATTACTAGGAAAAATCAACTCTCAGCAAACATGGAAGTATAAGAAATGAGAAACAACATAATTAAAATTCATAACATTGCTCAGGAATGTATCAGTACTGAATTCCTGTTAGGCCAAAATGATTGCAATATTCTGGCACTGAAAGTTATCGATCAAGTATGCGGTACTGCATATACCGATTTAGCAATGGGCAAATATAAGACCATCAAAGCAGGCCAGAAGCTGTTCACTAAGCATGAACTTGGTTCACTGGAAGAGATCTGTAAGCGTCATGGCGAACAGGTCGATCAGCCAGTGTTCGGTGACATCATGGTTAACGGTATTCACGGTTCTGTAGTACTGGATGGTAAGTATATTGCCCTTAATGCTGACAGTACTGGATTTAACCTTGCAGTACTGCCCTGGCTACACGACTGGACGTTTTACCGGATCACTCCTGATGCAGGCACGACGGGTACGGCAGGGGGTGAATAATGGGCGGTAAAATCTCAGGAATGAGTATTGTCGGTGCCCTGATCACGGCTGTAGCAGTAGCCGCAGCGGTCTATACGGGCGGTGCAAGTCTTTCAGCGGCGGCAGCGTGGGGTGCAGGAGCTGGTGCAGCGTCATTAGTGGCAACCTCAATGTTGTCACAGATGCCGGGTATTACACCTCATACAGACAGTGCCACTACTTTAAGCCGAAGTACTTCACCGCAAACTGGTATACCCATTCTATATGGAAGTACCGTGAAGTGTGGGTCAATCGTGAACTGGTACAACATACAAAATAACAGCAGTCAATATCTGTTCACTAGTCATGCCCTTGCAATGGGTGAGATTAACAAGGTCAGCCAAATCTGGCTTGATGACGAACCAGTACTGACTACTCCTGTCACTGTTGAAGGTGTAGTACCGAATACCAGTATCGATGCGAAATATCGTGATATTTTGCAGTTAGAGGTATATTTCGGGAAGCCTAATTACACGGCGGGTAAAGTACTGGCAGGTACTTACGCAGGTTCTCAATGGAATAACAGTACTTTCAAGGGTAACGGGATTGTACAGATTTATACCGTTATCAAGAAAACTCAAAAGTCATTAGAAGATAACTTACTGGTCAACGATAGTTACGTATTAACGGCTGAATGTTCAGGTAAAAAGATTTACGATTTAGTGTCTGGCACTACTATTGTCAGTAATAACCCAGTAAACCAGTTATACGATTATGTGACCAATACAGAGTATGGCCTCGGTGTCAGTCCTGGTAATATTGATTTACCATCATTCCAGACAGCAGCACAGTACTGTACCCGTTATCAGATGTTCAGTAATGGTGCTATTGATTATCAGTCTACCTATAAATCAAACATTGAAAAAATGCTGATGACATTTGGCGGTATCACCAGTATTCATTGTGGCAAGCTGTATTTGACTGTAGATATTCCGGCACTGTCAGTACAGACATTTGACGAATCAACAATTTTCGGTGAATTTGTCAGTACTACAACGGGTATCAGTGACTACTTTAATACTATCGATGCAACATGGAAGAATACCACTAACAATTATAGTGATGACATTTTACGTATTCCGTCAGATATTCCTGCCAGTGATGTACTAACCAGTGATGGTCTTGTTATTGCTAAGAGTCTCGATTATTCCTGGGTATATGACAAAGACCAGGTTGAACACCTGATTAACATCGAATTGCTCAAGGGCAAATATAGTCTCAATACAATCAATTTTGCTACAGACTCAGGCTGGGATCTCAAAGTTTGGGATGTTATTACGGTATCTCTACCGGAACATGGTTATGAAAATAAGCTGTTCAGGGTAGCGGGTAAATCGATTAGCACGAATACCGACAGTATCGGCATGGTTAACTTGCAATGCGTTGAATATCACCAGGGCATTTATGAAGGCGTAGACGTACCGATGTACGGCTGGGAAGGTACATTACCGAAGCCAGTAGCAGTACTGCCACCGTCAAACCTATCTGTTGTTAAGAAGGGTGCAACGAATCAGGGGCAGACTGTTGTACTGACATGGGCGGCTAGTGTTGATCAGTATCTGCGTGGTTACTACGTGTACTACCGTCAGACGGGTACGCAAACCTGGACGTATGGCGGCAGCACGAACCAGTACGTTCTGAGTTACGAGCTATACGGCCTCACAACAGGCGTTCAATATGATTTTGCAGTAGCAGCATTCAACAACCTCGGCATTGTGTCAGACAAGGTGTCACAGAACGGTGTTGTACCTGATTTCGCGTTTACCCTGCCTGCTATTACTGGCCTGAATCTGATTAACCGTGGCAGTACTGCCAATACTACAGACGCACTTGATTTCATTATCGGGTGGGACGATCAGTCATATCTGAACGTGAACGGGAAGCCGTTCAGCGATTATTTCAACAAGTACGAAATCATTGTGTATGACACTGGCATGGTGAAGAAGCGTTCTTACTTCATCCAGGCGAACCAATTTACCTATACCTATGCAATGAACAAACTGGATACGCTCAGTCGTACCCGTACTTTCGGTGTTGTGGCATGGGGTCATAACAGCAGTATCTACAGTGCAGAAGCACGTATCACTGTTACTAACCCACAGTGCCCAGCATTGACCGGGTTCACGGCAAATGCTGGCTATCAGTCAATATTCGTTCAGTACGATAACCCAGAGGCAGGGGTCAGTGATTTCGCAGGCGTACAGGTACAGGTTGCCACGAATAGCACGTTCACCCAGAACCTTAAAACGTTCGGTACTAACAGTCCGTTCATGCACAGTTTCCCTATTGCCGATGGGAAATACTATGTACGTGCAGGAGCCTATGACGAGTTCGGCCAGGATTCGATTATCTATACGGCAGGGGTATATGTTGATTTGCAGTCCAAAGTTAACTGGTCAGCACAGGACGAACAATCACTGAATGATTTCCTACATCTGGACGACAAGATTAGTGATGCTATTGACGACGCAGTGTCACAGGCTAACGTGAACACCACAACTAAGATCGGTGCGTCAGAAACTAAAACGACAAAGTTGATTAACGACGGTGATAAACTAAATGCATCGGCAATTACCAATTTACAGGCAACTACAGCAGCGAATTTATCAGCCCAGGTAACTACGCTGAATAAGGCCATTACTGACGGTGACACTGCAAACAGTACCAGTATTACCCAGTTGACCAGTAAAACAGCTACAGATATTAGTGCAGCAGTCACAACACTGAATCAGACAATTACAACTAAGGATACGGCTCAGACACAGGCATTGAATGCACAGGTTAGCAGTATCAACAGTAATATTACGTCCCAGGTTGCGACACTTAACAGTACTATCACTTCTAAAGACACGGCTCAATCAACCGCATTAACTCAGGCAAAATCTGAACTGAACGGTTCTATCAGCAGTGTCAGTACTGCCATGACTACCAACATTGATGCATTGAAAAATACCGTTAATAGCCATTACGAATTGAAGGTAAACGCTAACGGTACTATTGCAGGTATGGGTATCTATGCTGATGCAAATACAAAAGCAAGTGCTGTATATTTTGTAGCAGATGATTTTAAAATTATCACAGCTAAAACATCTGGTGCAGTATCTAACCCGGTAATTCCGTTTGCAGTTCAGAACAATACTGTTTACATCAACAGTGCTATGATCGCTAACGCGAGCATAGGGCAGGCCCACCTCGGATCAGCGAGCGTGGGGTCACTCCAGGTACAAGACGGTAGTATTAATAACGCGAAAATTGGTAATCAGATTAGTTCGAACAACTGGAATGACGCCTGGCCTGCAAATGGTGGTCAGGGCTGGTGTATTCGTAAAGACGGCACAAGCTATTTCAATAATGGTTATTTCAGGGGGAGCGTCTTTGCTGAAAACGGCTATTTCAAAGGCGACGTGTACGCGGAAAGCGGATATTTCAAGGGTACTGTATATGCGTCAGGCGGTTCATTCACGAATGGCTATTTCAGTAACTGTACGATTGATAACCTAAAGGCGAATAGCATTCAGGGCGATATCATGCGGGTATTTCTGTTAAGTGGTGGTGGTATTACCATTCCAGCAGAACCACAATTTGCCCGTATTCTGTCAATTCCATGCGTACCATTAACTGTACGAGGTGGTTATGACGGTAACTATAATCCACCACGTGAAACTACTAATAGTCGTTCAATTAGCATTTATGCAAATGGTGGTGGTTTAGTTTACACCAGTGTAGCCGCACAGGGCCTGGCAACTGATATAAACGTGGGTACTGGAACAATGACAATTCCGGCAGGGGTTGCAGTAACACTAACAATCGAACAGCGTTCTAATAACAGTGTGGTTGCATTCAACGGGAATATTACCGTAATCGTAGGGAGAGCATAATGATATCAGGCGATTTTAGGCGGGGGGCAACTCCCGCCGACGCAGTACGAGTACTGAATAGTCAGGGCAAAGTGTTTATCACTGATTTTCAGTCAGAACTGACAAAACGATGCCGTGCATTATCGAAACAGATTCAGGATGACATCAACAACAGTGTTGAGGGTGGTTCTGTTGCGTTCACCAAACGGGCTATTTTCTTCAATTTCATTCAGCAAGGTAATGGAAACAGGACTAACCAAATCATTGTACGTGGTTCTCAGGCTGCATATCTACGTTCAGTACTGACAGATGATCCGGCAACGTTTAACAAGATTATTCCAACCGCTAACGCTCGTATGACTGCACAGGGGAACATTGCAGGACTGCATACCCAGATGGGTAAGAAGTACAAGGTAGTGGAACAGAACGGTAAAAAGTATTTGATTGATACCAGTCTGAAAAAGAAGAAACGCAGTAAACGTATCATTGGTAAATATGAGAAGAAAAAACGCAAGATGATTTATGACTTCTTTGATGAAACTGAACAGAAAGCAAGGTTAGTAATAAATAATATGAAAGGAACATTCATATTCAGGAGAAACTAATGCAAGAACATTTCGAAGAAGAAGTAACACAAAACATCAAATTGGACGGTTATGAAGTATTGATGTGTAACCGTCCATTCAATCAGGCATTCATCGATTCTAAGTACTTCAAAGATTATGGGGTAGATGTCATGGGGCATGACTTCATGAATATTGCATTCATGGGTGACAATATGCCAGTACTGAACCGTGGTGATATTGTGAGTTGGCAGTATTACGATGATGTGTACCAGGTGCAGGTAATTGACGTATACAAATTGTTCGTTAAGGGTCTGGATATTCAGTACTACCTGGTACAGTTAAAACAGCCGTTTTTACAATCAAAATAATAAATACTCTCAGTACAATTGAGAGAGGATAATAATATGGATAAAGAAAAATTAATCAAGTTTGGCATTTATGCAGCAGCAGTAGTAGGACTGGCTGCACTGCATACTGTTGGCTTGCCATTATGGACAATCGTTACGCTGAGTCTGTTTCTCGGGATTTGCGTATGATGATTACAGGTACATTAATTGCAGGTGTAAGTGCGACCGTGGCAGTACTGGGATTTGCATTCACACGTTATCGTGAGTTTAAGCAGGATACAGAGGCTCTGGAACGTCGCATTGGAGATCTACAGTCTGAACAGAAGTTATTGAAGCAACGTTTAGACAAAATTGAAAATGAGCAGGTTGTATTAGAAAGCGAACTGAAAAACGTTCAGATGAAAATCAACGAAATTGATGTGAAACTTTCACGCGTATTGACCATCTTAGAATTGCAGCATGAAAAACAACTAAGGCCAGCATAATAGCTGGCCTTAATTGTTTTAGTTTGTTACCCAGTACAGTAATTGATCGATACGGTTCGGGGTCTGTTGGTATAATTTGCTGTTTTTCAGTTCTGCAATTGCAGTAGCGTAATTGTGGTTCTTCAATGCGGCAAGGTGCTTAACGAACTTAGAGTAACCAGTTTTACCCAACTGGAATACGAGAATAGAAACTAATGCATTCCAGCGTTCTGGTAAATCCAGATTGAATGAATCAGCATCACGTTTTGCTTTCTGGTAATCGACCAGGAGTAATTGATCGGCTTGCTGTTCTGTAATTCCGTTCACGAACTTACTACGTTCACTAGCCTTAACAAGATGACCGTACCCGATGGTTTCAAAACCTTCTGAGTCTTTATAGATATTGAACATTCCATTTCTGAAGTACTTCATTTTGGTCTGGTATTGTTTAGTGCCTTCAAGTTTTTTCAGTAATTCGATTACGTCTGTTTCGATGCTCATTTTGATGTTTCCTCATAAATATGTGTATGAACTTATTTATCAAGGAAGGTAAGAAAATGGCGTCAAATGCAGAACAAGAAATGAAATGGGCAATGTGGTACAGGGATGAAGATTTCATCCCAGAAGAAACGGCGTGTTTCGTATATATAATCCAGTTTCCGAACAGCGGTGAATTCTATATTGGTCAGAAACGAGTATGGAAGTCAGTTAAAAATATCTCAGAGATTAAATGTACATCTAAACAGTCAAACTGGAACGATTACACCAGTTCCAGTAAATCAGTGAATGAGCTTATCGAAGCGGGTGAACCGTATAAAAAAAGTATTCTGGCGTGTTATCCAACATATGCAGAAGCCTTACATGCTGAATCAGCACTTATTTGTATGTTGTGTTCTCAGTGGGGCAGTTTGAATAAAGCACTGATGGCGAAATTCAAATTCACAGCAGGAATGGATAAGGAGCACATGCATAAAATTCGTGAACTATTGGAGGACTTAACATGATTGAGTTAGTGAAGAGATGGCTACTAAAGCTACTGGGGCAGGGCAAGACTGCAAAGATTGTCAAAGCGAAGACTAACCGTAGTGTTAAGGCTGATAGTACATGGAAACATTACATTGCTTACGTGTTCGTTTTTCTAATCGTGTACAACTATGTCATTGCACCTGTTGTACTTGCAGTGTTCGGCGTATGGTTGCCACCTGTAGTACTGGACGATGTGATCAAGATGCTAGTACTGATTTTGAGCGGGGTGTGACCTGTACTGTGATGTGTTAGGGGATGCTGGCAGTACTGGTTATAATAAGTAACAACGTTTCGGTGCTTGTGAAGGGGGTTAAATGCATTTATCTACTGGATGGCTAATGGGCAACCCGAAATACCCTATCGACATTCAGGCCGTCGCCCGGGCGGCGGCTGAGCATCGCGTGGCGCTGGAGATCAACAACTCCTCGTTTATTCACTCCCGCAAGGGCAGTGAAGCGAACTGCCGTGAGGTCGCGGCGGCGGTGCGTGACGCCGGGGGCTATGTGGCGCTGGGCTCCGACTCCCACACCGCTTTTACGCTGGGTGATTTTAGCGAGTGCCGCAAGATCCTCGATGCGGTAGGGTTCCCGGAAGATCGTATTCTGAACGTCACTCCACGCCGTTTACTCGATTTCCTGGAATCACGCGGTATGGCACCGATTGACGAATTTGCTGAATTTTAACTGTGTAATGGACTAAATAAATGAACGAGTTTTCCATCCTCTGCCGCGTACTGGGTTCCCTCTATTATCGCCAGCCGCAGGATCCGCTGCTGGTGCCGCTGTTTACCCTGATCCGCGAAGGCAAGCTGGCCCAGAGCTGGCCGCTTGAGCAGGATGAGCTGCTGCAACGTCTGCAAAACAGCTGCGACATGCAGCAAATCTCAGCCGATTACAACGCGCTGTTTGTCGGCGAAGAGGGGCGCGTGTCGCCTTACCGCTCCGCCTGGGAAGAGGGGGCAACCGAAGCAGAAGTGCGTGCGTTTCTCTCTTCGCGTGGAATGCCGCTGACCGATACCCCAGCCGACCATCTCGGCACGCTGCTGCTGGCAGCCTCGTGGATTGAAGATCACGCGGCTGAAGACGAGAACGAGGCGCTGGAAACCCTCTTTGGGGAGTACATCTTACCCTGGTGCGGCGCATTTCTCGGTAAGGTTGAAGCCCATGCCACGTCGCCATTCTGGCGTACCATGGCGCCTCTGACCCGCGACGCCATTGCCGCGATGTGGGACGAACTGCAGGAAGAGAATGAAGAGTGATCTGAATCACCTTCTGAATGTAACAGCAAATCTCAATTTGCATATTATGTGTTCCTGATCTCATTTCATGGCCGCGTATCTGCTAAGATGCGCGCCATGAACATACTACTTTCTATTGCAATCACGACAGGCATCCTCTCCGGGATATGGGGCTGGGTTGCCGTCTCTCTCGGACTCCTCAGCTGGGCGGGCTTTCTGGGCTGCACTGCCTATTTCGCCTGCCCGCAGGGTGGCGTGAAAGGGCTGTTTATCTCGGGGTGTACGCTGATCAGCGGCGTGGTATGGGCGATGATCATCATCCACGGCAGCGCGCTGGCCCCTCATCTGGAGATTGTCGGCTACGTCATGACCGGCGTGGTGGCCTTTTTGATGTGCATCCAGGCTAAGCATCTGCTGCTGTCGTTTGTACCCGGCACTTTTATGGGTGCCTGCGCCACGTTTGCAGGGCAGGGGGACTGGCGGCTGGTGGTGCCATCGCTGGCGTTAGGACTGGTGTTTGGCTACGCCATGAAAAACAGCGGCCTGTGGCTGGCGGCGCGCAGAGACAGGGCGCGGAACGTCACGGCGTTAAGCAAATAAAAAAAGGCGAGACCAGAGTCTCGCCTTTTTAATGCGCTTTCGATCAGGATTCTGGCGGCGATGACATCTCGCGGTATTTCACCAGAACATCGTTTTTCACTTCGTTCTTGTTTTGCAGGTCCCACAGGCCGCGATCGATACCGTCGTTAATCAGGAAGATGACCCCGGTTTCGATAGCCGACATCAGGCAGAGCATCACCGGTTCGTTAGAGGTATAGCCGATTTCGCCTTCCAGCAAGCGCTGGTAGTCGACAAAGCGGAACACCCCGGCCTGAACCTCGTACGAGAGGATGGTTTTGCTGGTGGTGACGGAGGACAAGATCTCACCGGTACTCACGTTGACCACACGCAGGTTCACTGCAATCTGGTCAAGCTGGTACTGGGTATCACCCCCGATACCGAAGTAACGCGCCCCCACGCCCCCCGATTTCACATTACTTTCATAACCGATAATCGAGCCTTCAACCATGACGTTTGCCGCCGTGAGAGAGTGCAACGGAATACGGTTGTTCATTGCCACGGTGCCGTTATCCTGCGCTGCACGAATGATTTTGCGTTCGTTGAGCAGGTTTTGCAGCCCCTGACGTTCCAGAGGAATAAACCAGCGAGAATCTTTTAACGCTGTGACCAGCATCGCGGTGGCGCTTTGCGGGACAGCAGTGGAGAAGTTACTTGCCGGATAAGGTTTAAATTGACCCGTTTCATCCTGAATATTGTAAACCGACACGTAGATCTTACCCGTAGGCAGTGGTAATTGAGTTAAATCACGATAGCTTTGGGCGCGAGGCATTAATGTCGGTTTTGCTGCCTGCTGCGGGGGAGCAGTTAAACAACCGCTCAATAAGCACACTGCAACAAGTATGAGAAAGCGCTGCATGATTATTGTCCTTATCTCGACTAGGTCTAAAAGTCGGTGGAATTGCTTTGCAAGCCAGCAACCTGAATGGTGGAAGTTTTCCCCGTTTTCCGGTCTGTGACATTCAACTGCATTTGTCCGTCCGCATTGGCGATGTCGACAATAAAGTCGCTGGTCACCATACGGCCAGGTTTACCGGTGTTGATATTGGTCAATAATCCGCCCAGAACCTGGGCCTGGATCGCCTGGGTAAAGTTATCCAGAGCGCTTGGTGTCTCAATACCGAAGTCATCGTTGGCGCTCGGATCCTTATAGGAGTTTTGCGCCTGGGCCGAGTTTAAAAGAAAAGAGCCGTTATTAGGGTTACCACCGAAGTTGGGGTTACGGAATTGAAAGGTCATATTCCCTGCCCAGCTCAACGATGGAATGAGCATTAAAGCAATAGCTGCATGAACAACACGCATGAATGCCTCCGAATTAAAATTCGTCTTTCGCTAAATCGCCGGTACTGAGCAGAGCCTTATCGATCTGCAGACGATTTATTGCTTCTTCGGTTTGAGCCAGAGCGAAGACCACGTTTTGATCGAGGTCTCTTTTCGTTGGGAATAAAAAAGTCTGGAAAATAACGTCCTGATTAACCGTTATCGTGATCCAACTCCCCCATCGTGCACTGGGCCGTTCATTTATTGTTAAGTTCCCGGGATAATTACTTTCCCATTTGTCGCTGAACTCGCGATAAAAAGCATGACCGACAGCCGAGACAGTGTGGTCAGTTAACAATCCAGGGATCTCTACTTCAACCGCATGAAGATTCCCGGCAGCAAGCCAAAGGCCTGCCGCGGCAATCCAACTCACTGTGCGTTTCATACTGTTAACGCCTGAGGTTATCATTTGCCCATGAAACCGCCTGCGTCCGGTTTTTAACAGCTATCTTCTTGAAAAGATTATAAAGATGGGTCTTAACCGTATTTTCGCTGATAAATAACGAACGGGCGATTTCAATATTTGAAGCTCCGATACGTAATTTATTCAGAATCTCTTTTTCGCGATGGGTCAGCAAAGCAGACTCTGAACTGTTATAGCGATAATTTCCGGAATGCGTTATGAGGTAGCTGGCAAGTTTTTGCGAAAAGTAGCATTCACCCCGCAGAACGCCCTGCAGACCTTCCACCACGCGCGTCTCGTCCTCGTTGACATAAAAGACACCGTTGATATGCGGCCAGCTTTCAATATCCCTGAATGGATACTCTTCAGGGGTATTCAACAACAACACACGGATATTGTTGTTTTTTCTGCTTAAAATATCTTGCCAGTATTGGATAAGTTTTTTATCCGCTTCCATCATATCGAAAAGAATAATGCTGCCAGGCGCAATGTCATCAAAAGAGCGTTGAATGCTATGCAATTTTCCGCTCAATGTAAGACTTTGCTTTAAATGCTGTAGTAAGGCTGTCGCCTGTAAAGAAGGCTTGGTCACTAACAATAATGTCTGACCATGAAAGCTTTGGACTTCATTAAACATGATGAAACCCCTTTTTTGAAACACCTGGCAGCTGCCCCCAATAATATTATTGGGGGCCCAGAAGTACTGACAGATGTTGCACTGCTGTGTGTAGAAGAAAGACCATATCCCTTAGAGGAAAGGGAAAATAAAATGATAATGCCGAACTTCTGTTTTCAATCTAGCTATTACCATTTTTAAAGCAAGTGTTAAACGTGTAACAGAATGTAAAAATCAATATTAACTTGTAAAAATGGAGTTCATGAATTGATGAGATTTCATCATAAAGTTGTACATAACGGTATTGGTGCACACATTTAAAAAATCATACAAATTATATTATATCATTGATTTATATATGTTATTTATTTTGTAATTTATTGAAACCAAGGTATGAGTAAGGTCAAAACGCTAAGCCTATTCTTACACTCTGTAAATGCCTTAAGAAATCACGCACTTTGTCACGCAATCATGGATATATCGTGATCGCCACCCTACAAGTCAGGCGAAACGGCAAATCAGCATTTTCTGGGCTATCCATTTCCGAAATCTGCATATGACCTTTTTTAACTGTCTGTTAAATCGCTGTATCGCCACAGTGTTTAATTTTTTTTAATACTTTGGGGTGAAAGTAAGAATAAAAATACGACTGGCGGGTGAGATATTAAAATTGTTTCGGCAGACATACTCTTCATCGTAACGTCGGGTTAACAAAGTATTTTGCCTTGTTAACGCAAGTTATTTTACCACCAGGTCCAGGGTGATGACATGAAGAACAGTTTGTTATTGATGTTTACATTACTGGGTGCACCTGGATTCGTTTTCGCAAATACTGATTTGGCTGCTTCAGAATATAATTTCGCGGTTAATGAATTGAGTAAATCATCTTATAACCAGGCCGCTATCATTGGACAACAGGGCGTTAATAATGACGCAACTGTTCGCCAGCAGGGCTCGAAATTATTATCTGTAGTTTCCCAGGAAGGCGGAAACAATCGGGCGAACATTGATCAATCAGGCAGTTATAATCTTGCATATATTGATCAAAAAGGGAACTCGAACAGTGCGAGTATTAATCAAGGTGCATATGGTAATACCGCAGTGATTATTCAGAAAGGTTCTGGTAATAAAGCGAATATTACGCAGTACGGTACGCAAAAAACGGCAGTTGTAGTGCAGAGACAGTCACAAATGGCCATTCGCGTCATCCAACGCTAGCTATTCAGTGACGAACTAATCAATCCGATGGGGGCTTTACAATGAAACTTTTAAAAGTGGCAGTAATTGCAGCAATCGTGGTTTCTGGCAGTGCTATGGCTGGTTCCATTCCACAATGGGGCAATAATCATGGCGGCAACGGTAATAACAACGTTAGCCCAGAAACCCTGACTGTTTATCAGTACGGTGGTCGTAACAACGTAGACGCTTTGCAGAGCGACGCTCGTGGGTCTGAAATCACCGTAACTCAAAGCGGTTTCGGTAACGATGCTGACCTGTCTCAGGGCGCTGATAGCAGCTCAATCGATCTGAACCAACGTGGCCAGGGTAACTCTGCTACCATCAGCCAGTGGAGTGGTAAAGACCTCACTGCTAACGTTCGTCAGTCTGGCGGCCGCAACGACGTAGATCTGCGTCAGACCTCTAACGGCGCTACCGCTAACATCACTCAGGTTGGCTTCGGCAACACCGTGACTGCTGGCCAGTACTAACGCTGACGTCCGTACGACGAAAAAACAGGGCTCAGGCCCTGTTTTTTTTTGGGAGAAAATGATGAATACACTGTTATTGCTTGCTGCGCTCACCAGCCAAATCACCTTTCAGACCGCCACAGAGGGCGAAATGCTGACCATTATTCCCCAGGTGACGGTCACGGAACCCTGTTTATGCCAGGTGCAGATCCTCACTTCGCGTAGCGGCCCAGGCGGTCAAAGCACATCGCGGCAGCAAAATACCGTCTCATTACCCGCCAATAAAACGGTCAATCTTTCCCGAATGACCGTCAACTCGGGTCCCAACGATAAGATAAATGTCATTGTCACGGTGTCGGACGGCAAATCGCTACACCTGTCGCAACAGTGGCCGCCGTCGAAAGCATAAAGGATAAAACATTCACGAAATCAATATATTAATTAATGTAGCGCGAATGTTGTTGTATGGTTATTCTTATGTTGCTGGCATCGTCGATGCCAGCCGACAGCCTCGCCTGGCGCGTTGTTTCATTATCAAGGAGGATTATCATTAAGGATTGCACCAATGGTTTCGTCCCGTATCAAACATGCCGCCGCGCTCGTGCTGGCAGTTACGCTCCCTCCAGCCTATGCCAGTAATATCATCCATTTCAGCGGTCAGGTTGTCGAAGATCCCTGTAACATCACCCCCACATCGCGCACCATTTCGGTGACCTGCCCGCAGAATACAAAAATGCCTACCCGGCAGGTGAGTTATTCAGAGGCTTTATACGGCGGCGTCGCTATCCCGGATCGTGCAACGATAAGAATGAAATACATCAATCCCGAAAAGTCACTGGCTATCGTGCAGGTGGATTACCGCTAAGGCGGGGCGGTTTTCAGATTACCGGGCTTCCACAACGCCTCCTCTGCGATACACTTAAGAAAAAAGCGTCAGCAGAGGTTGATTATGAACTCGCGTATAGAAGTTTTTCTGGGTGATATCACCACCCTGCATGTCGATGTGGTGGTCAACGCCGCCAACCCCTCGTTGATGGGCGGTGGCGGCGTAGATGGTGCCATTCACCGGGCGGCGGGACCTGCCCTGCTGGAGGCCTGCAAAGTGGTGCGTCAGCAGCAGGGCGAGTGCGCACCGGGCCAGGCGGTCATTACCCTGGCAGGCGACCTGCCCGCCAAAGCGGTGATCCACACCGTCGGCCCCGTCTGGCATGGAGGCGAGCATCATGAAGCCCGGATCCTGGAGGAGGCCTACCGCAACAGCCTGAACCTGGCGGCGGCTAACGGCTATCAGACGCTCGCCTTCCCGGCAATCAGCACCGGCGTGTACGGATATCCCCGGGCGGCCGCGGCAGAAATCGCCGTGAATACGGTTTCGGATTATCTCACCCGCAAGCCTCTGCCGGAGCGGGTATACTTTGTCTGCTATGATGAAGAAAATGCCCGGCTATACAAGCGACTGCTTACCCAACGAGGACAGGAAACCGACGCATAACACGCGACTAGGGCGTGCCATTGCGCCGGTCAGTTCCGCGCACCCTGGCCTTTGTGGACTTCTCCCTCTTGATAACAGTCTTGACGCCTTCGCCTGCCGCTACCGGCTGGCGGAGATGGCGGAGAAGACCCTCGATGTTCAGTACTACATCTGGGAAGACGACATGTCCGGAAGACTGCTGTTTTCCGTGTTGCTCTCTGCCGCCATGCGCGGCGTGCGCGTGCGTCTGCTGCTGGATGACAACAATACGCAGGGGCTGGACGCCATCCTGCGCCTGCTGGACGCGCATCCCAATTTCTCGGTTCGTCTGTTTAATCCCTTCTCATTTCGCACCCTGCGCGCCCTCGGTTATCTCACCGATTTTGCCCGCCTCAACCGGCGGATGCATAACAAGAGTTTTACCGTGGACGGAGAGGTCACCATTATTGGCGGCCGAAATATTGGAGATGCCTATTTTGGCGCGGGCGAGGAGCCGCTGTTCTCCGATCTGGATGTGATGGCAACCGGCCCGGTGGTGCAGGACGTGGCCGATGACTTTGAACGTTACTGGAACTGCGCCTCGGTCTCCACGCTCCAGCAGGTGCTGGAACTGTCGGAAACCGAAATCGAAGATAAAATTCATCCCCCTGAGGAGTGGTACCGGGACGACATCACCCGCCGCTATCTCGATAAACTCCAGTCCAGCGAGTTTATAACCCGCCTCGAAGCCGGTAATTTGCCGTTGATCTGGGCGAAAACCCGGTTGCTCAGCGACGATCCGCGCAAAGGGCAGGGCCGGGCAAAACGCCATTCCCTGCTGCCGCAGCGTTTGCTGGACGTGATGGGCTCGCCGGTGGAGCAAATAGCGATTATCTCTGCCTATTTTGTCCCAACCCGGGCGGGGGTCGCACTGCTGCTGCAGATGGTGCGTAAAGGGGTTAAGGTCGCCATCATGACCAATTCGCTGGCGGCCAACGATGTCTCGGTAGTGCATGCCGGCTACGCCCGTTGGCGCAAGAAGCTGTTACGCCACGGCATTGAGCTGTATGAACTTAAGCCAACCCAGGATGGCGTACCTGTGGTGCACGATCGCGGCATTACCGGTAACTCCGGCTCCAGCCTGCATGCCAAAACGTTCAGCGTCGACGGCGAGAAGGTATTTATTGGTTCGCTGAATTTTGATCCCCGTTCAACCATGCTCAACACCGAGATGGGCTTTGTGATTGAAAGTGAGGTGCTGGCGCGGCTGATCCATACCCGTTTTGTCCGCAGCCAGCGCCATGAGGCCTGGCAGCTAAAGCTGGATAATCTGGGGCGTCTGAACTGGATTGAGCGCAAAGACGGACAGGAAATTGTGCATAAAAAGGAGCCGAAAACCCGTTTTATGCAGCGGATGCTGGTACGGCTGGCTTACTGGCTGCCGGTGGAGTGGCTACTGTAAAGCGGCGCCGGTTCAGTAACCGGCGCGCAACAGGTCAGCTGGTGGCCTGCGGGGTGTTATTCGGTTTGCTGGCCGGTTTACCGGAAAACAAGAAGCGCAGCAGCGGAATACGCAGATGAATTTCATACAGCACAATCGCAATCCCCACCACAAACACCAGTCCGGTGATAAAGCCCAACAGGTTTGAGCTGATGTGCGGTGTGATATAAGCGCCGAAAAACAGCGTCAACGGATGGTGCACCAGGTAAATGAACAGCGAGGCGTTAACGAAATAGGTCACGCGCGCGGATTTAAAGTTCAGCAGGCGGTGCCCCAGGGCAAAGACCACGTTTACCATCCACAGCCCCAGCAGCATGGTGATCACGCTTTCGGTTTCATACATCCACGCATCGCCGCTGCCATAACGCTGATTCAGCAGATAGGCGACAAAAGCCAGTGCCGCCCCGAGGGTGCAGCCGCGCGACGGGGTGGTAAACAGGGCTTTCAGTTTTGGATGGACAAACGCCAGCGCGCCAATAATAAAGAAAGGCAGATAGAAGAGGGTCTGCATCACCACAAAATTAAACAGGCCGTCGCTGAGGATCGGTGAATACACGATGAGCAGCGTGCGGCGCAGCGCGGCGTAGGCGATGCCCAGCAGTAAAAACAGGACTGACAGTTTGCCCCAGCTGATGTCAGCGAAAAACGTTTCAGTCCGGGTACTCAGATGGCGGCGTATACGGCTGAACAGCCACAGGCTGACCGTGGTCATCACCACCAGTACCAGCAGGAACCACAGGTGCGAGACCAGCTCCCAGGCGAGGGTGTTGTATTTTTCGTACAGCGACAGGTTGTGCCAGGTATCCGCTTTGCCTTTGACATACTGCAGCATAATGAATTGCGGCAGCGTCAGCAGGGGAATGGCGGTGAGCATCGGAATGCCGACGCGCTCGACGCGCACTTTCCACCATCGCTTAAGCGGGTAGCGCAGAAATAACATGTAGGAAAAATAGCCGGAAATAACAAAAAAGACCTGCATCCGGAATGAGTGGATAAAATCGTTAAACAGCGTCAGCCACCATGAGGACTCGGCGCTGTTAACGTGCCAGACGTGGCTCGAATAGATCAAGGAGATGTGAAACGGGATCCCCAACAGCATCAGCCAGGCCCGAATAGAATCAAGGAAATATTCGCGTTGTGCGGGTACGTTACTCATATAGCGTTGTGCATTCTCAGACTTATCGCCTTATCCCTAAGAGCAATAGTGGTTACATTCGGAGCCAACCCTACACGAAGTCCGACAGACTGTCTCCAGGATAAGCACGCAAAGTGAATACGGGTTACTTTCACTTGCTTAATCCATGAGCCAGCACGCTGAACAAAGCGGTGATTATGTTGTCGGAATGCCTGATTTTCCATTAAAATGGATCGGATCGATATAAGCACACAAAGGGGGAAGTGCTTACTTATTATGAAACATACACCACAAATGATGAAAATGCGTTGGGTAGGGGCAGCTGTCTTATTGTCTCTGTATACCTCATCGGCCCTGGCCTTTACCATCGACGACGTCGCAAAACAGGCAAAATCGATGGCAGGAAAAGGGTACGAAGCGCCAAAAAGTAACTTGCCCTCCGTTTTCCGCGACATGAAATATGCGGACTATCAGCAGATCCAGTTTAATCACGATAAAGCGTACTGGAATAAGATTAAGACCCCGTTCAAGCTTGAGTTTTATCATCAGGGGATGTACTTCGACACGCCTGTCACCATTAATGAAGTGACTTCTAACGCGGTACGTAAGATCAAGTACAGCCCGGACTACTTTAATTTCGGCAACGTGCAACACGATAAAGACACCGTGAAAGACCTGGGCTTCGCGGGCTTTAAAGTACTTTACCCCATCAACAGTAAAGATAAGAACGACGAAATTGTCAGCATGCTGGGGGCAAGCTATTTCCGCGTCATCGGCGGCGGCCAGGTGTACGGCCTCTCTGCGCGCGGTCTGGCGATCGATACCGCACTGCCTTCCGGGGAAGAGTTCCCTCGTTTCCGCGAGTTCTGGATTGAACGTCCAAAACCAACCGACAAGCGCCTGAATATCTATGCGCTGCTGGATTCCCCGCGTGCAACCGGCGCTTATCGCTTTACCATTATTCCGGGCCGCGACACCGTGGTTGACGTGCAGTCTAAAGTCTATCTGCGCGACAAAGTCGGCAAACTGGGCGTCGCGCCGCTGACCAGTATGTTCCTGTTCGGGCCTAACCAGCCGTCGTCCGCCACCAACTTCCGCCCGGAACTGCATGACTCTAACGGTCTGTCGATCCTTGCCGGTAACGGCGAGTGGATCTGGCGTCCGCTGAACAACCCGAAACACCTGGCGGTAAGCAGCTTCAGCATGGAAAACCCACAGGGGTTCGGCCTGCTGCAGCGCGGTCGTCAGTTCTCTCGCTTTGAAGATCTGGACGATCGTTACGATCTGCGCCCAAGCGCCTGGATCACCCCGAAAGGCGAGTGGGGCAAAGGTAAAGTTGAGCTGGTAGAGATCCCAACCAACGACGAAACCAACGACAACATCGTCGCGTACTGGACGCCGGATCAGCTGCCGGAAGCCGGAAAAGAGATGAACTTCAACTACTCCATCACCATGAGCCGCGATGAAGACAAGCTGCATGCGCCAGATAATGCGTATGTGCTGCAAACGCGCCGTTCCACCGGGGATGTGAAACAGTCGAATCTGATCCGCCAGCCGGATGGCACCATCGCCTTCGTGGTGGACTTCACCGGTCAGGAGATGGCTAAACTGGCGCCGGAAACCCCGGTCACCGCGCAGGCGAGCATCGGTGATAACGGTGAAATCGTTGAAAACAACGTGCGTTATAACCCGGTCACTAAAGGCTGGCGTTTAACCCTGCGTGTGAAACTGAAAGACGCGAAACAACCGACTGAGATGCGTGCCTCTCTGGTGAACGCTGACCAGCCGCTGAGTGAAACCTGGAGCTATCAGCTACCTGCCAATGAATAAGACAACTGAGTATATCGATGCCATGCCGCTGACCGATATCGAGAAGGCGGCACTGCCGAAGGGTGACATCAGTGCGGTGCATACCGCGCTGGATGCCGATCATCATCCGTTTACCCGTGAAGATGATACCCCGCTGGGCTCGGTTAAAAGCCGCCTTGAGCAGGCCTGGCCCGACTCACTGGCCGAAGGCCAGCTGATTCGCGATGACGAAGGGCGTACCCAGCTTGAGGCGATGCCGAAAGCGACGCGCTCCTCCATGTTCCCGGATCCCTGGCGCACCAACCCGGTGGGCCGTTTCTGGGATCGCCTGCGTGGCCGCGACGTGACCCCGCGCTACCTCTCGCGCCTGACCAAAGAGCAGCAGGCCAGCGAGGAAAAATGGCGTACCGTCGGCAGTATTCGCCGCTACATCCTGCTGCTGCTGACCATCGCGCAGACCGTCGTCGCCACCTGGTATATGAAGACCATTCTGCCTTACCAGGGCTGGGCGCTGATCAATCCGGCCGATATGTTCGGCCAGGATCTGCTGGTCTCGTTTATGCAGCTGCTGCCGTATATTCTGCAAAGTGGCATCCTGCTGCTGTTCGCTATCCTCTTCTGCTGGGTATCGGCCGGTTTCTGGACCGCGCTGATGGGCTTCCTGCAGCTGTTGATCGGCCGGGACAAATACAGCATCTCGGCGTCGACGGTGGGGGATGAACCCATCAACCCTGAGCACCGTACGGCGCTGATCATGCCTATCTGTAACGAAGACGTGGATCGCGTCTTCGCCGGCCTGCGCGCTACCTGGGAGTCGGTGAAAGCCACCGGTAACGGCGAACATTTCGACGTTTACATCCTGAGTGATAGCTACAACCCCGACATTTGCGTGGCGGAACAGAAAGCCTGGATGGAGCTGATCGCCGAAGTGCAGGGGGAAGGGCAGATCTTCTACCGTCGTCGTCGCCGTCGCGTGAAGCGTAAAAGCGGCAACATCGATGACTTCTGCCGTCGCTGGGGCAATCAGTACAGCTATATGGTGGTGCTGGATGCCGACTCGGTCATGACCGGTGACTGCCTGACGGGCCTCGTGCGCCTGATGGAAGCCAATCCGAATGCCGGGATCATCCAGTCTTCGCCAAAAGCGTCGGGCATGGATACGCTGTATGCACGCTGCCAGCAGTTTGCGACCCGCGTCTACGGGCCGCTGTTCACCGCCGGTCTGCACTTCTGGCAGCTGGGTGAATCGCACTACTGGGGGCATAACGCCATCATCCGCGTGAAGCCGTTCATTGAGCACTGTGCGCTGGCACCGCTGCCGGGTGAAGGCTCGTTTGCGGGCTCGATCCTGTCGCATGACTTCGTGGAAGCGGCGCTGATGCGTCGTGCCGGTTGGGGGGTGTGGATTGCCTACGATCTGCCGGGCTCCTATGAAGAGCTGCCGCCAAATCTGCTGGATGAGCTGAAGCGTGACCGCCGCTGGTGTCACGGTAATCTGATGAACTTCCGCCTGTTCCTCGTCAAAGGGATGCACCCGGTTCACCGTGCCGTGTTCCTGACCGGCGTGATGTCCTACCTCTCCGCGCCGCTGTGGTTTATGTTCCTGGCCCTGTCGACCGCGTTGCAGGTGGTGCATGCCCTGACCGAGCCGCAGTACTTCCTGCAACCGCGCCAGCTGTTCCCGGTGTGGCCGCAGTGGCGTCCTGAACTGGCGATTGCGCTCTTTGCCTCGACGATGGTACTGCTGTTCCTGCCGAAGCTGCTGAGTATCGTACTGATCTGGTGTAAAGGCTCGAAAGAGTACGGCGGTTTCTTCCGCGTGACGCTCTCCCTGCTGCTGGAGGTGCTGTTCTCGGTACTGCTGGCGCCGGTGCGTATGCTGTTCCATACCGTCTTCGTGGTCAGCGCGTTCCTTGGCTGGGAAGTGGTCTGGAACTCACCGCAGCGTGACGATGACTCCACTCCGTGGGGTGAAGCCTTTATGCGTCACGGCTCGCAGATGCTGCTCGGTCTGGTGTGGGCCGTCGGGATGGCGTGGCTGGATCTGCGCTTCCTGTTCTGGCTGGCGCCGATTGTCTTCTCGCTGATCCTGTCGCCTTTCGTGTCAGTGTTCTCCAGCCGGTCGACTATTGGTCTGCGCACCAAACGCTGGAAGCTGTTCCTGATCCCGGAAGAGTATTCCCCGCCGCAGGTGCTGGTGGATACCGACAGGTACCTGGAGCTGAACCGCAGCCGTTCGCTGGAAGATGGTTTTATGCACGCGGTGTTTAACCCGTCATTCAACGCGCTGGCCACCGCCATGGCGACAGCCCGTCACCGTGCCAGCCATGTGCTGGAGATCGCCCGCGATCGTCACGTTGATCAGGCGCTGAACGAGACGCCGGAGAAGCTGAACCGCGATCGTCGTCTGGTGCTGCTGAGCGACCCGGTCACCCTGTCGCGCCTGCACTATCGCGTCTGGTCCGCCCCGGAGAGATATTCTTCCTGGGTGAACTATTATCAGACGTTGAAGATGAATCCGCAGGCGTTAAAGGCCAAATAAGACGTCAGTATTGCATGACGAGCAGGCCGGGTAAGCGAATCGCCTCCCGGCAAATAAATACCGGCTCCAGGGCCGGTATTTTTATCTTTGAGGTATGAGATGCGATTTTTCATCGTCATTACGATGGCGTTATTACTGAGCGGCTGCGGGAGTATCATCAGCCGGACCATCCCCGGACAGGGACACGGCAATCAATACTACCCGGGCGTGCAGTGGGACGTTCGCGACTCCGCGTGGCGTTACCTGACGGTGCTGGATCTGCCCTTTTCGCTGGTATTCGACACCCTGCTGTTGCCCATCGACGCTCAACATGGGCCTTATGAGTAATTAACGCTCATCCCATTCATCCGCTGCGGTTTGGCCCTCTTCGGTATCCAGCGGCGGCTCGAGTTGAAACTCACCTTCGTCCCATTCATGCAGCGTGTTCTCTTCCAGCCACTCCTGACGCAGCTCGATCTCGTCATAATCGCCATCAAACACTGCCTGGGCCGCTTCACCGCTCAGGACCGGCAGGCATTCGCCGTCTTCGCCGTCATCGGCAAAAAATTCGGCCTGCCACATAATGTCCCCATCCTGCATGACATATTTCTGGATATTGAGTTGCTCAATATTCGCGTCATCTTCCTCAATGCCCGGATTATCAGCGAGGAACTCCTCGCGCGCGGCATCAATCGCTTCCTCTAGAGTGGCAAACATAGTCATCGGCGTCTCCCTGTGATTTGACATAGTGTTCAGGGAAAGAATAGCTGATTCTCCATAATTGCAAGTATGAAAGCCGTAAAAGCGTTCACGAAGTTGTCTTAATCGGGCGCAGACACCTTCCCCGGCTCGGGGACAGCCCGCGGCTGGCGAAAGGCGCGGGACAGACTCACCCAGGAGTAAAAAGCGTTAAACATCACCACGCAGGCGGTCACGATAAACACCGCGCGGAAACCGTAGCTGGCGGCTATACCGGCCCCGAGAAGCGGGCCGGTGACGTTACCAATATCGCGAAACGACTGGTTATAGCTGAAGATACGTCCGGCGATCTGATTGGTGGAGTTGTAGACCAGCAGGGTCTGGACCGCAGGCAGCAGGGCGCCATCGGCCGCCCCGAGTAAAAAGCGCAGCACGCCCAGCTGCCACGGCGATTGCACGAAGGACATCGGGATAAGCAGCAGGACGGAGATCACCAGGGCGACAATCAGGATCCTTTCCGGGCCGATACGATCCCCCAGTTTCCCCAGCCGCGGGGCGCTGATCAGCGCCGCCACGCCGGGCACCGAGGCGATTAAACCGCTGATAAAGGCGATATTGCTGACGTGGCCGGCGAGGTCGCGCACGTAGAGGGTCAGGATCGGCGCAATGGAACCGGTGGCTACCTGAATGATCATGGTGGTGACAAACAGACTGAGCACCAGCCGGGGGTTTTTCAGCGAGGCAAAGACCTGGCGGACATGCAGCATCTCTTTTTTAGGCACCGGGGTGAAATTTTCCCGGATACAGAAAAAGGTCAGCAGGAAACAGGCAAACAGGACGCCCGCGGTGATGAAAAAGACCGGCCGCAGACCGTAGCTGTCCGCCATTAATCCTCCGGCCAGCGGGCCGAGAAGGGCACCGCTGACCGCACCGGTGGAGAGCGTGCCGAGCGCCCAGCCGCTTTTATGGCGCGGAATCTGCGTGGCGATAAGGGCGTTGGCGTTGGGCACGAACCCGCCCAGCAGCCCCAGCACGGCGCGTAAGATCAGAAACTGCCAGATGTTTTGTGCCATCCCCATCAGCAGCATGATAATCGCCATGCCCAGCGCCGAGCGCAGCAGCATAATCTTACGCCCCTTGCGATCCGCCAGCCCCCCCCAGAACGGAGAGGCGATGGCGGAGAAGAGGAAGGTAATGCTGAACACCAGCCCCGACCACATGTTCAGGGCGCTGTGACCGCTGACGCCCAGCTGCTCGACGTACAGCGGCAGGAAAGGCATTACCAGGCTAAAGGCCGCACCCGTAAGAAAGCAGCCCAGCCAGGCCACCATGAGGTTCCGCTTCCAGTTTATTGGCGTTTCTGAGGGAGACATAGCTATCCGCATTATGATGCGCAGCGGCATCATCATTTAAAGAAGGTAATAAGCCTGCTAATTATGCGCCTGGGTGATGGTTGCTGCAATGCGGGAAAGCATCATAAGTCAAAAGGGCGGTGCGGCCGGAGAGGCCGCAGGATAAGACTTTAATAGCGGGAAGGTACGCCTTCAGGGCGGGTTTTAAAGCGGCGGTGCAGCCACATATACTGTTCCGGTGCCAGCAGGATGCACTTCTCAACCACGTCATTCATCCAGGCAGCGGTGGTTTTCGCATCGTCCAGCGGTGGGGAACACTCCGGTTCCAGCATCATCAGCTCGTAGCCTTTGCCGTTGGATTTGCGGCGCGGTACGAAGGGTACGATCGCCGCCTGCGACAGACGGGCCAGGGTCCAGGTGCCGGTGGTGGTCGCCGCTTCCTCGACGGCAAAGAACGGCACAAAAACGCTGGCGCCAGGGCCGTAGTCATGGTCCGGCGCATACCAGATCACCTCGCCGGATTTCAGCGCCCGGATCATCCCCTTGAGATCTTTACGGTCGATCATGCTCTTGTTGGAGCGCATCCGGCCCCAGGTTTGCAGCCAGTCGATGACCGGATTGTCATTCGGGCGATAGACGCCAATGCCGGGTGCCTGCATGCCGAACATGCGTGCGCCGATTTCCAGCGTCAGAAAATGAACGCCGATCAGCAGTACGCCGGTCTTCTGCGCCTGGAGCTGATGCACGGGCTCCATGCCGGTGCCGGTCACTTCGGTCCAGCGCGCCATGCGTTTATCGGACCAGAACCAGGCCATTCCGGTCTCCATCAGCCCCATCCCGACGGATTCAAAGTTTTTGACCACCATGTCGTGACGCTCTTGCTCGCTCATCTGCGGAAAACAGAGTTCCAGATTGCGTCGGGCAATCCAGGCGCGGCGGGACATAAAGCGCATCGCCAGTCTGCCCAGGCCACAGCCAAGACGGTAGATCACCGGATAGGGCAGATGTACCAGTAACCACAATAAACTGATGCCAGCCCAGGTCAGCCAGTAACGAGGATGCAGTAGCGCAGTGGAAAATTTAGGTAATTGAGTCATGTCATTCCTGTTTTTGATACGTCCTGTCGGCAGATTGTCGCACTATTCGTTTCATATCCAAAACGCATGGCAGCGAAATGTTCATGAAAACGGCAAATGTTAGGGCCCGCGCGTTTAAACGTGAGAAATGTAGCGCAAAATGAAGGGATGTAAATTCTCATTGTTTGCTATATGATGCCGCCCGATTTTCATTCTCACTACGATTGCAGGAACCGTACACCATGCCAGTGTTACACAACCTCATTTCGAACGAAGAGCTGAAAGCGCGCATGTTGGCTGAAACCGAGCCGCGCACGACGATCTCGTTCTATAAATATTTCACCATCGTTAACCCGCAGGCCACGCGCGACGCGCTGTACAAGGCGTTAACTGCCCTGAACGTCTTTGGCCGTATCTATCTGGCGCACGAAGGTATCAACGCCCAGATCAGCGTCCCGGAAAGTAACGTCAACGCTCTGCGCGACTTTCTGTACGCCTTCGACCCGGCGCTGGACGGCTTGCGCCTGAACGTGGCCCTCGACGATGACGGCAAATCTTTCTGGGTGCTGCGCCTGAAAGTGCGCGAGCGCATCGTGGCCGACGGTATTGACGATCCGACGTTTGACGCCAGCGACGTGGGGGAATACCTGAAAGCGGCCGAGGTTAACGCCATGCTCGACGATCCCGACGCCGTGTTTATCGATATGCGTAACCACTACGAATATGAAGTGGGCCATTTTGAAAACGCCCTTGAGATCCCGGCAGACACCTTCCGCGAGCAGCTGCCGAAGGCGGTTGAGATGATGCAGGAGCATAAGGACAAGAAAATTGTCATGTACTGCACCGGCGGGATCCGCTGCGAAAAAGCCAGCGCGTACATGAAGCATCAGGGCTTCAACAAAGTCTGGCATATCGAAGGCGGGATCATTGAGTATGCCCGTCGCGCGCGCGAACAGGGGTTGCCGGTGCGCTTTATCGGCAAGAACTTTGTCTTTGACGAGCGGATGGGGGAGCGTATCTCTGACGATGTGATCGCGCATTGCCATCAGTGCGGTACCGCCTGCGACACTCATACCAACTGCAAAAACGACGGCTGTCACCTGCTGTTTATTCAGTGTCCGACCTGCGCCGAGAAGTTCCACGGCTGCTGCAGCGAACTGTGTAGTGAGGAGAGCAGGTTGCCGGAAGAGGAGCAGCGCCGTCGCCGTGCGGGCCGCGAGAATGGCAATAAGATCTTCAATAAATCCCGTGGGCGTCTGAACACCCGCCTGGGTATTCCCGACCCGGAATAACCCTGAAACCTTGCCCGGTCGCGCGATGTTGACCGGGCGAGGGCATTACTTCTGCTGTACCCCTTCCACCGAGATAATCAGCTCCACGTCCTGCGACGCCGGGCCCAGATCGGTGGTGATGTTAAAGTCTTTCAGGTGGATTTTGCCTGTCGCTTCAAACCCTGCGCGCTTGCCGCCCCATGGGTCATCACCCTGACCAATCAGTTTTGCATCCAGTTTGACCGGTTTGGTCACACCGTTCAGCGTCAGGTTGCCGGTGATATCCAGACCGTCACCGTCCTTTTTCACCTCGGTCGAGGTGAAGGTCGCCTGTGGGAATTTCGCCACGTTGAGGAAATCCGCGCTGCGCAGGTGCTTGTCGCGCTCGGCGTGGTTGGTATCCAGGCTGTTGGTGTTCAGGGTCACGTTGACCTTATCGGCCGCCGGATTGCTCTCATCGAAGGTGAATGAGCCATCGAAATCCTTGAAGGTGCCATACAGCCAGCTGTAGCCCAGATGCTGGATGCGGAAATTCACAAAGGCGTGCTGACCTTGTTTATCAATTTTGTAGTCGGCTGCCACCGCGGCGCCGGTGGTGAACAGCAGAGAACCTAAGGTTAATCCCAGCAGGCTTTTTTTCATTTTATGCTCCAGAGTCAGGTGACGCTTTGCCCAACATACGTGTCAGGGTGGCGTCTTTGTCGATAAAGTGGTGTTTCATGGCCGCAAGACCATGCAGTACAGATAACGTGACCAGGCCCCAGGCCAGCCACAGGTGCACGGTGCCGGCCAGATCGGCCTGCGCCCCGGCATCAGCCAGCAGGGCTGGGACGTCGAAAAGACCGAAAACGCTGATCGGCTTGCCGTCGGCGGTGGAAATCAAATATCCACTGATGAGAATGGCGAAAAGCACCCCATACAGGGCGATATGTGCCGCAGCAGCGCCCAGACGCGTAGCGCGCGACTGGCTTTTCAGCGCTGGCGGCACAGGGGAGATATGACGCCACAGCAGACGTACGACCAGCGCCAGCATCAGCATAAAGCCGATGCTTTTGTGCAGCTCGGGTGCCTGGTGATACCAGCCATCGTAATAGCTGAGGGTGACCATCCATAATCCAAGGCCAAACATGCCATACACCGCAATCGCCATCAGCCAGTGCAAAGCCATAGAAATAACGCCATAGCGTGTGGGGGAATTACGCACCTGCATCGTGAATACCGTCATTAATAAGCAAGGGCTCAAAATGGCGTGGGGGAAACATTAATGCAAATGATATTTACAGATATTCATTATTAATTTTATTCGTTCAATTATTTTGAAATTAAACTGCGGGTAATTATCAGTGTGGCTGTTAATGACTTGTGGTAGAGGCTGATTTAAGGCGGGTTATGACGATTTTATGATGTTCAAATAATTTATTGTGAAATTATAGTTATCTTAAGAATCGTCAGTTTTTGTCAATATAACTCATCAGAAAAATACAATGTACAGAATATCGAGGATCGCCAGCAGCGACCACAGCACAATATAGAGCATCAGATGCTCACGAATATTATTGACCAGATAATTAACAATACGACGCATGAGGGTACCGGTAATGGAGGAGATGAAAGGCTTCGGCAACCCGAAGCCTGACAGCATTATCGGCTAAAGCGCGACAGGGAGAAAGGCGTGAGATCAAACGGGGGGGCGATCTGCTGTGAGAATTGTGCGGCAATCTCCCCCAGCACGCTGGCGAATTTGAACCCGTGGCCGCTCAGGCCAGCGATCAGCAGCGTATTATCATGGCCCGGCAGGGTGTCGATGATGAAGTCTTCATCCGGCGTGTTGTCATAGGTGCAGGCTGCCCCGTATAACAGACCGCCGATACCCGGCAGTACGTTGCGCAGGAATTTGAAGGCTTCAGAGCCGTCGCCAGGGTAAGCGCCAAACGGCTTGCGCTCTTCCGGGGCGTTAATCACCTGCCCGCCGTTGTGTTTCCCGATCTTCAGCGCATCTTTCTCTGACGGGAAGCCGTAGAACTGATCCCCGTCTGGCAGCTCGCCGGTGAAAGCCGGGAAGCGATTCTGATGGCTGTAGCGGCCATCGGACTGGAACCAGGAGAAGACCTTGCGCACCGGCTGAACGGGCAGGCCTGGCACCAGGCGTGACACCCAGGTGCCGGCGCTCACCAGTAGGCGATTTGCGCGGTATGGCCCTTCCGGAGTCTCAACGGTGACGCCGTCGTCCTGATGAGAAATGGCGGTGACCGGGCAGTTAAACAGCTGCGCGCAACCCGCCTCTTTCGCCAGTGCAATCCAGGTTTTGATCGCCAGCTCGCTGCGCAGGACCCCGGACTCGGCCTCAAACAGACCGATATACCCCTCGGGAACCTGAATTTCAGGCCAGCGCTTCATCACCGCCGCCGCGTCCAGCCGCTCAAGGTTGAGATTAAACTGGCGGGCGCTCTGCTCAACGTTCGCCAGGAATGACGAATCGGACGGCCCCAGATTAACCACGCCCGTGCGTTCAAAGACCGGCTCACCGCTGATTTCGGCCAGCTCATCCCACAATGCCTGCGCGCGTAAAACCAGCGGCACATAGCGTTCACCTTCTCCGTAAGCGTGACGCATCAGGCGGGTGTCGCCGTGGTGGCTCCCTTCGGTGTGGGGGGGCATATGGGCATCGATCATCAGTACGTTTTGCCCGGCGCGTGTAGCGTAATAACCTGCCGCTGCACCGACAGATCCGCTGCCAATAATAATTAAATCGTATTTCATCAGATTCTCTTTGCGCGTTTCGTTGCTTAGCAGGGTAATTAAGACATGACGGTTATACAAGGGAGAAATAAAGGAGGCACCGTCAGGTGCCTTTTTGGGTGAGGTTGTGACATTACGTCAATGTCGCCGGTACTCATTTGCCTGGTAGTCACTGGATTCTATTTTTGCAATGCCGGCTTCTAAAATAGAAATAAACTGACGTGCAACGTCGGTGGTTAACCATAGCGTTTGCCCAACTTCCGCTTCTTCGGTGTCAGGGTGGTTCGGAGTCTGGTAATGCAAACGCAACATCAGTGCGTCGTAGCTATCTACAGTGCTGATATCCCAGCCAACAAGCGGATGTGTCTGGATGACTTCATTATTCTTTTCCATCATAACCCCCTGAATACGTGTTAAAAGACAACGACTGTGAGGTTCAATGCGTGTTTTTCTGAAGCAACTTCAGTATATCAATAAATAAGGCTTCTGAAGGGAAAAAGAAACAGGGAGCACAACAAATTTGTGCGTTTTAGGATTGTTTGAACATTAAAACATCATCTTGCTGATGATTTTTCTGGGAGTCACTCAGATTATTCGTACTATCGTTGAACAGATGAAAAAAAGCCGGGGCGACCCGGCAAAAAAAAACAATGAGGGAGAAATTAATCGGTAATAAACCAGTCGTCAGCGCTCTCCCAGGTTTCCTGGAGAATTTCGCTGATGCGCTCTTTATCTTCTTTGGCGCCGCCGATGACCGACAGATTGTTTGATCCGGCATAGCGCACGGTGACAGCACCGTCGCGTTCAGGGAAGGAGTCATTTATACGGCGGGATAATTCACCCGCCAGCGCGTCCAGCGCGCCGGCAGGCAAAGCAGTTGTTCTGGCAATGGTCACTTCGATACGCATAGTTGCCCCCTGTGTAATATACTGGTTATTTATACAGTTATATTATTGAACTTACAACAGGGGACCCACAATTTTTAGCGTTTTACCGTCCAGTGCACGGTTTCACCCGCGAGGAATGGGATGAGGGTGTCATCCGTCAGCGCAATAGATTCCACCACGCTGCTCTCTTCGCGGACCAGCTCAACGAAGGTTTCATTCACCGGCAGGCCGTAGAAGCGCGGGCCGTTCAGGGAGCAGAAGGCCTCGAAGTGCTGCAGGGCGTTCATCTCGTCAAACACCTGGGCATAGCTCGCCAGTGCGGTCGGGGCGTTAAAGCAGCCGGCACAACCGCAGCTCGCCTCTTTGCGATGACGGGCGTGCGGCGCGGAGTCGGTGCCAAGGAAGGCGCGTTCAAAGCCGCTGGCGACCAGTTCACGCAGCGCCTGCTGGTGGATGTTGCGCTTGAGGATCGGCAGGCAGTAGAGGTGAGGGCGCACGCCGCCCACCAGCATGTGGTTGCGGTTGAACATCAGGTGCTGCGGGGTGATAGTGGCGGCCAGAAGCTCGTTACCCTCGCGCACGTACTCCGCTGCATCTTTGGTGGTGATGTGTTCAAACACCACTTTCAGACCCGGCAGGCGCTGGCGCAGCGGCTCCATCACGGTGTCGATAAAACGTGCTTCCCGGTCGAAGATATCGATCTCGGCATGGGTCACTTCACCGTGCACCAGCAGCGGCATCCCCAGCTTCTCCATGCGCTCGAGCACCGGCATAATCGCGTCGATGCTGGTCACGCCGTGGCTGGAGTTGGTGGTGGCATTGGCCGGGTACAGTTTGGCAGCGGTAAAGACCCCTTCGTTAAAGCCGCGTTCGATCTCATTGGGATCGAGCGTGTCGGTCAAATAACAGGTCATCAGCGGGGTAAAATCGTGACCGGCAGGCACGGCGTCAAGAATGCGCTGGCGATAGGCAATCGCCGCGTCGACCGTGGTGACGGGTGGCACCAGGTTGGGCATGACAATCGCGCGGCCATAAATTTCACTGGTATAGGGCACGACGGTTTTCAGCATATCGCCATCGCGAAGATGGATATGCCAGTCGTCTGGGCGGCGAATTTTCAAAACCTGGGATGGTGCAGTCATGGATAGGCTCCGGCTGAGTGAGATGATTTTTGCCGGACACAAAGAATAGGGGGAAACGTTTTCGTTTGCACTCTTTTCCGTAAAAAAAAGGGCGCCGAAGCGCCCTGGAGGTTAATCGACGAAGGGGATAACAATCTCACCCGGCTTCACTTCGATCCCTTTTGCATACTTTTTCGCCAGCGCTTCACCTTTGCTGTTATCTTCGCTCAGGATGTAGGCCGGCTGTTTATTAAAGTACGTTTGCAGCGACTGGTTCAGGTACGGCATCAGGGTTTGCAGGACCGGTTTCATCTTGTCTGGCGACACCACGGCGTCGGTGATCTCCATCTGCTGCAGATAGATGGCGCCCTGATCTTTGTTGAAGACCGGCAGCGCTTTTAATTTCAGTTTGATGTTGGCTTTCTGGCTGCCGAACAGCGAGTTCATGTCCAGGCTGGCATCCCCGGAGAGCATCACTTTGTTCGGCTCCTCGCGGCCAATCTGGCTGGCAAGGTTGGTCAGGACGATATGCGCATCCGCCACGCCTGGAACGCCAATATCTTTCGCAAAGTTATTGCGCTTTTGCAGTGCCTGGTTGATCTCCTGTTCACTGACGGTGTACTGGGTAAGCTGATTACAACCAACCAGCAGGCCGCTGATGATCAACGCAGTAGCAATAACGATCTTCTTCATGGTTTTCCTCGACATATATGTCAGCGCTTCTATCCTGACGCGCCAGTATGTCAGGGGAGAGTGAGTCAGACCAGCAGAAAAAACTGATATCTGGCCTGTCAGGCGATCAGCCGCCAGGCTCCAGGATAACCGGCACGCGGCGTTTGTGGCTGAACTGCCAGCCCAGCGCGAAGCAAGTGATCACCCCGATTAAGGCCAGCATCACCCACGGCAGTTCGGGCTGGTGGAAGGTTTTTCCGGCATCGAACAACCAGCCGCCCCCGGCATACCCCAGCGCGCCGCCAATCGCCAGGCCGAGACGGCTGAAGCCCATATAGCTGCCGCGCGCCCGCGGGTCGGCCAGCTCGGCGCTCAGGGTTTCACGAGCCGGTTCGGCAATGATAGAGCCGATATAGAAGGTGCAGATCAGCATAAACAGCTGCTGCAGGGAGCTCACCATCCCGATGGGCAGCATGCTCAGGGACATCAGCAGCAGCCCCGCCATCAGGCGGTGCTCAAGGCGGAAGCGTTTTTCACTCCAGCGGGCAATCGGGTAGAGCAGGGTCAGTGAGAGACAGGCCTCAATGGCGTACATCCATTTGACTGCCGCCGGGGAGCCCGCCACGTCGTTAACCATGATCGGCAGCATCAACATCACCTGCACCCCCAGCATGTAATAGCCCGCCAGGGTCAGCACGTAGGTGATAAAGCGCTTGTCGCGCCAGACCCGATCCAGCCCCTCACGCACCGGCGCTTTGACGGTAGAGAGTTTCCAGGCGGGCAAAAGCCAGGCGTTGAAGCCCGCGCAGAGGATAAACAGCACCGCGCCCGTGGCGCAGACCAGACGAAAGTCATACTGCAGCAGCCAGCTGCCCAGCAGCGCGCCCACTACCGCCCCGGCGCTGTCCTGCATCATCAGCAGCGAGAAAAAGCGCCCGCGATGCTGAGGGCGGATCAGTTTGACCACCAGGGCCGTGCGCGGCGGGTCGAACAGCGTCCCGCCCAGACCGGAGATAAAGCAGGAGACCCACAGCAGCCAGGGTTCATGGGCGATCGCCATGGTGGCAAACCCTGCCGCCCGCAGCAGCATGCCGGTGACGATCATCGGTTTGGCGCCGAAGCGGTCGGCAATCGCGCCGCCAAACACTCCCAGCCCCTGCTGAACAAACTGGCGCAGACCCAGGGCAATGCCGACCATCAGTGCCGCCCAGCCCATCTGATCGACAAAGCGAATCGAAATCAGCGGAAAAACGACAAAAAAGCCGAGCACAACCAGCATGTTATCGACGAGCAGGAAGCCTTTACCCAGACGGCGGGCCTGTGAGATATGGGACATTTCCCCTCCAGGGAAATATACCCGTCATACTTCAGGTTGCCGGTGCGTTGACTTCCTGCAACTTGAATTATTTAGGGTATCAAGATAATGAGCGCGCTAATATTCTGCGGTTTCGCCAGGGTTTTTCCCACAGCGCAGGCGACAATATTTTTTTATCAAAAGGGTACTTTGATTGAGGCTTTTCATCGAAAAATGTGAAAAGTCTTCAAAATGGTATGTCACTGTTTTCCCAGACGGCAGCGGCGCAGGTATAGTAAAGCTAACGGGTGAAGGTTGTAACAGGAAGGAGTTGTATCCATGTTTGGCTATCGCAGTAATGTGCCGAAAGTGCGCCTGACGACCGACCGGCTGGTGGTTCGTCTGGTGCACGAGCGTGATGCCTGGCGTCTGGCGGACTACTACGCTGAGAATCGTCAGTTTTTAAAACCCTGGGAACCCGTGCGGGATGAAAGCCACTGTTATCCTTCCGGCTGGCAGGCCCGGCTGAGCATGATTGCAGAGTTCCACAAGCAGGGCTCGGCGTTCTACTTTGCCCTGCTCGATCCGGACGAGAAAGAGATCGTTGGGATCGCCAATTTTTCTAACGTGGTGCGGGGATCCTTTCACGCCTGCTATCTGGGCTACTCCATCGGGCAAAAATGGCAGGGGCAGGGGCTGATGTTTGAGGCGCTGACCTCGGCAATCCGCTATATGCAGCGAACCCAACACATGCACCGCATTATGGCCAACTACATGCCGCACAATCAGCGCAGCGGGGATCTGCTGGCGCGCCTCGGGTTTGAAAAAGAGGGCTACGCCAAAGACTACCTGCTGATTGACGGCGAATGGCGCGATCATGTCCTGACGGCGCTGACAACCAAAGAGTGGAGCGCGGGGCGCTAAGGAACAGAGATGAAATACCAATTAACCGCCACAGAAGCGCGCGTTATCGGCTGCCTGCTGGAAAAACAGGTCACCACGCCGGAACAGTACCCCCTCTCGGTGAATGCGGTGACCCTGGCCTGCAACCAGAAAACCAACCGTGAGCCGGTGATTAATCTTGCCGAGCATGAGGTTCAGGATCAGCTCGATGAACTGGTCAAGCGCCACTATCTGCGCACCGTCAGCGGCTTTGGCAATCGCGTCACAAAATACGAGCAGCGTTTTTGCAACTCTGAGTTTGGCGCCCTGAAGCTGAATTCCGCTGAAGTGGCGCTGGTCGCCACCCTGCTGCTGCGCGGGGCGCAGACGCCTGGCGAGCTGCGTACCCGGGCCGCGCGGATGCACGAGTTCGCGGATATGCAGGAGGTGGAGCAGGCGCTCGAGGGTCTGGCCGCCCGGGAAGATGGGCCTTTTGTCCAGCGTCTGCCGCGCGAGCCGGGCAAGCGCGAAAGCCGCTATATGCACCTCTTCAGCGGCGAAGTTGACACCGCCGTTGCGACGCCTGAAGCCGCAGCCCCGGTCGCGGATGAGACCTTAGTGGCCCGGGTTGAGGCGCTGGAAAATGAAGTTGAAGAACTCAAGCAGCGACTCGATTCGCTGCTGGCACATCTGGGAGATTAACGGTGGCAAAATTACGTGTAGGCGTTGTAGGGCTGGGCGGTATTGCGCAAAAAGCCTGGCTGCCGGTGCTGAGCGCCGCGACAGACTGGACGTTACAGGGCGCATGGTCGCCGTCGCGGGATAAGGCCCTGCGGATCTGCGAGTCCGTGCGCATGCCTTATTATGACTCGTTACAGGATCTGGCCCGCGCGTGCGATGTGGTCTTTGTCCATACCTCCACCGTCACCCACTATCAGGTGGTCAGCGAATTGCTTAACGCGGGCGTGCATGTTTGCGTTGATAAACCGCTGGCCGACAACCTGGCCGATGCCGAGCGCCTGATTGACCTCGCCGCGCAGAAAAAACTCACCCTGATGGTTGGCTTTAACCGCCGCTTTGCGCCCCTCTACCAGCAGCTGAAAACCCGGCTGAGCGGTGCGGCCTCGCTGCGAATGGATAAGCACCGCGCCGACAGCATCGGGCCGAACGATCTGCGCTTCACCCTGCTGGATGATTATCTGCACGTGGTGGACACCGCGTTGTGGCTGGCGGGTGATAGCGCCCGGCTGACCGGCGGCACGCTACAGACCAACGAGCAGGGGGCGATGGTTTACGCCGAGCACCATTTCAGCGCCGGCAATCTGCAGATCACCACCTCCATGCACCGCCGGGCGGGCAGCCAGCGGGAGTGGATCCAGGCGGTAACGGACGGCGCGCTGCTGGACATCACCGACATGCGCGAGTGGCGTGAGGAGCGCGGGGCAGGGGTGGTTACGCCTGCCATTCCGGGCTGGCAGAGTACGCTGGAGCAGCGGGGCTTTGCGGGCTGCGCGCGACATTTCATCGAATGCGTGCAAAATCAGACGGTTCCTGAAACCGCGGGTGAACAGGCGATCCGCGCCCAGCGTATCGTGGAGAAGCTCTGGCGCGATGCCATGAGCGAATAACCCGCTGTAACATCTGCCCATAGCAATTCGCGTTTTTACGAGTAGACTAGGCGCGTTTTGTGTTTTGTCGGCCGGGTCAGCATCGCGCCACCCGGCGAAATGACGCCTGCTTTGCAGGCGTTTTGTTTGAAGTAGTGGAAGCTCACGTTAATGAACCTATTAAAATCGCTGGCAGCCGTCAGCTCGATGACCATGTTTTCGCGCGTGCTGGGCTTTGCGCGCGACGCCATTGTGGCGAGGGTCTTTGGCGCAGGGATGGCGACTGACGCCTTTTTTGTGGCGTTTAAACTGCCTAACCTGCTGCGCCGTATCTTTGCCGAAGGGGCGTTTTCTCAGGCTTTCGTGCCCATTCTGGCGGAGTACAAAAGTAAGCAGGGTGAAGACGCGACGAAGGTGTTTGTCTCCTACGTCTCGGGATTGCTGACCCTCGCGCTGGCGATCGTCACGGTGATCGGGATGCTGGCCGCGCCCTGGGTGATCATGGTTACCGCCCCCGGCTTTGCGGACACCGCTGACAAATTTGCCCTGACCTCGCAGCTGCTGCGCATCACTTTCCCCTATATTCTGCTGATTTCGCTGGCGTCGCTGGCGGGTGCCATCCTTAATACCTGGAACCGCTTCTCGGTTCCGGCCTTTGCCCCGACGTTCCTCAATGTCAGCATGATCGGCTTTGCGCTGTTCGCCGCGCCGCATTTCCATCCGCCGGTGCTGGCGCTGGCCTGGGCGGTAACGGTGGGCGGCGTGCTGCAGCTGGCGTATCAGCTGCCGCACCTGAAGAAGATCGGCATGCTGGTGCTGCCGCGTATTAACCTGCGTGATGCGGGGGCGATGCGGGTGGTGAAGCAGATGGGGCCGGCGATCCTCGGCGTCTCGGTGAGCCAGATTTCGCTGATCATCAACACCATCTTCGCCTCGTTCCTCGTCTCCGGGTCGGTGTCGTGGATGTACTATGCCGACCGCCTGATGGAGTTTCCGTCCGGGGTGCTGGGGGTGGCGCTGGGCACTATCCTGCTGCCGTCACTCTCCCGCAGCTTTGCCAGCGGGAATCATGATGAGTACTGCCGCCTGATGGACTGGGGGCTGCGCCTCTGCTTCCTGCTGGCGCTGCCGAGCGCGGTGGCGCTGGGGATCCTCGCCAAACCGCTAACCGTGTCCCTGTTCCAGTACGGGAAATTTACCGCCTTTGACGCTGCCATGACCCAGCGGGCGCTGGTGGCCTATTCCGTTGGCCTGATGGGGTTGATCGTGGTGAAAGTGCTGGCTCCGGGCTTCTATTCGCGCCAGGACATCAAGACCCCGGTGAAGATCGCCATCGTCACCCTGATCATGACTCAGGTGATGAACCTGGCCTTTATCGGTCCGCTGAAGCATGCCGGTCTGTCGCTGTCCATCGGTCTGGCGGCCTGTCTGAATGCCGGGCTGCTCTACTGGCAGCTGAGAAAGCAGCAGATCTTTACCCCACAGCCGGGCTGGTCGAGCTTCTTGCTGCGTCTGGTGATTGCGGTGCTGGTGATGGCCGCGGCGCTGGTGGGGATGCTGTACGTGATGCCGGACTGGTCGCTGGGCACCATGCCTTACCGCCTGCTGCGCCTGATGGCGGTCGTGGTGGTGGGTGTGGTGGCGTACTTCGCAACCCTCGCAGTGCTGGGCTTTAAGGTAAAAGAGTTCGCCCGCCGCACGGCGTAACGAAAAAAGGGGAGTACCTCTCGGTACTCCCCGTTCTCTGTCTTATTCAGACAATTAAATCGAAAACTTCTTCCCGCCGCTGCGAGAGCTGGATGTCTGGCCATCGGCGCCATACAGTGCTGGCTCCTGATGCGGCTTCAGCACGTCCAGCGCCTGCTGGTTACGGGTGATTTGTCCTTCGAGTAACCAGCCGTTGTGCTGATTGAGGTCGCGCAGATGCTGAGTTTTTTCAGTAATCGTTTGCCAGCGATCGGCGACATCATCATTGGCACTCTGGCGCGCGGTCTGCTCGGCGCGTCGCTGCTGCTCCAGATAATCCAGCGTGGCCAGCAGGGAGCTTTTATCTTCTGTAATACGCTGCAGTGCGCTGCCGTGGACATTCCCGGCAGAGAGCTGCTGTTGCTCGGCATCCATTACCGTTTTCAGGTCGTTTAAGACGACCGTCATTTGATCCATTATTTCCGTCAGACGACTCATACGGCGATTACTCTAAGAAACTTTGCGCATCCTGGATCAGCGCGTCAGCGATTTTACTGGTATCCATTTTCAGCTCACCGTTACGGATCGCGGTTTTCAGCGCTTCAACACGTTCCATGTTGATATCGTTGCTGCCCGGCTGCATCAGTTTCGCCTGGGCATCGCTCAGCGTGACGCTGGTGCTATTGGCCGCTGCCGATTTTTGCAGGCGCGTTTTTGCCGTCGCAGTGTCATTCAGTTCGCGAGGTTGTACAGTGCTAACCGGTTTCAGGGGCGATGTACGATCAATGCTCATTGTGGTGTCCTCATCGAGGGTTGGCGGCGTTAGCGCCTGACATTATCATTTGTTAATGATTTATCGGCAGTCGCCGCATAATCTTTAAAAAGATTATAGGTTAATCAGAATATTCCCATCAGAATTGACCGTGCCGCTCACGACCTGGCCTGAAGTCATCCTGACGCGGGCGTTTTGTGCCACGGCCGCATTGTTCAGCGCCTGTCCTTCGCTGTTAACGCTAAAGCCCTCGCCGCTGGCGATCACCATCACCCGCTGCCCGGCTTTGATTAACCATGCCTGGCGCAGCATCGACAGTTGCAGAGGCTGCCCGGGCACCAGATCGCGCAAGCTAATGGCGTTCTGCGCCTGGTTAATATCCAGAATCGTGCGCGGCGGGAGCTGATCCAGCCTGCCGCGTTGCAGCGTTACGCTACCCGGCTGCAGAGCCGCACCCCGGGGGATGTTCTGGGACGCGACAACATAATCGCCCGTCGCCTGAACTGCAACCTGTATAAACCGTTTTTCATTGTCACATCGTGCCGTGACGCTCACGTTCCCCCACTGGCGGGTGTTGCCAGGGACGCTGAATTCAGGGGTCTCGCAAGTGGGCAGCATGCTGGCCGGTGTGCGGACCTGGACCGACACCTCATCGCTGAATCCTGCCAGTCGCTGGGCAAAAAACGCCGTCAGCTGAGCGTTCAGATCCTGCGCCTGAGAGAGAGCGCTCCAGAGGAGGAGGGTTGCGGTCACACCACGTTTGAATGCCATATCGCCAGATACCGTCGGATTACAGAATGAGCAGGATTCTACCTGTAGCGGGTGGGCATCAACGCAATAAATAGCGACGCATTTTGCGCTTATTCCGTCGATGACGGAGACGGGTTGAGATTTAAGCTATCCACTGAAATTTTGCCATCAGCGGAGGAGACATGCTCGATAAACTCGACGCCGCGCTACGTTTTCAGCAGGAAGCGCTCAACTTGCGTGCCCAGCGTCAGGAGATTCTGGCCGCCAATATCGCGAATGCCGATACCCCCGGGTTTCAGGCGCGCGATATCGATTTTTCCAGTGAATTAAAGAAAGTGATGGAGCGCGGTCGGGCCGAGAATAGCGGTGTCGCCCTTGCGCTGACCTCTGCACGCCATATTCCCGCAGAGACCGTGACCACCCCGAGTACCGATTTACTTTATCGCATCCCCGATCAGCCATCCCTGGACGGTAACACCGTCGATATGGACCGGGAGCGTACGCAGTTCGCTGATAACAGCCTCAAGTACCAGATGGGGCTGACCGTTCTCGGCGGGCAGATTAAAGGCATGATGAGTGTTCTGCAGGGAGGCAACCAGTAATGGCCTTACTCAATATCTTTGATATCGCGGGTTCAGCCCTGACCGCGCAGTCCCAGCGTCTGAACGTTGCCGCCAGTAACATGGCGAACGCCGACAGCGTGACCGGGCCGGACGGGCAACCTTACCGCGCCAAGCAGGTGGTGTTCCAGGTGGATGCTGCGCCGGGTGCGGAAACCGGCGGGGTTAAAGTGGCCAGCGTGATTGAGAGCCAGGCACCGGACAAACTGGTGTACGAGCCGGGCAACCCGCTGGCGGACGCCAGCGGCTACGTCAAAATGCCCAACGTGGACGTGGTCGGCGAGATGGTTAACACCATGTCAGCCTCTCGCAGCTACCAGGCCAACGTAGAAGTCCTGAATACCGTGAAGACCATGATGCTTAAAACGCTCACTCTGGGCCAGTAAAGGAGAGATCAATGTCCCTTGCCGTAAATGTAAATGACAGATCGACGGCCACTGGCGTCAGCGGCGCCACCGGCAGCAGCTCGCTTACCGGAAGCAATGCTTCCGATCTGCAGGGCAGCTTTTTGACCCTGCTGGTGGCGCAGCTGAAAAACCAGGATCCGACCAACCCGATGCAGAACAACGAACTGACCACGCAGCTTGCGCAGATCAGTACGGTGAGCGGCATTGAAAAGCTCAACACCACCCTGGGCTCTATCTCCGGGCAGATCGACAGCAGCCAGTCGATGCAGGCCAGCACGCTGATTGGCCATGGCGTGATGATCCCGGGCACCACCGTTCTGGCAGGCACCAGCGGTGCCGAAGGCTCGACCACCACCTCAACGACCCCGTTTGGCGTTGAGCTGCAGCAGAGCGCGGACAAAGTGACCGCCACCATCACCGATAAGAACGGCGCGGTGGTGCGAACCATTGACATTGGCGAGCTGAAAGCGGGCGTCCACACCTTTACCTGGGACGGAACCCTGACCGACGGCAGCACGGCACCAAACGGCTCTTATAACGTCGCGATTTCCGCCAGCAGCGGCAGCACGCAGCTGGTGGCGCAGCCACTGCAGTTTGCGATGGTGCAGGGCGTGATCCGCAGCAGCACCGGTAACACGCTGGATCTCGGCACTTACGGTACCACCACGCTCGACGAAGTTCGGCAGATTATTTAACCCCTTTAGGAGTAACTCATGGCCTTTTCACAAGCGGTCAGCGGCCTGAATGCTGCAGCCACTAACCTCGACGTCATTGGTAACAACATTGCCAACTCCGCGACCTATGGCTTTAAGTCCGGTAGCGCGTCGTTCGCGGATATGTTCGCCGGTTCCAAAGTGGGTCTGGGCGTTAAAGTCGCCGGGATCACCCAGGACTTTTCAGACGGTACCACTACCAACACCGGCCGTGGCCTGGATGTCGCCATCAGCCAGAACGGTTTCTTCCGTATGCTCGACAGCAACGGCGCTGTCTATTACAGCCGTAACGGCCAGTTCAGCATGGACGAAAACCGCAACCTGGTGAACATGCAGGGCCTGCAGCTGACCGGCTATCCGGCAGCAGGTAGCCCGCCAACGGTGCAGACCGGCGCGAACCCGCAGCCGATCAACATTCCAAACACCCTGATGTCGGCAAAAGCGACCAGCATCGCCGCGCAGCAGATCAACCTGAACTCCACCGACAGCGTGCCGACCATTCCGTTTGATGCGACCAACGCTAACCCGGATTCAGACAGCTTCAACAAGAAAGGCACCATCACCGTTTACGACAACCAGGGTAACGCCCACAACATGTATGTCTACTACGTGAAAACGGCAGACAACAAGTGGGATCTCTACACCCAGGATGGCAGCGTGACGAACGGTAAAATTACCAAAGCGGCGCAGATGAGCTTCGACGGTAACGGTATCCTGCAAGGGGTGACTAACTACCTCCCTCAGGGCACTACGCCGGAAACCTGGACCCTGGATACTGCCAACCTAAACGCCAGCACGTCTATCGACGTGACCTCCGAGCCACTGAGCGGCGCACCGGCGGTGAGCTTCTCCCTGAGCTTCCTCAACTCCATGCAGCAGAACACCGGGGCGAACAACATCGTGGCGACCAACCAGAACGGCTACAAGCCGGGCGACCTGGTGAGCTATCAGATCAACGATGACGGTACTGTAGTCGGTAACTACTCCAACGAACAAAACCAGGTGCTGGGTCAGATCGTGATGGCGAACTTCGCCAACAACGAAGGCCTGCAGTCGGAAGGTAACAACGTCTGGTCTGCTACTCAGTCTTCAGGCGTGGCGCTGCTGGGCACCGCCGGTTCCGGTAACTTCGGTACCCTGACCAACGGCGCGCTGGAAGCCTCCAACGTCGACCTGAGTAAAGAGCTGGTCAATATGATCGTCGCGCAGCGTAACTATCAGTCGAACGCGCAGACCATCAAAACCCAGGATCAGATCCTCAACACGCTGGTTAACCTCCGCTAAGTGGCTGACGGGATTTCTTAATGGATCACGCAATATATACCGCGATGGGCGCCGCCAGTCAGACGCTCAATCAGCAGGCAGTCACCGCCAGTAACCTGGCGAACGCCTCAACGCCGGGTTTTCGTGCGCAGCTCAATGCGATGCGCGCCGTCCCGGTGGAAGGGCTCTCCCTGCCGACGCGTACGCTGGTCACCGCGTCCACGCCGGGCGCCGACATGACGCCGGGTTCGATGGACTACACCTCGCGCCCGCTCGACGTGGCGCTGCAGCAGGACGGCTGGCTGGCGGTTGAAACCGCCGACGGCGGCGAAGGCTACACCCGTAACGGGAACATCCAGGTGGATTCGGTCGGGCAACTGACCATCCAGGGACATCCGGTTATCGGTGACGGCGGCCCGATCACCGTGCCGGAAGGCTCGGAGATCACCATCGCGGCAGACGGGACCATCTCGGCCCTGAACCCCGGCGATCCGCCAAATACCGTATCACCGGTTGGCCGCCTGAAGCTGGTCAAAGCCGAAGGATTTGAAGTGCAGCGTGGCGACGACGGCATGTTCCGTCTGACCCAGGCGGCGCAGGCCACCCGTGGCGCGACCTTACAGGCCGACCCGAGCATTCGCGTCATGTCTGGCGTGCTGGAAGGCAGTAACGTGAAGCCGGTGGCGGCGATGACCGACATGATCGCCAGCGCGCGCCGTTTTGAAATGCAGATGAAGGTGATCTCCAGCGTCGATGAAAACGCCGGTCGCGCCAACCAGCTGCTGTCAATGAGTTAACAGGACACCTTATGATCAGTTCTTTATGGATCGCGAAGACCGGCCTCGACGCGCAGCAAACCAATATGGATGTCATCGCCAACAACCTGGCGAACGTGAGCACCAATGGGTTTAAGCGTCAGCGTGCGGTTTTTGAAGATTTGCTTTATCAGACCATCCGCCAGCCGGGTGCCCAGTCGTCTGAACAGACCACGCTGCCATCCGGTCTGCAGATCGGTACCGGCGTGCGTCCGGTGGCGACCGAGCGTCTGCACAGCCAGGGCAACCTGTCCCAGACCAACAACAGCAAAGACGTGGCGATCAAAGGCCAGGGCTTCTTCCAGGTGCAGCTGCCTGACGGTACCTCTGCCTACACCCGTGACGGCTCGTTCCAGGTGGATCAGAACGGTCAGCTGGTGACGGCGGGCGGTTTTCAGGTGCAGCCAGCCATCACCATTCCGGCTAACGCCCTGAGCATTACTATCGGGCGTGACGGGATCGTGAGCGTGACCCAGCAGGGCCAGGCCGCGCCGGTGCAGGTTGGCCAGCTTAACCTGACCACCTTCATGAACGACACCGGTCTGGAAAGCATCGGTGAGAACCTGTACATCGAAACCCAGTCTTCCGGTGCGCCGAATGAGAGCACGCCGGGTCTGAACGGTTCAGGTCTGCTGTATCAGGGGTATGTGGAAACCTCAAACGTCAACGTCGCAGAAGAGCTGGTGAATATGATCCAGGTTCAGCGCGCGTACGAAATTAACAGTAAAGCAGTGTCGACGACCGACCAGATGCTGCAGAAACTGACGCAACTCTAAGGTGTAGTCCGGTGCGGTTCGCGCCGCGCCGGCTCCCTGTTTTCGAAGATGAAGGCAATGCAAAAACTCGCGGCGATTCGTTATCCGATAGTGACCCTCCTGGCCGTTACCCTGACCGGTTGCGCCTGGGTTCCGTCTCAACCTCTGGTGCAGGGTGCGACTTCCGCCCAACCCGTTCCTGGCCCGACGCCGGTCGCGAATGGCTCTATTTTCCAGACAGCGCAGCCGATTAACTACGGTTATCAGCCGATGTTTGAAGACCGTCGCCCACGTAATATCGGCGATACGCTGACCATCCAGCTCCAGGAGAACGTCAGCGCCAGCAAGAGCTCGTCAGCGAATGCCAGCCGCGACGGGAAAACCAATTTTGGCTTCGACACCGTGCCGCGTTACCTCGAAGGTCTCTTCGGTAATGCCCGCGCCGATGCCGAGGCGTCAGGCGGCAACTCCTTTAACGGTAAAGGCGGCGCCAATGCCAGCAACACCTTTAGCGGCACCCTGACGGTGACCGTCGACCAGGTGCTGGCGAACGGCAATTTACATGTCGTGGGTGAAAAACAGATCGCCATTAATCAGGGCACTGAGTTCATTCGCTTCTCGGGTGTGGTTAACCCTCGCACCATCAGCGGCTCCAACACCGTACCGTCCACCCAGGTGGCGGATGCGCGCATCGAGTACGTCGGCAACGGCTACATCAATGAAGCGCAGAATATGGGCTGGCTGCAGCGTTTCTTCCTTAATTTATCGCCGATGTAAGCGAGGTGACCTATGTTTAAATCCCTCTTCGGGATCCTGTTGGTGCTGGTGGCAACCGTTGCCCAGGCCGACCGTATCCGCGATCTCACAAGCGTTCAGGGCGTGCGAGAAAACTCCCTGATCGGCTACGGCCTGGTGGTCGGACTGGACGGCACGGGTGACCAGACGACCCAGACCCCGTTCACCACCCAGAGCCTGAACAACATGCTCTCCCAGCTCGGCATCACGGTGCCGGCCGGGACCAACATGCAGCTGAAAAACGTGGCGGCCGTGATGGTCACCGCCTCCTATCCGGCCTTTTCCCGCCAGGGGCAGACCATCGACGTGGTGGTCTCCTCCATGGGTAACGCGAAAAGCCTGCGTGGCGGTACGCTGCTGATGACCCCGCTGAAAGGGGTCGACAGTCAGGTTTACGCTCTTGCGCAGGGTAACATTCTGGTCGGCGGGGCGGGTGCCTCCGCCGGCGGCAGCAGCGTGCAGGTTAACCAGCTGAACGGCGGTCGTATCACCAACGGGGCGATCATTGAGCGTGAACTGCCAACCCAGTTCGGGTCCGGTAACACCATCAACCTGCAGCTGAATCAGGATGACTTCACGATGGCGCAGCAGATCGCTGACACCATCAACCGCGGTCGCGGCTATGGTAGCGCCACGGCGCTGGATGCCCGCACCGTGCAGATCCGCGTCTCCTCCGGGGGCAGCAATCAGGTTCGCCTGCTGGCGGATATCCAGAACATGGAAGTGAACGTCACGCCGCAGGATGCCAAAGTGATTATTAACTCCCGTACCGGCTCGGTGGTGATGAACCGTGAAGTGACTCTCGATAACTGTGCCGTGGCACAGGGCAACCTGTCGGTCACCGTCAACCGTTCGGCTAACGTCAGCCAGCCGGATACGCCGTTTGGCGGCGGTCAAACAGTCGTTACGCCACAGACCCAGATTGATATGCGTCAGAGCGGCGGTTCGCTGCAGAGCGTGCGTTCCAGTGCCAACCTCAACAACGTGGTACGGGCGCTGAATGCGCTGGGCGCAACCCCGATCGATCTGATGTCGATTCTGCAATCCATGCAGAGCGCAGGCTGTCTACGCGCCAAACTGGAAATTATCTGATGCTGACCGATAGCAAACTGCTGAGCAGCGCGGCCTGGGATACCCAGTCGCTCAACGACCTGAAAGCCAAAGCAGGCAAAGATCCGGCGGGAAATATCCGCCCGGTGGCCCGCCAGGTGGAAGGAATGTTTGTCCAGATGATGCTGAAAAGCATGCGTGAGGCACTGCCGAAAGACGGCATCTTCAGCAGCGACTCAACGCGTCTGTACACCAGCATGTATGACCAGCAGATTGCGCAGCAGATGACCTCCGGTAAAGGGCTTGGGCTGGCCGATGTGATCGTGAAGCAGATGGCGGCCGCCCAGGGCGTGCCGCCGGAAGAGGCACCGCAGCAGGTGCCGATGAAGTTCGATCTGGAAAAGGTGACCAGCTATCAAAACCAGGCCCTGACTCAGATGGTGCGTAAAGCGGTGCCGAAAGCTCCAGAAAGTGACGATGAACCGCTCACCGGCGACAGCAAAGACTTTCTGGCCCAGCTTTCGCTGCCTGCGCGTCTCGCCAGTCAGCAGAGCGGGGTGCCGCATCACCTGATTCTGGCCCAGGCGGCGCTGGAGTCCGGCTGGGGGCAACGGCAGATCCGTCGTGAGAACGGCGAGCCAAGCTTCAACATCTTTGGCGTGAAGGCCACCGGGAGCTGGAAAGGGCCGACCACCGAGATCACCACCACCGAATATGAAAACGGCGAAGCGAAGAAAGTTAAAGCTAAGTTCCGCGTCTACAGCTCGTATCTGGAAGCGCTTTCAGACTACGTCGGTGTGCTGAGTCGCAACCCGCGCTACGCGGCAGTGACCCAGGCGGCGACGGCAGAGCAGGGCGCACAGGCGTTGCAGAACGCGGGTTACGCCACCGATCCGCAGTATGCCCGCAAGCTGACCAGCATGATCCAGCAGCTTAAAGCGATGGGTGAGAAAGTCAGCAAAGCGTACAGCAACGATATCGAAAATCTGTTCTGAAAGTTCTCAAGTCCGGCTGGGGGCTGCCGATAATCTCCAGCAGGACTCGTGTCTGAAAGTATAAAAGGAACCCCCATGTCCAGTTTGATCAACAGCGCCATGAGTGGCCTCAGCGCGGCACAGGCTGCGCTGAATACCGCCAGTAATAACATTTCAAGCTACAACGTGACGGGCTATACCCGTCAAACGACGGTGCTGAGCGCCTCAAACAGCACCCTGACAGGCGGCGGTTGGGTTGGCAACGGCGTGTATGTCTCCGGGGTACAGCGCGAATATGATTCATTCATTACCAACCAGCTGCGCAACGCGCAGAATCAGAGCAGTGCACTGACTACCCGTTACCAGCAGATGTCCAAAATTGACGACATCCTGTCCGGCAGCACCAACAACCTGGCCACCACCATGCAGGACTTCTTCAGCAGCCTGCAGACCCTGGTCAGCAATGCCGAAGATCCGGCGGCGCGCCAGACGGTGTTGGGCAAGGCCGACGGCCTGGTGAACCAGTTCAAGGTGAACGACCAGTATCTGCGCGATCAGGATAAGCAGATCAATACCGCGATTGGCACCAGCGTAGAGCAGATCAACAACTACGCTAAACAGATTGCCAACCTCAACGATCAGATCTCCCGTCTGACCGGCGTGGGTGCGGGCGCCTCCCCGAACAACCTGCTCGATCAGCGTGACCAGCTGGTCAGCGAGCTGAACCAGATCGTGGGCGTTGAAGTCTCGGTCCAGGACGGTGGCACCTATAACGTCTCCTTCGGCAACGGCTACAACCTGGTTCAGGGCAGCACATCCAACCAGCTGGCGGCTGTAAAATCCAGCGCCGATCCGTCCCGTACCACGGTGGCGTTTGTTGACGGCACCTCGGGCCCCGTTGAGATCCCGGAAAAACTGATGACCAGCGGCTCGCTGGGCGGAATGTTGACCTTCCGCACCGAAGAGCTCGACGCGGCGCGCAACACCCTTAACCAGCTGGCGCTCTCTTTCGCTAACGCGATGAACACCCAGCACGCAAAGGGCTTTGACACCGCAGGCGAACCCGGCGAAAAATTATTCGATATCGGGACCCCGGCGGTACTGGGCAATAGCAAAAATACCGGTTCGGCTACCGTGTCAGCGACGGTTGATATGGCCAACTACACCAAAGTACAGGCTACCGACTACAAAATGGAGTTTGACGCCGGCAACTGGAAGATCACCCGCCTGTCCGATAAAACCACGGTCACCGCCACCGATGACGGCAACGGAAACTTGTCCTTTGATGGCCTGACGGTCAACGTATCGGGTGCGGCAAAAAATAAAGACAGCTTTATCGTTAAGCCGGTCACCAACGCTATTGTGAACATGGACGTGGCGATCAGCGATGAGGGTAAACTGGCTCTTGCCTCTGACAAGGACGGCGGAGAGAGTGATAACCGCAACGGTCAGGCGCTGCTGGATCTGCAGAACAGCAAAGTGGTGGGCGGCAGCAAAACCTTTAACGATGCCTATGCCTCTCTGGTCAGTACCGTCGGCAGCAAGACCGCAACGCTGAAAACCAGCAGCACTACCCAGGCAAACGTGGCGACGCAGCTGAGCAACCAGCAGCAGTCGATCTCCGGGGTTAACCTCGATGAAGAGTACGGCAACCTGCAGCGTTTCCAGCAGTACTACCTGGCCAATGCCCAGGTGCTGCAAACCGCCAGCACGCTCTTCGACGCGTTAATCAACATTCGCTAAGGCCGAGGTCAACGATGCGTATTAGCACCCAGATGATGTACCAGCAGAACATGCGTGGGATCACAGATTCCCAGAGCAAGTGGATGGATTACGGTGAGCAGATGTCCACCGGAAAACGTGTTAACCGTCCTTCTGACGATCCGATCGCTGCCTCGCAGGCCGTCGTGCTGTCACAGGCGCAGGCGCAAAACAGTCAGTACACGCTGGCCCGCTCTTTCGCCACGCAGAAAGTCTCTCTGGAAGAGAATATTTTGGGTCAGGTGACTACCGCGCTGCAGTCTGCGCAGGAGAAAATTGTCTATGCCGGTAACGGCACGCTGAGTGACAGCGATCGCAACTCTCTCGCGACCGATCTGCAGGGTATCCGCGATCAGCTGATGAACCTGGCAAACAGTACCGATGGTAATGGTCGCTATATTTTTGCCGGTTATAAAACTGACGCGGCTGCCTTCGATCAGACGACCGGAATCTATGCGGGTGGTAGCACCCCGATCAGCCAACAGGTCGATTCTGCGCGTACCATGCAGATTAGCCATACCGGTACCGAAGTATTTGAATCCTTTACCAGCAATGCCGCGCCAGAGCCGGGTGGCGCTACGCCGGAAAAGAATCTGTTTAAGATTTTTGATAACGCGATTGCAGCGCTGAAAGTGCCTGTTGAAGGCGATCAGGCCAAGGCTGATCAGTTTGCTACTGATATTGATAAGGCAAACCGCGGCTTGCGTAATTCCCTGGATAACGTGCTGACCGTGCGTGCCGATCTGGGTACCAAGCTGAACGAGCTTGAGTCGCTTGATACCCTCGGCAGCGACCGTGCTTTAGGGCAATCAACGCAGATGAGCAATCTCGTGGAAGTTGACTGGAACTCAGCTATTTCTTCTTACACTATGCAGCAGGCTGCGCTTCAGGCGTCCTATAAAGCGTTCAGCGATATGCAGGGTATGTCCCTGTTCCAGCTTAATAAATAACAGATTTGACCTTTGGACATGACTTGAAACTGGTTATGTTCTGTATGCCCAATCCGCTCTCGCGGACTGGGCTTTTTTTTTATCATCAATTCTGCATGACCGAGCTGCTGGTGCGTGCGCTTTCTCCCAGGCGGATGGCCAGCGCAACGGCTGCCGTGACCGTCGCCAGGGCAATCACACCCGGCCAGCCTGCCATCGTATACAGCTGGCTACCGAGCGCGGAACCCAGCGCCATCCCGATAAACACGCCGGTGAAGAGCAGGGCGTTCAGACGACCACGCGCCTGCGGCTCCAGACCGTAAACCAGATTCTGGTGGGCAACCAGGCTTGACTGCAGACCGAGATCAAAGCCTACCGCAGAAACCGCAATCAGGATTAACTGACCCTGTACGCCGAGGGCGGGCATCAGGAACATCAGGGCGAAGGAGACGGTCACCAGCGCGGCGCAGAGCTGGGTAACTTTACCGGCACCGAGTTTATCGGCCAGACCGCCAGCCAGCGGGGCTGCCAGAGCGCCTGCGGCACCGGCAATACCGTATCCACCGGCGACCGCGCTGCCCAGGTGATAGTGTTCCATCAGCATTACCGCCAGCGTAGACCAGAAGGCGCTGAAGGCGATGGAAAGGAAGCCCTGGGCCAGTGCGGCACGGCGCAGCGCCGGATAGCGACGCCACAGGTGCGCCATAGAACGCATCAGCTCCGGATAACCCAGGTTCGACGGGACCGCGAAGCGGGGCAAAATCCACCACATCACCACGGCCAGGATCGCAATGCTACCCGCTGCCAGCTGATACATTACGCGCCAGCCGAAGGCTTCACCCACCACGCCGCTCACCGTACGGGAGAGCAGGATCCCCAGCAGCAGGCCGGTCATCACCGTCCCGACGGTTTTCCCCTGTTTACCGGCCGGGGCAAGAATAGCCGCCGCCGGAACAATATCCTGCGCCATGGTAGCCGCCATCCCAATCAGCAGGCTGACCAGCAGCAGGGAGTGGATCTGCCCCGTCAGGCTACAGGCCAGCAGCAGCCCCGCAAGGGCGATGCTTTTGACCACTATTAGGGTACGACGGTCATAGCGATCGCCAAGCGGCAGGAGGAACAGGATCCCCAGCGCATAGCCTGCCTGGGTGAGCGTCGGCACCATCCCCATCCCTTCAATGCTGAGATGCAGATCGGCACCCATCAGCGGCAGCAGCGGCTGGGCATAATAGATGGAAGCGACGCTGAAGCCCGCGCCGATGGCGAGGATAAAAATGACCCACCGACTGACGGCGGGGGTTAGGGTGCTGGTGTTCATATACAGTTCCTCATTTCGGGTGTGTCGCTATTCTTTACCAGCCCGGCTTGCGGTGGTAGCAGGCGCAGTGTTAAAACACTTATACGTGTAACGTATAACCGGATAAAAAATGAAACGCTCAGAGCGTATAGACAGGGTGGAACTGATGCGGACTTTCGTGCGCATCATCGAGACCGGTTCCCTTTCCGCCGCCGCCGTGCAGATGGCAACGACCCAGGCCACAGTGAGCCGTCGCCTGCAGTCGCTGGAGACGCTGCTCGGCGTGCGCCTGATCCTGCGCACCACCCATGCCATGAAATTGACCGACGACGGTGAACGCTGCTATCAGCATGCCCGACGGGTGCTCGACAGCTGGCATGCGCTGGAAGATGAAGTCGGGCAGACCGAAGATGAACCCGTGGGTGTGCTTCGCGTGCGCGCCCCCCATGCCTTCGGGCAGGAACAGCTCCTGGAGCCGTTAACGGCGTTTCTTCTGCGCTATCCGCGCCTCAATGTGGAGTGGATGCTCAATGACCGCTCGGCCGATTTCCTGAGTGACAATATCGACTGCGCCATCCGGGTGGGGGCGGAGATCGACCCGGCCACGGTGTCGGTATTACTGGCCGAGGTGCCGCGCAGTATCGTTGCCTCCCCGGAGTTGCTCGCACGCCATGCCCCGGTTGAGAAGCCAGAGGAGCTCTCTGTGCTGCCCTGGGTGGCACTGAATACTTTTTATCGTCAGCACGTGGAGCTGTTCCACGCAGGCGCACCCCAGCCGCTGCGGGTGGCTATCTCACCCCGGCTGAGCACCGACAGCCTGTACGTGGCGCGCAAAAGCGCCTTAACCGGGTTGGGGGTGGCGGTAGTCTCAAGCTGGACGGTGGAAAACGACATTCGTGAGGGCAGGCTGGTACACCTGCTGCCCGACTGGCAGCCAGCCGCATTGCCGGTGCATCTGGTCTATCCGTGGTCACGCTACTATCCGGCACGTCTGCGCCGCTTTCTGGAGATGATGCGAGAGGTGATGCCTGAAATCGCCGGGATGCGCAGGCCTGCGCAGAAGCAATAAAAAAGCCGACCCGAAGGTCGGCTTTTGCGCTTAAGCGGGCTTATTCAGCCGGCTGTGGACGCGTGGCAGGCGCTGTGGCCTGGTGCGTTGCGCTGTGACCACCTGCAGAACCTTTACCCTCGAAATCAAACGCCGGGCGTACCCAGTCGCTGTGACGCGGGGCTTCCGGAACATATTCCGGGGCCGGTGCGCGGGTCATTGGCGCAGTGGCGTGGTGAAGTTCCGCGCTAACCTGAGCGGCTGGTGCTGGCTTCACTTCCGGCGCTTTGACTTCAGCGACTTCTGGTTCCACTTCAGCAACAGGTTCAACGTCAATTTCAACCTCAGGTTGAACCTCAGTTTCCACTTCAACTTCTACTACCGGCTGTGGTTCAACGGCTTCCTCGGTGATTTCAACCGGCTCGACAGCCTTAGCCTCTTCCACCACCTGTTCCGCAACGACTTCATCTTCAGGCGCGATAATCTGCGGCTGTTCGGTCACAGGCGCGGCAATCACCTCTGGATGTGAAGTATCGACTTCAACAACCTGCGGTTCAGGGATAACCACTGCCGCCGCCTCGGTGATAACCTCATCAACGACTGGCGCTACCGGGGCAACCGCGTCGACAGCCGCGTTCTGCTCGTCAAACTGCTGCTCCTGTGGACGGGCAACCGGATAACGGATCCAGGCTTTACCGGAGGCCATTTCTGGTGACGCACAGGCGATAGCCAGCGGCATCGGTGACTGCAGCGGGTAACGCTCGTCACGATAACGGCGGCGACGCTGACCGCTCACGCGCAGGTGGCGCGGGGAGCGACGTGAACGACGCGGCATGCCCGCGTTGTCGCGGCCTTCGCCGGTCTCTTCCTGCTCAGGTGCATTTTCGATAACCGCAGGCAGGTCGACTTTCGCCAGCTCGGTGCTCTGGGCAGGTTCAACCTGAGGCGCTACCGCTTCAACAGCCGCTTCTTCGGTCTGAGACTCGAAACGCACTTTCTGGTTCAGCTGACGCTGCTTACGGCGCGGCATGACCTGAACGCGTTCTTCCTGATCGGCATCCTGCACGGTCTCTTCTTCGCGATTAAGCACTTTAACTTCCTGCTGCGCCTGGCGCTTGTCATCATTACGACGACGGTTGCGCTCGCGACGCGGCTGCTGCTCATCACGCTGTCTGCCTTTGTCAGCTTCTTCGCTGACCGGCTGACGAATTTCACGATCTTCCGTGTTCTGCTGCGGCTTCTCGCGACGGTTGCGACGGTTATCGTCACGACCTTCGCGGCGCTCACGACCTTCACGGTTGTCGCGATTATCGCGGCTTTCGCGATTGTCACGGCTTTCGCTGCCTTCACGGCCTTCGTTATTCTCGGAACGGTTATCGCGGCGCTCGTTACGATCGCGACGGTTATTCTGACGTTTACGACGATCCGGTGAACGCTCCTGCTTCTCTTCTTTCTTCTCAACCGGCGCTGGGGCTGGCTGTGGTTCTTCTCCAGCAAACATTTTCTTCAGCGCGCTGAAGAAGCGGCTCAGCAGACCTGGCTGCTCAACCGGTTGGCTGGCCTCGGCTACCGGTTTAGCGGCTGCCGGTTTGGCTACCACGGCCTCGTGCGTTGGCTCAGGCGGCGCTTCTGGCATCACAAACGCTGCCAGGGCTGGCTGTTCCGGAAGTTTACGCTCGGCGTACTCTTCGTCGGACGGCAGAGCCATCTCCTCTTCATGCAGCTTCGGCAGCATGTAGCTGAGGGTGGAGGTCTCTTCGCCTTTGCGCACGCGCAGTACGGAGTAGTGCGGGGTTTGCATCTGGTCGTTAGGCACGATCACGCAGCGTACGCCGCTCAGACGGGCTTCAATAGCACTTACCGCAGCACGTTTTTCGTTCAGCAGGTAGGAGGCGACCGGCACAGGCACAATGGCGTGGACTTCTTTGGTGTTCTCTTTCAGCGCTTCTTCTTCGATGAGACGCAGGATAGAGAGCGCCAGCGATTCGTTGTCACGCACGGTGCCGGTGCCGCTACAGCGTGGGCAGACGTGGTGGCTCGATTCACCGAGGGACGGGCTCAGACGCTGACGGGACATCTCCAGCAGGCCAAAACGGGAGATGTGGCTGATCTGGATACGCGCACGGTCCTGACGCACCGCTTCACGCAGACGGTTTTCCACCGCGCGCTGGTGACGCACTGGCGTCATGTCGATGAAGTCGATAACGATCAGGCCGCCGAGGTCACGCAGACGCAGCTGACGCGCAATCTCATCCGCCGCTTCGAGGTTGGTGTTGAACGCGGTTTCTTCGATATCGCCGCCGCGGGTTGCCCGCGCGGAGTTGATGTCGATGGCGGTCAGCGCCTCGGTGCTGTCGATAACGATAGAACCGCCGGACGGCAGACGCACTTCACGCTGGAAGGCGGATTCAATCTGCGATTCGATCTGGTAGTGGCTGAACAGCGGGATCTCACCGGTGTACAGTTTGATTTTGCTGGTGAAGTCAGGACGACCCAGCGCGGCAATATGCTGGCGAGCCAGCTCAAGCACTTTCGGGTTATCAATCAGAATTTCACCGATGTCCTGACGCAGGTAATCACGGAAGGCACGCACGATGACGTTGCTTTCCTGATGGATCAGGAACGGAGCAGGACGGCTTTCAGCGGCTTTCTGAATCGCTTCCCAGTGCTTCAGGCGGAAGCCGAGGTCCCACTGCAGCGCTTCAGCAGATTTGCCTACACCTGCGGTACGAACGATCAGGCCCATGCCGTCTGGCAGTTCAAGACTGGCCAGCGCTTCTTTCAGCTCGGTACGGTCGTCGCCTTCAATCCGGCGAGAGATACCCCCCGCGCGCGGGTTGTTTGGCATCAGTACCAGATAGCTGCCAGCCAGACTGATAAAGGTGGTCAGCGCGGCGCCTTTGTTGCCACGCTCTTCTTTATCGATCTGAACGATAACTTCCTGGCCTTCACGCAGCACATCTTTGATGTTCGGGCGGCCATGGGCGTTATAGTTGGAAGGGAAGTATTCGCGAGCAATCTCTTTTAGAGGGAGGAAACCATGACGCTCGGCACCGTAGTCAACAAATGCGGCTTCAAGGCTAGGTTCGATACGGGTGATTTTGCCTTTGTAAATGTTCGCTTTTTTCTGTTCGTGTCCAGGACTTTCGATATCCAGATCGTACAGACGCTGCCCATCCACAAGGGCGACACGCAACTCTTCTTGCTGAGTTGCGTTGATTAACATTCTTTTCATCGTAACTTACTCATTATTCTTACATTGACGACTAAGCTGCGGGCAAGGTGACGCTTTCCGGGGTATGAACCGATGGCCTCGTGTCTATTCACGTCGCCAACCTCACGGTTGTCGCTCGCTTAAGAGGCGCAAAGTGTCGGTTGCCTGTATTTCATACGGAAATACAGCGCGATTATCAGGGGAATAGCCTGGGTAAAACTCTCCAGAGAAGATTCCATTTACCGGTAAGTACTGCAACCCGCAGCCCGCTAACTGTCTGAAAGATCAATACGTCTTACGCCATTGCTGCGTGGATGATCGGTCAGACAAAATTGGTCATTCCGTCGATATCCTTACTTAACCAGGATTTAACACGGAAAACAGCAGCATTATTCCATTGCTAACCGGGTTATAGCAAGATGACTTTTGCCAATTATCACCCGGTTACTCACAGTTTCTTCACTTCTTTCGAATGATTGGTTTAATAACCACCAAATCGATTGCGTGAACGAAACCCTGACCGGGTAAAGGTAAATATAAGCATAGAAAAATGAGTGGCGCTAATGGCTGACGATAATTAGAATCGCCCCCCATGAAAACAGAGACTCCAGCCGTAAAAATGGTTGCCATCACCGAAGATGAAGCGGGGCAACGCATTGACAACTTTTTGCGTACCCAACTGAAGGGTGTGCCAAAGAGCATGATTTACCGCATCCTGCGTAAGGGTGAGGTACGGGTTAATAAGAAACGCATCAAACCTGAATACAAACTTGAAGCGGGTGATGAAGTGCGCATCCCGCCCGTGCGTGTCGCCGAACGGGAAGAGGAGGCGGTGTCGCCGCACCTGAACAAAGTCGCCGCGCTGACGAATGTGATTTTATATGAAGACGATCATATTCTGGTGCTCAACAAACCCTCAGGTACCGCCGTACACGGCGGCAGTGGGTTGAGCTTCGGGGTGATTGAAGGTCTGCGCGCGCTGCGCCCGGAGGCCCGCTTCCTTGAGCTGGTTCATCGTCTTGATCGCGACACCTCCGGCGTGCTGCTGGTTGCCAAAAAGCGTTCGGCGCTGCGTTCGCTGCATGAGCAGCTGCGTGAGAAAGGGATGCAGAAGGATTACCTCGCGCTGGTACGCGGTCAGTGGCAGTCCCATGTCAAAGTGGTACAGGCGCCGCTGCTGAAAAACATTCTGCAAAGCGGTGAGCGTATCGTCCGCGTGAGTCAGGAAGGCAAACCGTCTGAAACCCGGTTCAAGGTGGAAGAGCGTTATGAATTTGCCACCCTTGTGCGCTGCAGCCCGGTGACCGGACGTACCCACCAGATCCGCGTTCACACGCAGCATGCGGGCCATCCTATCGCCTTCGACGATCGCTATGGCGACCGTGAATTCGACAAGCAGCTGGCCGGTACAGGCTTATCGCGTCTGTTCCTGCATGCCGCCGCGCTGAAGTTTACCCACCCGGGTACCGGCGAGGTGATGCGTATCGAAGCCCCGTTAGACGAGCAGCTGAAGCGCTGTCTGAAGGTTCTGCGCGGAAATTAATGCCGGGCGGCGCTGCGCTTACCCGGCCTACAAAATCGTAGGCCCGAGCAAGCGTAGCGCCGCCGGGCGAAGCACAGGGTTACGCCATCAGCGGGTTGTAATGCTCCCGGCGCAGCATCTGGCACAGTGCAATCAGCGGTAATCCCACCAGCGCGTTCGGGTCGCGCCCGTCCAGCCTGTCAAACAACGCTATTCCCAGCCCCTCGCTCTTAAAGCTGCCTGCGCAGTTGAGTGGCCGCTCTTTTCGCACGTAGTCGTCAATTTCCTGTTCGCTGAGATGGCGGAAGTGCACGTCAAAGGGCTCACATTCCGTCTGTAAATGACCCGTAGACGAATTATAAAGGGCCAGGCCGGTATAGAAGGTGACGATACTGCCGCGCGCTTTCAGCAGCTGCTGGCGGGCATTCTCTTCGGTGTGCGGTTTACCGGTGATCGTTCCATCCAGGACGCAAACCTGATCGGAACCTATAATTAAATGGTCAGGGAATCGCGCTGCCAGACTTTTCGCTTTTTCCTGAGCCAGACGGACCACCAGATGACGTGGCGATTCACCGGGCAGTGGGCTTTCATCCACGTTCGGCGCGGCGCATTCGAATGGGACGCCCAGCTTTTCCAGCAACACGCGGCGGTAGGGTGACGTGGAGGCGAGAATGAGATTTGGCATATTTTTTTCACCAGATATAGCGTATCGATGCCAGCCATTTTAAACTACGGGCCGCAATGTGTGCGAATAAATGGCAAAAGGCAGCCTGAGGTTGCCTTTTTCTTTGACTCTATGACGTTACAAAGTTAATATGCGCGCCCTATGCAAAAGGTAAAATTACCCCTGACTCTTGATCCGGTTCGTACGGCTCAAAAACGCCTTGATTACGAAGGTATCTATACTCGTGATCAGGCTGAGCGCGTCGCCGAATCCGTAGTCAGTGTGGACAGTGATGTGGAATGCTCCATGTCGTTCGAAATCGATCCCCAGCGCCTTGCCGTTATTACCGGTGATGCAAAGGTGTCGGTCACGCTCGAATGTCAGCGTTGCGGGAAACCGTTCCCACTTCATGTTCACACAACATATTGTTTTAGTCCGGTTCGTTCAGACGAACAGGCTGAAGCACTCCCGGAAGCGTATGAGCCGATTGAGGTTAACGAATTCGGTGAAATCGATCTGCTGGCGCTGGTTGAAGATGAAATCATCCTCACCTTGCCTGTAGTTCCGGTGCATGATTCTGAACACTGTGAAGTGTCCGAGGCGGACATGGTCTTTGGGGAACTGCCTGATGAAGCGCAAAAACCAAACCCATTTGCCGTATTAGCCAGTTTAAAGCGTAAGTAATTAAGGAGTAAGGTCCATGGCCGTACAACAGAATAAACCAACCCGTTCCAAACGTGGCATGCGTCGTTCCCATGACGCGCTGACCGCAGTTACCAGCCTGTCTGTAGACAAGACTTCTGGTGAGAAACACCTGCGTCACCACATCACTGCTGACGGTTTCTACCGCGGCCGCAAGGTTATCACTAAGTAATCACGCGTTTGCGTGATTAGGCTTAGTGAGGGTTTCCCCGTGCAAACGGGGATATACCGAACCAGGCTGCGACGATACCTTGACACGTCTAACCCTGGCGTTAGATGTCATGGGGGGAGATTTTGGCCCTTCCGTGACAGTGCCTGCAGCATTGCAGGCACTGAACTCTAATTCGCAACTCACTCTCCTATTAGTCGGCAATCCCGACACAATCACGCCATTACTTGCAAAAGCTGACTTCGAACAACGTTCACGTCTGCAGATTATTCCTGCCCAGTCAGTTATTGCCAGTGATGTCCGGGCCTCACAGGCGATCCGCAGCAGTCGCGGAAGCTCAATGCGCATTGCGCTTGAGCTGGTGAAAGAAGGGCGTGCGCAGGCGTGCGTCAGCGCCGGCAATACCGGCGCGCTGATGGGGCTGGCAAAATTACTGCTCAAACCCCTTGAGGGTATTGAGCGCCCGGCACTGGTGACGGTACTGCCGCACCAGCAAAAGGGCAAAACGGTGGTGCTGGATTTAGGCGCCAACGTCGATTGCGACAGTGTTATGCTGGCGCAGTTTGCCGTCATGGGCTCGGTGCTGGCAGAGGAAGTGGTGGGGATTTCTCGTCCCCGCGTGGCTTTGCTGAATATCGGTGAAGAAGAGACCAAAGGTCTCGACAGCATCCGTGAGGCGGCCGAGCGGCTAAAAAATGAGCCATCCATAAACTATATTGGATATCTCGAAGCCAACGAATTATTGACCGGAAAAACGGATGTCCTGGTGTGTGACGGGTTTACAGGAAACGTTACATTAAAAACCATGGAAGGGGTGGTGAGAATGTTTCTTTCTCTGCTTAAATCGCAGGGAGAGGGTAAAAAACGGTCATGGTGGCTGATTTTATTAAAGCGTTGGTTACAAAAGAGCCTGGCGCGGCGATTCAGTCACCTCAACCCCGACCAGTATAATGGCGCCTGTCTGTTAGGATTGCGCGGCATTGTGATTAAGAGTCACGGTGCGGCCAATCAGCGAGCGTTTGCCGTCGCGATTGAACAGGCAGTGCAGGCGGTGCAGCGACAAGTCCCACAGCGGATTGCCGCTCGCCTGGGATCTGTATTAGCAAAAAGTGACTGAGCGTACATGTATACGAAGATTTTAGGTACCGGCAGCTATCTGCCAAAGCAAGTGCGAACCAACGCCGATCTGGAAAAAATGGTAGATACGTCTGACGAGTGGATCGTCACCCGTACAGGTATCCGCGAACGTCGTATTGCCGCGCCAGATGAAACAGTTTCCACCATGGGCTATGAAGCAGCCCAGCGCGCGCTGGAAATGGCGGGTGTCGATAAAGACGACATCGGCCTGATTATCGTTGCGACGACCTCTGCAACGCACGCTTTCCCAAGCGCAGCGTGCCAGGTTCAGAACATGCTGGGCATTAAAGGCTGCCCGGCGTTTGACGTTGCCGCTGCGTGTGCAGGCTTTACCTATGCGCTGAGCATCGCCGATCAATACGTGAAATCCGGTGCCGTTAAAAATGCGCTGGTGATCGGTGCTGACGTGCTGGCGCGTACCTGCGATCCAACCGATCGCGGGACGATCATTATTTTTGGTGATGGTGCCGGGGCTGTCCTGTTAGGACAATCCGAAGAGCCGGGCATCATCTCGACGCATTTGCATGCAGACGGTAGCTACGGCGAACTGTTGACACTGCCAAACGCCGATCGTGTTAACCCGGACAATGCCATCTACCTGACCATGGCCGGTAACGAAGTCTTCAAAGTGGCGGTTACAGAGCTGGCGCACATCGTTGACGAGACGCTGGAAGCGAACAACCTGGAGCGTTCTGCCCTTGACTGGCTGGTGCCGCATCAGGCGAACCTGCGCATTATCAGCGCTACGGCGAAGAAACTCGGCATGTCTATGGATAACGTTGTGGTGACGCTGGATCGTCATGGCAATACGTCTGCAGCATCCGTGCCCTGCGCGTTTGACGAAGCGGTGCGCGATGGACGAATTCAACGAGGCCAACTGGTCTTGCTCGAAGCCTTTGGTGGCGGTTTCACCTGGGGTTCTGCGCTGGTTCGTTTCTAGTATAAGGATAAAAAAATGACGCAATTTGCTTTTGTGTTCCCCGGCCAGGGTTCTCAGGCCGTTGGAATGTTGTCTGACCTGGCGGAGCAGTATCCGGTCATTGAAGAGACCTTCCGTGAAGCGTCGGATGCTCTGGGCTACGATCTTTGGGCGCTGACCCAGCAAGGGCCAGCCGAAGAGCTGAATAAAACCTGGCAGACCCAGCCTGCACTGCTGACCGCATCGGTCGCACTGTGGCGCGTATGGCAGCAGCAGGGTGGCAAAGCGCCAGCGCTGCTGGCCGGTCACAGCCTGGGTGAATATTCTGCGCTGGTATGCGCTGGGGTGATTGCGTTTGCTGATGCCGTGCGTCTGGTTGAGCTGCGCGGTAAATTTATGCAGGAAGCGGTGCCGGAAGGTACGGGCGGCATGTCGGCCATTATTGGTCTGGATGATGCTTCCATTGCCAAAGCCTGTGAAGAATCTGCAGAAGGTCAGGTGGTTTCTCCGGTAAACTTCAACTCGCCGGGCCAGGTGGTTATCGCCGGTCATAAAGAAGCGGTTGAACGTGCAGGCGCAGCCTGTAAAGCTGCAGGCGCCAAACGTGCGCTGCCGCTGCCGGTGAGCGTGCCATCGCACTGCGCGCTGATGAAGCCTGCCGCTGAGAAGCTGGCAGTAGAGCTGGAAAAAATCACCTTCAACGCACCGACTGTTGCGGTGGTGAATAACGTTGATGTGCAGTGCGAAACCGCGCCAGAGGCTATCCGCCATGCACTGGTTCGCCAGCTGTACAGCCCGGTTCAGTGGACCAAAACCGTTGAGTTTATGGCATCCCAGGGCGTTGAGCACCTGTATGAAGTGGGCCCGGGTAAAGTCCTCACCGGTCTGACCAAACGTATTGTTGATACCCTGACCGCGTCGGCCATTAATGAGCCGGAAGCCCTGTCAGCGGCACTCGCGCAGTAAGAAGAGGAATACCATGAGTTTTGAAGGAAAAATCGCACTGGTCACTGGTGCAAGCCGCGGTATTGGCCGTGCTATCGCTGAGACCCTCGTCGCGCGCGGCGCGAAAGTGATCGGCACCGCGACCAGCGAAAGCGGCGCGCAGGCGATCAGCGAGTACCTGGGTGCGAACGGTAAAGGTCTGATGTTGAATGTGACCGATCCTGCATCTATCGAATCTGTTCTGGGAAATATTCGCGCAGAATTTGGCGAAGTGGATATTCTGGTCAATAATGCCGGAATCACTCGCGACAACTTATTGATGCGAATGAAGGATGATGAGTGGAGCGATATTCTCGAAACCAACCTGTCATCTGTGTTCCGTCTGTCAAAAGCGGTAATGCGAGCTATGATGAAGAAGCGTCATGGGCGTATTATCACTATCGGTTCTGTGGTTGGTACCATGGGAAATGCTGGTCAGGCTAACTACGCTGCGGCGAAAGCAGGTCTGATCGGTTTCAGTAAGTCGCTGGCACGCGAAGTTGCGTCCCGCGGGATTACTGTAAACGTTGTTGCTCCGGGCTTTATTGAAACGGACATGACGCGTGCGCTGACCGATGAGCAGCGTGCGGGTACGCTGGCGGCAGTTCCAGCGGGTCGTTTAGGCGACCCTAAAGAAATCGCCAGCGCGGTTGCATTTTTAGCCTCTGACGAAGCGAGTTACATCACTGGTGAAACTCTCCACGTCAACGGCGGAATGTACATGGTTTAATCACGTTAGAAAATATTTGCGTTATTAGGGCGAATAGCCTCAAAATAACGTAAAATCGTGGTAAGACCTGCCGGGATTTAGTTGCAAATTTTTCAACATTTTATACACTACGAAAACCATCGCGAAAGCGAGTTTTGATAGGAAATTTAAGAGTATGAGCACTATCGAAGAACGCGTTAAGAAAATTATCGGCGAACAGCTGGGCGTTAAGCAGGAAGAAGTTGTGAACTCCGCTTCCTTCGTTGAAGACCTGGGCGCAGATTCTCTTGACACCGTTGAGCTGGTAATGGCTCTGGAAGAAGAGTTTGATACTGAGATTCCGGACGAAGAAGCTGAGAAAATCACCACCGTTCAGGCTGCCATTGATTACATCAACGGTCACCAGGCGTAAGTGAGCATCTCCAGGCGGTCATTCGACCGCCTGTGTTTTTTCTTTTGTAGTCCCTCGATTTTCTTTTTTTATCCCTCCCTGGAGGACAAGCGTGTCTAAGCGTCGTGTAGTTGTGACCGGACTTGGCATGTTGTCTCCTGTCGGCAATACCGTAGAGTCTACCTGGAACGCTCTCCTTGCCGGTCAGAGTGGCATCAGCCTAATCGACCATTTCGATACTAGCGCCTATGCAACGAAATTTGCTGGCTTAGTAAAGGATTTTAACTGTGAAGAGATCATCTCGCGCAAAGAACAGCGCAAGATGGATGCCTTCATTCAATATGGAATTGTCGCTGGCGTTCAGGCCATGCAGGATTCTGGCCTTGAAATTACGGAAGAGAACGCAACCCGTATCGGCGCCGCTATCGGCTCCGGGATTGGCGGTCTTGGCCTGATTGAGGAAAACCACACCTCTCTGGTGAATGGTGGTCCACGTAAAATTAGCCCGTTCTTCGTTCCGTCAACGATTGTTAACATGGTGGCAGGTCACCTGACCATCATGTTTGGCCTGCGTGGTCCAAGCATCTCGATTGCCACTGCCTGTACGTCCGGTGTGCATAACATCGGCCAGGCGGCGCGCATTATCGCCTATGGCGATGCCGATGCGATGGTTGCAGGCGGTGCAGAAAAAGCCAGTACCCCGCTGGGTGTCGGCGGCTTCGGCGCGGCGCGCGCGTTGTCCACCCGCAACGATAACCCGCAGGCGGCAAGCCGTCCGTGGGATAAAGACCGTGATGGTTTTGTGCTGGGTGACGGTGCGGGTATGGTCGTACTGGAAGAGTACGAGCATGCGAAAAAACGCGGCGCGAAAATCTATGCTGAAATCATTGGCTTCGGCATGAGCAGCGACGCTTACCACATGACCTCTCCGCCGGAAGACGGGGCAGGTGCTGCACTGGCAATGGTTAACGCGATCCGCGACGCGGGTATCGAACCGGGCCAGATTGGCTATGTGAATGCGCACGGTACCTCCACGCCAGCAGGCGACAAAGCAGAAGCGCAGGCCGTTAAGTCTGTGTTTGGCGATGCGGCCCGCCGCGTGATGGTAAGCTCGACCAAATCCATGACCGGACACCTGTTGGGTGCGGCGGGTGCAGTAGAATCCATCTACTCCATCCTTGCGCTGCGCGATCAGGCTGTTCCGCCGACCATCAACCTGGATAACCCGGATGACGGTTGCGATCTGGACTTCGTTCCGCACGAAGCGCGTCAGGTGAGCGGTCTGGAGTACACCCTGTGTAACTCCTTCGGCTTTGGCGGCACCAACGGCTCTCTGATCTTTAAAAAGGTCTGAGGCTGACAGCCGGGGCGGTTTATCGCCTTCCCGGCACATCGATAAAAAAGGTCCGCTTGTCGGGCCTTTTTTATTCGGTTTTATTCCCTTGTCCCCGGCCCGCCTTCCTGCCAGACTATTCGACCATTTAAAAGGAGCCATCATGTTCTTGATCAATGGCCTACCCCAGGAAACGCTGCCGGCAAGCGACAGGGCTATTCAGTTTGGTGACGGCTGTTTCACCACGGCACGCGTTATTGCGGGTCAGGTCTGTCTGCTGGATGCCCATCTGCAACGCTTGCAGAAAGCCTGTGAAAAACTGCTCATCCCCTTCGTTGAGTGGGCAGCATTACGGCGTGAAATGGTTGAGCTGGCCCAGGGGAATGACCGCGGCGTGCTGAAGGTCATTATCAGCCGGGGCAGTGGCGGCAGGGGATACAGCGCGGCGAACTGCCTGCACCCGGTGCGACTCCTTTCGGTGTCGGCCTATCCCGCCCATTATGACAGCTGGCGTCGCGAGGGCATTGTGCTGGCTTTAAGCCCGGTGCGACTGGGACGTAACCCGCAGCTGGCCGGGATAAAACACCTTAACCGGCTTGAACAGGTGCTGATCCGCACCCATCTTGAACAGACCAGTGCCGACGAGGCGCTGGTTCTTGACAGCGAAGGGGTCATTACGGAATGCTGTGCGGCGAATTTATTCTGGCGTCAGGGGAACGAGGTTTTCACTCCCCGGCTGGATCAGGCAGGCGTCAACGGCCTGATGCGCCAGTTTTGCCTGCAGCAGCTGGCGCTCGCAGGATATCGTGTCGTCGAAGTGCAGGCCCATGAGGCAGCGCTGGCTGAGGCCGACGAGATGGTGATCTGCAACGCGCTAATGCCCGTCGTGCCGGTTCGGCAGTATGGTTCTCAGCGTTTTTCATCGCGTGAGTTGTACGCATTTTTAGCCCCTCTGTGTGAGCAAACCAGATAGTCATGAAGAAAATGTTGCGCTTTATTCTCCTCATCCTTGTCGTGCTGGGCATTGCCGCGGGTGTGGGGATGTGGAAAGTTCGCCAGCTGGCGGGCAGTCAAATCCTGATCGCTGATGAGACGATCTTTACCCTGAAACCGGGCACCGGGCGGCTGGCACTGGGCGAGCAGCTGTACGGCGAGAAGATCATTAACCGTCCGCGGGTGTTCCAGTGGTTGTTACGCGTACAGCCTGAGCTGTCGCATTTCAAAGCCGGTACCTATCGCTTTACGCCGGGAATGACCGTCAAAGAGATGCTGCAGCTGCTTGAGAGCGGTAAAGAGGCGCAGTTCCCGCTGCGTTTTGTGGAAGGGATGCGCCTGAGCGACTACCTGAAACAGCTCCGCGATGCTCCTTACATCAAACATACCCTGCAGGATGACAGCTATGCCACCGTCGCTGCGGCCCTGAAGTTTGAGCATCCTGAGTGGGTGGAAGGGTGGTTCTGGCCGGATACCTGGATGTACACCGCGGGCACCACGGATGTGGCATTGCTGCAGCGTGCGCATAAAAAGATGGTTGAAGCGGTGGACAAAGCCTGGGAAGGGCGGATGGAGAATCTGCCGTATAAAGATCAAAACCAGTTCGTCACCATGGCCTCGATCGTCGAGAAAGAGACGGCGGTCGCCAGCGAGCGGGATCAGGTTGCCTCGGTATTTATCAATCGCCTGCGTATCGGCATGCGTCTGCAGACCGATCCGACGGTGATTTACGGAATGGGTGAGAATTATCAAGGCAAAATATCGCGTAAAGACCTGGAAACCCCAACCGATTATAATACCTATGTCATTAGCGGTTTACCCCCGGGACCGATTGCCACACCGGGTCAGGCATCGTTGAATGCCGCCGCGCATCCGGCAAAAACGCCGTATCTCTATTTCGTCGCGGACGGAAAGGGTGGACATACGTTTAACACCAATCTTGCCAGTCATAATCGTTCGGTCCAGGACTATCTGAAGGCACTTAAGGAAAAAAATGCGCAGTAATTACATCGTCATTGAGGGGCTGGAAGGCGCCGGGAAAACCACCGCACGTGACGTGGTGGTCGAGACGCTTAAACAGTGTGGCATCGAAGAGATGATCTTCACCCGCGAACCGGGCGGCACCCAGCTGGCTGAAAAACTGCGCAGCCTGGTTCTGGACATCAAATCGGTCGGGGATGAAGTCATTACCGATAAAGCCGAAGTGATGATGTTCTACGCCGCACGCGTCCAGCTGGTCGAAACCGTCATCAAACCTGCGCTGGCGCGGGGATGCTGGGTGATTGGCGACCGCCACGATCTCTCGACCCAGGCGTACCAGGGCGGCGGACGCGGCATTGACCAGCAGATGCTCGGCACGCTCCGTGATGCCGTCCTCGGTGATTTTCGCCCGAACCTGACGCTTTACCTCGATGTGACGCCTGAAGTGGGTCTGAAACGCGCCCGCGCCCGCGGCGAACTGGATCGTATCGAGCAGGAGTCGTTGGACTTCTTTAACCGCACTCGTGCCCGTTACCTTGAGCTGGCCGCCCAGGACAGTTCGATCCGCACCATCAATGCGACCCAGCCGCTGGAGGATGTGATGAACGACATTCGCCAGACGGTCACCGACTGGCTGAAGGAACAACAGGCATGAAATGGTACCCATGGTTGCGCCCGCACTTTGAACAGCTGGTGAACAGCTATCAGTCCGGTCGGGGGCATCATGCGTTACTGATCCAGTCGCTGCCGGGCATGGGCGATGAGGCGCTGATCTACGCCATCAGCCGTTTTCTGATGTGCCAGCAGCCGCAGGGACACAAAAGCTGCGGTCAGTGCCGCAGCTGTCAACTGATGCAGGCGGAAACGCACCCGGATTATTACGCGCTGGAGCCAGAGAAGGGCAAGACAACGCTGGGCATCGATGCGGTACGTGCGGTGAGTGAAAAGCTCTACGAACGCGCGCGGCTCGGCGGGGCGAAAGTCGTCTGGCTGAAAGATGCCGCCCAGCTTACCGAGGCGGCGGCCAACGCGCTGTTAAAAACCCTCGAAGAGCCGCCGGAAAATACCTGGTTCCTGATGGCCTGCCGCGAACCTGGACGGCTGCTGGCAACGCTGCGCAGCCGCTGTCGTCTGCATCATCTTAGCGTGCCGCAGGAGGCCTGGGCCATCAGTTGGTTAGCGCGAGAAGTGACAACGTCACAAGAGGCGGCACTGAGCGCGCTGCGTCTGTGCGGTGGTGCGCCTGCCGCGGCGCTGGCTCTGCTACAGCCCAACGTTCAGACGCAACGGGAACAACTCTGTCAGGCGCTCGACGCAGTGCCGGACAGCGGCGACTGGCTGAGCCTGCTCCCGGTCCTGAACCATGAGCAAGCGCCGGATCGTCTGCACTGGCTGGCAGCCCTGCTGCTGGATGCCCTTAAAATTCAGCAGGGGGCGACCCTGCTGAGCAATGCTGATGCCTGGCCGCTGGTTAATTGTCTGGCGCAGCGCCTGCCGGGTGTGGCATTGCGGGCTATCCTTCATGATGTCTGCCAGTGTCGTGAACAACTACTCAGCGTAACGGGGCTGAATCGGGAGCTTGTCCTGACCGACCTGTTACTCACTATCGAGCATTACCTGCAACCGGGCACGACGCTGCCTGTATCCCTTCTCTGAGAGAGACATTATGTTTTTAGTCGACTCACACTGCCATCTCGATGGCCTGGATTATCAATCCCTGCATAAAAACGTCGATGACGTGCTGGCCAAAGCCGCCGCCCGCGATGTGAAATTTTGTCTGGCAGTCGCCACGACGATACCTGGCTACAAAACCATGCGCGAGCTGGTGGGCGAGCGCGACAACGTGGTCTTCTCCTGCGGCGTGCATCCGCTCAACCAGGACGAAGCCTACGACGTTGAAGATTTACGCCGTCTGGCGGCGGAAGAGGGCGTGGTCGCGATGGGGGAAACCGGTCTGGATTATTTTTACACACCGGAAACTAAAGCCCGCCAGCAGGCGTCTTTCCGCGACCATATCCGCATCGGGCGGGAGCTGAATAAACCGGTGATCGTCCACACCCGCGACGCGCGCGCCGATACGCTGGCGATCCTGGCAGAAGAAAAGGTGACGGATTGCGGCGGCGTACTACACTGTTTCACAGAAGACAGAGAAACAGCGGGTAAGCTGCTGGATTTGGGTTTTTATATCTCGTTTTCCGGGATCGTGACGTTCCGTAACGCCGAGCAGCTTCGGGATGCCGCACGCTACGTGCCGCTCGATCGTCTGCTGGTGGAAACAGATTCCCCTTATCTGGCACCGGTACCGCATCGCGGTAAAGAAAATCAGCCCGCGATGGTACGGGATGTGGCCGAGTACATGGCCGTATTAAAAGGCGTCGATGTTGAAGAACTGGCACGCATTACCACCGACAACTTTGCCAGTCTGTTTCACATCGATCCCTCCCGCCTGCAATCTGCCTGATTACTCTATTTTTTTATGGCTCGTAATTAATAGCCAAAACGAGTAAAGTTCACCGCCCAAGTGGGGGCGGTGAAGACCTTTATAGAAACATTTGGCAATCTGTTTTGTAAAAATCTGAAAGTTTTTCAGCTGCCCTGCGCTGAAACGTGATAGCCGTCAAACAAAGATACGCGGATTTATTTTACTCTGTGTAATAAATAAAGGGCGCTTAGATGTCCTGTCCACGGCACGGTTCTCCCCCCGGGCCAATGCGTGAAAACGTAAAAAAAGCACAAATACTCAGGAGCACTCTCAATTATGTTTAAGAATGCATTTGCTAACCTGCAGAAGGTCGGTAAATCGCTGATGCTGCCGGTATCCGTACTGCCTATCGCAGGTATCCTGCTGGGCGTCGGTTCTGCAAACTTCAGCTGGCTGCCAGCCGTAGTTTCTCATGTGATGGCCGAAGCAGGCGGTTCTGTTTTTGCTAACATGCCACTGATCTTCGCCATCGGCGTTGCGCTTGGCTTCACCAATAACGACGGCGTATCTGCGCTGGCCGCTGTAGTTGCCTACGGCATCATGGTTAAAACCATGGCTGTGGTTGCACCTCTGGTACTGCACTTACCACCGGAAGAGATCGCGGCTAAACACCTGGCGGACACCGGGGTTCTGGGCGGTATCATCTCGGGTGCTATTGCGGCATATATGTTTAACCGCTTCTATCGCATCAAGCTCCCTGAGTACCTGGGCTTCTTTGCAGGTAAGCGTTTTGTTCCAATCATCTCTGGTCTGGCGGCGATTTTCACTGGCGTGATCCTCTCCTTTATCTGGCCACCGATTGGTTCCGCGATCCAGACCTTCTCCCAGTGGGCTGCGTACCAGAACCCGGTTGTGGCGTTCGGTATCTACGGCTTCATTGAGCGTTGCCTGGTGCCGTTCGGTCTGCACCACATCTGGAACGTTCCTTTCCAGATGCAGATCGGCGAATACACCAACGCAGCAGGTCAGGTCTTCCACGGCGACATCCCTCGCTACATGGCAGGCGACCCAACTGCAGGCAAACTGTCTGGCGGCTTCCTGTTCAAAATGTACGGCCTGCCGGCTGCTGCGATTGCAATCTGGCACTCTGCTAAACCAGAGAACCGTGCAAAAGTGGGCGGTATCATGATCTCCGCAGCGCTGACCTCGTTCCTGACCGGTATCACCGAGCCGATCGAGTTCTCCTTCATGTTCGTTGCGCCGATCCTGTACATCATTCACGCTGTACTGGCTGGCCTGGCGTTCCCAATCTGTATCCTGCTGGGTATGCGTGACGGTACGTCCTTCTCTCACGGCCTGATCGACTTCATCGTTCTGTCCGGTAACAGCAGCAAACTGTGGCTGTTCCCAATCGTGGGTGCGTGCTATGCGGTTGCGTACTACACCATCTTCCGCGTGCTGATCAAAGCACTGGACCTGAAAACTCCGGGTCGTGAAGATGCGTCAGAAGACACCAAAGCAGGCGCGACCAGCGAGATGGCTCCGGCTCTGATCGCAGCATTCGGCGGCAAAGAGAACATCACTAACCTGGACGCATGTATCACTCGTCTGCGTGTGAGCGTTGCTGACGTCGCTAAAGTTGACCAGCCTGGCCTGAAAAAACTGGGCGCAGCAGGCGTAGTTGTTGCAGGTTCCGGTGTACAGGCTATCTTCGGTACTAAATCCGATAACCTGAAAACCGAAATGGATGAGTACATCCGCAGCAACTAAGTTGTGACCTGGGGAGACTAAGGCAGCCGAATGGCTGCCTTTTTTATTGTCTGTTGTGTGAAATGCAGTCGCCACCCGGCAAACCGCGCGCACAAAAAAGGGAGCCATCAGCAGGCTCCCTTATTCACTTTTGACGACTTAGAAATCGTAGCTTGCGCTTACGGAGACATTCAGCGGCGCTCCGTAAACCACGTAAGATCCAGCATAATCGTAGTAATCTTTGTTAAACAGGTTATTCACGTTCGCCTGCAGGGCAAAGTCTTTGGTCACCTGATAACGGCTGAAGAGGTTAACCAGCGCGTAGCTGCCCTGTTCTGCACGGTCACGGCCTGCCGGACCGCCGTCCACTTCGTTCCAGATCTTGTTCTGCCAGTTAACCCCACCCCCTACGGCCAGTTCTGGCAGCATTGGCAGTTGATAACGGGTGAACAGTTTCATGGTGGTACGCGGCTGATCGGAGCTGACGGCATCACCGTGCTTATCTTCAGCGATGTAGCGTGTTGCGCCAAAGGTCAGCTGCCAGTTATCGGTTAACGCGCCGTTTAGCTCAAACTCTACCCCTTTACTGACCACGCCATCCAGCGACTCATAGATAGACTCACCGCTTGGCATGTAGGTGTAGGTATTGCTGGCAACGTTATCCTGCTCGATACGGAACACGGCGAGGGAGGTGGTGAGACGGGTGTTAAACCAGTCGGCCTTCACGCCCGCTTCGTAGCTCTTACCGGTGGTTGGGTCAATATAACGGCCAGAGGCGTCACGCTTGTCCTGCGGCTGGAAGATGGAGGTATAGCTCGCGTAGGCAGACCAGGCGTCGTTGATGTCGTAGACCAGACCCGCATACGGCGTCACTTCGTCTTTGGTGCTCTTCAGACGGGTATCCGGGGAGCCCGCCGGGTTGTAGCGAATATCATAGTTGGTGTAACGCGCCCCGACGATCAGGTGCAGAGGATCCGCCAGCGAGAAGCGGGCAGAGGTATAGGCGGAGGACTGACGAATATCATCCTGGCTGTAAAGCTTCCACGGGGTCCACTGCGGATCCGCGATATTGCCATTCCAGTCCTTGAAGCTGCCCACATCGACCATGCCATACAGCGCATCCGGCATCGAGTTGTCGTAATGGTTACGCTGACGGCTGAAGCTGCCACCAAACATCATTTCGTGCTGACGACCAAACAGATCGAAACCACCGCGCAGGAAGGCATCCACCGCATCCTGTTTACGCTCACCGCGGTTCCAGCCGCCGTAGCCCACCATACCCAGCCCGGTATCCCGATCCGGATAGCCGGACATGTACATCAGTTTGGAGTCGAAGTTAGTATCGGCGTGCATGCCGTTGATATGCGCCTCCCAGCCGTTGTCGAAACGCTGGGTCAGGTTGGCGAAGATTTTGGTGTTGTCTTTATTAGAGTAGGCCCAGTCCGGTGCTACCGAGGTGCTTTTACCATAATGGGTTTTGCTGCCGTCGCTGTACCAGGTCGGCAGGCCGCCCCAGGTTGGCGCGTCGGTTTCGCTCTCCTGATATTCATAGCCCAGTGAGACGGTGGTGCTGTCGGTTAGATCTGCATCCACCACGCCGTAGATGAATTTTTTACGGTAGTGGGCGTTATCCAGCCAGGTGTCGTTGTCCTGATAGCCGGCGATCATGCGTCCACGCACTTTGCCAGACTCCACCAGCGGGGCCTGCAGGTCCAGCACATAGCGCTGTTTATCCCAGCTGCCGTAGGTGGCCGAGACGTTACCTTTGAATTCGTTGCTGTCGGCGTGCTTACGCACCATGTTGACATAGGCCGCCGGGTTACCGGTACCGGACATCAGACCGGTCGCACCGCGCACCACTTCGATCCTGTCGTAAATGGCGGTATCGGCAGCCGTGTCGCCAAAGTTCCACACTTCGCTGATCGAGGTCGGCAGATCGTCATAGGCGTAGTTATTAACGAAGAAGCCGCGGGAGTAGAAGACGGTACGATCGCTGTCCTGCACCTGGGCGGTCACCCCGGTGGTGTTCGTCAGCACCTGGCCCACAGAGAGCAGGTTCTGGTCAGCCATACGCTGCTGGCTGATGACGCTCACCGACTGCGGAATATCACGCGGAACCAGCAGCAGTTTGGTGCCGGTAGTGGTGGTCTTGACGCTGTAGTCCTGATCCTGGCTGGCATCAGTCGTTTGTGTATCGAAACCGCCATCAACAACAACGGTATCTTCGGCGGCGGCGAAACTGGTGGCTGGCATCAATGCCATAGCAATGCAGACTGCCAGCAACGAAGGTGTTGCGTCAGACCACGATTGCCCTTCCCTGGATTGAATGGTGAAAGACATCATCAAACCCTTAATAAACGGTGAATGGTGTGCATCAGTCCCGTCTGAACGGGCTGAAGTGATTTTTGTAGGTATAAATTGCGCATGAAAATGCAAATGCGAAATATACGCATTCAGATTAACCCTGTAAACAGATGTTGCTAAGCTATATGAAATAATGTTTCAGGCCTGGCAGAGGAGAGCTGGTCAAATCGCGAGCAAATCAGACCTGTAGCGTAAAGAATTCGAGGGATAAGGTTGAAAGGATTGGAGAAAGTCGCTCATACTCTTCAGTTGTATCACATCCTCATGCGCCTGCACCGAGTGGGTTATCTCCGGGCACGTCGCCAGATTAATGAATAAGGAAAACCTCATGGCTGAAGAAACCATTTTCAGTAAAATTATCCGCCGCGAGATCCCGGCAGATATCGTCTATCAGGATGAACTGGTTACTGCTTTTCGCGACATCTCTCCGCAGGCGCCGACCCACATCCTCATTATTCCTAATATTCTGATTCCGACGGTAAATGACGTGAAAACTGAGCATGAACTGGCATTAGGCCGTATGCTGACAGTAGCAGCGAAAATTGCTGAGCAGGAAGGCGTGGCTGAGGACGGTTACCGTTTGATCATGAACTGTAACCGCCACGGTGGTCAGGAAGTTTATCATATTCATATGCATCTGCTCGGTGGTCGTCCGCTGGGGCCGATGCTTGCGCATAAAGGTCTTTAAGATGCCCGGTGGACGGATTGCGATGCTGTTAATGATGGTGGTGCTGGCGGGATGTAAATCTCAGCCCGCGATCCCCGTCAATGATGAACAAACATTAGTGATGGAGTCATCTGTGCTGGCAGCGGGCATTACCGCTGATAAACCGTCGCTGACCACCAGCGAGATCCAGCCGTCTGCCTCCTCCACGCTGTTTAATGAAAGACAAGAGTCCGTTACCGTCCATTACCGTTTTTTCTGGTATGACGCCAGAGGCCTGGAAATGCACCCGCTTGAGGCGCCGCGCAGCGTGACCATCCCGGCGAAGTCGTCGGTCACGCTCTACGGCAGCGCCAACTATCTGGGTGCCCATAAGGTCAGACTTTATCTCTATCTCTAAGGGGTGATCCTTGATTAAAAATTTCAGTCGTTACGCGCTGGTCACGGCTTTTGCACTGTTCCTTTCGGGATGTATCAGCCGTACCGAGCAGCCGCCTGCACCGGTCGAAGAGGTGAAACCGGGCGCACAACAGCCGGTCCAGCCAACACAGCCTGTTCCCACCGTGCCAACCGTGCCGTCAGTACCGGCGCAGCCTGGCCCGATTGAGCATCAGGAAGAGACCGCTCAGCCTGCGCCACGTGAACGTCATTACGACTGGAACGGCGCAATGCAGCCGATGGTCGCTAAGATGTTGCAGGCTCAGGGCGTTAACGCAGGCAGCGTGCTGCTGGTGGACAGCGTCAACAACCGCACTAACGGCAGCCTGAACGCCGGGGAAGCCACCGAAACCCTACGCAATGCGCTGGCGAACAACGGCAAATTTACTCTGGTGTCGGCGCAGCAGCTGGCGGTGGCCAAGCAGCAGTTAGGTCTTTCTCCGCAGGACAGCCTGGGCTCGCGCAGTAAAGCGATCGGCATTGCCCGCAACGTAGGGGCACAGTATGTGCTTTACTCCAGCGCGACCGGTAACGTCAACTCGCCAGCCCTGCAAATGCAGCTGATGCTGGTTCAGACAGGTGAAATTATCTGGTCGGGTAAAGGTGCAGTTCAGCAACAATAATCTGACGCGCGACACGCTGCTGTCGCGCTTTTTCCCGCAGTATCGCCTTCTCGCGCCGCAGACCCACGCCGGGTTGAGCGGCGCGAGTTGCATTATTGAGCACGCCGGGCGGCGGCTGGTGCTGCGTCAGTATCACGCCGCGCTGGCTACGCCAGCCCATTTTCGCCGTCAGTACCATGCGCTACGCCATCTTCCCGTCGACATTGCTCCCCAGCCGCACTTTTATAGCCCTGGCTGGATAGCCGTCGATTATCTGACCGGTGAGATCAAAACCACGCTACCCGCCGCACCCGCACTGGCTGCGATGCTGTATCATCTGCATCAGCAACCCCGATTTGGCTGGCGTATCACTCTGGCCCCGCTGCTGGAGCAGTACTGGCTACAGGCCTCGCCATCCCGGCGCACGCCGTTATGGCTGCGATGGCATAAGCGGCTGCAAAAACGGGGTGAGCCGCGACCGCTGCGCCTCGCGCCGCTGCATATGGACGTTCATGCGGGTAATATCGTGCATACGGACTCCGGCAGTCGGCTGCTGGACTGGGAATACGCCGGAGACGGTGACGTTGCGCTGGAGCTGGCCAGCGTCTGGACCGGGAGTGACGCCCAGCGTCAGCAGCTGCTCGCCGCCTACGGCGAGATTGCCCGGCTTGAGTTGACCCGGCTGCAACGTCAGGTGAAACGCTGGCGTCCGTGGGTGCTGATGCTGATGGCCGGCTGGTTTGAGCTGCGCTGGCAGCAGTCACAAGACAAACATTTTATTGCGCTGGCCGATGAGATCTGGCGCCAGTTAGAAACGACAGAATAAGAGAGGTTCGTGTGGGTCCGGTCATGTTAGATGTGGAAGGTTATGAGCTGGATGCGGAGGAGCGCGAGATCCTGGCGCATCCGCTGGTGGGTGGCCTGATCCTGTTTACGCGCAATTATCACGATCCGGCGCAGCTGCGCGAGCTGGTGCGCCAGATCCGCGAAGCATCTCATCACCGTCTGGTGGTGGCAGTGGATCAGGAAGGCGGTCGCGTGCAGCGTTTTCGCGACGGCTTTACCCGTCTGCCCGCCGCTCAGTCGTTTGCCGCGTTACTCGGGCTGGAAGAGGGCGGCAAACTGGCGCAGGAGGCCGGCTGGCTAATGGCCAGTGAGATGATCGCCATGGACATTGATATCAGCTTCGCGCCGGTGCTGGACGTGGGCCATATCAGCGCCGCTATCGGCGAGCGCGCGTACCATGAGGATCCGCACAAAGCGCTGCAGGTGGCGACCCGCTTTATCGACGGGATGCACGAAGCCGGCATGAAAACCACCGGCAAACATTTCCCGGGTCATGGCGCTGTGACGGCGGATTCCCACAAAGAGACCCCGCGCGACCCGCGCCCACAGGCAGAGATCCGCGCCCGGGATATGTCGATTTTCAAATCGCTCATCACCGACAACAAGCTCGACGCCATTATGCCTGCCCATGTGATCTACACCGATGTCGATCCCCGTCCGGCCAGCGGCTCGCCGCACTGGCTGAAAACCGTCCTGCGTCAGGAGCTGGGCTTCAACGGCGTGATTTTCTCGGACGATCTGTCGATGGAAGGGGCGGCGATCATGGGCAGCTACGCGGAACGCGGTCAGGCATCGCTGGACGCGGGTTGCGATATGATCCTGGTCTGCAATAATCGTAAAGGCGCAGTGAGCGTGTTAGATAACCTGTCGCCGATCAAGGCTGAACGTGTTACACAATTGTATCATAAAGGTTCTTTTAGCCGTCAGGAGCTGCGGGATACAGCACGCTGGAAAACCGTGAATGCGCAGCTTGAGGCGCTTCATGAGCGCTGGCAAGCGCATAAAGCGGGGCAGTGACCCCTCCTGGCAAGCGTAGTGTGGCGAGGATACGATGATCATCTATTTGCACGGTTTTGATTCGAACAGTCCCGGTAATCACGAGAAAGTACTGCAGCTGCAGTTTATCGACCCGGATGTACGGCTGATTAGCTACAGCACGCGCCATCCGAAGCATGATATGCAGCATCTGCTGAAGGAAGTGGACAAAATGCTGCAGCTGAACGTTGACGAGCGTCCGTTGATCTGTGGCGTTGGCCTCGGGGGGTACTGGGCAGAGCGTATTGGGTTCTTATGTGATATTCGTCAGGTGATGTTCAACCCGAACCTGTTCCCGAACGAGAACATGGAGGGTAAGATCGACCGGCCAGAAGAGTACGTCGATATCGCCACCAAGTGCGTGAGCAACTTTCGCGAGAAGAACCGCGATCGCTGTCTGGTGATCCTCTCCCGCAACGATGAGGCGCTGAACAGCCCGCGCGCCGCGGAGCTGTTGCACCACTACTACGAAATTGTCTGGGATGAAGAGCAGACGCATAAGTTCAAGAATATTGCCCCCCATCTGCAGCGCATCAAAGCGTTCAAGACCTTAGGTTAATTCCTGATTTCACCCTGAGCCCGGCCACGTTACGTGAGCCGGGCTCTCTTTTTGCTAAGCTTGTGTAAATTTTAAGCGGCAAAACTTGATGCATATCAATTTTGGTATGACCAATGCACCGAACATGTTATTCTCATGGCTGTTGAATGGTTTCAGTGCTGTAACTTGTTGTTAACTAAAGGTTATTTTCATAACTTTTAGTTAACAATTGGTTAATAATTTAGGGGGTCACGTTGACTACGCCATTGAAAAAGATAGTGATTGTGGGTGGTGGTGCTGGCGGTCTGGAACTGGCAACGCAGCTGGGTAAGAAGCTTGGACGCGGTAAAAAAGCCAAAGTTACGCTCGTCGATCGCAATCACAGCCACCTGTGGAAACCGCTGCTGCACGAAGTGGCAACCGGTTCTCTGGATGAGGGCGTTGACGCGCTGAGCTATCTGGCGCATGCCCGCAACCACGGCTTCCAGTTCCAGCTGGGCTCGGTGATGGATATCAACCGTGAAAGTAAAACCATTACCCTGGCAGAGCTGCGTGATGAGAAGGGCGAACTGCTGGTGCCGGAGCGCAAGCTTCCGTATGACACGCTGGTAATGGCGCTGGGCAGCACCTCCAATGACTTCAACACCCCGGGCGTGAAAGAGAACTGCATCTTCCTCGACAACCCGCATCAGGCGCGTCGTTTCCATCAGGAGATGCTGAACCTGTTCCTGAAGTATTCCAATAACCTTGGCGCAAGCGGCAAGGTGAACATCGCCATCGTTGGCGGCGGCGCGACCGGCGTTGAGCTCTCTGCAGAGCTGCACAATGCGGTCAAACAGCTGCACAGCTACGGCTACAAAGGGCTCACTAACGAGGCGCTTAACGTGACGCTGGTAGAAGCGGGTGAACGTATTCTACCTGCACTGCCGCCACGTATCTCTGGCGCAGCCCACAACGAGCTGACCAAGATGGGCGTGCGCGTTCTGACTCAGACTATGGTGACCAGCGCCGATGCACATGGCCTGAACACCAAAGATGGCGAACACATTGACGCCGATCTGATGGTCTGGGCGGCGGGCATCAAAGCGCCTGATTTCATGAAAGAGATCGGCGGCCTGGAAACTAACCGCATCAACCAGCTGGTGGTGGAGCCGACGCTGCAAACTACCCGCGATCCGGACATTTACGCCATTGGCGACTGCGCGTCTTGCGTCCGCCCGGAAGGTGGATTCGTGCCACCGCGCGCTCAGGCCGCTCACCAGATGGCCAGCCTGGCGCTGCATAACATTCTGGCGCAGATGAAAGGCAAAACCCTGAAGAACTACGTCTATAAAGACCACGGTTCCCTGGTGTCGCTCTCAAACTTCTCCACCGTGGGCAGCCTGATGGGTAACCTGATGCGCGGCTCGATGATGGTAGAAGGGCGTATCGCGCGCTTCGTCTACATCTCGCTGTACCGTATGCATCAGGTTGCGCTGCACGGTTACTTCAAAACCGGGCTAATGATGATCGTGGGCAGCATCAACCGCGTGATCCGACCGCGGCTGAAACTGCATTAAAACCCACACCCCCTCCGCACTTGCCGGAGGGGTTTTTTCAGCATATCACACTGCTAATCTCCCCTCAGAAGCCTAAGAGTTCTCCTAATCACGCTTTTTTTCCGCTTCTAACCACATTTTTGCTCCCTTATCTGATTTGCTAATGACTCCCTTTCGTCGCAGAATTGTTACCAATAGCAACAAAAAGGAGAACGTCCCATGAATAAATCCATGGTGGCAGGTATAGGGATTGGCGTGGTTGCCGCGTTAGGCGTGGCGGCAGTAGCCAGTCTCAATGTCTTTGAACGTGGCCCACAATATGCGCAGGTGGTTTCGGCGACACCGATTAAAGAGACGGTAAAAACACCGCGTCAGGAGTGTCGTAACGTGACCGTGACGCACCGTCGTCCGGTGCAGGATGAAAACCGCATTGCCGGTTCCGTACTGGGTGCGGTGGCGGGTGGCGTAATTGGTCATCAGTTTGGTGGCGGACGCGGTAAAGATGTCGCCACGGTAGTGGGCGCGCTGGGCGGCGGTTATGCCGGCAACCAGGCGCAAGGCGCTATGCAGGAGCGCGACACCTACACCTCGACGCAGCAGCGTTGTAAAACGGTGTATGACAAATCAGAAAAAATGCTCGGCTATGATGTGACCTACAAAATTGGCGATCAGCAGGGCAAGATCCGCATGGATAAAGATCCTGGCACGCAAATTCCACTCAACGGTGATGGTCAGCTGGTACTGAATAACAAAGCATAAAAAAATCTGTTCTCTGCGTTTAGCTCCCCATTCGCTCAGGCTGGGGAGCTTTTTTTGTCCATAAAAAAGACCTTAACGCCTGCGGGAATAGTCGCGGCAATAAGGTCTTTCTTAGGGATACTGCGGGGTATAAGGTGGTTACAGGTCAAATTCGTGATACTGGCGCAGTAACATAAATCCTGTTATCAGTACGGAAATAAAAGCAAATAACACTGACCCACCACATAAGACCCAGAGACCAAATAATAATGTAATTACCATTAGCACCTTGAAAAAGGGTAATAGCAAAATCATTTTTATTCTCCTTTTGGATGTGAATAGCCAGAACAACTCCGTTATCACTCATACACCTAATCATTAGCACATCAATAATCACCCGTTAAGGATAGGCAAGCGGCAGAGTGGCGGTGATAGTTTTTGACTATCACTGTAAAAGGTTTGGCTGAAGAGGGATCACAACAGGTGAGATCAGGGCGGCAGACCGCCCTGATGGTCAGGCTTTAAGTAATTCAGGCCACAAATGCAGAGTGATTTGCGTGATGGTTTGCAGTTTTTCAAGACTGGCGCCTTCCCGGGCGCTGATCGACATCCCCTGCAAAATGCAGCTCAGATACTGGGCTAATGTCTGCGGATCGCACTGGGCGGGGATCTCACCGCGCTGCTGGCGCTGCTCGAGAAACCGGCACAGCGTCTCTTCCTGCATCGCATGGCGAGACTTAACCGTGTGGGCAATCTCTTCTGATGATGCCGCCAGCGTCGCTGACGTATTAATCATAAAACAGCCCGCGGGAGTATCTTTGCTGGTAAAGCAGGTCGCCACCGCGGTGAAATAGTCTTTCAGGGCGTCTTCGACACGCTTCTCTTCGCAAAACAGCTGCGCCTCATGGCGGGCGGCGAAACGGCTGATATAGCGATCCAGCACCGCGCGGAACAGCCCCTCTTTATTGGTAAATTCTGCATACAGCGTAGGCGCTTTGGCTCCCGTCGCTGCGACCAGGTCGGCCAGCGATGTCGCTTCATACCCATGCTGCCAGAACAGCGTCATGGCCTTATCCAGCGCCGCTTCCCTGTCGAACACTTTTGGTCGGCCACGGCTTTTTTTCGCGCAACTCGTATCATCGGTTGTCATGAGCCGTTGTACCTCTGTTGGTTTGTTGAGTGACCATTATAAAAATAATCCCTTCTTGCAGCCAGCGTTGAATTCATAAAATTAATTTCATCATATCAATATGAATTTAAACGCTTTTAAATTTATTTTAACGATCGTTATAAAAAGAATTTGACCGTGATGCAGATCACATTTATCATTTAGTTATCGATCGTTAAGTTAATGCTTGCGACCTCCCCAACACTTTCATAAGGTTCATAACATGAAAAACGTAAAAACGCTGATCGCCGCTGCCGTACTAAGCTCACTCTCATTTGCCAGCTTCGCCGCCGTACAGGTTCAGTCTACCCCTGCGGATCAACAAAAAGTGGGTACCATCTCCGCAAACGCCGGGACTAACCTGGGCTCTCTGGAAGATCAGTTAGCGCAAAAAGCGGATGAAATGGGTGCGAAATCGTTCCGTATCACTTCCGTTACCGGCCCGAACAACCTGCACGGTACTGCGGTGATCTACAAATAAGCATGGCTTAACCCTCATTAATGCCACTGCGAAAAAAACGCCCTGCAAATGCAGGGCGTTTTTTTTATAGCGCCTGAGTTTCCGGATGTCGGGTAACATCCACCGGCATTCCCGAGCGGGCCTCCATCGCACGCTCCATCACCGTTTCGTCTGAGCTGGCTTTGAAGCCCTGCTGAGCGGCATTCAGGACAATCGGCAGGGTTTGCGGATCGTCATTCAGCTGTTTCGACAGGGGTTGATGTACCTCCACCAGCCGCACGCCGCCGGGCTCCTCTGACACCTTGATCGGCGTATTCATGATATTCACTTTGGTACCGGGCTGGATGACGCGGAACAGCGTCTCAATGTCATTGTCACGCAGGCGAATACAGCCGGAGCTGACGCGCATGCCTATGCCAAAATCGGCGTTGGTGCCGTGCAGCAGATAAACCCCACCGTAGGCCGCAAGGCGGATCGCATGATGCCCCATCGGGTTTTCCGGCCCGGCAGGCACCACTGCAGGCAGATCGATACCCTGGGCTTTATAGCGGGCGCGGATATTGGCGGTCGGGGTCCAGGTGGGGTTGGCGCGTTTGTCCGACACCGTGGTGACCATGGTTGGCGTCAGGGTATCGCCCCCCAGCTGGCCAATGCCGATTGGGTAAACCGTCACCTCATTTTTACCCGGCGGGTAATAGTAGAGACGCAGTTCGGCCAGGTTGATCACAATCCCTTCCCGCGGCGCGTCCGGGAGCAGGGTTTGCAGCGGGATGGTCAGTACGCTGCCCGCGCGGGGAACGTAGGGATCCACCCCGGGGTTAGCCTGCAACAATGCCAGAAAGCCGACGTTATATTTTTTGGCGATCGCTTCCAGCGAGCCGCCGTTATTTTCCACCACGTGAAAGCGGTTCTCGCCCACGAGACGGCTGCCTGCCGGGGGCAGGGGCCAGGTATTGGCTTGCGCAGGCAGAGCAAGCGCCAGGGTCGAGAGGAGCGCAACTGCCGATATCCAACGGGTAAAACGCGAAGTCGTCATCATCACCAGAATCCATAGCAATAAAGATTATTAATATTTTGAAGTTAATTGATAATTATGGCGAATGTGCGTGTCGGGAAATCCAGGCGGATTGCAAAGAGTTGTAAATGATGCGGGGAAATCAGGCCGGGCGATGGCAGGATCGCCCGGCAGGGGCTCAGGCGACGGCGTTCTCTTCCAGCTGTCGCATAAAGTTACGCACCCACTCCATGCGGATTTTGCGTTCCGCCAGATCCTGGGTGAATTTCAGACGCGTCGGGCCGTCCAGGCGGTAGTGCTGAGGCTGCTTCTGCAGCAGGCCAATCAGCCACATCGGATCGACATGGTTCTTCTCGGCAAACTCAATCATGCCGCCTTTGTCATTCCCTTCCAGCTTACGGATCCCCAGCTTCTGCGCCTGCTGGCGTAGACGGGCAATATCCAGCAGGTTGCGTGCCGCATCCGGCAGTAAACCAAAGCGGTCGATCAGCTCCACTTTAATTTCATCCAGGCTGGCTTCGTCTTTGGCGCTGGCAATACGCTTGTAGAACGACAAACGGGTATTCACGTCCGGGATAAAGTCATCCGGCAGCAGGGCCGGCATCCGCAGCTCCACCTCCGTTTGCTGGCTGGTGAGATCTTCCAGCGACGGCTCGCGCCCCGCCTTCAGGGCATCGACGGCATTTTCCAGCAGCTCCATATACAGCTGGAACCCGATGGTCTCCATCGATCCGCTCTGATCTTCACCCAGCAGTTCGCCCGCGCCGCGGATCTCGAGGTCGTGGGTCGCCAGCGCAAAGCCCGCACCCAGATCTTCCAGCGAGGCGATAGCTTCAAGACGTTTTTGCGCATCGGTGGTCATCGCTTTCGGATGGGGGGTCATCAACCAGGCATAGGCCTGATGGTGCGAACGGCCAACGCGACCGCGCAGCTGGTGGAGCTGGGCCAGACCGAAGTGGTCCGCCCGCTCAATGATGATGGTATTGGCGGTAGGAATATCAATCCCGGTTTCGATGATCGTGGTACAAACCAACACGTTAAACCGCTGGTGGTGGAAGTCATTCATCACCCGTTCCAGCTCACGCTCGCGCATCTGCCCGTGGCCAATGGCGATCCGCGCCTCCGGCACCAGCTCCGCCAGCCGGTCAGCCGCTTTCTGAATATTCTCCACGTCGTTGTAGAGATAGTAGACCTGGCCGCCGCGCAGAACTTCACGCAGGATCGCCTCGCGTACCACCAGGTCATCGTATTCACGGACAAAGGTTTTCACCGCCAGACGACGGGCCGGTGGGGTGGCGATAATCGACAGATCGCGCATGCCGCTCATCGCCATGTTCAAGGTACGCGGGATCGGCGTGGCGGTGAGGGTCAGGATATCGACATCGGCGCGCATCGCTTTAATCCGCTCCTTGTGGCGCACGCCAAAGCGGTGCTCTTCGTCGACGATCAGCAGCCCGAGGTCTTTCCACTTCACGTCGCTTTGCAGCAGCTTGTGGGTGCCGATCAGAATGTCGATCTTGCCCTCGCTGGCCTGCTCCAGAATCTGCGCCTGCTCTTTGGCACTGCGGAAACGGGACAGCATCTCAATGCGCACCGGCCAGTTGGCAAAGCGGTCGCGGAAGTTATCGTAGTGCTGCTGCGCCAGCAGGGTCGTCGGCACCAGCACCGCCACCTGCTTGTTGTTCTCAACCGCGAGGAAGGTGGCGCGCATCGCCACTTCGGTTTTCCCGAAGCCCACGTCGCCGCACACCAGGCGATCCATTGCCAGCGGCTGGCACATGTCGCTGAGCACGGCATTGATCGCCTGGGCCTGGTCCGGCGTGGTTTCAAATGGGAAGCTGTCGCAGAACAGCTGATACTGTTCTTTATCGTGCTTAAAGGCGTAGCCGGACTTGGCCGCGCGCTGGGCGTAAATATCCAGCAGCTCTGCCGCCACGTCGCGCACTTTTTCCGCCGCTTTCTGCCGCGCCCGCGCCCAGGCGTCACCACCGAGTTTATGCAGGGGCGCATTCTCTTCCGCACCGCCCGCATAGCGGCTGATCAGGTGCAGGGAGGAGACCGGCACATAGAGTTTGGCGTCGTTGGCATACATCAGCATCAGGTACTCGCCCTTGATGCCACCGGCCTCGAGAGTGGTCATCCCCGCGTAACGGCCCACGCCATGCTCGAGATGGACAATCGGCTGGCCGGGATGCAGCTCCGCCAGGTTGCGGATCAGGGTGTCCGGGTTGATGGTGCGGCGACTGTCCTGGCGACGGCGCGCCACGCGCTCGCCCAGCAGATCGCTTTCGCAGATCAGCGCCAGGTTATTGAGCGTATCGATGAAGCCATGCTCGGCCGCGCCGATCATCAGATAGCGCCCGGTGCCGTTGGCCTCGTCCAGACGCAGGATCCGCTTCGGTGCCACTTTGATACGGCTGAGCAGCTCGCCCAGCGCCTCGCGGCGGCCCTCGCTTTCGACCGAGAAGATCACCGGCCCGGTGAAGGCCTCGAGGAATTTACGCAGGTTATCCAGCGGGGATTTATTCTGCGCCTGCACCGCGAGGTCCGGCAGCGGCTGATACGCCAGATTGGTATTGGCGGCTTTGTCCGGCAGGTTTTCAGTTTTGAGCTGCATGCGCGGCCAGCGTTTCAGCTCGCTGAACAGCTCGTCGGTGCGCAGCCACAGCAGCTCAGGCTCCAGCAGCGGGCGCATCGGATCCACGCCGCGGTTCTCAAAGCGGGCGCGGGTTTCACTCTCAAAACGGTTGGCGCTAGCCTCCAGATCGCCGGTGTTCAGCACCAGGGTATTGGCCGGGAAATAGCTGAACAGGGCGGGCAGCGGCTCGCTGAAGAACAGCGGCTGCCAGTATTCGATCCCCGTCGGCAGGGTGCCTTTGCTCACCTGCTGATAGATATGCTCGGCGTCGCGCTTGACCTCAAACTTATCGCGCCATTGGCTGCGGAACAGCTCGATGGCGGTCTTGTCGGTCGGGAACTCGTGCGCTGGCAGCAGGTTGATAGCCTCCACTTCCTCCAGCGTGCGCTGGGTGTCGGCGTCAAACAGGCGCAGGCTGTCGATTTCGTCATCGAAGAAATCCAGGCGGTACGGCAGAGCGCTGCCCATCGGGAAGAGATCGAGCAGGGCGCCGCGGGTGGCGTATTCTCCGTGCTCCATCACCTGATCCACATGGCGATAGCCCGCGCTGTCGAGCTGGACGCGCAGGGCATCCCGCGACAGGCGCTGGCCCTTTTTCATCACCAGCGCATGCCCGTGCAAATAGCTGTGTGGGCAGACGCGCTGCATCAGAGTATTGACCGGCACAATCAGCACGCCGCGCTGCATGGTGGGCAGCTGATAGAGCGTGGAGAGGCGCGAGGAGATAATCTCCTGGTGCGGGGAGAAGCTGTCGTAGGGCAGGGTCTCCCAGTCGGCAAGGCTGGTGACCAGCTGATCGGTAAACTGGCGGATCTCATCATGCAGACGCAGGGCATTTTGCATATCCGGTGCGACCAGCACCACCGGTCCCTGATGGCGCTCTGCGATCTCCGCAACCAGCGTGGCGCAGGCTGCCCCGGTCAGTTCACCCAACTGGCGTTGGTCGCCCGCTTTGCCGGGCAGGGAAAAACGATATTGTTCAGGCATGGCTTTGTCAGGATCTCTTATTGGGCATATCACTGAAACACAATGTCTTTATTATCCTTGATCGTTTTACATTAGCAAACCGTAACCGCACGCAGCGTGAAGAGGCCCCCGCAGGGGCGTTAGCGCGTGGCCTGAACCGGCGTCAGACGGGCAGGCGGGGTAAAGAAGAAATCCCCGGTCAGCGCAGTGGAGAGCTTACGCGCGCCCAGCCCTACCAGGGTGCAGACCAGCAGGCTGGCAAAGGGATACAACAGCACCAGCGCCAGCTCCGCCCACACCGGCCAGGTTCCGCTGTTAAGCTGATGGATCATGACCAGGCTGGCCCCTTCAATCAGAATGCGGTGGGTGGTGTAGATGGCAATGGTGTTCGAGCCCACCACGTTCAGCAGGTTGTCAGGCCCCACGGTAAAACGCTGCTCAAGGCGGTAGAACAGGGCCATGATCAGCAGGATCGACAGCAGCGACAGCGGCAGGGGAACGCCCACGAACCATAGCACCACGGAGACCACCCCGAACGCCGCCACCGCCAGCGCGTCACGACGCCACACCCGGGTCTGCATCCACGCCATCAGCTGCACCCCGTACCAGGCCCCGAGGCTGTAGTAGATCATATTGCGCACCACGCTGTTCATTCCCCACCACGGCAGCGGTACAAAGTTGATCGCGATGCTGACCAGCGCCAGCAGCCCGATGAGCGGCAGCTTCCAGCGGCTCAGCAGCTTGCAGAGGGTGAAATAGACCACCAGGGCGTAGAGATACCACAGGCTGGTGCTGGCGGTGAGCATTCCGGTGATAAAGCCGCTCAGCGAGTCGGCATAGGCGGCATTCGACGCGGTATTGAGATCCCGCTCCGGTGCCAGCCACGCATTCAGATGGGTCAGCGCCTGCCACTGCAGTACGCCCCACAGCGCCAGCACCCAAATAATGCTCCAGAGCCGTTTGTCGAGGCAGGTTTTCCAGTCCACCTCGTCAATATAGCGCCGGACCAGATACCCCGAGATAAAGAAGAACACCGGCATGCGGAAGGGGGCGAGATAAAGATTGAACGTCACCCAGCATTTGGCGATCAGCACCGAAAGCGGCGCGCGCAGGGCCTCGAGGTGAGGATAAAAGGTGATCACCGAGTGGTAAATCACCACCAGGCAGATGCACAGTCCTTTTATCTGATTAATCCATAGTGCTTTTTGTTTCATCGCTTACCGGGTCCTGTTTTGTCTTCATCGAAAGGGGTAAGTGTGTTGAGCGGCTTGCGGGATGTAACGGGTAAGAGTCTGTAAGCGGACGATTTTCAGAAAAACTGCAAAGCGCGCGGTGATAAAGGGGAGGGTCAGGCAGCGGTTACCGCGTTGATTTAACCTGTTTTTTCAGATAATTGATTATCAAAGCGTCGGGTATCAGTCATTTACCCTTAGCGGATTCGCTTATATACTCGTGGGTCTGCTACCAGCAAACAGACGGATTTCATGTACCAACCTGTCGCACTATTCATAGGCTTACGTTATATGCGTGGGCGCGCCGCGGACCGTTTCGGTCGCTTTGTCTCCTGGCTTTCAACCATTGGCATTACGCTTGGCGTGATGGCGCTGGTGACGGTGTTATCCGTGATGAACGGCTTTGAGCGCGAGCTGCAAAATAATATTCTGGGGCTGATGCCGCAGGCCATTCTTTCCTCCAGCAGCGGGTCGGTGAATCCGCAGCAGCTGCCAGAAAGCGCCGTTAAGCTGCAGGGCGTGAGCCGCGTGGCGCCTATCACCTCCGGTGACGTGGTGCTGCAGAGCGCACGCAGCGTGGCGGTCGGGGTGATGCTCGGTATCGATCCGGCGCAAAAAGACCCCCTGACGCCCTATCTGGTCAACGTCAAACAGAGCGATCTGGCTGCCGGCCAGTACAACGTCATTCTCGGCGAACAGCTTGCCGGCCAGTTGGGTGTCAACCGCGGCGATCAGCTGCGGGTGATGGTTCCGTCTGCCAGCCAGTTTACTCCGATGGGGCGTTTGCCAAGCCAGCGCCTGTTTAACGTTATCGGCACCTTCGCCGCCAACAGCGAAGTGGACGGCTACCAGATGCTGGTCAATATCCAGGACGCCTCGCGCCTGATGCGCTACCCGCTCGGGAATATCACCGGCTGGCGTCTGTGGCTCAACGAGCCACTGAAGGTCGATGTCCTGAGCCAGCAAACCCTGCCGGAAGGCACCAAATGGCAGGACTGGCGCGAACGTAAGGGCGAGCTGTTCCAGGCCGTGCGCATGGAAAAGAACATGATGGGCCTGCTGCTGAGCCTGATTGTGGCGGTCGCTGCGTTTAACATTATTACGTCGCTTGGCCTGATGGTGATGGAGAAGCAGGGCGAAGTGGCCATTCTGCAAACCCAGGGGCTGACGCCGCGACAGATCATGGCGGTGTTTATGGTTCAGGGAGCCAGCGCCGGGATTGTTGGAGCGCTGCTCGGTGCGGTACTCGGTACGCTACTCGCTAGCCAGCTGAACAATCTGATGCCGATCATCGGTGCATTGCTCGACGGCGCGGCGCTGCCGGTAGCCATTGAGCCGCTGCAGGTGGTGGGTATCGCCCTGGTGGCGATGGTCATTGCCTTACTCTCCACGCTTTATCCTTCATGGCGCGCTGCCGCCACCCAACCCGCTGAGGCTTTACGTTATGAATAAGATCCTGTTGCAATGCGACAACCTGTGCAAACGCTATCAGGAAGGCACGGTGCAGACGGACGTCCTGCACAATGTCAGCTTCAGCGTCGGAGAAGGGGAGATGATGGCGATTGTCGGCACCTCCGGCTCCGGGAAAAGTACCTTACTGCACCTGCTCGGTGGGCTGGACACTCCGACCTCCGGCGACGTGGTGTTCTCCGGCACGCCGCTGAGTTCGATGTCCTCCAGCGCGAAGGCGGACCTGCGTAACCGCTCGCTGGGCTTTATTTACCAGTTCCACCACCTGCTGCCGGACTTTACGGCGCTGGAAAACGTGGCGATGCCGCTGCTGATCGGCAAGAAGAAACCCGCTGAAATTAACGCCCGCGCCAGCGATATGCTGAAAGCGGTGGGCCTCGGCCATCGCGGCAATCATCGCCCGTCAGAACTCTCCGGCGGCGAGCGCCAGCGTGTGGCGATTGCCCGTGCGCTGGTCAATAACCCGCGCCTGGTGCTGGCGGATGAACCGACCGGCAACCTCGACGCCCGCAATGCCGACAGCATCTTCCAGCTGCTCGGGGAGCTGAACGCCTCTCAGGGCACCGCGTTTTTAGTGGTGACTCACGACCTGCAGCTGGCAAAACGCATGTCACGCCAGCTGGAGATGCGTGATGGTCACCTGAATACCGAGCTGACGCTGATGGGAGCGGATTGATGGCTTCACCGTTATCGTTACTCATCGGCCTGCGTTTTAGCCGGGGTCGTCGTCGTGGCGGCATGGTGTCGCTGATCTCTGTTATCTCCACCATCGGCATTGCGCTGGGGGTGGCGGTGCTGATTGTCGGTCTTAGCGCCATGAACGGCTTTGAACGTGAGCTGAATAACCGCATTCTGGCGGTGGTGCCGCACGGCGAAATTGAACCGGTTAACCAGCCGTGGAATAACTGGAACGAGGCGCTGAACAAGGTGGAAAAGGTGCCGGGTATTGCCGCCGCCGCGCCGTACATTAATTTTACCGGGTTGGTGGAGAGCGGGGCGAATCTGCGCGCCATCCAGGTCAAAGGGGTCAACCCGCGCCAGGAAGAGAGACTCAGCGCGCTGCCGCAGTTTATCCAGAAGGCGGCCTGGGCCAACTTTAAAGCCGGCGATCAGCAGATCATTATCGGTAAAGGTGTGGCCGATGCGCTGAAAGTGAAGCAGGGCGACTGGGTGTCAATCATGATCCCGAACGCCAGCGCCGATCATAAGTTACAGCAGCCGAAGCGCGTGCGTCTGCACGTGACCGGTATCCTGCAGCTCAGCGGCCAGTTGGATCACAGCTTTGCTATGGTGCCAATCGAAGATGCGCGCCAGTATCTCGATATGGGCAGCAGCGTCACCGGGATCGCCATCAAGGTCAACGACGTCTTTAATGCCAACAAGCTGGTGCGCGATGCCGGGGAAGTGACTAACAGCTATGTCTACATCAAGAGCTGGATCGGCACTTACGGCTATATGTATCGTGATATCCAGATGATCCGCGCCATCATGTACCTGGCGATGGTGCTGGTGATCGGCGTGGCCTGTTTCAATATCGTCTCCACCCTGGTGATGGCGGTAAAAGACAAGAGCGGCGACATTGCGGTGCTGCGCACCCTCGGGGCAAAAGACGGTCTTATTCGTGCCATTTTCGTCTGGTATGGTCTGCTGGCGGGGCTGTTTGGCAGCCTGTGCGGCGTGGTGATCGGCGTGGTGGTTTCGCTGCAGCTTACGCCGATTATCAACGGTATTGAGAAACTTATCGGCCATCAGTTCCTGTCGGGCGATATCTATTTTATTGACTTCCTGCCGTCTGAACTGCACTGGCTGGATGTTTTTTATGTGCTGGTTACAGCACTTTTACTGAGTCTGCTGGCAAGCTGGTATCCGGCGCGTCGCGCAAGCCGAATTGATCCGGCGAGGGTATTAAGTGGCCAGTAATTACGTCATGGTGTAGCGGTCGAAAGCCGCTATATCAAAGAGAGGAATGCACTATGTATTATGGATTTGATATTGGCGGCACCAAAATTGCGCTGGGCGTATTTGATACCAACCTGAAATTACAGTGGGAAACCCGGGTTCCCACCCCGCGCGAAAGCTACGATGAATTCTTAACCGCCATTGCCGCGCTGGTGGCCCAGGCCGATGAACGCTTTGGCGTGAAGGGTTCGGTGGGCATTGGTATTCCGGGGATGCCGGAAACCGACGACGGCACGCTGTATGCCGCCAACGTCCCTGCCGCCAGCGGGAAGCCGCTGCGCGCCGACCTGACCAGACTCCTCGAGCGCGACGTGCGCCTCGACAACGACGCCAACTGTTTTGCCCTCTCCGAAGCCTGGGATGACGAGTTCCAGCAGTATCCGCTGGTGATGGGGTTGATCCTCGGCACCGGCGTCGGCGGCGGTATCGTTGTTGACGGTAAACCGGTCACCGGACGCAGCTATATCACCGGCGAGTTCGGCCATATTCGCCTGCCGGTGGATGCGCTTGAAGTGGTCGGGCGCGATTTCCCGCTGATCCGCTGCGGCTGCGGCCAGCACGGCTGCATCGAGAATTACCTCTCAGGCGGCGGATTTGCGTGGCTTTATGAACACTTCTATCATCAAAAACGACAGGCGCCAGAAATCATCACGCTGTGGGAGCAGGGTGATGAACAGGCCATTGAGCACGTGGAGCGCTATCTCGATCTGCTTGCCGTGTGTCTGGGCAACATCCTGACCATTGTCGATCCTGACCTGCTGGTGATCGGCGGAGGATTATCGAACTTTACGGCCATCGCCGAGCGGTTATCCGGTCGGTTGCCGCGTCATCTGTTGCCGGTCGCCCGCGTGCCGCGCATTGAGCGCGCCCGACATGGCGATGCCGGCGGGATGCGCGGTGCCGCGTTCCTCCATCTCACCCGTTAGCCATACGAGGTTACTATGCTGTCGCGTCGGTCGCATCGACTCAGCCGTTTTCGCAAAAACAAACGCCGCTTGCGTGAACGCTTACGCCAGCGAATTTTCTTCCAGGATGGGGCATTGCCAGAATTGATGGAAAAGCCGAGAGTGTTAGTCCTGACCGGGGCGGGGATCTCCGCCGAGTCGGGCATTCGAACCTTCCGCGCCACCGACGGGTTGTGGGAAGAACATCGCGTGGAAGATGTGGCGACGCCGGAAGGCTTCGCCCGTAATCCGCAGCTGGTGCAGGAGTTTTACAACGCCCGCCGTCGCCAGCTGCAGTCGCCGGAGATCGCCCCTAACGCGGCGCATCTGGCGCTGGCGAAGCTGGAAGAGGCGCTGGGGGATCGTTTTCTGCTGGTGACGCAGAACATCGATAACCTGCACGAGCGCGCAGGCAACCAGAACGTGATCCACATGCACGGCGAACTGCTGAAGGTGCGCTGTTCCGGCAGCGGCCAGGTGTTTAACTGGACCGGCGATGTCACCCTTGATGACAAATGCCACTGCTGCCAGTTCCCGTCTCCGCTGCGCCCGCACGTGGTCTGGTTCGGCGAAATGCCGCTGGGGATGGACGAGATCTACAGCGCCCTGGCGATGGCCGATGTGTTTATCGCCATTGGCACCTCCGGGCACGTCTATCCGGCTGCGGGATTCGTCCACGAGGCGAAGCTGCACGGGGCGCACACGGTGGAGCTGAATCTGGAGCCAAGCCAGGTGGGCAGCGAGTTTGAAGAGAAAACCTACGGACTGGCGAGCGAAGTGGTGCCGGAGTTTGTGGATAAATTATTGAAGGGATTGTAGTTTTTGTAGGCCGGGCAAACGCAGTGCCGCCCGGCGTTTTTTGCCCGGTGGCGCTGCGCTTACCGGGCCTGGATGTGCGCGGTGCTAAATTAACGACCCGCTTTTAACTTCTGGTAATACTCTTCATACAGACGGCTCGCATCACCCACATCATTCTGCCACTCGCCTTTGCTGACGGTCTCCGCATCAGGATAAAGTGACTTGTCGTTTGCAACGCTCGGGCTCAGCAGCTTGCGGGCGGCCAGGTTTGGCGTCGGGTAGCCGATAGTTTCTGCTACCTGTTTTGCCACATCCGGGCGCAGCAGGAAGTTAATCAGCTTCAGCGCCCCGTCCACGTTTTTGGCGTTGGCCGGAATAGAGAGGCTGTCCATCCAGAAGATCCCGCCCTCCTGAGGCCACACTACTTCCAGCGGCGTACCGGCCTGACGCGCCACGTACGCCGAACCGTTCCACACCATCCCCACGTTGACTTCCCCTTCCATATACGGGTTAGCCGGGTTATCGGAGTTGAAGGCCGCAACGTTTGGCATCAGTTTTTGCAGCTCGTGATAGGCCGCCTCAATCTCTTTTGGATCGGTGGTGTTACCGGAATAGCCCAGCTTACGCAGCGCCACCTGGAACACTTCCCGCGCGTCGTCGGTCAGCAGCAGCCCGCCTTTGTATTCCGGTTTCCACAGGTCGGCCCAGCGGGTCACCGTTTTAGGATCCATGGCCTCGCTGTTGATCCCAATCGCCGTTGCGCCCCAGATGTACGGAATGGAGTAGTCGTTATTCGGGTCAAACGGCTTGTTGAGCATCTCCGGGTCGAGGTTTGAAAAATTGCTCAGCTTCGATTTATCGATCTTCTGGATCATGCCCTCTTTGCGCATCTTGTCGACGAAATAGGTCGACGGGACCACCAGATCGTAGGCGCCCTCTTTATAGGTCTTGAGCTTGGCATACATGGTTTCATTCGACTCGTAGGTGGAATAGATAACCTTGATGCCGGTCTCTTTGGTGAACTGCTCCAGCAGGCCAGGCGGCACATACTCGGTCCAGTTATAGAAGTAGAGGGTCTTACTGTCGTCCGCGTGTGCCGCGCCCATTCCGAGCACCAGCGCCGCGGCGGCAAGCATTTTTTTCATTTCACTGTCCCCTGAGATTTTGTTTTATCACGAGCAACAAGCTGGCTGGCGATCACCAGAACCAGCGATAACATCAACAGAATGGTCGCCAGCGCGTTCACCTCCGGTGACACGCCGACTTTCACCATTGAATAGATCTTCAACGGCAGAATTTCATAGCCCGGCCCGGTGACAAACGACGACACCACCACGTCATCCATCGACAGGGTAAAGCTGAGCAGCCATCCTGCGGCCACCGCGGGCATGGCCAGCGGCAGGATAATTTTGCGCAGGATGGTCATTTCGCTGGCACCCAGATCTTTCGCCGCTTCCAGCATCCGCACATCAAAGCCCTTCAGACGGGAGTAGACCGTCACCACCACAAACGGCAGACAGAAGGTGATGTGCGAGAAGAGCAGCGACCAGAAGCCCAGTTGCGCACCCAGCAGCATAAACAGCACCAGCAGCGAAATGGCCATCACGATGTCCGGGGACATCATCACCACAAACAGCATCCCGCTGACGAAAGGCTTGCCGCGAAACCGGTAGCGGTAGAGCGCCACTGCGGTCAGAGAGCCGATCAGGGTGGCGAAGGTAGCCGAGAAGATGGCCATCGTCAGCGAGTGCTGTGCCGCCTGCAGCAGGCTGTCGTTATTCATCAGCAGGCTGTACCACTGGGTGGTAAACCCCTGCCAGCTGATGCCGAAGCGCGAGCTGTTAAACGAGTTAACGATCAGAATAATGATCGGAATGTAGAGATAGGCATAGATAGCGGTCATAAAACCGCCGCGGAGCAGTCGACCGATCATCCGAGTTCACCCTTATTGTTAAGCAAGCGCGAGGCACGCCAATAGACCAGCAGCATCAGGCCCATCACCAGCGTCAGGGTGATGCTGGTGGCCGAGCCGAAGGGCCAGTCGCGAATGTTCAGGAACTGGCTCTTAATAACGTTGCCGATCAGCAGATTTTTTGCGCCGCCCATCAGGTCGGAGACATAGAACAGCCCCATCGCCGGCAGCATCACCAGCAGACAGCCGGCGATGATCCCCGGCATGGTCAGCGGAATGATGATGCGGATAAAGGTTTGAAATTTGCTGGCACCTAAATCTCTGGCTGCTTCCAGCAAAGGCTTATCCAGCTTCTCGATGCTGGAGTAGAGCGGCATCACCATAAACGGCAGCAGGATGTAGACCAGCCCGACGATCACCGCGCCGGGGGTAAACATGATGCGGATCGGCGTGTCGATCACCCCCAGCCACAGCAGAAACGCATTCAGATAGCCCTTGGTGCTGAGAAAGATCTTCAGGCCATAAATGCGGATCAGGGAGTTGGTCCAGAAGGGGACAATCAGCAGGAACAGCAGCAGCGGGCGCACCTTCGACGGCAGCTTCGCCAGAAACCAAGCGAAGGGATAGCCGAGGACCAGGCAGGCCAGGGTGGCGATTAGCGCCATATTGAGGGAATGGAGCAGCACCTGGAAATAGAGCGGGTCGAGCAGGCGCGCGTAGTTGTCCAGCGTAAAGACCAGCGACACAAAATGGGCATCGTCGCGGGTCAAAAAGCTGGTGGCAATGATCATCAGGTTGGGTAAAAAGACAAACAACACAAGCCAACCGACGATAGTGGCGATCACCACATTCTGGAACTTACTTGTGTTCTTCATCAGCCAGCACAACCTCCCAGCTTTCTACCCAGTTGATAACCATTTTCTGATTGAGCGAGTGGTCAAAATCAGGATCGTCCTCGTTAAAGAACTCGCTGACGATCACCATTTTGCCGTTTTCCAGTTCGACCACCGACTCGAGCGTCATCCCTTTGTAGTTGCGCTCGCGGATATAGCCGATCAATCCTTCCGCTTCGCTCTCGTCATGGATCTCATCGACGCGCAAATCTTCCGGGCGCAGCAGGACGTTGAGCTGTTGCCCTGGCGCTACGGCGAAGTCGACGAAGATATTGCAGGCGCGGCCTTCGACATTTGCCAGCACCCGCTGATCGTCGAGGCGTTCAATAACCGTAGCACTGAAGATATTGATTTCGCCAATAAAGCTGGCGACAAACAGATTTTTCGGCTCTTCGTAGATCTCGCGTGGGGTGCCGTCCTGCTCGATTTTGCCGTCGCGCATCACCACGATGCGGTCGGACATGGTAAGCGCCTCTTCCTGATCGTGAGTGACAAAGACAAAGGTGATCCCGAGCTTACGCTGCAGGGCCTTTAATTCGTTCTGCATCTGCTTGCGCAGCTTGTAATCCAGTGCGGACAGGGACTCATCCAGCAGCAGCAGGCGCGGCTTATTGACCACCGCGCGGGCGATGGCGACGCGTTGCTGTTGCCCACCCGAGAGCTGGTGCGGCTTACGTTGAGCGAACGTCTCCAGCTGCACCATGCGCAGGGCATCGGTGACGCGGGGCGTAATCTCACTGGCAGGGGTTTTTTGCATCCGCAGGCCGAAGGCGACGTTTTCGAAAACCGTCATGTGCGGGAAGAGGGCGTAGCTTTGAAAGACGGTATTGACGTGACGGTGCTCAGCAGGAACCTGAGTAATATCCTGATCTTCAAGATGAATATGACCGTGATCGACGTTTTCCAGCCCGGCGATAAGGCGAAGCACTGTCGTTTTACCGCAGCCCGACGGGCCAAGCAGCGTAAGAAATTCGCCGTTGTTGATGGTCAAATCGAGGTCGGAAATGACGGTTTTTCCGTCAAAGCTCTTACGAATTCCGGCCAGTTGCACCAACGGTGACAGTGAAGCTGGTTGTGTATTCAATTTTTGATTCAGTCCCATATCGACGCTGCAGAGACTTATCGCAGCGGGGTTTGTGGTTAGCCACCTTGGTGATACGTAATGAGGGCGGACATTCTACGGGAATACGCTGAAATCGCCAATCCTTGTTACCCATTGATAAGCTACATTTATTAGCAAAAGCTGCGATAAAACGGAAATATTCTCGTTTACGGGATAAAAGTGACCTGACGCAATATTTGGGTTTTGCTGCTTACTGATAATGTTGTCACAAAAAGTGAGGGTGACTGCATGGATAAATTACTTGAGCGTTTTCTACAGTACGTATCGCTGGATACCCAATCTAAACCGGGTGTCCGCCAGGTGCCGAGCACCGAAGGACAATGGAAACTGTTACAGCTGTTAAAGACGCAACTGGAAGAGTTGGGTCTGGTCAACGTCACGTTAAGTGAAAAAGGGACGGTGATGGGGACGCTCCCCGCCACGGTGAGCGGCGATATTCCGGCCATTGGTTTTATTTCCCATGTTGATACCTCACCGGATTTTAGCGGTAAAAACGTGAATCCGCAGATTGTTGAGAACTATCGCGGCGGCGACATTGCGCTGGGGGTTGGCGACGAAGTGCTCTCTCCGGTGATGTTCCCGGTGCTACACCAGCTGCTTGGGCAGACGCTGATCACCACTGACGGCAAAACGCTGCTCGGTGCTGATGATAAAGCCGGGGTGGCCGAGATCATGACCGCGCTGGCGGTGCTGAAGCACAACAAGGTGCCGCACGGTGATATTCGCGTCGCCTTTACTCCGGATGAAGAGGTGGGCAAAGGGGCGAAGCACTTCGACGTTGCGGCGTTCGATGCCCGCTGGGCCTACACCGTGGACGGCGGCGGCGTGGGCGAGCTGGAGTTCGAGAACTTCAATGCGGCGTCGGTCAACATCCGCATTGTCGGCAACAATGTCCACCCGGGCACGGCGAAAGGGGTGATGGTAAACGCGCTGTCGCTGGCGGCCCGCATCCATGCCGAAGTCCCGGCAGAGGAGAGCCCGGAGCAAACCGACGGCTATGAGGGCTTCTACCACCTCACCAGCATCAAAGGGACGGTGGATCGCGCGGACATGCACTACATCATCCGGGATTTTAACCGCGACGGGTTTGAAGCGCGGAAACGCAGAATGATGGATATCGCCAAAAAGGTGGGCAAAGGGCTGCACCCGGATTGCTACATTGAGCTGATCATTGAGGACAGCTATTACAATATGCATGAAAAGGTGATCGAGCATCCGTACATTCTTGAGGTCGCGCAGCAGGCGATGCGCGACTGCGGGGTTGAACCACAGCTCAAACCGATCCGCGGCGGCACCGACGGTGCGCAGCTCTCCTTTATGGGATTGCCGTGCCCAAATCTGTTTACCGGTGGCTACAACTACCACGGCAAGCATGAGTTCGTGACCCTGGAAGGCATGGAGAAAGCGGTGCAGGTGATCGTGCGGATTGCCGAGTTAACCGCGAAGCAGAAGTAGGGCATTGCCCGATTTACCGGGCCCATTCGTAGGCCGGGTAAGGCGCAGCCGCCACCCGGCATTTCCACAAATGAGGAAGGAACCTCATATGTCAAACTACCGTCGTTACTATGTACCGGGTGGAACCTGGTTTTTCACCACTAACCTGCAGAACCGGCGCAGCGATCTGCTGACGCGCCATATCGCTACGCTTCGCATGGCGACCCAATGTGTTAAACGCGCAAAACCCTTTTTGATTAACGCCTGGGTGATCCTACCCGAACATATGCACTGCATCTGGACGTTGCCCGAAAACGACACCGACTATTCCGGCCGCTGGCGGGACATCAAAAAGACCTTCACCCGAGCCTTGGGAATGTCGGATATCTGGCAGCCGCGGTTCTGGGAACATACCATCCGGGATGAAAACGACCTGCGCAGGCACAGGGATTACATCTGTATCAATCCGCTGAAACATGGCTATGTGGCGCGGGTTAAAGACTGGCCCTATTCGACCTTTCATCGTGACGTGCGGGATGGGTTATATCCGGAGGATTGGGCGGGGGAGGTGGAGGATTTTAATGCCGGGGAGCGGCGGTAAGAAATGCCGGGTGGCGGCTACGCCTTACCCGGCCTACGGTAGGGTGTTGCAGTTGTAGGCCCGGTAAGCGAAGCGCCACCGGTGATTTTGTAGGCCGGGCAAACGCAGTGACGCCCGGCAACGTACACACGACTCAGTCCTCGAAGAACCAGTACCCGCTGTTAACCAGCGCCGCCAGCATGGCGAGGAACGACGGATCTTCCAGCGCATCGCCGAACTTGTCGGCCGTCAGCACCGTATGGCTGGCCAGTACTTCTACTGCCGGACGGTGCGGGGAGTCCAGCTGCTCGCCATTGACGTATACCTCTTCGCCAATGCGTAACACGCGCAATCCACCCAGACGCACCAGCTTGTCGCCCTGCTGCAGCGCATCGTAAATTTCATCCGGCTGATAGGGCGGTTCCGGCAGGGAGACGTCCAGCTCGTGACGGGACTGGCTGATGAACTCGCCGAACCACTGGTTGAAATGCTGCGGCTGATTAATCAGATCCAGCATCATTCCGCGCAGTTTATCCAGCTCTTCGGGCAGGATATCGGCCGGGTGCTCACGGGCCGGCACGTCCGGATCGCTGAAGCGATGGCTACCCAGCTCGCGCTGCAGAACGTAATCGGCAAATCCGCTGATCATCTCGCGGCCGCTTGGCGCACGGAAGCCCACCGAATAGTTCATAGAGTTCTCGAGGGAGTAGCCCTCGTGCGGGAAGCCCGGCGGAATATAGAGAATATCGCCCGGCTCCAGCTCTTCGTCGATGATACCGACAAAAGGATCCACCTGTAACAGGTCGGGATGCGGGCAGTGCTGCTTCATCGGCACCTTCTCGCCCACGCGCCAACGGCGGCGGCCGGTACCCTGAATGATAAACACGTCGTACTGATCCAGGTGCGGGCCAACGCCGCCGCCAGGCACGGAGAAGGAGATCATCAGATCGTCCATCCGCCAGTCGGGCAGGGCGCGGAACGGCTGCATCAGGGCTGCGGCGGGCTGGTGCCAGTGATTGACCGCCTGCACCAGTAGGGACCAGTTGTTCTCCCCCAGATGATCGAAGCTTTCAAACGGGCCGTGGCTGACCTGCCATTTCCCCTCGTTATGGCTGACGAGACGGCTGTCGACTTCGCTCTCCATGGCCAGGCCAGCCAGCTCATCGGGAGAGATCGGATCGACGAAATTGGTGATGCCGCGTTTCAGAACCACCGGGCGTTTTTGCCAGTAACGTTCGATAAAGTCGGGCCAGTTAAGGGCTAATTGATAATCCATATTTATATTCCGCAGGCTTTTACTGAGTCGGATTATAACGGAAGCTCAGCGGCCTGCGTGTGAGAATCACGCTTTTTTCACCCGAAGGCTTAACTCTCGTCGCTTGTAAGGTGCTGGCGGGCAAAAATCGCCTCCATACGCGCCCCGCCGAGCAGACTGTCGCCGGTGTCGATCCGACCGTCGTACTGCTCAACAATGTCGCGCGCCACCGACAGGCCCACCCCCTGGCCGGGGCGTAAGGTGTCGGCGCGCTGCCCGCGATCGAAGACCTGGTCGCGTTTGCCCTGCGGGATCCCCGGGCCGTCGTCCTCAACGATAATGTGCAGCTCATTTTCACCCTGGCGGGCCGAGACTTCGACGAACTCCAGGCAGTATTTGCAGGCGTTATCGAGCAGATTGCCCATCACTTCCATAAAGTCGTTTTTTTCGCCCACGAAGCTGATTTCAGGCGAGATATCGAGAGTGATGTTCACCCCCTTGCGCTGATAGACCTTATTCAGGGCCGAGGTCAGGCTGTCCAGCAGCGGAGCGACAGGGTGCAGCTCCCGGCTCAGCAGGGTGCTGCCGGTTCGCATGCTGGCGCGGTGCAGGTAGTAACCGATCTGCTGGGAGATACGGCTGATCTGCTCCAGCATCACCGGTTCCGCCTCATCGGCGCTCAGCTTGGCGCTGCGTAAGGAACGCATCGTGCTTTGCATCACCGCCAGCGGCGTCTTCAGGCTGTGGGTCAGATCGGTCAGGGTGGTGCGGTACTTGTCGTAACGTTCGCGCTCGCTTTTCAGCAGCCGGTTCAGGTTGCGCACCAGGCTGGTGAGTTCGCGCGTGGTGTTGGGGTTGAGTTTTTCCCGGTGATGCTCTTCCAGCTCGCGCACCTCTTTCGCCAGCGACTCGATGGGCCGCAGGCTCCACCAGGCGGCCAGCCACAGCAGGGGAATTACCAGCAGCAGGTTGGCGGCCAGCACATACACGAACCAGTTCCACACCGTATAAGAGCGTTTCAGCTCCACCGGAATGGTGTCGATGACCACAATCGTCAGCTGCGGCATTTGCATGGTGGCGGGGTAGATATTGACCGCCACCGAGTGGGTCAGCTCGCTGTCGTCGTCGTCCTCGCGGATCTCGGCCAGCTCTTTCTGCATGTGGCGATCGTTACCCACCAGCGCGCTGGTGGCATCCACATCTGCCTCCAGCTCGTGAAAGCCGTTGGATTTTAACCACTCCGGGCGGATGCTTTTAATCAGCCAGGGCACATCGCGCTGGGTCCACAGCAGCTTGCCTTTTTCATCGTAAATCAGCGACATGGTCGGACTCTGGCGATCCAGATGCTCCGGCATATCGATGGTGATTTTATTGTTTTCCCAATTCGCGAGGGTATAGAACAGGTTGCTCTCCCCGCGCAGCAGGCGGAAGGTGGTTTTGTCGAAGCTGACGCTGTAGCCCACCAGCGCCACCATGCCATAGGCCAGTGAGAGCACCAGCACCACCACCGCCGTAGCCAGCAGGAAACGAAACCGCAGCGACAGCGGCAGAAAGTGGCGAAAGAGGTTTTTCATTTAGCGTAATTCGAACAGGTAGCCCTGACCGCGTACGGTGGTAATAACATCCTCCGGGTACTGCGCCTGAATTTTCTTGCGCAGGCGCCCCATCAGGACATCAATCGTGTGGCTTTCGCGCAGCTCGGCGTCGGGATAGAGCTGGAGCATCAGGGAATCTTTGCTCACCACTTTGCCGCTGTTGCGGATCAGCGTCTCCATGATGGTGTATTCAAAGGCGGTGAGCTTGATCACCTCGTCATGAATGGCGAGCTCGCGGCGGGAGAGATCCACCTGGAAAGGCGGAATGGAGATCACCTGCGAGGCCAGACCGCTGTTGCGGCGCATCAGCGCCTGCATGCGGGCAGCCACTTCTTCAATATGAAAAGGTTTGGTGACGTAGTCGTCTGCTCCGGCGCTCAGCACTTCAACCTTATCCTGCCAGCCTTCACGGGCGGTTAACACCAGAACCGGCAAGGAGACATCGTGGCTGCGCCAGCGGCGGATCAGCGACAGGCCATCTTCATCAGGCAGACCCAGGTCGACGATGGCGATATCGGGCAGATGTTCATTGAGATAGTAGTCGGCTTCTTTTGCATCTTCGGCATCGTCCACCTGATGCCCCATTTCCTGAAGCTGAACCTTCAGGTGATGACGTAGCAACGCATTATCCTCAACAACCAGTACGCGCATCATCGCTTCTCCCTAATATGAATGGTCTGAATAGTTTAACGCTGATTATGTTGCGGCGGGGATAAACATTTCGTAAACCGGAGGGGAGGGAACCCTCTTTCCGGGCGGAAAGAGGGTAAAAAGCGTTATTTCAGCTCATCAACCATCGCAATGGCGCGGCCGATGTAGTTGGCCGGGGTCATCGCTTTCAGGCGGGTTTTCTCGTCTTCTGGCAGTTCCAGACCGTCGATAAACTGTTTCATGCCTTCGGCGTCAACGCGCTTGCCGCGGGTCAGCTCTTTCAGTTTTTCGTACGGCTTTTCGATGCCATAGCGGCGCATCACGGTCTGGATCGGCTCCGCCAGCACTTCCCAGTTGTGATCCAGCTCGTCGAGCAGACGTTCACGGTTCACTTCCAGCTTGCTCACGCCCTTCAGGGTAGACTGATACGCAATCAGCGCATAGCCAATGCCCACGCCGAGGTTACGCAGCACGGTGGAGTCGGTCAGGTCGCGCTGCCAGCGGGATACCGGCAGTTTGCTGGCCATATGTTGCAGCAGCGCGTTCGCCAGGCCCAGGTTACCTTCGGAGTTTTCGAAATCGATCGGGTTCACCTTGTGCGGCATGGTGGACGAGCCGATTTCACCGGCGATGGTCTTCTGCTTGAAGTGGTTCAGGGCGATGTAGCCCCACACGTCACGGTCGAAGTCGATCAGGATGGTGTTGAAGCGCGCGATGCAGTCAAACAGCTCGGCGATATAGTCGTGCGGCTCGATCTGGGTGGTGTACGGGTTCCACTGGATGCCCAGCGACGTCACGAACTCTTCGCTGAACTGGTGCCAGTCCACTTCCGGGTAGGCGGCGATGTGGGCGTTATAGTTACCGACGGCGCCGTTGATTTTGCCGAGGATCTCCACCTGCTCCAGCTGGCGGTACTGACGCTCCATACGGTAGGCGACGTTAGCCATCTCTTTACCGATGGTGGACGGGGTGGCTGGCTGACCGTGGGTACGGGAGAGCAGCGGGATATCGCGATACTCCACCGCCAGGGCTTTCACCGCGTCGATGATTTTACGCCAGTACGGCAGCACTACTTCCTCACGCGCGGTAGAGAGCATCAGGGCGTGGGAGAGGTTGTTGATATCTTCTGAGGTGCAGGCGAAGTGAATAAATTCAGATACCGCGTGCAGCGCCGGGACGCTGGCCACTTTTTCTTTCAGGAAATACTCAACCGCTTTCACGTCGTGGTTGGTGGTGCGCTCAATAGTTTTAATGCGCGCGGCGTCTTCTTCGTTGAACTGCGCGACGATTGCATCAAGGTAATCGTTTGCCTGGCTGTCAAAAGCAGGAACTTCCGCGATCGCTGCCTGCGCGGCCAGCTTTTGCAGCCAGCGTACTTCAACCTGGACACGGAATTTCAGCAGACCATATTCGCTGAAGATCCCGCGCAGCGCGCTGACTTTATCGCCGTAGCGTCCATCGACAGGGGAAACGGCGGTCAGTGAGGATAATTCCATAGTTCGCAACTCCGGGAGGTTAACAATGAGCAAGAATTTGTTTTGCCTGAGTCGTCAGGCGATTACGATAAAACATTAACTGCAGGCGGCCACCGCCTACCTGATTCCACAGCACTGCGGCACGGATACCGGCCAGCAGCGAGGCGCGCACTTTGGCCTGAACCTGCGGGCTTTGCAGGACGGCAGGGGATCCGGTGACCTGGATCCGTGGCCCCAGTGGACTGATCACATCCACATAGATGCCGGCCATGGCGCTAAGTAAGGTGTCTGACTGCAAATCGAAATGATCGAGCTGACGCTGAAGACCTGAAATGCGATCGCCCAGAGTGCCCATGGCCCCTTTGGCGGCGTTCAGTTTGCGCTCCAGCACCATCATGCTCAGGGTATAGCGCGTCAGTTCCGCGTTCAGCCCCTGACGGCTGCTGGCATTTAACACACCGAGTAAGGTTTCCAGACCGAGGCGAAGATTCGCTTCGCTACCACCAAAGACGCCGAGGGTTGAACTGGGGTTCAGATCCACGACGCTGTTGAGCGAAACGTGCAGCGCGTCAGCATCACAATGACCCTGATGCGCCAGCTGTTGCACCAGACGGGCAGACTGGCAAATTCCCGCCAGCGCCAGGGTGATGTCATAAAAGTTCTTCGCCACACTGGCTCCTTTCTGTGTGTAATCGCATTAAACCGCAGTCAGCGGCAGGCGTTGTTCGATAATGCCGCCGCCGAGGCAGATCTCACCGCTATAAAAGACAGCTGACTGGCCCGGGGTGACGGCAGAAACCGGCTCGTCAAAACGCACTTCAATACGTTCGTCGTCCAGCGCGGTAATGGTGCAAGGTATATCGGTCTGACGATAGCGGGTTTTTACCGTGCAGCGCAGCGTGCCTTTCAGCGGCTCGCGGGCAACCCAGTGCAGCTGCTGGGCAATCAGGCCGACGGACATCAGACGCGGGTGGTCATGGCCCTGGGCCACAATCAGAATGTTGTTCTCAACGTCTTTATCGACCACGTACCACGGATCTTCGCTACCCTCTTTGGTACCGCCGATACCCAGCCCTTTACGCTGGCCTAAGGTGTGGTACATCAGCCCCTGATGCTCGCCAATCACGTCGCCGTCAACGGTGACGATTTTGCCCGGTTGGGCAGGCAGATAGCGGCCAAGGAATTCACGGAATTTGCGCTCACCAATAAAGCAGATGCCGGTAGAGTCTTTTTTCTTCGCGGTGATCAGATCCAGCTCTTCAGCGATTTTACGCACTTCCGGTTTTTCCAGCTCGCCCACCGGGAACAGGCTCTGGGCAATCTGTTCGTGGCCGAGGGTATAGAGGAAGTAGCTCTGATCTTTGTTGCCGTCGAGGCCGCGCAGCAGCTGGCTTTTGCCGTCGACATCGGCGCGACGCACGTAGTGGCCGGTGGCGATGTAGTCAGCACCCAGATCTTCTGCGGCGAATTCGAGGAAGGCTTTGAATTTGATCTCTTTGTTGCACAGAATATCCGGGTTCGGCGTGCGGCCGGCTTTGTATTCAGCCAGGAAATGCTCGAACACGTTATCCCAGTACTCTGCAGCAAAGTTGACGGTATGCAGTTCAATGCCGAGCTTATCGCAAACCGCCTGCGCATCAGCCAGATCCGCAGCAGCGGTACAGTATTCCTCGCCATCGTCCTCTTCCCAGTTCTTCATGAACAGGCCTTCAACCTTATAGCCCTGTTGCAGCAACAGCCAGGCAGAGACGGAAGAATCGACGCCGCCGGACATGCCGACGATCACTTTTTTTTGGCTTTCAGACATTGGAATACTCACGACATTGAACTTCAAGGCGGCGTATTCTATCACGCGCCCCCGGCATTGACACCCTCTGTAAACGGCCAGTTAAATTCGCCGATCGTCTCCAGCGGCAGGCGATGGCCGCTGAGGTAGCTGCGAATGCTCTCCGCAACCAGCGGCGAGCGCAGATTGGTCGCGGTCAGAATGGTGTCGGCATCCACCCACAGGCAGCGGTCGATGTCGCTGTCGTGCGGCTCAGTGGCGCACGTTTCGCTAAGCTCAATGGCAAACAGAAAACGCAAAAACGGCGTTTTGTCCGGGGCGATCCACTGATGTAAACGGATGAAGTGTTGCGGCTCGGCATGGATACCGGTCTCTTCCCACAGCTCGCGCCTCGCCGCCTGAACCAGCGTCTCGTCGGCTTCAAGATGGCCTGCGGGCTGATTCCACAACGCTTTCCCGTTGATGGTCTCTTCCACCACTAAAAACTTGCCCTGAGCGTGGACAACGGTGGCGACCGTGACGTGCGGTTTAAACATGATGTTCTCCCTGGTCGGTAACGTCCCGCCACTCACCGTTGGCGAGAGAATCCAGCGTGTAACTGCCCATCGCGTAGCGAATCAGACGTAATGTCGGATACCCGACATGGGCCGTCATGCGACGCACCTGGCGGTTACGGCCTTCATAAAGCGTGACTTTGATCCACGATACGGGAATCGATTTGCGCTCGCGGATCGGCGGATTGCGCGGCCAGAGCCATTCAGGCTCGCTGACCAGCTCAATGCCTGCGGGCAGGGTGGGGCCGTCGTTCAGCGTGACGCCGTGACGCAATGCCGCCAGCGCCTCGTCGTCCGGGACGCCCTCAACCTGCACGTAGTAGATTTTGCCGGTGCGTTTCCCCGGCTGCGTGAGCCTGGCCTGTAGCTCGCCGTCGTTGGTGAGCACCATCAGCCCTTCGCTGTCGCGATCGAGTCGGCCTGCGGCATAGACCCCCTGAACGGGGATGTAATCTTTCAACGTGCTGCGCCCGGCTTCGTCGGTAAACTGCGGCAGGACATCGTAAGGTTTATTGAACAAAATAACGCGAGTTGGCGCATGTTGCTTACGTGAGCTGGTCGCTTGTCGTTTGCTGAATCGTTCAACCCGGTGATTTCTAAAAGAAGTTTTCTGCATGGTATTTTCAGACGTTATCAATTGCCGCATTATAGCCTAATAACGAATGCCTTTCATGGCGCCAGACATTCAGGTACTATCGATGGGCTCATTACAAATTATTAACATAAGATCAGTAACAACCAGAAGCGCTCGAAGGAGAGGTTAATGGAAAGCAAAGTAGTTGTTCCGGCGGAAGGTAAAAAGATCACCCTGCAAGACGGTAAGCTGAACGTCCCACACAATCCGATTATCCCGTTCATCGAAGGTGACGGTATCGGTGTTGACGTAACCCCAGCGATGCTGAAAGTGGTGGATGCCGCTGTTGAGAAAGCCTATAAAGGCGAGCGTAAAATTTCCTGGATGGAAATTTACACCGGTGAAAAATCTACCCACGTTTATGGCCAGGACGTCTGGCTGCCAGCTGAGACGCTGGACCTGATCCGTGACTACCGCGTTGCCATTAAAGGCCCGCTGACTACCCCAGTCGGTGGCGGTATTCGCTCCCTGAACGTTGCTCTGCGTCAGGAACTCGACCTGTACGTGTGCCTGCGCCCGGTACGTTACTACCAGGGTACCCCAAGCCCGGTTAAACACCCTGAGCTGACCGACATGGTTATCTTCCGTGAGAACTCCGAAGATATCTACGCGGGTATCGAATGGAAAGCCGACTCTGCCGACGCTCAGAAAGTGATCAAGTTCCTGCGTGAAGAGATGGGCGTGAAGAAAATTCGCTTCCCTGAACATTGCGGCATCGGCATCAAGCCGTGCTCCGAAGAAGGCACCAAGCGTCTGGTGCGTGCAGCGATTGAGTACGCGATCACCAACGACCGTGACTCTGTGACCATCGTTCACAAAGGCAACATCATGAAGTTCACTGAAGGTTCCTTCAAAGACTGGGGCTACCAGCTGGCGACGGAAGAGTTCGGTGGTGAGCTGATCGACGGTGGCCCGTGGCAGAAGATCAAGAACCCGAACACCGGCAAAGAGATCATCATTAAAGATGTGATCGCCGATGCGTTCCTGCAGCAGATCCTGCTGCGTCCGGCCGAGTACGACGTTATCGCCTGTATGAACCTGAACGGTGACTACATCTCCGACGCCCTGGCGGCGCAGGTTGGCGGCATCGGTATCGCACCAGGCGCGAACATCGGTGACGAGTGCGCCCTGTTCGAAGCGACCCACGGTACTGCACCTAAGTACGCTGGCCAGGATAAAGTGAACCCAGGTTCTATCATCCTGTCCGCAGAAATGATGCTGCGTCACATGGAATGGTTCGAAGCCGCAGACCTGATCGTTAAAGGTATGGAAGGCGCGATTAACGCCAAAACCGTAACTTACGATTTCGAACGTCTGATGGAAGGCGCTAAGCTGCTGAAATGTTCAGAGTTTGGTGACGCGATCATCGCGAACATGTAATCCGGTTTCAGGGTTATATGAAAACGGGAGCCGATGGGCTCCCGTTTTTTATTATGAATTTTCGAACGGTTATCAAAACACGTTATCAAAACCCCACCCAAAAATCCCGGATCGCGATTGTCGTCCAGTCCTTCCCACGCTCATCATGATAGTCGTCGGGCTGCTGCTGGGATCTATGCCCAGGAAGCTCTTTCGTTTTCACACCCTGCGCTTTATATCCGCTCGTGAACAGGCGAACGAAAAGAACAGATCATCTGTTTGAGGAAATTAACGGGAGAAAGATGACAAATGCAAAATACGTTCTAAAATTCTCCAGAAACACACCTGAGAACATGGAGTTTCTTATGACAATTGCGTTGTTGACAGCCTTATCCGCGCTCCTGATTGTGTCGGGGCTTATCTACGTTTTGAGGCAGTTAATGAATGTCTGGTGTGAACCGGAACGTCATTAGGCAGGAAATGGTATTCCTTTTACCTTCGTCAATCCTGTGCAAGATTTGCGGCGTGCCGCATGTAGACTCGTCCTGCGTTGAGTGAAGCGATGCGCAGGATTTTTGATCGAAGGGATTAATTAGAAAGAAGAACCCGGCGAGTGCCGGGCCTGCCCACATTAAAACCAGTTAAATTTGTCAGAAAGAATCAGTAACAACGAACTGGCACAAACAAGATTAATACAGACCACGAATCGACTGGAAACGTTCATGTTATCAACACCATTCTGGCTATGAATGAATTGTGCCAGTAAGCGTAATAGCAAATAGCGGAACGATCAAATCCCGCAGACAGAACAAAAAAAAGCCCACGAAACGTGGGCAAGAAATACTGGAAGCAATGTGAGCAATGTCGTACTGAATACCTGAGTGATTTGCTCAACTATTCAGTGTTGAGAAAGATAATATTTCTCATTAGCGATTGCAACCCCAATTTTTGTGCGGAAGATCGGTTTGTCGCTTTTTTCTTAAATTTCTCACGTGATGGCAATCACAAACTTGCAATTCTGAATCCTGTGCTAAGCTTTGTGTGTATTTGATTTGACGACAAAAACCATACAGAGAGGAAAGCAGCTATGGGAATCATATCCTGGATTATCTTTGGGCTTATCGCGGGTATTCTGGCTAAGTGGATCATGCCGGGCAAAGATGGCGGTGGATTCTTCGTTACGGTCATTCTGGGTATCATCGGCGCCGTCGTCGGCGGCTGGATCAGTACCCTTTTCGGTTTCGGCAGAGTCGATGGCTTCAACTTCGGCAGCTTTGCTGTAGCGGTGATTGGTGCCCTGGTGGTGCTGTTTATCTACCGTAAAGTCAGAAGCTAAACCGACGCTTCAGACAAAAAGACCGCCCAGCGTGGCGGTCTTTTTGCATTGGTCACCACCAGCCCAGCTGGCTACCGGCAACGGCCGCAATGGCGACAATCAGCATAATAATGGTCGTTTTTCTCATTTATCCCCCGGGCGCAGCGTAGCCGCCGACAAAAAACCACGTTAAAAAGATGACCGCTGTGATAAAAATCACGATCGGAAACACAATACCAAGCCGCATGCTACCACCTGTCCTGAATGCAAAAACCCGTTGAGTGTACGGGGTTAATCGATATTGAGAAAGGGCGTTTTGACTTTGCCTTTCTTCTCACTGTACATGGCGGCATCGGCTGCCCGTAATGCACTGTCGGCATCAATTTTGGCGGGATCCACCTCAATGACTCCCAGGCTGGCACCCGGATAGACAAGATGCACATCACCCAGCCAGTATTCACCGGCTATCTGTGCGCTCAGCTGTGTTTTTACGAGGGTTAATGGCGTTTGCTCGCCGCTCTCCCGATCCTGACAGAGGCAGGCGACCAGAAATTCGTCCCCGCCGAGCCTGCCAACAATTTCCTCGTCGCCGCGTCCGCCGTTGAGGCGTTTGCCCACCTCGACCAGAAATTGATCGCCCGCCTCGTGACCGAAGCGATCGTTAATCAGCTTGAAATCATCCAGATCGATGTAGGCGATAATGGCGTTGCGGTTCAGATGGCGCGCCAGCGAAAAGAGGATAGTAAGGTTCTCGAAGATGGCGCGACGGTTCGGCAGGCCGGTCAGGGCATCGGTATAGGAGTAAGCAATCAGGGCGGCGTTGGCTTCGCGCAGCTGCCTGACCAGCGACTCTTTCTCAATGTACTGGCCGATAAGCCCGGCGAAGAGCTTTAAAACGTGCTCGCCGCGTTCGCTCAGCTGCTGTTTACGGGTGCTGGTGGCGCAGAGGGTGCCGTACAGTGAACCATCTGTCAGATGAATAGGTATGCTCATGTAGGTGGTGATGCCCAGTGCTTTGGCTGCATCGCAATCTGCCCAGCGTTGAGGCACGTTATCACTGTAAAAGCAGTCGGAATCGATCGCGCGTTTACACAGTGTCTCGCCCCAGGGAACGCTGAGGCCTTCCGGGATCTGCATCTGTTTGCTGTTTCGGGCGTACAGAATGTGCTGCAGGCGGGCATTAATATCGACTTTAGTGAGATAAGTCGACTCCATGTCGGTCACCACTTCAAGCATTTCGAGCAGCTGACGCACCAGGCTCTCTAACGATTGCTCAGTGCTGAGCGTTTCTGAAACACGGGCAAGAATAATATCCGACATGACGCTGCTCAACTCCCTTACAGAAGACCTCTGTATTTGACTGTTTTGCTGAAAGATTCGACGACGGGTAGTAGAACATGAATTCACAACATTTCATATATTCTGGAGGCGAGCAGCGAGTTCTGGCGGGTAAAAAAATCCCCGGCACGGGCCGGGGAAAAATACATCTTGATTACGGAATGATGTTCTCTGGTCAATGTGAGAACAGGGCTACTCTAGCAATGAAACATGTCGCCATAATGAAGAAATCATGGAGAAACGATACCACTTTCCCCCTGGTGACAGGCTCTGCTGGCTGATATACACTCTGCACTAAGATTATTCCTATGCATTCAGCAGCCAATTACGAGGAAGTATGTTCCAGTTAAATCCGGGCAGCCTGGCGATGGTTATCGGTGCCCGCACGCCAGCAGGCCGTCGCAATATCGGCAAATCCGTTGAGTTATTCAGCCTCTGTCAGCCGGGGCAGCGTTTCCTGAACCCGGTCAACGGGGTGATGACAGAGCTGCCGCCAGGGGCTGAGCGCGCCCTGTGGCTGGTGACTGGCGATGTGTTTTCGATTGATAGCCAGCACGGCTTTGCGTTTGTGCGCCCGGAACATCTGATGCCGCTCACGCCTGAACAGGCACCGGAAACCCTCGACGCCCTGATGCTGGATTGAGTCACAGCTGACGCAGCCAGTCGGCTAACACCAGAGCGTGATTCTGCTTCCGGTCTTTCGCACCATACAGCAGGGTCACGGTCTGTTTGTCCGCCAGGCGGGCAATCCGCAGTCCTTCATCCTGATGCTGCTCCAGCTCCTGACGATAGGCGTCGCTAAAGCTGGCGAAGTCGATCGTCTCGCTGTGAAACGCTTTGCGCAGGTCATTGGACGGGGTGAGCGTTTTACACCACTCATCGCAGGCTAACGCCTCCTTTTTCATCCCCCGCGGCCAGAGCCGGTCCACCAGGATCCGGTAGCCATCCCCTTCACTGACCTCGTCATATAGTCGCTTGCATTGAATCATCTCTTTGCTCCTTTTCTCTGCCACGACAAATCGCTGCAACGCTACCACATTCCGCCCACGTATTTTAAGGTGTTGTGATATCAACGAAAGATCGGTAGTCTGACGCGCCTTATGTTATCTGATATTTGTCTGGCATAAGGATCACTCTATGGAACTCTCTGCGGTAAAAAATACCCTCCGAATTGCGCTGGTCGGCGACTACAATCCTGACGTTCTGGCCCACCAGGCGATCCCTCTGGCCATCGATGATGCCGCCGCGGTGCTGGACATCACGGCCGACTATGACTGGCTGGCCACTACCGAATTAACCAGCCCGGAAGACCTGGTCGGCTACGATGCTATCTGGCTGGTTCCGGCAAGTCCTTATAAAAATGCGCAAGCCGCGTTTATTGCCGCACGCTATGCCCGTGAAAACAGCGTGCCGTTCCTGGGCACCTGCGGCGGCTTCCAGCATGCGCTCATTGAATATGCCCGTAACGTCCTGGGCTGGCAGGATGCGGCCCACGCCGAGACGGATACCGAAGGTCGGATGGTGATTGCTCCGCTGACCTGCTCGCTGGTCGAGGTCAGCGACGCGATTGAACTGCGCGCCAATACCCTGATTGCCAGAGCCTATGGTCAGGAAGAGATCGAAGAGGGTTATCACTGCAATTACGGCGTCTCGCCTGAGTTCGCGCAGGCGCTGGAGAAGGGCGATATGCGCGTCACCGGCTGGGACGCGCAGGGTGAAATCCGTGCCGTAGAGCTGGTGACGCACCCGTTCTTTATCGCCACGCTGTTCCAGCACGAGCGTGCCGCTCTGGCAGGTCGTCCGGCCCCGCTGGTGCGGGCTCTGCTTCGCGCAGCGCAGAATTACTGAGTATTGACTCTTCCTGGCGTGATTTCCCGGTCACGCCCGGCCAGCATCCCGCAAACGGCCATCACCACCGATACCAGCGCGCAGGCCAGCAGCGGGATGCGCCAGTCGCCGTTGGCGTCATGGATTTTACCCATCAGCGGTGGTCCACAGGCGGCCAGCAGATAGCCCACCGACTGCGCCATCCCGGAAAGGGCCGCGGCCTGATGGGCTGAACTGGCGCGCAGGCCAATAAAGGTCAGGCCGAGGATCATCGTGGCCCCGGATCCGAAGCCAAAAATCAGCGTCCACATCACCGCCAGGTCCGGCATGAACCACAGCCCTGCGGTGCTCACCGCACACATTATCGCTGCCAGAGCGGCCACCCCACGTTGATCCTTCAGCCGAAGCAGGATTAGCGGCACAACAATACCCGGCGCGGCGGTTGCCAGCTGTAAGAGCCCGTGCAGGGATCCGGCTTCGGTTTCGCTATAGCCATGGCTCTGCAGGATCGCCGGAAGCCAGCCGATAATCACATAATAAATCAGCGAGTTAATGCCCAGAAACAGCGTTACCTGCCAGGCTAACGCCGATCGCCAGATACCCCGGCTATGCAACGCCCGCGCGCCGCTGAGCGATCCGGCTGGGCGCTGGCGCCACTGCGGCAGCCACAGGAGCAAGGCCAGGAGAGGGAACACCATCAGCATCAACAGCGCCCCGTGCCAGCCAGCGCCGCTGAGGGCGACGGGCACCACCAGCGCCGAGCCCAGTGCCGCCGCCGCGCCCATCGTCAGGGAATAAGCGCCGGTCAGTTTCGCCACCTGGCCGGGGAAATCGCGCTTAATCAACCCTGGCAGCAGCACGTTACCGAGCGCAATGCCGCAGCCAATCACCGCAGTACCGCCAAACAGCAGCATTGCTGAAGGCAGGGAGCGCAGGGCAATCCCGCCGATAATCAGCAGCAGGGCGATAAACAGGCTGCGCTCCATGCCGATGCGGCGGGCGAGGCCCGCCGCCAGGGGTGAGACCAGCGCAAAGGCCAGCAGCGGGAGCGTGGTGAGCAGCCCGGTCTGGGCGGTGGTCAGGCCATAATCGGCGCGAATAGTATCCAGCAGCGGCGCGGCACCGGTAAAGGTCACCCGCAGCGAGGTGGCAATCATCAGGATCCCGGTAATCAGCAGTGCCCGCTGTTTGCCGGGAGTCGAAAGGGCTATGGTCATTATTATCTCTTACCTCGAAATGAGGCTACAGGATACGCATTTCCAGGCCGGTTGAAATCAAGCTAAAATGACAGATTATCGCTAATATCGGACAAAATTATGCCTGGACTCGGTCTTGAAGGGTACGATCCCGACAGCCAGCACGACGCCGCAGTGGCATTTCACGTAAACGTGGTAGCAGATGAGCAGCGCATTCCCCTGCATCAGCACCGCAAGGGGCAGCTGATCCTGGCCCTGCACGGCGCGATCACCTGCGAGGTGGAGAATGCCATGTGGATGGTGCCGCCGCAGTTTGCGGTCTGGATCCCCGGGCTGCTGCCGCACAGTAACAAGGCCACGCCCAGCGCCCGGCTCTGTTTTCTGTTTATCGAGCCCGGCACTGTCACGCTACCGGATCGCTGCTGCACGCTAAAAATTTCACCGCTGGTGCGGGAGTTAATTCTGACCCTGGCGGAGCGCAGCCCCGGCCAGCAGGAGCCCGCCACCCGTCGGCTGGTGGAGGTACTCTTTGATGAACTGCCCCGCCAGCCCGAAGAGCAGCTCCAGCTCCCGGTCTCCTCGCATCCTAAAATTCGCCTGATGAGTGACACCATGGCCACATCCCCGGCGGAATGGCAGACGCTGCACCAGTGGGCGCACCATTTTGCGATGAGCGAGCGTAACCTTGCCCGGCTGGTGGTGAGTGAAACCGGGCTCAGCTTTCGCCGCTGGCGTCATCAGCTCCAGCTGATTATGGCCCTGCAGGGGTTGATCGGCGGGCGGTCGGTGCAGCAGGTGGCCCAGGATCTGGGCTATGACTCCACCACCGCTTTTATCACCATGTTCAAAAAGGGGCTGGGTCAGACCCCGGCGCGCTATATCGCCAGTCTGGCTACGACTTCCCGATAAACAGCGACACCAGCCCGGCGGCAATCAGCGGGCCGACCGGCACGCCGCGGAACAGCGCAACCCCCAGCACCGTGCCTACCAGCAATCCGGCCACAAGGGTGGGCTGAGAGCTCATCAGCGTGACGCCGCGCCCGCCCAGCCACGACACAAACACCCCCACGGCAATGGCAATCAAGGATTTCCAGTTCATAAAGGCGTGGATCAGCGTCGAGGCGGGCAGGGTGCCGCTGGCGATCGGCGCCATCACGCCGATGGTAAGGATGATAATCCCGACGGTCAGGCCTTGCTTTTCAATCCACGGAAAGAAACCGCTGAGCGGCGTCACCCGGATGATGATCAGCACCAGGATCGAGATAGCCACCGTGGTGTTGTGGCTGACAAAGCCCAGCGCGGCCAGGCCCAGCAGAATGAGCAGGGTAGGGTCAAACATATTGTATTCCTTGCTAAAATAAAAAAAGTAAGCCTGCTTACTTTACGCGCTCGCACGCCGGTAAAAAGAGTTTCTGACAAAAAATGTTCTGATTTGGGCGATTGCCTGAAGCGGAGGGCGCGCAGCGGTTCATGGGTTCGGCTGTGATGAAACGGCAGATAATTGGAAACAATCATTTCGTATCTTTATTAATAGGCCCCTATATAATATTTCCATTCGCTGACATTTTATGAGATTTAATTAGTTATGATCTTTGTTGCTATTAAGTTATTAGTCTGGAGGTCCTGTGAACAGGCAGTTTAAAGAAATTGATGAAACCATTCGTGGTTTGAATCAGTCCACAGATGCTCATTTCAGATGGTTAGTAAAAATATTGCGTTTTATCGACAGCCGCAATGTGGATTTACCAGACGTTTGCAGTAAGGAAGCCCATTTGCATTGCGAGTTCGGTTACTGGCTAAATACCCGTTTACTGGAAGAGCGGGAAGATACAAACTTTTTACTGGATATTAACAAGAAGCATATTCGCGTTCACCAGGCGTGCCACAATCTAATTAATGCCATTGAAGAGCATCATCAAACTAATGAACATTTTGATCTCTTCGAACAATCCTTGCTGGCGTTTACCGATGCCCTGACGATCTATAAAGTGCATCTTCTGCAGCTGCGCACCAGCTATGATGCGCTGACAGGCCTGCCGCTGCGGCGCATCCTCGATGAGTCGTTCGGCAGTATGAATAAAGAGCTTGGTGCCAATGGCCTCTATTTATTATTACTGGATATCGATCACTTTAAAAAAGTGAATGATAATTACGGGCATCTGAACGGAGATATTGTTCTGCGTTCGCTGGCCCTGAATATCAGCAATAATATTCGCCGCTCTGAATCGATGTATCGCTATGGCGGTGAGGAATTTATTGTTTTACTGCATGCCAGCAACGATCGGGAGGCAGTCACCGTCGCCGAGCGCCTGCGCCGTGACATTGCCCGGCTGGAAACCATTGCCGGGGAAAACATTATTCGTATTACTTTTACCGGCGGATTGACGCGTATCCATCAGGACGAGACGCTCCGGGAGGTGCTGGAGCGGGCAGATATCGCGTTATATACCGGTAAAAAAAGCGGTCGTAATTGTACCCAGCTGATTAATCGGGATCTCGCCACCCAGAAGTTTTGTGATTAAAAGCAACACGCCAGTTAATGTTTAACTGGCGTGTTTATTTGTGATGCCATCGTAACACCGCCGGTCAGTGACCGGCGGTGGCGTTAGCTGTTGCTGGTGGCAGATTGCTTGTGGAACAGCTCTCTGAACACCGGATAGATATCGTCCTGGTCGCGAATGTGCTGCATCGCAAAGTTATCAAACATCGATTGCAGATGTTCATATTCACGCCACAGCGTCTGGTGGGCGCGGCGGGTGATCTCGATATAACTGTAGTAACGCACCACCGGAAGCAGTTTTTTCGCCAGAATTTCATGGCACAGCGGCGAATCATCCGCCCAGTTATCCCCATCCGACGCCTGCGCCGCATAGATGTTCCACTGCGCCGGGTCATAACGCTCCTTCACCACCTCATCCATCAGCTTGAGGGCGCTGGAAACGATCGTGCCGCCCGTCTCCTGCGAGTAGAAGAACTCATGTTCATCCACCTCTTTTGCCTGGGTGTGGTGGCGAATATAGACCACTTCCACGTTCTTATAGGTTCGGCTCAGGAACAGATAGAGCAGAATATAAAAGCGCTTGGCCATATCCTTGGTGGCCTGATCCATCGAGCCGGAGACGTCCATCAGGCAGAACATCACCGCCTGGCTTGAAGGCTCCGCACGTTTTTCGTAATTCTTGTAACGCAGGTCAAAGGTGTCAATGAAGGGCACGCGCTCGATTTTGGCGCGCAGTTCGGCAATCTCTTTGCGCAAACGCTCCTCTTCCAGCAGCTGCGCGGGCTCGCTGTTGATTACGCTATCCAGGCTGGTTTCCAGCTCGCGAAGCTCACGCTTTTTACCTGCCGTCATGGCGGTGCGGCGCGCCAGCGAGTTCTGCAATGAACGCACCACGCTGATGTTGGCCGGTACGCCGTTAGCGGTAAAACCGGCCCGGTGCGTTTTGTACTCATTCAGCTGACGATGCTGATTTTTCTTCAGATTCGGCAGGGCCAAATCCTCAAACAGCAGATCCAGATACTCATCCTTGGAGATCTGGAACACAAACTCGTCCTGACCTTCCCCGTCCGGGCTGGCCTGACCCTGACCACTGCCGCCACCACCGCCACCGCCGCCCTGTGGGCGCTCGATGCGGTCGTTCTGGATGAAATGGTCATTACCGGGATGAACGCGATGGCGCAAACCGCCGCGTCCCTGATGGAACATCGGTTCGCTAATGTCGTCCGTCGGAATGGAAACGGACTCCCCACTGTCTACGTCGGTCACCGAACGCTTGTTAATGGCCTCGGAGATCGACTGTTTGATTTGCGCTTTATAACGGCGCAAGAAGCGCTGGCGATTCACCGTGCTCTTGTTTTTGCCGTTAAGACGCCGGTCAATAAACCAGGTCATATGCCCCCCGTACTGCATTTGCCAACTTTCAGTGCCCGTAAGTGCCGGATGGCGCTGACGCCTGTCCAGCCTACGGAACATTGTTGTAGGCCCGGCAAGCAACGCGCCGCCGGGCTTTGCGGGCTGTTAAGACGATTTACGCACGCGCAGGTACCATTCGCAGAGCAGGCGGACCTGTTTGCGGGTGTAGCCTTTCTCCATCATGCGGTCGACAAAATCGTCGTGCTTTTTCTGCTCGTCGGTTGAGGTTTTGGCATTAAACGAAATGACCGGCAACAGCTCCTCGGTGTTGGAGAACATTTTCTTCTCGATAACCGTGCGCAGTTTTTCGTAGCTGGTCCAGTTCGGATTGCGTCCGCTGAAATTCGCTCTGGCGCGCAGCACGAAGTTGACGATCTCATTACGGAAGTCTTTCGGATTACTGATCCCGGCAGGCTTCTCGATTTTTTCCAGTTCCGCATTCAGTGACTCGCGGTCAAACAGCTGGCCGGTATCCGGGTCGCGATACTCCTGATCCTGGATCCAGAAGTCGGCATAGGTAACGTAGCGATCAAAGATGTTCTGCCCGTATTCCGAGTAGGATTCCAGGTAGGCGGTCTGGATCTCTTTGCCGATAAATTCGGCGTATTTCGGGATCAGATAGCCTTTGAGGAACTCCAGGTAACGTTCAGCCTGCTCCTGCGGGAACTGTTCACGCTCAATCTGCTGCTCCAGGACGTAGAACAGATGCACCGGGTTAGCGGCCACTTCGGCGTGGTCAAAGTTGAACACGCGGGAGAGGATTTTGAACGCAAATCGCGTGGAAAGACCGTTCATCCCTTCGTCGACGCCGGCGTAGTCGCGATACTCCTGATAGGATTTCGCTTTCGGGTCGGTATCTTTCAGGCTTTCACCGTCGTAGACGCGCATTTTCGAGTAGATGCTGGAGTTTTCTGGCTCTTTCAGGCGCGACAGGATCGAGAAGCGCGACAGCGTTTCCAGGGTTCCTGGGGCGCACGGGGCATGAACCAGCTCACTGTGGTTCAGCAGTTTTTCGTAAATCTTGATCTCTTCAGAGATCCGCAGGCAGTAAGGCACTTTGACGATGTAAACACGGTCGAGGAAGGCCTCGTTGTTTTTGTTGTTACGGAAGGTCACCCATTCCGATTCGTTGGAGTGCGCCAGAATAATCCCGTTGAACGGCAGGGCGGAGATCCCTTCCGTACCGTTGTAGTTACCCTCCTGGGTGGCGGTTAGCAGCGGATGCAGCACCTTAATCGGCGCTTTAAACATCTCGACGAACTCCATAATCCCTTGGTTGGCGCGGCATAACGCACCGGAATAGCCGTAAGCATCAGGATCGTTTTGCGCGTGGTTTTCCAGTTTACGGATGTCCACTTTACCCACCAGCGCAGAGATATCCTGGTTGTTCTCGTCACCCGGTTCGGTTTTAGCAATCGCAATCTGTTCCAGAATGGACGGCCAGGCCTTCACTACGCGGAATTTGGTAATGTCGCCGCCAAATTCATGCAGGCGCTTCGCGGCCCACGGCGACATGATTGTGCCGAGATAGCGACGAGGAATGCCGTACTCTTTATCCAGAATTTGCGCATCTTCCTGCGGGTTGAACAGACACAGCGGATGGTCGTTAACCGGGCTGCGTTCGCCGTTAGCGCTCAGCACATAAATCGGGACGCGCTGCATTAACGCTTTCAGTCGTTCAGCCAGCGAGGATTTACCGCCGCCGACGGGGCCCAGCAGATATAAGATCTGTTTCTTCTCTTCCAGACCCTGAGCAGCGTGCTTCAGGTAGGAAACAATCTGCTCGATGGCATCTTCCATGCCGTAAAATTCTTCAAACGCAGGATATCGGGCGACGACCCGATTCGAAAATAGACGGGAAAGCCGTGGCTCCTGGGCAGTATCAACCATATTCGGCTCACCAATAGCCATCAATAGTCGTTCTGCCGCATTGGCATAGGCACTGCGATCTTGCCGACAAATGGTAAGAAACTCCTGCAGTGTGAACTCTTCGTCCTTGGCAGCTTCATAGCGCTGGCGATAGTGATCGAATATATTCATGGCATGCCGTCCTTTCGTTTTTTAGCACAGGAAAAGAGCCGTTCATATGAATAGTAGAGGCTCCCGGAAGCGGGATCCGTTGCACCTCACTGCCAGAGCAGCAACCCGTGTGCCAGGTCGGGCGCTAAAACCGCGGGGGTGATCGGGTATTCAGCTTCTTAAAATTAAGCGTAGATGGCATTTGCAAAACTTGCATGCACGCAAAAACCAATTTCAATGACATATCAATAACTCATCCAGAAATTCAGCCAAATCCTGTCAGGCACTGGGACTTCCTTCACCGAACGGTAATCTGACTGACAGCGTTCCGTCATTTGCCGCACACAAGATAATCGGTTAATCAATTTGATTAGCTGACAAAAAATTTTGAGAAATGAGGGGAATGACGGTTACACTTCATCCGCTGATTATTTGACTACAGGAAAGAATGGATTGTGACCAAACTCAAACTTCTGGCACTGGGGATTATCGTTGCCACCTCAGTGAGTACAGCATACGCGGAGAATCAGTGGTCAGTTGGTGCTGGTGTCGGCGTAATCAATAGCCCTTATAAACAATATGACCGTGACTTCTACCCGGTTCCGGTTGTCACCTATGAAGGGGATAACTTCTGGTTCCGCGGGCTGGGCGGTGGCTACTATCTGTGGAACGACCAGACCGACAAACTCTCCATCATGGCCTACTACGATCCGACGCACTTCAAGCCAGGCGACAGCGACAGCTATCAGCTGCGCCAGCTTGATAAACGTAAGAGCACCATGATGGCCGGGGTTTCCTGGGTCCATAACACCGAATACGGTTTCCTGCGCACCGCCCTGGCGGGTGATACGCTGGATAACAGTAACGGCTATATCTGGGATCTGGCATGGTTGTACCGCTATACCAACGGCGGGCTGACGCTGACCCCGGGCATCGGTCTGGAGTATCACAGCGAAAACTACAACGACTATTATTATGGCGTGTCCCATAAAGAGTCCCGTCGCAGCGGCCTGAACAGCTATGACGCCGACGATGGCTGGAATCCGTACCTCGAGCTGACCGCCAGCTATAAGTTTGCGCCTGACTGGAACGTCTACGCTACCGGCCGTTACAACCGCCTTAGCGATGAGGTGAAAGACAGCCCGATGGTCGATAAGTCCTGGACCGGGCTGATGTCGGTGGGTGTGACCTACAGTTTCTGATTGTGCATTTTGACTGTGCAATTTATACATCACAACGGAGCGCTTGCGCTCCGTTTGTTTTGGGCCGGTGCAATATGTGCATTATGACGGAGCGCCTGCGCTCCGTTTGTCCTGGGGTGGTGCAGATAAACAGGAGAATGTGATGAGCGAAAAAATCGTTAACTTTGGCAACAACATCGCGCTGCCGGCCATTGGTCAGGGCACCTGGTATATGGGTGAAAAGGCCAGTCAACGCCGCCAGGAAGTGGATGCCCTGCGGGCAGGCATTGAGCGCGGACTGACGCTGATTGATACCGCCGAGATGTATGCCGACGGCGGGGCGGAAGAGGTGGTCGGCGAGGCGATCAAAGGCCTGCGCGACGAGGTGTTTCTGGTCTCCAAAGTTTACCCGTGGAATGCCGGGGAACAAAAAGGGATTGCCGCCTGTGAAGGCAGCTTACGCCGTCTCGGCACCGAGTATATCGACCTCTATCTGCTGCACTGGCGCGGAAATTACGCCCTGGATGAAACCGTCCGGCTGATGGAGACGCTGCAACAGCAGGGCAAAATTGGCCGCTGGGGCGTCTCGAACCTCGATTATGCGGACATGCAGGAACTGTGGCAGGTACCGGGCGGACGGGCCTGCGCCACCAATCAGGTGCTCTACCATCTGGCCTCACGCGGTATCGAATATGACCTGCTTCCCTGGTGTCAGCAGCAGTCGATGCCAGTGATGGCCTATTGCCCGCTGGCGCAGGCCGGGCGTCTACGCACCGGGCTGTTCAATCATCCGGTGGTGAATGCAGTAGCGAAAGAGTACAACGTCACGGCAGCACAGGTGTTGCTGGCGTGGGTGATAAGCCACCGCGGAGTAATGGCTATCCCCAAAGCGTCATCCATTAAGCATGTGGAAGAGAATGCGGGCGCGCTGAACATTTCACTCTCTGCGGAGGCCTTAAAGCAGCTGGATGCAGCCTTCCCGGCGCCGAAACAGAAAACGGCGTTAGACGTGGTGTGAAGTGAATTTAATGCCCTCTCAGCATGGAGAGGGCAAGGGCAGGGGATTAACGCTTCACAATGTGAATGGTTTGTCCCAGACGGGAAGGTTTCTCTTCCGTCGCGGTTTGTGGTTCGCTAACGCAGGCGGTTTCCACGCATACAAAGGTCTTATAGCCGTCATCCGGAACGTCACCCATGCTCACCGACAGCGCCGGGCCCGGGTTCCAGCCCACCACGTTGCTGTGATGATGATGGATCACTTCAATCGCGCGATTCAGCGCGGTGTCTTCAATAACGCTGCAGGCTTCCGGGTTCAGGTAGACGCGGTCAGTGCGATCCGGGAAGGTCTGTGAACCGTCGCTCAGTTTGCCTTCTTTAGCATTATCCACTTTATCGATAAAGCTATCGCCCAGGCCGTTTACCGTGACCGCAGCGATATCGCCGACGTTGAAGTAGGTGTGAAGGGCTGAGGTGGTTTCAAATTCACCGTGCGCTTCCAGTTCGATTTCGCAGGTTTTACCCAGCTTGAAACGAGCGTACAGAGTGAAATCGTGCGGCCACAGTTTGCGGGTCTCGTCATCGCTTTGCAGTTCAAAGGTCAACACCACGCCGGATTCATCTTCGTTGTGGGCTTTCAGCGTCCACGGCAGGTTACGGGCAAAACCGTGCGACGGCAGGCCCTGCCCGGCGGACGGGCCAAACCACGGCCAGCAGATTGGCACGCCGCCACGGATTGCCGCCCCTTTTTTAAAGGAGGTGATATCGCTCAGCCACAGCGCTTCCACTTCGCCTTCCGGCTGCCAGGAGAGCAGATGCGCACCCTGCAGGGCGACAGAAGCCTGTACCTGCGGATGCTCAATCACGATGACTTCGACATCGTCAATCTGGCGGCGGGAAAGCACAGGGGTAAGCTGTTCGACTACCGGAAGTGCAAAAATTGTTTTTATCATTACGCAATCCTCTGTCTCTAATGCCATAAAAAAAGGCGACCGAGGTCGCCTTTTTGGATCAGTTTCTCATCTCAACTTATTTGGAGATGTGAGCGATCAGGTCCAGTACTTTGTTAGAGTAACCGGTTTCGTTGTCGTACCAGGAAACCAGTTTCACGAAGTTGTCGTTCAGTGCGATACCAGCTTTTGCATCGAACACGGAAGTGCACACTTCGCCGTTGAAGTCGGTAGAAACAACGTCGTCTTCGGTGTAACCCAGAACGCCTTTCATTTCGCCTTCAGAAGCTGCTTTGATGGCTTTCTTGATTTCTTCGTAGCTTGCTGCTTTTTCCAGACGAACGGTCAGGTCAACAACAGATACGTTTGGAGTTGGAACGCGGAACGCCATACCAGTCAGTTTGCCATTCAGTTCTGGCAGTACTTTACCTACAGCTTTAGCTGCACCGGTAGAGGATGGGATGATGTTCTGAGCTGCGCCGCGGCCGCCGCGCCAGTCTTTGTGAGACGGGCCATCAACGGTTTTCTGAGTTGCGGTGGTCGCGTGAACGGTAGTCATCAGACCTTCGATGATGCCGAAGTTGTCGTTGATAACTTTAGCCAGTGGCGCCAGGCAGTTGGTGGTGCAGGATGCGTTGGAAACGATGTCCTGGCCAGCATACTTCTCGAAGTTTGCGCCTTTAACGAACATTGGGGTGTTGTCTTTGGATGGACCAGTCAGAACAACTTTTTTCGCGCCAGCGGTGATGTGCTTACGCGCAGTTTCGTCGGTCAGGAAGATACCGGTTGCTTCAGCAACAACGTCAACACCGATTTCGTTCCACTTCAGGTTAGCTGGATCTTTTTCAGCAGTAACACGGATGGTTTTGCCGTTGACAACCAGGTGGCCGTCTTTCACTTCAACGGTGCCGTTGAAACGACCGTGAGTTGAGTCGTACTTCAGCATGTACGCCATGTATTCAGCGTCTAACAGATCGTTGATACCAACGATTTCGATGTCAGAACGTTCCTGAGCAGCACGGAAAACAATACGGCCGATACGGCCAAAACCGTTGATACCTACTTTGATAGTCATATATTCCACCAGCTATTTGTTAGTGAATAAAAGGTTGCGTGTAAAATTACAAAAACCTTACGCAGCGTCAAGCGGAATCGTGTCAATCATTGCGACAAATCAATCCTTAGCACTACCTTTGCTCGATTGACCCACCTCACATTCCCTTGGAGCTAGGACCCATGTGGGGCCTGCGCACGGAATTTTAAAGGGCTGACCACATAAAAACGTGGAGTAGATCACATTTGTCTGCGTACCTCTACGCAACGAGTAAGTTTAGAACAAAAGTTCATACTTCAGTGTTAATGTTTTGTTAGAATCGAGGGTAAAAGTTGTCTGTTTCAACTGCGAGATGTAAGCCTATGTCGAATCAACAAAACCCCGATGATCTGAAAAAAAACCTCACCGAAATGCAGTTCTACGTGACGCAGAATCACGGTACTGAACCGCCTTTTACCGGGCGTCTGCTGCACAATAAGCGTGATGGTGTCTACCACTGTCTGGTGTGTGACGCTGCGCTGTTCAACTCCCAGAGTAAATACGATTCTGGCTGCGGCTGGCCGAGCTTTTATGAACCGGTCAGTGAAGAGGCAATTCACTATCTGAAGGACTTCACACACGGTATGGGGCGTATTGAGATTCGCTGTGGAAACTGTGACGCGCATCTCGGTCACGTGTTCCCCGACGGTCCTCAGCCAACAGGTGAGCGTTTCTGCGTTAATTCCGCCTCATTAAGCTTCACCGACGACCAGAATGGCGACCAGACCAAAGGCTGAAAAATCGATTCAGCAAATTATTCCTTCGGAGTCCGTTTTAACATGAATATTGAAGAGATGATTAACGGCATGACGCCGGAAGTTTATCAGCGTCTGGTCACCGCGGTTGAGCTGGGGAAATGGGCTGATGGCGTGGCGTTGACCGCTGAGCAGAAAGAGAACTGCCTGCAGTTAGTGATGCTGTGGCAGGCGCGCAATAACACCGATGCGCAGCACATGACCATCGACACCCAGGGTCAGATGGTGATGAAGAGTAAGCAACAGTTGAAAGAGGATTTTGGCATCGCGCCAAAGTCGATTGCGACACTGAAAATGCAATAATCTTGCGGATTGAAGCCCTCTCCCAGTGGGAGAGGGCTCATCTTTACTTGATCCCCAGCGACTCCGCGAGCTGCTTCGCCAGCTGGTTGTTGTCATCCGCGCCATACTCCCAGAACATCGCCCCGGCCAGACCTTTCTCTTTGATGTACTCCGCCTTGATCGCCACCGATCGCGGGTTCTCGTACGACAGGGCAAACAGCGCCTTGTCATCGTCACCCTTCACCGACAGCCACGGCACTTTGGCCTGATCGTCCCACCGTTCGGTAAAGCGTTTCTGCGGATCGTTTAAAAACGTCTTCACAATATCGTTGTACTTCACGTAGGTGTCTTTGGTCAGGTCGTAGCCCAGCGATTTAAACAGGTCGATCTGCTGCGCGCTGAAGTAGGGCCGGGTCGCGGGATTTTTCTGCGCATCCGGTTGGCTCCAGTCGATACCTGGCTCCACGGCGCGCTTGGGCACGCGGCCATAGAAGCCGATGCCGAGGTTCATCTGCTGCGGCTTCAGCCCGGCGGCCAGATAGTTATTCACTACGAAATCCACGCTGTATTTATCCGCTGCGGCCACGGTTGGCCAGGCGCTGGAGTTATACAGGTTGGCGTTGAAGTACTGGGTGCCGTACGCCATGTCGTAGGTCATCAGGTTGATGTAATCGAGCAGCGGCGCAACCGCCTTGACGTCGACCCAGCTTTTCGGACTTTCTGCATTGGCCCCCACGGCAATGGTCACCAGCTTTTTATTCCCGAACGCAGTACGTAGCTCCTTCAGCAGGGCGGTAAAGTTATCCCGATCCGCTGGGGTGCTGGCAACCAGACCCCAAGCGCCGTTAACCGGGTATTCCCAGTCGAGATCGATCCCGTCCAGATCGTATTTTTCAACGATCGCCTGAGCAGAGCGGATAAACTCCGCGCGGGTCTCCGGGCTGGATGCCGCCCCCGAAAAGCCCCGGGCACCCCAGCCACCTACGGAGAGCAGCACTTTAAGATCAGGATTCTGTTTGCGCAGTACAGGCAGCAGGGCCAGGTCGGCGGCGACTTTCGGAGAGAGCCAAATCTGGTGCAATTTGCCTGGATCTTTAAGCGCCGGATTAGTTTCGTCTTTCTCGTCGTTGTAAATCAGGCCAAAGGAGTAGTTCAGGTGGGTTATCTGGCGGACATCGAGTTTGTTGATATCCCCGCCCGGCCCGGCGGTGACGTCGCCACCCCCGTTAAAATAGCCCACCGACATCAGGGAGCTGGCGGAAGCAAGGGATGCGCAGAGCAGGGGTAAAGCTGCCAGCAAGGGCAAAGGTTTCATAGCAATTCCTCTTCAATTTTGACGGTAAAAAACAAACCCGCCACGTAAGGGCGTGGCGAAAAAAGTGCCAAAAAAGAATAGCATTGCCGTCCCGCTGAGAGTGCGAGGCAGTTCACCTTATGTGACTTATGGGGAATGTTGCCCGGCGGCGCTGCGCTTGCGCGGGCCTACGGGTGGCGGGGTTTTGCCCGGCGGCGCTACGCTTGCACGGGCCTACGGGTTTTGTAGGCCGGGTAAGCGTCAGCGCCACCCGGCACAAAGGCGCACTACGCCTGAGTTTCCTGCCAGTCCGCCAGCGTGTACAGCGTGGCACCTTCCGCCGCCATGTCCATAAACGCCTGAGCGCTATCCTGACGCTGAATGTTAACCCCGCGACAGCCGTCAGTGATCACATTCACTCGGTAGCCCAGCTGCAATGCATCCAGCACGGTAAATTTGACGCAGTAATCGGTCGCCAGCCCCATCACAATCAGCTCCACGATTTCGTGGTGGCGCAGCCACTGATCCAGCCCGGTTTTCTGCCGGTGACCGTTATCAAAGAAGGCGCTGTAGCTGTCGATGTTCGGGTTTTCCCCTTTCTGGAAGATGGCGTCAATGGCTTTGCTGTTCAGCAGGGGATGCAGCTCTGCGCCTTCGGTATGCTGCACACAGTGATCCGGCCAGAAGGTTTGCGGCAGGCCGTCCAGCTCGCCCTGGGTGAAGGGCTCGACGTTGTGCTGGCTGGCAAAACTGCCGTGATCCGCCGGATGCCAGTCCTGGCTGGCCACCACCGCTTCGCCGCGGTCCTTACACCACTCAATCAGGGCGTTGGCGATGTCCACCGTGCTGTCGCCTTCGGCCACCGCCAGCGCGCCGCCGGCGCAAAAGTCATTCTGTAAATCCACCAGTAACAGGGCACGTTGTTTCATGCTCACTCCTTATTCGTCTGGCGTCAGTTCGCCACGCAGGTTTTGCATCATTGCGGTACGAATCGACTGCACATCCAGATCCTGACTCAGTAAGTAGTGAAGTTTAGTCAGGGTGGCTTCTACCGTCATGTCGAATCCGCTGACGACCCCTGCTTGCGCCAGGGCGTTACCGGTGGCATAGCCGCCCATATTCACCTTGCCGGACATGCACTGGGTCAGGTTCACCACCACGATGCCGCGGTTGCTGGCCTCCTGAAGCTCCTTCAGAAACTCGCCGTTTTGTGGTGCGTTGCCCACGCCGTAAGAGCGCAGGATCAGCGCTTTTACCGGCTGACGCAGGAAGTTACGCACCACATCGGCGGAGATGCCTGGATAAATGGTTACCACGCCAATCGGCTGCGGCGTAATCGGATGCACCACCAGCTCGCCGGAAGTATGCGGTGCCGGAGGCGTACCGAGGCGGCGGATATGGATCCCGGCTTCCAGCAGCGGAGAGAGGTTCGGCGACGCAAAGGCATTAAAGCCGTCCGCATGGGCTTTGGTGGTGCGGTTGCCGCGATACAGGCGGTTGTTGAAGAACAGGCTTACTTCGTTAATTGGGAAGTTAGCCGCCACGTACAGCGAGTTAAGCAGGTTGATCTGCCCGTCGGAACGCAGCTCCGCCAGCGGGATCTGCGAGCCGGTAACGATCACCGGTTTGCTGAGGTTTTCCAGCATGAAGGAGAGCGCCGAGGCGGTAAACGCCATGGTGTCGGTGCCGTGCAGGATCACGAAGCCGTCATACTGGTCGTAATGCGCCTTGATGTCGTCGGCAATATGTTGCCAGTCTTCCGGGGTCATGTCGGAAGAGTCCATCAGCGGATCGTACTCGTGAATGGTGAAGTCCGGCATCTCCGGGCGATGGAACTCCGGCATTAACGCCAGCTGGCGCTGCAGATGACCCGAAACCGGGATATAGCCATTTTCCGAGCGCTGCATACCGATGGTACCGCCGGTATAGGCTACATAGATTGATTTCTTTTGCATGATGTTATGTTCTTGGGCTTCAAAGAAAAATCCCCTCTTCACAGAAGAGGGGATGGGGATTAACGGACGTTCGCGCAGGTGAGGCAGAACGCGTAGCGGTTTTGCGGATCGTTAAAGGCGGCCAGCTTGTCGCCTTCCGCTTTAACCGCTTTCGCCGCCGAGGCGACCGGTGCCGGCAGATACGCCTGCAGCGCGTCCGGCAGCATGGCTTTGACCGAGCCGGAGAAGCTGTCCATCACCATATCGATGAAGGTCGGCTCATCCTGATAGAAGTCGATATGCCACTGCTTCAGCTTCGCCAGTTCGGCAGCTTTGGCCACGGCGTCATCGAAATCGCCAAGGTTATCCACCAGCCCGTTGGATTTCGCATCCTGGCCGGTCCAGACGTGACCCTGGGCAATCTGGTCGATCTGCGCCGGGGTCTGCTTGCGGGAGTCGGCCACCAGGGTGATAAAGCGCTTATAGCCGTTCTCAATGCTGAGCTGCATCATCTGCGACACTTCCGGCGGCAGCGCTTTAGTGATAGTGACATCCGCCAGCGGCGAGGTTGCCACACCGTCGGTGTGCACGCCCAGATAGTCGAGGCTGTTTTCCACGGTGTTAATCACGCCGAAGATGCCGATGGAGCCGGTCAGGGTGCTCGGGTTTGCCACGATGTAGTTCGCCGGGGTCGAGATCCAGTACCCACCGGATGCCGCCATCCCGCCCATAGAGACCACCACCGGTTTACCGGCAGCGCGGGCCGCGGACAGTTCCGCGCGGATCACTTCCGAGGCGCTGACGCTGCCGCCCGGGCTGTTCACCCGCAGGACAATGGCTTTCACTTTCGGGTCGAGACGCGCGTCGCGGATCTGTGAGGCGGTGGTATCGCCACCCACGTTGCCCGGCGTCTCTTCGCCATCCATGATCGCCCCGTTAGCGAAGACCACGGCGATGCTGTCGCCGGTATCGGCCGGTTTTTTCGGCTGATAATCATAGAAGCTGACGGCGCTGAAGTTCTTGTCCTCTTTGCTCCAGCCGAACTGCTTGGTCAGGGATTTTTCAATTTCTGCGCTGGAGCCCAGGGCATCCACCAGCTTGTTGTCGAGGGCATACTTCGCGGTATCGCCATCGACTTTACGCAGCCCGTCCAGCACGCCCTGCGCACCCGGGAAGACCTGCTCCGGGGTGATCTGACGGTTGGCGGCGACGGTCGCGAGATAGTGCTGCCACAGCTCGCCGATCCAGCGGCTGTCCGCCTCACGGGCGGCAGGGGACATATCATCGCGGATAAACGGCTCAACGGCCGATTTATACGTCCCGACGCGGAACACGTGGGTGGTGACTTTCAGCTTATCGAGCAGCGATTTGTAATAGAGGCCGTTGGTGGCGAAACCGTGCAGATCGACGGTGCCCTGCGGCGAGAGCCATACTTTATTGGCAAAGCTCGCCAGATAATACTGCCCCTGGCTGTAGTTATCGCCCACCGCAATCACCGGTTTGCCGCTGTCGCGGAACTCACGCAGCGCTTTACCGATGTACTGCATGGACGGCTGGTCCGCCCCGGCGAAGTTCTTCAGATCCAGCACGATGCCGGTGATATTGCGATCGTCCTTCGCCTGACGAATGGCGTCGACGATATCGAACAGCGAGTTTTCCTGCAGACGGTCGCTGCTGGCGCCAAACAGCTGGCGGCCAATCACGCCGAGACGGTTGCTGGTGGAGGGTTTATCAACCACGACCCCGGCGATATCCAACAGCAGCGCGCCGCGCCCCGCGCTCTGGGACTGGCTGGAGGCGCTGATGTGCATCCAGACACCCACACAAACCATCACAATAACAATGAAGAAGAGGTTCATCACCAGGTTACGGACGAAATTGAGCAGTCGCCACGTCCATTTAAAAAAGCCGGCAAACAGTCGCCAGAGGGTTCGCATGTATTCTCCCTGTCCAGATAATTACCTTCCCGTCGCCACTGGACGGTGTTGTCGGGCTATCGTAATGACCCGACCGCCACTTGTCAGCAGGAATCGCCTGCCACGCTGTAACAAAATCTGCCGTCGTGTTAATTTTGAGTAAATTTCAAGACAGGAGTTACCCCATGGATGCACTCGAACTGCTTGTTAACCGTCGAAGCGCGGCTCGTCTGGCGGAGCCTGCCCCGGCAGGCGAACAGCTGGACAACATTCTTCGCGCCGGGATGCGCGCGCCGGATCATGGCACCTTACAGCCGTGGCACTTCTTTATCATAGAGGGTGAAGGGCGCGATCGCTTCAGCACCCTGCTGGAGAAAGGGGCCGTGGCCGCCGGGCAGGATGAAAAGGCGATTGAAAAAGCCCGCAATGCGCCGTTCCGCGCGCCGATGATTATCGCCGTGGTCGCCAAATGCCAGCCGCAGCACAAGGTGCCGGTGTGGGAGCAGGAGATGTCTGCCGGCTGTGCGGTAATGGCGATGCAGCTGGCCGCCGTCGCTCAGGGTTACAACGGGATCTGGCGCAGCGGGGCGTTAACCGACAGCCCGGTCGTCCGTGAAGGCCTGAACTGCGGCGCAGACGATAAAATCGTCGGTTTCCTCTATCTGGGCACCCCGCAGCTTAAAGCCTCGACCACCGTCTCGGTGCCCGATACCACGCCGTTTGTCACCCATTTCTGATCCCCGGCATAAAAACTGTCTGGATCCTGAACAACTGCAGCAGAATTCAGACAGTCATACTTATCACTTAATGGAATGAGCGCTAACATAGTGCAATTGTAATGAAAGGAGATTGTCATGAGCGAGCAAGCCATTCGTTTAACGCAATACAGCCATGGAGCCGGTTGCGGTTGTAAAATTTCCCCCAAAGTGCTGGAAACCATTCTGCATAGCGAGCAGGCGAAGTTTGTCGACCCGAACCTGCTTGTGGGTAACGAAACCCGCGACGATGCTGCGGTCTACGATTTAGGTAACGGGACCAGCATCATCAGCACCACCGATTTCTTTATGCCGATCGTCGACAATCCTTACGACTTCGGGCGCATTGCCGCCACCAATGCCATCAGCGACATCTTCGCCATGGGCGGCAAGCCGATCATGGCGATTGCGATCCTCGGTTGGCCGATCAACACCCTGGCCCCGGAGATCGCCCGCGAGGTGATCGAGGGCGGGCGTTTTGCCTGTCAGCAGGCGGGGATCGCTCTGGCCGGCGGCCACTCCATTGATGCCCCGGAGCCGATTTTCGGCCTGGCGGTCACGGGCGTGGTACCGACGGAACGCGTAAAACGTAACAGCACTGCCGAAGCAGGCTGCAAGCTGTTCCTGACCAAGCCGCTGGGCATCGGCGTGCTCACTACCGCCGAGAAAAAATCACTGTTGAAGCCGGAACACAAAGGGCTGGCGACGGAGGTGATGTGCCAGATGAACCTCGCCGGAGCCGCCTTTGCCAACATCGACGGCGTAAAGGCAATGACCGACGTTACCGGCTTTGGCCTGCTGGGCCACCTGAGCGAAGTGTGCCAGGGGGCGGGCGTGCAGGCCCAGGTGTGGTATCAGGACGTGCCGAAGCTGCCGGGCGTTGAAGATTACATTGCCCAGGGCGCGGTGCCGGGCGGCACCCAGCGTAACTTCGCCAGCTACGGTCACCTGATGGGCGAGATGCCTGTCGAGTGGCGCGATCTGCTGTGCGATCCGCAGACCTCCGGCGGCCTACTGCTGGCAGTGACCCCGGAGGCAGAAGCAGATGTCCAGGCGACCGCTGCAGAATTCGGTATCACCCTGACCGCCATCGGCGAGCTGGTGACCGCCCGCGGTGGCCGTCCGATGATTGAGATCCGTTAATTCAATGCGGTTATTTATTGCCGAAAAACCCAGCCTCGCCAGGGCGATTGCGGATGTGTTACCCAAGCCGCATCGCAAGGGCGATGGCTATATCGAGTGCGGAAACGGGCAGGTGGTCACCTGGTGTATCGGTCACCTGCTGGAGCAGGCCCAGCCGGATGCCTACGACAGCCGCTACGCGCGCTGGAATCTCAACGATCTGCCCATCGTGCCGGAAAAGTGGCAGCTACAGCCGCGTCCGTCGGTCACCAAACAGCTCAACGTCATTAAGCGTCTGCTGAACGACGCCGCAGAAGTGATCCACGCCGGTGACCCGGACAGGGAAGGGCAACTGCTGGTGGACGAGGTGCTGGATTACCTGAACCTTGCGCCGGAAAAACGCCGTGAGGTGCAGCGCTGCCTGATCAACGATCTCAACCCGCAGGCGGTAGAACGTGCCATCTCGCGCCTGCGATCCAACAGCGAGTTCGTGCCGCTGTGCGTCTCGGCGCTGGCCCGCGCTCGCGCCGACTGGCTGTACGGCATCAATATGACCCGCGCCTACACCATTCTCGGGCGTAACGCGGGCTATCAGGGCGTGCTCTCAGTCGGCCGCGTGCAGACCCCGGTGCTGGGGCTGGTGGTGCGTCGCGATGAAGAGATCGAGAACTTTGTCGCCAAAGATTTCTTCGAAGTAAAAGCCCATATCGTCACGCCGAAGGACGAGCGCTTTACCGCCATCTGGCAGCCGAGCGAGGCCTGCGAGCCGTATCAGGATGAAGAGGGGCGCCTGCTGCATCGTCAGCTGGCCGACCACGTGGTGACCCGCATTCAGGGCCAGCCCGCCATCGTCACCAGCTATAACGATAAACGGGAATCAGAACCCGCGCCGCTGCCGTTTTCCCTCTCTGCTCTGCAGATCGAGGCGGCAAAACGCTATGGCCTGAGCGCGCAAAACGTGCTTGATATCTGCCAGAAGCTGTATGAAACGCACAAGCTGATCACCTATCCGCGTTCCGACAGCCGCTATCTGCCGGAGGAGCATTTCGCCGGACGCCACGCGGTGCTGAACGCCATTGCCGCCCACGCGCCCGATTTAATGCCGCAGCCGGTGGTTAATCCGGATACCCGCAACCGCTGCTGGGACGATAAGAAGGTGGATGCCCACCACGCCATCATCCCGACGGCGCGCAGCAGCAAGGTCAATCTGACCGAGAACGAATCGAAGGTCTATAACCTCGTTGCCCGTCAGTATCTGATGCAGTTCTGCCCCGATGCCCTGTTCCGCAAGTGCGTTATTGAGCTGGAGATCGCCAAGGGCAAGTTTATCGCCAAGGCACGTTTCCTCGCCGAAGCGGGCTGGCGCACGCTGCTGGGCAATAAAGAGCGTGACGAGGAGAACGACGGCACGCCGCTGCCGGTGGTGAAAAAAGACGACGAGCTGCTGTGCGAGAAAGGCGAAGTGGTGGAACGACAGACCCAGCCGCCGCGTCACTTTACCGACGCCACGATCCTCTCAGCCATGACCGGTATCGCCCGGTTTGTGCAGGATAAGGATCTGAAAAAAATCCTCCGCGCCACCGACGGCCTGGGGACGGAAGCAACCCGCGCCGGGATCATCGAGCTGCTGTTTAAACGCGGTTTTCTGCACAAGAAAGGGCGTTATATCCACGCCACGGATGCCGGAAAGGCGCTGATCCACTCCCTGCCGGAGATGGCTGCACGACCGGACATGACGGCACACTGGGAGTCGGTGCTGACCCAGATCAGCGAAAAACAGTGTCGTTATCAGGATTTTATGCAGCCGCTGGTGGGCACGTTATTCGATCTGATTAACCAGGCGCGGAATACCTCGGTGAGGGATTTTCGCGGCATGGTTGCGCCGGGTGGCGACAAGAAGAAAAAGTTTAAGAAGAAAAGTGCGGCGTAAAAATGCCGGGTGGCACCTACGGTTTTCTCCCTCTCCCTGTGGGAGAGGGCCGGGGTGAGGGCACCCGGCCGCACCATTCACAATCAGATCACACCCTGACCCATCATTGCATCAGCCACCTTTACAAACCCGGCAATGTTCGCGCCGCGCACATAGTTGGTCTGCTTTTCTTCGCCGCCATACTCGACGCAGGCGTGGTGAATATCCAGCATGATGTGGTGCAGACGCGCATCCACTTTCTCGGCTTTCCAGCCCAGACGCGCGGCGTTCTGCGCCATCTCCAGGCCTGAGGTTGCCACACCGCCGGCGTTAGCTGCTTTACCCGGTGCGAACAGCACGCCAGCCTGCAGGAACAGGTCGGTGGCTTCGATGGTGGTTGGCATGTTGGCCCCTTCCGCGACCGCTTTCACGCCGTTGGCGATCAGCTGGTGCGCTGCATCCACATCCAGTTCGTTCTGGGTAGCGCATGGCAGGGCGATATCGACCGGTACGGCCCACGGCTGTTTGCCTTCAAGATAGGTCAGACCGAACTCGCGAGCATAATCGGCTACGCGGCCGTCGCGGCTGGCTTTGATTTCGCACAGGCGCGCCAGTTTCTCAGTCGTGAAGCCCGCTTCATCGACCACGGTGCCGCTGGAGTCAGAGGCGGTGATCACCCGGGCACCCAGCTCCATTGCTTTCTCGATAGCGTACTGGGCCACGTTGCCGGAGCCGGACACCGCGACGCGCATCCCGTCGAAGCTCATACCGTGACGCTTCAGCATGGCTTCAGTGAAATAGACCAGGCCGTAACCGGTCGCTTCCGGGCGGATCAGGCTGCCGCCGAAGGAGAGGCCTTTCCCGGTAAAGACGCAGGCGCTGTTGTTGGAGAGTTTTTTCATCATCCCGGCCATAAAGCCCACTTCGCGCCCGCCTACGCCGATATCCCCGGCCGGTACGTCGGTATCCGCGCCCAGATGACGGTAGAGTTCGGTCATCAGCGCCTGGCAGAAGCGCATCACTTCGCCTTCGCTCTTGCCTTTCGGATCAAAATCGCTGCCGCCTTTACCGCCGCCCATAGGCAGGGTGGTCAGGGCATTTTTAAAGGTTTGTTCAAAGCCGAGGAACTTCAGGATCGACAGGTTAACAGACGGGTGGAAACGCATCCCGCCTTTGAACGGGCCGATCGCAGAGCTGAACTGGACACGCCAGGCGCGGTTGACCTGCACCTGATTGCGGTCGTCCACCCACACCACGCGGAACTGGATCACACGTTCAGGCTCAACCAGGCGTTCAAGCAGGGACATTTCACGATAGCGGGGGTTTTGTTCCAGGAATGGCCAGAGGGTGGTCATCACTTCACGTACGGCCTGAGCAAATTCGCTCTGATGGGGATCACGCTGTTGAACACGATTCAGAAAGGATTCAAGAGAGCACGCCTGGTCCATAACTATAAGTTCCTCTAATATATTGGGATTATTTTATTTGTAACAAAAAACTGCATGATGTTGTGTTTTTCGACTATACCACCCGATGGGCTTTGTGACGCAAGCTAAATTTCGCCCTCAAGTTAAATTCATCAAACGCGCCGGGTCATAATAAAAAACGATGATCGGCGGGATTAAAGCTTCGCTCTGTTTTTACCGTTATAGTCATTATCAGCACACAACAGGAAGAAACGTCGATGAAGCGTATTGTAATGGCTGTTTTGCTTGGAGTTTTCGCGACCGGCACTCAGGCCGACCAGCGATTTGGTACCGGGGGTGTGGATGTGAATATCCCGCCGGAGATCTTCAGCTCCAGCGGTCAGCGCCCGCCGCCGTGCAACCAGTGCTGCATCTATCAGGATCAGAACTATTCAGAAGGGGCGGTGGTAAAGGCCGAGGGGGTTCTGTTGCAGTGTCAGCGCGATCCAAATGCCCTTAGCACCAATCCGCTGGTCTGGCGTCGTGTAAGAGAATAAAGGCTTCAAGCAGGGGAATATCCGCCGGGGCGAGATCGTAGCCCAACGCCTCGCGCGGGGAGCACCATGCCAGCTGGCTGTGGTAGTGGGTTTCAGGCGTACCGGTGAACGCCGGAACGTGCCAGGCGTGCAGGTTAATCAGCCGCTGGGACACCTCACGCTGGTGGCTGGCGATATACCGCCCGGGGCGGGCCTCGATGCCCAGCTCCTCGCGCAGCTCACGCACCAGCGCGTCGGGCTGCGTCTCCCCGGCCTCCACTTTGCCTCCGGCAAACTCCCACAGTCCGGGCTGATCCGCATGCAGCGGGCGCTGCGCCAGTAAAATTTTGCCATCCCGTTCGAGAATAGCGCAAACAACATCGAGTGTTTTTAGCATGGTCGTCAATAATGGTTGAGAGAGAAAGGGTTAGGATCGACGTATTTATTAGCGACCAGGGAGTCTCCTGTGAAAGAGTTACCGCCAGTCTGGGTTAAACCCATCGAATCCATCCCCGCCAGTCTAACGCCAATCGCCAGGATGCAGAAAAAACATTATGGCGCGGTGCTGAATCCGCTGCGCTGGTGGGGGAGAATGCCCCGACTGTTCTGGCTGGTGGCGCTGTTTGTCGGCTTCCTGGAGCGAAAAAAATCGCCTCTCGACCCGGTGCTGCGTTCGCTGCTGATGACCCGCGTCTCGCAGGTGTGCCACTGTGCGTTCTGCATCGATGCCAATGCCCTGCGCCTGGCGGAACGCTGCGGCGGGCTGGAGAAAGTGCAGGCCGTGGCGACCTGGCGCGACAGCTCGCTGTTCAGTGATCAGGAGCGCGCCGCGCTGGCCTATGCCGAGGCGGTTACCGCCACGCCGCCGATGGTGGACGATACCCTCAAAGCGGCATTGCGCCGTCACTATCGCGAAGAGGTGATTACCGAGATGACCGCGCTGCTCGCTTTTCAGAACCTGTCGGCGCGCTTCAATGCCGCGCTGGATATCCCTTCCCAGGGGCTCTGCGCCATGCCCGGAGAAAAAAAGGATGCTTGACCGCCACCTTCATCCGCGCCTGAAACCGCTGCTTAACCGGCTGGTCATGAAGCTGGATAAACCGGGCATCACCCCGGACGGGATAACGCTGATCGGCTTTGCTATCGGGGTGCTGGCGCTGCCGTTTCTGGCGCTGGGCTGGTATCTGGCGGCGCTGGTGGCGATTGTGCTGAACCGGTTGCTGGACGGGCTGGATGGGGCATTGGCGCGGCGGCGCGGGTTAACCGATGCCGGGGGCTTTCTCGATATCGCCCTCGATTTTCTGTTTTATGCCCTGGTACCCTTTGGATTTGCCCTGGCAAATCCTGCGGTAAATGCCTTGCCGGCGGCCTGGCTACTGTTCGCCTTCATCGGCACCGGCAGCAGCTTTCTGGCATTTGCCGCGCTGGCGGCGAAGCATGACATCGACAATCCGGGCTATGCCCATAAATCGTTTTACTATATCGGAGGGCTGACGGAAGGCACCGAAACGATTCTGCTGTTTGTGCTCTGTTGCCTGTTCCCGGCGCACTTTGCCTGGCTGTCGTGGCTATTCGGCGCGTTGTGCTGGCTCACCACCGCAACGCGCATCTGGAGTGGGTATCTGACGCTGAAGGCGGTTCAGCGTCAGCCGGGATCAGAGTGAGCTCTCTGGCCCGCGTTCACCGGTCGCGACCGGGTTGTTCGGGTTGCTGCTCCATTCGTACCAGCCGCCGTCATAAACGCCGACATTTTTCCAGCCCATCGCCCGGGCATACATAAAGGTCTCTGATGCCCGCCAGCCGGTGCCGCAGTAAAACGCCACCTGCTGATCCGGCAGAATGTTCCACTGTTTCCACATCCCGGCGATGTCGTCTGCGGTACGCATGGTGCCATCCGGGTTGTGGAAATCTTCCATATGGGTCGAGTCGCTCCCGGCATGACCCCAGCGGGCACCTGCGATCTCACCTTTTGGCTTGATATAGCTGTAGCCGCTGGTCACGCCGGTAAATTCCGGCCATGAACGGATGCTGACCAGCGAGGCGTCCTTACGGTGCAGCAGGCCGCGGGCCTGTTCGGTATTCAACATCAGCTGTGGTTGACCGGGGATCGGCGCGCCAAAATCGGTCGCAGGCGTCACCTTGCCCGGCGTACCGCGCTCGACCGGCAGGTTTGCATCGCTCCAGGTTTTCCAGCCGCCGTCCAGCAGGCGGACATCTTTCACTCCGGCATACAGCATGATCTGCGCCACGCGCGCGGCGGCATAGACGTCGCGGCCGTAGAGGATCACCGTGGTGTCATGGCGGATCCCATGTTTTGCCAGCATTGCTTTTAGATCGGCATCGGAAACTTTGTTCCACAGCGGCTCGCTTTCCACTTCGTTGGTGTCGATATAGTCCGCGCCGGGAATATGGCTCAGCAGATAAAATTTCGGCGCACCCCAGGCGGCTTCGATCACTTTCCACTCCCCGGCGGGAGCGGCTGTCACCGGTTTACCCTGCTGGAGCTGGTGCAGCCACTGCGGGTAGACCAGTTGTTCAAAGTGGGCGAGGCGCTGGAGACGCGCCGGGGTTTTCAGGGCATCATTCAGCAGCGTCACTTGGCTGTAACCCGCCTGATTCAGCCGCGCCTTGACGGCCTGGTTATCGCTGTCGCTACCGTACAAGGCCACCGGGGTCGTCGGTGTCAGCTGGTGCTGTGCCGCCCAGGTTTTCAGCTGGCTCTCGTTCATCGCCCCAAGCCAGCTGGCGGAAAGATTGAGCGCGGCAGGCTCGTGACCGGAAGGGCCGTTCAGGCTCTGCGGCCAGCCGTTATAGAAGGCGCTGGCGCGGGTATCAATAATCGAACCTTGTTGCTGCTGAAGCTCGGTCAGCGTGAGGGAATGCGCCATGTCAGCGGCGAAGGTGGAGAAAGAGGCGAGACCTAAAGCGACGGTCAGCGCGGCCAGGTGAGAAACACGTTTCATCGAAATGCCCGATCGTAAAAAATTGAGCCGACATTGTGGCTTTCTGCCCGACAAAAAACGTTGCGTTTGCGCAGGATGTCGCGGGATTCATTGCCAGCCTGCCATCGGCAGCACCTGCCCATCCGCGGAAATATCGTCCTCATCGTGCGTCACCTGAACCACCGGGATCTGCCGGGTACGCACCTCAGCGAACACCCAGCGGCGGAACTGGTCGCGCAGATTTTTATCCAGACGGCTGAAAGGCTCATCAAGCAGCAGCGCCTGCGGCTGGGCCAGCAGGGCGCGGAGCAGGCTCACCCGGGCGCGCTGCCCGCCGGAGAGCGTGGCGGGATCGCGATGAAAGAAGCCGCTCAGATCCGCCGCGTCCAGCGCGTCGTTGACCTGCTGTTTGCGCGCCTCGCCTTTTACCGCCGCCGGGAGCGCCAGCAGCAGATTTTGCCCGACGCTGAAGTGATCGAAGAGCAACGCATCCTGAAACAGCAATCCCAGCTTCCGCTGCTCGGTGGGCAGGGCATCGCAGCGGCGGGCATTGATCCACAGCTCCCCCGTGGCGCGAAAATCACCTGGCAGAGCGCCGATCATCCAGGCAAACAGCGACGATTTCCCGCTGCCGGACGGGCCCATCAGGGTGAGGATCTCGCCTGGCTGCACCTCGAAACTGACGTTGTGCAGCAGCGTCGTCTGGCGCAGCGAGAGCGAAACATCCTTGACTATCAGCATTAACGTAACCCCTGTCGAAAGCGGCCTATCAGCCGGGAAAGCAGGATGCAGGCCGCGAAGACCAGCATCGGCAGTAGCAACTGCCACAGCGCCTGGGCCGCCAGCACGGCGCTACTGCCGCCGCTGCTGAGCGCCACGGCGTCGGTAGTCAGCGTGGCAAACCGACCGCTGCCCAGCCACAGGGTGGGCAGATACTGCGCCATACTGACGGAAAACCCGACGGCAAAGGCGGTGAGCGCCGGGCGGATCATCTGCGGGCATTTGATCAGCCAGAATATTTTAAGCGATCCCCAGCCGAGAGTGCGGGCAATCAGGATCGTTCGCGGATCGAGCCGGCGCCAGGCCGGCTGCATCACCAGCAGCATCCACGGCAGCACCCACAGTAAATGTCCCCACAGCACGGCAATCCACTGCCCGTCGAGCTGCAGCAGCAACGCCAGCTGATACTGTCCGGCCACCAGCGGCAGGGCGGGGAGCGCCAGGGGGAGCCAGACCCAGAAACCGCCGCGCTGCGGGCCCCACTCCAGCCAGAGCAGGATCATTCCCAGCGCAAGGGCCGCCGAAGAGAGTCCCAGCGTCAGGCTCACCGCCGCCGTGTCGCGGGAGACGCTGGCGTCGCCTGCCACCAGCACCAGGACCGCCACGCTGACGATGCCCGCTAACGGCAGCAGCAGGCCGCAGGCGCGTCCCACTCTCAGCGGGCGCGGCGTGGGGCGTTCCCCGGAGATGTCCGGGATGGTGCGGCACCAGCGTCGCCAGCCGATAAACAGCGCGACGGCGATCAGCTCCAGGATGAGCAGCAGGATTACGCACACCAGCATCCCTTTAGCCTGCTGATGGGCATCCCCCTGCGACAGCCACTGCCAGGCCAGCACCGCCAGGGTGGGAGGATTACCCGGCCCGAGGATCAGGGCCACATCCACTACCGACAGCGTCCAGGCGATCGTCGCCAGCATCACTGCTCCCAGCGCCGGGGCAATGGCGGGCAGGATCAGCCAGCGCAGGGCCTGCCAGCGGCCATAGCCCAGCGATCGCAGCACGGTCACTTTTTGCGCCAGTTCTTTTTCCGGCAGCGAGGCGTAAATCGCCCAGAGAACAAATGCGCTCTCCTTGACGGCGAGGGTCAGGCCGAGCCCGATCCCGTAGCGATCCAGCACCGGGGAGCAGATCGAACAGAGGCGGTAAAGTTCGCCGCCTTCGGCAAAAATCAGCAGCACGCTGACCGCAAAGGCCACGTGAGGGATCGCCAGCAGCCAGGGGAGGTGGTTGCACAGCCGTCGCCAGCGGCTACCGGGCCACAGCGCGGCAACTACCGCCAGGGCCAGCAGCAGCGCCCCGGCGGCGGCAATCAGGGTGGATACCAGGGTAGCGATCAGCGCCTGCGGCAGCTGCGGATCCGCGGCCAGCGCCCGCCAGTTCTCAAGTGAAAAGATCGGCGGTAGCAGCAGGACGAAAGCGGGCAGCAGCGGCAGATACACCGCAGCCATCAGCAGCCAGGCGAGCCCGCTTAGTGGGTGCCGTAACGACGCAGCCATTCCTGCTCCAGCGCGTTAACCCAGGCAGCATGGGGTTCCCCGAGCGTCGCCGGAAGTTCTGCCGGGATAAACTGACGCATTTGCGCGGCTTGCGCCGCAGGGAGGGTCTGAGGATCCAGCACGCTCGGATCGCCCCAGTGGGCCGGGTCCGCCTTGCGGATCTGCGCCTGCGGCGAGAGTAAAAAGTTAGCGACGACTTTCGCGCCCGCGCTGGCAGAGGCATTGGCCGGGATCGCCACAAAGTGGACGTTACCTATCATTCCCTGTTGAAAACCAAAGCTGTAGCTGTCGGCGGGTAGCTCTTTGCTGGTCACCTTTTGCCGGGCGTGGGCCGGGTTAAAGGTGATCGACAGGCCTAAATTGCCGCTGCTCAGCAGGGCGTCTATCCGCGCCGGTGACGGCGGGAAATCCTTGCCCTCGCGCCACAGGTGGGGATGCAGCTTATCCAGATACGCCCACAGCGGGGCGGTGACCGCGGCAAAGGTGGCGCTGTCCGGCGGCTGTTTCAGGGCATCCGGCAGGGTGGTTTGCGTCAGCAGGAGCTGTTCCAGAAACGCGGTGCCGGTAAAGTCGGGCGGGCGCGGGTAGGTGACAGTACCGGGATATTGCGTGGCGTAGGCCAGCAGCGCCTGCGGGTCGGCCAGCGGCTGCGGCAGGGTCTTGCGGCTGGCGATAAAGGTGAGCTGCGCGCTGCCCCACGGGGATTCAGCCCCCTCGGTCGGGATGGCGAAATCTTCGGTCACCGGCTTGGTGGTATCGACATAGCGCCAGTTGGGCAGGCTTTGCGCCCATCCGGTCTGCAGCAGCCCGGCGGTTTTCAGGGTGCGGAAGTTCTCGCCGTTGACCCACAGCAGGTCGACCGAGCCGTTGGTTTTGCGCCCGGCGCTGGCCTCGGTCTGGATACGTTTCACCGCATCGGCGGCATCCGCCAGACGGACAATTTTCAGGGTGATAGCGTAGTGGCTTTTCATCTCGCCGCTCACCCAGTCCAGATAGCGGTTCACCGCCGCATCGCCGCCCCAGGCGTTAAACCAGACGGTCTGGCCCCGGGCGTCCTCTTTGGTTTTCTGCCAGCTATCATTGGCCAGCGCCGATCCTGCTATCAGCAGGCCGGTTAATAACATGCAAAAACGCACACGCCGCATAATGCCCCCTGTTATGGAGAAGGTCGGGAAAAGCGGGCAAACAGCCAGCGGGTAATGAGCGGCAGCAGGCCCAGTAGCGTGAAGGCAAAAACCACGCCGGGCGAGAGGATATCACGCAGCGAGGCGATCTGCCCTAACTGGTGGCCGGCATTGAGAAAAACCACCGCACCGGGCAGCATTCCGAGCTGGCTAACCCACCAGTAGCGCCGCACCTCGAGGGTTGTCACGCCAGCCAGCAGGTTGACCACAAAGAAAGGGAACAGCGGCATCAGGCGCAGGGCAAACAGATAAAAGGCCCCGTCCCGTGCAATCCCGTCATTCACGGTGCGCATCGGCCCGGCAAAGCGGCGCTGTACCCAGTCGCGCAGCAGATAGCGGCTGACCAGCATGGCCAGGGTGGCGCCCAGCGTGGCGGCGAAGGAGACCAGCAGGATCCCCGGCCAGAGGCCGAACAGCGCCCCGCCGAGGAGCGTTAGCAGCGCAGCGCCCGGCAGCGAAAGGGTGGTGACCAGCACGTAGAGCATAAAAAAGAGGGTGGCGCTCTGGATCGGGGCCTGCTGACAGTAAAGCAGCAGCGCCTGGTGTCGCGCCTGGAGATTTTCCAGCGTCAGGGTGCCGGGAGGCAGTTGCGTATACATAACAACAAATGCGCCCAGAAGGGCGCATAAAAGGAGAATTTTACGGCTGTTGGCGGCCATTCATTTTACGTCGAATGTTGCCCATACCGGGGCGTGGTCGGACGGTTTTTCCATGCTGCGGATCTCGTAGTCGATCCCGGTTTCAATGCAGCGCTCTGCCAGCGGGCTGCTTGCCAACAGCAGGTCGATGCGCAGGCCGCGGTTATCGTCGAAGCCTTTGGAACGGTAGTCAAACCACGAGAAGCGATCCTGGGTCTCCGGATTGACGTGGCGGAAGGTATCCACCAGACCCCAGTCCATCAGACGCGCCATCCACTCGCGCTCTTCCGGCAGGAAGGAGCACTTCCCGGTGCGCAGCCAGCGTTTGCGGCTGTCTTCGCCGATGCCGATATCGAGATCGGTATGGCTGATGTTCATGTCGCCCATGATCAGAACCGGATTCTCTTTGTTCAGCTCGCTTTCGAGGAACGACTGCAGATCCTGGTAGAACTTCTCTTTGGCCGGGAACTTCAGCGGATGGTCGCGGCTCTCGCCCTGCGGGAAGTAACCATTGATCACGGTGATGTTGCCCAGCGAAGAGGGAATTTCCGCCATGATGATGCGGCGCTGGGAATCTTCACCGTCGCCCGGGAAGCCGCGACGCACCGAGACCGGCGTCTCTTTGGTGAGCAGCGCCACGCCGTAATGGCCTTTCTGACCGTGATAGAAGACGTTGTAGCCCAGTTTGGCCACCTCTTCGAGAGGGAACATATCGTCGTGAACTTTTGTCTCCTGCAGGCCGATGACGTCAGGCTGATGTTGTTCGACGATGGCTTGCAGTTGATGAGGACGAGCGCGCAGGCCGTTGATATTAAAAGAGACAAATTTCATAGTCGCTGCCAGTGCAAGGTGAATAGTGCAAGGATGGTAGCAGAATTTCGTTGGGCTGACTGCCGCCGCTGCGTATGTTCGACCAATTACTGCGACAGAGGGTTTCGACAGTGCAATATTTGCACCGATCTGGCGCGTGATGCCCTCAAATGGCGCGTAAAGGGACCACAAATTTCGCCAGCGATCACAATTCCAGAATTATATTTGGCTTCTGCATAAAACAGCTGTTTTTCATCCGGCAAAGCCGCGCTTGTTGTAAAAATATTCACTTTATATGCAATAACAGTGAATAACTCCATATTGTAACTCGTTGATATTCCGTTACCCCACCCCGTTTATGCATTTTTATCGCTGGCTGGCACGATCGCTGCAATCTACATTTACAGCGCAAACACTAAAATATTTAACATTTAATCAACCTTTTATTTACCGGATGAGGTCGCTATGTCTCTGTCAATTACGCGTGAAAACTTTGATGAATGGATGATGCCGGTTTACGCCCCGGCGGCTTTTATTCCGGTACGGGGAGAGGGCTCACGCCTGTGGGATCAGCAGGGCAAAGAGTATATCGACTTCGCCGGCGGCATTGCGGTTAACGCCCTGGGCCACGCCCATCCGGCGCTGCGCCAGACGCTGAACGACCAGGCGGCGAAGTTCTGGCATACCGGCAACGGCTACACCAACGAACCGGCGCTACGGCTGGCGAAAAAACTGATCGACGCCACCTTCGCCGAAAAAGTGTTCTTCTGTAACTCCGGGGCCGAAGCCAACGAAGCGGCGCTGAAGCTGGCGCGTAAATACGCTCACGATAACTTTGGCAGCCAGAAGAGCGGCATCGTCGCCTTCAAAAATGCCTTCCACGGCCGCACCCTGTTTACCGTCAGCGCGGGCGGTCAGCCTTCCTATTCCCAGGATTTTGCGCCGCTGCCGCCGGATATCCGCCACGCGGTCTATAACGATTTACAGTCCGCCAGCGCGCTGATCGACGATACCACCTGCGCGGTGATCGTTGAGCCAATGCAGGGCGAGGGCGGCGTGCTGCCGGCGGATAAAGCCTTCCTGCAGGGGCTGCGCGAGCTGTGCGATCGCCACAACGCGGTGCTGATTTTTGATGAAGTCCAGACCGGCGTTGGCCGCACCGGCGAGCTGTATGCCTATATGCACTATGGCGTCACGCCGGACGTGCTCTCCACCGCCAAGGCCCTCGGCGGCGGCTTCCCGGTGGGTGCGATGCTGACCACCGACAAATTCGCCCGGGTGATGACCGTTGGCACCCACGGCACCACCTACGGCGGTAACCCGCTGGCATCGGCCGTAGCCGGTCAGGTGCTGGATATCATCAACACCCCGGAAGTGCTGACCGGCGTCAAGCAGCGTCACCAGTGGTTCGTCGAGCGCCTGCAGGCTATTAACAGCAAAACCGGCCTGTTCAAAGAAATCCGCGGTCTGGGGCTGCTGATTGGCTGTGTGCTCACGGACGAATTCGCCGGAAAAGCTAAACTTATTTCACAGGAAGCGGCAAAAGCGGGCGTGATGGTGTTGATCGCCGGGGCTAACGTGGTGCGCTTTGCACCTGCGCTGATCGTCAGCGAGGAAGAAGTGCAGACCGGGTTAGATCGCTTTGCGCTGGCCTGCGATCGTGTGAAGTCCGGGGTGTCATCATGATGGTCATCCGTCCCATTGAGCGCGGGGATTTATCCGCCCTCATGCAGCTTGCCGGTAAAACGGGAGGCGGGCTGACCTCGCTTCCCGTTGATGAAAAGACCCTCTCGGCGCGCATCGAGCGCTCGCTGGAGACCTGGCAAGGGACGCTGCCGAAAGGCGAACAGGGTTACGTGTTTGTGCTGGAAGATACCGACAGCGGAACCGTGGCCGGGATCTGCGCCATCGAAGTGGCGGTGGGTCTGAACGATCCCTGGTACAACTACCGCGTCGGCACCCTGGTGCACGCCTCGAAAGAGCTGAACGTCTATAACGCGCTGCCGACGCTGTTCCTCAGTAACGATCACACCGGCAGCAGCGAACTCTGTAGCCTGTTTCTTGACCCAGACTGGCGCAAGGAGGGCAACGGCTACCTGCTCTCCAAATCACGCTTTCTGTTTATGGCCGCCTTCCGCGATCGCTTCAACGAAAAAGTGGTGGCCGAGATGCGCGGCGTGATCGACGAAACCGGCTTCTCGCCGTTCTGGCAAAGCCTGGGCGAACGCTTCTTCTCCATGGAGTTCAGCAAGGCCGACTACCTGTGCGGCACCGGGCAGAAAGCCTTTATTGCCGAGCTGATGCCGAAACATCCTATCTATACCTATTTCCTCAGCCCCGAGGCGCAGGCCGTTATTGGCCAGGTGCATCCGCACACCGCCCCGGCGCGCGCGGTGCTGGAGAAAGAGGGTTTCCGCTACCGCAACTATGTCGACATCTTTGACGGCGGCCCGACGCTGGAGTGCGATATCGACCGGGTGCGGGCGATCCGAAAAAGCCGTCTGGTGGAGGTGGCCGAAGGCCAGCCTGCGCCGGGCGAATGGCCCGCTTGCCTGGTGGCCAATGAACAATATAACCAGTTCCGCGCCACGCTGGTCCGCGTGGATCCTGACTGTGAACGTCTGGTGCTGACCGCAGCCCAACTGGACGCCCTGAAATGCCGTGCCGGCGATCGTATTCGCATGGTGCGCCTGTGCGCTGAGGAGAAAACAGCATGAACTTATGGATTAATGGCGACTGGGTGACCGGCGAAGGTGAACCACGTACCAAACACAATCCGGTGGGTCAGGAGGTGTTATGGCAGGGCGCGGATGCCAGCGCTGTGCAGGTTGAGCAGGCGTGCCGTGCGGCGCGCGCGGCTTTCCCGGGCTGGGCGAAGCTGCCATTCACTTCCCGTCAGGCCATCGTGGAGAAATTTGCCGCCCTGCTGGAGGCCAACAAACAGGAGCTGACCCGCGTCATTGCCAGCGAAACCGGCAAGCCGCGCTGGGAAGCGGCGACCGAAATCACCGCGATGATCAACAAAATCGCCATCTCGGTGAAGGCTTACCACACCCGTACCGGCGAGCAGCATACCGAGATGGCCGACGGCGCCGCCACCCTGCGCCATCGTCCGCACGGTGTGCTGGCCGTGTTCGGCCCCTATAACTTCCCCGGCCATCTGCCGAACGGCCATATCGTGCCCGCGCTGCTGGCGGGTAATACCCTGATCTTCAAGCCGAGCGAGCTGACGCCGTGGAGCGGCGAGGCGGTGGTTAAACTGTGGGAGCAGGCCGGCCTGCCGCCGGGCGTGCTCAATCTGGTGCAGGGCGGGCGCGAAACCGGTCAGGCGCTGAGTGCCCTGAGCGACATTGACGGCCTGCTGTTCACCGGCAGCGCTGGCACCGGCTACCAGCTGCACCGCCAGCTGGCCGGGCAGCCGGAAAAAATTCTGGCCCTTGAGATGGGCGGCAACAATGCCCTGATCGTCGACGACCCGGCGGATATCGACGCCGCGGTTCACCTCACCATTCAGTCGGCCTTTATCACCGCCGGACAGCGCTGCACCTGCGCCCGTCGTCTGCTGGTGAAAAGCGGTGCGGAAGGAGATGCCTTCCTCGCCCGTCTGGTGGAGGTGAGCGGGCGTCTGCTGCCGGGCGCGTGGGATGCCAGCGACCAGCCGTTTATCGGCGGGCTGATCTCCGAGCAGGCGGCGAAAAACGTCTATCACGTCTGGCGGGAGCACGTTGCCCGCGGCGGCCAGTCGCTGCTGGATCCGCGCCTGGTGCGGGCGGGTACCTCTTTATTAACCCCGGGCATCGTCGAGATGACCGGCGTGGGCGATGTGCCGGACGAAGAGGTCTTTGGTCCGCTGCTCTGCGTCTGGCGCTATGACGATTTCGACCAGGCGATTGCGATGGCTAACGCCACGCGCTATGGCCTGTCGTGCGGGCTGATCTCCCCGGATCGCCAGAAATTCGACCAGCTGCTGCTGGAGGCGCGCGCCGGGATCGTCAACTGGAACAAACCGCTCACCGGCGCGGCAAGTACCGCACCCTTTGGCGGAGTCGGGGCCTCCGGTAACCATCGCGCCAGCGCCTGGTATGCGGCAGATTACTGCGCCTGGCCGATGGCGAGCCTCGAAACCCCGGCCATCGTCCTGCCGGAGCAGCTGAGTCCGGGCCTCGATTTTACACAGGAGAAGCGCCATGAAAGCGCGTGAGGTTAACTTTGACGGGCTGGTGGGCCTGACCCACCACTATGCCGGTCTGTCGTTCGGCAATGAGGCCTCGACCAGACACCGTTTTCAGATCTCCAACCCGCAGCTGGCGGCAAAGCAGGGGCTGTTAAAGATGAAAGCCCTGGCGGATGCAGGCTTTCCTCAGGCGGTGATCCCGCCCCAGGAGCGGCCTAACGTCGGCGTGCTGCGCCAGCTCGGCTTTACCGGTACCGATGAACAGGTGGTGGAGAAGGCGGGCACCCAGATGCCACAGCTGCTCTCTGCCGCCAGCTCAGCCTCCTCGATGTGGGTCGCCAATGCCGCGACGATAGCCCCATCGGCGGACACCCTCGACGGGAAAGTGCATCTGACGGTGGCCAATCTGAACAATAAGTTCCACCGCGCCAGCGAAGCCGGCACCACCGAAAAGGTGCTGCGCGCTATTTTCCGCGACGACTCCCGCTTCAGCGTCCATACGGCGCTGCCGCAGGTGGCGATGTTCGGTGACGAAGGGGCGGCCAACCATAATCGCCTCGGCGGCGACTACGGCGAACCGGGCCTGCAGCTGTTTGTCTATGGCCGTGAAGAGGGGGGCAATGAGGCACCGGCCCGCTACCCGGCCCGCCAGACCCTGGCCGCAAGCCAGGCGGTTGCCAGGCTGAACCAGGTGAATCCGGGGCAGCTGATGTTTGCCCAGCAAAACCCGCTGGTGATTGACCAGGGGGTGTTCCATAACGACGTGATCGCCGTCTCCAACCGTCAGGTGCTCTTCTGCCACGAGCAGGCGTTTGTGCGCCAGGCGGAGCTATTGCAGGCCCTGCGCGAGCGGGTACCCGGCTTTATGCCCATCGAAGTGCCCACTGAGGCGGTCTCGGTGCAGGACGCGGTCGCGACCTATCTGTTTAACAGCCAGCTGCTGAGCCGGGACGACGGCAGTATGATGCTGGTTCTGCCGCAGGAGTCGCAGGATCACCCGGGCGTCTGGCGCTATCTGAGTGGGCTGGTGGCGGAGGACAACCCTATCAGCGAGCTGCGGGTGTTCGATCTGCGCGAGAGTATGGCTAACGGTGGCGGCCCGGCGTGTCTGCGCCTGCGCGTGGTGCTGACCCCAGAGGAGCAGCGGGCGGTCAACCCGGCGGTGATGATGAACGAGACCCTGTTCAACACCCTCAATGATTGGGTGGATCGCTACTATCGCGACCGCCTGACCCAGGCTGACCTGGTGGATCCGCACCTGTTGCGCGAAGGGCGCGAGGCGCTGGATGCCCTGACTCAAATTCTGCAGCTCGGGTCAATCTACCCGTTCCAGCAATAAAGGAGGCGTGATGGAAAACTTTCTGGCGCTGACGATGGCCGATGAAACGCCTCCCCACCGCGAAGGCAGAGGGGCGTCGTTTCACTGGCGCTGGCTGGCTCGCGGGGTGCTGGAGCTGACGCCGGAGGTGGCGAGCACGCGCGCTCTGGTCCTCTCGGCCGGGATCCACGGCAACGAAACCGCGCCGGTGGAGATCGTCGACCTGCTGGTCAGGGCGCTGTTTCGCGGCGAACTGACGCTGCGCTGCCGCCTGCTTGTCATCTACGGTAACCCGCCAGCGCTGAGGGCTGGCAAGCGCTACCTGACCTGCGATATCAACCGCCTGTTCAGCGGGCGCGGAGCGCAGTTTCCGGCCTGCGATGAGACCGCGCGGGCGGCCCTGCTGGAGGAGCGGGTGACGGCGTTTTACCAGCAGGCGGGTGACGAACGCTGGCATCTGGATCTGCACACCGCCATCCGCGCCTCGTATCATGAACGTTTTGGCGTACTGCCCCAGCGCAGTCAGCCCTGGGATGAGGCTTTTATTCAGTGGCTGGGAGATGCCGGGCTGGAGGCGCTGGTCTTTCATCAGGCACCGGGCGGCACCTTCACCCATTTTAGCTGCGAACGCTTTGGCGCTCTGGCCTGTACTCTGGAGCTGGGCAAAGCATTGCCGTTCGGCCATAACGATCTAACCCGCTTTGCCACCACCCATCAGGCGCTGTATGCCTTGCTGAGCGGCGAGACGCCAGAGCAGCATGCTGAGCCAGTGGAGCAGTACCGGGTGGTGCAGCAGATCACCCGCCGCAGCGAGGCCTTTGTGCTGCACATGGCGGCGCATACCCTGAACTTTACCCCCTTCCGCCAGGGCATTTTGCTGGCAGAGGATGGCGAGGAGCGCTATGAAGTGCACAAGCCGACCGAGTATGTTCTTTTCCCGAACCCTACCGTGGCCTTTGGCTTACGCGCCGGGCTGATGCTGGAAAAAGTCTCCTGAAACCCAATAACCCCATCATCATCACGCGGTGGGGTTGTTTATTTTCTCAGCCATTTCATTTGCCTGCTGTTTTATTACGGATTATTCCTGGCTGTTTGCTTTATTATTAATCTCTTCCCCGGTATACTCCTTCACAATCTCTTTAAAATCAGTCTGATGTATATTCTTGTTTCAACTCTCCACGCTTTATCCTTATTTCCTCCATATTTGGCGATATTTTGTTTTTTACACTTTCATTGTTTTACCCTTGCTCTGATTAATTGACGATAAACCCCGTAAAGTTAATCTCGTCAACACGGCATAGCGCCGAAGAATAACTGAAAGGAAGGACAAAATTATGCGTAAATTAACTGCACTGTTTGTTGCCTCTACCCTGGCTCTGGGCGCTACCAGCGCGGCGTTCGCTGCGGATACCGCCACCACCACCGCAGCGCCGACTGAAAGCAAAATGATGCATCACAAGGGCAAGCCGGGTATGCATCACGACATGATGTTTAAAGACCTGAACCTGACGGATGCGCAGAAAACCCAGATCCGCGACATCATGAAAAGCCAGCGTGACCAGATGAAGCGTCCGCCGGTAGAAGAGCGCCGCGCAATGCATGACATCATCGCCAGCAGCAGCTTCGATAAAGCGAAAGCTCAGGCGCAGGTCGACAAGATGGCCGAGCAGAACAAAGCCCGTATGCTGGCGCACCTGGAAACCCAGAACAAGATTTACAACATTCTGACCCCGGAACAGAAAAAACAGTTTGATGCGAATTTTGAGAAGCGTCTGACAGAACGTTCCGCGCCGGAAGGTAAAATGACCCCACCAGCCGAATAATCGGTTCAGCCATTCAAGACCGCCGGAGTCCTGTTCACCCAAGCGAATACGCTGTGGACAGGTCCGGCGGTTTTTTCTTTTCCCGCCTCTTGCCAGCCGCCGCCATCCCGGTATTCTCCTGTTATCGATTTGCACAATGTATTTGAAATGTCTGGCGTTACGGATTTTTTCGTCGTCATGCTAAGCCGTTGTGCACATCTGCCGATACTACACAGTGATGACCTAACGATAACAATCAAAATGCAACCGCCCTGCGCGAGTTGCTCTGGTGCGTATTGCGCCATTTGGAGTGGTGATGGAATTCTTTGATATCCGCAAAATGCCGGTTAGCCTCTGGCGCAACGGGGCCGGTGAGACGCGCGAAATATGTTGTTTTCCCCCGGCAACCCGGGAATTTAACTGGCGAGCCAGTATCGCCTCTCTGGCCAGCAACGGCGACTTTTCGGTCTCGCCCGGCATCGATCGGGTGGTCACCCTGCTGGAGGGGGGAGAGGTGCATCTGGATGGCGGGAATGCGTTTACGCACACGCTGCAGCGTCATCAGCCTTTCAGCTTCGCCGGCGATCTGCCGGTCAAGGCCCAGCTGCTGGAAGGGCAGATGTCGATGGATTTTAATATCATGACCCGCCGGGATCGCTGCCGGGCGAAGGTGCGGGTGGCAGATCGCACCTTTACGACCTTTGCGTCACGCGGCGGCGTCGTGTTTGTATTGAGCGGCGCCTGGCAGCTGGGGGAGAAGCTGCTCACCCCCGATCAGGGCGCATGGTGGCATGATGGCGACCATACGCTGCGGCTGCTGAAGGAGGAAGGGACTTTGCTGTTCAGCGAGATTTTCTGGCTTCCGGGACACTGAGCGGAATGATCTCGTAGTTGCCGGTCAGCAGCGGCTTGCAGAGAATTTTATACCCATCCTGATCGAAACCGGCGGGCGTGCGCAGCAGGTCCGCTGCCTCGTCCAGACTGTCGACCGCGCCCAGCCAGAGCCAGTTATGGATGATGTGGTAGTGGGTCATATCCGGGCGTGACTCTTTCAGCGCCACGGCGCTGTCCCACGGCCAGCAGGTGACGCCAATCGCCTGCAACCCCTCGACTAACCGCTGCTGATGATCCTCAACGCTCTCCTTCCCGCAGCACGCGCCCGCGCAGCGTTTCAGCGCAGAACGGAAACAGGCCCGCCCGCGGCTTAACGACTCCAGCCCCAGCAGGCCATAGCAGAGCTGACGCTCATCGGCCAGCGTCTGTAAGGTTTGCAGCGCCGCCCGGCGGTTGGCGAAGAGGCCAAACAGATTCGGGGTATGGGAAAAATCGACCTCGCGGGCATAGACGATCTGCGGTTTGCCCTCGGCGATGAGCAGGGAGCAGAGCTGACGATTGCGGCGCAACCGTTTATTAAACAGCGGCTGCTGCTCCTTGATTAAGCGGGCTTCCAGCAGCAGAGCGCCCAGCTCACCTGCGGTCTGGATCCAGGTGATACGCCGGGACTGGCGCAGCATGGCGGCCTCGTCCGGGGTGCGCAGATGCGACAGTACCCGGCTGCGAATATTGACGCTTTTGCCGATATAAAGGGGCATGGCGTCGCTGTCGCCATGAAAGAAGTAGACCCCAGGCTGCTTGGGCAGGGCCTCAAGCCACGGGCGAAGATGTTCGGGATACTCATAGATAGCTGCTGCTTCGAATTCAAGCCGCGGTGCCGATTGACGCCTGCTCACAACTTACTCCTGATACTGTTCAGGCATACAGTGTAGCAGCTGTGCTGTGGTTAAAAAAGAGGCGGCAGACGCCGCCCCGATAGAATTACTGTTTCCAGAAGTCGTCGAATACCGTGATCGGCGGGCGACGTTTGTGTTCGGTCTTCAGATACCAGCCTTCAATAATACGGGCGGTGCCTTCATCCAGCGTCTTGCCTTCCAGATAATCGTCAATGTTTTCATAGGTCACGCCCAGCGCGGCCTCATCCGGCAGGGAAGGGCGATCGTCTTCCAGATCCGCGGTAGGGGCTTTCTTATACAGATGCTCCGGGCAGCCCAGCGCGGCCAGTAGCTGTTTACCCTGGCGCTTGTTGAGACGGAACAGCGGGTTAATGTCGGTGCCGCCGTCGCCATATTTGGTGAAGAAACCGGTCAGCGCTTCGGCGGCATGATCAGTGCCCACCACCACGCCGCTGGTCATCCCGGCAATGCTGTACTGGGCTTTCATTCGCTCGCGGGCCTTTTCGTTGCCGCGCACGAAGTCGCTCAGCTCAATGCCCGCGTCGCGCAGCGCTTTTTCGCTGGCCAGCACCGCTTCTTTAATATTTACGGTCAGCACGCGATCCGGCTGGATAAAGGCGATGGCATCCTGGCAATCCTGCTCGTCAAACTGCACGCCGTAGGGCAGGCGCACCGCGATGAACTGCAGGGACTCGTTACCCGTTTCGGCACGCAGTTCGCTGATAGCCATCTGGGCGAGCTTCCCGGCGAGGGTGGAGTCCTGGCCGCCGCTGATGCCCAGCACCAGCGACTTCAGGAACGGGAAGCGGGTTAAATAGGATTTCAAAAAATCGACGCTACGGCGGATCTCTTCTTCCGCATTGATGGTGGGTTTGGCACCCAGCGCCTGGATAATTTCTTGTTGCAGAGCCATTTAGCCCCTCCGTTACACAAATTTGCCTGATGAATGTTCTGTTAAAGCTAACTCGTCATGCACAAAACGACAAGGATCACCCTTTTGAATGGCTCGAAATCAGGCGATTTAGCAGCTTATAAATGTTTTACAGGAATTTTCCGAAAAATCTTTGCCGTCACGCTTGAGGTTGAAAAATGTGATTTTCTATTCCAGGCTTACTTAACACGCTGATAAACAAGAGGACGGAATATGAACAAGAAATTAGCAGGAATGTTAGGCGCAGCGGCTGTAATGACTTTGCTGGCAGGGTGTACCGCGTATGACCGTACGACGGACCAGTTTAAAGAGCCCGTCGTAAAAGACGTTAAAAAAGGGATGAGCCGTGCACAGGTACAGCAGCTTGCCGGTAAGCCGTCATCAGAAGTGACGATGATCCACGCTCGTGGTACTTGCCAGACTTACATCCTGGGTCAACGGGATGGTAAAACTGAAACTTACTTTGTGGCCCTCGACGATACTGGCCACGTGATAAACTCCGGCTACCAGACCTGTGCGGAATACGACACTGATCCGCAGGCGCCTAAGGCCTGATAACACCTTTTCCTGAGCAAAGCGATAAACCGGCCATCTGGCCGGTTTTTTTACGTCGCTACCCATCTTAATTCTCACCGCGAATTATTTACCTAAAATGTGAAGGGTGTCATAACGACAGGTCAAGGAGAGACAATTGTAGTCTCTTTAGGATTATCCCCTCCAAATCAGTTGCCGTATACTCCATTCATCAGATACGCCAGCGAGGGCTCCCGGTCGGTCAAGGCGGGGATATCGCGGCGAAAGCGGTGAGCACATAAGAGGGAAATTGCTATGGAAAAGAAACATATCTATCTGTTTTGCTCAGCGGGCATGTCAACGTCACTGCTGGTGTCAAAGATGCGCGCGCAGGCAGAGAAGTACGAAGTACCGGTCATCATTGAAGCTTTCCCGGAAACCCTGGCAGGCGAGAAAGGCACCCATGCAGATGTCGTTCTGTTAGGGCCGCAAATTGCCTATATGTTGCCGGAGATCCAACGTCTGTTACCGAATAAACCGGTTGAAGTGATCGACTCTGCGCTGTACGGCAAAGTGGATGGTTTAGGTGTTCTTAAAGCTGCAGTAGCAGCGATTAAAAAAGCTGCTAATTAATTTAATTTTTTATTTTTCCCGTCAAAGAGCAATTTCACACACACTTACGCCGCAATATTATTGCGGCATTTAAGGGCATTTTCTATGAGTAGATTTATTGCTGCGCTTGAAAAGGTACTCCTTCCTTTTGCAGTTAAAATAGGAAAGCAACCGCATGTCAACGCCATAAAAAACGGCTTTATTAAAGTTATGCCGTTAACCCTGGCCGGGGCCATGTTCGTTTTAATTAACAACGTTTTTCTTAGCTTCGGTGATGGTTCATTCTTCTATTCATTAGGTGTTCGTTTAGATCCCTCAACTATTGAAACGTTAAATGGTTTCAAGGCCATCGGCGGCAATGTGTACAACGGTACGCTGGGTATTATGTCGCTGATGGCGCCTTTCTTTATTGGGATGGCGCTGGCGGAAGAGCGTAAGGTCGACTCGCTGGCTGCCGGTTTATTATCTGTCGCTGCCTTTATGACCGTGACGCCATACAGCGTTGGTGAAGCCTACGCGGTAGGGGCGAACTGGCTGGGCGGGGCAAACATCATTTCCGGTATCGTGATCGGCCTGGTCGTGGCGGAAATGTTTACCTTTATTATTCGTCGCAACTGGGTGATTCGTTTACCGGACAGCGTGCCGGCGTCGGTGTCCCGCTCTTTCTCGGCGCTGATCCCTGGCTTCATTATTCTCTCCATCATGGGGACCATCGCCTGGGCGCTCTCTCACTGGGGCACCAACTTCCACCAGATCATCATGGACACTATCTCTACACCGCTGGCCTCTATGGGTGGCGTCGTGGGCTGGGCTTACGTGATTTTCACCTCCCTGCTGTGGTTCTTCGGCGTGCACGGCTCCCTGGCGCTGGCCGCGCTGGACAGCGGCATCATGACCCCATGGGCACTGGAAAACGTGGCGCTTTATCAGCAGTACGGCTCCGTTGACGCGGCGCTGGCGGCAGGTAAAACCTTCCACGTGTGGGCCAAACCGATGCTCGACTCCTACATCTTCCTGGGCGGTACCGGGGCGACGCTGGGTCTGATCATTGCGGTATTTATCACCTCCCGTCGTGCGGATCACCGTCAGGTGGCGAAGCTGGCGCTGCCGTCAGGCATCTTCCAGATTAACGAGCCTATCCTCTTCGGTCTGCCGATTATCATGAACCCGGTGATGTTCATTCCGTTCATCCTGGTGCAGCCGCTGCTGGCCGCCATTACCCTGACCGCCTACTACCTGGGCATTATCCCGCCGGTGACCAACATCGCGCCGTGGACCATGCCAGCCGGTCTGGGGGCCTTCTTTAACACCAACGGCAGCGTAGCCGCCTTCCTGCTGGCGATATTCAACCTCGGTGTGGCAACCCTGCTCTACATGCCATTCGTTGCCATCGCCAACAAGGCCCAGACCACTATTGATGAAGAAGAGAGCGAAGAAGATATCGCCCTCGCCCTGAAATTCTGATGTTGTATGACGCGGGGCAACCCGCGTCAGTACAGGAGAAAACAAGATGTTTGATTTAGAGAATATTGTCGCAGAAGCAGAAGACGTCGCCGGGAACGACCTTGAAGAAGTGGTGATGGGTCTTATCATTAACTCCGGTCAGGCCCGTAGCCTGGCGTACGGCGCACTGAAAAAAGCCAAGCAGGGCGATTTCGACACTGCGAAAGAGATGATGGCCCAGTCGCGCACCGCGCTGAATGAAGCGCATCTGGTGCAAACAAAACTGATCGAAAGCGATCAGGGTGAAGGTAAGATGAAGGTTAGCCTGGTGCTGGTACACGCCCAGGATCATCTGATGACCTCCATGCTGGCGCGTGAGCTGGTGGCGGAACTCATCGAACTTCACGAAAAAATGCAGTAAGTCAGACGGATAGCAGGAGGTCAGCGCCATGGAAATCACTACCGCCCGGGAACAACAGCTGTTCAATGGTAAAAATTTTCATGTGTTTATCTACAACAAGGTGGAGAGCATCAGCGGTCTGCATCAGCATGACTACTATGAATTCACCATTGTGCTGACCGGTCGCTATTTCCAGGAGATCAACGGCAAGCGGGTGCTGCTGGAGCGCGGAGACTTCGTCTTTATTCCGATGGGCTCCCATCATCAGAGCTTTTACGACTTTGGCGCCACGCGCATTCTTAACGTCGGCATCAGTAAACGCTTCTTCGACACCCACTACGCGCCGCTGCTGCCGTTCTGCTTTGTCGCCTCGCAGGTTTATCACGTCAAAAGTGAATTCCTGAACTGGATCGACACCGTGATTGCCTCGCTTAACTTTCGTGACAATGAATTTGATGAATTCATTGAAACGGTGACCTTCTACGTCGTCAACCGCTTACGCCATTATCGCGAAGAGCAGCAGGCGACGGATGACATTCCGCAATGGCTGCGCACCACCGTTGAAATGATGCACGACAAACTGCGTTTTGGTGAAAACGCGCTGGAGAATATGGTTGCGCTCTCGGGTAAATCACAGGAATACCTGACCCGGGCGACCCAGCGTTATTATCAGAAAACGCCGGTGCAAATTATTAATGAAATACGGATCAATTTCGCCAGAAAACAGCTGGAGATCACCAACTATTCGGTGACGGATATTGCTTACGAATCCGGTTACAGCAGTCCGAGCCTGTTTATTAAAACCTTTAAGAAATTGACCTCGTTTACACCTAACAGCTACCGGAAAAATATCACGGTAATTAATTAACGTCCGGCGGGATCGCCGCCGGGAATATCGACTTCAATACTTGCCCAAATACGTGGGACGGGATCGCTATACTTAACTGGCGGATCTCCCAGGGAGAATATTATGCAAAAGAAACTGAAAGTAGTGACCATCGGCGGCGGAAGCAGTTACACCCCGGAATTACTGGAAGGGTTCCTCAAGCGTTATCATGAACTGCCGGTCAGCGAACTGTGGCTGGTGGACGTGGCCGAAGGCCAGGAGAAGCTCGATATTATTTTTGACCTCTGTCAGCGGATGGTGAAAAAAGCGGGCGTCCCGATGACCGTGCATAAAACCCTCGATCGTCGCCAGGCGCTGCAGGATGCCGATTTCGTCACCACCCAGCTGCGCGTCGGCCAGCTGAAGGCGCGCGAGCTGGATGAGCGTATCCCGCTGAGCTACGGCTATCTGGGTCAGGAGACTAACGGTGCCGGTGGCCTGTTTAAAGGGCTGCGTACCATTCCGGTGGTGTTCGACATCATCAAAGACGTGCAGGAGATCTGCCCCCAGGCGTGGGTGATCAACTTTACCAACCCGGCCGGCATGGTGACTGAAGCGGTCTATCGCCACACCGATTTCAAACGCTTTATCGGGGTGTGTAATATTCCGATCGGCATGAAGATGTTTATCCGCGACGTGCTGGCCCTGACCGACAACGACGAACTCTCCATCGACCTGTTCGGCCTGAACCATATGGTCTTTATCAAAGACGTGCTGGTCAACGGCGAGTCTCGCTTTGCGGAACTGCTGGATGGCGTAGCGTCGGGCACCCTGAAAGCCAGCTCGGTGAAGAACATCTTCGACCTGCCGTTCAGCGAAGGGCTGATCCGCTCCCTGAATCTGCTTCCGTGCTCCTATCTGCTGTACTACTTTAAGCTGAAAGAGATGCTGGCGATTGAGATGGGCGAGTACTACAAAGGCGGCGCCCGCGCGCAGGTGGTGCAGAAGGTGGAAAAACAGCTGTTCGATCTGTATAAGAACCCGGATCTGAACGTGAAGCCGAAAGAGCTGGAGCAGCGCGGCGGGGCTTATTACTCCGACGCGGCCTGCGAAGTGATCAACGCCATCTACAACGACAAGCAGGCGGAGCATTACGTCAACGTGCCGCACCACGGCCACATTGATAACATCCCGGCGGACTGGGCGGTGGAGATGACCTGTATCCTCGGCCGCGAGGGCGCGAAGCCGCATCCGCGTCTGACTCATTTCGACGACAAGGTGATGGGGCTGATCCACACCATTAAGGGCTTTGAAGTGGCGGCAAGCCAGGCGGCGATCAGCGGCGAGCTGAACGACGTGCTGCTGGCCCTGAACCTGAGCCCGCTGGTGCAGTCCGATCGCGATGCCGAGAAGCTGGCGCGCGACCTGATTCTGGCCCATGAAAAATGGTTGCCGAACTTTGCCGCCGCTATCGATAAACTGAAAAGCGAGCAGCACTAAGAGGGATCGCTATGGAATATCTGCTGATCGTCAATGCCGATGATTTTGGCCTCTCCAAAGGGCAGAACTACGGCATTGTGGACGCCTGTCGGCACGGCGTGGTGACGTCAACCACCGCCATGGTCAACGGCGATGCCATTGGGCACGCCGCGCAACTCAGCCGGGCGCTGCCGGAGCTGGGGGTCGGGATGCACTTTGTTCTGACCCTGGGCATGCCGCTGACGCCCATGCCGGGGCTGACGCGTGAGGGACAGCTGGGGAAATGGATCTGGGAGATGGCAGAGCAGGGGGCGTTGCCGCTGGAGGAGATTGCCCGCGAGCTGGACTGTCAGTTCAACCGCTTTGTCGATCTCTTCGGACGCGAGCCGACCCATATCGACAGCCATCACCATGTGCATATGATCCCGGCCATCTTCCCGCTGGTGGCCGAGTTTGCCCGCCGTAAAGGCGTCGCGCTGCGTGTCGATCCTCTGGTTGAAGGCATTGGGGAACTGAATGTCGATCTGCCGCCGACCACCGAGGGTTTCAGCAGCGCATTTTATGGCGAGGAAATCAGTGAGGCGCTGTTCCTGAGCGTGTTGGATCGTTCCGTGCAGCAGGGCGAACGCTCGCTGGAGGTGATGGCGCACCCGGCTTTCATCGATAACACCATTCGTAAAAGCGCCTACTGCTGGCCGCGTCTGACGGAGCTGGATGTGCTGACCTCAACGTCGCTAAAATATGCGATTGCCGAGCGCGGGTACAGGCTGGGGACGTTCGGGGATTTGTGAGGAAATGCCGGGTGGCGGCTTCGCCTTACCCGGCCTACGGTAACGTCGGGTGGCACTTCGCCACCCGGCTTTTTTTACGCCGGAATGCTGGCGATTTTACTCCGGCGCGACCAGACCCGGTGCGCTGCCATCTGCAGCACCAGCTCGTCCATAAACGCGCCTGCCGCGGTATCGCCTTCGATAATCCCTTCTTCGCCCTGATCCGCCACCTTCAACAGCGGTTTGAACTGCCGGGCATCGCCTGCCAGCGCAATTGGCTTGAGGTGCTTGTAGGCTTCCAGCAGATAATAGGCTGCATCACCATTGGTGAGCAGACTCTGGATATCCCCGCAAGGCACCACCACCGCATCAACGGTGAGAGAAGGCGATCCGGCAAAGGTTGCGGCCACCGGCAGCACCGAACCGTCATCGGCAGTCACTTCTCCCATCCGCGAGTAGAGCAGCTTCGCGTGCACGCCTTTGGCCTTCAGCGCCTGCAGTACTGCCAGCACGTCGCTGGCCCGCGGGGTATCATTGAGCAATACCGCCACGACGCGACCTTTGATATCACCGCCAGGAACGGCGTACAGGCTGAGGGAGGGATCCTTTTTCAGGCCGCTGACGTCCTGCGGCGGGGCCAGATTGCGTTGCTCGTCGGTGAGGGTCAGCCCCAGATTCTCTGCCACGCCCTGGGCCAGGGTGATATCAATCCGTGCCAGCTGATCGACCACCCGCTCGCGGATATAGGTCCGCACCACTTTGCTCAGCTCAAAGCTGAAGGCGCCAATAATGTGCTCCTGTTCAACGGGCGTCTGGCTCTGCCAGAACAGGCGTGGATGGGCATAATACTCGCCGAAAGAGGGGCTGCGCTCGCGGATTTTGCTCCCTTCCACACGCTCCTGATACGACTCAAAGCCACCGCGTTTTGGCCCCGGCGGGGTTTCGCGCGGCCAGTTATCGTTGATTGAGTTAGGCTCGTAGTTGGCCGGATTGGTGTCGATCTCCATCCGGTGCATGCCGTCACGCTGGAAGTTGTGGTACGGACAGGTTGGCTTGTTAATCGAGATCTCGTGGAAGTTCGGCCCACCCAGACGGCTGATTTGCGTATCGGTGTAGGAGAACAGACGGCCCTGCAGCAGCGGGTCGTTGGTAAAGTCCAGCCCCGGGACGATGTGCCCTGGGTGGAAGGCGGCCTGCTCGTTCTCGGCAAAGAAGTTATCCGGGTTACGGTTGAGCACCATTTTGCCCACCAGCTGAACCGGCACCAGCTCCTCGGGGATCAGTTTGGTCGGGTCGAGAAGGTCAAAATCAAATTTGAACTCGTCCTCTTCCGGGATCAGCTGGAAACCAAGCTCATATTCCGGGAAATCGCCTGCTTCAATGGCTTCCCAGAGATCGCGACGATGGAAGTCCGGATCGCGACCGGTGAGCTTCTGCGCTTCATCCCACACCAGCGAGGCTTTACCGGCCACCGGCTTCCAGTGGAAGCGTACAAAGGTGGCTTTGCCTTCGGCATTGATCAGCCGGAAGGTATGGATACCAAACCCTTCCATGGTGCGATAGCTGCGGGGAATGCCGCGGTCGGACATCGCCCACATCACGTTGTGCAGGGTTTCAGGCTGTAGCGAGACGTAATCCCAGAAGGTGTCGTGCGCACTCTGGCCCTGCGGAACTGCCCAGTGGGGCTCCGGCTTCACCGCATGCACAAAATCGGGGAATTTGTGGGCATCCTGAATAAAGAAGATCGGCGTGTTGTTGCCCACCAGGTCGAAAATACCCTCTTCGGTATAGAACTTGGTGGCGAACCCGCGGATATCGCGCACCGTGTCGGCGGAGCCCGCGCCGCCCTGTACCGTGGAGAAGCGGACAAACACCGGCGTGATTTTATCCGGATCGGAGAGGAAGGCGGCTTTGGTGATATCGCTGAGGTTTTTGTAAGGCTGGAAATAGCCATGCGCGGCCGAGCCGCGGGCGTGAACAATACGCTCCGGGATGCGCTCATGGTCGAAATGGGTGATCTTCTCCCGCAGGATGAAATCTTCCAGCAGGGTCGGGCCGCGTGTACCGGCGCGCAGCGAGTTCTGATCGTCAGCGATGCGTACACCCTGGTTGGTGGTCAGCGGGAAGTTTTCGCCGCCTTTACGCACCGCCTCCAGCGCGTTCAGCTTTTCGTTGCCGGTATCCGGTGCCTTCAGGCTGCCAGGCGCGGTGGGTTCCTGTCCCGGCGGGGTAGGAACCGGACTGGCGCGGTGGGAGCCATCGTCCGGCGCCAGGGAGTCCAGCCCGGGTTTTGCTTCATTTTCGTCATGTACCGGGGATTGCTGCGGGTGGTGGGTCTTATCATTCTGCGACATTGCACTCGTCTCCTGTTTTCATCGCTGAAACGCGGTCGTATTTGCGTCAAAACTTATTAACTATAGAACAATGTCGGCGGTGAGCCGGGTGAAACCCGATTTATAGCTATCACTTACGCTTGATGAGGCACGAGGGGCGCGACGCAGGAGGGGCAATCGGCTATCATAGGAATTTACTGATTTTTGAGTTTGCTTTAGTGAACCCGCTGCTTATGAAACCTCTTCGTCAACAAAATCGTCCTGTTATCAGTTACCAGCCCCGCGTTGAACCCGCGCCGCCAGAACATGCCAGCAAAATGGATGGCTTTCGTGACGTCTGGTTGTTACGTGGTAAATATGTGGCCTTTGTGCTGATTGGCGAGCGTTTTCGCCGTTCTCCGACGTTTACCGTCCCGGAGGCTGCTCAACGCTGGGCGGTGCAGGTCCGCCAGGAAGAAGACGTTGAGGATTAACAGATAATAAAAAACCGCCTTCATTGCTGAAGGCGGTTTTTTTCGTGCGGGAGGCGATTAACGGTGCGCCAGTTCCGCATGTTCATCGCTGTCCAGCACCGCTTTATCGGTCTGCTTCAGCCACTGGCTGGTGAGCGTACCGGCGGTCATGGAGCCGCTGACGTTCAGCGCGGTACGGCCCATGTCGATCAGCGGTTCGACGGAGATCAGCAGTGCCACCAGCGTAACCGGCAGACCCAGCGCGGGCAGAACGATCAGCGCGGCGAAGGTTGCGCCGCCGCCCACACCGGCCACGCCGGCAGAGCTCACGGTCACAATCCCGACCAGGGTCGCTATCCAGACCGGATCCAGCGGGTTAATGCCTACCGTTGGCGCAACCATCACCGCCAGCATCGCCGGGTAGAGACCTGCACAGCCGTTCTGACCAATGGTCGCACCAAAGGAGGCGGAGAAGCTGGCGATCGATTCAGGCACGCCCAGACGACGGGTCTGCGCTTCCACGTTCAGCGGAATAGACGCGGCGCTGGAGCGGCTGGTAAAGGCGAAGGTCAGTACCGGCCATACTTTACGGAAGTATTTCAGCGGGCTCACGCCGTTTGCGCCGAGCAGAATGCCGTGAACCACAAACATGATGCCCAGACCGAGGTAAGAGGCGACCACGAAGCTGCCCAGCTTGATTATGTCCTGCAGGTTAGAGCCTGCCACCACTTTGGTCATCAGCGCCAGCACGCCGTAAGGGGTCAGCTGCATCACCAGACGCACCAGCTTCATCACCCAGCTCTGCAGGGTGTCGATGGCGGTCAGCACGCGCTGGCCTTTCGGGGCGTCATCTTTCAGCAGCTTCAGCGCAGCCACACCGAGGAAGGCGGCGAAAATGACCACGCTGATGATTGACGTCGGGCTAGCCCCGGTCAGATCGGCAAACGGGTTTTTCGGGATAAAGGAGAGCAGCATCTGCGGTACGGTGAGATCCGCTACTTTACCCGCATAGTTGGTCTCGATGGCGGTCAGGCGCGCGGTTTCCGCGGTACCCTGCACCAGGCCTTCTGCGGTCAGGCCAAACAGGTTGGTGACCAGCACGCCCACCAGGGCTGAGATCAGGGTCGTAAACAGCAGCGTGCCGATGGTCAGAACGCTGATTTTACCCAGCTGAGAGGCGTTATGCAGACGGGCAACGGCGCTCAGAATAGAGGCAAACACCAGCGGCATAACAATCATCTGCAGCAGCTGGACGTAGCCGTTACCGACAACGTTAAACCACTGGATAGAGTCTTTCAGTACCGGGTTGCTGGCACCGTAAATGGCCTGCAGCGCCAGTCCAAAGACCACGCCCATCACCAGACCGACCAGTACTTTTTTGGCCAGGCTCCACTGTTTGTGACGCGACTGCGCCAGCAACAGCAGTAAGCCGACGAACACCACGATGTTCGCAATTAATGGAAAATTCATCCCCGTTCTCCTGATTGAATTGCAGATCGGTATTAGGTCCGACCTTGTTGCCGCAAGATTATCAGAAGTGTGATCGGGTGCTTATATCCAAATGGAATGGGTTATACCAAAACCGCTGAATCCGTTCATTTACTGCTCACCTTGATGATGAATGAAGCGGTTGAACTGAAACTGCAGGGAATTAATCATGTGCGAAGACCAGCGCACGGCACCGTTTTCCGGCAGCGTCTGCGGCATCCACACCGCCCAGGCGAACAGGGCCATGCACAGGGCGCGCTCCAGCTGGTTGCCTTTTTGCGGCCTGAGGATCGGCAGACGAAAACGCCAGCGGCAGGGCCACAGCAGCGGAACGCCCGCCGGAGTGAGCATGTCGGCCAGAATATGGCTCAGATAGCCCAGCACCATCCCCTGGATGGCATCCGCCGGGATCAGCCAGCTGTCCGGCACTTTTAAATAGAAGAGGGTAAGGGCAGCAAACACCGCCAGCAGGCTATGGGTAAAGCCGCGATGGCCGCAGGCGCGGGCAATGGGTTTTGAGATCCACTTCAGGCGCTGCCCGAGCAGCGACTTGGGGTGATCGATATCAGGTAACAGGCAGGTCAAAACTGCCGATGGCACGATATGCCACCAGTCACCCTGCGCCAGCACCGGTGTAAGCTCAGCGTTTTTGGCAAACACTGCGCAGGCGAGAGAAAAGAGCAGATGACCTTCCGCCGTCATGATAAAACCCACTAAACTGTCGATGCATCCAGTATAGGGATTTTATACAGTATACGGAAGTAGTGACGGTGTAACTCTTTGTCACAAAGCTGTTAACGTGCGAGCCAGCCTCCGTCGACGGCGAGCGTGTAGCCGTTGACGTAGTCCGAGGCCGACGAGGCCAGAAATACCGCCGGGCCCTGCAGATCTGCCGGCTTACCCCAGCGACCCGCCGGAATGCGGTCAAGGATCTCTTTGCTGCGCTGTTCGTCGTCGCGTAACTGCTGGGTGTTATTGGTCGCCATATAGCCCGGCGCGATGGCGTTAACGTTAATGCCGTGGTGCGCCCACTCGTTTGCCAGCAGACGGGTGATCCCCAGCACGCCGCTTTTCGAGGCGGTATAAGAGGGAACCCGTATCCCGCCCTGGAATGACAGCATGGAGGCGATGTTAATGATTTTGCCGCCTTGCCCCTGGGCGATGAACTGGCGGGCCACGGCCTGCGAAAGGAAAAAGACCGACTTCAGGTTGAGGTTCATCACGTCATCCCAATCCTTTTCGCTAAAGGTCAGGGCATCTTCCCGACGAATGGTGCCAGCGTTATTCACCAGAATATCGACGCGCCCCATCCCGGCGACCGTCTGCTCGACAATATGGCTAATGGCCTCCTGTTTACTGAGATCGGCCTGAATTGCCATAAACCTGCGCCCCAGCGCCTTCACGCCAGCAGCGGTCTCTTCCGGGATCCGGCGATTGACGCTCACGATATCGCAGCCTGCCTGCGCCAGACCCAGCGCCATGCCCTGGCCGAGCCCGGTATCACAGCCGGTAACGATGGCAACTTTTCCTGAAAGATTAAAGGCATCCAGTATCATACAGACCTCAGAAAGTAGGGGGGTATAGTTGTTCTGAGATAAGCATAGGAGCAGGGAAGGGGAATATCAAATTAAAATGAAATGACGTTTTAAAAATATTATGTGGATCATGTTTGCGGGCAACAGAGGGTTGCCCGCTGGCGTTAATCACCCGCGCAGATGCGCTACGGTGAGGTCCTGCAGCGAGGTCAGTTTGACGTCCGCCAGGGCGTAGCGGGCATCATGCTGATTCTCTTCTGCGGGGACGACGATAGCGCGCATTCGCGCCGCTTTGCTGGCGATCATGCCGTTAACGGAGTCTTCCAGCGCCACGCAGGTGGTTGGATCCACGCCCAGCTTCGCGGCGCAGTCCATATACACCTGCGGGTGCGGCTTGCTGTAAGGCAGTTTTTCTGCCGAGGCCAGCGCATCAAAGCTGTCGCGCAGATCAAACATGATCAGCACTTTCTCCAGCATGTGCAGCGGCGAGGCGGAGGCAAGGCCCACTTTCAGCCCCTGCGCCTTGCACAGGGCCACGGCTTCACGCGCGCCTTTCAGCAGCGGGCGGTTCTCTTCCACCAGCGTCAGTGCCCGGTTAATGATGCGGTCGGTGACCTCGTCCCGGCCCGGCCCTACCCACGGCTGGTGGGCATACCAGAGTTCAACCACCATATCGATGCGCAGGCCGAGGGTGTCCGGCAGTTCGTGACGGCGGCTGATATCCACGCCCAGGCTGGCCATGACATCCAGCTCAGCACGATCCCAGAGCGGCTCGGAATCAATGAGTAATCCATCCATATCAAAAATGGCTGCAAGAATTTGACGCGGCGTCGACATGCAACTTCTCCTTTCGTGGGGGTTTAGCAGGGGTAAAGATTACCTGACCCCGGCAATTTACCATATCACCCGCAAAGAACGGGCGAAAATGACAACCAGCAGGTAGACTTAGCCTCAAAGGATGTATTTTAAAAAGAGGAACCGATGACATATCAACAAGCTGGACGTGTAGCGATACTGAAGATCATCGCCGGATGGATAATTTTTATCCCGACGGTGATCTCGACAATTATTTCCGTCCTGAAATTTATCTATGACCACAGTGAAAAGCAGGCCGGGATCAATGCCGTGATGCTGGATTTTGCCCACGTCATGATCGAGATGATGCGCTTCAACACGCCGTTTCTGAATTTCTTTTGGTACAACTCCCCGACGCCCGATTTCCGCCAGGGGATGAACATCGCCTTCTGGATTATCTTTGCCCTGATTTTTATCGCCCTGGCCCTGCAGGCTTCGGGGGCACGGATGCGTCGACAAACCCGCTTAATTCGTGAAGGGCTGGAGGCGCAGCTGATTCTGGAGAAGGCGAAAGGGGATGAAGGGTTAACGCGTGAGCAGATTGAATCACGTATCGTGGTGCCGAATCACACCATTTTCCTGCAAATTTTCACGCTCTATGTGCTGCCGGTGCTGATGATTATCGCCGGGTACTTCTTGTTCTCCCTTCTCGGTCTGGTGTAAGCGTTTGCTGCCGGGCACTGCTGCCCGGCAGTCAGGGCGCTATGCCGCCAGCACCCGCTCAAGCGCTTTCTGCGCAATCACCAGATGCTCGCCGCCAAACAGAATGGCGCGGTTCATCAAGGTATAGAGCTGATAGATTGGCTGCCTCTGCAGAAAACCGGCCGGCAACGGTGAGATCGACTGATAGCCGTCGTAGATCTGCGGCGGCTGTTCAGGATGCAGCGGCAGCATCGCGAGATCGCACTCCCGGTCTCCCCAGTAGCAGGCCGGATCGAAGATATAAGGGCCGTTCGGACCCAGTGCACAGTTGCCTGACCAGAGATCGCCGTGCAGCAGCGAAGGCTGAGGCTGATGCGAGGCCAGGCGTTGCTGAATATGATCGACAATGGCGTCAATGTTGCCGAACTCCAGCCCTTTTTCTGCTGCCAGCTCCAGCTGCCAGCCGATCCGCTGTTCGGCAAAGAAGGTCGACCAGCGTCGTTGCCAGGCGTTGGGTTGCGGAGTGGTTGAGAGATCGTTGTCAAAATCGAGACCGAATTGCGGCTGCTCGCTCCATTGATGCAGGCGGGCAATCTGTTGCCCCAGAATAAAGGCGTTGTGCGCATCGAGCGGACGGGCAGGGAGGTAGTCCATCACCAGAAAGCAGTAGTCACGATCGCTGCCGACGGCCCAGACCTGGGGGACGGAGACGGTTTTGCTGCGGGAGAGCAGTTCCAGTTGGTCCGCTTCCGCGGTGAAGATAGGTAACAGCTCGCGTTCATCACATTTCACGAAGAGATCGCGTCCCGCATAGCGCAGATGCCATGCGGCGTGGATCTCGCCCCCTGGCAGCTCGTTACGCAGTTCAATTTCACCTTCGCCCAGTTGTTCACTTAAAAGATGACTGATAGCCTGCCACATGATCGCTCTCCCATGTTGTCTGCCAGATCATAAAGTTAGCGTGAAACTATGGTCAAAAAACACGAACTAACGCACATCTATGCCGTTTGGTTGAACCTGTGGCATTTATTGTTGCTGCTTTTGCCAGTTTTCCCAGCTCGTCACCTCAACCTGCGGCTCTTTTCCGGTGGCGCTCTCCACCAGACCCGTGGCCAGCGCCTTTACCTCGTCTTCACTCAGCGGGCTAACCAGACCGAAGGTATGGGTCCCCAGCTCATGCAGATTGCCGTTGTCGTCGGTCATGGTCAGTAAAAAACCACCGCGGGTCAGATGGTTGTTGATTTCATTGAGTTCTGTTAGCGAGTCTTCATGAATTTTGATGGACACCACGTAGCGAGCGATCTCTCCACTGCTCATAATTCACCTCGTTGTTATCCCGAAAGTTTTTTTAGCATAGACGATTCATGCCATTTGTCGCCCTCGCCGGGTCACCGGGAGGGCATCGATTACGCACTGATCAGGTATGTGAAAATTTTCTGTGTGTCATCCAGCGAACACAGTCGGGTGCCGTGATTAATGGTCGCCGCGCTACCTGCCGCCACGCCGTACTGGGTCATCTCCCGTAACGACGCGCCTTGCGCCAGCTTCAGCGTCATGGCCCCCACCATGCTGTCGCCCGCGCCGACGGTGCTCTGGCTTTTCATCGGCGGCGGCACAACATGCACCGATCCGCTTTCATCCACGGCCAGCGCCCCCTGTGGGCCGAGGGACACCACCACCCGCCGGGCTTTACCGCTCTTTATCAGCTCTTCGGCGGCGCTGCGCACGTCATCCGGCTGGCTGAGATCGCGATTGACCAGCGCGCTCAGCTCTTTCTGATTGGGTTTCACCAGCTCGATGTTGCCGAGAGCCAGCGCGGCGCTAAGCGCCTCCCCTGAGCTGTCCACGATGCAGCGAATGCCGTTCTGCTGCGCAGCGCGGATCAGCTGGGTCAGGCGTTCGGTTTTAACGCCGGGCGGCAGGCTGCCGCTGATAACCAGCAGCGCGCCGCTCTCGATAGCCAGCACTTTCTCTTCCAGCTGGCGAAACTCATCTTCGCTCAGGGTTGCGCCGGGCATCACAAAGCGGTACTGCTCGTGGGTGGATTCAACATGCACGTGCAGGTTTTGCCGGGTCCAGTCATGGGCTTCGACCGTCTCGACGGCGACCTGCTCATCAGCCAGAAGCGAGACAAGGTGTTCCCCCGTCGCGCCGCCCGCCGGAAAGATGGCGGTGGCTTTTCCGCCGAGGTGAACAATGGCGCGCGCCACGTTAATCCCGCCGCCACCGGGTTCGAAAACCGGCGCGCTGCAGCGGAGTTTCCCTTCCGGATAGAGTTGTGCCGTGAGGGTTGCGCTGTCCAGAGAAGGGGAGAGCGTCAACGTAAAGATACGATCCATGCTGATCTCCTTTGAATGAGGATAGCCCTAAGCCTGGCACCGAACCCACGGAAGGGAAAGTAAATAACAATATGATTTACAATATAAATATCATTGCGTGCCGTGACTTTTATTTATAAATAACCGGCTGGTTTAAGATCGTTCTTATTCCAAAAATGAAACAAGAAATCATTGCTATGTTATTTGAGCCTTTTTATAATTTGTTACCTTTCGCGGTATCCCATGGCATTGATCCGCAAGAAGGTTTCCGGGACCGTAATGGTCTCTTTTTTTGTTGTACGGACTCTTTATAAATGAAGCTCTTAAAGACAGTACCCGCTGCAATGATGGTAGCGGGAGGCCTGTTTGCGTCAATGTATGCAACAGCCGATGATTCCGTTTTTACTGTCATGGACGATCCCTCCACTGCACAGAAACCTTTCGAAGGTAACCTGAACGCAGGTTATCTGGCGCAATCGGGCAATACCAAAAGCTCCTCCCTGACCGCCGACACCACCATGACCTGGTATGGCATTACCACCGCCTGGTCGCTGTGGGGTAACGCCAGCAACACCTCTTCAAACGATGAGCGCTCTTCCGAGAAATATGCGGTGGGTGGGCGTAGCCGTTACAACATGACTGACGTCGACTATCTGTTCGGCCAGGCAAGCTGGTTAACCGACCGCTACAACGGCTACCGTGAGCGTGATGTAGCAACGGCTGGTTATGGTCGTCAGTTCCTGAATGGCCCGGTACACAGCTTCCGCTTTGAATTTGGTCCGGGTGTACGTTACGACGAATACACCGATGGCGACACCGAAACCCAGCCACTGGGCTATGCGTCCGGCACTTACGCCTGGCAGATGACCGATAACGCCAAATTTAGCCAGGGCGTCTCTGTCTTTGGCGCTGACGACACCACCGTCAACTCCGAGACCGCGCTGAACGTGGCGATTAACGCCCATTTCGGGCTAAAAGTGGCCTACAACGTGACCTGGAACTCTGAGCCGCCAGCCTCTGCACCGGAACATACCGATCGCAGAACGGTTGTCTCTCTGGGCTACAAAATGTAATTGTTACGGGCCAATAATAATTGGCCCGTTTTTAATTTTTGTGCTGATAAATAATAAACGCTGTTTTAAAATAATGAGGCCAGCCGATATCTCCATATTCTCTCCATAATTCCCCGCTTTGTTAACATTCAGTTTATTTGACACGAATTGATAAATATTTTGACTAGGCAAAAGTGTGATCCAGATCTAAACTACAAGGACAAGTTAGATATTGCCTTAAGTTGGTCTGTATTAATTCAGTAAGAGAAAAACATCATGAATAAAATCGCTACTGCATCTGCAGCAATAGTGCTTTCTGCACTATCATTCGGCGCCTTTGCCGCTGACTCCGTATATAACTCTGCCAGTGACAGCTCTGCACAAATCGGCATTACCAAAGCCTCTGATGTAGAAGCCGGTTCGAACATTGCCCCGGGCTCACAATCCACCGGGCAATCCATGGACGACGCGTTCGACGTGCATAAATTGGTTGCCGGTGAATGGTCCTGATTGATTCGTCAGGCACGTTAAATAGATTTACTGGCCGTTATTGGCGCTAAAAAAAACCGGATTTTGATGTACCGGTTTTTTTTATTTATGTCGTCTGTGTAAAGTTAATTAAAACGTAAGTTTATATTCGTTAGGTTTTGCAAGTACAGGGAAGATAAGATTAACCCCAAAGCATTGCCGCCCAGCGCAATAACAGCAGGGCAGCACAAAGAGTGATTAACACTATCACCATCTTCCAGTATTTTTTTGAAAAGCGTTTTGTCGGCATCATATCATCCTTGTTCTTTGGTCGCGGTTGACTGGCAAGTCTACCAAAGAGCAAAAATAATTGCGCTTCGCCGGAAAGTTAACGCGTCAGGTGCTTACAACGACGAGTGTCAAAACCAGTGAAACTTATCCGCCAGAATCACAAGTAATGCGGTGGCAGAAAGAATGTTCAGGATAACGACTGTTCTGCTGGATACGTTCATAATATGCCCCATAGTGTGTTGAAGGACCTGTTCAAGAATAGCTCAGCCACCCCGTATTGCGAGAAGCTGTTTGAAATTCCACGTTAAACTCATGCGAAAGTCGTAACGCTTTCAATCTGCCCGGAAGGGTGTTTTCACCCAGGCGTTAGTGTTACCATCAACAGGCTGATCGTAAATTGCCATTTTTCTGATTTCGATCCTGTGCATGATTGCGGGCCAATTTGACGATTGTTGGTCAGATGGTTTTGCAATTCACTGTAAATTAAAGATTATTTTCTTTGCATATGCTCTTATGTGTGGGGCATCACTGCAAATAAGGACATAAAATGCCTGTAATTACTCTTCCTGATGGCAGCCAACGCCATTTTGACCGCGCCGTCAGCCCAATGGATGTTGCGCTGGATATCGGCCCGGGTCTGGCGAAAGCCACTATTGCTGGCCGCGTAAACGGTACGCTGGTTGATGCTTCCGATTTAATTGAAAACGATGCGAAGCTGTCGATCATCACCGCGAAAGACGAAGAAGGTCTGGAGATCATTCGTCACTCGTGCGCGCACCTGCTCGGTCATGCGATCAAGCAGCTGTGGCCTAACACCAAAATGGCTATCGGCCCGGTTATTGACAACGGTTTCTACTATGACGTTGACCTTGACCACACGCTGACCCAGGAAGATATCGAAGCCCTCGAAAAGCGTATGCACGAACTGGCTGAGAGCAACTACGACGTCATCAAGAAGACTGTGAGCTGGCACGAAGCGCGTGAAACCTTCGTGAAGCGTGGTGAAAACTACAAAGTCACTATTCTTGACGAGAATATTGCTCATGATGACAAGCCTGGCTTGTATCATCACGAAGAATACATCGACATGTGCCGTGGCCCGCACGTGCCGAATATGCGCTTCTGTCATCACTTCAAACTGATGAAAACCGCGGGCGCTTACTGGCGTGGCGACAGCAACAATAAGATGTTGCAGCGCATCTACGGTACCGCCTGGGCAGATAAAAAAGCCCTGAGCGCGTATCTGCAGCGTCTGGAAGAAGCGGCGAAGCGTGACCACCGTAAAATTGGTAAACAGCTCGACCTGTATCATATGCAGGAAGAGGCGCCGGGTATGGTCTTCTGGCACAATGACGGCTGGACTATCTTCCGCGAGCTGGAAACTTTCGTGCGTTCCAAGCTGAAAGCGTACCAGTATCAGGAAGTGAAAGGCCCGTTCATGATGGACCGTGTACTGTGGGAAAAAACCGGCCACTGGGACAACTACAAAGATGCGATGTTCACCACCTCTTCTGAGAACCGTGAATACTGCATCAAGCCAATGAACTGCCCGGGCCACGTTCAGATCTTTAACCAGGGTCTGAAATCCTACCGCGATCTGCCGCTGCGTATGGCGGAGTTCGGTAGTTGCCACCGTAACGAGCCATCAGGTGCGCTGCATGGTCTGATGCGTGTTCGTGGCTTTACGCAGGATGATGCGCATATCTTCTGTACTGAAGATCAGGTACGTGATGAAGTTAACGCCTGTATTCGTATGGTCTACGATATGTACAGCACCTTTGGCTTCGAGAAGATCGTGGTCAAACTCTCAACGCGTCCGGAAAAACGTATCGGTAGCGATGAGACCTGGGATCGTGCTGAGGCGGATCTCGCCGTGGCGCTGGAAGAGAACGGTATCCCGTTCGAATACCAGCTGGGCGAGGGCGCATTCTACGGTCCGAAAATTGAATTTACCCTGTATGACTGTCTCGATCGTGCATGGCAGTGCGGTACTGTACAGCTGGACTTCTCCCTGCCGCAGCGTTTAAGCGCCTCTTATGTTGGCGAAGATAACGAGCGTCAGGTGCCGGTAATGATTCACCGTGCTATCCTCGGTTCACTGGAGCGCTTCATCGGCATCCTTACCGAAGAGTTCGCGGGCTTCTTCCCAACCTGGCTTGCGCCAGTGCAGGTAGTAGTGATGAACATTACCGATTCTCAGGCTGATTACGTTAAAGAATTGACGCAGAAACTACAAAATGCGGGCATTCGCGTAAAAGCAGACTTGAGAAATGAGAAGATTGGCTTTAAAATCCGCGAGCACACTTTACGTCGTGTCCCGTATATGTTGGTCTGTGGTGATAAAGAGGTGGAAGCAGGCAAAGTTGCCGTTCGCACCCGCCGTGGTAAAGACCTGGGCAGCCTGGACGTAAATGAAGTGATTGAGAAGCTGCAACAAGAGATTCGCAGCCGCAGTCTTCAACAACTGGAGGAATAAGGTATTAAAGGCGGAAAACGAGTTCAAACGGCACGTCCGAATCGTATCAATGGCGAGATTCGCGCCCAGGAAGTTCGCTTAACAGGTCTGGAAGGCGAGCAGCTGGGGATTGTGAGTCTGAGAGAAGCGATCGAAAAGGCTGAAGAAGCTGGAGTAGATTTAGTTGAAATCAGCCCTAACGCCGAACCGCCAGTTTGTCGTATCATGGACTACGGCAAGTTCCTTTATGAAAAGAGTAAGTCTTCTAAGGAACAGAAGAAGAAACAAAAAGTTATCCAGGTTAAGGAAATCAAATTCCGTCCTGGTACCGACGATGGCGATTATCAGGTAAAACTCCGCAGCCTGATACGCTTTCTGGAAGATGGCGATAAGGCCAAGATCACACTGCGTTTCCGCGGTCGTGAGATGGCCCACCAACAGATCGGCATGGAAGTGCTTAACCGCGTCCGTGAAGATCTGAGTGAACTGGCAGTAGTCGAATCCTTCCCTACGAAGATCGAAGGCCGCCAGATGATCATGGTGCTCGCTCCTAAGAAGAAACAGTAGGCCTTCAAGTAGCAATTCCTGTGGAGCCGACAGGCTTCGCAGGTTTTGTTCGCCTGGGTTTCGTTTATTTAACAATGCGAAGTGGAAGTTATTAAGATGCCAAAAATTAAGACCGTACGCGGTGCTGCTAAGCGCTTCAAAAAAACCGGTGGTGGTGGATTTAAGCGTAAGCACGCAAACCTGCGTCATATTCTGACCAAAAAATCTACTAAGCGTAAACGTCACCTGCGTCCAAAAGGCCTTGTGTCTAAAGGCGATCTGGGTCTGGTTATCGCGTGCCTGCCGTACGCATAAGCCGTTAACGTTTAATTTTTTTACTAAGAATATAGATACAGGAGAGCACATATGGCTCGCGTAAAACGTGGTGTAGTTGCCCGCGCACGTCACAAGAAAATTTTGAAACAAGCCAAAGGCTACTACGGTGCGCGTTCACGCGTATACCGCGTTGCCTTCCAGGCAGTTATCAAAGCTGGTCAGTACGCTTACCGTGACCGTCGTCAACGTAAACGTCAGTTCCGTCAACTGTGGATTGCGCGTATCAACGCAGCAGCACGTCAGAACGGTATTTCTTACAGCAAATTCATCAACGGCCTGAAAAAAGCCTCTGTTGAAATCGACCGTAAGATCCTGGCTGACATCGCAGTATTCGACAAAGTAGCGTTCACCGCTCTGGTCGAAAAAGCGAAAGCAGCTCTGGCATAAGCCAGTTGAAAGAGGGAGCTCTGCTCCCTCTTTTCGTTTCAACAGCATCAAAACGTTGACAATTTTCTGCTGACCCTTTTCAATAAGGCGTTAGGTCCCTTACCACACAAGGTAATGCAAGCATGAATGCTGCTATTTTCCGCTTCTTCTTTTACTTTAGCACCTGACATCAGGAGGCTAGCGCGTGAAAGACGAAACGGAAAACAGCGCCAGAAAGCCTCCTGATGGAGGCTTTTTTTGTATCTGACGCTTGTAAATATCGCTACATAACGAGGAAAACCATGTCACATCTCGCAGAGCTGGTTGCCAGTGCAACGGCCGCCATTAACCAGGCCTCAGATGTTGCCGCGTTAGACAACGTCCGCGTCGAATATCTGGGCAAGAAAGGGCACCTGACCCTTCAAATGACTACCCTGCGTGAGTTGCCGCCAGAAGAGCGTCCGGCTGCAGGTGCGGTGATTAACGAAGCCAAAGAGCAGGTTCAGCAGGTGCTGAACGAGCGTAAAAATGCGCTGGAAAGCGCCGCGCTGAACGCCCGTCTGGCTGCCGAAACCATCGATGTCTCCCTGCCAGGTCGTCGTATTGAGAACGGTGGTCTGCACCCGGTCACCCGCACCATCGACCGCATTGAAAGTTTCTTCGGTGAGCTCGGCTTTACCGTGGCGACCGGCCCGGAAATCGAAGACGATTACCATAACTTCGATGCCCTGAATATCCCAGGCCACCACCCGGCACGTGCTGACCACGACACTTTCTGGTTTGATGCTACCCGCCTGCTGCGTACCCAGACCTCTGGCGTACAGATCCGTACCATGAAAGAGCAGGAACCGCCGATCCGCATCATCGCGCCAGGTCGCGTCTATCGTAACGACTACGATCAGACCCACACCCCAATGTTCCATCAGATGGAAGGGCTGATCGTTGATAAAAACATCAGCTTCACCAACCTGAAAGGCACGCTGCACGATTTCCTGAACAACTTCTTTGAGGAAGATTTACAGGTTCGTTTCCGTCCGTCCTACTTCCCGTTCACCGAACCGTCCGCAGAAGTTGACGTGATGGGTAAAAACGGCAAATGGCTGGAAGTGCTGGGCTGCGGCATGGTGCACCCGAACGTCCTGCGTAACGTTGGCATTGATCCGGAAGTTTACTCCGGCTTTGCGTTCGGTATGGGCATGGAGCGTCTGACCATGCTGCGTTATGGCGTGACCGACTTGCGCGCTTTCTTCGAAAACGATCTGCGTTTCCTCAAACAGTTTAAATAAGGGCAGGACAGAACAATGAAATTCAGTGAACTGTGGTTACGCGAATGGGTGAACACCGACCTCGATAGCGAAGCGCTCTCTAACCAGATCACCATGGCCGGCCTGGAAGTGGACGGCGTTGAGCCGGTTGCTGGGGCCTTTAACGGCGTGGTGGTTGGTGAAGTCGTCGAGTGCGGTCAGCACCCGAACGCAGACAAGCTGCGTGTCACCAAAGTTAACGTGGGCGGCGAACGCCTGCTCGATATCGTCTGCGGCGCGGCAAACTGCCGTCAGGGCCTGAAAGTGGCCGTGGCGACCGTTGGTGCGGTGCTGCCGGGCGATTTCAAAATCAAAGCGGCGAAACTGCGCGGCGAGCCGTCGGAAGGCATGCTGTGCTCGTTCTCTGAGCTGGGTATTTCCGATGACCATTCCGGCATCATTGAGCTGCCAGCGGATGCGCCAATTGGTACAAGTCTGCGCGAATACCTGAAGCTCGATGATAACACCATCGAGATCAGCGTCACGCCAAACCGTGCCGACTGCTTAGGTATCATCGGCGTGGCCCGCGACGTGGCGGTACTGAACCAGACCGAACTGAACGCGCCTGAGATTGCGCCCGTTGCGGCTACCATCACCGACACCCTGCCAATCCAGGTTGAAGCCGCTGACGCCTGTCCGCGCTACCTGGGCCGTGTGGTGAAAGGTATCAATGTTAAAGCGCCAACCCCGCTGTGGATGAAAGAGAAGCTGCGCCGCTGCGGCATCCGTTCTATCGATGCGGTGGTGGACGTGACCAACTACGTCCTGCTGGAGCTGGGTCAGCCGATGCACGCGTTCGATAAAGATCGCATCGAAGGCGGCATCGTCGTGCGCATGGCGAAAGAGGGCGAAACCCTGGTCCTGCTGGACGGCAGCGAAGCCAAACTGAATGCCGATACCCTGGTGATTGCCGATCGCGGCAAAGCGCTGGCAATGGGCGGTATCTTCGGCGGTGAACACTCTGGTGTGAACGATGAAACCCAGAACGTGCTGCTGGAGTGCGCCTTCTTTAGCCCGCTGTCCATTACCGGTCGCGCCCGTCGTCATGGCCTGCATACCGATGCGTCTCACCGCTATGAGCGCGGCGTGGATCCGGCCCTGCAGTACAAAGCGATGGAGCGAGCCACCCGCCTGCTGATCGACATCTGCGGTGGCGAAGCCGGCCCGGTGATTGATGTCACCAGCGATGCGCATCTGCCGAAGCCTGCGACCATCACCCTGCGTCGCAGCAAGCTGGATCGCCTGATTGGTCATCACATTGCCGATGCGCAGGTGAGCGACATTCTGCGCCGTCTGGGCTGTGACGTGACCGACGGTCAGGACCAGTGGACGGCCGTGGCGCCAAGCTGGCGTTTCGATATGGAAATCGAAGAAGATCTGGTGGAAGAAGTGGCCCGTGTTTACGGCTACAACAACATTCCTGATGAGCCGGTGCAGGCTGGTCTGGTGATGGGCACCCATCGTGAAGCCGACCTCTCTCTGAAGCGGGTGAAAACCCTGCTGAACGACAAAGGTTACCAGGAAGTGATCACCTACAGTTTCGTTGATCCGAAAGTGCAGCAGCTGATCCACCCGGGCCAGGAAGCCTTGATCCTGCCAAGCCCAATCTCCAGCGAAATGTCCGCTATGCGTCTGTCGCTGCTGACTGGCCTGTTGAGCACCATCGTCTACAACCAGAACCGTCAGCAGAGCCGCGTGCGCATCTTCGAAACCGGTCTGCGCTTTGTGCCGGACACCCAGGCTAACCTCGGTATCCGTCAGGATCTGATGCTGGCGGGCGCTATCTGCGGTAACCGCTATGAAGAGCACTGGGATCTGAGCAAAAACAGCGTTGATTTCTACGACCTGAAGGGCGATCTGGAATCGGTGCTGGATCTGACCGGTAAATTGTCTGAAATTGAGTTCCGTGCTGAAGCCATTCCGGCCCTGCATCCGGGCCAGAGCGCCGCGATTTATCTGAAAGGTGAACGTGTTGGTTTCATTGGTGTTGTGCACCCGGAGCTGGAGCGCAAGCTGGATCTCAACGGCCGCACGCTGGCGTTTGAACTGGAGTGGAACAAGGTCGCAGACCGCGTCATTCCTCAGGCTCAGGACGTTTCCCGCTTCCCTGCAAACCGTCGTGATATCGCCGTTGTGGTGGCCGAAAATGTGCCTGCCGCAGATATTTTGGCCGAATGTAAGAAAGTTGGCGTAAATCAGGTAGTTGGCGTAAACTTATTTGACGTGTACCGCGGCAAGGGCGTAGCAGAGGGCTTTAAGAGCCTGGCTATCAGCCTGATCCTTCAGGATACCAGCCGTACACTCGAAGAAGAGGAGATTGCCGCTACCGTCGCCAAATGTGTAGAGGCATTAAAAGAGCGATTCCAGGCATCATTGAGGGATTGAACCTATGGCGCTTACAAAAGCTGAAATGTCCGAATATCTGTTTGATAAGCTTGGGCTTAGCAAACGGGATGCCAAAGAGCTGGTTGAGCTGTTTTTCGAAGAGATCCGTCGCGCTCTGGAAAATGGTGAGCAGGTAAAACTCTCCGGCTTTGGTAACTTTGATTTGCGCGACAAGAATCAACGTCCGGGCCGTAACCCGAAGACGGGTGAGGATATTCCCATTACAGCTCGCCGCGTGGTGACCTTCAGACCCGGCCAGAAGTTAAAAAGCCGTGTCGAAAACGCCTCACCCAAAGCAGAGTGATATGATCTAACCAAAAAGGCCGCTGATGCGGCCTTTTTTCTTTGCGCTGCCGTAAACCCACCGTAAAATCAATTACATCATTCACCCGCAAAATGACTCCGATGCCCGAATTTGCCCGTCAGCAGTACCGCTCCGATCTGCGTAAATTGCTCTTTCTGATCCTGGCGCTGGTTATCGCGCTGGGATTGAGCCTCTGCGCGGGCGATCTGTGGATTGGTCCTGAGGCGTGGTTTACTCCCCGTGGTGAGCTGTTTATCTGGCAAATCCGCCTGCCGCGCACCCTGGCCGTGGTGCTGGTGGGGGCGGCGCTGGCGCTCAGCGGGACAATCATGCAGGCGCTGTTCGATAACCCGCTGGCGGAGCCTGGCTTATTAGGCGTATCGAACGGTGCCGGAGTAGGGCTGATTGCCGCCGTCATGCTCGGCGGCGGGGCGCTATCGGGCTGGAGCTTAAGCCTCTGCGCCATCGCCGGGGCGCTAATCATTACCCTCATTTTGCTGCGTTTCGCCCGCCGCCACCTCTCCGTGAGCCGCCTGCTGCTTGCCGGGGTGGCGTTGGGTATCATCTGTAGCGCCCTGATGACCTGGGCGGTCTACTTCTCTACCGCCTTCGATCTGCGCCAGCTGATGTACTGGATGATGGGCGGCTTCGGCGGCATGGACTGGAGCCAGGGCTGGCTGATGCTGCTGCTGGCACCTGCCATCGTCTGGGCCTGCTTTCAGGCATCACCGCTCAACATTCTGGTGCTGGGGGAAATATCGGCCCGTCAGCTGGGGCTGCCGCTCACCTTCTGGCGCAACACGCTGGTGGTTGCCATCGGCTGGATGGTGGGCGTGAGCGTGGCCCTGGCCGGCGCTATCGGCTTTATCGGCCTTGTGATTCCCCATATGCTGCGTTTGTGTGGTATTACCGATCACCGGCTGTTATTGCCCGCTGCGGCAGTGACAGGCGGCGCAACGCTGCTTTTTGCAGATATCATCGCGCGCCTGGCGCTCAACGCCGCGGAGCTGCCCATTGGGGTAGTGACTGCGACGCTGGGCGCACCCGTGTTTATCTGGCTACTCTTAAAAGCCGGACGTTAAGTACAGCCCATCTGAACCACAACCTGAGAGAATGCTATGCCGAACGATATTCTGAACACCGAAGTGACGACCATTGATGGCAAAACCACCACCCTTGAGGACTATAAAGGCAAGGTGCTGCTGGTGGTGAACGTGGCATCGAAATGCGGCCTGACGCCGCAGTATGAGCAGCTCGAAAATATCCATAAAGCGTGGGAAAAGGACGGTTTTACCGTGCTTGGCTTCCCGTGCAACCAGTTCCTCGGCCAGGAGCCTGGTAGCGAAGAGGAGATCAAAACCTTCTGCAGCACCACCTATGGCATTACTTTCCCGATGTTCAGCAAAATCGAGGTTAATGGCGAAGCCCGTCATCCGCTGTATCAAAAATTGATTGCCGCGGCCCCGGTGGCTGTCGCTCCTGAAAGCAGCGGTTTTTATGAGCGTCTGGCGAGCAAAGGCCGTGCGCCGCTCTATCCTGACGACATCTTATGGAATTTCGAAAAATTCCTGATTGGCCGCGATGGGGAAGTGGTCCAGCGCTTTGCGCCGGATATGACCCCTGAAGATCCGATCCTGATGGAAGCGATCAAGCTGGCCCTCGCGAAGTAATGTCCATGCTGATGCAGCTCAATGGGGTAACGGAACCCGGGCGTCTGCAACCGCTGACCGCTCAGGTTAACGCTGGGGAGATCCTGCACCTGGTCGGCCCAAATGGGGCAGGTAAAAGCACATTGCTTGCACATATGGCCGGGCTGAGCACCGGGCAGGGCGAAATCCTGCTGCAGGGCGAACCGCTCTCCAGGTGGTCCCCTGCGTCGCTGGCCTGCCGCAGGGCGTATCTGGCCCAGCAGCAAACCGCGCCGTTCGCCATGCCGGTCTGGCACTATCTGACGCTGCATCAGTACGACAATCAGCAAAAAGCACTGCTCGGTGAGGTGGCGGAGGCGCTGGGTATTGCGGATAAGCTGTCGCGCCACGTCAGCCAGCTCTCCGGCGGGGAGTGGCAGCGCGTGCGGCTGGCCGCCGTGATCCTGCAAATTCACCCTGGCGGCAACCCGCACGGCCAGCTATTGTTGTTGGACGAGCCGATGAACAGTCTCGACGTGGCCCAGCAGGTAGCGCTCGACCGGTTGTTAAGCGCGCTGTCCCGGCAGGGGGTTGCGGTGGTGATGAGCAGCCACGATCTCAACCATACGCTGCGCCACGCCCATCGCGTCTGGCTGCTGAAGCGGGGTCAACTGATCGCCAGCGGCGCGCGTGACAGCGTGCTGACGCCGCCGAATCTGGCTAAAGCCTACGACATGTCATTCCGCCGTCTGGATATCGAAGGTCACAGAATGATCGTTTCGACGTCCCAGGAATAACCGCTTGTTGCGTCGTGACATATTCACAGGCTAAATTACGGAAAGCAAAAAAATCAGAGGATTCGTCTGGAATGCGATTCTGTTTTCTTCTTGTGGCCGCGCTATTTCTTGCAGGATGCAGCAGCCATCGCGCACCGCCCCCCAACCCGCGGCTGTCCGATTCTATTGCCGTCATTGCAGGCCTCAACGATCAGCTGCATCACTGGAGCGGCACCCCTTATCGCTACGGCGGCATGACGCGTGGCGGGATTGATTGTTCAGGATTTGTGCTGCTGACCTTCCGCGACCAGTTTGAGTTGCAGCTGCCGCGTGAAACGCGTCAGCAGGCGACTATCGGCACCGAAATCGATAAAGATGACCTGCTCCCGGGCGATCTGGTGTTCTTCAAAACCGGCTCCGGCGAAAGCGGGCTGCACGTCGGGATATACGACACCGATAATCAGTTTATTCATGCCTCGACCAGTCGTGGCGTGATGCGCTCCTCCCTCAATAACGTCTACTGGCGTAAAAATTTCTGGCAAGCGCGACGTATATAATCCTGTCGCGCCGCCCGGCGCGACATTCTTTTTCATCCGTCAATGTTATTAGTAAGCGTGCCTTAATTGATAAGAATTACTTAGCCGCTGAATTAATTTGATGCAATTCTGGTAGTTAGGCACAACTGGCTATTAACCAGTATTCAGTATAAGATTATTTCAGGACTAAGGAGAATCCGAATATTTAATGGAACGAATGAAACTAATCTTATTAAAATCCATAAAGTTGAATTGCTTCAGCATATGTTTCAGGATGTCTTGTATCGTTTTTAAACCGGGTCGGACGCCATGATTGTGATGCTGGATATTGCTTATCAGTCTGAATTGTTATTACTGCCTGCGCGGCAAGACTCAGGGGCGTTGACAGGCCTTGAAATAGTCGTGAACTTTGTTGGGGTGGATAACCAGGTCCGCATTCCGACCGAGCTGGTGCGCCCGTACCTCTCCCCTGAGCAAGAGCTGATGCTGTTTCAGGAACAGCTGGCGATGCTCGAGAGCTGCAAACTCTTTTTTATTCAGCAACAGCTTACGGCATGGATAAATATCTCTCCGACAATCGTTGAATACCTCGTCATGGAACAAAATGGTGTTTCAATATGTGAACAACATCCGTGGCTGGAATTCACTATTAATGAGAATTATCCTGATCTGAATAAAGGCAATATGAATACGACCCTGATGGACTTTGCCCTGCGTTTTCCGCTGGTGTTGGGCAATTTCGGTGCCGGGGATGCCTCCACTAAAGCCATTTTTGATGGCATGTTTAAACGCGTGGCGCTGGATAAAAACTTCATTCAGCAACATTTATCAGATAATACATTTGAGCTGTTATTACGGGCGATCTTGACCCAGGTTTCGCCTTACTGTCAGTCGTTGATGGTGGCAGGCGTGGACGATGACGTTGCCCTGCAGCGGCTGTCGGCATTTGGCTTCAGCGCCATGCAGGGCGGCTTGTGGCCTGCGGTTCCCCTTGAACGCATCACCTCCCTGGTGCAGGGATAACCCTTGTCTTACCCGGTGTTTAACCTCTGATAAACCCACTACACTAAAAGCAGGAGGACCTATGACCCTGTCTTTTACCGCGCACTGGCATGATGAACTACCCGGCTTTTATACGGCACTGAAACCCACTCCACTCAATAATGCCCGCCTGATCTGGCATAACACGGCGCTGGCCGCCGAGCTGGCGATCCCGGAATCGCTGTTTAGTCCTGAACAGGGCGCTGGCGTCTTTGGCGGCGAAACTCTGCTGCCGGGCATGCAGCCGCTGGCTCAGGTCTACAGCGGCCATCAGTTCGGCGTCTGGGCCGGACAGCTGGGGGACGGGCGGGGGATCCTGCTTGGTGAACAGCAGCTCGCCAACGGGCAAACGATGGACTGGCACCTCAAGGGCGCTGGGCTGACTCCTTACTCTCGTATGGGCGACGGGCGCGCCGTACTGCGTTCCACCATCCGCGAAAGCCTGGCCTCGGAGGCGATGCACGCCCTTGGGATCCCCACCACACGGGCGCTGTCGATTGTTACCAGCGACACCCCCGTAGCGCGTGAAACCATGGAGCAGGGGGCGATGCTGATCCGCGTCGCCCAGAGCCACGCCCGTTTCGGTCATTTCGAACACTTCTATTATCGCCGCGAGCCGGAGAAAGTTCGCCAGCTGGCGGATTTTGTCATTCGTCATCACTGGCCGCAGTTGAAGGATGAAACTGATAAGTACATCCTCTGGTTCCGGGATGTGGTAGCGCGGACCGCCGCACTGATCGCCACCTGGCAGACGGTGGGCTTTGCCCACGGGGTGATGAACACCGATAACATGTCGATCCTCGGCCTGACCATCGACTACGGCCCGTACGGCTTCCTCGACGACTACCAGCCGGGCTATATCTGCAACCACTCCGATTATCAGGGGCGTTACAGCTTTGATAACCAGCCGGCGGTGGGCCTGTGGAACCTGCAGCGTCTGGCGCAGTCCCTGTCGCCGTTTATCGACGTTGAGGCGCTCAACGACGCGCTGGATGGTTATCAGGAAGTTCTGCTGCAGCAGTACGGCAAGCTGATGCGCCGCAAGCTGGGGCTGATGACTCAGGAGCGGGGCGACAATGAGATCCTGAATAACCTGTTTGCGCTGATGGCGCGGGAAGGCAGCGACTACACCCGCACGTTCCGCATGCTGGGCCAGACCGAGCAGCACAGCGCCGCCTCACCGCTGCGCGACGAGTTTATTGACCGGCAGGCCTTTGATGACTGGTTTGCGGCATACCGTGCGCGTCTCCAGCAGGAGAATATCGCCGATGATGCGCGTCAGGCGCAGATGAATGCCGTTAACCCGGCGATGGTGCTGCGCAACTGGCTCGCGCAGCGGGCCATTGAGCAGGCTGAGAAAGGCGATTACGCCGAGCTGCACCGGCTGCATGAGGCTCTGCGCACGCCGTTTGCCGATCGCAGCGATGACTACATCAGCCGCCCACCGGACTGGGGTAAGCGGCTGGAGGTGAGTTGCTCGAGCTAAGGGACGAGAAAAACCTGTGGGGTAGCGTTGAATGGATGCTGCCCCACATGCACCTGTGCGCCGTACCAGCGCGCCAGGTCATCGGCTTTTAGCACCGACGGCGGCGTCCCCTGGGAGACAATCCTGCCCTCATGCAGGAGCACAATCCGGTCGGCCCATAAGGCGGCCAGATTGAGATCGTGCAGCACCACGCAGACGTGCAAGTTCCCGTCCGCCGTCAGCGTTTTCAACAGCCGCAGCAGATGCTGTTGGTAGTAAAGATCCAGCGCCGAAGTGGGCTCATCGAGGAACAGCCAGCCGCGTGGCGCGCCGCCGTACCACAGCTGCGCCAGCGCCCGGGCCAGCTGCACCCGCTGCTGTTCTCCTCCCGACAGGGCCGCATAGTGACGGCCGGCCAGTGGCTGACAGCCGGTAAGCTGCATCACCTCGCTGACGATCTTCGCCTCGGGCTGCGGCGTCCAGGGTGAACGACCCATCCCGATTACCGCTTCCACCGGCCAGTCGAAGCCCAACTGGGTTTGCTGGCGCATCACTGCCCGCTGGCGCGATAACGCCTGGGTACTCCACGCCGCCAGCGCTTTTCCGCCCAGCAGACAGCGCCCGGCTTCCGGCCTGAGAAAACCGGTTAACAGACGCAGCAGGGTCGATTTCCCCGCGCCGTTGGGGCCGATCAGCGCCACCAGCTCACCCGACGCAAGCGACAGCGAGACGTCGCGTACCACCTTCCGGCCTGCCACGCGGTAAGACACGCCTTCAGCAATCAGGGATTCAGCCATGCTGGCCTCCATGACGAAAAATAAGCCACAGGAACCAGGGCGCGCCGAGAATGCTGGTCAGCAACCCCACCGGCATCTCCGCCGGGGCGACCAGCGTACGTGCGGCGGTATCGGCAATCAGCAGCAGGAACGCCCCCGCCAGCAGCGAACCGGGGATCACCGCCCGGTGATCCGACCCCAGCCACATGCGCATCAGGTGCGGCACCACCAGACCAATAAAGCCAATCACCCCGCTAACTGCCACCGCAGCGGCCACCAGCAGGGCGCTGCACAGGAGTAAAACCCGCTGGACGAGCCGCACGTCGACGCCCAGATAGTGCGCCTCCTCTTCGCCGAGTTGCAGCAGGTTGAGGGTCGCCGCCAGCCGCCAGATCGCCAGTACGGTGGGGATCATCAGCGAGGTCACCGCCAGCAGGGTGGACCACTGGGCCTGACCGAGGCTGCCCATGCCCCACAGCGAGAGCTGGCGCAGCTGGGCGTCGTTACTGACCCACGACAACACGCCCACCGCCGCCCCGCACAGGGCGTTGATGGCGATCCCCACCAGCAGCAGCCGAGACAGCGAACTCTCCCGCTGCTGGCTGAGCAGAAAAATGACCACCGTGGCCGCCAGCGCACCAATAAAGGCCGCCAGCATCGGGGCGTAGAGCATCAGCAGGGCGGGCAGGGTGACGGGCAACACCACCCACAGCGCGACGGCGCAGGCGGCACCGCTGCTGATCCCCAGCAAACCGGGGTCGGCAAGCGGGTTGCGAAACAGCCCCTGCATCACGCAGCCCGCCAGCGCCAGCGAGCCGCCAATCACCAGCGCCAGCAGCACCCGCGGCAGGCGGATGGTGAGCCAGATCTGGCGCAACGCCTCGTCACTGCCGCTCCAGAGCAGGGCCACCGGCAGGCGCAACGCGCCAAAACCGGTGGCCAGCAGCGTCATCAGCGCAAGCGCCATTGCCAGCCCCCACAGGGAATAGCCGATCCGGCGAGGCATCAGGGCAGTTGCTCGGCTTTGCTGCGCAGTTGCCCAATGGCCTGCGGGGTGCGCACGCTAAACCCGAGCAGCGCCATATCGTCAATCTGCAGCACCTGTTTATTACGCCCCGCCGGGGTTTGCGCCAGACCTGGCAGCTTCCACAGATTCGCTTCTCCGCCCAACGCTTTTACGCCGTCCTGGGAGATCACCACCAGATCGGGCTGGCTGGCAATGACCCCTTCCTGGGAAAGGGGCTGATAGCGTGAGAATCCCTGCATCGCGTTTTGCAGACCGGCCGCGCGGATCGCCGCATCAGCCCCGGTCTCCTGGCCCGCGGCCATGGCGGTCATTCCGCCGTGGTTGAGGATAAACAGCACCCGCTTCTCGATCGGCGCGGCGGGCAGCGCAGCGAGCTCCTGCTGCAGGCGCTTACGCAGAGCTTCCCCTTCGGCAACGCGGTGCGTCGCCTGAGCCACCACCCGTACCTTCTCGTCAATGATGCTGAGGGCGTTGCTGCCCGGCACCGTCACCACGCTGACGTGACTCTGCCCGACCTGTTTCAGCGCCAGCGAAGGCTGCGCCTGGGCGCTGGCTAACACCAGCGTTGGACGCATCGCCAGGATCCCCTCGGCATTGAGCTGACGCAGATAGCCCACATCCGGCAGGGAGGTAGCCTGCTCCGGCCACTGGCTGGTACTGTCGCGCGCCACCAGCGAACCTTCGGCTCCCAGGGCGTAAACAATCTCGGTCACGTCGCCGCCGAGAGCGACGATCTTCTCCTGCGCCGCGCCAATGGCGGCCAGCGGGAGCGCCACAAGCAGGGCGAGCACTTTTCTCATGCGGCCAGCCCTTTTACCGTCAGGGCGTCGATCCGGGACCGCCACTGGCTCTGCTCTGGCTCGCCTTCCGTACGCTGACCGTACAGCTGGGCGATCTGCGTCCCGTCGGCGGCAAAGAGTTCGAGGCTGGTGACATGCCCGTCGGCGGTGGGTTTGCGCGTCACCCAGGTCTCGGCGATGGTCTCTTCCAGCAGATGCAGGGTAAAGGCCGGATTGAAGATGTTCAGCCAGCCCTTCATCGGCACCACTTTCTCTACCGCGCCGGTGAAGATCTGCACGCAGCCGCGGTTGCCGACGAAAATCATGATCTCGTTACCGTCCTGACGGGCGGTATTCAGCAGCCGGGCCAGGGCGCTGTTCTCCACCTGGCAGGCGAGGTCGTCACCCACCAGGCGGAACGCCTGCTGACGGGTCAGACTGTGGCGCTTCAGCAGGCCAAAGAACTGGTGCACGTCGGTCATGGCGCGCCACTCGCTGTCCACCGTCGCGGCATCGGCAGTCGCCACATTCACGTCTGGATCGGCGGCTTTTAGCGTCAGCGGCGGGTTATCGGCGAAGATAAAGCGGGACAGCAGATCGCCCCAGGCCGATACATCGGTGTTGTCGGTGGTGTAGACCTTCAGAAGGGCATCCCCCTGATGGTCGAAGAACTGAATGCTTTGACGCTCGCCGCGGGCGGTGGTTTCGGTGATATGAAACGCGCTGGCCCACTGGTTGAGGAACAGGCGCAGATCCAGCGCGCGCGGGTTGAGCACCAGCCCGGCATGGCCGTTCAGGTGCTGGTGAGTAAAAGTGCCCACCTGTTCATGAACCGCGTATTGGTTGCGGCAGATGCACTTGGTTTCGCCCACCGCTTCCAGCGCGCCGAGGATGGTGCGGATTTCGCCGTGAAGACGCCATGCATCGTGGCCCACCCGAGCCCAGGTCAGTTCGGCTTCGCTGATGTTCATCAGGGCAGCGATGTCACGCGCGTATTTCCCGGGGTTCTGTTCTTTTAGTTCAAGCCAGCGTGTGTAGTGATTCATTGTCTCTTCCTTCCGGATAAACGCCCCGGAAGCACCGGGGCAGGGTAATTACCACTGATAACTCACGAAAATCTTGCCGTTGCGGCCATCCTGCGGGATGCCCTGTGGAGACCAGTATTCTTTGTCGAAGGCGTTGCCGAGCACCAGGGTGGTGGTCACGCCTTTCAGCGCCTGCTGGCCCTGATAGCTGACGTAGAAATCATTCACCGCGTAGCCTGGCTGATGACTGTAGCTGCTGCTCACGTGGGTGGAACGATCGGCGAAGGTGCCGATCCAGCCGACGCTAAAGCCGCTCTGCGCCAGGGGGACATCCAGCTTGCTGGAGACGGTGTCCGGGTTGATGCTGGAAATGTACTCCCCGGTGTCGGTGTCTTTGCCCCGGGTGCGGTTATAGGCGATATCCAGGTTGAACAGGCTGGCGGAGTATTTCGCCATCACGTCCCAGCCCCAGATTTTGGCGTTCGGCACGTTGTACGACATGGTGGTAGCGGCAGCAAAATCGACGGTGGTGGAGATGTAATCTTTGGCATGGGTATCAAAGTAGCTGGCTTTGAACTCCAGTGCATCGTCCGCCAGCAGCAAATCGTCAAAGCGCAAACCAAACCCGTACTCCTGGGTTTCGTTGGTTTCCGGGCGCAGGTTCGGGTTCGGCACCCAGTAGTTGGTGTAGAACCGGCCAATGGAGAAGTGTTTGGCGTCGTTATACATTTCGCCCATCGTCGGGGCGCGGAAGGCCTGAGCATAGGAGCCAAACATCATTAGCCAGCCGGTCGGCGACACGGTGATCCCGGCGCGGGATGACCATTTATCGGCATCCACATCCTCATAGCCATCGCTGCTGCCGCGGTAGTTATCGTAGCGGGTGCCGCCCAGCAGGGTGACCGGCAGATCGCGCAGGGTGATCTCATCCTGCAGCCAGCCGGAGCTGAAATCGATGCTCGCATCCGGGAAGCCGGTAGTGGCGCCGGACGGCTCCTGCTCCTGACGGTAATACTCCCCGCCGTAGGTCAGCAGGTGCGAGGCAAAGGAGTCGGCAAACAGGCGGGTACGGTTTTCCACTTTGCCGCCTTTGGTGGTCTGCTGGCGGAACTCGCCGGTGCCGTCGATATTCTGGGCGTTGATCCGCGCATCAGACCAGTAGAGGCGGGCATCGGCGTTCAGCCAGTCGTTGCCCTCCGGGGCGAGGTGATACCCCAGCTGGACGTCCCGCTGAATGGTGGAGCGGTCGGTCATCGGGTTGCTGGTGTCGTCCGCCTCGATGGTCTGCGGATTTTTCGGCTCCTGGGCCGCGTTATTGTAGTAGCGCAGGGAGCCGCTCAGGGACTGAGCCTGATCCATCTGCCAGCTGCCTTTCGCCAGCAGGTTGTTGATTGATTCGTCATTCGGCGCGGTACCGTCGCCGCCCTGACGGATATCCCCGCGATCGCGGCTCGACCAGGCCACCACACCGTCGAGGGTGTCGGTGTGGCCAAAGGCACTGGCCCCCATACCGAGGCTGTGATCGCCGGTAGCGGCGGTGCCAAACACGCGGTAGCCGCTGGTTTGTCCGGGCTGAAGCAGATCTTTCGCGTCGGCGGTGTCATAGGCGATCACCCCACCCATCGCGCCGCTGCCGTACAGCAGAGCAGACGGCCCGCGCACGATCTCGATACGTTTGATCAGGGCAGGGTCGAGGAAAGTGCTGTTCAGGTGGCCGGTGTCGGTGCCCTGACGCACGCCGTCAACCAGTACCAGTACGCCGCGGCGATCGTAGCCGCGCAGGTTGACGTCCTGGCCGTTGGTACGCCCGGTGCCGTCGAGGGTCAGGCCGGGCACGTGGCGCAGCAGATCGGCGCTTGAGCTGGCGGTCTGATTTTCCGGGGCGGTGGCGTCAATGACGCTGACCATCATCGGGGCTTCAAAGGCGCTGCGGGCATTGCCGGTGGCGGTAACGGTCATGTCGTCGGTTGCGGCAACCGCCGCGCCCGGCAGGGCACTGACGATCGCCAGCGCCAGCAGCGACGGGCGTAAAGACGCGGTATTCAGGTATGGCATGAGCCACTCTCCATTTAAAAGTGAAAAGCGCTGGCTGCCTGGGGGAAACCTGGGTGGCTGGCGGGAAGGACTTATTTTGTGAGGATCAATTTTCCGGCATGTGTCTGACGCAGCAGGTAGTGCTGGCCGTCATGCTCAATAATGACGCGACCTTCTTCGCCCAACAGCTGTTTACTGTCGATGCGACGATCGGTTGCGCCTGGGGCAGGCTGTGTTTTGTCTTCAGGACGAGTGAGCGTTGCTGCAGTGTTATCCATACGTGACATAATGTTTTTCAAAATAGCAATCAATGTAACAATGATAATCATTATCAACAAATCGATTTTGACGGCAAGCGTTTTATGAAAAAACAGTGACGGGAGTGAGGGATGAAAAAAAGCCGGGTGGCGGCTATGCCTTCCCCGGCCTACGTATCGCTTTTGTAGGCCCGGTAAGCGAAGCGCCACCGGGCACAGGTCTCAGAATCGAGAGTCTACCGCCGCAGCAAGCTTATCCAGCAGCACTTCAGTATCTTCCCAGCCCAGGCAAGGGTCGGTGATCGACTGACCGTAGGTGATAGGCTGACCGACCACCACTTTTTGCGTGCCTTCTTTCAGGAAGCTTTCGGCCATGATCCCGGCGATAGCGGTTGAACCGTTGCGGATCTGCTGGCAAATCTCATCGCAGACGTCCAGCTGACGGCGGTGCTGCTTCTGGCAGTTGCCGTGGCTGAAATCCACCACCAGCTGCTCGGGCAGGTCGAACTCACGCAGGGTATCGCAGGCTTCCGCCAGATCCTGTGGGTGATAGTTCGGTTGCTTGCCGCCGCGCATGATGATGTGGCCGTACGGGTTGCCGCTGGTCTGATAGATGGTCATCTGACCATTCTTGTCCGGGGAGAGAAACATGTGGCTGGCGCGGGCGGCGCGGATGGCATCCACCGCAATGCGGGTATTGCCGTCGGTGCCGTTTTTAAAGCCCACCGGGCAGGAGAGCGCCGAGGCCATCTCACGGTGGATCTGGCTTTCAGTGGTGCGGGCTCCGATGGCCCCCCAGCTGATCAGATCGGCGATAAACTGTCCGGTCACCATATCCAGGAATTCGGTAGCGGTGGGTACGCCCAGCTCGTTGACCTGCAACAGCAGCTTGCGCGCCAGCTGAATGCCGTGATTCACCCGGTAGCTGCCGTTCAAATCGGGATCGGAGATTAGCCCTTTCCAGCCCACCACGGTGCGTGGCTTCTCAAAGTAGGTACGCATCACGATTTCCAGACGGGCATGGTGTTTATCCCGCAGCCCCTTCAGGCGCTGGGCGTAGTCCATTGCAGCATCAAGGTCGTGAATAGAACAGGGGCCAACAATCACCAGCAGGCGGCGATCTTCACCGTTAAGGATTTTTTCAATACGTTTACGTGACGTTGTCACGTTCTCTGCCACTGCCGCAGAAACAGGGTACCGCTGGGCCAGTTCGGCTGGCGTCACCAGACTATCGATACGCGCTGTGCGCAGTTCATCGGTTTTATTCATGGTATTTCTCAGAATGTAGTGCTTCAACGGTAACTTACCGGGAAGTGATGGGCATCACCTTAAACCAATCCCCGCTGAATTCAAGAGCAGGGCACACGCGGTGCCCTGTGGTGGATGCGAGTATAAAGGATTATGGACTGATGTACTAGTTGATTAGTACATGCGGCGATTGAGGCCCATAATGTCGAGGATTTTGGTGGCGATCTCTTCTACCGAATAGTTGGTACTGTTCAGCCACGGAATGTTGTTTTTACGGTACAGGGCTTCGACTTCGGCCACTTCCAGCCGGCACTGGCGCATCGAGGCGTAGCGGCTGTTCTCCCGGCGCTCTTCGCGGATCGCCGCCAGCCGTTCCGGGTTAATGGTCAGCCCAAAGAGCTTATGCTGCAGGGGCTTGAGCGCCGCCGGGAGGACGAGGTTGTCCATATCGTCGGCAATAAAGGGGTAGTTTGCGGCGCGGATCCCGAACTGCAACGCCAGATAGAGGCTGGTGGGCGTTTTTCCGCAGCGCGAGACGCCGAGCAGAATGACCTGAGCCTGATCGAGGTTGCGCATCGAGATGCCATCATCATGGGCGAGGGTGTAATCAATGGCGGCGATACGGGCGTCATACTTGATGATATTCGCCGGGTTCAGGCCGTGGGTGCGGTGCGCCACCGGGGTCGGGTCCAGCTTCAACTCCTGCTGCAGGGGGGCCACCAGCGCCTGAACGATATCCTGACAGAAGCCTTCACTTTGCAGAATGATATTGCGAATTTCCGGGATCACAATCGAGTAGAACACCAGCGGACGCTCACCGGTCTGCTGGAAAATGGCGTCAATTTGATCTTTCACCGCTTTGGCGCGGCTCTCGTTTTCCACGAACGGCAGCGTGATGCTGTTGATGGAAACCGGGAATTGCGACATCACCGCATGGCCCAGCACCTCGGCGGTGATCGCCGTACCATCGGAAATATAAAAAACGTGGCGATCGACAGCATTATCCATTTTGCACACTCTGTATATCAGATGTAATTGACTGAAAGCATAAATTAAAAAAGTAAAATACAACAGTCAACCCAGGGTGGAAATTAGAAATGAAACGCTATTTTTATTTTTAATGAAAGGGGTGTTTCATTTTTCAAAATCACCCTAAAGTCTGAGTTTTTTTGTGGGAATCCATAGGAATCATCAGGTTAGCATTTAAGCGGGAACAGTCTGAAAAGCTAAAAAATAAAAGTGCTTACACGATTCACCGTTTTTTTAGCGCGCATAAATATGACAGTATAAATACGCAGTAAGGAGTTTCTTAAAACCCGTTCATATATCACAAAAGGATTGTTTCGATGTCCAACAATGGCTCGTCACCGCTGGTGCTTTGGTATAACCAACTCGGCATGAATGATGTAGACAGAGTTGGAGGCAAAAATGCCTCCCTGGGTGAAATGATTACGAATCTGTCCAGTATGGGTGTCTCCGTACCGAATGGATTTGCGACTACCGCCGATGCTTTTAACTATTTTCTGGATCAAAGCGGCGTAAACCAGCGCATTTACGAACTACTGGATAACACGGACATTGATGATGTCTCTGAGCTTGCCAAAGCCGGGACCCAGATCCGCCAGTGGATCATCGATACACCTTTCCAGCCTGAACTGGAAAAAGCCATTCACGACGCCTACAACCAGCTCTCTGCTGATGATGCGCAGGCCTCTTTTGCGGTGCGCTCCTCTGCGACTGCAGAAGATATGCCGGACGCCTCGTTCGCCGGGCAGCAGGAGACCTTCCTCAACGTGCAGGGCTACGATGCCGTGCTGGTGGCGGTTAAACATGTGTTTGCTTCCCTGTTTAATGACCGCGCGATCTCCTATCGCGTGCATCAGGGTTATGACCACCGCGGCGTTGCCCTGTCGGCAGGCGTGCAGCGCATGGTGCGTTCGGATCTGGCCTCGTCAGGCGTGATGTTCTCTATTGATACCGAATCGGGTTTCGATCAGGTGGTCTTTATCACCTCCGCCTGGGGTCTGGGCGAGATGGTGGTGCAGGGTGCCGTCAACCCGGACGAATTCTACGTTCACAAGCCAACCCTGGCAGCGGATCGCCCGGCTATCGTGCGCCGCACCATGGGCTCGAAAAAAATCCGCATGATCTACGCCCCGACTCAGGAGCATGGCAAGCAGGTGCGGATTGAAGATGTGCCGCAGGAGCAGTGCGACCGCTTCTCCCTGACCGATGCCGAAGTGCAGGAGCTGGCGAAGCAGGCGGTACAGATCGAGAAACACTATGGTCGTCCGATGGATATCGAGTGGGCCAAAGATGGCAACACCGGCAAACTGTTTATCGTCCAGGCTCGTCCGGAAACCGTGCGTTCCCGCGGTCAGGTGATGGAGCGTTATACGCTGCATGCGCAGGGCAACATCATTGCGGAAGGCCGTGCCATCGGCCACCGCATCGGCGCGGGTCCGGTGAAGGTGATCCACGACATCAGCGAAATGAACCGTATCCAGCCGGGCGACGTGCTGGTGACCGACATGACCGACCCGGACTGGGAACCGATCATGAAAAAGGCGGCGGCGATTGTTACCAACCGTGGCGGCCGTACCTGTCACGCGGCGATCATCGCCCGTGAGCTGGGCATCCCGGCCGTGGTCGGCTGCGGCGACGCCACCGAGCGCATGAAGGACGATCAGAACGTTACCGTCTCCTGTGCCGAAGGCGATACCGGCTACGTCTACGCCGAGATCCTCGACTTTAGCGTGAAGAGCTCCAGCGTCGACACCATGCCGGATCTGCCGCTAAAGATCATGATGAACGTCGGTAACCCGGACCGCGCCTTTGACTTCGCCTGTCTGCCAAACGAAGGCGTCGGCCTGGCGCGTCTGGAGTTCATCATCAACCGCATGATCGGGGTTCACCCGCGCGCGCTGCTGGAGTTTGACGACCAGGATCCGAAGCTGCAGAAAGAGATCCGCGAGATGATGAAGGGTTACGACTCGCCGAAAGAGTTCTATGTCGGCCGTCTGACTGAAGGGATCGCGACTCTGGGCGCGGCGTTCTACCCGAAACGCGTTATCGTGCGTCTCTCCGACTTCAAATCTAACGAATACGCCAACCTGGTGGGCGGCGAGCGTTACGAGCCGGAAGAAGAGAACCCGATGCTGGGCTTCCGCGGTGCCGGTCGTTACGTCTCTGACAGCTTCCGCGACTGCTTTGCGCTCGAGTGCGAAGCGGTAAAACGCGTGCGCAACGAGATGGGGCTGACCAACGTCGAGATCATGGTGCCGTTCGTGCGTACCGTCGATCAGGCAAAAGCGGTTGTCGACGAGCTGGCCCGTCAGGGACTCAAGCGCGGCGAAAACGGACTCAAAATCATTATGATGTGCGAGATCCCGTCCAACGCCCTGCTGGCAGAGCAGTTCCTGGAACACTTCGACGGCTTCTCTATCGGCTCCAACGATATGACGCAGCTGGCGCTGGGTCTGGACCGTGACTCCGGCGTGGTCTCCGCGCTGTTTGATGAGCGTAACGAGGCGGTGAAAGCGCTGCTGTCGATGGCCATCCGCGCCGCCAAGAAACAGGGCAAGTACGTCGGCATCTGCGGTCAGGGACCGTCCGACCACGAAGACTTTGCCGCCTGGCTGATGGAAGAGGGGATCGATAGCCTGTCCCTGAACCCGGACACCGTGGTGCAAACCTGGCTGAGCCTGGCGGAACTGAATAAGTAACGTCACGCTTCTGCAATGCGTAAAGGCGAGGACTTTGGTCCTCGCCTTTTTATTTGGGACGTACTAACCCGCTGTAATCATGGGTTTTTCTTAAGGGTTGCCGAATTCTGGACAAAAAAAAGCCCACCGTGGGAGGCGGGCAAAGACTACACACAGCAATTCGTTGTTTCACTCAGGGGATTTCCATGCTTATAAATCAAGGTGTTGTTGATTCATAACCGTGACCTAATAGTAGGCATGGTGGGTTTTTGCGTCGATCAGATTCGTCTCAATAGTTTAAAGAAAGTGAAGATTTTATGAGGGGAATGAGGCAATTGCGGAAGAAAACGGGTTTAGCCGCGCTTAATGGAAATTAAAATGATAAGTGATGCTTAACATTCTGGTGGGCGAACCCACCAGAACAGGGGTTGTTACTTTTTCAGCTCTTCCGTTTCGTTCAGCGTTTCAAGCAGTACATCGGGATCGGTCGGCGGCAGCGGGACTTCATTCACCCATGCGGAGAACAGTCGCCAGGAGACCGCCAGCAATACCGGCCCGATAAACAGACCGATCATCCCGAAGGCAATCAACCCGCCGATAACGCCGGAGAGGATCAGGATTAACGGCAGGTCGGCACCCATTCGAATCAGGATCGGACGGATGACGTTATCCATCGTGCCCACCACGCAGCTCCAGACCAGCAGCACCGTGCCCCAGGTGGTGTCACCGCTCCAGTAGAGCCAGACAATCGCCGGGACCAGCACCAGCAGAGGGCCCAGCTGCATCAGACAGGTTAACAGCATCAGCACCGTAAAGAGGGTGGCGTAAGGCACGCCGGAAATCGCCAGACCGATCCCGCCCAGCACCGACTGCACCAGCGCCGTTACTACTACGCCCAACGCGACCGCACGCACGGCCTGCGCGGCCAGCAGCATTGCTGCGTCGCCGCGCGCCGACGCCAGACGGGTCGCAAAATGACGAACCCCAAGCGCCACCTGCTCACCACGCCAGTAGAGCAGGGCGCTGAACAGCAGCATCAGCACGCAGTGGACAACAAAGCGGCCAAGGTGCGCGGCGGTACCGACAAACCAGGTGGTCGTGGCGCCAACATAGGGCCGCACTTTCGCCATAATAGCGCTGCCGCCCATGTCCAGCAGGTTATGCCAGCCGGCAAAGAGCTTGTCGCCAATCAGCGGGATATCGTTCAGCCAGTCCAGCGTCGGAAGCGTCATATCCCCGCTGGTGATGCTGGAGATGAGCGGGCCGCTGCCGTCCACCAGGCTGTTCACCAGTAACGCAACCGGGATGACAAACAGCAGCACCAGCAGGAGGGTCATCACCAGCACCGCCAGCGCGCGGCGACCAAACAGCAAGCGCTCTAAACGAAGAAATAGCGGCCAGGTGGCGATGACTACCGTCCCCGCCCAGGCAAAGCCAAGAATGAAGGGTTGAACAATCCACAGACACGCAATAATCATGATTGCCAGAAACAGCACCGACAGCAAAACTTGTGCAACGTCCCTGGGCTGGTGTCGATTGACCATAGTTGAAATTTACCTTTGAAGGACACCGGAAAGACCGGTGAGAACAGGAAACTGCATCACTCTAATCATTAGTGATTTCAGCGATTTTTAACAGGCTGATTCTGCCTGTAATTCTGTCGGGCGCATATGAATAAAATGTGATACAAAATGTGAGACACAACGCAAACGATTATCTACAACTATTCAGATGGGGCAGGGTCGACAGTAATGATCCCACAAATTTCTCAGGCACCCGGCGTCGTTCAGCTGGTGCTCAATTTTTTGCAGGCTTTGGAGCAACAGGGTTTTACCGGCGATACCGCCACTCGTTATGCCGACAGGCTGACTATGGCGACCGACAACAGTATCTACCAGCTACTTCCCGATGCAGTCGTTTTTCCCCGTTCTACCGCTGATGTGGCCCTGCTGGCCCGTCTGGCCTCCCAGGAGCGTTTCGCTTCGCTGATTTTTACCCCGCGCGGCGGCGGCACCGGCACCAACGGTCAGGCGCTGAATACCGGGATCGTGGTCGATATGTCCCGCTACATGAACCGCATCATTGAGATCAACCCGGAAGAGGGATGGGTGCGGGTTGAGGCCGGGGTGATCAAGGATCAGCTTAACCAGTACCTGAAGCCCTACGGCTACTTTTTTGCCCCGGAGCTGTCGACCAGTAACCGCGCCACCCTCGGTGGGATGATCAACACCGATGCCTCCGGCCAGGGATCGCTGGTGTACGGCAAAACTTCCGATCACGTCCTCGGCGTGCGGGCGGTGCTGCTGGGCGGGGATATTCTCGACACCCAGCCCCTGCCGGTCGAGCTGGCCGAGACGCTCGGCAAGGACAACACCACCACCGGGCGCATCTACCGCACCGTGCTGGAAAGCTGCCGCGACAACCGCCAGCTGATTATCGATAAATTCCCGAAACTGAACCGCTTCCTGACCGGCTACGATCTGCGCCATGTCTTCAATGACGACCTCAGCCAGTTCGATTTGACCCGCATCCTGACCGGCTCCGAAGGCACGCTGGCCTTTATCACCGAGGCGCGTCTCGACATCACTCGTCTGCCGAAAGTGCGCCGTCTGGTGAACGTGAAGTACAACTCCTTTGACTCTGCCCTGCGTAATGCGCCGTTTATGGTCGATGCCCGCGCCCTGTCGGTAGAAACCGTCGACTCAAAAGTGCTCAACCTGGCGCGGGAAGATATCGTCTGGCACTCGGTCAGCGAGCTGATCGCTGACGTGCCCGACAAAGAGATGCTGGGCCTGAACATCGTTGAGTTTGCTGGCGATGACGCCGAACTTATCGAAAGCCAGGTTGAGGCCCTGTGCCAGCGGCTGGACGAGCTGATCGCCCGCGGCGAGGGCGGGGTGATTGGCTGGCAGCTGTGCAACGAGCTGGCCGGCATCGAACGTATCTACGCGATGCGTAAAAAAGCGGTCGGCCTGCTGGGTAACGCCAAAGGGGCAGCCAAGCCGATCCCCTTTGCCGAAGATACCTGCGTTCCGCCGGAACACCTTGCCGATTACATTGTGGAATTCCGCGCCCTGCTCGACAGCCACGGCCTGAGCTACGGCATGTTCGGCCACGTCGATGCCGGGGTGCTGCACGTCCGCCCGGCGCTGGACATGTGCGATCCGCAGCAGGAGATACTGATGAAGCGGATCTCCGATGACGTGGTGGCGCTCACCGCGAAGTACGGCGGCCTGCTGTGGGGCGAACACGGAAAAGGGTTCCGTGCCGAGTACAGCCCGGCCTTCTTCGGCGAAGCGCTATTTAGCGAGCTGCGCAAAATCAAAGCGGCCTTTGACCCGCACAACCGCCTAAATCCGGGGAAAATCTGCCTGCCGGAGGGCGTCGATGCCCCGATGATGCAGGTGGACGCGGTGAAACGCGGCACCTTCGATCGCCAGATCCCGATTGCGGTGCGCGCCTCCTGGCGCGGCGCGATGGAGTGTAACGGCAACGGCCTGTGCTTTAACTTCGATGCCAAAAGCCCGATGTGCCCGTCGATGAAGATCACCAGCAACCGTATCCACTCCCCGAAAGGGCGTGCGACGCTGGTCCGAGAGTGGCTGCGTCTGCTGGCCGACCGCGGCGTGGATCCGCTGGCGCTGGAAAAAGAGCTGCCGGAAAAACGCGCCAGCCTGCGCACCCTTGTTGAGCGCACCCGCAACAGTTGGCACGCGCGCAAAGGGGAGTACGATTTCTCCCACGAGGTAAAAGAGGCGATGTCGGGCTGTCTGGCCTGTAAAGCCTGCTCCACCCAGTGCCCGATTAAAATCGACGTGCCGGAGTTCCGCTCGCGCTTCCTGCAGCTCTATCACAGCCGCTATCTGCGCCCGATGCGCGATCATCTGGTGGCGACGGTTGAGAGCTATGCCCCGCTGATGGCCCGCGCGCCGCGCACCTTTAACTTCTTTATCAACCAGCCGCTGGTGCGCAAACTGTCCGAGAAGCATATCGGCATGATTGACCTGCCGCTGCTCTCCACGCCGTCGCTGCAGCGCCAGATGGTGGGCCACCGCTCCGCTAACCTGACCCTTGAGCAGCTTGAAGCGCTGAGCCCGGAGCAAAAAGCGAAAACCGTGCTGGTGGTGCAGGACCCGTTCACCAGCTATTACGATGCGCAGGTGGTGGCTGACTTTATTCGTCTGGTCGAGCGCCTCGGCTATCAGCCGGTGTTGCTGCCGTTTTCCCCGAACGGTAAAGCCCAGCACATTAAAGGCTTCCTTAATCGTTTCGCGAAAACGGCGCAAAAGACCTCTGACTTCCTCAATCGCGTGGCGCAGCTGGGCATGCCGATGGTCGGCGTCGATCCGGCGCTGGTGCTCTGCTATCGCGATGAGTACAAGCAGACCCTCGGCGACAAGCGCGGCGACTTCCACGTGATGCTGGTGCATGAGTGGCTTCCGGCGATCGTCAGTGCGCAAACCGCGCAGGAGACCAGCGGCGAACCCTGGTATCTGTTCGGCCACTGTACTGAAGTGACCGCGCTGCCGGGTGCGCCTGCCCAGTGGGCCACCATCTTTGCCCGCTTTGGCGCGAAGCTCGAGAGCGTCAGCGTCGGCTGCTGCGGCATGGCCGGAACCTACGGCCATGAGGTGGTGAACCACAAGAACTCGCTGGGGATCTATGAGCTCTCCTGGCATCAGGCGATGCAGCGTCTGCCGCGCAACCGCTGTCTGGCCACCGGCTACTCCTGCCGCAGCCAGGTCAAGCGCGTCGAGGGCAGCGGGGTGCGCCATCCACTGCAGGCTCTACTGGAGATTATGGGATGATCTGGAAACGAGCCGTCACTTTGCAGGCGTTAAACGCCATGAGCGACGGGAATATGGTGGGGCTGCTGGATATCCAGTTTACCCGCCTCGGCGAAGATGAACTGGAAGCCACCATGCCGGTGGACAGTCGCACCCATCAGCCGTTTGGCCTGCTGCACGGCGGCGCGTCGGTGGTGCTGGCCGAAACCCTCGGCTCGGTGGCGGGCTATCTCTGCACCGAAGGGGAGCAGAAGGTGGTGGGGCTGGAAGTGAATGCCAACCACATTCGTTCCGTGCGCAGCGGTCGGGTGCGCGGGGTTTGTCGCGCCCTGCATACCGGTGGCCGACACCAGGTGTGGCAGATCGATATTTTCGATGAACAGCAGCGCCTGTGCTGCTCGTCGCGGCTCACCACTGCGGTGGTATGAAGCAGAAGGCCGCGAAAGCGGCCTTTTTACTTCTCCATCTCGTTGAAATGGCATTGCTTCCCGACAGGCCGCAATTTATGTTAATTCGCTCGTCAAAGTTTATGAGATTATTCCTATGCTCCTTCAAGAGCTAAGCCATGATGAGTGCCGGAGATAAGCGCCGGATGGAGCAAGAAACCCTCACGATTACCCGCCTGGTAATCGTGAGGGTTTTCTTTTTTGCACGTCCTTAAAAAACAAAAGGCCGCATCTGCGACCTTTTGTTTCCCTTCAATAATCGTCTCTTAAATCCTGCATGGCAGACAGAATGACCAGGCCGGTAATGACTACGGCAAGGGTGGCGGTTATCAACAGTGCAGTGAGCATATTTCCTCCTGATGCTGACCTTAATACAACAAGGATAGCGCACCCGCAGGCTATCTAGCGCCCTTGCCGGGGCGCTTTCAGAATACGCCTACAGGTAAGAGCAGCCGTTCCCGCACACCTCCTATCTCAATAATTGGTATTTTCTATACATATTTTGCATTTAGCCCATTCAGGCGGGAATTCATGGAAAATTACCCATTCGATCAATATGTTGAGTAAATGTGATCATCCCTGTTAACCCCCGTGGCAGGGTCTATGCTTAATGAAAGTAGCCAAAAAGGGCGGTTAAGCCGAATGCCCCTGCAACTGAGGGGTTGAAGTGATAATCATTATCACTAACATGGTGTTATGCCCTGGGGGCGCAATACAAGAGGTGGATTTATGCAACAGCATTCAGAAACATTTGATCCGACAGAATTTGCGTGGCGTGGATTGTCGCTCACACCGGCCGCCGCGGCGCATATCCGCGAGCTGGTAAGTAAACAGGCGGGCATACTCGGCGTGCGGTTAGGCGTTAAAACCACCGGCTGCGCCGGGTTTGGTTACGTGCTGGATACCGTCAGCGAACCGGCGAAAGACGACCTGCTGTTCGAGCAGGACGGTGCCCGCCTCTATGTCCCCTTGCAGGCGATGCCGTTTATTGACGGCACAGAAGTGGATTACGTGCGCGAAGGCTTAAACCAGTTATTCAAATTCAATAACCCGAAAGCCCAGAACGAATGCGGCTGCGGCGAAAGTTTTGGGGTATAGGCGGTATTATGTCTCGACATACTGAAGCAACTGACGACGTCAACACCTGGTCCGGCGGCCATATTAATTACAAAGAGGGCTTCTTCACCCAACTGCAGACTGATGAGCTGGCAAAAGGGATCAACGAAGAGGTCATCCGCGCCATTTCCGCCAAGCGCAACGAGCCAGACTGGATGCTGGAGTTCCGTCTGAATGCGTTCAAGGCCTGGCTGGAGATGGAAGAGCCGCACTGGCTGAAGGCGCACTACGATAAGCTGAACTATCAGGATTACAGCTACTACTCCGCGCCGTCGTGCGGCAACTGCGACGACACCTGCGCCTCTGAGCCCGGTGCGGTCCAGCAGACCGGGGCTAACGCCTTTTTAAGCAAAGAGGTGGAAGAGGCCTTCGAGCAGCTCGGCGTGCCGGTGCGCGAAGGGCGGGAGGTGGCGGTGGACGCCATCTTCGACTCCGTCTCGGTCGCCACCACCTACCGGGAGAAGCTGGGCGAGCAGGGGATCATCTTCTGCTCGTTTGGCGAAGCTATCCACGATCACCCCGAGCTGGTGAAGAAGTACCTCGGCACGGTCGTGCCGGGCAATGACAACTTCTTTGCGGCGCTCAACGCGGCGGTGGCCTCCGACGGCACCTTTATCTATGTGCCGAAGGGCGTGCGCTGCCCGATGGAGCTGTCGACCTATTTCCGCATCAACGCCGAGAAAACCGGCCAGTTTGAACGCACCATTCTGGTGGCCGATGAGGGCAGCTACGTCAGCTATATCGAGGGCTGTTCCGCCCCGGTTCGCGACAGCTATCAGCTGCACGCCGCGGTAGTGGAGGTGATCATCCATAAAGACGCCGAGGTGAAATACTCCACGGTGCAGAACTGGTTCCCGGGGGATAACAATACCGGCGGCATCCTGAACTTCGTCACCAAGCGCGCCCTGTGCGAAGGCGAAAACAGCAAGATGTCCTGGACCCAGTCGGAAACCGGCTCCGCCATTACCTGGAAATACCCGAGCTGCATTCTGCGCGGGGATAACTCCATCGGCGAGTTCTACTCGGTAGCGCTCACCAGCGGCCATCAGCAGGCCGACACCGGCACCAAGATGATCCATATTGGCAAGAACACCAAATCGACCATCATCTCGAAAGGGATCTCGGCGGGTAAAAGCCAGAACAGCTACCGCGGGCTGGTCAAGATCATGCCGACGGCCACCAACGCGCGCAACTTTACCCAGTGTGACTCGATGCTGATTGGCCCGGACTGCGGAGCGCATACCTTCCCGTACGTTGAGTGCCGCAACAACAGCGCCCAGCTGGAGCACGAAGCCACCACCTCGCGGATCGGGGAAGATCAGCTCTTCTACTGTCTGCAGCGCGGCATCAGCGAAGAGGATGCCATTTCAATGATCGTGAACGGCTTCTGTAAGGATGTGTTCTCTGAACTGCCGCTGGAGTTTGCCGTTGAAGCGCAGAAATTACTGGCGATTAGCCTTGAACACAGCGTCGGTTAAGGATTAAGGAAAGCACATGTTAAGCATTAAAGATTTACAGGTCAGTGTGGAAGATAAAGCGATCCTGCGCGGCCTGAGCCTGGACGTGCGTCCGGGTGAAGTCCACGCCATTATGGGGCCGAACGGCTCGGGGAAAAGTACGCTCTCGGCGACCCTCGCCGGGCGTGAAGATTACGAAGTGGTCGGCGGTTCGGTGGAGTTTAAGGGCAAAGATCTGCTGGAGCTGTCGCCGGAAGACCGCGCCGGGGAGGGCATTTTTATGGCCTTCCAGTATCCGGTGGAGATCCCCGGCGTCAGCAACCAGTTCTTCCTGCAGACCGCGCTGAACGCAGTGCGCAAATACCGCAGCGAAGAGGAGCTGGATCGCTTTGATTTTCAGGATCTGATGGAAGAGAAGATCCAGCTGCTGAAAATGCCCGAAGATCTGCTTACCCGTTCGGTCAACGTCGGTTTCTCCGGCGGGGAGAAGAAGCGTAACGACATTCTGCAGATGGCGGTGCTGGAGCCGGAGCTGTGTATTCTTGACGAAACCGACTCCGGGCTGGACATCGATGCCCTGAAAATCGTCGCCGACGGCGTGAACGCCCTGCGCGACGGCAAGCGGTCGTTCATCATCGTCACCCACTACCAGCGTATTCTCGATTACATCAAGCCGGACTACGTGCATGTGCTCTATCAGGGGCGGATTGTGAAATCCGGTGATTTCACGCTGGTGAAACAGCTGGAGGAGCAGGGCTATGGCTGGCTTAGCGAACAGCAGTAACGCGCTGCAGCAGTGGCACCGTCTGTTTGAGGCCCAGGGCGGAACGCGCTCGGAGCAGGCCCAGCAGCACCTGCAGCAGATGCTGCGCCTCGGCTTGCCGACGCGTAAGCATGAGAACTGGAAATACACCCCGCTGGAAGGGCTGCTCAACGGCGAGTTCGTTACCCGGCCCGCCAGCGTGAAACCGACCGACCGGGATGCGCTGGCGCTCACCCTCGACGCCACGCGGCTGGTGTTTGTTGACGGGCGCTTTAGCCCGGAGTTGAGCGACAGCACCGACGGCAGCGGGTTTGAGGTGGTGATTAACGACGAGCGTCAGAGCCTGGCGGCACCGGTTCAGCCGGAGCTGTTCCTGCATCTCACCGAGAGCCTGGCGCAGAGCGTGACCCATATCCGCGTTAAGCGTAACTCACGCCCTGCGAAGCCGCTGCTGCTGATGCACATCACCCAGGGGCTGGAGGGGGAGGAGATCAACACCGCCCACTATCGCCACCATCTGGAACTGGGCGAAGGGGCCGAGGCGACGGTGATTGAACACTACGCCAGCCTGACCCCGGCGCGGCATTTCACCGGCTCGCGCCTGACCATGAACGTGGCGGCCAACGCCCAATTGCACCATATCAAGCTGGCGTTTGAGAATGCGGCGAGCCATCACTTCGCCCATAACGATCTGCAGCTTGCCGCCGACGCGGCAGCATACAGCCACAGCTTCCTGCTGGGCGGGGCGGTGCTGCGCCATAACACCAGCACCCAGCTCAACGGCGAAAACACCACGCTGCGCATCAACAGCCTGGCGATGCCGGTGAAAACGGAAGTGTGCGACACCCGCACCTGGCTTGAGCACAATAAAGGCTATTGCAACAGCCGTCAGCTGCACAAAACCATCGTCAGCGATAAGGGCCGGGCGGTCTTTAACGGGCTGATTAACGTGGCGCAGCACGCCATCAAAACCGACGGGCAGATGACCAACAACAATCTGCTGATGGGCCGGCTGGCGGAGGTGGACACCAAACCGCAGCTGGAAATCTACGCCGATGACGTGAAATGCAGCCACGGGGCCACGGTGGGACGTATTGATGATGAGCAGATGTTCTATCTGCGCTCCCGCGGCATCGATAAGCAGGCGGCAGAGAAGATGATCATTTACGCCTTTGCCGCCGAGCTGACCGAAGCGCTCGGAGATGAAACCCTAAGACAGCAGGTGCTGGCGCGTATCGGCCAGCGTCTGCCCGGAGGTGTGGCATGAGTTTTCCTGTAGAGAAAGTGCGGGCGGATTTTCCCGTCCTGACCCGTGAAGTGAACGGTCTGCCGCTTGCCTATCTCGACAGCGCCGCCAGCGCGCAAAAGCCCGCGCAGGTGATCGAGGCCGAGGCGGAGTTTTACCGGCACGGTTATGCGGCGGTGCATCGGGGGATCCACACCCTCAGCGCCGAGGCGACGCAGCGGATGGAGAACGTTCGTACCCGGGCGGCAGCATTTTTAAATGCCCGCTCGCCGGAGGAACTGGTATTTGTGCGCGGCACCACCGAAGGGATCAACCTGGTGGCGAACAGCTGGGGCAGCGCTGAGGTCCATGCGGGCGATAACATTATCATCAGCCAGATGGAGCATCATGCGAATATTGTCCCCTGGCAGATGTTGTGCGAGCGCGTCGGGGCGGAGCTGCGGGTGATCCCGCTCAATCAGGACGGCACGCTCCAGCTTGAACACCTGGATACGCTGCTGGATGAACGCACCCGGCTGGTGGCCATCACCCAGGTCTCCAACGTGCTGGGCACTGAAAACCCGGTGGCGGAGATCATCGCTAAAGCCCATCTTGTCGGCGCGAAAGTACTGGTGGACGGCGCTCAGGCGGTGATGCACCACACCGTAGACGTGCAGGCGCTGGACTGCGATTTTTATGTCTTCTCCGGCCATAAGCTCTACGGCCCGACCGGGATCGGCGTGCTGTATGTCAAAGACGAGATCCTGCAGAAGATGCCGCCGTGGGAAGGGGGCGGGTCGATGATCGCCACCGTCAGCCTGAGCGAAGGCACCACCTACTCCCGCGCGCCGTGGCGTTTCGAAGCCGGGACACCCAACACCGGGGGCATTATCGGCCTCGGGGCGGCGATGGAGTATGTCTCCGCTATCGGCCTCGATGCCATTGCCGAATACGAGCAGATGCTGATGCACTACGCCCTGGCCGAGCTGGCCAGCGTGCCGGATCTCACGCTCTACGGCCCGGCCGATCGTCAGGGGGTAATCGCCTTTAACCTCGGAAAACACCACGCCTATGACGTCGGCAGTTTTCTCGATAACTACGGGGTGGCGGTACGCACCGGACACCACTGCGCCATGCCGCTGATGGCATTTTATCAGGTACCGGCGATGTGCCGCGCATCGCTGGTGATGTACAACACGCTGGAAGAGGTCGACAGACTGGTGGCCGGATTGAAGCGTATCCACCACCTGCTGGGCTAAAAGAGGGCAAAAGATGGCTGCATTGCCAGACAGAGATAAATTGCTGCGCAACTTTACGCGTTGCGCAAACTGGGAAGAGAAATACCTCTACATCATCGAGCTGGGTCAGCGTCTGCCTGCCCTCAGCGAAAGCGCGCATAGCCCGGAAAACAGTATTCAGGGCTGTCAGAGCCAGGTGTGGATAATAATGCACCAGAACGAATCAGGAATGATTGAATTAGCGGGCGACAGTGATGCGGCAATAGTAAAAGGCCTTATTGCCGTGGTGTTTATTTTATATCAGCAGATGTCCCCTCAGGATATTGTCGCTTTCGACGTGCGCCCGTGGTTTGAAAAAATGGCGCTGACCCAGCATTTAACGCCTTCCCGCTCTCAGGGGCTTGAGGCGATGATCCGCGCAATCCGCACCAAAGCCGCCAACATTAGCTAAACTAACAGGACAGCTATCATTCTGTTTCACGAGGTGGTTCCCGCCTCGTGGGTTTTTCAGCTTTCTGACGTTCAGTCAGTGAATAAGGAATCTCAGCATGAAGCGCGCGTCCCTTGTTACTTTTATTCTCTTTGGTTCGCTCAGCGCGCTTAATAGCGCCCGGGCGGTGGATTATCCCTTGCCGCCTGCAGGCAGTCGGCTTATCGGGCAAAACCAGACCTATGTCATTCAGGAAGGCGATAATAAGCTTCAGGCCATTGCGCGCCGGTTTAATACCGCTGCGCACCTAATCCTCGAAACCAATAATACCATCGCCCCGGTCTATCCGGCGCCGGGGACAGAAATCACTATCCCGTCGCAAATGTTGCTCCCGGACACCCCCCGTGAGGGGATTGTGGTGAATCTGGCGGAGCTGCGGCTCTACTACTATCCGCCGGGGGAGAACAGCGTTCAGGTCTATCCGCTGGGCATTGGCCAGCTGGGGCTGGAAACGCCGGTCACCGTCACCCGCATCAGCCAGAAAATCCCCAATCCAACCTGGACCCCCACAGCGGGCATCAGAGCGCGCTCGCTGGAGCAGGGCATCAAACTACCCCCGGTGGTTCCCGCAGGGCCTAACAACCCGCTGGGGCGCTTTGCGCTGCGTCTGGGCGTGGGTAACGGCGAATATCTCATCCACGGCACCAGCGCACCGGACAGCGTCGGGCTGCGCGTCAGCTCCGGCTGTATGCGTATGAATGCGCCGGACATTAAAGCGCTCTTTGCCCAGACCTCGGTCGGCACGCGAGTGCAGATTATCAATGAGCCGGTGAAGTTCTCGGTTGAGCCGGACGGTAAGCGTTACGTTGAAGTACATCGCCCGCTGGCGATGGTGGAGGGCGAAAACCCGCAAACCGTGACGATCGCTCAGTCCGGTGCCTTTGCGTCGTTTATGGCGCAGAGCGGTAGCGATAAGACGTTAGTGAACAAAGCGTTGTCGCGCCGGGCGGGGATCCCGGTGGTGGTATCGACTGGGGCAGGGCCGCAGGTCGAGAGTACGGGGTTGTCAGCTCGTAATACCCAGCTGCCGGTGGCAGCGACTCAGGGCGGGCATGAAGTGGCGATTCAGTAAAGTGAAATGCAGGGCAAAAAAAATGGCGCACAATGTGCGCCATTTTATTAACACAGGTACTATTACTTACGGTATTTAGTAGCCTGGTTGTCCAGACGCTGGTTAGCGCGTGCTGCGTCATCTTTAGCAGCCTGAACGTCGGAACGCATTGCGTTCACGTCGTTGCTCAGCTGGTCAACTTTAGCGTTCAGAGTCTGAACGTCAGAAGACAGCTGATCGATTTTAGCATTGCTGGAGCAACCTGCCAGCAGAGTAGAACCCAGGATTACCGCGCCCAGTACCAGTTTAGTACGATTCATTATTAATACCCTCTAGATTGAGTTAATCTCCATGTAGCGTTACAAGTATTACACAAAGTTTTTTAGGTTGAGAATATTTTTTTGATGGGAATATGCCTATTTTTGATCGTTCGCTCAAAGAAACACCTGTTTTGACTATTTCGTGAAAAATATTGTGCAAAAACAGACAATTTTCATCGGATTCATCTTAGAAAACGTACCCGTTAAATAGAAAAACCCGATTTGCTTTTTTAATAAGTTTGGTTGATAGCGGAAATAAAAAAAGCGCCCCGAAGGACGCTTTTTATACAAATTAATTCGTTCGATATTATTACAGGACGTGAACAGATGCGGTATTAGTGGTGCCGCTTGGTACCAGCGCACCAGAAACCATCACCACAACGTCACCTTTCTGCGCCAGGCCACGCTCAACGAGCTGCAGGGCCACTTCTTTACCCAGACGGTAGAAATCATCCGTAGAGGCGATCTCTTTCACCAGGTGTGGCACAACGCCTTTGCTCAGTACCAGCTGACGAGCAGTGATCTCGTTAGTGGTCAGGGCCAGGATAGTGGCGTTCGGGAAGTATTTACGCACGGCTTTAGCAGATTTACCGCCCTGGGTGGCAACCACGATCAGCGGTGCTTCCAGTTTTTCGGCAGTTTCTACTGCGCCACGGCAAACGGCTTCGGTGATGCGCAGTTTACGGCTGTCGTTGTTGTTATCCAGACGGCTTGGCATCACGCGGTCAGTACGCTCGCAGATGGTGGCCATGATGGATACCGCTTCCAGAGGGTATTTACCCTTCGCGGATTCACCGGACAGCATCACTGCATCGGTACCGTCGAGAATGGCGTTCGCCACGTCACCCGCTTCTGCGCGAGTTGGGCGTGGGTTTTTGATCATTGAGTCCAGCATCTGGGTCGCAGTGATAACCACTTTACGGGCGCGAACACACTTCTCGATCATCATCTTCTGCGCGAAGATCACTTCTTCAACCGGGATCTCAACGCCCAGGTCGCCACGCGCAACCATGATGCCGTCAGACGCTTCGAGGATTTCGTCGAAGTTGTTCAGGCCTTCCTGGTTTTCGATTTTGGAGATGATCTGGATGTGCTCGCCGCCGTGCGCTTTCAGGTGCTCACGGATTTCAACCACGTCAGAACGTTTACGGATGAAGGAGGCAGCAACGAAGTCAACGCCTTGCTCGCAGCCGAAGATCAGGTCCTGTTTGTCTTTTTCTGCCAGAGCAGGCAGGGCGATGGAAACGCCTGGCAGGTTAACGCCTTTGTTTTCGCCCAGGTCGCCGTTGTTCAGCACTTTACAAACAACGTTTTTGCCTTCGATAGCGGTGACTTCCATACCGATCAGGCCGTCGTCCACCAGTACGGTGTTGCCAACGGACAGGTCGCTGGTGAAGCCTTCATAAGTCACAGCAACGATGTCGCTGTTGCCGACAACGGACTTGTCAGTGGTGAAGGTGAAGGTCTGCCCCGCTTTCAGCGAAACGTCATTACCGCCTTCCAGTTTGATGGTACGAATTTCTGGACCTTTGGTATCCAGCAGGATTGCTGCTTTTTTACCGGTCTTGCTCATCACGTTGCGCAGGTTCTGGATGCGCTGACCGTGTTCAGCATAGTCACCGTGAGAGAAGTTCAGACGCATAACGTTCATGCCGGCGTCCAGCATTTTGGTCAGCATCTCTTCAGATTCGGTTTTCGGGCCGATGGTGCAAACAATTTTCGTCTTTTTCATGACAGTCTTAGTCTTTAAGTTGGGAAGGATATGGAAATCTCGCTCCAGGGGCGCACAGCCGCGGAGTCAAACCTGTGTTGCAAAATCGTATATGACACGCACTAAGGATAGGAGACATCAAATGAGCGTGCAGAAGAAAGTGTGCCTGAGTGACAGCCCAACGAAGGAGAGGAGAAGTTGTACGTTGTTTTTTGTATTCCAAGCGCTGAAACCATTCACCAGGGATTAGGCGCACATTATACGCTTAAAGATGCGCAAAAGGGAAAGAAAAACAGCGTTTCAAAAATATTATCTGCCGTTTCACAACGGATTGTTATCAAGGCGTTAAGGCCTGATGACAACCTATGGCGGCAGGCGAGTAGCCTGCCGTTTTTTGGTTACGCTTTCAGCGCCTGACTGAGATCGGCGATCAGGTCTTGCGCATCTTCGATGCCCACGGACAGGCGGATCAGCTGCGGGACAATACCGTTTGCCAGCCGCTGTTCTAAGGGGATCGACGCGTGGGTCATGCTGTAAGGCTGGCTGACCAGGCTCTCAACCCCACCCAGACTTTCCGCAAGGGTAAACAGTTTTAGTTTACGAATGACTTCCGTGGCACGTTGCGCATCACCTTTCACTACGACAGAAATCATCCCGCCCGGCAGCGCCATCTGCGTACGGGCAAGCTGATATTGCGGGTGTGATTCCAGGCCTGGATAGAAGACTTTTTCCACCTGCGGATGTTGCACCAGCCATTGTGCAATCGCCAGGGCATTGGCGCTGTGCTTTTCGACCCTCAGCGAAAGCGTGCGGATCCCGCGCAGCGTCAGGAAGCTGCTGAACGGATCCAGAACCCCGCCGACGGCGTTTTGCAGGTAGCCGAGCTTCTCGGCCAGCGCTGGGTTATCCCCCACCACCGCCAGCCCGGCCACCACGTCCGAATGGCCGTTCAGGTATTTAGTGGCGGAGTGCACCACGATATCGAAACCCGTCTCCAGCGGACGGTGAATGACCGGCGATGCGAAGGTGTTATCCGCTACGCTGATGAGATTATGACGGCGAGCAATCCCGGCGATGGCCGCCAGGTCCGCCAGCTTCAGCAGCGGGTTGGTCGGGGTTTCTACCCAGATCATGCGGGTTTCCGGGCGGATCGCCGCCTCAAGACCGGCGAGATCGTCCGGCTTCACCCAGCTCACCTGCAGCCCGGTGCTGCGTTTGCGCACGTTCTCAATCAGGCGATAAGTTCCGCCATACACATCATCAATGGCGACAATATGGCTGTCTTTGTCCAGCAGTTCGAGCACGGTAGAGATGGCCGCGAGACCGGACGCGAAAGCGTAGCCGCGCGTGCCGCCTTCCAGTTCGGCAATGGCGGTTTCCAGCGCATGGCGGGTGGGGTTCCCGCTGCGGGAATATTCGTAGCCGGTATGTTCCCCCGGCGACGGTTGCGCAAACGTCGAGGTGGCGTAAATAGGCGGCATCACCGCGCCGTGTTGGTCATTAAACTCGCCGCTGTGGACGCTGAGGGTGGCTAAATTTTTCATCTTTATTCCTTTATTGCTGAAGACGGTTGCGCCAGGCGGTCAGAACATCGCTGCGTGTGATCAGGCCCAGAAAACGGTCGTTGTCATTAATCACGGCCACCAGACCGCGGTCGAAAATGGCGTGCAGGGCGCTTTCCGGGGCGTGCTTATCAAGAAACTCCACCTGACGCGTCATCGCCGCCGTCACGGGCAGGGCGAAACGATCCCCATCGCCGCCAATATGGCGCAGGAGATCCCATTCATCGATGATGCCGACGACCTTGCCGTTATCCAGCACCGGCAGCTGGGAGATGTCGTACAGACGCATGCGCGCCAGCACGGTGGAAAGGGTGTCATCCGGCGCAGCGGTGACGGTAGCGCCCTCGTCGTGACGCAGGGCGATGTAATCCGAGAGATCCCCCGCCAATGGGCGCGAGATCAGCCCCTGCTGGCGCATCCAGTCATCGTTAAACATTTTGGAGAGATACTTATTGCCGCTGTCGCAGGCGAAGGTGACTACGCGCTTCGGCGTGGTCTGGGCCTGACAATATTTCAACGCCGCGGCCAGCAGGGTGCCGGTGGAGGAGCCCGCCAGGATCCCTTCCGTTTTCAGCAACTCGCGGGCGGTGGTAAAGGCTTCACGATCGGTAATGCGCCAGGCGCGATTCACCCCTTCGATGTGTGCCAGAGGGGGAATAAAGTCTTCGCCAATCCCCTCTACCAGCCACGAACCGGCGTCGTTATAGCGCCCGGTCTCCACCTGGTCGGCCAGCACCGACCCGGCCGGATCGGCAAGCACAAACTCGGTCTGCGGGGAGTGTTCCGCAAACCACGCCTGCAGGCCGCCCAGGGTACCGCCGGAGCCGACGCCGACCACGATGGCGTCGATCTTGCCCTCGAGCTGTTCAAACAGCTCCGGGGCGGTAGTGGTGCGATGCGCCAGCGGGTTGGCTTCGTTATTGAACTGGTCGATATAGAACGCGCCCGGCAGCTCGTTCGCCAGACGCTGAGCATAATCCTGATAATAGGCCGGATGGCCTTTATTGACGTCCGAGCGGGTCAACACCACCTGAGCCCCCAGCGCGCGCAGGTGAAAAATCTTCTCGCGGCTCATTTTGTCGGGCACGACCAGGATCAGCGAGTAGCCTTTCTGGGCCGCAATCAGTGCCAGCCCCAGCCCGGTGTTGCCCGCCGTGGCCTCGATGATGGTGCCGCCGGGCTGCAGCTGGCCGCTGCGCTCGGCTTCGTTAATCATCGACAGCGCGACGCGGTCTTTAATGGAGCCGCCGGGATTCTGGTTTTCCAGCTTCAGAAACAGCGAGCAGGGGCCGGCCTCCAGTTTGTGCAGCTGGATAAGCGGAGTCTGGCCGATCAGTTCTGTGACGGAGTGATAAATCGTCATGATGTTTTCCTGTAAGAGGGTCATGACCGGATGATAGGGCCGTAAAAATTTCTCTATAAAGAACGTTTCACTGCCTTTTAGAACAGAAATGAATATTCATCATGTTTATAGATGTAAGGATAGCAAGACGTAAAGTTGTCCGGATGTCAGGATGGCTATATTGGCATGAAATGCTGCAAAAATAGCCATTTTTGCCGAGTGAAGGCGGTGAGATATGCATCTGGCAGATAATCATTGCTGAAATTCATCTAATTCCTGCCCGCCCAGTAAATCCGCTATTTATTCCCTGGAGTTATAAGAAATTCCATTTTGGTCATTTAAAACCTGATAACGGCTGTTTACTATCTTTTGGACATCCATACTGCTAAACCGCCATGAGCGACGGATTACGATAAGAATGATTGTACTCAGGAATATTTCGAAGATTTTTGACAACGGAAAAGTGGCGCTGACGGCCGTTGACAACGTGAACCTGTCGATAGAACAGGGACAGATTTATGGAATTATTGGCTACAGCGGTGCCGGTAAAAGCACCTTAATCCGCCTGCTTAACGGTCTGGAAAAACCGACTGCCGGCAGCGTGACCATTAACGGACAGGACATTTCCGCCGCGAAAGGCGAAGCCCTGCGCCAGGCGCGCCTGAAGATCAGTATGGTGTTTCAGCATTTCAATCTGCTGTGGTCCCGCACGGTGAGCGAGAACATCGCATTCTCCATGCAGATTGCCGGGGTGCCAAAAGCCAACATTAAAGCCCGCGTGGCGGAACTGGTAGAGCTGGTGGGGCTGAAAGGCCGCGAGCAGGCTTACCCGTCCCAGCTCAGCGGTGGGCAGAAGCAGCGCGTCGGCATTGCCCGCGCGCTGGCGAACAACCCTGACGTGCTGCTCTGCGACGAGGCCACCTCGGCGCTGGATCCGCAGACCACCGATCAGATCCTCGATCTGCTCCTCGACATTAACCGTCGCTTTAAGCTGACCATCGTGCTCATCACCCATGAAATGCACGTGGTGCGCAAAATCTGTGACCGCGTGGCGGTGATGGAGAACGGCAAAGTGGTGGAAGAGGGCGACGTGCTTCAGGTCTTTACCCACCCGCAGCAGCCGATTACGCAGCAGTTTGTGCGCCAGGTCAGCCAGTATGCCGAAGAGGAAACCTTCAACACCGAGCTGGCGAACGAGCTGGAAGGGACCGTCATCAAGCTGACCTTCACCGGCCACAGCACCCACAAGCCGATTGTCGGGGAGCTGACCCTGCGCTACGGCCTGCCGTTTAACATCCTGCACGGCAAAATGACGCAAACCGCCCACGGCGTGTTCGGCCAGCTCTGGCTACACGTGGTGGCAACAGAAGAACAACTGAACAATATCCTCGTCGACCTGCAGCACAGTGATATTGAAGGCGAGGTAATTAAACATGGCTGAGAATCTCTTCCCGCATCTGAAATGGGACCAGCTCTGGGCCGCCACCCTGGAAACGCTGTACATGACGGCCCTCTCCGGCGTCGCGACCTTTGTGCTCGGACTGGTGCTCGGCCTGGCGCTGTTTTTAACCGCCCGGGGTGGCATGTTCCACAACCGTACGGTCTACAGCGTGATTTCGATTGTGGTGAACGTGTTCCGTTCGATCCCGTTCATCATCCTGATTGTGCTGCTGATCCCCTTCACCAAAACCGTGGTGGGGACCATCCTCGGGGCAAACGCCGCGCTGCCCGCGCTGATTGTCGGCGCCGCGCCGTTCTACGCCCGTCTGGTGGAAATTGCCCTGCGTGAAGTGGACAAAGGGGTGATCGAGGCGACGCGCTCAATGGGTGCCCGACTGAGCACCTTAATTTTTCGGGTTTTACTGCCGGAATCATCACCTGCCCTGGTTTCAGGGATCACGGTGACGCTGATTGCGCTGGTTAGCTACAGCGCCATGGCGGGGGTGATTGGTGCCGGTGGTCTGGGAAATCTGGCTTATCTGGAAGGATTCCAACGCAACCATGGTGACGTCACGCTGGTGGCAACGGTGACCATTTTGATCATCGTTTTCATTATCCAGTTCTGCGGCGACATCATCACATCACTGTTAGATAAAAGATAAACACTAATAACACACAGGAACCATCATCATGAAAAAGACACTGACGTTGATCGCCGCAGCAACCCTGAGCGCCATGAGCTTTGCCTCCTGGGCTGATACCCTGACCGTGGGAGCGTCCAACACCCCACACGCCGAAATTCTGGAGCAGGCGAAGCCGATTCTGGCGAAACAGGGTATCGACCTGGAGATCAAACCCTTCCAGGATTACATCCTGCCGAACACCGCGCTGGCGGGTCGTGACATCGACGCCAACTACTTCCAGCACATTCCCTACCTGAACAGCGTGCTGAAAGATCACGCCGGGGATAAAGAGTATGATTTCGTCAGCGCCGGTGCGATCCACATCGAGCCAATCGGTATCTACTCTAAAAAATACAAGTCGCTGAAAGATCTGCCGGAAGGCGGCAAAATCATCATGCGTGATGCGGTCTCTGAAGAGGGTCGTATCCTCTCTATCTTCGAGAAAGAGGGCGTCATCAAGCTGAAGCCGGGCATCGACAAAGTGACCGCGCGCATCAGCGATATCGTTGAGAACCCGAAAAAACTGCAGTTCACCCCGAACGTTGAAGCCTCTCTGCTGCCGCAGATGTACAACAACGACGAAGGCGCTGCTGTCGTCATCAACGCCAACTACGCCATCGATGCCGGTCTGGATCCGGTTCACGACCCAATCGCGGTAGAGAGCGGTGAAAACAACCCGTACGCTAACATCATCACCGTGCACCGTGGCGATGAGAAGAAGAAGGATATCGTGGCGCTGGTAGACGTGCTGCACTCGAAAGAGATTCAGGACTGGATCCGCACCAAATACAAAGGCGCAGTGATCCCGGTTAACAACTAATCCCCTGATTATGCTTTTAAAAAGCCCGGTGAGTCTCTCACCGGGCTTCTTTTTTGTATAAGGCTTATGAATGCTTTAAGCTGGCGTTTTCAGGCAATGGAGTGAAGATCATGGGCAATGTAACCAAAGACGAAGCGCTGTATCAGGAGATGTGTCGCGTGGTAGGCAAAGTCGTTCTTGAAATGCGCGATCTCGGGCAGGAGCCAAAGCATATTGTGATCGCCGGGGTCCTGCGCACCTCGCTGGCGAACCAGCGGGTGCAACGCAGTGAATTAACCACCCAGGCGATGGAAACCGTCGTTAAAGCGCTGGCCGGTTAAACCGCCAGCGTTTCGCCAGCTGTTCAATCCCGCAGCACAGCAGGTAATAGACCACCCCCGTAAAGACGAAAATCGCCGCCGGGTAGATCTGCACCCGGTTATTCACCTGGCCTGCGACGGTGGTCAGTTCCGGTACGTTGACGATAAAGGCCAGCGAGGTGTCCTTCAGCAGGCTGATAAAAATTCCCAGCAGCGAAGGCAAGATGTTGCGCAACGTCTGCGGCAGCAGCACCCACCCCAGTGTTTGCAGCGCGCCAAACCCCTGCGCCTGAGCTGCCTCATACTGCCCGGCAGGCAGCGCCCGCAGCCCGGCCAACACGGAGTGCATCACCGCGGCAGCGGTAAACCACGCCAGCGCCAGGGTCACGGTCAGCGCCCCCGGCAGATCGCCGCCGGTGATCAGCGGCAGCAGATACCACAGCCAGAAAATAACAAATATCAGCGGGATCCCGCGGATAATTTCGGCCCACAGGAACAGGGTGTTGAGGATGGCGCCAGGAAAGCGCCACGCCAGGCCCGCCAGTGCGATCCCGGCGGGTAACGCCAGCGCCGCCGCGCCGAAGGCCATCAGCAGCGTCAGCAGCACGCCGCCGGGCTGCCCGACCGCAGCCCGTCCCCAGAGCAGATAATCCAGGTTATCGGTAATGACAGTGAATCCGGCTAGCATTTCTCTTCACTCCGGGTGGTGAGCGCGGCTTTTCGCCGCCGTTCGCTTGAGGGGCCTAGTTTCGTCAGCAGCACGCCCATCGCCACGCCGGTGAGCAGGTACAGCACCGTGCCAACGCTGAACGCCTCCAGCGCGTGGGCGTTATAGCTCTCGATCTGCCGCACCTGATAGGTCAGTTCCGCAAAGCCAATTCCGCTCGCCAGCGACGAGAGCTTCATCAGGTTGAGGTACTGGCCCACCACCGGCTGCCAGGCGTTCGCCAGCCCCTGCGGCAGCAGGATGTAACGCAACAGCGGCCAGGCGGAAAAGCCCTGCGCCAGCGCGGCTTCCCGCTGCCCGGCAGAGACGGCGCGGAGCCCGGCGGTAATCTCCTCGGTCAAAAAGGCCGAGGTAAAGACCCCCAGCCCCCAGGCGGAGCAGAGAAACTCAGGCGTGAACCACCACACCTGGCCCGGCAGCACCGACCAGAGGTGATCGTCCATGACAAATTCACGAAAATTCGCAGGAAGCCCGTTCCACGCGGCGAAATACCAGAACAGGAGCTGCACCAGCAGAGGGGTATTGCGAAAGAGCGAGACCCACACGGCAACAATGTTTGCGCCGATGCGGCCCCCGGCGAGACGCAACCCCAGGCAGGCGAGGGTGATGAGGCTGGCAACGACGATTCCCGCCAGGGTCACCCACAGGGTGGTAAGAAAACCGGAGAGGATCCACTGCAAGGGCTGGCCGGTCAGCACCCCTTGCCAGTCGAGGGCCGGCATCACACCGCTCCCGGATGCAGCGGGTTAAGCACCTTCTGCAAAAAACGCTGGGTGCGCGGATGGGACGGATGCTGAAAGAACTGCTCCGGCGGGGCCACTTCCAGAATATGGCCGCCATCGATGAACACCACCCGGTCGGCAATCTCCCGGGCAAACTGCATCTCATGGGTAACAACGATCATGGTGATCCCGCTGTGGGCGAGGGCCTTCATCACCAGCAGCACTTCGCCAATCATCTCCGGATCGAGGGCTGAGGTGGGTTCATCAAACAGGATAATCTGCGGCGAGGAGGCCAGGGCGCGGGCGATGGCTACCCGCTGCTGCTGTCCGCCGGATAACGCCTCCGGGTAGTGATCGGCTTTTTCCGCCATACCCACCTGGGCCAGCAGCGCCTCAGCACGGGTGTCGGCCTCGGCGGGTCGCCAGCCGTGAACGTGCTTCAGCGCCAGGGCGATGTTCTGTCGCGCCGTCAGGTGGCTGTAAAGGTTGAATTGTTGAAAGACAAACCCGACCCGGCTGCGCAGCTGGCGCAACGCCTGGCGGGAGAGCTGACGCGTCGATTTTCCGTCAATCAGGATGTCGCCGGAGGTCAGGGTTTCCAGCTGGTTAATCAGGCGGATCAGCGTCGATTTACCCGAGCCCGAGGGGCCAAGAATGGCCACCACTTCCCCCGGCGTGACGCTGAGGTTGATGCCCTTCAGCACCGGGCGATCGCCGTAGCGTTTCGCCACCTCCGAAAAGGTGACGCTGGCCTGCTCCAGATGTGAAAAATCCGCGGCAGGTGCCGCGGAGCGTGAGAATAAACCTGACCGCATCTTACTGGGCTTCTATTTTAAAGGCGCGAGGCTGCGGGGAGGGGGTCTGTGGACCAAACCAGACATCGTAGATCTTCGCCGCGTCGCCGTTGCTCTCCAGCTTCACCAGCTCGTCGTTGACCACTTTCAGCAGCGCGGTTTCGCCTTTCTTCACCCCGACGCCAATCTCCTCTTTACTCAGCAGGTCAGGGAGAATTTTAAAGTTGGCCTTGTCCGGGGCCTGAGCCAGCAGCCCGGCCAGAATGGTGCTGTCCTGGGTGATCGCCTGCACGTTGCCGTTGCGCAACGCCGTCAGCGCCAGCGGAATGTCGTCATAGGAGAGCACGCGGGACTGCGGGAAACGCTGATGCAGCGCCTGTTCCCCGGTGGTGCCTTTTACCGCCCCGATGCGCGCCTTGCTGTAGGCATCCAGTTTATCCGCCCCTTTCGCCGGAACCAGGAACTGCTGTCCGGTCACGAAGTAGGGGGTGGAGAAATCGATCACCTGGGCACGCTCCGGGGTGATGGTGATATCCGCCACGATCAGATCCGCCTTGCCCGACTGCAGCAGCGGGATGCGGTTAGCCGGGTTAGTGGCGACCAGCTCCAGCTTCACCCCGAGCGTTTTGGCTAATGCTTTGGCGAAATCCACGTCGTAGCCGACGATCTCATGGCTTTTTGCATCCACCGAGCCAAACGGCGGGTTGGCATCGAAGGTGGCGACTTTCACCACGCCCGCCGCCTTGATATCGGCCAGCTGGTCTGCCTGCGCCTGAGTTGCAGCGATCCCACCTGCGGTCAGCAAACTAAGTGCCAGTGCCAGTTTTTTGTATGTTGCCATCGTGTCCTCTGAGTCTGTTTTTTGTTTTGTCCTGCTACGCTCCCATAACCGCCCCCGGCCGCCAAATGCCAATATCGTCTTTGCTATATGAAAAAAATCATTAGTGAACAGCCTGTTACACAATGGTGAAAGGAAGGGGTGGCTTTTGCGATTCGCGCACATCCTCTGCCGGAATCGGCATTTCTCGCCGCGCCAGATTGCTGGTTTACTGCACACAGGCTGAACAAATGAGGAACAGGGCAATGGGCAAACTGATGAGTACGTTACGGCGGTTTTTTGCCGCACAATCGGAAGAGAACAGCGCGCAGCGTATTATTGAATCCATTTTGCCGGTTGCCAGCCTGTATGGCGTGGACATCGCCAATATCGACCCGGAGTGGTTCCATGAGCAAACGCAACGCTGAACACCGCCATGTGCGGGAAACCTACTGGAACGAGGTGTGCGTTATTCCGCGCACGCCCCGCCATTCTGGACGCTAACATCCAAAAATCACCGCAAGTTTTGTCCCCGGCTTAGCTTCCTGCTAAGGTCTCTGGCGTCTTCTCCAGCGCCAGTTAACTGAATGAACAACCGAAAATTTTTACATCGTGGGCTTCTGATCTGGCTCCTGCTCTGCCTGTTAAGCAGCGTGCTGCTGTATGCCGAACAGATCCGCCGTCAGTTCTGGGATCTGGACCGGGAGTTTGCCACGGCGTTTGCCGAGGCGGGGGCGGTTCTCACCCAGAACGAGTCGGTGCTGCCGCTGTTAAATGGCGATGAAGATCTGGCCGCGCTGCGTAAAAAATTCCCGCAAATCCTCGACCTGCAAAAGACCCAGGGACGCGCCCTCGACGCCGCGCGGGTTGAACCCGTGGGCGACACGCAGTACTGGCTCTATAATCCCTGGCGACAAATCCGGGTACTCATTGATACCCGGTCGGTGATCGGGGCCAGACCGCATTTTACCCGCCTCAGCCTGGATCTCCGCGGCGAGGCCTCGCCGCCCCCGGCGGAGGCCTTCTGGCACTGGCAGCAGCAATTCTCCCTGCACACCCAACCCTTTATCCTGCAAGCCGTCGCCCGACCGGCGTGGTTGAACGTTGCCCTGGTGCCGTTTTTGCTGCTCTGGCTGGGATGGGCCCTGGTGATTGCGGCAGGCGGAGTGATCCTCTGGCAGCGTAAGCAGCGGCAAAACGCCGACCAGCGCGCGAGGTATTACCAGCACGCCAGGCTCAATACCCTGGGGGAGATTACCGCGGGTATCGTGCATGAGATCAACCAGCCTCTGACCGCCGCCCAGACCTGGATCCAGGGGGCCCAGCGCCAGCTGGGGCAGGGCAATCCCGAGGCGGTGTCTCAGGCCCTCGGGTCGGCGCTGGTGCAGACCCAGCGGATAGGCGAGCTGCTGACCCGCTTTCGTGAACACGTTACCGAGGAGAGGGTAAACCTGGGCGAGGTGGACCTGGCCAGCTGCTGGCAGCAGGTCGGCAACCTGCTGGAGCACGAGCGCACCGCCCGACATATCCGCCTCACCCATGATTTTGCCGCCGATGCCCGCACGCTCTGCGCCGACCGGCTCTGGCTGGAGCAGGTGCTGCACAACCTCCTCAGCAACGCCATCCAGGCGCAGCAGGAGCATGCGGCGGGGTGGGTGCATATCCGCAGCCGGCGCAACGGCGGGTGTATTCAGATAGAAATCACCGACGGCGGGCCGGGCTTTACCCCGGATGCCTTGCTAAACGCCTTTATGCCCTTTTACAGCGGGCGGCAGGGCGGGATCGGCCTGGGCATGACCTTGACGGAGTCGTTAGTCACCAGAATGAATGGCACCCTGACGCTGGATAACGCCCCGGAGGGCGGGGCCAGGGTTCGGTTGCAGTTTGCTTATCACGGGAGTCAGGAAAATGGATAACGTCATCTGGTTAATTGACGATGATGCCTCGGTCAGGGAGTCGCTGGTGTTTCTCCTCTCCGGGATGAACTGGCGCGTTGAACCGTACGAGAGTATCGCCGCCTTTACCGCCGCGCACGGCGCAGACACGGCCCTGACCGGCTGCCTGCTGCTGGATATGCGTATGCCGGGCAAAGGCGGACTGGCCTGGCTGGAGGAGGCGGCATGGCCCTGGCCGCTGCTGCCGGTGATCCTGATGACCGGCCACGGCACCATCGACGCCTGTCGCCGGGCGTTTCATAACGGCGTATTTGAGTTTTTCACCAAGCCGCTGGATGCCGACACGCTGATCGAATCCATCACCGCCGCGCTGGCCGAGAGCCAGCAGCGGGTGGTGCGCTGGCAGGAGGCCAGACGGGTCAGGGCGCTCTTTGAACAGCTCACCGCCCGGGAACACGAGGTGCTGCTGGCCCTGATGGAGGGGAGCAGTAATAAAGAGGTCGCCGCCCGGCTGAACCTCTCGCCGCGCACGGTGGAAGCGCACCGTGCAGCGGTGTTCCTCAAGCTGGGGGTCGCCAGCCTGGTGCAGGCCATCCGGGAATACGACAAATTGCAATCCGTAGAACTACCAGGCTAACCCCGTAGTCGACCGAATAACATTTCATGGCCCGCTTCGGTACGCTGCATCTGTTTCCATTTATCCGAGGATGTGCGATGAAAAAATTAATGATGGCAGCAGTGTGTGTAGTCGGGATGGCCAGCGTATCGGCGCAGGCGCAGTCCGTGGCGCAAAAAAATCTCTCCCTGACCCAGGCCAATGCCCTGGCCAGCGCGGCCATTCAGGCCTGTACGGCTAAAAATTATCAGGTCAGCGTCACGGTGGTGGATCGTGCCGGAGTCGTTAAGGCGGTACAGCGCACGGACAACGCCGGTCCGCACACCCTGAAAGCCAGCGAGATGAAGGCCTTTACCGCGCTCAGCACCAAAAATGCCTCGGGCAAGGTGATGGAGTCCGCGCAAAGCAACGCCGGGGCACAGAACCTGCGGGATATCCCGGGCCTGCTGCTGCTGGCGGGTGGTTTGCCGGTTAAAGAAGGGGATGAGGTGATTGGAGCCATCGGGATTGGCGGCGCACCGGGTGGACATCTGGATGTAGCCTGCGCTCAGCAAGCCATTGACGGTATGACGAAGTCGTAATCATTTCCCGGCGTACGGGATGGTGTTGTAGGCCGGGTAAGGCGACAGCCGCCACCCGGCAAAAGCCCCGGACGATCGCCGGGGCTTTTTATATCAGATCTTGCAGGCGTCGCCGCAGTCATCGTCCGCTACAATCGCCTGGGCTTTTTTATCCGCATCTTCAAGGCGTTCTGCGTTACGTTCTTCTGCTTCATCCAGCCCGTCAAACACCAGATTGTTGAGATCAATTTCCATCATTTACCTGCTTTGTTCGGTTTTTGTTCCAGCTCGTATTATAGAGCAAAACACCGGGCTGAGGCACCCCAGCGCACATAAGGATAATCCTTGCCATACTCATACATTATCCGGCTAAGGAGACCTCATGATCGTTCTGTGTAAAACCTGCGGCACGTCCTATGACGTCGAACCGCAACAGTGCGCCATTTGTGAAGATGAACGCCAGTACGTGCCTGCGACGGGGCAAGCGTGGGTCGATTTTAGCACCCTGACTGCCACCCACACCAACAAGTGGCAACAGCTCGAAGACAATCTTCTGAGCATCAAAACCGTTCCCGCCTTTGCCATCAACCAGCGGGCGATCCTGCTGCGTACCCCGCAGGGCAACGTGCTCTGGGACTGCATCGCTAACCTCGATTCCGCCACCCAGGCCCTGGTGACCGCGCTGGGCGGGATCGACGCTATCGCCATCTCGCACCCGCACTACTACACCACCATGCAGGACTGGGCCGCGGCCTTTGATGCTCCGGTATACCTTCATGCCAGCGACCGGCAGTGGGTGATGCGTAACAGTCCGGCCCTGCGCTTCTGGGAAGGGGATTCCCTTGAGATCGCCCCTGACGTCCGGCTGCTGCGGCTGGGCGGTCATTTTGCCGGTGGCACGGTGCTGCACTGGAATGTCGACGGAGGCGTGCTGCTGGCCGGGGATATCCTGCAGGTGACGCCGGGAAAAGATGCGGTCTCCTTTATGTGGAGCTACCCGAATATGCTGCCGCTGCCGGCCAGCGCGGTGAGCGAGATAGCAGCCCGGCTGGACGGTATAGCCTTCGAACGGCTCTACGGGGCCTTTGAAGGACAGAACATTTCCGCCAACGCGCGGGACATTGTCCTGCGGTCGGTCCAGAAATATATTGCTTGTCTGAACTCGGGCCCGGTGGGTAAACTCGAAAAACCGTGATCTCGATCATGCCTGTACAATCACAAAAAAATGAGACATTGCTATGCAACATATCATTGAAGGTTTTCTCAGCTTTCAAAAAGAAGTCTTCCCGCAACGCAAAGATCTGTTCCGCAGTCTGGCCTCCAGCCAGAATCCCAAAGCGCTGTTCATCTCCTGTTCTGACAGCCGCCTGGTGCCGGAATTAGTCACCCAGCAGGATCCGGGACAGCTCTTTGTCATTCGTAATGCGGGCAACATCGTGCCACCTTTCGGGCCAGAGCCGGGCGGCGTCTCCGCCACTATCGAATACGCCGTGGTGGCGCTGGGCGTCACCGACATCGTGATCTGCGGCCACTCTAACTGCGGCGCGATGAAGGCGATTGCCGACAACGCCGATCTCGAGCCGATGCCAGCCGTATCACACTGGCTGCGTTACTCCGATGCCGCCAAAGCGGTAGTGGAAAATAAGACCTGGGACAACCCGACCGACAAAGTGAACGCCATGGTGCAGGAAAACGTCTTCGCCCAGCTGAGCAACATCAAAACCCACCCGTCGGTGGCGGTCGGCCTGCGTAACAACGCTATCCGCCTGCACGGCTGGGTTTACGATATCGAAAGCGGGGAAATTCGCGCCCTGGATAAAGATTCGAAAACCTTCGTCTCTCTGTCCGAAAATCCTGGCGTTTACTTCGAGTAAAAACGCACCTTCAGGGCGGGATCGCCCGCCCTGAATCCTCTTAAGTCAGCGCTTCCAGTCTGCGACCCGCCCGCTTCGCCGTTTCAGGCAGCAGATCCACCGCCGTCACATAGCCATCCGGATCGAGGCAGCGATTGGCCGCTCTGGCCTGCGCCAGGATTGTCTCATCCCAGTAGACGCGCTTACGCTGATCGCCCTGGGTGGTGAGAATGCACTCCACGTTGCCTTCCAGCGCGCGGTAAGATCGCCAGCTGTTCTCCGGGACCGAAATCACCGAGCGCTCAGGGGCGATAATGCTCACCTCTTCACCCTCCACATTCCAGGTCACCTCCAGCGTTCCCTTAAAGACCATGATCACCTGCACGTCCGGGCACAGGTGGCGACCGACCACGTGATCCGCTTTCAGGCGCAGCCACTCTACCGAGAAACCGTGCGGGTTGACGATGGCGGGCTCGGCGTGTTTGTCCTGGCTGATACCGAAGCCAATCACCGGCGCAATCTCACCCCCGTGGCCCGGCAGTACCGAATCAAGCAGTCCCGCCGCAGACCAGCGACGATCCTCCCCGGTCACCGCCCGCTGACGCATTTCTTCGACGGAGTAGTGACGCAGGGCGGCAATCTCCTCCGGTGCAAGCGGGGTCAACAGTCCCGCCGGTTCCGGCAGGGTATCGCCCGCGTTGACGTCGATGAGCATATTCTCCTTGCTCAGATACAGGCCGTACTCGCTGGCCGCAGCCAGAATCGACGGGTGCCAGATGATCCCCCCGGTATTATTGCCGCCCAGCACCGTGTAGACCATGCCGCAGGTCTCTTCTTTACTGACGTTGGTAAAGCCGCGGAAGATCCAGGTCGGAATCGACAGAATGGCCGGGGCGCTGAACTCGGCTTCGTTTTCGCCGTTGGCTCCCCAGCGGAAGCGCCAGGTGCCCTCATGAATTAAGAACACTTCGGCGGTGAAGTGCAGATGCAGGTTGTTGGTCACCCCTTTCGGCATCGCCGCGGCACCGATGTTAAAGCCGTGTGGCTCCGGAATATTCACCACCTGGGCGGACGACTGGGTCACGCCCGGACCAATAAAGGAGTAGTTCTGCTTCAGGTGCGAGCCGGGAAGTTTGCAATCGATAAACGCCAGATTGCAGGAGACCATATCTTCAGGGGCAACCAGGCGGCTTCTGGCCTGTTCCGGGGTAATGTGACGTGCTTTCATCTTCTCTCCTGTTAATAGCCTGATGCGCCAGTGGTGGGGATCGCGTTGCCGCGCGCCTGGGCGACGGCTTCACGCGAGGCGCGGCCAAGTTGCATGACATCGTTGGCGGGGGTGACAAACTGGAAACCTTCGCTGATACGCCGGGCGGCGGCCTCGCCGGAGGTGCAAAAGATCCCGGCGATTTTGTGCCGCTGGCGACAGCGGCTGACCACCATTTCCACGGCGGCCAGCATCTCCGGATGGCGGGATTCGGCGCTGGCGCTGCCGGTCAGGGTGAGGGACAGATCGTTAGGGCCGATAAACACCCCGTCCAGCCCCTCGGTGGCCAGAATGGCATCGAGATTCGCCAGCCCTTCGCGGGTTTCGATCATCGCCAGGGTCAGAATTTCGTCATTGGCGTGCTGGGGATAATCGGCCCCGCCGTACAGCAGGCCGCGGGCCGGGCCAAAGGAGCGATTGCCCAGCGGCGGATAGCGGCAGGCGGCGACAAAGCGCCGGGCCTCCTCTGGGGTGGAGATCATCGGGCAGATAATGCCGTAGGCCCCGGCATCCAGCATGCGCATGATCTGCGCCGGATCGTTATTGGCCACCCTGACCAGCGGCACCGCCGGGGTGGCGGAGAGCGCCTGCAGCATGGCGAGCGCGCTGGCGAAGTCGATCATCCCGTGCTGGAGATCGACGGTCACCGCGTCATAGCCCTGATGGCCGAGGATCTCGGCGCTGTAGCCGGAGGGGATCGCCAGCCAGCCGTTGATAATGGCGGCGTTTTCACGCACCACCCTGAGTTTATTCTTGCGCATCTGAACACTCCTTAATCCACTGGCGCAGCGGGGGGGCGACCTCATCGGGTGCCTCAAGCAGGGTAAAGTGCCCGGCAGAGGCGAGGGTGACGCACCTCGCCTGCGGGGCGCTCTCTGCAACCAGCTGGTGGTGATGGGGCGTGCAGAGGGGATCCTGCATGCCGTTGATAATGATGATGGGGCAGGCGAGCGAGGCCAGCGCCTCGCGATTATCCCGCCGGGTAATGGCGATCTCCGTCTGCGTCGCTAAGGTATCGAGGCCACTCTCCTCTGCCATCCGGCAGATAAGAGCGTGTAAGGCCTGGTCATCCACCCGCGACGGCGCAACGTACTTCGGCCACAGGCTGGCAGAGAGCCATCGCGTCAGCCCCTGCTGGCGGGCGACGCTCACCGCCTCGCGCCGCGCCGGAGCACTTTCCGGCGGAACGGCCAGCGGGTTGACCGACAGCAGCGCCAGTCCGGCAATGCGCCCGGGGGCGTCGGCGACCATCTGCAGCGCCACTATCGCCCCCAGCGAAAACCCGGCCAGCAGGAAGCGCGGCGGGAGCTGATCCAGCAGCCGCTGCGAAGCCTGCTCCGCCGAAGTGTCTGCCGTCAGCCTGGGGCAGATCACGGCAGACTGATTGAGCCGGGCCAGGATGGGCTGCCAGAGCCTGGCGTTACAGAGCGTGCCGCTAAGCAGCACCAGCGGCAGGGGGGGATTATTCACAGTCTCTCCTCAGGTTGCAGTCCAGCCGCCGTCGACCATCAGGGCGCTGCCGGTGATCATCCCAGCTGCATCGGAGGCCAGGAACACCACCGGGCCCATGATGTCCTCGACCTTGCCCAGCCGACGCAGCTTGATGTTGTCCAGCACGTAGCGGCGAAACTCAGGTTCGGCCAGCGACGGCGCAGAGAGCGCGGTCTCAATAAAGGTCGGGCACAGGGTGTTAACCCGGATCCCGTCTTCACCCAGCTCCAGCGCCATGGCTTTGGTTAACCCCTCCAGGGCAAATTTCGACGCGCAGTAGACGCTGCGGCGGGGGCCACCGACGTGGCCCATCTGCGAGGAGAGATGGATAATCGATCCGGCAATTTGCCGATCGCGCATCCGCGCCGCCACCCGCTGGCTGACAAAGAAGGTGGCCCGGACGTTGACCGTCATCACCGCATCGAAGCTGGCCTCGCTGGCTGCCAGGAAGGGTTCATGGCGCGCCAGCCCGGCGCTGTTGACCAGAACGTCAAATGCGGGCAGCCCGGCGAGCACCGACTCGACCTGCGCCACGTCGGTGATATCCAGCGCCACCGGGTGCAGCCTCAGCCCGTGTTCCGCGGCCAGCGTTGCGGCACCGTCCAGCCCCTGGCGATCCCGGGCGGCGATCCATATCTCCGCCCCGGCATGGGCCAGCGCGACGGCGCAGGCAAACCCCAGCCCTCGGGAGCCGCCCGTCACCAGGGCGCGTTTGCCATGCAGACCAAAGGAGGGCATCTCAGGAAAGGTCATGGGTTACACCTTCTCTCTGACCGGGGCCGGGGTGGCGTAAGGCACCTCCACCTGACCGTAGCGGCGCACGCGCACGTTGGCCTGCTCGGCGTGTCCGGCAAAGCCCTCCAGCAGCGACAGCCGCGAGCAGTAGCTGCCGATCTCCGCGGTGGCCTCATCGCTGAGGACCTTCTGCCAGGTACAGGTTTTCATGAACTTACCGACCCACAGGCCGCCGGTGTAGCGCGCCGCTTTTTGCGTCGGCAGGGTGTGGTTGGTGCCGATCACCTTGTCGCCGTAGGCCACGTTGGTGCGCGGACCGAGGAACAGCGCGCCGAAGTTGGTCATGTTGGCGAGGAACCAGTCGTCACGGTCGGTCATCACCTGCACGTGTTCTGAGGCGATGCGGTCGGCTTCGGCGAGCATTTCGTCGTAGCTGTCGCAGACGATAATCTCCCCATAGTCGTGCCAGGCCTGGCGGGCAATGTCGGCGGTGGGCAGTTTTTCCAGCAGGCGGTCGATCTCGCGCAGCGTCTCTTTCGCCAGCTGCAGGGAGTTGGTCAGCAGGATCGCAGGTGTTGTAACGCCGTGCTCGGCCTGCCCCAGCAGGTCGGTGGCGCAGATTTCGGCGTCGACGGTGTCGTCGGCAATGACCAGGGTTTCGGTTGGACCGGCAAAGAGATCAATGCCGACCCGGCCAAACAGCTGGCGCTTGGCCTCCGCCACAAAAGCGTTGCCCGGGCCGACCAGCATATCCACCGGGGCCAGTGAGTCGGTGCCCAGCGCCATTGCGCCAATCGCCTGAATGCCGCCGAGGGCGAAGATCTCGCTGGCGCCCGCCATTTTCTGCGCCGCTACGATGGCCGGCGCAGGCTCGCCGCCGAACGGCGGGGCGCAGCTGACGATACGGGAGCAGCCCGCGACGTTGGCAGTGATAATCGACATATGCGCCGAAGCCAGCAGCGGATATTTCCCGCCCGGGACATAACAGCCCACCGCGTTAATCGGAATGTTTTTATGGCCGAGGATCACCCCGGGGCGGGTCTCTATTTCCAGATCAAGCAGACAGGCTTTTTGCGCCCGGGCGAAATTAAAGACCTGTTCCTGGGCGAATTCAATATCGTGAATATCCTGACGGCTTAATTTTTTAATGCAGGCATTAATTTCTGCATCGGTCAGACGATAATCCTGCCGGTCATAGCGATCGAACTTAACGGATAATTCGCGAATGGCTTTATTCCCACGCTTTTCAATATCCGCAAGAATAAGTTCCACCGTTTCTCGTATTTGTCGCTGCGCATCCTGACGTTCCTGAACCGGTTTACTGGTTTTAAGTTGATAAGCCACACTCTCTTCCTTCTGTATTTATGATGAGGGGTACCCTCCCGGCGGACCGGGATAATATTATCGGGATGAAAAATTACTGGTCGCGCGCGGGCGCGAGGGCGCTATTAAGAGATAATTCAGCCGTGGCGGGTGTTTTACGGGAATAAACCCAGCGCACCGAAAGCGGGGTGGCAATCGCTGCGACCACCGACAGAGCGGCAATAAACAGATACCCGGACGACAGGTTAATGTGTTGCAGCATCACCCCCATGATCACCGGCCCGGCAAACATGCCGCAGGAGTAAATGGTCTGGAACAGCCCCATCCGCGTCGACTGCTCATCGGAGGTGGTGTTGACCACGCTCAGGGACATAAAGGCCGCGAACGCCATCCCGAAGGAGAACCCGGCCAGCGCCTGCAACAGATAGATCAGGTACAGATTGCTGGTAAAGGGGATACCAAAGGTGGAGACCACCTGTAGCACAATGCCCAGTACCGCCGTCTTCATCAGACCCAGACGCTGGTAAAACACGCTGCTGCACAGGGCAATGGCGAGGGCATAGAAGATCAGATGGATGTTGCTCAGCAGGGTTAAAATCCCGGCCCGGCCACCCAGCTGCTCGGCGTAGATCGGGGTGAGCGTATCGCGGGTGGCAAAGGGCACCAGGATAACCAGGGTTGCCAGAATACCGATCAGCCACACCGAGCGGTCGGCCAGCTGCAGGCGGGCACCGGCAATACAGGCTTTCAGCGTCGGGGCTTTTACCGGGTCGTGGACGTCGCGGATCCGGGTGGTGAGGAACAGCGCCACCAGCGCCGAGACGCAGGAGACGAAAAAGGCGATGTTGTTCGCAAAATAGTGAATCAACAGGCCGCCGATGCAGTTGCCGAGGAACACCCCCAGCGGCCCGGCCAGCGCCAGAAAGGCGACGGCAGCTGGTGCATCTTTCTGATCAAAGTAGCGAATAAACAGGATGTTGTAGAGCACCCAGGTGGCGGCGGTGACGCCGTCTGCCGCTTTCGCCAGATAGAGGGTCAGGGCGTTTGGCTCCAGCCAGGCCAGCGGCCAGGCGATAATCGGCAGCACCAGCGCAAACTGGATAAAGATTTTCCGACTCTTCACCACATCGGAGACAATCCCCAGCGGGAAGCGGATCAGCAGGGTCGCCAGGCCACTGGCCCCCATGATGATCCCCATCACCTGCGGCTCCATCCCCTGATTGATCATCATCGGGGCCAGAAACGCATCAATGCTGTGAATACAAATAAAAAACAACACGCTGATGATAAAGAACAGCCGGGCTTCCGGTCGGCGTAACAGTGCTCGAAACATGGTTGTGAACCTCTTAAAACGTAATGGGTTAAAACCAGTCAAGTACAACTTTTACCGGCTCACTCCCTTTGGTGACTGCCCAATCTGCCCGGTACCATTGACGGTATGAAAACTGCGCTGCATACGTATTCAAAAATTGAAGTTACGAAAAGGTTTCAATTTTGTAAAGGTCGTTTGTCACCATTGTGAAAAAAATAATTCTGGCTGTTGCATACGCATGCAAAGATGGTGTAAGACTAAAAAGTACCCGCTTCCTGAGGCGCAGTTTTGCGGGGGGTTATGGCAGGTGTTCGGCATAACGCCTTGAATCTGTGCCAGAATGGGGAAGCGAAAGGGATAAGGAACACACGTAATGAAACGTAAGACTTTTACAGCGGTGACCTCACAGCAGGTGGCGCAGCTGGCGGGCGTATCACAGTCCGCGGTGTCACGCACCTTCACGCCGGGGGCGAGCATCTCGTCGGCCACGCGTGAAAAAGTGCTGAAGGCGGCCCGGGAGCTGGGCTACCGCCCGAACGCCATTGCGCGTTCGCTTAACACCGCCCGCTCGCGGATCATCGGCGTGGTGATCTCCTATTTTGATAACCAGTTTTACCCCCAGGTGCTGGAGGCGCTGGCGCAGAAGCTGGACACCCTCAACTACCACCTGCTGCTGTTTGTCGGCGACCGCGAGGGGAACGTGGACCGGATTTTCGACCAGATCATGCAGTATCGCGTGGACGGCATCGTGCTGGCCTCGGTGACGCTGTCGCTGGATCTGTCGGAGGAGTGCCTGGCCGCCGGGATCCCGGTGGTGCTGTTTAACCGCAGCGAAGAGAGCGGGATGGCCTCCAGCGTCAACAGCAATAACGAGGCAGCCGCCCGCCAGATTGCCGAGTTTCTCCTCGCCGCAGGCCATCAGCGGTTTGCCTGGGTGGGCGGCGTGGCGGATTCGTCGGTCAACATTGCCCGTCAGCGCGGGTATCTGGGTGCGCTGCAGGAGCAGGGGATTGACGACGTCCGGGTGGTCAACGGCAACTATGATGCGCAGCAGACCGCCCGCGCGGCCTACGCCCTCTTTTCCGCCTCGCCTGCGCCGGACGCGATTTTCGTTGCCAACGACCATATGGCCGTCATCGTGATGGACGTGGCGCGCTATGAGTTTGGCCTGCGGATCCCGGAGGACGTCTCGATCATTGGCTATGACGATATCGGCCCGTCCAGCTGGGCATCCTATGCGTTAACCTCCGCCTCGCAGCCGGTGGAGGCGATGGTCTCCGCCACGGTGGAGTTACTGATGAAGCAGATCGACAGCGGCACTATCGAACCCGAGCAGGTCATCGTCCCGGGCAGGCTGGTGGTTCGCCACTCTGCGCGCCGCCCCCATACGGGCACCATCGACGCAGAGGGTAATTACGTGTTCCAGACCCAGGAGGACAAATGAGCAGATTGCCGGGATTCAGCCCCCAGTTCGACTCCATTCAACAGTTTATTCGCACCCTGACGCACGTGGTCTGGGAGCAGAAGGACATTGGCCAACTGGCCGACTTTTACGCCTCCCCGGTGGTCTTTATCACCCCGGAGAAGCAGCTTAACGATCTCTCGCAGTTTATGCGCCTGACCCTGGAGGCGATGCACAGCTTCCCCCAGCGCACGGTGCTGACGGAAGATATTCTGACGACGCAGAACCCCGGGGATGAGTATTACGCCGCCCAGCGCACTATCGCCTGCATTCGCCATCAGGGGGAGGGCTTCTTCGGCCCGCCGACCGGGAAAACCGTCTGGGTGCGTACCTGGGCCGACAGAATTTGCGCCGAAGGGGCCGTGCGCCAGGAGTGGCTTTTGCAGGATAGGGCAGCAATTGTGGCGCAGCTGGGACTCAACGTGCAGGAGTTTGCGCGTAATCTCGGGGTACTGCAGAACCAGCTGGGGATCGTCCGCGAAAGTGCCGAAACCCTCGATGCCCGCTGGGCAGGTGGGCCTGAAGGGGATGACGTTGAGGGGCCGATTGCCGGGGTGGTGGAGCGCTATCTGACGATGTGGGCGGGGGGCAACAGCGGCACCGTGCCGGGCCTGTACCATCCTGCCGCCACGCTGTATGCCCCGGGGCACTGCATCGGCACCGGCGAGCAGGAGATCGCCGCGCTGCTGTCGGGCTACCGGGCGTCCTTTGCTGACAGCGAGGTGCAGCTGCACCACCTGATTGTGCGTCGGGATCCCAACGAGCCGGTGCGCATTTCCCTGCGCTGGTCGCTCCTGACCTGGCACGACGGCTACGGTAAATTTGGCGTGCCGACCCGTAAACCGGTCTCCATTACCGGTATCAGCCAGCTGGAATTACGCGATGGATTAATTATTCGCGAATATTTAGGCATTGATGAATTAGCTATCTGGTCGCAAATCGTTAATTAAACGAAATATCGTTATCTAAAAACGCTTTTTAAATCCGCCGCAATACCTATTGCGGCTCTCTTCTCCATCCATTCCGGGTGCGGGATCGTATTGTCTGAAAATAGATGCAGGAGTTTATATGTCTTCAACCGAAGCAACAAATAAAGCGCCAGCCGTACCTGAGAAAAACAGTAAACCCACCCGCGACGAACCGGTATTACAGGTTGAGCGCCGGGACTTTATTGATTTAGTGCCGGAGAAACGTCCGCGCGCGCAATCATTACGCGGATTCGATGAGTGCTATACCGATATTGTCGATTATATCGTTCGCTGTACCCATAAAATATGGGATGAGCGCGACGTGGGATTAATTTACACCCACTATACGCACAACTGCGTCTTATATAACGCGCTGGGCACCCTCTATACCCGCGAGCAGGTGGTGCAGGACACCCTGCAACGTCTGGTGGCCTTCCCGGAGCGCCGCGGCATGGCCACCCAGGTGATCTGGAACGGTAACGACGTGGACGGCTTCTATACCTCGCACCTAGTCACCGGCAGCGGTCGCCATACCCAGTTCAGCCATCTCGGCAAGCCGACCAACCGCACCTTTGTTACCCGCACCGTGGCCGACTGCATGATCCACGAAAACAAAATCTACCGGGAGTGGGTGGTGAGCGACAACATGTCCCTGATGAAGCAGCTGGGGCTCAACACCGACGAGATCGCCTTTAACATGGCGAAAGAGCAGTTCGACAAGGGCTTCCGCGTTACCGACATCGGCGAAAACGGCCGCATGCTGGGGCAGTATCCGCCGGAAATGGTCTGCGACGTCTCTATTGCCCATACCGATACCGAAGAGCAGTGCCTGCGCTGGCTGCACGAAATCTATAATCGCCGGATGCTGGGCAAGATCAAAGAGGTCTACGCCCCGAACGTCCAGTGGCACGGGCCGCTGATGAAAGAGCTGTACGGCACGGCGTCGGTGACGCACCAGACCCTGGCCCTGATCGGCATGATCCCCGACGGCGCCTGGCTGCCGCAGCATATCTGCTCCAATCCGTGCGAGGAGGGAGGCACCAAGGTGGCGGTTCGCTGGATCATCGAGGGTCACCATCTGGGCTACGGCGAGCTGGGTAAACCGACCGGCGAACGCCTGTTCGTGATGGGCATGTCTCACTACCACATTATCAACGGCAAAATCGTCGACGAGTGGGTGGTTTACGATCACCTGGCGCTGCTGGCGCAAATCAAACTGGGTCAAATGGAGGAAGCATAATGTCTGTACAGTCAATCGTTGACCAGGTGAGCTGGATCAAACGTCCGCAGGGACAGGATGCACAGGCCGACAGGTCGTTAACCGACACGGTCAGCGCCATTATTGAGCGCGTGAAGCGTGACGGCGACGAGGCCCTGAAGGCCTTTTCGCAGCAGTTTGATAAGGTGGTTCCGGCGCAGTTTGAAGTGACCGCCCAGGAGATCGAAACGGCGCTCAGCGAGATGGATCCCCAGACCCGTCGCGACAGCGAGTTTGCCATTCAGCAAGTACGCCGCTTCGCTGAGGCCCAGCTCGCTACCATGCAGCCGCTGGAGGTGGAAACCCTGCCCGGTGTGCATCTTGGGCACCGCATTATCCCCGTCCAGACGGTGGGCTGTTACGTCCCCGGGGGGCGTTATCCGATCCTCTCCGCGCCGGTGATGTCGATCGTGCCCGCAACGGTTGCAGGATGTGAACAGATTATTGCCTGTCTGCCGCCCGGCGCGCACCCGGCGATGATTGCGGTCTGCCACCTGGCGGGCGCGCACCGGATTTTTAAAATTGGCGGCGCGCAGGCTATCGCCGCCATGGCCTGGGGCACTGAAAGCGTGCCGGCGGTGGATAAAATCGTCGGGCCGGGCAACGCCTTTGTCAACGAGGCCAAGCGCCAGGTGTTCGGCAAGGTGGGGATCGACGCTCTGGCCGGACCGAGCGAGATCTTCACTATCGCCGACGACAGCGCCGATGCGCGCATTATTGCTGCCGATCTGCTGGCTCAGGCCGAGCATGATGTCCATACCCGCGTGGGGCTGGCGACCACCAGCCGGGCGATTGCCGAAGGGACCCTGGCGGAAATCCAGCGTCAGCTTCAATCGCTGCCGACCGCCGTCACCGCGGGCGAGGCCTGGCGTCGTCAGGGTGAAATTGTGCTCTGCGACAGCGAAGAGCAGCTGATCGCTTTCGCCGACTACATGGCGACCGAGCATCTGCAGGTGCATACCCGGGATCCGCACGGCACGGCAGCGAAAATCCGCAATTACGGATCGCTGTTTATCGGCCAGAACGCCAGCGTGGTGTTCTCGGATAAATGCTGCGGCACCAACCATACCCTGCCGACCATGGCGGCAGCGCGCTATACCGGCGGGCTGTGGGTGGGGGCGTATGTGAAGATCTGTACACATCAGTGGATCGACGAGCAGGGCATTGCCGCGATTGCCGAGCCTGCCATTCGCCAGAGCCGTACCGAGGGGATGCAGGGGCACCGCCGCGCGGCGGAAATCCGTTTGCGTCCAGAGGCACTGGATGCCATCACCTCCGGGCTGCGCGACTAAAGGCGACGGGAGGTCGGGCGCAGGCCTGACCTCCGGCATGACAGAGGATGCGATGAAAAAACAACGGCTGACTCCCCCGACGGACTGTGTAGTGGAGATAACCCGGCGGCTGACCACGATCGATGCGCACCCGCAGCTCAATGCCCTTCTCGGGGTCAACCCGGACGCGCTGGCTGAGGCGGCCCGGTATCAAACACTGCGCCGTCGCGGCCAGCTGACCGGGCCGCTGCACGGCGTGCCGCTGATCGTCAAAGATAACATCGCCTGCGCCGGGCTGCCCCTGACGCTGGGCTGCGCCGCGCTGGCGCAGCTGCGGGCGACAACGGATGCGCTGGTGGTGCGTCGGCTGCGGCAGGCCGGGGCGATTATTCTGGCCCGGGCTAATATGTCCGAATTTGCTTTTGACGTCCGCTCCCGCAGCTCGCTGGGCGGGGACGTACGTCATCCAACATTTCCGACCCTTACCGCAGGCGGTTCCAGCGGAGGCAGCGCGGCGGCGGTGGCGGCCGGGATGGCGGAGGGGGCGCTCGGCACCGATACCGGCGGCTCGATCCGTATTCCGTGCAGCTACACCGGGCTGGTGGGATTAAGACCGCGGGTGCGCAGGGCGCAGATGCAGGGCATCGCGCCGCTCTCCCTGAGTAAAGACACCGTCGGCCCGATGGTGCACAGCGTGCAGGACGCAGCCCTGCTGCATGCGGTTATTCATGGGCAGACGCCGTCCACCCTTGAGCCCATGTCGCTGAAAGGCGTGCGGCTGGGCGTGATCCGCGCGGTGGAAGGGGACGATCCTGAACAGCTGGCCGTCTGGTATGACGCCCTCGTGACCCTGAGGCGGCGCGGTGCCACGCTCGTGGATGTTGGCCTGCCGATCCTGCCCGAGGTAGCGAGTGCCACCTGCCTGAGCCTGTATGAGTTTCGCGTGGCCTTTGACGCCTGGTTACGCCGACACCCTGGCGCACCCGAAGGGCTCCAGGCGATAGTCGCCTCCGGGCAGTTTTTGCCGGAGTTTCTGCCGCTGTTAAACCAGATGCTCGCCTGCGAAAAAATTAAATCACCGGCATGGCGGGCCGGGCGACAGCTGCGGCGTCGGCTGCGCCAGACGCTTGGTCTGCTGGCAGAGCAGGGGCGACTCGACGGTTTTCTCTATCCGACGGTGGGCCGGATCCCGGAGAGCCTGGCAAAAATGCCGCCCGGTTGTGCACCCGAGCTGGCGGCCATCAGCGGGTTTGCCGCCATCACGCTTCCCTGCGGCACGACCCGAACCGGCTTTCCCGTGGGGTTCGAAATTCTCTCTCCCGCCGCAGAGGAGACTGCGCTGCTGGCGCTGGCCGCCGCCTGCGAAACCGCGTTCAGTCTGCCGTAAACGGCAGCCGGCGGCGCACGCGCGAGGCGGGCTGTACCGCGGCTTTGGCCATCGCCTCACCGATTTCGGCGCACACCACCAGCCCCTGCACAAAGGGGCGATCGTGCATCAGATACGGCAGGGCACCGAAGGCAATTTTCCCGCGCAGGTAATCGGGGGCGAGCAGGGTATAGTCATCCCCGACGTCGGGAATGTCCTCTCCGGCTGATTCCAGCTGATGTCGCAAGACCGGGAACGGCAGATCCTGAGTTTTGAGCGGTTTCTGCCCACGCGCATCGATAAAGACGTCAAAGTAAAAGGCGTCGCCCCGGGCATGAATCACCGTCCGATCTTCTTTGACCGCCATTTCATAATCGTCACCCAGCGTCAGAATGCTGATGATACCCGCCTCGCGCAGGGCCAGCAGTCTGCGAATCGACTGGGACGGGATGGCGGCATAGTTGTCGATGAAAATACGCGCCAGGCCGACCTTGAAGCGCGCTTTGTCCTGTTTCGTCAGGTGGGGCACAATCTTCTCGACGGCCTCGTGCAGGCGCAGGATGGTGTAGCGCCACGGCACGGTGCGTTTGTCGCGCTTGTTACGCTCCACTTCATCGAGGTTAGAGACCGCCCAGCGGAACGGGCCATGTTTTTCCCGGTCGGCAAACCAGGCGTCGCGAATAGTGTCGGCGGTCAGGGTCTCTAACGCCACCGCATCGCACCACTGCGGGTCGGCATGCTGCAGCTCGGCAACCACAAGATCAAAGATGCGGTCGAGTAAGCCTTCTGAGCCCTGTTCGATAGCGGTGTCTATCGCCGCTTCCGTGGCGATGGTTAACGGCTCGTAGGGGATTGGGCAGTAAAAATCGGCTTCCGGCAGAATACCCGAGCGGGACATCAGCACGATCTTCAGCGCTTCGCTGCCCTCGTCCAGCCGGAAGTGGATCTGTTCATCATCGGTTTCAATGAATTTGCCGTGCTGAACGGCGACGGCCATCGCCGCGTCCAGCCCGCTCAGCGAGGTGCCCATAATGCCCACGTTGCAGGGGAGGATTTTGGCCTCCATTAGCCCGGACCAGGGGCTGGGGAAGAAGGAGCGCGAAGCGGCGTCTTCTTCAGGCCAGACGTGCCCGGTGGCGATAACCACCAGATCGAACGGCGTCGGCGCGGCGTCATCTCCCGCCAGAATATTGACCCCCTCAGGGGTGGCCTCCACGTCGGTGACCTGGCAGGATTCGCGCACCTCGATTTCAAAACCCGCTTTTTTCGCCTGCTCGACCAGCTGCACAAATTGATCGCGGAAATACTCCCCCAGCAGTATGCGCGGCAGGAACTGCCGCACGTGCAGCGACGATTTTTCCACGCCGTAGCGCGCCAGATGGGCATCGTCCTGGCTTCGCAGCCAGTCGATGTAGGTTAAAAAAATGGGCGGGATTTCGATGCTGGCGATGTTGGCCAGCATCAGTCTGGAGTTATCTTCGTCGCTGTAGGGCATGCCGACGCCGGCTTTTTCAGCCTGCTCATAGACAGTGATGCAGAGCGGCGTCCCCTGATTCAGTAGCGAGAAAAACGTATAAATGCCGGTCGGCCCAGCGCCGATAATGGCGATCCTTTTCATCTATGCTCACCCTTTTTTTGCCTGCCTGAACATCGTTTCAGACACGCACATTATTAATCCATGAAAAATAAGTGTGGATGAAAACGCAAAATGAGCAAACCGGCAGCCCAGGGATACCCCTGAATCATTAGTTTTATGAATGTGTATTAAATGCAGCATTTGCACACTCAATTGTTTTATCTGCATAAAATAAAAATGACGCGGCGGGAACAGGGCTTATTTTCTCAATTGATTCACATCAATTACCGCATTGAAGTTATGGGGAAGAATGCCCCCTCTTTTTGAGGGGGAATAATATGTCAGAACGCAAAGAAAAAAGAGCCGCGCTTTTTCCCGACATCACGCGCAGAGGACTGCTCAAGGCGGGCTCAGCCCTGGTGACGCTGCCCTTTGTGATGTCCGGCAAGGCGCGTGCCGCGAAAACCGCGGCCGGGACGGTGCCAGACGCGCAAGCGACGACTGAGCGCGTCGTCCAGACCTGCAGTACCTTCGACTGCGGCGGCAAATGTGATATTCGCGCCCACGTCGCGGACGGCGTAGTCACCCGGATCACCACGCGCCCGGATAGCGCGCTCGATCCCGAGATGCCGGTGATGCGCGCCTGCGTGCGCGGCCGCAGCTATCGCAAGTTTGTCTACCACCCGGATCGCCTGAAATATCCCATGAAGCGCGTCGGTAAACGGGGGGAGGGGAAGTTTGAGCGTATCTCCTGGGAAGAGGCCACCACCCTAATCGCCGACAACCTGCAACGCATCACCGCCAAGTACGGCCCCGATTGCCGCTTTGTGCACAACAATACCGCCACCAGCGGGGGCACCTTCTCCGGCGATAAAATGATGCGTCGTCTACTCAATCTCACCGGGGGCTATCTGGAGTACTACCATTCGGTGAGTATGGGCAACACCGCCGCCGCCACCCCTTATACCTACGGCACCGCCGCCAGCGGTAACTCGCTGGATACCCTGGCGGACACGAAGCTGGTGATCCTCTGGGGACATAACCCGACCGAAACCATTTTCGGCCATACCAACCACTATTTTCAGCAGATGAAACAGAACGGCACCCGCTTTATCGTCGTCGATCCGCGTTATTCCGATACCGTGGCATCGCTGGCCGATGAGTGGGTCCCGCTGCTGCCCGCCACCGACAACGCCCTGATGGACGCGATGATGTACGTCATCGTCAGCGAAAATCTGCACGATAAGGCCTTCATCGAACGCTACACTCTGGGCTTTGACGAGGCCTCCATGCCGGAAGGCGTGCCCGCTAACGAGTCGCTGGTGGCCTACCTGATGGGGGAGAAAGACGGGCAGGTTAAAACCCCCGAGTGGGCGGAAAAGATCACCCATGTCCCGGCACAGACCATTCGCCAGCTAGCGCGGGATTACGCCAACACCAAACCGGCGGCCCTGATTCAGGGCTGGGGTCCGCAGCGACACAACTGTGGCGAGCGTACCGCCCGCGGGTCGACGCTGCTGGCGACCCTCACCGGCAACGTCGGGATCAAAGGCGGCTGGGCGGCGGGCTACGGCGGCTGCGCCAACCGTAAATTTGCCGCAGGGCCGGAGATGCCGGATAACCCGGTCAAAGCGTCCATCTCGATCATGAACTGGGTTCAGGCCGCCGACGATGCCAGCAAGGTGACGCCGGAAGCGGGACTGAAAGGGACGGACAAGCTCAAAAGCAATATCCGTATACTCTTCTCGCTGGCGGGTAACTATCTGGCGAACCAGAACCCGGATCTGCATCAAGCGGTGAAGGTACTGGAGGATGAGTCGAAAATCGAGTTTATCGTCGCCAGCGACCTCTATATGACGCCGAGCGCCCGCTATGCGGATCTGCTGTTGCCGGAAACCAGCTTTATGGAGCGCTGGAACATCGGGGAAACCTGGGGGACGGCAAGCTACCTGGTCCTGTCAGAAAAGCTGATCTAGCAGGAGTTTGAACGCCGCTCTGACTATGACTGGCAGCGGGAAGTGGCCGCGAAGCTGGGGATCGAGCCGCAGTTCAGCGAAGGGCGCACCGAGCAGGCGTGGATTGAACATATCTGGGAGCAGACCCGCCTCTCCATGCCGGATGAACATCTGCCGACGTTCGCTGAGCTGCGGGAAAAACGTCAGCATCTCTTCAAGAGCAAGCCGTATGTGGCGTTTGAAGACAACATCCGCGATCCGCAGAATCATCCTTTCCCAACGCCGTCCGGGAAAATCGAGATCTTCTCGAAGCGTCTGTACGACATGAACAACCCGGAAATCCCGGCGCTGTCGCATTACGTTCCGGCGCACGAGGGTCCGGAAGATGCGCTCGCGAAGCAATTCCCCCTCCAGCTGATCACCTGGAAAGGGAAAATCCGTGCCAACTCCACGCAGTATGCCAACCCCTGGCTGCAGGAAGTGCAGATCCAGAAGCTGTGGATCAACCCCGTGGATGCCCAAAAGCGGGGGATCCGACAGGGAGACAGCGTGCGCATTCACAACCCGCGCGGTGTCTGCCAGGTTCCGGCGGAAGTCACCCAGCGCATTATGCCTGGGGTGGTCGCCATGCAGGCCGGGGCCTGGTGGCAGCCGGATGCCGACGGCGTCGACCATGGCGGCTGTGCCAACGTGCTGAGCTCCGCACGTATTACTCCGCTTGCGAAAGGCAACTCTCATCAAACCATGCTTGTGGAGGTCGCAAAGTATGAGTCAGCAGTATAAGGAATACCCACCGGTCAGCGATAAGCAGCTTGGCTTTTTCATTGACTCGTCGCGTTGCTCCGGGTGCAAAGCCTGCCAGGTGGCCTGTAAAGATAAGCATAACCTTGAGGTGGGTCGTCGTTTCCGCCGCGTCTACGAGGTCAAGGGCGGCGGGTTTATCCCGACCGGGCAGGGCGGCTATGCCAATAACGTTTATGCCTTCACCCTGTCGATCTCCTGCAACCATTGCGCGGATCCGATTTGCACTAAAAACTGCCCGACCACGGCGATGCACAAGCGCCCGGGGGATGGCATTGTCCGCGTCGATACCAACAAATGTGTTGGCTGCGGCTACTGCGCCTGGTCGTGCCCTTACGGTGCGCCGCAGATGAATGAAGAGACCGGGCAGATGTCAAAATGCGATTTCTGCGTGGATTTACAGGCCAAAGGCGAACAGCCGATTTGCGTCGCCACCTGTCCGCTGGGGGCGATCCAGTTTGGGCCGATCGAGGAGCTGCGCGCGAAGTACGGCAGCCTCTGTGACGTGCAGGGTTTACCGGTTTCGTCCATCACCCAGCCCAACCTGGTGATTAAAGCGCATCAGGGCGCAGAAATAGAGGAACAGCCGCATGCATGAGTTACCGCTTCTGATCTTTACCCTGCTGGTCCAGGGCTCGGTGGGTATGACCCTCTTCCTGACCCTGTCCGCCCGGGCGGGTTCGCGCGTGCCCGAGGTCAGACCCCAGCTGCTGCCGGGCATGCTGAACGCCTGTGTGGCCGGAGGGCTGGGACTGATGGTTTCCACCCTCCACCTCGGCTACCCGCTGAACGCCTTTAACGCCCTGCGCCACGTCGCCAGCTCATGGCTGAGTCGGGAGATCGTCTTTGCCAGCCTGTATCTGGCGGCGCTTGGGCTCTGTACGCTGGTGATGCTGGTCAGAAAGCAGCCGATCCCGCTGTTACTGCCCGTGGCCGCCGTGCTGGGGTTGATTGATGTCTGGTGCATGAGCGCGATCTATGCCTATACGTCGGTCATCACCTGGAGCCATTTCAACACCTGGCTGATGTTTTACGGTGCCGTTGGGTTGCTGGGCGCAGTGGCACTGGCCTGGCTGCCGATGCTCAAAGCACGATCCGTGGCCCGGGAGCGGCAGTCGGTGATGCGTTTCGCGGCGGCGATGGTGGTGGCGATCGTCGCCATACGCCTGCTGGCGCAGCCGGATTATATGGCGTATCTGGCGAGCGCCAGCCTGAGTGGCGCTGTCACGTTGCCGCACCAGCCGATGGCGATCTTCACCCAGCTAAGCGGACTGCGGCTGTTCAGCTGGACCTTATCCGTGCTCGGTGCGCTGCTGTTTGCGGTTAGCGCATGGCGTCAGGGCAAGCTCGGGTTGATGGTCGGCAGCCTGCTGCTGGTGTTGGCTGAAGTGCTGTTCCGCTTTATGTTCTTCTGCATTAACTGATGACGCGCTTTAGCCTGATGCAAACCCCCGCGCCGCCCGGCGTGGGGGAGTCCTGCCTGCGCAGACAGCTACCCCGCCACGACTGCGAGGCCTGCGTGACAGTGTGCCCGGTGCAGGCCATTACCGCTACGGCCACCACGCCGACCCTTAACGCGCTGGATTGCCTGCAGTGCGGCCGCTGCCTGTTCGTCTGTCCGGCGGATGCGTTGCAAAACATTCGGCCAGAAACCCGCCACTTTACGGCATCGACGCTGGTGGCGCCCTTTTCCACGCTCGCGCCGTCCGTGGACGAGTTACTGATGTGGCACCAGCAGCATGGGATCCGGGCAGTTGAAATGGAGCTTGAGGCCTTCCCCGGCTGGGTGCGCGCCGTCGCGGCACTGAATATCCGGCTCCGGGCGCTGAATACCCCGGCCTGGCAAATCCTTCCCCCGCGGCAAAAAGCCATTAACACGGCACGCCGACACTTTATCAAAGCCAGCGAGGTGGACGTGCAGTCTACCACCGTGAGCATCGGACGCCGGGCCCGGCGTCAGGCTTTTTCAGCACTCAGTGAATATCAGCTGTCGCTGGATCAGGCGCAGTGTACGGTCTGCGGTGCCTGCGCCAGGGTCTGCGGGGAGAGGGCGCTGAGTCTGGGCGAGGGGGCGCTGACGTTCTCGTCGTCATCCTGTACCGGCTGCAACAGCTGCGCCGTGGTGTGTCCCGTGAATGCAGTTCGTATCGACAGGCAGTTGGGTGATAACAGGGTATTGCGCTTTTCGTGGCGTCAAAAAACCTGCCGATGCTGTCAGCGGGAATTTTATACGTTTAGCGATAAGGTTGAACGCTGCTTTATTTGCCTGCGTCATACATATGATATGCGAGAGGCATAACCTATAGTTACCGCCGATATGTGGTGGTAAGAAAACTATTTATATAGCGTTAATTGTTTTCGATAAGGATTTGGTTCGCTTTTCTGTGAATTATAAACATTTTGAATGCATAGCGACTGTTTAATTTCTCTCCCTGTATGGGTGATGGAGGATATTTAAGTGAAGTCTAGTTTTGGACCATGAGAGAGTTGAATTATTCTTATTTTTTTGTTTTATTATTTTCTCTTGAATAAACGTGACTTTACTTAACGACGCTTTCTTAAGGAAAAGAAACCACTATGGCTGATACATTTCAGGATGAAGTGTCCAGGGCTCGCACAAATGTAATGCTGGTTCTCCACGCAAGGGAGCACATAAGAAAGTTGAATTGCCGATTAGGCTCCTTACTGTTGGCCATATTAGTGATGACAAAGAATACCAGTCGTTATCCGAACGCAAGAAAGTCATTTCCAATAACTAACTTCGATAGTGTCCTTTCTGAATTTATCCCTAACGTTTACTTCGCCTCACAAACACGCTGGCTGGCGATGCGTAATATATTACGGGACGGAATTAGTGCGCTTGTCCCGAGATAAAACGTAAGCACCTCTTGTAATGAATTAACCGGGAATATGCGGCTGTCTGTGGATACTGAAATTGCCTGATTCCCGGAACAGACTGTTCTGTTTGCTTTTTGCTGAATATTAGCCTTGCAGGGTATTCAGCACAGAAAAAAATCTGCCTGACCTTATGCGCTTTGGATTCCTTTAATGAGGAAAAGCGATGGGCGGTAGCGTGTCCAGCACTAATAAAGAGAGATTCTCATGGAAAATCCAGCCATCCTGTTACGCCGTCTTAATCCTTACTGTGCCCTCGCGATGGAAGGTGCGGCCTCCATGTGCCAGGCACGTGGTCATGCGGAAATTCTGCCCGGGTACTTGCCAGAGCAGGGCGAAAAAGGTCTCACGCGTTATGAGCGGGATCAGAAACCACACTCGTTACGCCTTAACTGGAGTAAGGAAGAGGGTATCGGTCTTGAGTTTGACGTGCAACAGGGAGGGGACGCATGAGTAATAATCCCCCGTTAAGATTCAGCCACAACCATCACCAATTATCGGTGAAGGGCTGTGACGCAGGGCCTGATGTGCTGGCGTTTGAAGGTGATGAAGCCCTGAGTACGCCGTTCCGCTACCGGATTGAGTTCACCAGCGCTAACCACGCCATCAGCAAAGAGATGATGCTGATGAAGCCCGGCTCCCTGACGCTGCAGGCCCCGGTTGACCAGGGTTACGGCATCAGAATCCAGCAGCCGGTGCGGGTGATACAGGGCGTGGTGACAGGTTTTGAACGGCTTGGCACCTCCGCAGATGAAACCCGCTACGCCCTGACGCTGCGGCCACGCCTGGCGCTGCTCGACCGCTCGCACCAGAACGCCATTTACCAGGACATGTCGGTCCCGCAAATCGTGGAAAAAATCCTGCGCGAGCGCCACGGCATGCGCGGCCAGGATTTTCTGTTCTCGCTGAGTAAAGAGTACCCGCGCCGTGAGCAGGTGATGCAGTACGGCGAGGACGACCTGCACTTTATCACCCGCCTGCTGGGTGAGGTCGGTATCTGGTTCCGCTTTACCACCGACACGCGCCTGAACATTGACGTGGTGGAGTTTTACGACAGCCAGCAGGGTTACGGGAAAGGCCTGACGCTGCCGTCGGTGCCGCCGTCCGGGCAGCATGCGAAAGGCATGGACTCGGTGTGGGAGATGGAGTGTCGTCACAACGTGGTGCAGAAGCAGGTCAGCACCCGCGATTACAACTATCGCCAGGCCACGGAGGACATGAACACCCTTGTCGATGCGACCCGCGGGGATGCCACCACTTACGGAGAGGCCTATCACTGGGCCGATAACTACCTGACGGCGGGAACGTCCCATGACCGCAACCCGGCCCCGGAGTCCGGGGCGTTTTACGCCCGCATCCGTCATGAGCGCTACCTGAATGGCCAGACCCGGACCCGGGCCATCACCAGCTGTCCGACCCTCTCTCCGGGGCAGATTCTGAAAGTCACCGGCGGGTACGAAGTGGCAGAGGTGTTTGCACAGGGGGTGGTCGTCACGGCAATGCACTGCCATGCCCGGCGTGACGAGGACTTTGCGGTTGATTTTCACGGTATCCCGGACAGCGCTGATTTCAGTTTCCGCCCGGAGCCAGGCTCACGCCCGGTGATGGCCGGCACCTTACCGGCCCGCGTCACCAGTACCACCGAAAATGACACCTACGGGCATATCGACAAGGACGGCCGCTACCGCGTTAACATGCTGTTTGACCGGGACAACTGGGAGACCGGGTTCGAGAGCCTGTGGGTGCGTCAGTCCCGTCCCTATGCCGGCGACACTTACGGCCTGCACCTGCCGCTGCTGGCGGGTACCGAAGTGGCGATTGGCTTTGAGGACGGTAACCCGGACCGGCCGTATATCTCTGGCGTGCTGCACGACTCGGCCCACGGCGACCACGTCACCATCCGCAACTACAAACGCAACGTCCTGCGTACCCCGGCGAACAACAAAATCCGCCTCGACGATGAGCGCGGGAAAGAGCATATCAAGGTTTCGACGGAGTACGGCGGCAAGAGCCAGCTGAATCTCGGGCATCTGGTCGACAGCGAAAAACAACAGCGCGGGGAAGGCTTTGAGCTCAGAACCGACAGCCGGGGTGCCATCCGGGCGCAGAAAGGAATTTTTATCAGTGCTGACGGGCAGGCGCAGGCGCAGGGCCAGGCGCTGGAGATGCAGGCGGCGATGAGCTGTCTGAAAGCTGCCAGTGAAGAAATGCAGGCGATTTCTGATGATGCGGAAGCTTCACAGGCGAGTACGGCGGAGTTACAGGCACAAATAACGCTGATGGAGAAAAAATTGAATGAACTGAAGGCCTCAGTGTTGCACCTGACAGCTCCTGAGGGTGTGGCGGTGACAAGCGGGGCACACCTTCAACTGTCAGCCAGCCAGAATCTGGTAGTGACCGCCGGAAATAATGCCGATATTAGTGTGGTGAAAAAATTGTTCGTAGGTGTCGGTGCACAGTTGAGTGTGTTTGTACGCAAACTCGGGATCCGGCTCATCGCGAACCAGGGGCCGGTGCAGGTACAGGCACAGAATGATTTAATGGAATTGCTGGCACGCAAGGAAATCAGCATCGTCAGCACGGAAGATGAAATCAAAATCATTGCGAAGAAGAAGCTAACGGTAAATGGCGGTGGGAGTTATATCACTCTAGATGTTAATGCCATTGAATTTGCGACGATGGGCGATTTCAGGACAAGAGCCGGGCATTATGCGAGACAGGCGGGAGCGCAGCATAAGCCTGAGATTTCACCTTTAGCAAATGCTATAGATGATGGCAGCCATAATATTCGTTACTTGTGTACAGATGATAATGGCATACCGATGCTTAATACCCCTTACAAGGCATTTCTGGCTGATGGTTCAGTAACAGAGGGCGTTAGTGATGGTGAGGGGTATACGAAGTTGTTTACGTCTGCACAGACTCAGGATGTTCTGCTACATATGATGCCGGAGACAATCAATGTCTAAGTATAATGTTTATACAAAAATTGAATCGAATGTTTCAGCAGTTGACCTTTTTTATGATCTCAATGTGTATAGAACTGACGCCAATAATAAAAAATATATGTTACTGTCAGTGGCGCAACAACCAGTAACCCCCAATTATCAAACTCAGTCCCATGAAACGAATGAGACAGAGGATGAACTGTCTGTAATCTACATTATGGAAATTAACTTATACCGCAAACACGGTGGTAAGTTGATTTCTGTGCTTCCATCTCCGGCTAAAAAAATGTACACACTGGGTGAAATTTCTTCCGGAAAAGCATACTCAAAAAGTAAGCGAGAAAATGTCTGTTATTTTGAGACTAAAGCTCAGACTAAACCCATTAATGATAATAGAGATGAAAATATTCTTAGTGTGCAGATTACCTGCCTTGAAAGAGCTTTTATAGCAAAGGAATATCCTATCGGCAGTGCTGATGATCCTTTCGATAAGAAAAAAATAGAGAGTCAACTTACGTCAAGAATAAAGCATAGTACTTATCCTAATCAAGGGGGGACTAGCTTGTGTGGGCCTGCATCATTCTTTTATTGCCTGCTGATGGACAGGCCAGATGTTTATAAACAAGCAGTTAATGAGCTTTGGTTGCACGGTAAAACTAAAATAGGCACACTGGATATTTCACCTGGAAATGGGTGTAGACATCCCAAAGGTAGTTTTTATGATGAGTACGGTAGAGAAGCAGTATCTGGCCTGGATTGGATCACATTGGCTAGCCTGAGGGATTCTGAAAACTCCATCATGAGCTACGATGAAGTGGGTGATCAGGTTGCTGGTATTACAATGTGGGGGAGGTTGACAGAATGGTTCGAAAAAGCAGGTTATGAGAAAATATTCGATAATACAAGCCTTTCACATGCCACTGAAGCAGATATAGTAAAGCTTAATTCATATATGCAACAAGGATACAGAGTTGTAACTCTGATATCTGCAGGAATGTTAAAGGGGTGGGGTTCTGGTGACTCATCGTCAAAGAATCATTGGATTGTTTGGGATGACGCTGTTTGCAAAGTTAATGGTGGGGATATTACTATCAAAGATAGTGATGAATTAATTGAGCTAAAGCTTTTCTCTTGGGGAAGGGTTGATTGGCAAACAAAAAATAATAGTACTCTCAGCTACTTCGCGAAGCATGTTTTTGGAGGGGTGGTTTTTAAACCAATGAAATAGCCATGAAGAAGATTATTCCTTTTATCCTTTTCTTGATTTCTGCTTGTAGCAGTACTGCCCCAAATTTCTTACCCGGAGGAAATAATCTCCCTGACGGAATTGTTGGTCAGGATTATTTAGCTGAGGTTGAAATAACTAATGTCATTTTATTTAAAGAAAATGTTGGAGTGAACATATCCCCTCAGAATACAGGCTTAAAATGGAATCCAAAGGTGACCAAGTTGGAAAGAGGGGGGGCAGAAAGAGTAGATGAAGATTATCATTATATAAGAATTAGTGGGAAACCTAAAGAGGTAGGGGAAGTACTAGTCCATATTAACGGATACTCAATGGGAACAACGACTCCAGGAAGTAAAATTGATAAGGTATATGTAATAAAAGTAAAAACAGCCAAGAATTGATCGTTTGCAATCACAGGCTAAGGCTTTGAAAGAAAATATACAATAAATATTATAAGGTTATCCAATAGTAAGATAATTATTTAAATACAACGATGTAAAAACAAGTTAAGTTCTATAACCACCTAGAACAGGCCATAAGCACGTTTTTAGAGGTGTGGTTTTCAAACCAATGAGTCAAATGAAATATTTAATTTGTTTTTTTAATCTTCATTGTGCCCGGTTGGACCGCTTTTCGCCTAACAGTTTTGCCTGAAAAAATAACCTCACAATTGCAGCAGTTAATTACAAATGCCGGCATGTCATTGAAATAAAAGGTGGGGCAGTTAATAAATCTAGTGTGTCAGTAAGTATAACCCCGAATGATTCAGGGCTGATATGGAATCCGGAAGAAATAAAATATAGTCTTGGTGGAGAAGATGGAGTAAATAAAGATTACCATCGTATCATCATATCTGGTATCCCGAAAAAATCAGATGATTATAGCGTAACTGTTTCTGGGCTTACTCTTGGCAGAATGCACTGCCGTAAAGATTTTTATAAGCAATATACGATAAAGATCAAACAGTAGCCAATTCACTTAGCGCATGTCTGGTTTTTCAGGACATAATTTTTCTGCCAATGTGAAGGAATACAATGAGCATCAATCCCCCGTTAAGATACGGCCACAGCCACCACCTGCGTTCGGTGAAGGGCGACGACCTGCCTTTATCACCCGCCTGCTGGGCGAAGTGGGTCACCACCGACACGCGCCTGAACATCAACGTGGTGGAATTTTACGACAGCCAGCAGGAGTACGGGAAACGCCTGACCTTGCCGTCGGTGCCGCCGTCCGGTTAGCACTCAAAGGGGGTGGACTCGGTCTGGGGCATGGAGAGCCATCACAACGTGGTGCAGAAGCAGGTCAGCACCCGCTGGGCAAAGGCCCTTTATGGCCCGGAATGAACGGTGTGCTGGGGGCGGAAGGCGATGGCTTTGCGAATAATATCCCACAGACCTTTACAACAGAACTGGACTTTTAGACCGGGCTAGAGCCTGCAAAATCACAACAAGGCAATCGATGTGTTACATACAAGTTTTATTAAGACCGTTCGCACGGTACGCGTGAAGTGTAAGTAACATGTGCAGATGGCGTCTGATATAAATTTTGGAAAGGTATAAGGATAAGCAGGACTAACTGAAATGGTGCGTCCGAGTGGACTCGAACCACCGACCCCCACCATGTCAAGGTGGTGCTCTAACCAACTGAGCTACGGACGCACTGTAGAGAATGGTGCGTTCAATTGGACTCGAACCAACGACCCCCACCATGTCAAGGTGGTGCTCTAACCAACTGAGCTATGAACGCAATGTTGTGTGTGACAACGGGGACGAATATTAGCGGCAGTGCGGGCATCAGGCAAGAGGAAAACTGCAAATTTCTTCACGAATTCACGCGATTGCTGTATTCCCGCGCAAAATGAGGAGAAAGTAGCCGCCCGCGGGCGGCTACTGCGCAATTAGCGTGCAGCGCGTTGCAAAATCACGCTTGATGGCTGGCGCTGCAGGAAGCGCATGCGCAGCATCATCATGACCGCGGCAGAGGTTAAGCCGATAATAAAGCCCATCCAGAACCCGGCGGGGCCCATTCGATCCACCACCAGGTCGGTGAGGGCCAGAATATAGCCGCTCGGCAGTCCCAGCACCCAGTAGGCGATAAAGGTGATAAAGAAGATCGAGCGGGTATCTTTATAGCCACGCAGCACGCCGCTGCCGATCACCTGAATGGAGTCGGAGATCTGATACACCGCCGCCAGCAGCATCAGATGAGAGGCGAGGATCACCACTTCCGGGTTGTCGTTATAGAGCAGGGCGATCTGCTCGCGCAGCGTGACGGTGAACAGCGCGGTACAGACCGCCATGCACACCCCAACGCCAACCCCGGTGCGGGCGGCGGTTTGCGCTTCGAGGGTTGAACCCTGGCCGAGACGATACCCGACGCGAATGGTCACCGAGGCGGCGAGCGACAGCGGCAGAACGAACATCAGCGAGCTGAAGTTAAGCGCGATCTGGTGACCGGCCACGTCGACAATCCCCAGCGGGGAGACCAGCAGCGCCACCACTGCGAACAGCGTTACCTCGAAGAACAGCGCCAGGGCAATAGGCAGGCCCAGCTGCACCAGACGCTTCACCACCGCCATGTCCGGCTTGCTGAAACCGGCCTCGTAGCGAATATCGCGCATTGAACGTGCGCGCTTCACGTACGACAGCATGCTAAAGAACATCACCCAGTACACCGCCGCCGTCGCCACGCCGCAGCCGACGCCGCCCAGTTCCGGCATGCCAAAATGCCCGTAAATAAAGACGTAGTTCACCGGAATATTCACCAACAGCCCGATAAATCCCATCACCATGCCCGGTTTGGTCTTCGCCAGGCCTTCGCACTGGTTACGTGCCACCTGAAAGAATAAATAACCTGGCGTCCCCCAGAGCAGGGCGCGTAAATAGCCGACGGCCTTATCGGCCAGGGCCGGATCGATATTGCGCATGGCGTGAATAATATAGCCAGCGTTCCACAGAACGATCATGATCAGCACCGAAACGAATCCGGCCAGCCAGAACCCCTGACGGATCTGATGGGCAATACGCTCCCGGCGCCCGGAGCCGTTGAGCTGTGCAATAGTTGGCGTTAACGCCAGCAGCAGGCCGTGACCGAATAAAATAGCCGGCAGCCAGATGGAGGTGCCGATGGCGACCGCGGCCATGTCGGTAGCGCTGTAGCCGCCCGCCATCACGGTATCGACGAATCCCATCGAGGTTTGGGCGATTTGCGCGAGTATTACCGGGATCGCCAGAGCTAATAACTGACGCGCTTCAATCAAGTACTTCTGCACGTGAACACCTTTGATATTGTTGTTATTTGAAAGAGAAAAAGCCGCTGCGAAAAGCAGCAAAAAGAAGATGCGGGGAATTCCAGCTATTGTAGCGGGGATAAGCTAATTATCTAGTGAAAAAATCGCCAGAAAAGGTGGGGTACTGGCAACCTCTATTTTCAACTGTTATTGTGGTGCGATAAAACGGTGTCATCACCGAAGGAACAAACAGGAGTCGTAAGCATGTTTACTGGTATTGTGCAGGGCACCGCGAAACTGGTGTCCATTGATGAAAAACCCAACTTCCGCACCCATGTTGTCGCCCTGCCGGATGAGATGCTTGATGGGCTGGAGACGGGCGCATCGGTTGCGCACAACGGTTGTTGTCTGACGGTCACCGAAATTAACGGCAACCTGATCAGTTTCGATTTAATGAAGGAAACGCTGCGTATCACCAACCTGGGCGAGCTGGCTGAAGGTGATGTGGTCAATGTGGAACGCGCGGCGAAATTCAGCGATGAAATTGGCGGACATTTAATGTCGGGCCATATTATGACCACGGCTGAAATTTCTAAAATCCTGACGTCAGAAAATAACCGCCAGATCTGGTTTAAAGTTCAGGATCCGTCCTTAATGAAATACATCCTGTATAAAGGATTTATTGGTGTGGACGGCATCAGCCTGACGGTGGGCGAGGTGACGCCAACCCGTTTCTGCGTCCATCTGATCCCGGAGACGCTGCAGCGCACCACCCTCGGCAATAAAAAGCTGGGCCATCGGGTCAATATTGAAATCGATCCCCAAACCCAGGCCGTGGTCGATACCGTAGAGCGCGTGCTGGCAGCCAAAGAGGCGGCCGCTATCCAACAGACCCTCAACGACGCGTGATAAAAAAACACCCCGGCAAGCCGGGGTGTTTTGTTTAGCGCGCCACCCGCAGGCCGTGCTCCACGCCGCGGCTAAAGACCACCTGCCACAGATGAATATCCCGGGCGCGAAACGCCCCGGCACAGGCATTCAGGTAATAGCTGAACATCCGTTTAAATCGTTCGGAATAGTTGTCTGCGATCTCCGGCCAGGCGGCGAGGAAACGTTCATGCCATGCCATCAGGGTGGTATCGTAATCAGCGCCAAAATTATGCCAGTCTTCCATCACGAAATGGGGTTCGCTGGCATTGGCGATCTGGCGGACTGAGGGTAAACAGCCATTCGGAAAGATGTATTTATCGATCCACGGATCGACGCGATGATCGGTTTTTTGTGAACCAATGGTGTGCAGCAGAAACAGACCATCCGGCTTCAGGTTACGATCCACCACCTCAAAATAGGTGCGGTAGTTCTTCGGCCCGACGTGTTCGAACATCCCTACCGAGACGATGCGATCGAACTGGTCGCTCAGATCGCGGTAATCCTGCAACAGGATGGTGACATCCAGACCGGCACAGCGCGCCTGCGCCAGGCGTTGCTGCTCCGCTGAGATGGTCACGCCCACCACGCTGACGCCATGGTGATGCGCCATAAAATGCGCCAGCCCACCCCAGCCACAGCCGATGTCCAGCACCCGCATGCCGGGTTTCAGCTGCAGCTTTTCGCAGATCAGACGTAATTTATCCTGCTGTGCCTGCTCGAGGGTGGTCGCCTCTTTCCAGTAACCGCAGGAGTACTGCATGGTGGGGTCGAGCATGCGGCTGAACAGGTCGTTACCCAGATCGTAATGCTCTTTGCCGACGATCCAGGCGCGCTTTTTACTCTGCAGGTTGAACAGGCGGGCAGTGGCGATCCGCAGCGTATCCTTCAGGTGGCTGGGCAGCTGTTTTTCCAGGCCCGCCCGCAGGACGTTATTGAAAAAGATATCCAGCCGCTCACACTCCCACCAGCCGTCCATATAGCTCTCGCCAAGACCCAGCGAGCCCTGCTGCAGGACGCGTTTAAAAAAATCGGGGTGTTTTATTTGTAGATCGGAGGATGCCGGGCCGTTAATGGTAATACCCGCGCGGCTCAGCAATTCGTTGACTATCCGGAACCAGTCATCATTCCGGATGCTGACTTCTTCTATACACGATGAACTCATAGCTTCTCCATCACCTGATGTGATCAGAATCCATAAACAGCGTAGACGCTCTTTATGAAGAATGAGAAATTTCACGGTGTAACCCGTGAGGCTAATATCCGACGTAGAACAGAGGAAGGGAGAGGACCCTTGCCGAAAGGCCATCCATGGTAAAACGGGAGCACTCCGGCTCCCGTTAACACTTAATATTTTTAGTAATTATCAGAACGCTTCAGTCAGTATAGGACTGATATCGTAGTGATTCAACAGGATATTGTTAGCAAGCTAATCAATGTTCTGTCAAGCCCGGGAAGATTCGGCTTGCAGGCTGTCATCCTGCGGGCCTGCAGGGACGTACTGCATCCGGTAGCCCAGCGCCGCCAGCACCACGGTTGCTACCATCACGCTGGTGGTGGTCAGCAGCGGAGTAGCAATCAGCCACGATACCAGCAGGCTCGCCAGGAAGCAGAGGCCCAGTTGCAGGGTGTTTTGCAGAGCGGCTGCGCTGCCGGTCGCCTGCGGGAAGGGACGCAGGGCCTGCGCGACCACAATCGGGTAGATTGCGCCGTTCGCCACCGCCATCAGGCAGAAGGGGATCAGCAGCTCAGCCAGGCCCGCGCCCGGGATAAACCCGACCGCCCAGGTGGCGATCACGCTGAAGGCAAACAGCCCCAGCAGCCACGGCAGCATCTGGTGGCCCTGCCACTTCTGCAGCGCGGCACGGCAGCCATAGCCACCGATCAGGAAGGCGATGGTCTGCGGCACGTAGCTCAGGCCGATCGCCGCCGGGCTGTAGCCCATGTCGCTGAGAATAAACGGCGAGCCGGTCAGCCAGGCGAAGAAGCTCGCGGAGCAGGCGGCGTAGATCAGCACGTTGCCGCGATAGGTGCGCGAGCGGAGCAGCGAAACAAAGGTAACGCGTTGCTCAGATTGTCCTTTTTTTGTCGCTGTCGGCTTCAGGAAAAACGCCGGGATCATCAGCACCAGGGTGATAACAAACAGCACTGCAAAAATGGCCTGCCAGCTGAAGTGGGCGAGGATCCAGCTGCCCAGCAGCGGCGCCAGCGCCGGAGAGAGACCGACCAGCGGCATGATGGTGGCGAAAATGCGGTTAGTGCGCGAGGCCGGGTAGTAATCGGTTACCAGCGCCTGCCAGGTCACCGCTGCGGCGCAGACCCCCACCGCCTGGATAAAGCGCAGCACCAGCAGCCAGGTGGCATCGCGGACCCACAGCATGCCGAGGCAGCCGAGGGCAAAAATGGCTAAACCAGCCAGCAGCACCGGCTTACGGCCGAAGCGGTCGGACATCGGTCCCCACAGCAGTTGGGCAAAGGCAAAGCCTGCCAGGAACAGGCTCAGGCTGGCGCTAATGGCGGCCGCCGGGGTTTGCAGATCCTCCTGCATGATCGAGAAGGCAGGCAGGTACATATCGGTGGCGAGGAAGCCCAGCACGCTTAAGCCGCCGAGCCAGACTAAAAATCCTTTCCCGGGTGTCATTGTTCTATTCTCCGTTTGGGCGCAGGTATGGGTAGGCGCTGAGTGTAGGGAGTGCAAACCCGCTTGTGAAACGCTAATATTTGGCGGTTGCGTTCAAAAATTTTGCAGGCAGAAAATGTGGTCAGAATATTCTCTTGAAGTGGTGGATGCCGTCGCGCGTAACGGCAGCTTCAGCGGAGCAGCGCAGGAGCTGCATCGCGTTCCGTCCGCCATCAGCTATACCGTGCGTCAGCTGGAGGAGTGGCTGGCGGTGCCGCTGTTTGAACGGCGTCATCGCGACGTGGAGTTGACCCCCGCCGGGACCTGGTTTCTGAAAGAGGGGCGGTCTGTTATCAAAAAAATGCAGATCACCCGCGAACAGTGTCAGCAGATCGCCAACGGCTGGCGCAGCCATATCTCCATTGCGGTGGATAATATCGTGCGCCCCGAGCGCACCCGGCAGATGATTGTCGATTTTTACCGCCACTTTTCGGACGTCGAGCTGCGGGTCTCGCAGGAGGTCTTTAACGGCGTCTGGGACGCGCTGGCGGACGGCAGGGTGGAGATGGCGATAGGTGCCACCCAGGCGATCCCGGTCGGGGGACGCTATGCGTTTCGTGATATGGGCACGCTGAGCTGGATTTGCGTGGTCGCCAGCCATCATCCGCTGGCCGCCATGGAAGGGCCGCTCAGCGATGATACCCTGCGCAACTGGCCCTCGCTGGTGCGCGAAGACACCTCCCGCTCGCTGCCGAAACGCATCACCTGGCTGCTGGACAACCAGCGGCGGATTGTTACACCCGACTGGGAATCGTCGGCCACCTGCCTCTCGGCCGGCCTGTGCGTGGGGATGGTGCCGGTGCATTTTGCCCGACCGTGGATCGACAGCGGCAAGTGGGTTGAGCTAACGCTGGAAAATCCCTTCCCGGATGCGGCGTGCTGCCTGACCTGGCAACAAAACGATATGTCGCCGGCTTTGGCCTGGCTGCTGGATTATCTGGGAGACAGTGAAACGATGAACCGGGAGTGGCTGCGGGAGCCAGAGATGCTGGCTCCCGGAGAGGATTAACGGCGGTAGTCGCGGAACGGACCATCCGCGACGGAGCGGCGTTCAATCAGGCGCGGATGTACCTCAATGGACTGGGACTCTTCGCGCTTATTGACGATACGGTCCAGCAGCATATTGAAGGCGGTCTCCCCCAGCGAATCTTTCGGCTGGTGGATGGTGGTCAGCGCCGGGGTAAAGAAGCGGGCGTTGCGCACGTTATCATACCCGATCAGCGAAACGTCCTGCGGAACGCGCAGACCCATCTCATCGGCGGCGCAGAGCGCACCCATCGCCATAATATCCCCGCCGCAGAAGATGGCGGTTGGACGCGGGCTCTGGGAGAGGATCTGCTGCATGGCGCGGTAGCCGGACTCCGGCTCAAAGTCACCCTGCACGATCCAGTTTTCCGGCACCGTGATTAATGCCTCTTCCATCGCCTTCATAAAGCCCGCCAGACGCCCGGCACCGGTGTTGCGCTCCAGCGCCCCCGGGATCACGCCGATTTCGCGGTGGCCGCGTTCGATCAGATAACGACCGGCCATGTAGCCGCCTTCAAAGGCGTTATCGATCACCGAATCGGTAAAGTCGGCCTTCGCTTCGCCCCAGTCCATCACCACCATCGGAATATTGCGATACTCTTCCAGCATGGTGAGCAGGGGTTCCGGGTATTCGGAACACATCACCAGCAGACCGTCGACGCGCTTTTGCGCCATCATCGACAGATAGGCCCGCTGTTTTTCGAGGCTGTTCCAGGCGTTGCCGAGGATCAGGGTGTAGCCTTTCTGGAAGCAGTTCTTCTCTACCGCTTCAATAATTTCCGCAAAATAGGGCGCTTCACTGCTGGTCGCCAGCAGGCCGATCGATTTGGTGTGATTCACCTTCAGACTACGGGCCACGGCGCTTGGAGAGTAGTGCAGCTCTTTAATGGCCGCCCAGACGTTGTTGCGGGTCTCTTCCGCGACAAAGCGGGTTTTGTTAATAACATGTGATACGGTTGTAGTGGAAACGTTTGCGCGTTTCGCCACGTCTTTAATTGTTGCCATCAGATGTCACTCCAGACCATATCTAAGCTCCTGAAAAACCAATAGGTAAACGTTTGCCTTCACTCGCCCTAATTGCGCAATTTGAATTGCGGTACGCCGGGAAAACGACACAGGACGTCAGGAGGGGGTCAATGGCCGGTACGCTAATAAATTTAGCGTGGAATTTTGTCTTATCTTGGCCCAAAGGGGAAGAGCAAAAACCGATATCAATCTAAATCCTGCAAGATTTTTACCCTCAACTGTGTAAAAATGAGCAAGCTCACTCTTCGTAGGGTGATTAAAAGGAGAAAAATTGATGAGTACCGATCTTAAGTTTTCGCTGATTACTACCATTATTGTTCTGAGTCTGATTGTTGCCAGCGGTCTGACTGCGGCACTGCACTGATTGATGCGGGAGAGGTCAGCTCTCCCTCGTTCCTTTTCGCTTATTGTTACGCGCCCTGCAAAAATCTTTTGCTAAATTGTTAACTTCTCATTTTTTGTGATTGATGTCATGCTTTCGCCTTCATTGTTCTGTGTCGCCTGACGACACGGTGTCTGGAGTTGAAGTATGAGAATCAATTTTCCGCTGCTGGCCCTGGCCATTGGTGCCTTTGGTATCGGTACCACCGAATTTTCCCCGATGGGCCTGCTACCGGTTATTGCCCGGGGCGTGGATGTCTCTATTCCCGCTGCAGGCATGCTGATCAGCGCCTACGCCATCGGCGTGATGGTGGGCGCGCCCCTGATGACCCTCCTGCTGTCCCATCGCGGACGCCGCAACGCGCTGATCTTTCTGATGGCGATCTTTACCGTGGGTAACGTTCTCTCGGCGCTCTCGCCGGATTACACCACCCTGATGCTGTCGCGTATTCTCACCAGCCTGAACCACGGTGCCTTCTTTGGCCTCGGGTCGGTAGTGGCCGCAAGCGTGGTGCCGAAACACAAGCAGGCCAGCGCCGTCGCCACCATGTTTATGGGCCTGACCATCGCCAATATTGGCGGCGTGCCTGCCGCAACCTGGATGGGCGAAGTCATTGGCTGGCGGATGTCCTTCCTGGCTACCGCGCTGCTGGGTGTCGTCTCGATGATCGCGCTGTTCTTCTCCTTACCTGCGGGTGGGGCGGGCGAAAAGCCGGAAGTGCGCAAAGAGCTGGCGGTTCTGCTGCGTCCGCAGGTGTTATCTGCCTTGCTGACCACCGTCCTCGGCGCTGGCGCGATGTTCACCCTCTATACCTATATTGCCCCGGTGCTGCATGACATCAACCAGGCGACCCCGGCCTTTATCACCGCCATGCTGGTGCTGATTGGCGTTGGTTTTTCCATCGGCAACTATCTGGGCGGCAAGCTGGCGGATAAGTCCGTGAGCGGCACCCTGAAAGGCTTTTTACTGCTGCTGATTGTCATCATGCTGGCGATCCCTTGGCTGGCGCGTAATGAAGTGGGCGCGGCCGTGGCGATGGTGGTATGGGGCATGGCGACCTTTGCGGTGGTACCGCCGCTGCAGATGCGCGTCATGCGCGTCGCAAGCGATGCGCCGGGATTATCATCGTCTGTAAATATCGGTGCTTTCAACCTGGGCAATGCGCTGGGTGCGGCAGCCGGTGGGGCAGTGATATCCAGCGGGATGGGTTACAGCTTCGTACCGGTGATGGGGGCCATTATCGCCGCCCTGGGACTTATTCTGGTCTTTGCCTCCGGGCGAAAACAACCTGAGCCGGTTTGCGCCACCGAATAAAAATAACGCCGAAGGAGTTCCCTTCGGCGTTTTCATTATGCCGCGAAGTTCTTCGCCACAAATTCCCAGTTTACCAGCGCCCAGAAGTGCTCGAGGTAATTCGGGCGCGCATTACGGTAATCGATGTAATACGCATGTTCCCAGACGTCGACGGTCAGCAGCGGAGTCGCGCGGGTGGTTAACGGCGTTCCCGCGTTAGACGTAGAGACGATCGCCAGTTTGCCGTCTGCCTCTTTTACCAGCCAGGTCCAGCCTGCGCCAAAGTTCTTCACCGCAGCATCGGTAAACTTCGCTTTAAATTCCGCAAAGCTGCCGAACGCAGCAGTGATGGCCGCAGCCAGCTCACCCGTGGGTTCGCCGCCAGCATTGGGTGCCAGGCAGTGCCAGTAGAAGGTGTGGTTCCACACCTGAGCGGCGTTGTTAAACACGCCGCCTTCGGACGTGCGCACGATCTCTTCCAGGGATTTCCCTTCGAACGCGGTGCCGCCGATCAGGTTGTTCAGGTTGGTAACGTAGGTCTGGTGGTGTTTGCCGTAGTGGTATTCCAGGGTCTCCGCCGAAATATGCGGGGCCAGGGCGTCTTTTGCATACGGTAATGCAGGTAATTCAAACGACATTGCTTCTCTCCTTATTATAGTGATCCATTCAATAGCCCTACTGAATGAAGGGATAGAGTAGCAAATTGAAAGAGTATGCAAAAGAGGAACTTACCCCGCCGGATAACCGACGGGGCAGGGGATTAACGGAGGGTATTAGCCTTCATGACGCGACGCGCGCCGACGTAGTGGCGCTGCCAGTAGTCTTCGCTCAGGGAGGTGATCTGAATGTCCTGGCCCGAGCGCGGAGACTGAATGAATTTGCCGTTGCCAACGTACACGCCAACGTGATCGGCGGTGCCACGCCCCTGGGTGCGGAAGAACACCAGGTCGCCGCTCTCAAGCTCACCGCGATCGACCGGAGAGGCGTCACGCAGGTGGTACATTTCGTTAGCGGTGCGCGGAATGCGGAATTTAACCAGATCTTTATAGGCGTAATAAACCAGACCGCTGCAGTCGAAGCCGGTACGCGGAGAGGTACCGCCCCAGCGATAAGGTTTTCCAATCTGGTCCATCAGCTTATTCATTGCCGTTTTCTGCGCTTTCTGCATCCGAACTTTATGCGCTTCGGCAAGGGTAGTGGTTTTGCTGGTTTTCACGCACCGCGCTTTATGCCCTCTACGAGGGGTGCATTTTTCTGTCACAACGCGGGAGGCGGTTTGCGTGGTTCGGCTGGCGCTGCGGGAGGTGGTGCGGCTTTTTTTACTGGAATTTGTTGACTGCGTTTTAGCGAGGCTTTTTTTGGTGCTGCTCTTTTTGCTGGTGCTCTCTTTTTTCGTGGTTTTGCTGGTGCTGCTTTTTTTCTTGGGTTCGGTCGCTTTCGCCAGATGCGTTTTATGCGCGGCAGAAGACCGCGCCTGCTCTGAGGCGTTAGCCAACGGCGTGAAGGTGAGAGACGTAAACAGCAAAGCACAGAGCGTGATCGAGAATGTATTTATTCGCGCCACTGGGCAATCCTCTGGTATTAGCAGGTTATACATAAACCTGCGTATGATTTACAAAACCCGTCGATTCTAATCTATAAAAAGGCCCGACGTTAATAAACTTTTTGCATCTAAAACTACGTTTCGTTAGCGAGTGCAAAAATATCACAATTTCCCAGGGGCATTTTGTGCATTACCTGAACAAAACCGCAGCTATTCTGCCGATAAGGTATGTTCTGAATGCATCTTTAAGGGACGCGCGGTAAAATCATATAAGTGACAAAAATGTTATTTTCCGTTGTCGTTCTGAAACGCTACAATGTCAGACGATTGCCGTAACAGAAGTTAAAGGAAGCAAAACATGAGCACTACTATTGAAAAAATTCAGCAGCAGATTGCTGAAAACCCGATCCTGCTGTACATGAAAGGTTCTCCGAAACTGCCAAGCTGTGGTTTCTCCGCTCAGGCGGTCCAGGCGCTCTCTGCCTGTGGCGAACGTTTTGCTTACGTTGATATTCTGCAGAACCCGGATATCCGCGCTGAGCTGCCAAAATACGCGAACTGGCCAACCTTCCCGCAGCTGTGGGTTGATGGCGAACTGGTTGGCGGCTGCGACATCCTGATTGAGATGTATCAGCGCGGTGAACTGCAACAGCTGATCAAAGAGACGGCTGCGAAATACAAATCCGAAGAGCCAGGCGCCGAGTGATCCACCGGGCCCGCTAAATAAAAAAGCGACCAGAAGGTCGCTTTTTTTATGCGTTGTTGTCGGCTTCCGGCAGCGGCCAGCCGCCGAGGCGTTTCCAGCGGTTAACGATCTCACAAAACAGTTCCGTGGTGCGCTCGGTATCGTACAGAGCCGAGTGCGCCTGGGTGCCGTCAAATTCGATGCCGGCGGTGATGCAGGCTTTCGACAGCACGGTTTGCCCCAGCGCCAGTCCGCTTAAGGCGGCGGTATCAAAGGTCACAAAGGGGTGGAACGGATTACGCTTCAGTGACGCGCGCTCGGCGGCGGCCATCATAAAGCTGTGATCGAAGGTTGCGTTATGCGCCACCATAATCGCGCGATTGCAGTTCTGATCTTTCATGCCCTTGCGCACCATTTTGAAAATGGCATGCAGCGCTTCATATTCACTGACCGCCCCGCGCAGGGGGTTATGCGGATCAATGCCGTTAAACGCCAGCGCCTCCGGCTGCAGGATCGCCCCTTCAAAAGGTTCGACGTGGAAATGCAGCGTGGAGTCCGGCAGCAAATCGCCCTGTTCATCCATTTTCAACGTGATGGCGGCAATCTCGAGCAGTGCATCGGTTTTGGCGTTAAATCCAGCGGTTTCGACATCAATGACGACAGGATAAAAACCACGAAAACGGTCGCACAGACCGGTAAGTTGAGCGTTATCGGACATCTGGATCTCTTACAAGGGGAAAAAAGCAGTGGGCATTATGGCAAATTTTGCAATGAGATGCAGTAAAACAACGGGCGCATGGCGCGCCCGCAGGGATCAGTTGCCCAGACCGCGACCGGCGTCTTTGGCTTCGATCAGTTCGATTTTGTAACCGTCTGGATCTTCGACAAAAGCGATCACCGTGGTACCGCCTTTCACCGGACCGGCTTCACGGGTCACGTTGCCGCCGTTGCTGCGGATACGCTCGCAGGCATCCGCCGCGTTATCCACTTCCAGCGCGATGTGGCCGTAGGCGGTGCCCAGCTCGTAGCTATCAACACCCCAGTTGTAAGTCAGCTCAATCACCGCTTCGTCGCTCTCCGGGCCGTAACCGACAAAGGCGAGGGAGTATTTGTACTCCGGGTTTTCGCTGGTGCGCAGCAGGGTCATGCCCAGCACGTTGGTGTAGAACTCGATGGAACGTTGCAGATCGCCAACGCGCAGCATGGTGTGAAGTAGGCGCATATTATCCTCTTAGCATTTTATCATCTTGAACAGAAACGATGTTTTAGTATAGCGGCGAATCGTCGCCGCTATCAATGAAGGGATTATAAAGAAGGATAATCGGTATAACCTTCCGCGCCGCCGCCGTAGAAGCTTTCAGGACGCTGCGGGTTCAGCTCGGCTTTGCGCTCCAGGCGTGCCACCAGATCCGGGTTGGCGATATAGGCGCGGCCAAAGGCCACGGCATCAATCAGCCCTTTGTTGATCAGATCTTCTGCTTTCTCTGGCGTATAGGCACCGGCCCCGATGATCACGCCCGGGAAGCGGTCGCGCACTTTCTGGCGGAACGCGTCGGTATACGGCTCACCGCCGGCCCAGTCTGGCTCGGACATGTGCAGATAAGCGATGCCACGTTTTGCCAGCTCTTCAATCAGGTACAGCGCGTCGGCTTCTTCGTTCGGACCGTTATCAACGTTCTGGAAGGAACCGATAGGCGAAACGCGGATCCCGATGCGATCGGCGCTCCACTCATTTGACACGGCATCAATCACTTCCAGCACCAGACGGGCGCGGTTCTCTACGCTACCGCCGTACTGATCGGTACGCTGGTTAGAGGACGGGGACAGGAACTGGTGCAGCAGGTAGCCGTGGGCACCGTGCAGTTCGACCAGGTCGAAACCGGCTTCGCGGGCGTTGGCGACCGCTTGGCGGAAGTCGTTGACGATGCCCGGGATCTCGTCCAGCTCCAGCGCGCGTGGGGTGGTGGTGTCGACGCGGATCGCGTGGCCGTTTTCATCGCGCAGGGAGGTGCGGGTGCCCGCGTTCAGAGCAGAGGCAGAAACCGGAGCCTCGCCGCCAGGCTGGATGCTGCTGTGGGAGATACGGCCAGTGTGCCACAGCTGGACCGCGATACGACCCTCTTCGGCATGCACGCCATCGGTGATCTTCTTCCACGCGGCGATCTGCTCCGGGCTGTGCAGGCCAGGTGCGCCCGCGTAGCCTTTGGCCTGGGCGGAGATCTGGGTGGCTTCAGAGATGATCAGGCCTGAGCTGACGCGCTGGCGATAGTATTCGCCCATCAGCGGCGTCGGGATATCGCCCGGCTCAATGCTGCGCAGACGGGTGAGGGGCGCCATAAAGACACGGTTTGGTGCGACGATAGCGCCCACCTTAAGCGGGGTGAATAATTTTTCGGCTGACATAGTTGCTCCTGAGTAGACCGGTCGTCTAGTAATTCGTGAAATAAAAACGCCTGTTAAACGCCAGGCGTTGCAATGATGGTTTTAACATGGTCCAGCGCGCTCTCCAGCGGCAGCGCGCTGCGGGACATTTTGGCCTGCAGGTTGGCACCCAGCCACAGGGAGTAGAGCACCTGCGCCTGGGTGAGCGGTTCGCCGACGAAGGTCAGCGATTTTTCATCCCGACCTTTCGCCAGCGCCTGCGCCAGCAGGGTGATCACACCCGTGGCCCCTTTATCCATCGCGGTACGCATATCTTCGGAGAGATCGCATACCTCGGCAGACAGTTTCACCGTCAGACAGCCGCTGATAATCCCCTGCGCACAAAACTGGGTCAGCGTCTCCTGATAATAAGCCAGAACACGATCGCGACAGTTGCCTTTGCCGCTGGCGAAATGCGTGGCCAGACGCTGATGGTAGCCCGCATAGTGGCGCTCCAGCAGGGCCACGCCAAACGCCTCTTTAGAGCGGAAGTAGTGATAAAACGACCCCTTCGGCACATCGGCAGTTTTCAGCAGCTCGCTCAGCCCCATTCCGGTAAACCCGCGGTGCATGCACAGCCGCTCGCCGGTCTCCAGGAGGTGTTCGCGTGTATCGTATTCAGTATGCTTATTCATGTCGTCAATGTAATAGACCAATCGGTCTAATGCAAGTTTTAAGTTCGACGGCAGTGGGTGAGCAGATCCAGTTGCGGCTGATAGACCGAGGTCTGGATGTTCATCATCCCCAGCACCGTGGAGAACAGATTGTCCTGGGAGACCGTCTCTTTTGCCGCCTGGTCGCGCAGGCACTGCTCGTCAACGCCGAAGTTCTGTTGGTAATCCTTTGAGAGCCAGAACATAAACGGAATATGCGTCTGCTGCTCCGGGGCCAGCATGTACGGCGTGCCGTGCAGGTACAGGCCATTTTCCCCCAGCGACTCCCCGTGATCGGAGAGATAGACCAGCGCGGTATTCATCGTCGCCTGGCGCGCTTTCAGAGCATCAATGGTGCGACTTACCACGCTGTCGGTATACAGGATGGTATTGTCATAGGTATTCATCAGCGCCTGATGATCGCAGTCCTGGATCTCATTGGTGTCGCAGGTCGGGGTAAAGCGACGATACTGCTCCGGGTAACGCTGATAGTAGGCCGGGCCGTGGCTACCCATCAGATGGATCACCAGCACCGTATCCTGCTTCAGGCCATCCAGCGTGTCATTCAGGCGATAAAGGTTAACGTCGTCAATACAGGATTTGTCCTTACAGAACTGGTCCAGCTTCCACTGGGTCATGTCGGTGTGGGGAATGCGATCGCAGGCGCCTTTACACCCGCCGTCGTTATCCCGCCACAGCATATTGATCCCGGCATGGCCCAGCACATCCATTAAGCCTTCCTGATGATGTGCCCGGTCGGCATCGTATTTTTTGCGCGTCATCCCGGAGAACATGCACGGGACGGAGACGGCGGTTTCGGTGCCGCAGGAGGAGGCCTGCGGGAAGTTAATCACATTCTGTTTTTTCAGCTCAGGGTTGGTCTCACGGTTGTAGCCGTTCAGGGAGTAGTTCTCGGCCCGGGAGGCTTCGCCCACCAGCAGCACCAGCACGGTCTTTTTCTGCTGCGCCACCAGCACCGGGCCTTTACGCGCATCTTCACCGAGACGAATTAAAGTCTGATCCCCTGCGAACCAGCGCGCTTTGCTGTATTTGGCGATGGCGCTGACGTAGTTGGCCGGGGTCACCATCTTGACGATGCCTTTGTTATTGCGGAACAGCGAGGCGTAATCCTTATAGAAGACCGCCGCCACCAGCACGATCACCACGGTGCTGGCGAGGATCGCCGCGAGGCGCATTAACAACGTCTGCCACCATTTACCCGGGCGGATGCGGATCATCGCCAGCACCACGGAAGGCACCAGCCCGGCAACCACCAGCCACAGCACCAGCTGCGGGGTGACCAGCGCCGTGGCCTCCTGAGAGTTGGTCTCAAAGACGTTGACCATCATGTTCTGGTCGATCACCGCCCCGTAGGTAAACATAAACCAGGTTGCTGCCGCGCAGCCGAGGGTCAGCAGTACCAGCAGCGGTTTGCGGATCAGCGGGATATTCAGGATGCTAAATACGATCACCCAGCCGCAGAACAGCACCAGCGGCACCGTCAGGGCAAAAATAAAGTCATGCAGACGGGCGGGAGAGATCACCTGCCAGCTACGATGAATAAAGAGAGCATTTAACAGCGTAAATAAGAGAGCACAGCCCAGCGTAAATTTCGTATCGTTACACTGTAACTTTTTAAACGTCACCATCATCACCAACACCAGAGATTGTATTAATGATGAAAGTATAAGGAGAGAAGATTAGTGAAACCTTAATGCCACAATTATGTGATTGACCTCTTGCATTACCCGGACTTAAGGTCTTCACTTTACTCATTCTTGGGTTTCGGGAGGGTCGAGTGGCTGAACAACTGGAGTTCTTTCCTGTCCAGAGCCCGTGCCGGGGTATCTGCCAGTCTGATGAACGGGGTTTTTGCCGTGGCTGCATGCGCACCCGGGATGAGCGTTTTAACTGGCAAGCTTTTAGCGATGCCCAGAAGCAGGAGGTCCTGCGCCTGTGCCGTCAGCGCCTTTTGCGCAAAATGCGCGCAAACAAAGCCCCTGAATCCGAAGAACCGCAGCAACCCTCACTGTTTTAGCCCCGCAAACGCGTATACTCTCCGCAGACTTTTTTTAAGGAAATTGCTATGGTTCAGCGTATTACCCTTGCCCCGCAGGGCCCGGAGTTTTCCCGTTTTGTGATGGGTTACTGGCGTCTGATGGACTGGAACATGTCCGCCCAGCAGCTGGTCAGCTTTATTGAAGAACATCTTGATCTGGGGATCACCACCGTCGATCACGCCGATATTTACGGCGGGTACCAGTGTGAAGCGGCCTTCGGTGAGGCACTGAAGCTCTCTCCCGCGCTGCGTCAGCGGATGGAGATTGTCACCAAGTGCGGCATTGCCACCACGGCTAAGGCAGAGCATGCCCTCGGTCACTACATCACCGACCGCGACCATATCATCAGCAGCGCGGAACAGTCCCTCACCAACCTGGCGACTGACTACCTTGACCTGCTGCTGATCCATCGCCCCGATCCGCTGATGGATGCTGATGAGGTTGCCGAAGCTTTCCTCGCCCTGCATCAGAGCGGCAAGGTGCGCCATTTCGGCGTGTCCAACTTTACCCCGGCGCAGTTTGCCCTGCTGCAGTCGCGCCTGCCGTTCACCCTGGCGACCAACCAGGTCGAGATCTCCCCGGTTTACCAGCCGCTGCTGCTGGACGGCACGCTCGATCAACTCCAGCAGTTGCGGATCCGTCCGATGGCCTGGTCCTGCCTCGGCGGCGGTCGTCTGTTTAATGACGACGCCTTCCAGCCGCTGCGCGATGAACTTGCTCAGGTGGCGCAGGAGCTGAATGCCGAAACCATCGAGCAGGTGGTCTATGCGTGGATTTTACGTCTGCCGTCGCAGCCGCTGCCGATCATCGGTTCCGGTAAAATCGAGCGCGTGCGTTCAGCCCTGGCGGCAGAGCAGCTTCAGATGACGCGCCAGCAGTGGTTCCGCATCCGCAAAGCCGCGCTGGGTTACGACGTGCCGTAATGCCGTATTTGTCTGACTTCCCGGTGAAATCACTGCCCCTGGTATAAGCTTAAGGGGCAAAAAACAACCGAAGGAGGTCATATGAAGCGATTTACTCTGGCAGCGTTGACGCTGGTGGTTTGTGCAGGTGCGCAGGCCGCCAGTGAAGAAGTCAAAATGAACCTCGTCACCTCTCAGGGGATTGGCCAGTCCATCGGGACGGTGAAAATTACCGAAACCGACAAAGGGCTGGAGTTTTCCCCGGACCTCAAAGCCCTCCCACCGGGCGAACACGGTTATCACGTCCACGCCAAAGGCTCCTGCGAACCGGCCATGAAAGAGGGGAAACCTTCCGCCGCTGAGTCTGCGGGCGGACACCTCGACCCGCAGAACACCGGCAAACATGAAGGGCCAGAGGGCGTGGGCCACCTCGGCGATTTGCCCGCGCTGGTCGTTAATAACGACGGAAAAGCCACCGATCCGGTGGTCGCGCCGCGTCTGAAAAAGCTGGATGAGGTCAAAGGCAAAGCGCTGATGATCCACGTTGGCGGCGACAACATGTCGGATCACCCTAAACCGCTTGGCGGTGGCGGGGCACGTTACGCCTGCGGCGTGATCTGATCGCTTATGGTGCCCGGGGCGGGCGCCTGTTCCAGCTGGGAGAGTGAGCAGTGCAGCCGCCAGATCAAGGCCGCCAGCTCCTGCCCGGCGGGTTGCGGATGATGCCCCAGGGCGTCGCAGATGCGCTGAAGTTCATCAAGGGTGGCGGCCAGCGGCCGCTGCTGGACCCCGCGCTCGCTCATGATATCCCGCAGCAACGACACGGCGACATCCCGCACCTGCGCCAGCGGATCGGAGCGGGTCTCCCAGTCGCGCAACTGCCACACCACATGGCTGCAGTTGAGCAGCACCACGCCCCAGCGCAGCAGCCAACGGCGGGATAGCGCATCCTGACTGCCGTTGAGCTGGCTCACATGGTGATATACCAGCGATTCGTAGCCATTTTCACTCAGCCGCGGCTTGCGGCTGAGCTGATCGACAAACCCCCGTCTTAGCTCCCGGATGTGACGGCGGCTCTTCCGCGCATCCGATCCCGGTCGTAGCACCGCAAAGGCCAGCCAGGTCAGCCCCACGCCAAGAATTTTTGCCAGGTCGTCGTTAAGGAAATCGGCAAAGTCATACACCGGTGGGTTGGTCACCGAAATAAATGACCCCATAAAGACAATCAACTGTCCCCACAGACCGGCCAGAGCGGGCATTTGCTGCTTCAATAATTGCATGGTGGTCAGCAGCGGGAACAGGAACAGCAGGAACAGCCACAGATCGGAGATCTGCACCATCAGGCCAAATTTGACCACAAAGCTGAACAGCGACAGCAGAATCAGCGTACGCAGCAGCAGCGTGAGGGAGTTGAAGGGCGAGGCCGACACCGAGTAGAGCACGCTGCTGATCGCCGCCAGCGTCAGGGCTGCTCCCCCGGCGTCCCACTGGGCGGTAATGGTCCAGGCACCCACCAGGCTGAGGGCGCATAAGGTGCGAAAGCCGCTCCACAGGGCTTCGAGATTATCGGTATGCCTGGCCAGCGCCGGGCTGCGCGGGACGGCAAACTCCGTCACCGGCGTGGCCGCTTCCACCGCCGCTATCCAGCGGCTGCTGCGCAGATACAGGCGGCAGAAATAGCGCAGCCGCTGCCAGACGGCACGATGCCGATAATCGCCGTCATCGGCCGGTTTGAGCGGGGCCATGATGCGGGCCAGGGTATAGAAATCGGCGTCGGGCCGGGCGAGGGCGGCGAGCAGCTGGTCGATGACCTCCCGGGTATGGGCAGGCGGGTTGGGCCAGTTCAGCAGCATGCGGCGCAGGCTGGAGATGGCGCTGGTCATGCGCAGCTGCTGATGGAGCAGATAGTTGAGCAGGGCATTTTGCCGACGAAAGCGGTAGTGGCTCCAGAAGGCCTGAATGCGCAGCAGGTTCATGGTCAGGATCTGGGCTATGACCTTCTCATGGGCAAGGCGAATGGCATCGTTGCTGTCGGGCTGCCACAGCAGGCTGGCGTGCTCCAGCAGTCGGGTGTGCATGGCTTTCAGGGCGTTGATCAGGGCCGTGCCATCGGAGGTGCTGGGCAGGATCATCATCATCACGCCGCCGCTCAGGATGCCGATGATGACTTCACACACCCTGGCCTGGGCAATATCCCACAGCTGGGTGGTATCGAGAATATCGATCACCGGGAAGGCGATGATCGCCGCCGTATACCCTGCCAGCTGGAAGGCGTAGGCGACGTTATTGGTGAAATGGGCGCAGGCCCAGGTACAGAACCCGAGCCAGGCCGCCATACTCAACAGAAACAGCCAGGGATCGTTAAGGGTGTGGCCCGCGATAATCAGCGCCGCGGTGGCGCCCATCAGGCTGCCCGCCACGCGACCGAGGCTTTTACTGATCACCCCTCCCACGGTCGGGAAGCTGACCACCGCCGCCGAGGTCATCGCCCAGTAGGGTTCATCCAGGTTGAGACAATAGGCGACGGTGAGCGCCAGACACATCGCAATGCCGTTGCGCAGGGCATAGCGCCACTGCGCCGGGGTTGCCCTGAGCCACGGCAGGTTGCGCCAGTTCACCGGGCGGTTCCGATGGAAACGGTGCAGGTCGTGCCGGAGACCAGCGTCACGTCCGTCGGCAGCTGGTCAAAGGCGATGCGTACCGGGATGCGCTGCGCCAGCCGCACCCAGGGAATATTGGGTTTAACGTCGGGCACCAGGCCGGAATCGGTCTCCACGCTTTGATCGTAGATGGCGCGTCCGATACTGGAGACATGCCCCTGTAAGGTTCCCGAGCCGCTGTAGAGGACGATCTGCGCCGGGGCACCCTCGCGGATATGCCGGAGTTTGGTCTCCTCAAAATAGCCCACCACGTAGAACGAATGGCTGTCGACCAGGGCGAAGACCGGCTGGCCGGTGGTGGCGTAATCGCCGACCCGGGTGGAAAGATTGGTTACCCAGCCGTCAACCGGGGCTTTGACCACCGTCTGGGTCAGCTGCCACTGGGCCTGCTTGAGCGTGGCTTCGGCTACCGCAACGCTGGCCTGCATCGCCTTAACGTTGATATTGGCGGTGTCCAGATCTTCGGCGGAGATATAGTTCTGCGACAGATGGCGACGGCGGTTGGCCTCGTTATTGGCTTTCGCCAGATCGGACTGGGATTTCGCCAGCTGCGCTTCGGCGTTGAGGACCGCGATGTGATAAGGGGTCTCATCAATATGAAACAGTACCTCACCCGCCCGGACAAACTGGTTGTCTTTAATTTGCAGCGCGGTGATGGTGCCGGATACCTGCGGCGTGACGCTAACCTGTTCGGCGCGCACTTTGCCGTCACGGGTCCAGGGCGACTGCATATAATAATTCCATAACCACCAGCCCGCGAGCAGCGCCAGGGCCAGAACAAGTAAGGATGAAAAATATTTAATTGTTTTCACGGGTCTCGTCACCACACAATCAACAGAGTCAGACTCAGGCACACCGCCAGGACAAACAGCGACAGATCCATCAACATCGGGTGCCAGATTTCACCGGAATACATCCAGTCGCGCAGCAAGCGGTGGGTGACAAGCCAGATAATAAAACCCAACATCACCGCCTTGAATAAGGGGGGAAAGTACACCGAGGCGCCGACAATCAAATCCTGAAGCGGTAACCCCGTGGCGTTAAACGTGAAATTCACGAGCCGGTTCCTTTGCAAAGGGGAAAGTGACTAAAAAGCATCCGCCTGATGCCTGGCGGCGTCTTAACGCAATGTAAAGCAGACGGTCATCAAGTTTTATCCAGTATTGCATTTGTTTTGGCAATATAAATGCTGCACACTATTCTAAAATCAGTATAATAACTTAGCAAGCTAATTATAAGGAGATGAAATTGGAATCGCCACTCGGTTCTGATCTGGCAAGGTTAGTACGCATCTGGCGTGCCCTGATTGACCATCGCCTGAAACCTCTGGAGTTGACACAGACGCATTGGGTTACGCTGCATAATATCCATCAGCTGCCGCCCGACCAGTCACAGATCCAACTGGCAAAAGCGATTGGCATCGAGCAACCATCACTGGTACGAACGCTCGATCAACTGGAAGACAAGGGGCTGATCTCGCGTCAGACCTGCGCCAGCGATCGTCGTGCCAAGCGGATTAAACTTACCGACAAAGCCACACCGATTATCACTGAGATGGAAGCCGTGATCAGCAAAACGCGCGGTGAAATCCTCGCCGGGATCAGCCCCGCTGAACTGGAACTGCTGATCTCGCTGGTCGCCCGGCTGGAAAGCAATATCCACGAGCTGCAATCCCGTGACTAACCGTTAAAAAAGCCTTGCTAACGCAAGGCTTTTTCTTTACCGGAACACCACCACCCGGTTACGCCCGGTCTCTTTCGCCTCATACATTGCCTTATCCGCGCATTCGACGCACGCTTCCGCACTGGTTTTCGACGAGGTGGCGGTAAACACGCCCATACTGATGGTAATCGGTTCGGGAAGCTGGCCCTCGGAGCTGGCTCTGTCGAAGCTGCTCAGCTTTAACCGGACCCGCTCTGCAACCTGTCGGGCCGCGTCGGAAGAGGTATGGGTTAACATCAGAACAAACTCTTCCCCGCCAATGCGCGCCGCGATGTCCTGGGGCCGTACCGAATCCATCAGTAATCGGGAGACGAACTGCAACACCTTATCTCCCTGCAGGTGTCCGTAGTTGTCGTTGATACGCTTAAAACGATCCAGATCGCTGACGATAACCGAGACCGGGTGGTGCTCAGTTGCCGTGCGAAGCGCCTGGTTTAGCGCGTCGTAAAAATAGCTTCGATTATAGAGACGGGTCAGAGGGTCGCGAATCGAGTTCTGATAAGACTGCTGGTACTTCAGATGCGAGTCACGATAGAGATTAAAAACGTCACACAACAGGACAAAAATAATCAGCAGGGTGGCGGCAGTTTCAAATAAGCGGGCGCGATACCAGGTGATATCCTCCGCGTGGCCGCCTAAATAAAGCATGACCAGGGTTGCGATATAACAGACACATAAAAAATTCCCGCCGACCCAAAACATATTTCGCACGCGAGTAATAATCATCAGTGTTGCTAATGAAACTACCCAGAACAGGATTAAGACGATGTTTATCGCCTGTTTCCACAGCAGCATATATTGCCGGGTTTCATTATCAATCAAATCTATTGATAACAAAGGTGAAAAGCTGGAATAAAACCACGCCAGGGTTACCATCAGGCCAGTAAATAAAGCCGCCCCGACAATGACACAGAGATGAAACGTTCGGGACAGCGGTCGGTTACGGATAAAGTACAGTAGGGCCGAAACGATAAACAGCACCGCCATCATCAGATGACGGAACGTAAAGAAGATCATCGCGTCGTTGTAGTTCACCACGTTGAACTGGTAGAGGTCCAGCCACGCGGGATAGCTGGAAAGCGTCCCCACCATCAGCATAGCGGATCCGGCGTAGGCGAAGGCAAAGGCCATCAGGTACAAGCGCTGTCTGTCGCACCCGTATTTCATTGTCATAAAACAGGCAATAAAGAGATGGAAAACCAGTAAAAATATGGTCAGCATCGGGAATAAGAACGGTGAAAATGACGAAACCTTTTCTTCAATCCCTATAGACAGCGAATGTAAAACCCCGATGACAATAATGCATCCCAGAAAGAACTGAACATAATTATTCTTAATATAACGACTCATCGCAACCATAAGTGTTGTTGTAAAAAGTAAAAATAAAAACAGATAAAGAAGAGTTGCGAATAATCTCATGAGCGCAGGGGAAATACTTTGCGCAGGAACAAGGTAAACGAATATTAACTATAAGTTGCATGAATGTATTTTGTAAATATATTCATGTAAATATTGAGTAGTGTCAATGGACGTGGTCAGAAGACCACGCCCATAATGTTATTAACGCGGGGAGACGGTCACCTGGCTGCCATTGCTTGCCAGCACAACGCGCTGGCCAGCGGCAAATTTGGTGTTGCCCTGTTTCTGCACCACCATAATGGTGCTGCCGTCATCTTTACGAATTTCTAACTCAACGCCCTGAGATTTGTTCATTGAACCCTGAACGCCCTGACCGGCAACGCCACCGGCTACGGCACCTGCCGCAGTCGCCAGTGAACGCCCCGTGCCGCCACCTACGGTGTTACCGAGGAAGCCACCCAGTACCGCACCGCCAAGGGCGCCGATCACGTTGTTCTCGTCACCACCCTGAATCTGCACCGGGCGTGCGTTCACAATGGTGCCGTAGGTGACTTGTTGTACCTGTTTCGCCTCAGACGCACTGTAAACATCCCCTGAGAGGGAGCTATCATTAACACAGCCAGCCAGAGTGAATCCAACCAGCGAAACGGCCAGTACACGTAAAATCATTTGAATCTCCTGTTCACCAAAAAACGCTCTGTGAGCATCCGTTATGGCTAAATTATATGGCATCAGGTGCCACAGATCCTATCTTCGCCTAAACATTAGGAGAATAGTACTTGATTCTGGCTTAACCAGATATAAACAGGCGCTGACTTCACCCCGATCTCGGTAAGGATAATTCCTGGAATCGTCCTCACGCTCAGGTATTGTTAAAAAGTATTATCGCGTCATGGAATTGAGGTCGGGTTTATGGTTGAGTGAGCCATCAACCCTGCGGAGTAAGGAAAACGGATGAAATCGGGTCGCTATATTGGCGTAATGTCAGGAACCAGTCTGGATGGCGTAGATGTTGTTCTCGCGGCAATCGACGAGAATATGGTGGCACAGCAGGCAAGCCTCAGTTGGCCCATTCCTCCGGAAACGAAACACGCGATCCTGAATATCTGTCAGGGCCAGCAGCTGACGCTGTCGCAGCTGGGGCAGCTGGATACGCAGCTTGGACGCCTGTTCGGCGATGCGGTACTGGCGCTGATGCACCAGGAAGATCTGCGCCCCCAGGACGTCGTGGCGATTGGCTGTCACGGCCAGACGGTCTGGCATGAGCCGGGCGGGGAAGCGCCTCATACCCTGCAGATCGGCGATAACAACCAGATTGTGGCCAAAACCGGGGTGACGGTAGTCGGCGATTTCCGCCGTCGGGATATGGCCCTTGGCGGGCAGGGCGCGCCGCTGGTTCCGGCCTTCCATCACGCGCTGCTTGCGCATCCGACGGAGCGCCGCATGGTGCTCAACATTGGCGGTATCGCCAATCTCTCCTTATTGATCCCCGGACAGCCGGTACGTGGCTTCGACACCGGGCCGGGGAATATGCTGATGGACGCCTGGATCTGGCGTCAGGCGGGCAAACCCTACGATAAAGACGCCCAATGGGCCTGCAGCGGTAAGGTCATCATCCCGCTGCTGCAAAGCATGCTGTGCGATCCCTATTTCGCTGCCCCGGCACCGAAGAGCACCGGGCGCGAGTATTTCAACTACGGCTGGCTGGAGCGCCAGCTGGCGAACTTCCCGGGGCTGGCGCCGCAGGACGTGCAGGCCACGCTGGCTGAGCTTACCGCCGTCTCGGTGTCGGAACAGGTGTTGCTGAGCGGCGGCTGCGATCGCCTGCTGGTGTGCGGCGGCGGCAGCCGTAACCCGCTGCTGATGGCGCGGCTGGCCGGTCTGCTGCCGGGTACGGAGGTGAGCACCACCGATAAGGCCGGGATCAGCGGCGATGATATGGAAGCGCTGGCCTTTGCCTGGCTGGCGTGGCGAACGGTAGCGGGCCTGCCGGGAAATATGCCTTCCGTCACCGGCGCGCGTGAAGCCAGCGTGTTAGGTGCTGTTTTTCCAGCCAATCCGCGGCAAAATCAGAGTTAACCGAATTTCGCTTAAAGGCATGATGGGTAGAATGACACGGAAAAACGGGAGGGCGTTCGCGCCCTTCGTGACCAGGAAAGTGAACTCACCCATGAAAAAACTGCTTCTTGCTTTAACCCCCTTCCTGCTGGCGAGCTGTAGCGTCTACAACCAGTTTGTCGAGCGCATGCAAACCGACACCCTGGCGTACCAGTGTGAAGAGAAACCGCTCACCGTGAAGCTCAATAATCCCCGTCAGGAGGTCAGTTTCATCTATGACAACAAGCTGCTGACGCTGAAGCAGGGGATGTCAGCCTCCGGCACCCGTTACAGCGACGGGGTCTATGTGTTCTGGTCGAAAGGCGACAGCGCGACGGTCTACAAGCGCGATCGCGTGGTGCTGAACAATTGTCAGATCGAAAATCCGAAGCGTTGAGATTTTGCAGGGGGCGGCGCACAATAGCGTCACCCATTGTCAATGTCAGCTAACGCCATGTCAGATAACGACGAATTGCAGAACATCGCGCACCTCAGGCGCGAATACACCAAAGGCGGCCTGCGTCGCCAGGATCTCCCCGCCGAGCCGCTGGTGCTGTTTGAGCACTGGCTGAGACAGGCCTGTGACGCCCGCCTGGCCGATCCCACCGCGATGGTAGTGGCGACGGTCGACGAACAGGGTCAACCCTACCAGCGCATTGTGTTACTCAAGCACTACGATGAGAAAGGGCTGGTGTTCTATACCAACCTCGGTAGCCGCAAAGCGCACCACCTCGAAAATAACCCGCGTATCAGCCTGCTCTTCCCCTGGCATATGCTGGAGCGTCAGGTGATGGTCACCGGCACCGTCGAACGACTTTCCACTCTGGAAGTGGTCAAGTATTTCCACAGCCGCCCGCGCGACAGCCAGATTGGCGCCTGGGTCTCGAAACAGTCGAGCCGCATCTCGGCCCGCGGCGTGCTGGAGAGCAAATTTCTCGAGTTGAAACAGAAGTTCCAGCAGGGCGAAGTGCCCCTGCCGAGTTTCTGGGGCGGTTTCCGCGTCTCTGTTCAGCAGATGGAGTTCTGGCAGGGCGGTGAACATCGCCTGCATGACCGCTTTTTATACCAGCGTGATAACGACGCCTGGAAAATCGATCGTCTGGCACCTTAATCCCCGAAATTTGTTCTCTTAAGCGCTGGTACAACGGGTGTCAGCGCTTTATTCTATGTACCTTTCGCGTCTGGCGAAAAGTCGTGTACCGGCAGAGGTGCAGTCGTTTTATACATGGAGAATTTGATGGCAAGCAGTAACTTGATTAAACAATTGCAAGAGCGGGGGCTGGTAGCCCAGGTGACGGACGAGGAAGCGTTAGCAGAGCGACTGGCGCAAGGCCCGATCGCGCTCTATTGCGGCTTCGATCCTACCGCCGACAGCTTGCATTTGGGGCATCTGGTTCCATTGTTATGCCTGAAACGCTTCCAGCTGGCAGGCCATAAGCCTGTGGCGCTGGTCGGCGGCGCAACGGGTCTGATTGGCGACCCGAGCTTTAAAGCCGCTGAGCGTAAACTGAATACGGCAGACACCGTGCAGGAGTGGGTGGATAAGATCCGCAAACAGGTCGCCCCGTTCCTCGATTTCGACTGTGGTGAGAACTCAGCGATCGCCGCTAACAACTACGACTGGTTTGGCGGCATGAACGTGCTGACCTTCCTGCGTGATATCGGCAAGCACTTCTCCGTTAACCAGATGATCAACAAAGAAGCGGTGAAGCAGCGTCTGAACCGTGACGACCAGGGCATCTCGTTCACCGAGTTCTCTTATAACCTGCTGCAGGGTTATGACTTCGCCTGCCTGAACAACCTGCACGGCGTGTCGCTGCAGATTGGCGGCTCCGATCAGTGGGGTAACATCACCTCCGGTATCGACCTGACCCGTCGTCTGCACCAGAACCAGGTCTTCGGTCTGACCGTGCCGCTGATCACCAAAGCCGACGGCACCAAGTTCGGTAAAACCGAAGGCGGCGCGGTATGGCTCGATCCGAAAAAAACCAGCCCGTACAAGTTCTACCAGTTCTGGATCAACACCGCGGATGCTGACGTCTATCGCTTCCTGAAGTTCTTCACCTTTATGGATCTGGAAGAGATCAATGCCCTGGAAGAAGAAGACAAGAACAGCGGCAAAGCCCCGCGCGCCCAGTACGTGCTGGCGGAGCAGGTGACGAAGCTGGTTCACGGCGAAGAGGGTCTGGCGGCCGCGAAGCGTATTACCGCCAGCCTGTTCAACGGTACCCTGAGCGATCTGAGCGAAGCTGACTTCGAACAGCTGGCGCAGGATGGCGTGCCGATGGTTGAGATGGAGCAAGGCGCAGACCTGATGCAGGCGCTGGTTGACTCCGAGCTGCAGCCATCCCGTGGTCAGGCGCGTAAAACCATCGCCTCCAACGCCATCACCATTAACGGCGAAAAACAGTCCAACGAGGAGTATACCTTTGTGGACAGCGATCGCCTGTTTGGCCGCTACACCTTACTGCGTCGCGGCAAAAAGAATTACTGTCTGATCTGCTGGAAGTCATCGTAAAAGCACAGGGGCATGGGAAACCATGCCCCTTTATTTTTTCAGGGTTGTGGTAAGAAAATGAAGAATATCCTCGCCATCCAGTCCCACGTCGTGTTTGGGCATGCTGGCAACAGCGCCGCTGAATTTCCGATGCGTCGTCTCGGGGCCAACGTCTGGCCGTTAAATACCGTTCAGTTTTCCAACCATACGCAATACGGCAAGTGGACCGGTTGCGTGATGCCGCCTGCGCACCTGACAGAGATTGTTCAGGGCATTGCGGAGATCGACAAACTCAAAACCTGTGACGCCGTGCTGAGCGGCTATCTGGGGTCAGCCGAGCAGGGCGAGCATATTCTGGGCATTGTCCGCCAGGTGAAGGCGGCCAACCCGGCGGCGAAATACTTCTGCGATCCGGTGATGGGGCACCCCGAGAAAGGCTGCATCGTGGCACCCGGCGTCGCGGAGTTCCATGTCCGTCATGCCTTACCGGCCAGCGACATTATCGCCCCGAACCTTATCGAGCTGGAGATCCTCTGCGAACATCCGGTAAACAGCGTGGATGAGGCGATTACGGCCTCCCGGGAGCTGATTGCGAAGGGCCCGGAGATCGTGCTGGTGAAGCATCTGGCCCGCGCCGGAATAAGCCCGGACCGCTTTGAGATGCTGCTGGTGACCCAAGACGAAGCCTGGCACATCAGCCGTCCGCTGGTGGATTTTGGCAGCCGTCAGCCGGTAGGGGTTGGGGATGTGACCAGCGGTCTGCTGCTGGTGAAACTGCTGCAGGGGGCGACGGTGCGCGATGCGCTAGAGCACGTCACGGCGGCGGTGTATGAAATCATGATCGCCACGAAGACGATGCAGGAGTATGAGCTGCAGGTAGTGGCCGCTCAGGACCGGATTGCGAAGCCGGAGCACCTCTTTAGCGCGACCCGGCTTTAGCATCATAATGCCCGGCGGCGCTGCGCTTGCACGGGCCTGGAAAAACGTAGGCCGGGTAAGCGCCAGCGCCACCCGGCAATACACAACAACCTTACTTCAACCCTTCCGCTTCCAGCGCTGCCGCCACGGCAGGACGCTCCGCCATACGCTGCATATAAGCGTCAATATGGCTTAACCCTTCCATATTCAGCTTCACGGCCCGCGCCCAGCGCAGCACGGTGAACAGATAGGCGTCGGCAATGGTAAAGCGCTGACCGCAGATCCACTGCTCGTCTTTCAGCGAATCGTTCACGTACTGCAGCTTTTTCTCCAGCAGGGCGCGTACGGTCGGCTTGTACTCTTCCGGGGTATCGGGGCGGAACAGCGGGGTAAAGCCTTTGTGCAGCTCGGTGGCGATGTAGTTCATCCATTCGAGGGTCTTGTAGCGGGCGATGCTCCCTGTAGGGGCCAGCAGCTGGCGATCCGCAACGCCATCCGCCAGGTATTGCATAATGGCAACACCTTCGGTCAGCAGGGTACCGTCTTCCAGCAGCAGGGCCGGGACCTGGCCTTTAGGATTCACCGCGAAAAAATCATCGCCGTTTTCCAGACGCTTCTTCATCAAATCTACCCCGTTAAGGGTGAAGTCTTTACCGCTCTCGCGCAGCGTAATATGGGAGGCAAGAGAGCAGGCGCCTGGTTTATAGAACAGTTTCATCGGTCACTCCTGTTTACGTAGGTTTAGCCTATGGTAGTGCGGCCCAGGATAAAAAAAAAGCCGCTAACGCACAGTTAGCGGCTTCAATTCAGTCGTTTCCCGATGACATTACGCGGTCGCGGTCTTGCTCGCTTTCGCTGTGATGTCGTCGTCCTGAGTCATACGATTCAGTTTAGGTGCGGTCAGCAGCATCAGCACGGCAATAACCGCGGTGGCGATACCGATCTGCAGGAATACATCACCATAGACGTGCAGGGACAGCAGCGGATCGGTCACGTCAGATGGCACGGCCATCAGGTTGGCAATCTTACCCGCGATGATGGCAGCACCGGCAGTGGTCAGGAACCAGCTACCCATGATGAAGCCCATCAGACGCTGTGGAACCAGCTGTGCAACCATCGCCAGACCCAGACCGGAGATCATCAGCTCACCGATAGACTGCAGGGCGTAGCTCAGGATCAGCCAGTTTACGGAGACGATACCGGCGTCGCTGGCGAATTTCGCGCCCAGCGGCAGCACCAGGAAGGCACCGGAGCACAGCACCATACCCACCGCGAACTTGTGCGGCATTGGCAGACGGTCGCCCATCTTGTTGTAGATAGCGGCCAGAATCGGGCTACCCACCATGATCCAGAATGGGTTCAGGGCCTGGAACTGCTCAGGTTCGAACGCGATGCCCAGAATAGAGTGCTCAACGTTACGGATAGCGAAGAAGTTCAGCGAGGTTGGCATCTGGCTGTACAGGACGAAGAAGCAAATCGCTTCCACCATCAGGATGAAGGCCACGATCATCTTACGACGCGCTGCGCCCTGCATAGCAAAGGCTTCTTTCGCGAAGATGCAGATAATACCCAGCGCAACCACGCCCAGCACCGCACGTGCGATACCCTGGTTGTGCAGCAGCCAGGTGGCGATGGCAACCAGAATGACGACACCGACGATGGTGGCCAGCAGTTTGCCCATCTGTACCGGCGCAAAGTCAGGCTTGGAACCGTAGTCCTTGACCCAGCTGCGGCAGAACAGGAAGTTCACCACGGTAATCAGCATCCCGACGAAGCTCAGGGCAAACGCCACGCTCCAGCCGAATTTCGCGGCCAGCCATGGGGTTGCCAGCATGGAGAAGAAGGAACCGATGTTGATGGACATGTAGTACATGGTGAATGCACCGTCCAGACGCGGGTCGTCCTTTTTATAGCAGGTCGAGAGCAGGGACGATGGGTTCGCCTTGAACAGGCCGTTACCGACCGCGATGGTCGCCATACCCAGGTACACCACACCAGCATCATGACCAGACCAGGCAACCAGACCGTAACCGATCGCCAGAACGATGGCGCCCAGCAGAATGACACGTTTGGTTCCCAGTACTTTATCGCCCAGCCAGCCGCCAATTGCGACCAGACCGTACACCAGAGCACTGAAAGAAGAGAACAGCGTAATGGAATCCGCTTCGGACATACCCAGTTGTTTAACCAGGTAAACCGCCATGATCCCTTGCAGACCGTAGTAACCAAAACGTTCCCACAGCTCAATGGAAAAAATGAGATAGAACGATTTCGGTTGTTTGAAAGCGTTAAGACTTACGCTTTCCTCAGCTGGTTTATTGTTTGCAGTAGACACATATACCTCTTTTTTTACATCCCATATTAACGGGGGTGTTCATAGCGTGAAGACCGGAGTCCATCCGCTTTATAGTTATAGTGGGAGGGGAAACGGCGGGTAATGTTCACTATCCTGACCCATCTGGCAAGGCATTTGTAATACTCTGTTACATATAACCCTGGCGCTATAATGCGCCAGAAACCTAAATGTTATTTAGCGTTAAATTTTACCGTTGCGTTGAAACTGGTTTTTTCCACTATCCTTTAGCCGAAAAAGTGCGCAGATGGCGATATGTTCTGCTGTAAAAGGGAATGTGTAGTGATATGGGCTAAGTTCTGAAATATATCCGGTCATATCTTCCGGTTATCAGGGGCGATTTCTCGATGCAATAAGGCTTTGTCGGCATTTTCGATACACAAAATTAACACCATGTGAACAGAGTGATCCTGATCACATTTATATAGAAAATTTCGCTGACGAAAAAACAATTAACCTGTTTGATTGTTATATGGCCGCACAATCCGCGAAAGACGAAGTTTGGCTCAGGCGTAATGCCTGTGAAATGGGATGTCGGTAGGGAGTCATGCTTTCTGTAAGAAATTCACATCATAAAAAAACCGTCGGCTGACGGTTTCAGAGGTCGGTTTTCTCTTTATATTCACAGAGATCTTCGATAATGCAGGAGCCGCAGCGCGGTTTACGCGCGATGCAGGTGTAGCGCCCGTGCAGAATCAACCAGTGATGGCAGTCGACCTTAAACTCCGCCGGAACCACCTTCAGCAGCTTCTCTTCCACCAGTTCGACATTCTTACCGGGGGCGAAATTGGTGCGGTTGCAGACGCGGAAGATATGGGTATCCACGGCGATGGTCGGCCAGCCAAAGGCGGTATTCAGCACCACGTTGGCGGTTTTGCGCCCGACGCCGGGCAGGGCTTCCAGCGCGGCGCGGTCTTCCGGCACCTCGCCACCGTGCAACTCCAGCAACATGCGGCAGGTCTTGATCACGTTCTCGGCTTTGCTGTTAAACAGGCCAATGGTCTTGATATAGGATTTGACGCCCTCTACGCCCAGCTCCAGCATCGCCTGCGGCGTGTTGGCGACGGGGTAAAGTTTCGCGGTCGCTTTATTGACGCTCACGTCGGTGGCCTGCGCGGAGAGCAGGACTGCGATCAGCAGTTCAAACGGTGAGGTAAAGTTCAGTTCAGTCGTCGGGTGCGGGTTGTTATCCCGCAGGCGCTGCAAAATGGCTAAACGCTTCTCTTTGTTCATGAGGCCTTCTCAGGGATCCCTTCCTCGACGCTGCGTGCAGCAGCGCGGCGCTTACGTTTCTCATCAATCAGGTATTTGACCGCCAGCATCATACCGAGGCCAATAAACGCGCCCGGTGGCAGCATCGCCAGCAGGAACGGCGTATCGGTGTGGAACACCTCAATACGCAGCGATTTCGCCCAGCCGCCCAGCAGCGCGTCTGCGCCGTCGAACAGGGTGCCGTTGCCGAGGATCTCGCGCATCGAGCCCAGCACGAACATCGCGCCGGTCGCCCCCATGCCGATGGCAAAGCCATCGAGAGCAGAAATCAGCGGATCGTTCTTCACCGCAAAGGCTTCGGCGCGGCCCACCACGATACAGTTGGTGACGATCAGCGGGATAAAGATCCCCAGTGACTGATAGAGGCCAAAGGCATAGGCATTAATCAGCATCTGCACGACGCTCACCACCGAGGCGATGATCATCACGTAGATGGGAATACGAATTTCTGACGGCGTCCAGCGACGCAGGGCAGAGATCGACAGGTTGGTCAGGGTCAGCACCAGCGTAGTGGCCAGACCCAGACCGAGCGCGTTGGTGGCGGTCGAGGTGACGGCCAGCAGCGGACACATCCCCAGCAGCTGTACCAGGGCGGAGTTGTTCTTCCACAGACCCTGGACGATAACCTCTTTAACCTGGCTCATGATCACTCCTCACAGGCGGGCAGATTGTTAAGTTGCGCCGGCAGCGTCTGAGCGTAGACGCCCGCACGTTTGACGGCATTCACCACCGCGCGGGGGGTAATGGTTGCGCCGGTAAACTGATCGAACTCACCGCCGTCTTTCTTAACCGCAAACGCCGGGTCGTCACTGCCGTGGATGGTTTTGCCGGCAAAGTGCAAAATCCAGTCGCTTAAGCGGGTTTCGATTTTATCCCCGAGCCCCGGCGTTTCGTGATGCTCGGTGACGCGCGTGCCCAGCACGGTGCCGGAGAAATCGGTGCCGACCAGCAGTTGAATGGCACCGGAATAGCCGTCTGGCGCAGTGACTTCCATCACCGCACCCACTGGCGCATCCCCTTTGCGGGCAATAAAGATGCGGCGTTGACCTTTGCCTAACGGCGCAGCCTCGACAAGATAACAGCTTTTTTGCAGATCGTTATCGTAGAGCTCCGCCGGGATCACCTGGTCGAACAGCGCCTTTTGCTGACGGGCCGCCTGTTCGTCGATGGTGGATTTGGTCAGACCGTTGACGAGGGCCGTCAGGCCGGTCAGCACCGCGGCAAAGACCGCCAGCGTCACGCCGTGTTTTTGCATCGTTTTTAACATGGCGAGTCCCTTAGCGATGGCCGTACACGCGCGGACGCGTGTAGTAGTCAATTAACGGTACGGTGATGTTAGCCAGCAGAACCGCAAAGGCCACGCCGTCCGGATAGCCGCCAAAGCTGCGGATCAGCCACACCAGCAGACCGGCCAGCGCGCCAAAAATCAGGCGGCCACGGTTGGTGGTGGAAGCCGTCACCGGATCGGTCAGAATAAAGAACGCCCCCAGCATGGTCGCGCCGGAAAGCAGATGGATTTGCGGGGAAGCCAGCGATTCCGGCGAGAATGCCCAGCCCAGGCCGGAACAGACCGCGAGGGTCACCAGGAAGCTCACCGGGATATGCCAGCGGATCGCTTTCTGCCACAGCATAAACACCCCCCCGGCCAGATAGGCGAGGTTCACCCACTGCCAGCCCGCACCGGCCAGCACGCCGCTGTAAATCGGGGCCTGCATAATCTGCTCTACGCTGTGACCCGCGTGCAGGGAGGTTTTAAAGGTATCGAGCGGGGTGGCCTGGCTGATGCCGTCCACGCCCATCCGCAGGCTGTTCATATCCGCGCCGCTGGCGGTATGGCCGGAGAAGATGACCTGCAGGGCATCCATAAAGCCTGGCACAGTCGCGGCAATCTCATGCGGCGGCAGCCAGCTGGTCATCTGCACCGGGAAGGAGATCAGCAGCACCACGTAGCCAATCATCGCCGGGTTAAACGGGTTATGGCCCAGACCACCGTACAGCTGTTTAGCAATGATGATCGCAAACACGGTGCCGAGCACCACCATCCACCAGGGGGCGAACGGCGGAATACTGATCGCCAGCAGCAGGCCGGTGAGCAGGGCGGAGTTATCCGCCAGGATCTTGCTCACCACTTTTTTACGCAGTTTGAGGACCAGGGCTTCAGCCGCCAGCGCGCTAGCGCCGCCGAGAACGATCTGCAGCAGCGTACCCCAGCCGAAGAACCAGACCTGAACGGCAATGCCCGGCAGCGCGGCCAGACAGACCAGCATCATGATGCGCGATGTCTGGCGCTGGTTGTGGGTATAAGGGGAGCTTGCGATTCTGAAAACCATTTAATCCTCGTTAACTGCCTGCTGTGCGGCTTTCTTTGCCTGGACGCGCGCAATGGCGGCAGCAACTGCCGCTTTGCGTGGATCGTCATTGGCTGCCGGTTCTTCTTCCTGTTGTGCCGCTTTGCGTGCTTTCGCACGGGCAATGGCGGCTTCGACCGCGGCCTTACGCGGATCGACGGGAGCGGGTTCTGCCGGTTTCTCTTCCGGCTGCGCTGCTTTGCGGGCTTTCGCGCGGGCAATCGCCGCTTCGACGGCGGCTTTACGCGGATCGACCGGAGTCTGTTCGACCTGAATAGCATCCGGCTGCGCCGCTTTACGGGCTTTTGCCCGGGCGATAGCGGCCTCGACGGCGGCTTTACGCGGATCGGTCTCTGGCTGCACGGCGCTGGTCTGGGCTTTTTCCGCCTGACGGGCGCGGGCCTCGGCTTTACGCGCTTCGCGGGCGGCAATGGCGTCGCTGTTATCCGGGCGCTGTCCGGCCGGGATCACCACGTCCTGTGCGGCGGTGGCTTTCTTCTCGCGCACGCGGGCCAGGGCTGCATTAATGGCATCCTGATCTTTCGCCGCAGGCTGTACCGCCGCTTTCTTATGACGCTCTTCGCGGGCGGCTTTCTCGCGCTCAAGACGCTGCTGTCGGGCTTCAAAGCGCGCTTTCGCCTCGGCAGCGCGTTTCTCTTCCTGCGCGATGGCGTAAATTTCGGCCTTCTCAACGCGGAAGTACTGCACCAGCGGAATATTGCTCGGGCAAACCCAGGCGCAGGCACCGCACTCAATGCAGTCGGCCAGGTTATGGGATTTGGCTTTGTCGTGGATCTGGCCTTTGCTGAACCAGTACAGCTGCTGGGGCAGCAGATCTGCCGGACATGCGTCGGCGCAGGCGCTGCAGCGAATGCAGCCTTTCTCTTCCTGCTCTTCGCCCATCTCGCTGACGGATGGCGCCAGCAGACAGTTAGTGATTTTTACCACCGGCACGTCCAGCCACGGCAGGGTAAAGCCCATCAGCGGCCCGCCCATGATCACCATCTGCTCCGCGCTCGGGCAGAACCCGGCCTGGTCAAGCAGATGACGCACCGGCGTACCCAGACGCGCCCAGACGTTGCCCGGACGGCTGACCGCTTCACCGGTCAGGGTGACGACGCGCTCGGTCAGCGGCTCGCCGTCAACGACCGCGCGTTTCACCGCATAGGCGGTGCCGACGTTCTGCATCAGCACGCCGATATCCGAGGAGCGGCCGCCGTGCGGAACCTGCTTGCCGGTTAAAATCTGGGTCAGCTGCTTCGCGCCGCCGGACGGGTATTTGGTCGGGATCACCCGCAGGCTGATATCGTGACTGCCGGCCAGCACCGCACGCAGCATGGAGATGGCCTGCGGTTTGTTGTCTTCAACGCCGATCAGCACCTCTTTTGGCTGCAGCACGTGGGCGAGAATGCGAATGCCCTCGACGATCTGCGCGGCGCAGTCCTGCATCAGACGATCGTCGGCGGTGATGTACGGCTCACACTCGGCGGCGTTGATAATCAGGGTCTGGATCTTGTCGCCACCGCCCTGCAGTTTGTTGCCGGTCGGGAAGCCCGCGCCGCCCAAACCGGCGACACCGGACTGGTGGATACGGGCGATCAGCTCTTCCCGGCTGCGGCTGCGGAAATCGCTCCAGCCCTCGCGTTCGATCCAGCGATCTTCGCCGTCGGCGTCAATCACCACGCACAGCTCGGACAGGGCAGAAGGGTGGGCCACGGTATGCGGGGCAATCGCCGTCACGGTACCGGAGGTCGGGGCATGAACAGGGAGCATCCGGCCGCGGCCAAAGGTCAACGGCTGGCCGCGCAGCACGCGATCTCCAACCTTGACGCACAGCTCACCCTCAGCACCGATGTGCTGCTTCAGGGGGATAACAAAACGGTTGGCCAGCGGGATCTGGCGCAGCGGCGTGCCGCTGGACTGGGTTTTCATCTCCGGCGGATGGATACCGCCGTCGAAATCCCAGATCTTCTCTTTTCTGAAGGCAGAAAATAACTTAAGCATGTTGTTCCACAGGAATAATGCGAACCGGAATGGTTTGAAGATCCCATTTCCAGCTGTCGGTCGTCGTCGCTACCGGGCGTAACTCAATGCACTGGGTCGGGCAGGGGGCGACGCAGAGATTACAGCCGGTACACAGATCCTCAATCACGGTGTGCATGGCGCGCGTGGCACCAACGATGGCATCCACCGGGCAGGCCTGAATACATTTGGTACAGCCGATACAGTTAGGTTCATCGATCACCGCCAGCATGCGAACCGGCTCCTGCGCGCTGTCGTCGCCGTCGACCGGCTGCGGGTCAACGTTCAGCAGGGTGGCAATCTTCAGCATCACCGCTTCGCCACCGGGGGCACAGCGGTTAATTTTCTCTCCGCCGGTGCCTACCGCCTCGGCGTAAGGGCGACAGCCAGGGTAGCCGCACTGCCCGCACTGGCTTTGCGGCAGCAGCTCATCAATTTTTTCTACGACCGGATCGTCCTCCACCGCGAAGCGGCGCGAGGCGTAACCGAGAATGATGCCAAAAAGCAGCCCCAGTACGCTGATGGCTGCGATGGCGATCCAGATTGCATTCATTACAACTTCACCAGACCACTAAAGCCCATAAAGGCCAGAGACATAAGACCGGCGGTAACCAGCGCGATGGCGTTACCGCGAAACGGTGCCGGGATATCGGCGGCAACCATGCGTTCGCGGATTGCCGCAAACAGCACCATCACCAGCGAGAAGCCCACCGCAGCCGAAAAGCCGTACAGCGCCGACTGCAGGAAATTGTGCCCAAGGTTAATGTTGAGCAGCGCCACGCCGAGCACCGCACAGTTGGTGGTGATCAGCGGCAAAAAGATGCCGAGCAGACGGTATAGCGCCGGGCTGGTTTTACGCACCACCATTTCGGTGAACTGCACCACCACGGCGATAACCAGAATAAAGGCCAGCGTGCGCAGGTAGGTCAGACCGAGGGGGATCAAGATCCAGGTGTCAATCCACCAGGCGCAGATCGAGGCAAGGGTCATCACGAAGGTGGTCGCCAGCCCCATCCCCATCGCGGTTTCCAGTTTTTTGGACACGCCCATAAACGGGCACAGGCCAAGGAACTTCACGAGGACGAAGTTGTTTACCAGCACCGTGCCGACAAAGAGCAGTAAGTAATCGGTCATTATTCAGCCTGAAATAAAAAAGCCGCCTATTATCGGATAAACCGCCGCAGGCGACAACAGGTTAACTGTAAGGTTATTACGGGTTCACAAAGGTGTTCTTCACGCGTGCCGAGCGCTTAAAGTAGGGCACAAACAGCGCGGTCACCAGCAGGGGGAAGAGTAACTGACGGACCGCCAGCGCATCGGAGACGGGCGAAAACGCGAAGGCTTTAACGGCCAGTAATACAGAGACAAGCAGCCAGATAATATAGTGTTTCGGCACATTCCGACGGCGTTTAAAAAAAGCAATGGTCAGCCAGAGCGTGTAGTACCACATGGCAATCGCAAAGGCGAAAGAAATAAACCACATGACAATATTAATGGTATTTTGCGCGCCCAGCGTTTTTAACGCGTGCGGCGTAATTAACGCCGTAGAGTAAAGCACCAGTGCCAGCGAGGCGCTTAATAATGCCACCAGCAGCCAGGCAAGCGGAGCCAGTAACCAGCCGCCAATTTTTTCTCCAGCCGTTGTGGTCATGTTCTCTCCCGAAGTCAGTAACAGCGCAATCTGCAAATTAGCAGGGGCGAGAGTATATAACATTTCCTGGGAATGGCTAGCCTCTTAGAGCACGTAACGCCACACTGACTTAGGCACCTCGCCAATGTTGAACAAACGCCCGCCAGAGACCAGTTCCGCCCGGCGGTGATCCGCGGCGCGGTACATGCTGATAATCTCCTGGTTATCGCTCAGGCTGTAGTTCAGATGGTCAAACAGCTTTTCCAGACTTTCGAGGGAATTAATCTTGCGAAACTTTAATAAATAATCCTGGACGGTCATATTAATAATTTTCCATATAAAAAGGAGTGATACCAAAGAAGTAATTCGGTCGAATACTAAACGGAACAAAAATGACGTAACCATTTGCCGACGCGTATCGACAAAAATAAGAATATTCTTTACTGGTGAAATCAGGCGTCGGTCGACGCCTGGCGATGAAGGTTAACGCTGTTCATGACGGCTGGCAATATGCAACTGACATCATATGTCACTATTTTTGATCAGTGCATGCGGCTTGGCTTGCGTGACGCTATTGACCGGCTCTGGCGGCTGATAGTTATCGATATGGCTGGCGACCCCCAGCAATATCACCGACACGCCCAACACAATCCACCCGGCTAACTCGATAATTCGATTAATAATTGTCGTCATGATTCGTTATTTTGTTTTGTCCATAAATACAGATTAAGAATTTTACAGCGCAGAGTGCCTTCCGGCAAGCGCTTTGCATTGATGTTTTACGATTGTATTCAGCAAGTTATAATTGTTAATCAGAAATTACTGATTGCTTCTATCGCCCTAAGGCACAAAACCCCGGATTAATCTATTGTGAGCAGTGAAGAGATAGTGTGAAATATGTGGGTCAAAAGAAAAGAGGCGACTTCATGAGCGATAAAATCCGTGTTGGATTAATAGGTTATGGTTATGCGAGTAAAACGTTTCATGCCCCGCTGATTGATGGCACCCCGGGGATGGAGCTGGCGGCAATTTCCAGCAGCGATGCGGCGAAAGTGCATGCCGACTGGCCGACGGTCCCGGTCGTTTCCGAGCCGAAGCATCTGTTTAACGATCCCACTATCGATTTGATCGTCATCCCTACTCCAAACGACACCCACTTCCCGCTGGCAAAAGCGGCCCTGGAAGCCGGGAAACATGTTGTGGTCGATAAACCCTTTACCGTGACACTGTCACAGGCCCGGGAGCTGGACGCGCTGGCGAAAAGCCTCGGCAAGCTGCTTTCGGTCTTCCATAACCGCCGTTGGGACAGCGATTTCCTGACCGTGAAGGCGCTGATCGCCGACGGTTCCCTCGGGGAAGTGGCCTATTTCGAATCCCATTTTGATCGCTTCCGTCCGCAGGTGCGTAACCGCTGGCGCGAGCAGGCAGGCCCGGGCAGCGGCATCTGGTACGATCTGGCCCCGCATCTCCTCGACCAGGCCGTCAACCTGTTCGGTTTGCCGGTGAGCCTGAACGTCGATCTGGCCCAACTGCGGCCTGGCGCGCAGGCCACCGACTACTTCCACGCCGTGCTGAGCTACCCGCAGCGCCGCGTGGTGCTGCACGGCACCATGATGGCGGCGGCGGAATCCGCGCGCTATATCGTGCACGGCTCCCGCGCCAGCTACGTAAAATTTGGTCTCGACCCGCAGGAAGATCGTCTGAAAAACGGCGAACGACTGCCGCAGGAAGACTGGGGCTACGATATGCGTGACGGCGTGCTGACCCGCGTCGAAGGGGAAGAGCGTGTGGAAGAGACCTGGCTGACGCTGCCGGGTAACTATCCGGCCTATTATGCCGGGATCCGCGATGCGCTGAACGGCGACGGGGAAAACCCGGTTCCGGCAAGCCAGGCGATCCAGATTATGGAGCTGATCGAGCTGGGGATTGAGTCCGCGAAGCATCGCGCGACCCTCTGTCTGGCATAAAAAAAGAGCCCGGCCATCTTGCCGGGCTTTTTCTTATCCGCGTGCGACCTTGTCGCGTAACGCCTGCTTCTCGGCAGGGGTTAAGAAGGCCATCTCCAGACCGTTGATCTGCGCCTGCCGGATCTGCTCCCGGCTGAGCCCTGCCAGCGAGGCGGCAACCGTATACTCGTGAATAATATCCACCCCCTGAACCGCCGGATCGTCGGTGTTCAGCGAGGCCATCACCCCGTGTTCAAGGAAGGTTTTCAGCGGATGCTGCGCCAGGGTCGCCACGGTGCTGGTCTGAATGTTTGAGGTCAGACAGGATTCAATCCCGATGCGCTGTTCCGCCAGGAAGTCCATCAGAGCCCGATCTTCGACCGCCTTCACCCCATGACCGATGCGTTCGGCGCCCAGCTCGCGAATAGCCTGCCAGATGCTCTCCGGGCCTGCGGCTTCACCGGCATGAACGGTGATGTGCCAGCCCGCATCCCGGGCGCGGTTAAAGTGGGAGAGGAACAGACTGCCAGGGAAGCCCAGCTCGTCGCCCGCCAGATCCACGGCGGTGATCTGGTCCTTGTGCGCCAGCAGGGCCTCAAGCTCCTGCAGGCAGGCATCTTCCCCGAAGGTACGGCTCATGATGCCAATCAGGCGTGCTTCCACGTTAAAGGTCTTGCAGCCTTCGCGTACGCCGGCAATCACGGCTTCTACCACACCCGCGACCGGCAGCTGATGGGTCATCGCCATATAGCCCGGCGAGAAGCGCAGCTCGACGTAGTGCAGACCGTTGCGCGCGGCATCTTCAATGTTTTCAAAGGCGACGCGACGGCAGGCGTCCAGCGAGGCGAGAACTTTTACCCCCCAGTCGAGTTTGCTCAGGAAGCTAACCAGATCCGGCTCGTTTTCCGTGACCTGCACGTGTGGGATCAGCGCCTCAAGATTTTGTGCGGGCAGGGTTAAATTATACTGACGACCCAGGTCCAGGATGGTCTGGGCGCGGATATTGCCATCAAGGTGGCGATGTACGTCAGTTAACGGGAGGGTGGTATCAATCATGGTCGCACTCTTTATTAGTAGAAGTGCGAGCTATTATAAAAACAAAATGAGAGAAAAAGCTATTTGCGCAATGGATAATTCCGTTGCGCAACATAATTAAAGTATCGCGCTGATCCCGGCTATCAGGCGTGCCACGCCCTCCTCAAGCTTGCTGCGCGGGCAACCGGCATTAAGACGGATAAAGCCGTTACCTTCTTTACCGTAGGTATATCCCGGCATGATCGCGACTTTTTGCTGCTCAATCAGCACCTTTTGCAGCGCTCTGTCGTCAATATTTAGCGGGCGAAGATCGATCCACGCCAGATAGGTTGCCTCCGGCGGCTGCCAGTTGAGGGCCGGGAAGGCGGCATTCAGCCTGTCGGCTACATACTGCAGATTGGCCTCCAGATACCCGCGCAGGGCATCCAGCCAGGCTTCGCCCTGCTGGTAGGCGGCGATGTGCGCCACCAGCGCCAGCACCGACGGTGAGGAGAGTCCGTCGCGTCCCTTCAACGCCTGCAGATAAGCCGCACGGCTGACCTCATCGCCAATCAGGCCGTACGCCCCGGTAAGCGCCGGAATATTGAAGCTTTTCGAGCCCGAAGTCAGCAGCGCCCATTTCCCCTGCGCCACCTCGCACCAGGGGGTATGCTGATGGCTGCCCCACACCATATCCATATGAATTTCGTCGCTGATCACCGCCACATCGTGTCGCGCGCAGAGTTCAGCTATGGTGGTTAGCTCGTCCCGGGTCCAGACCTTGCCGGTCGGGTTATGCGGGCTACAGAGTAATAAAATTTTATTCTGCGGCTGGGCCAGCACCGCCTCGAGCTCTGCCATATCGCACTGCCAGCCTTGTGTTGCGTTGTGCAGACCGACGGAAACCACCTGACGGTGATTACCCGCAATGGCATTGTAAAACGCGTCGTACGCCGGGGTGTGGATCACCACGCCATCGCCGGCGTCTGACCACTGGCGGATCAGCTCAGACACCATATAGATCACCGACGGGCCATAGACGATGCTGCTGGTGTCGAGAGTGCTGTCAAAGCGCTGACGGAACCAGTGGGCCACCGCAGCGAGGAACTCGTCGTTTTTCCAGCGGCTGTAGCCAAACACCCCGTGGCCGATGCGGGTTTGCAGGGCGTCGATGATGCAGGGGGCGGTGGCAAAATCCATATCCGAGATGGTAAAGGGCAGCAGGTCGGCGGCACCGAAGCGGTCGGCAATATAGTCCCACTGGGTACACCAGGTGCCGTGACGATCCACGACGGTCGAGAAATCAAACATGACGTTGGTCCTTAAAATAAAACCCCCTCATGGCGAGGGGGCTGAGGCATCAGGCTTCTACTGTTCGCATCAGGGTTGCCAGCTCGTCTTTCACTGACTGCACCTGCGGGCCGATGACCACCTGCAAATTATGCTGATTCAACTGTACCACGCCGATGGCGCGGTTGGCCTTCAGGGCGTTGGTATCCACTTTGGACATATCCGCCACCGACAGGCGCAGGCGGGTGATGCAGTTATCCAGCGAGGTAATGTTATCCGCACCGCCCAGCGCCGCCAGAATGGCAGGGGTGTTATAGCCGGATTTCCCAATCGTACCCGCCACGGCCTGTTCAACGCTGGTGGCCGCGTCGGTATCGCGCCCTGGGGTTTTCAGGTTAAAGCGGGTGATGGCGAAGCGGAAGATCCCGTAGTACACCGCGAACCAAATCGCCGCTACGACCGGCACCAGATACCATTTGGTGGACAGCCCGTGCAGGATGCCGAACACCACAAAGTCGATCACGTTGCCGTCGGTGTTCCCGATAGTCACGCCCAGCACCGCCATGGTGGTAAAGCCCAGACCGGTCAGCACCGCGTGAATGAGATACAGCACCGGTGCCACGAACAGGAACAGGAACTCGATGGGTTCGGTGGTGCCACCCACCACGCAGGCGATGACGCCGGAGATCAGCAGGCCCTTAATCTTATGACGGTTTTCCGGGCGGGCGCAGTGGTACATCGCCAGCGCTGCACCCGGCAGGCCGCCGAGGAAGGCCGGCATTTTGCCCTGGGAGAGGAAGCGGGTCGCGCTCTCGGAGAAGCCGTGGGTGGTCGGGCAGCTCAGCTGCGCCTGGAAGATGGTCAGCGCGCCGCTCACATCGTGCCCGCACACGTCCATCGTCCCGCCCGCTTCCGTGAAGCGGATCAGCGCCACGAGGATATGCTGGAGTCCAAAGGGCAGCAGCAGGCGTTCACCGGTACCGAAGATCATCGGGCCAAAATCACCGGCGCTGTTAATGATACGGCCAATGCCGGTAATGCCCATGGCAAAGACCGGCCAAATCAGCGGAATGATCAGACCGAACAGACCCATCACCACCAGGGTAACGATCGGTACAAAGCGGGTGCCGCCGAAGAAGGCCAGCGCGTCCGGCAGGCGAATATTGTGGAAACGCTCGTGCAGCATCCAGATGATTACCCCGGCGATCACCGCCCCGAGGATCCCGGTATCGATTGACTGAATACCGATTACGCTCTGAATGTTGTTGGCTTTCAGCACCGCCGCATCGGTGGTCGGCAGGATGCCTTTGGCGGTGAGCCAGAAGTTGACCGCCAGGTTCATCACCGCGTAGCCAACGAAACCGGCAAACGCCGCCACGCCTTTGTTTTCGCGGGCCAGCCCCAGCGGGATAGCGATACAGAACATCACCGGCAGGAAGCTAAAGGCAAAGGAGCCGACCTTGCTCATCCAGATAAAGATCGCCTGCAGCACAGGATTGCCGAGGAACGGGATCAGCGTAATGACATCGTGGCTGCTGAGCGAGCTGCCGATACCCAGCATGATGCCGCAGAAGGAGAGCAGAGCCACGGGCAGCATAAAGGTCTTACCCAGTTGCTGGAAAAATTCCCATAGCGAGATTTTTTGTGCTGCTTTCGCCGTCATAAAACGACTCCTTTATTGTTAAAATAAGTTTACCTGCCTCAGTGCTGCGAGAAGATAAAACGTTTTATCAAAGTTTAGTGCGCGCTAAATCACATTCTCAGGCTTTGGCAGAGAGTATAAAGATAACGTATTGATAAAACGTTTTACCGATCTCATTATCAGGGAGTCACGGCAACACATGGCAGTAGCGAAAAAGATCACCATCAATGACGTCGCGCTGGCGGCGGGCGTTTCCGTCAGCACGGTTTCACTGGTGCTGAGCGGGAAAGGGCGGATCTCCTCCGCGACGGGTCAGCGTGTCAACGATGCGGTGGAGCAGCTGGGCTTTGTGCGCAATCGCCAGGCCTCGGCGCTGCGCGGTGGACAGAGCGGGGTGATTGGCCTGATCGTCCGCGACCTCACTTCGCCGTTCTATGCAGAACTGACGGCAGGCCTGACCGAAGCGCTGGAATCTCAGGGACGCATGGTGTTTTTACTGCACGGCGGTCGCGAAGCCGATCAGCTGCTCCAGCGCCTCGACATGCTGCTGACCCAGGGGGTGGATGGGGTGATCGTTGCCGGGGCCTCCGGGGTGACCAATGAACTGTGCGAGCGGGCGGCGGAGAAGGGCGTTCCGTTGGTGTTTGCCTCCCGCGCCAGCTATCTGGACGAAGCCGATACCCTGCGCCCGGACAACATGCAGGCGGCACAAATGCTGACCGAACATCTTATTCGTCGCGGCCATCAGCGGATTGCCTGGCTGGGCGGCAAAAGTTCGTCCCTGACCCGCGCCGAACGGGTGGGCGGCTACTGCTCGACGCTGATCAAATATGGGCTTCCGTTCCACAGTGAATGGGTGGTGGAGTGTGGATCCAGCCAGAAACAGGCGGCAGAAGCGATCGGGACGTTACTCCGCGCCAGCCCGACCATTAGCGCCGTGATTTGCTACAACGACGTCATCGCCATGGGGGCGTGGTTTGGTTTGATCCGCGCCGGACGCCAGAGCGGGGAAGGCGGGGTTGAAACCTTCTTCGGACATCAGGTAGCGCTTGGCGCCTTTGCCGACGTGTCAGAAAACGCGCTGGACGATCTGCCTATCGTCTGGGCGACCACTCCGGCACGGGAGATGGGCTACACTCTGGCAGACCGTATTATGCAGCGGATTGAGAAATCCGACGTGCAGGCCGGGCATCAGATTGTCTCCGCTCGCCTGGTCACGGTGAAGTAGCCTCAGGGTCATGGCGTGAGGGGGTTCCGTACCAGCCGCGCCTCAAGCGCCTCGACAAACTTGCGTACCTTCGCGGGGATCAGCCGCGAGGTGGGGTAAACGGCCCAGACGGCCAGCGCTTCTGGCTCGGCGTCCTCCAGCACGATCCGCTCGAGCTGGCCTTGCGCCAGGGCGGGCCCAACGTACCAGCGGGACAGATTGGCGATGCCCATTCCTCCCACACAGGCTTCAAAGATCGCCTCAATGGAATTCGCCGAAAATCGCCCCGACACCTTTTGTCTGCTCCGCTGTCCGCCCTGTTCAAATGACCAGTGGGTGGTGTCAGAGGTGGTCAGGCAGCTGTGCGCCGCCAGATCGCTGAGCGTTTTCGGATAGCCGTTCGCCGCCAGATACTCTGCGCTGGCACACAGATCGCGGGGATTATCACCCAGGCGATGGGCAACCAGCCGGTTATCCCGCAGCGGGGCAATGCGTAACGCCACGTCGATCCCTTTCCCGACAATATCAACCTGCTCATCGGTGGCGAGCAAATCAACCTGCAGGGCAGGATGCTGGCGCATAAAGTCGGGCAGCATCGGGGCGATGATTTTGCGCCCAAACGCCGCCGAGGCGGTGATGCGCAGCCGCCCGGAAAGGCGGGCTCCATCGGGAAACAGGTCGGCCAGCGCATTGGTCTTATCTTCCAGCAGCGCCTGAGCATGCGGCAAAAAGACCTCGCCATCGCTGGTCGGCGAAAGGGAGCGCGTGGTGCGATGCACCAGCCGGACGCCCAGCTCAGCCTCCAGGTTATTGAGGCAGCGCGACGCCGCCATGGCGCTTATCGACAGCCGACGCGCGGCACCCGCCAGGCTGCCTGCTTTTATCGCTTCAACAAACACTTCCACATCGTCCAGTCTCATTATCTCGTATCCGGTTATACTGGCGTATCAGATCCCACATCTACACTAAATATCGTTATAGCGCCATAGTCACTCCACATCCTGATAAACAGTGAATTCGGAGTGATGATGAAAAAGATGACAACGGTTTTAGCGCTCAGCGGCCTGCTTTTTGCGGGCTCCGTGTGGGCAGATGCTCCCGCTCAGATACGCCAGCAGGTGCCGGGTTATTACCGCCTGGCGGTGGGGCAAAATGAGGTGACGGCGCTTTTCGATGGCTACAACGATCTCTCGCCTTCGCTGTTAAACGGGCTCTCAGCCGACAAAATCCGCGATCTGCTGGCACAACATAAGATCGATGCCGAACGGATGCCCACCTCCTTCAACGCTTTTCTGGTGAATACCGGTAAACATCTGGTGTTGATTGACAGCGGGGCGGGCCACTGCGTGCCGCAAACCGCAGGGCAATTGATTCCCAATATGCAGGCCTCCGGCTACCGTCCTGAGCAGGTGGATACCCTCTTCCTGACCCACCTCCACCTGGACCACGTCTGCGGCCTGAGCGATGCCTCCGGTAAGGCGCTATTCCCCAATGCCACCGTCTGGGTGCCGCAGGGCGAGGCCGACTACTGGCTGGATCCGGCAAAAGAAGCCCGCGCTCCTGCCAATGCCAAAGAGTATTTCGCTATCGCCCAAAACGCCCTGGCAGCCTATAAAGCAGCCGGGAAGCTGAAAACCTTCGTTCCGCCAGCCTCGCCGATCCCAGAAGTTCAGACAGCCTATGCCATCGGCCATACGCCTGGCAGCACGGTGTATCGATTTGCCTCTGAAGGGAAGGCCATCAACTTTATCGGGGATCTGATCCACGCCCCGGCCGTGCAGTTCCCGCACCCGGAAGTGTCGATTCGCTTTGACGTGGATGCGAACAAAGCCACTGCATCCCGTGGGCAGGAGTTTAACGCCCTGGCGAAAGACGGTGAGTGGATGGCGGCGGCGCACCTGGCCTTCCCGGGGATCGGCCACATTACAACTCATGCGCAGGGCTACAGCTGGAACCCGGCGATCTACGGCCCGTATCAACGTGCGGCCGACGTCCCCCTGCTGAAATAAGACGAGGAAATATAATGAAAAGTTACACCGTAACGGCTAACGGCATTCGTCAGTTTGTGGTTGAAGAGGGCGAAGGCGCGCCGGTGATCCTGCTCCACGGTTTCCCGGAAACCCATTACGCCTGGCGCTATCAAATTCCGGTTCTGTCAAAGCACTACCGGGTGATTGCCCCGGATTTGCGCGGCTACGGGGAGACCGATAAGCCGGCCTCCGGCTACGATAAACGCAACATGGCCCGGGATATCCGGGAGCTGATGCGCGCGCTGGGGCTGAATAAAGTGGTGCTGGTAGGGCACGACCGCGGGGCGCGCGTCGCCACCCGCTTTGCGAAAGATTATCCCGAGCTGGTGGATCGCCTGGTGGTGATGGATAACGTGCCGACGCGCATCGTCGCCCGCGATCTGAACGCCTCAATCGCCCGCGCCTACTGGTTCTTCCTGTTCCATCTGGTGCCCGATCTGCCGGAAGCTCTGATAGCCGGTCGGGAGCATATCTGGCTGCGCCATTTCTTCTCGGACTGGACTTTCGATCCCTCGACCATCAGCGGTGAGGCGTTCGATACCTATGTCCGGGCGTATCAGGCTCCCGGTGCCGTGCGTGGGGCGATGGCCGACTATCGCGCCAACGCCGAGGATGTGGCGCAGGATCTGGCCGACGCGGAGGTCAAAATTGTCTGCCCGGTGATGTCGCTGTGGGGCAATGATTTTCACGCCGTGGGTAAGCTGTTCGATATGCAGAGCGTCTGGGCTGAAATGGCGGACGATCTCAGAGCCTATGGTATTGAAGAGTGCGGCCATCTGCCGCAGGAGGAACAGCCGGAGAAGGTGAACGCCCTGCTGATGGACTTCCTGACCGGCTGGAAAGGATGATCGGCAATAAAAAACCCCTCCGAAAAGGGGTTTTGCTGTTTTATTGCTGTGGAACCGCAGGCGCAGGCGCAGGCGCAGGCGCAGGCTCTGGGGCCGGGGCCGCTGGCGCGGCAGGCTCGTCCGGTACCGCCAGGTTCAGCGCCGGAACGCCGAACATGCCAACAAACTCTTCCAGCGGCATTTTCTGCCCGTTCAGGGTCACCTGACCGTTGCTGTACTGCAGGCTGGTGCCGATCACGTTATCTTCCACGGTGGTGATGCGGAACATCTGACCCATCGCCGCCAGGCCTTTCACCTGCTGGCTGGCCAGCTTACCGGCGTCATCCTCGTTATAGCCTTCCAGCTTCGCAATCTGGGTCATGAACTCGGTCGCCATGTCCATCGGGATGGTCAGCTTGCTCTCCAGCGATTTCACGCTGCGATCCACTTCCTGAGCCAGCGTCTGGGCTTGACCCGTCGCGGTAGCCGGATCTTTCAGGAACAGCGACAGGTTAAAGTTGGTCTCGCCTTTGCTGTTTTTCCAGCTCAGCGGCGCCAGGGTGACGACCGGCTCGCCTTTCAGCAGGATCGGCAGATTGCTGAAGAAGGCCTCCGTCGCTTTCTGCTGATAGAGCGCCGGGTTGTTGGTCATCAGCTCTTTGTCGGCCAGCAGCGCCTGGCTCTGGGCGCGATACTGCTGGCTGAACTGATGCCACGCCTGACCGTCGATATTGCCGATTTTCAGCGTCAGCTTGCCGGTACCCATGTCCTGATTCTGTATTTTCAGGCTCTTCAGGCTGTAATCCACCTGGCTGTTAACGCTCTTGCCGTCTTTCGACAGCTCTGCCTTACCGTTCAGATCCGTGCCTTCCAGCACCGCCATCTCTTTGCCTTCAATAGCGATGGCCAGCTTATCGAGAGTGACTTTCTGATCGCCGATCCGCTCGTCAAAGTCGGTCAGACGGCTGTTGCCCTCGGTCTTCAGGTTGTTGAAGGTAAGCTGCACTTTCTGGCCGTACTCGTTCACCGCATTGACCAGGCCGCTGGCCGCTTCACCTTTCAGGGAGAAGCTGTTGCCGTCGCGGTCAGCATCGAGTTTGAAATTACCGCCGCTGAAGGCCACTTTCTCGTCGCCGTTCTCGTAATTCAACGCTTTCAGCGCCAGATCGGTGCTGGTATCACCGGCATAGCTGATGCGGGTATTGGCCTCGAACGGGGATTCATTCTTCGCCAGATCGAACAGCGGCTTAGAGGCTTCGTTGTTCACCAGGGTCGATTTGACCGAGGCCATAGACGGGATCAGATTGAAGGTTTTCAGCTGGGCCAGCGGGAAGGGGCCGTGATCGACCACCTCGTTCAGCACCAGACTTTGTCCTGGCTGCAGCCATGGATTTTGGGTGCCAGCGACCGGTTTAAGCACCAGCTGCAGATGGCTTTTGAACAGGCCGCGCTGGTAATCCTGATAGCTCAACTCCAGCCCGGCTTCCGGTGCGGTACGCTTAAGTTCGCTATTCGCCTGCGCTACCATCTCAGCCAGATGGCTCTCCAGCTGTTTCCCGGTATACCAGGAAGCACCCGTCCAGACCACCCCTAATGCAATAATAACGCCTGCAGCTATAACCGATTTCTTCATCGTGATTATCCCTAAAATGAAACCGAGCGGTGAAAACCGCCCGGTGAGGTCATAAGATTACCAATAGCTTAGCAATAATTGTTAAAAAATTCAGCCGACCGCTAGAGCTTGTTGAAAACCCGGGCCAGACGGCCGACGCCGCTGACGCCGATCGGCGAGTCGCTGGCCGCAACAAACGCCGACTCGCCCGGCTTCAGCACCAGGCGCTCGTCGCCCTTGCTCAGCACCGCTTCGCCCTCGACGCAGAACAGGATCGCCGCGCTCTGCTGGGCAATCCGGGTCTCTGCGCTGCTCAGGTCGTGCAGCGAGAAGGCGAAATCGTCCACCGGAATCGGGAAGTCCAGCTCTGCGCCGTTTTTCACCGGTTGAGTAAGCAGTTCAGCTGACGGTTTGGCGACGAATTTGACGTTAGCCACCAGTTCAGGAATGTCGATGTATTTCGGCGTAAGGCCCGCGCGCAGCACGTTATCGGAATTGGCCATCACCTCCAGCGCCACGCCCTTCAGGTAGGCGTGCGGGGTTTCGGCGAACAGGAACATCGCTTCGCCTGGCTCCAGTTTCACCACGTTCAGCAGCAGCGGGGAGAAGAGGCCGCTGTCGTCGGGGTAAAATTCTGAAATCACACGGATGGTCTGCCACGGCTCGCCCTGCTGGCCGTTGAGCGCCGCTTTCAGCACTGCCAGCGCGCGGGATTTCTCCTCGCCCTTCATATTCAGCAGGCTGGCGAAGAGATGGCTCAGGCGATCGGCATCCGGTTTTTCAAGGAAGTGGGCAATGGCGCTATGCGCCCCGGCCACCGGCTGCAGCAGGGAGACGATTTCAGAGAATTCGCGGAAGGCGTTCATCGCCAGGAACGGCGTCAGGGCGAACACCAGCTCCGGTTTGTGGTTCGGATCTTTATAGTTACGTTCGGCGGCATCCAGCGGAATACCTGCCGCGTTCTCTTTGGCAAAGCCCGCTTCAGAGGCCTGCTTGTTCGGGTGAACCTGAATCGACAGCGGCTGATCGGCGCACAGCACTTTAAAGAGGAACGGCAGCTCGCCAAAGCGCTCAGCGACCTTAGCGCCCAGCAGCGTGGCTTTATCTGCATCGATGACCTCGCGTAGGGAACGCACCGCGCCGGCATCGTCAATTTTTGAGCTGCTCTTCGGGTGCGCGCCCATCCACAGCTCTGCCATCGGCAGGTTGTCCGGGTTGGCGATACCGTAGAGATCCGTTAACGCAGTTTGACTTCCCCAGGCGTAGTTCTGCACTGAGTTAATGAGTTTTTGCATTATCAAGCCCTGTTTCAAATGTGGAATTAACTGCCCGTATTAAAGCAATAAACCGGACGGAAGTAACCTGCGCACGGAAAAAGTCGTACTAGTCTCAGTTTTTGTTAAAAAATTGTGTAGGATAAGCCAACTCGCTTTTAAGCAGGGCAAACGGAACATCTGCCTGAACCATAATCAGCAATGTCGTAAGTGAGAGATCAATGTCGAATAAACCCTTCCATTATCAGGATCCTTTCCCGCTGGCAAAGGATCAGACCGAATATTACCTGTTAACCCGCGATCATGTGTCCGTCTCAGAGTTTGAGGGGCAGGAGATCCTGAAGGTTGACCCGCAGGCGCTGACCTTACTGGCGCAACATGCCTTCCACGATGCCTCCTTTATGCTGCGCCCGGCGCACCAGCAGCAGGTAGCCGATATCCTCAGCGACCCGCAGGCCAGTGAAAACGACAAATACGTCGCTCTGCAGTTCCTGCGTAACTCCGATATCGCGGCGAAAGGCATTCTGCCGACCTGTCAGGACACCGGCACCGCCATCATCACCGGCAAAAAAGGCCAGCGCGTCTGGACCGGCGGCGGCGACGAAGCGGCCCTGGCCCGCGGCGTGTATAACACCTATATCGAAGATAACCTGCGCTACTCGCAAAACGCGGCGCTGGATATGTACAAAGAGGTGAATACCGGCACCAACCTGCCGGCGCAGATCGACCTCTACAGCGTTGATGGCGACGAATACAAATTCCTCTGTATCGCCAAAGGCGGCGGTTCAGCGAACAAAACCTATCTCTATCAGGAGACCAAAGCGCTGCTCTCTCCGGGCAAGCTGAAGAACTACCTGGTGGAGAAGATGCGCACGCTCGGCACCGCGGCCTGTCCGCCGTACCACATCGCGTTTGTCATTGGCGGCACCTCAGCGGAGAGCACCCTGAAAACCGTCAAGCTGGCTTCGACCAAATACTACGACGGCCTGCCGACCGAAGGTAACGAGCACGGCCAGGCGTTCCGCGACGTCCAGCTCGAGCAGGAGCTGCTGGTGGAAGCGCAGAACCTCGGCCTCGGCGCGCAGTTTGGCGGCAAATATTTCGCCCACGATATCCGCGTGATCCGTCTCCCGCGCCATGGCGCATCCTGCCCGGTGGGCATGGGCGTCTCCTGTTCGGCGGACCGCAACATCAAGGCGAAGATCAACCGCGACGGTATCTGGATCGAAAAACTGGAGAACAACCCGGGCAAGTACATCCCGGAAGAACTGCGTAAAGCGGGCGAGGGCGAGGCGGTACGCATCGATCTGAACCGTCCGATGAGCGAGATCCTCGCCCAGCTGTCCCAGTATCCGGTCTCCACCCGTCTCTCCCTGAACGGCACCATCATCGTGGGCCGCGATATCGCTCACGCCAAGCTGAAAGAGCGTCTGGATAACGGCGAAGGACTGCCGCAGTACATCAAGGATCACCCGATCTACTACGCGGGCCCGGCGAAAACCCCGGACGGCTATGCCTCCGGCTCCTTAGGCCCAACTACCGCCGGGCGTATGGACTCCTACGTGGATCAGCTCCAGGCGAACGGCGGGAGCATGATCATGCTGGCGAAGGGCAACCGCAGCCAGCAGGTGACCGACGCGTGCCACAAGCACGGCGGCTTCTACCTCGGCAGCATCGGTGGCCCGGCTGCGGTCCTGGCCCAGGGCAGCATCAAGAGCCTCGAGTGCGTGGAGTACCCGGAGCTAGGGATGGAAGCGATCTGGAAAATTGAAGTGGAAGACTTCCCGGCGTTTATCCTCGTGGATGACAAAGGCAACGACTTCTTCAAGCAGATCCAGTCTTCCCAGTGTTCGGCCTGTGTGAAGTAGTTTAAAAACCTGCCGGGTGGCGCTGCCCTTACCAGGCCTACATGTTCGGTAGGCCGGGTAAGGCGTAGCCGCCACCCGGCACTGCCCGGCACAAAAAGAGCGCACAAAGCGCCATACCCTTTCCCCGTTCTCATCAATACTTGTTTCTTTGAGCTGTGAGCAATCCACTTCAGTGTTATCAAGGAGAAAGTAATGACCACCTCACGCAGTGAGAAAGATTCGATGGGTGCCATCGACGTCCCGCAGGACAAACTCTGGGGCGCGCAAACCCAGCGCTCGCTGGAACATTTCCGTATTTCCACTGAAAAAATGCCGGTCTCGCTGATCCAGGCCCTGGCGCTGACCAAACGTGCTGCCGCTAAAGTAAACCAGGATTTAGGCCTGCTGGCGGCGGAAAAAGCCACCGCGATTATCAGCGCCGCTGATGAAGTGTTGGCCGGCAAGCATCCTGATGAATTCCCCCTCGCCATCTGGCAGACCGGCTCCGGCACCCAGAGCAACATGAACATGAACGAGGTGCTGGCTAACCGCGGCAGCGAGCTGCTCGGCGGGGTACGCGGCATGGAGCGCAAAATCCACCCCAACGACGACGTCAACAAAAGCCAGAGCTCCAACGACGTCTTCCCGACGGCGATGCACGTCGCGGCGGTGATTGCCCTGCGCGAGCAGCTGATCCCCCAGCTGAACGTGCTGAAGCAGACCCTTGACGACAAAGCTCAGGCCTTCGCCGGTATCGTCAAAATTGGGCGAACCCATCTGCAGGATGCTACGCCTCTGACCCTCGGGCAGGAGATTTCCGGCTGGGTGGCGATGCTCGAGCACAACCTTCGCCATATCGACAACAGCCTGCCGCACCTGGCGGAGCTGGCGCTGGGCGGCACCGCGGTGGGCACCGGGCTCAACACCCATCCCGAGTACGCGGTGCGCGTGGCGGAAGAGCTGGCGACCATCACCGGGCAGCCGTTTGTTACCGCGCCAAATAAGTTCGAGGCGCTGGCCACCTGCGACGCGCTGGTGCATGCCCACGGGGCGCTGAAAGGGCTGGCGGCCTCGCTGATGAAAATCGCCAACGACGTGCGCTGGCTGGCCTCCGGGCCGCGCTGCGGCATCGGGGAGATCAGCATCCCTGAGAACGAGCCGGGCAGTTCCATCATGCCGGGCAAGGTCAACCCGACCCAGTGCGAAGCCATGACCATGCTCTGCTGTCAGGTGATGGGCAACGACGTGGCGGTAAACATGGGCGGGGCCTCGGGCAACTTTGAGCTGAACGTCTATCGCCCGATGGTTATCCATAACTTCCTCCAGTCGGTGCGTCTGCTGGCCGACGGAATGGAGAGCTTTAACGAGCACTGCGCGGTGGGCATCGAGCCTGAGCGCGAGCGCATCAGTCAGCTCCTTAACGAGTCGTTAATGCTGGTGACGGCGCTCAATACCCACATCGGCTATGACAAGGCGGCTGAAATCGCCAAGAAAGCGCATAAAGAGGGGCTGACCCTGAAAGCCGCCGCCCTGGCGCTGGGGTATCTCACCGAGGCCGAGTTCGACAGCTGGGTCCGCCCGGAAGAGATGGTCGGCAGCCTGAAATAGCTACTCCGCCACGTACAGGTGCAGCCGCGGGATAATCAATCGCAGCGGCTGCGCCTGCGGCTTATAGCGGTGCTGAACGTTGTCAGCATCGTAATTCAGCAGTTCACCAATGTCCGGGATCACCGCCCCCTGGTCAGCGTCGTACAAGGCGATCAGCGGCGTCGGGCAAGCGTACTGGACCTGCTTTTGCTGTCCGGCATACCAGACCCGGGCAATAGGCTGTACCTTCACTGGCCGTTTGATCTTCAGCCGCGCCTGCTCAGGCAAGGCGTGGATGGCGGTATATTCTGCCTCCAGCCGCTCCACCCACTGATCTCTGGACCAGGGCGCCACGGCGCGCGGGGACTTCAGGCTTTTTTCCAGCATCGCCAGCACCTCATCCCGGGTGAAATTTTTGATGATGTGCTTATTGGCCCAGCCGAAGCGCAGGGTGGCGGGGTGGTTGATCGCCGTTAAGGTGCGATAGGCGTTAAGGGTAATCAAACCGGGCAGATGGTGATGCACCCACTCAAAGCGGGCGGCGGGGGCGAGGCCTGACTCCTCGGTGACGATTCTTTCAAATTCGGCTTTTAAGGCGTTAATGCTCGCAATCTGATCCGTCAGCTGCGCCCTGTGGGCGGCATCGCTTTGCAGGCAGATCACCCCCGGCAGGCGCACGGCGGCCTTGCTGCTGCGGGTTTCCGACTGCTGCTGAATAAACAGATGACGATAGTGCTGCAGCGCCATGGTCAGCGCCTCCTGACCGAGGTGCTGCTTCACCGTGATGGCGTTGAGCGGATCGTGCTCGGCGCCTTTGGCGACGTCGGGCAGCGAGAACACGCGGCCCGCCAGCAACCGGCAGGTTTGCAGATCGTCCGTGAGTTGCGCCAGCTCGTACTCCATCTGGCGAAAGGTTGAGGTTAAGCGTTCGATAAGATCGTAGGTCGCCATAGTGCACCACATTAGTTACAACATACTAAATATATAGCACAGCACGCCGGGTCAGGCCAGCGTGCGGTTTGGGTCAGTCAGCGGTAAGGGAAGGAAGGTGGTGCCAGATGGGCCAGTTAAAGCAGAACCGGGCTCCGCCGAGATCGCTCGCTTCGCAGCTGACGTCGCCCCCCAATGCCTGAGCGATAGAGTGGACGATCGCCAGACCAAGGCCGCAGCCGCCGGTGGCGCGGTCCCGGCTCGGGTCGAGACGGACAAAGGGCTCAAACACCCGCTTGCGGGCGTCGGGTGCGATGCCGGGGCCATCATCCTCTACCCACAAACTGGCGCGATTGTCGTGCAGGTGCAGCGAAATCCGCAGCTGATTATCGCTGTAGCGCAGGGCGTTATTGACCAGATTATCCACCACCCGCTCCATCAAGCGCATATCCAGCGCGCCATAGTCGCCACCCATGCTGGTCATCAGCAACGTGCGCTGGGGGTTGACGCTCTGCACGTCCTCAACGTAGCTGCGCAGCCAGGCGGGCAGGTCCTGGGTGGTGAGCTTCAATTCGTTCTGCGGACGGTCGAGGCGGGCATAGGTCAGCAGCTCCTCGATCAGCGCCTCAAGCTGGCTGATATCGCGGTTCAGCGCCTGGGACTCCGCCGTGGTCAGGTTTTCACTCATCTCCAGCCGGTAGCGCAGCCGTACCAGCGGGGTGCGCAGCTCGTGAGCAATACCGTCGATCAGCTGTTTTTTGCTGGCGATCAGGGCATTAATATTGTCCGCCATCTGGTTAAACGCCACGCCCAGCCGCTCAAAGCTGGACCCGCTGTCGAAGTGGATCCGCTCGGTCAGATGTCCGTCGCCAAAACGCTGGGCGGCAGCCTCGAGGCGCAGCATGTCCTGCCAGTGCGGGCGCATCCAGATAAACACCGGAAAAGCCAGCGAAATGGCGATAAAGGCCAGCAGGGCGATATCCAGCAGGCGCATCTGGTGCAGGAAGTAGAGGTAGGGCACCGGGCCGACCGCCAGCACATAGTGGCTGCGCGGAATACGCTGGATAAAGGTGTACTGCTCGTCCAGCGCCACGATGTCACCGCTGCGCAGACGCTGCATGGTTGGGGCATCCAGGTCGTACTTTTTCAGCGGTTCGATGCGCAGTTTGAATGACAGGTTCAAATCCAGCTGTTTGATGGTACGCGCCCAGTCGTGAGGCGGGATCTCACGCAGTTCGCTGCGCATCAAATAGAGCGAGCTTTTCATCAAATCATCCAGCGACTGCCGGCCCGCCCGCTCGGCGGTGAACTTGTAGACCAGCCCAACCAGCATGGTCATCACCAGGAAGCAGACAAACAGCAGGAGGTAAAACTGCACAAACAGCTTTTTCATGAAAGTACCCGGAGGAAGTGTCAGATATCCCAGGCGTGCGGCGCGAAGAGATAGCCTTTGTTACGCACGGTTTTAATGCGGAAAGGTTCGGTGGCATTATCCAGCAGTTTCTTGCGCAGACGGGAGATGGCCACGTCCACGCTGCGGTCCATGCCATCGTAGCTGACGCCGCGCAGGTTTTTTAGCAGCGCGTCCCGGTCCATGATCTGTCCGGCATGGGTCGCCAGCTCCCACAGCAGATCGAAATCCGCCGTCGACAGCGCCACCTGTTCGCCGGACAGCAGCACCTGGCGATTCACCGGGTCGATGGACAGGGTGCCGAACCGCAGGGCTTTGTGCGGGGTTAACAGCGGAGCGGGGGCATCACTGGAGGTCGCAACGTGCTGGCGAAGATGCAGGCGCAGGCGTGCCAGCAGTACCGCCGGTGGGGTGGTTTTGAGAATATAGTCGTTAGCCCCCATCTCCAGCGACAGGATATGGTTCATGTCGCTGTCGAGAGAGGTCAGCAGCACAATCGGGCCTTGCCAGACGGCACGCAGATCCCGGCACAGGGTCATGCCGTCTTTACCGGGTAACATAATATCCAGCAGCACCAGATCGGGTTTTTCCCGTGCCACGACCTCTTCAGCCCGGTCGCCGCGCGGTTCGACGATGACATCCATATCATGTTTACCCAGATAAGCCGCAATCAGCTGGCCAACTTCGGGTTCATCCTCAACGTATACGATCTTGTTCATAGCACGTCTGTGTCTTCGGAAAAGGCCAACATACACCGCGCAACCTTAACCTTCCATTAATCATTCGCAAATTGTTGCCGTTCCGTTATGCTGCCGGGCATTGTTATTTAGTTGTTAAGGGAAAAGGGATGGGATTGCTGATTAAAGCGGCGATAGGCGCGCTGGTGGTGTTACTGATTGGGATACTGGCAAAAACCAAAAACTACTATATAGCCGGGTTGCTCCCGCTGTTCCCGACCTTTGCCCTGATTGCGCATTATATTGTCGCTTCCGAGCGCGGCATTGAGGCGCTGCGCACCACCATCATCTTCGGGATGTGGGCGATTATTCCGTACTTCCTCTATTTGCTCTCGCTCTGGTATTTCGTCGGGGTGATGCGTCTGCCCCTGGCGCTGGGCGGGGCGGTGGTCTGCTGGTGCCTCAGCGCCTGGGTGTTAATCTTCTGCTGGAGTCGTTTCCACTAACGCAACGGACGCCCGCCATCGACGCCAAACGATCGGCCGGTAACGTAGCAGCTGGTCAGAATGTAGTCAATTAAGTCGATCACCTCTTTTTCACCGGGGGCGATCTTCATCAGCGATTTATTCAGCGCCTGCTTGCGATAGTCGGCATCGTCGTGCTCGTTAAACAGGATCAGCGACGGGGCGATGGCGTTGACCTTCACTTCCGGCGCCAGCTTGCGAGCAAACGAGCGGGTCATGTTATCCAGTGCGGCTTTGCTCGCAGCATAGGCAATGTGCTTATCGCTGCCGCGCTCCACCACATAGTCGGTAAAGTGGATGATGTCGCTGGCGGCATGGCCGTGCCCGCGGAGCAGATCCTGCAGGGCATGGTTCAGCAGATAGGGGGCGTGAACGTGGATCTGCAGCATGCAGGAGAGCGTTTCGCTGAGCGACGTCTCCGGGGTTTCTGACATCCACGCGCTGGCATTATGGATGATGCCGCGTAACCCGGTGGTTTCAGATTTAACCCGTTCGGCAAACGCCAGGATACCCTCGTCAGTGGCGAAATCGGCCTGAATGCAGGTCGCACCCGCCTCGCACAACGTCTCAATCGCCTGGTATTTCGTGCGATAGCTGATAATGACAGGCTGGTGAAGATTCAAAAAATGGTGGGCAAGCGCGAGGCCGATGCGACGGCCTCCGCCAGTAATCAGGATCGGGAGCGGCTTTGCGTGTCCCATCGTATTCTCCTTAACCGTTCGACGATGGGAAACGGTCATTTATCCCATCAGCATCCACGTTGCCGGTAATGCGGCAACCAGTAACATTCCAATCAACACCATTTCACGACGCTTCAGCGCGTGTTGCAGCTGGTGGGTGCGACGGGCGTAGATAAACACCAGCAGCCCCGGCGCATAAAGTACCACGGAGAGCAGCAGATGCATCGGGCCGGAGGCATACAGCAGCCATAAGCCATAAATACAGGCCCCCATCCCCACGACGGTGTGCATCGGGCGGGTAGCTATTTTTAGCAAAAATGCGCCCACCAGGAAATAGGGTACCAGAATCATCTCGGAGGCGATGGTTAACAAAGTGTTATAGTCAGAACCTGTGAGCCAGATCAGCACCAGACACACCTGCACGCTAATATTGGTCAGCCACAGTGAGGCGGAAGGCGCACTGTTTTTGTTCTGACGGGCAAACAGACGTGGAAACGCTTTATGGGTCGCGGCGAGGAACGGCACTTCTGCTGCCATAATCGTCCAGCTCAGATAGGCCCCGCATACCGAGACGATCAGGCCGGCGGCAATCACCACTTCGCCCCAGGAACCCATCATTTTCACCATCAGACCCGCCATTGACGGGTTACGCATCTCCGCCAGCTCCGGGCGGGCTACCACGCCCAGGGAGAGCAGGGTGACCAGCAGATAGACCCCCAGCGCGGCCAGCACCGCCAGCAGCGTGGCGCGACCGACGTCCTGTTTATTGCGCGCCCGGGCCGAGACCACCACCGCGCCCTCCACCCCGATAAACACCCACAGGGTGATCAGCATGGTGTTTTTCACCTGCTCCCAGACCGGGACGCCCAGCGCCACGCCGGTAAAGTCCATGCTAAACACATCGAGACGAAAGGCGATAAACGCCAGCACAACAAACAGCCCCAGCGGCACCAGCTTCGCCAGGGTGGCGACCAGGTTGATGCTCGCCGCGGTCTGCACGCCGCGCAGCACGAGGAAATGGACGAACCACAGCAGCACCGAGGAGCCAACGATAGATTGCCAGGTATTGCCATCGCCAAACAGGCGCAGCTCAGGGGTATCGGTAAAGAAACTCAGCGCAGAAAAGACGATCACCAGATAAGAGACGTTGGCAATCACCGCGCACAGCCAGTAACCCCATGCGGAACAGAAGCCCACCAGCTCACCAAAGCCTTCACGGGCGTAGGTGAAAATTCCACCGTCGAGATCGGGACGGATACGCGTCAGCAGCAGCATGGCAAAGGCCAGCAGCAGGATCCCGGCACCGGTGATCCCCCAGCCGATCAGCAGCGCGGACGGGCTGGCAACGGCCGCCATATTCTGCGGCAGACTGAATACGCCTGCACCGAGCATGGAGCTTAAAACAAGCGCAGTCAAAGCGCTCAGGCCAAGTTTCTTTTCCATTGGCTTCCTTTTTAAAAAGGGTCAGATCCAGAATAATTATTTTGCGAAAGCGCATAAAAATGGTGGATCACACTAAGGCGCGGGATTTTACGGAGTGTCACGAAGGCATGCAATGAGGAAGGGCTGAATTCTGCGTAAAAAGCCAAAAAAGAGGCGGCACCAGGCCGCCTTTGAGCCACTGTTTACTTATTTGTACAGGTCGGCGCTGATGGTCATGTTATTACCACGTTCCTGCCACTGGCGGGTGATGTGGTAATACTTGGCCCCTTTCTTCGCCGCACGCTTCGCCACCTGGTAGGAGACTTCGGTCATGTTGGCGTAGTTACCGGTGAACTTGATGCTGTCGAACGGCACCATCTGCGCAGCAGTGGCGTTGTTCAGCTCTTCTATTTTAGTGCCGTCGGTCAGGGTCACGCTGTAACGGCCGCCTTTGGTGGTCTGGGTTTCGAAGAAACGACCCACGCCGGCAACGGAGGCACCTGGTGCGGCGCTGGTGGCCACGCCCGGGATTTCCACTTTTTTCGCTTCTTCGCCGCCTTTGGCGACGGCCGCGCGGCCGGCGTCAGAGTTAGCCGGGATCGCATCCGGGCTCTGCAGGACACGTTTTTTGGCGTCTTTTTTGTAGATATAGGCGGTGATGCGCTGGTTGCCGCCATCGTTAGCATCAATCTGACGAACGATGTAGTAAGAATCAGCCCCTTTCGCCTTCGCGGCTTTGGTGATGGCTTCGTTCACATCCGGCTGGCTGCGGTAGAAGCCCTGGACGGAGACGGTATCGTACGGCTCAAGCAGAACGGCCTGCTCTTTCGGCAGCTCCGTCACGCCGTTGATCACGCGGTTTTTTTGCTCATCCGCTTTCGGGGCATTCTCTTTATACAGCGCAACGATCACGCGCTGGTTACCGCTGTCGCCGTAATCGGAGTTATCCACGACGTAAAATGCAGCAGCGCCCTCTTTATCGGCGCGTTTGGAGGCGGCGGCAACCGCATCGCCAATTGCGTTAAAACGACCTACGATCATAACGCGATCGTAAGGTTTCGTTGCAGCCGCTTGCTCCGGCGTTAACTCTGTCGCGGCATTGGCAGACAGGGCGGTCGCAGCAAGGAGTGCGGACGCCAGGAGAGAGTTCTTAAGCTTCATAAAAATAATCCTTCGCCTTACGCAAACCAGGTACTGGTGTAGTTGTTAATTTGAAAACGTTGACGATTATTGCATTTAACACCCATCGCTGTCTGCGGCATTTTTTGCCGCGGGTGCGAAGCAAGTTGGCAAAATATATAACCTTTAGTGATATGTTGAAAAAACACGCGTTTGACCAGTAAAACTGATAAAGCATATGACTTTCACAAGTTGATTTAATGTTAATAAGTTGTTTCTGGCTGGGGCTATATCGTGTTTTTGCCGCTTCGTCTGAGCTAAACATCGGCCCTGGCGGGGAAATAACGGCAGATATGCCTGTCTGAGACGCCGATCGCTTATTTTTGACAGTTAAAGTCATAAATAGTGTTTTCTTGCTGTGGATCACAGGCGGTATTTTCAGTAGGTTATAGAAAGTTTGTTACTGTTTTATTTTCTGCGGGTAAACGTGAGTAGCAGGTTATGACATGCCGCTGCGAGCGTATACCCGTGATGAATGTTCGACAAACCATCATCAAAAACCGATGGAAGGGATTACTATGCGTATTGGGGTACCAAGAGAACGGTTTGCCAATGAAACCCGCGTAGCAGCGACACCAAAAACGGTGGAGCAGCTGCTCAAACTGGGTTTTACCGTCGCGGTTGAAAGCGGCGCAGGCAAGCTGGCAAGTTTCGATGACGAGGCGTTTATTCAGGCTGGCGCAGAAATTGTAGATGGCGCGAACGTCTGGCATTCGGATATTATTCTGAAGGTCAACGCACCGGAAGAGAATGAAATCGCACTGCTCAATCCGGGCACCACGCTGGTGAGCTTCGTCTGGCCGGCACAAAACCCGGAGCTGATGGAGAAGCTGGCGGCGCGCGGCGTCACCGCGATGGCGATGGACTCCGTGCCGCGCATCTCGCGTGCGCAGTCGCTGGATGCCCTGAGCTCAATGGCGAATATCGCGGGCTACCGCGCCATCGTCGAAGCCGCCCACGAATTTGGTCGCTTCTTTACCGGGCAGATCACCGCGGCGGGTAAAGTCCCGCCGGCGAAGGTGATGGTGATCGGCGCAGGCGTGGCCGGTCTGGCCGCCATTGGCGCGGCTAACAGCCTCGGCGCAATCGTCCGTGCCTTTGATACCCGTCCGGAAGTAAAAGAGCAGGTGCAGAGCATGGGCGCCGAGTTCCTTGAGCTGGACTTCAAAGAAGAGGCGGGCAGCGGCGACGGCTATGCCAAAGTGATGTCCGAAGCCTTTATTAAAGCCGAGATGGCCCTTTTCGCCGCCCAGGCGAAAGAGGTGGACATTATTGTCACCACCGCGCTGATCCCGGGTAAACCGGCACCGAAGCTGATCACCCGTGAAATGGTCGACTCCATGAAGGCCGGTAGCGTGATCGTCGATCTGGCCTCGCAAAACGGTGGCAACTGCGAATACACCGTCCCGGGCGTGGTGACCACGACCGCTAACGGCGTGAAGGTGATCGGTTATACCGACCTGCCGGGCCGTCTGCCGACCCAGTCCTCCCAGCTGTACGGTACCAACCTGGTCAACCTGCTGAAGCTGCTGTGCAAAGAGAAAGACGGCACCATCACCGTTGATTTTGACGACGTGGTCGTGCGCGGCGTGACCGTGGTTCGCGAAGGCGAAATCACCTGGCCGGCTCCTCCTATTCAGGTCTCCGCGCAGCCGCAGGCGGCAGCCAAAGCCGCTCCGGCACCAAAAGAGCCTGAAAAACCGGCTTCGCCGTGGCGTAAGTTTGCCTTTATGGCGCTGGCTATCATTCTGTTCGGCTGGCTGGCAGACGTGGCCCCGAAAGAGTTCCTCGGTCACTTCACCGTCTTCGCGCTCTCCTGCGTGGTGGGTTACTACGTGGTCTGGAACGTCTCCCATGCGCTGCATACGCCGCTGATGTCGGTCACCAACGCCATCTCCGGGATCATCGTGGTCGGGGCGTTACTGCAGATTGGTCACGGCGGCTGGGTCAGTTTCCTCAGCTTTATCGCGGTACTGATCGCCAGTATCAATATTTTCGGTGGTTTCACCGTGACTCAGCGCATGCTGAAAATGTTTCGTAAGGGATAAGGGGTAACCTATGTCTGGAGGATTAGTTACAGCTGCATACATTGTTGCCGCGGTCCTGTTTATTTTCAGCCTCGCGGGGCTCTCAAAACATGAAACGTCGCAGCAGGGTAACAACTTTGGTATCGCCGGGATGGCGATTGCGCTGATTGCCACGATTTTCGGGCCGGACACCGGCAACGTCGCGTGGATCCTGGTGGCGATGATCATCGGCGGGGCGATTGGTATCCGTCTTGCCAAACGCGTTGAAATGACCGAAATGCCGGAACTGGTCGCGATCCTGCACAGTTTCGTCGGTCTGGCGGCGGTGCTGGTCGGCTTTAACAGCTACCTGTACCACGAGCCGGGGATGGAGCCGATTCTGGTGAACATCCACCTGACCGAAGTTTTCCTCGGGATCTTCATCGGTGCGGTGACCTTTACCGGTTCTATCGTGGCGTTCGGCAAGCTGCGCGGCAAGATCTCCTCTAAACCGCTGATGCTGCCAAACCGTCACAAGATGAACCTGGCGGCGCTGGTGGTCTCCTTCGTGCTGCTGGTGGTGTTCGTGCGTACCGACAGCGTTGGCATGCAGGTGCTGGCGCTGCTGGTGATGACCCTCATCGCGCTGGCCTTCGGCTGGCACCTGGTGGCCTCCATCGGTGGCGCAGATATGCCAGTGGTGGTTTCGATGCTGAACTCCTACTCCGGTTGGGCGGCGGCGGCAGCGGGCTTTATGCTGAGCAACGACCTGCTGATCGTCACCGGTGCGCTGGTGGGCTCCAGCGGTGCGATCCTCTCCTACATCATGTGTAAGGCGATGAACCGCTCGTTCATCAGCGTGATTGCCGGGGGCTTTGGTACCGACGGACAAACCTCCGACGGTGACGAAGAGGTAGGTGAGCATCGCGAGATCAACGCCGAAGATACCGCTGATATGCTGAAAAACTCCCACACGGTGATCATCACCCCGGGCTACGGCATGGCGGTCGCGCAGGCTCAGTATCCGGTTGCGGAAATCACCGAGCGTCTGCGTGCTCGCGGCATCAAGGTGCGCTTCGGTATTCACCCGGTTGCCGGGCGTCTGCCGGGCCACATGAACGTGCTGCTGGCGGAAGCGAAAGTGCCTTACGACATCGTGCTGGAGATGGATGAGATCAACGACGACTTCTCCGACACCGACACCGTGCTGGTGATTGGCGCGAACGACACCGTTAACCCGGCCGCGCAGGACGATCCGAAGAGCCCGATCGCCGGTATGCCGGTTCTGGAAGTGTGGAAGGCACAGAACGTTATCGTCTTCAAACGCTCCATGAACACCGGTTACGCTGGCGTGCAGAACCCGCTGTTCTTTAAAGAGAACACCCACATGCTGTTTGGCGATGCCAAGGCCAGCGTGGATGCGATTCTGAAAGCGCTGTAATCCGGCAACGCACTTAAAAAAAACCGCCCTCTGGGCGGTTTTCTCATTTATGCAGGCTGCCCACGCTCACTGTCTATACTTTCTTTTTTTGCGTAAAGGGAGAAGGGACAATGCAGTTCTTGTCACATTTCGATTTTCTGACCTTAATGATGACCCCCAGATTCTGGATTGGCTTTGCCACCGTCACGGTGGTCACCATGCTGATCTACTGGCTACTGAAACGCCTCATCACCTTTGTCCATAAGGGCATCACTAACTGGGGTGACAAACATCCCGCCACCCACAAGATGCATTTTATCCTCACCGAAATACTCAACAGAACCAGCCGGGTGCTGCTGTTCGTGGTTGCCTTTCTGTTTAGCCTGCGCTTTGTCGAACTGCCGGATCGCCTCTACGGTGCCCTGAGCCACGCCTGGTTCCTGGTGCTGGCGATTCAGGTGGCGCTGTGGATGGATCAGGGAGTGGTCTCTTGGCTACGGCACGTGATGCTGGCGCCGGGGAGCCATAAAAACCCGGTCACCCTGGTGATCACCGGGATGATCCTGCGGGCAATTGTCTGGTCTGTGATGCTGCTGTCTATTCTTGCCAACGCGGGCGTCAACATCACGGCGCTGGTGGCAAGCCTTGGGGTGGGGGGTATTGCCATCGCGCTGGCGGTACAGACCATTCTCAGCGACGTCTTCGCCTCGCTCTCCATTGGCTTCGACAAGCCCTTCGAGATCGGGGATTTTGTGGTGTTTAACGACGTTGCCGGGACGGTGGAACATATCGGCCTCAAGACAACCCGTATTCGCAGCCTGAGCGGAGAACAGATTGTCTGTGGTAATGCGATCCTGCTTCAGCAAACGCTGCATAACTACAAGCGGATGCAGACCCGTCGTATCGTCTTTACCTTTGGCGTGGCCAGCGATACACCGCCGGAAAAGCTGCGGGTTATTGGCGATAACGTGAAGAAGATCATCACTGACATTGGCGAAACGCGCTTCGACCGTGCCCATCTGCTTGGCTTTGACAAAGACCGTCTCACCTTTGAAGTGGTGCATATTGTTAATACGGCGGATTACAACAAGTACATGGATATCCAGCAGGAGATCAACATCCGTATTCTGGAGAGCCTGAATGATGAGGGGGTAAAACTGGCCCTGCCGAGCATGGTGCTGCATGCCCCCTGGATGAAAGAGGGCGAGGGCGCGCAACAGTCGCCTCAGCCTGCCATTGAGAGCTAAAAAAAAGCCCGCCGTTACGGCGGGCTTTCTCATTGTTAATCGTCTTCGTCGTCCAGTTCAACCGGAGTTTGATACTGGTCCGGTTTAATGACCAGCAGGTCGCAGCGCAGGTGATCGATCACCTGTTCCGCGGTGTTGCCGAGGAAGGCGGCAGAAATACCGGTGCGGCCAATGGTGCCCAACACCACAATCCCCGCCTGCAGATGTTCTGACAGATCCGGGATCACCTCTTCCGGCAGCCCTTTTTCGACGTGGGTTAACTTCTCATCAATACCAAATTTTTGGCGCAGCGCTTTCATCGCCAGCAGATGCTGGCCGCGAATGGCGTCGTTATAGACGCTGGGATCAAATTCCGGGAGCTCAATGGCAATATTAATTGGGGTAATCGGGTAGGCGCCAACAAGGTGGACTTCGGTATGGTTGACCTGCTCGGCCAGCTGAATGGTCTCTTTCACCAGCTTTTCGTTCAGGGCGTTGTGGTAGTTCTCTTCGCTGGCGAGATTCACCGCCACCACCGCTTTACCGCCTTCCGGCCACGGCTGGTCTTTCACCATCCACACCGGGCACGGGCATTTACGCAGCAGATGCCAGTCGGTCGGGGTAAAGATCACCGCTTCCAGCTTGTCGTGCTGGTGGGCCATCTTCAGCAATAAATCGTGTTCGCCGCTCACCACTTCCTGGATGATGGCTTCAAACGGACGGTTATGCCACACCACTTTAATATCAATGGGGACACCGGCCTCAAGATAGAATTTTGCCTGCTCGCGGATCCACGCGGTACGCTGGCTGATCACTCCCTGACGCATAGCGGTGCGTTCGTCAGGCGACAGAAGGGTGGTCATTTCGTAAGAAAAGTCATATATCGGCAGAAACGCTTTTATTCTGCCACCAATCCGTTGATGTAAATAGACAGCTCGTCGTAACGCCGGTTGATCGTCCTGATTAGGATCGATGGCCACCAGCATGTTTTGATACTTTGCCATACAGGTCTCCTTACTACTGTCACCACAGTCTGTAAGTAAAAGAGTAACCTATATATCTGAAATGAAACAGGGGGGAAGATTTGCCAGATCAATAAATCAGTAAAATTACCGATCTGGCAGGAAGATTTCTGGGGAGGTTATGCCACGTTACGCGCGTGGCCCGCCAGCACCGCCAGCGCTTCACCGTTTTCAATGGTGATGTATTTACCTTTCACTGCCAGCATACCGCTTTTCTGGAAACGACCCAGCAGGCGGCTGATGGTCTCCACGGTCAGGCCCAGGTAGTTACCGATGTCGCCACGGGTCATGGTCAGACGGAACTCACGCGGTGAAAAACCACGCTCGGCGAAACGGCGGGACAGGTTGTAGATAAACGCCGCCAGACGCTCTTCAGCATTCTTTTTGGACAGCAGCAGGATCATGTCCTGGTCGCCTTTGATCTCACCGCTCATCAGACGCATCATCTGCTGACGCAGGTTCGGCATTTTGCCTGACAGATCGTCCAGGGTTTCAAACGGGATTTCGCAAACCATAGAGGTTTCCAGCGCCTGCGCAAAGCTTGGGTGGATACCGGTACCGATCGCATCAAAGCCCACCAGATCGCCCGCCAGGTGGAAGCCGGTGATCTGCTCGTCGCCCTGTTCGGTGATGGTATAGCTCTTGATGGTGCCAGAGCGGATAGCGTACAGCGATTTCAGTTCGTCTCCCGCTTTAAACAGTGTCTGCCCTTTCTGAATCGGCTTTTTACGCTCGATAATATTATCAAGCTGATCAAGCTCGTGCTCATTCAGGGTAAACGGGATACAGAGCTGGCTGATGCTGCAGTCCTGACAATGGATAGCACAACCGCCAGACTGAATGCGTCGAATAATTCGCTTTTCCGGGATCATAGGTTTGCTCAAGCCTTAATTGATATTGGTCAATTTTAACATCTTTTTGGACCCTGCGTAAGCCTGGTAAACCATCAATCAGGACAAGAACCGAGAATGCGCCAGCATCTTCTTGAAATTCCACATATTAGCTGCGGATTTTATCACTAACCTAAGGAAAATTAAGCACTAAAAGCCTGGATCTACAGCAGCAGGTACCCTTCGTGACGCAGCAGCCACTCCTTGCGCTGCACGCCGCCCGCATAGCCTGTCAGGGTGCCGTTGCGGCCAATGACGCGGTGGCAGGGCACCACAATACTGACCGGATTAGACCCGTTAGCGGCCCCGACGGCCCGCGCGGCGCCCGGTCGACCCAGCTGCTCCGCCAGCTGACCATAATGCATCACCTGGCCGCAGGGAATGGATCGCAACGCCTGCCACACTTCACGCTGAAATGGGGTGCCGGCCGTGGCGGTCGGCAGGGTGTCGATAATGCTGAGATCGCCCTCGAACCAGGCGGCCAGCTTATCGCTAAGCCCGCCCGGATTGCTGGCGCTGATACGCTCGTAGCCCTGCGCCCGGTAGTGGATATTGAGCAGCTCCACCATCCGGTTGCTGTGCTCCTCCCACTCGACGGCGCGCAGGTTAAATTGCTCGTCCGCAATGACCCACAGCGGCCCCAGCGGGGTGGCAATTTTATCTTCGAGTAATCTCAGCATGGTGCTCTTCCTTAATTCAGTCGCGGGTAGACTCCCGGCCCGATGGGCAGGCCGACAAGATACCACGCCACCAGCATGACCAACCATACTCCTAAAAAGATAAGCGGATACGGCAGCACCAGCGAATAGTAGGTACCCAGTTTGGCCTCGGGCTTGTAGCGCTGGAGGAAGCCTAAGAACAGCGGCACAAACGGCGACACCGGGGCCAGCGGGATCACCGACGAATCCGCCACGCGGAACAGGATCTGCGCAAACGCCGGGTGGAAACCGAGCAGCATAAACATCGGCACGAAGATAGGCGCCAGAATCGACCAGATGGCGGACCCGCTGGCGATAAACATGCACAGCAGGGAGGAGAGCAGCGCCAGGCCGACGAACGCAGGCACGCCGCTCAGTCCGGCAGTTTCCAGCAGATCGGTCAGACCCACCGCCATAAACTTGCCCATGTTGCTCCAGTTAAACATGGCGACAAACTGCGCCAGCGGGAACACCATCACGATAAACCCGGCCATCTCTTTCATCGGCTCAATCATCAGCTGGGGCAGATCGCCCTGGCGACGCACTTTCCCGGTGGCAATGCCGTAGGCCAGCGAGACGACGAAGAAGAAGAGGATGATCAGCGGCACGATGCCTTTGATAAACGGCGAAGGCAGCACGGTGTGCTGCACCGGATCGCGCAGAATCCCGTTCTCCGGCACCACCATCAGGGCGATGGCAGCAATAAACAGCAGCGATACCACCCCGGCAACGCGCAGCCCGCGGCGCTGCTCCGGCGATAAAGCATCCAGCTTCTCATCGCTACTGCCCTGCCACTTGCCCAGACGCGGCTCAACGATCCTGTCGGTGATCAGCCCCCCGACAATCGTCAGCACAATCACCGAGCTGGCCATAAAGTACCAGTTGTCGATCACGCTGACGTGCATCGCGGCATCAATGGTTTTGGCCGCTTCGGTGCTGATGCCGGAGAGCAGGACGTCGGTGGTGACGATCAGCAGGTTGGCGGTAAAACCACACCCGACGCCGGCAATGGCTGCCAGCAGACCCGCCACCGGGTGCCGTCCGACGGCGAGGAAGATCAGCGCCCCCATCGGCGGCATGATCACCAGCGCGGCATCGGATGAGATATGGCTGAAGAAAGCGATAAACAGCACCATATAGCTGGCGTAACGCGCGCTGACGTGGGACGCCATTTTCACCATCAGGGCAGGCAGCAGGCCGGAACGTTCGGCCAGACCGGCACCCAGCACCAGGGCCAGGATCGCCCCCAGCGGCGCAAATCCGCTGAAGTTTTTAATCACATTAGGTAAAAACCAGTGCAATCCTTCGACGCTGAGCAGGTTTTTCACCGCCACCAGGCTGCCGTCGGCCGGATTGCGGGCGCTGACGTTAAAGGCCGACAGAACGGCGGTGGCCACCGCCAGGATCACAATCAAATAGATGAACAGCAGGAAAGGGTGCGGCACTTTATTGCCGATCCTTTCAACCCAACCATAGAGCTTGCCGGATGGGGAATGCGAAGGTATGGACGACATACTCATGGGCGTTCCTCGGGAGTGTTGTGTTGTTGTGTTTTATTATTTTAAAGGTGACGGCGTCACGTTTTCTGGGATCGGGCAAACGTACGGTTTTTCATTTATCTGCTGCGTGAACTCCTCGCGGCAGGCGGCCAGCAGGGCCGGATCCTGCAACAATGCCAGCGCGGTGGCCCCCATCACTTTGCCGGCCAGCAGCATTCCTTTATGGGCGATAGAGGTACGGCCCTGAGCCACCAGCTGCCAGGTGTGCAGCGGCGTACCCACGGTAAAGCAGGGGCTGAAGCACTGGGCAACGGGCATTTTCCAGCTCACGTCGCCTACGTCGGTGGAGCCCGCCAGCACGTTATCGGTGATGGCGTACGGGGCCACCTCATCCACCAGCAGGGGCTGCTGATGACGACGGGCAAACTGCTTGCCGTCTTCCCCGCCGGTGGCGGCGATATTTTTCAGGCTGTTTTGCAGATCGTTTTCGGTCAGGGTGGCGCGGATCTCCGATGCAAAAGCGCGCTCCTCATCGCTCCACGCCGGGGTGCCGTAATGCTGCAGGGCGCTGTACATGGCGGCCTCCAGGGTGCGGTTCGGCAGGTAGCTGGAGCAGGCTTTATCGAAGCGGCGTTCGACGGTGGTTTCGGTCATCAGCGCCGCACCCTGAGCTATCTTTTCTATCCGCTCGTAGATCTGCTGCGCATCGGCCATTTCCGGGGCGCGGATCAGATACAGCACTTCCGCCTGAGCCTGCACCACGTTCGGCGAGATGCCGCCGGTATCGGTGATGGCGTAGTGAACGCGGGCTTTTTCAATAATGTGCTCGTTCAGGAAATTGGTGCCGGTGGTCATCAGGGTGACGGCGTCCAGCGCGCTGCGCCCCAGATGCGGGGAGTTAGCGGCATGGGCGGCGGTGCCGTGGAAACGCCACGCCGCCTGGATGTTGGCTAAGGTGCTGACGTTAAACATCCCGGCGAAGGCTTCGGGATGCCAGGTGACCGCGGCGTCCACATCGTCGAACAGCCCTTCACGCACCATAAAGGTTTTCCCGGATCCGCCTTCTTCCCCAGGGCAGCCATAAAAGCGCAGAGTGCCGCTGGCGCCGTGCTGCTCCAGCCAGGACTTTGCTGCTACCGCAGCCGCCAGCCCGGCGGTGCCGAGCAGGTTATGCCCGCAGCCGTGACCGTTGGCCCCCGGCGTGTCGGTTTGCGGGGTAGCGCAGTGCGCCTGCTGGCTCAGGCCTGCCAGAGCATCGTACTCCCCCAGAATAGCGATCACCGGTTTACCCGCGCCGTAGCTGGCGATAAAGGCGTTCGGCACGCCGCCGGCCTCGCGGGTCAGGCTAAAACCGGCTTCTTCCAGGGCGCTGGCCAGCCGTTCGGCGGACCAGAACTCTTCAAAACGGGTCTCCGGGTGATCCCAGATCTCATCGGCAATGTCGGTGAAGTCCTGACATCGGGTGTCGATGGCGTCCTCAACAAAACGGTAAATACTTTGCATTACACACCTCGCGTCCACGGGAAGTTAAGCGCGATACGCGCCAGGGTTTCGATGGCGATCGGCATCACCGTCTCGTCGAAATCGAATTTTTCATTGTGATGTCCGGCGGAGAGGGTGGTGCCAAACACCATATAGGAGGCGAGGCCACCGTTATGCTGAACCCGGGCCATCATCAGGGTGGCGTCTTCCGAACCGGCCGGGGCTTTCACTTTGTCGATGGCCTGTTCAACGCCGGCTACCTGGGATGCCTGCTCGCGCAGATAGTTGACCCATGCCGGAGAGGGCTGGCTTGAGGTTGCCGCGCCCATCAGACGCAGCTCGGTGCTGACGCCGTGCATTGCCGCCGCGCCGTCGATCACCGCTTTCGCACGCTCGAAGACGTACTGGTTAATAGCCTCGCTCTCGCCGCGGGTCTCGACCTTCAGCAGCGCGCTGGCGGGAACGACGTTACGACCGCTGCCCGCCTGCATCACGCCGACGTTCACCCGCGACGCGCCTTCGCTGTGCGGGGCGATGCTGTGCAGGCCAATGGCGGCCTGAGCGGCGGCCAGCAGGGCATTGCGACCCTCTTCGGGTTTGCCGCCCGCGTGCGCCGCCACGCCAGTGAAGCGCACGTCAAATTTGGTGGTGGCCATAAAGTTATCGCTGCCGCAGATCACGGTGCCCGGCGGCACGCCGGTGCCAATGTGGATGGCGGTAAAGTAGTCCACGCCGTCGAGCGCGCCTGCGGCAACCATGGCTCGCGCGCCGCGGGTGCCCTCTTCGGCAGGCTGGAAAATGAGTTTGATGGTGCCGTTCAGCTGCGCGCGATACTGCATCAGCAGGTGTGCCAGCCCGAGGCCAATAGTGGTATGGCCGTCATGGGCGCAGGCATGCATCATGCCGCTGTTGCAGGAGGCAAAGCCCTCCCGGACAGGGAGATGATCATCCTGGACCGACTCATCCAGATCCAGCGCGTCCATGTCGACCCGAAACGCGAGGGTCGCCCCCGGGCGGCCGGTATTCAGCGTGGCAACAATGCCGGTAAAACCGCCCTCAAAGGCGCTGAGCCATTTTTCCGGGGCGCCCTGCTGACGCGCGCGGGCAAAGGCCTGGGCCAGGGTGGCCTCGTCGGGCAGGCCCATCCGGCTGTCAGCATCGACCACGTCGCGGCCCATCGCCAGTTCGTAGCCCAGTTGATCCAGCACCTCTGCGACCTTTGCCGCGGTGCGGAACTCCACCCAGCCTGACTCGGCAAAGTGGTGGAAGTCGCGCCGCCATGCGGTGAGCTGGGGGAAGAGGGTTAGCAGGTCCTGCGCCAGTGTATGCATATCGTTTCCTGTCATCATAAGAATATGTGAACTGCTTCACACTGTGATAGTTTTTACTTATCACTAACCGTTTTTTCACAGATTTAACCGTTCGTGGCTTACCCTGGCACAATCAATTCCATTACAGTAGATGACAGTTTCTTTACTCTGATAAACAACGGTTATCGGTGCCGACATGACATTCCAGGTAAAATTTCATCAGCTGCGGGCCTTTGTGGAAGTGGCGCAGCAGGGAAGCATTCGCGGGGCGGGCCGGGCACTTAGCCTGTCGCAACCGGCGTTAACCAAATCGATTAAAGAGCTGGAGGAGGGCATTGCGGCACAGCTGTTTATCCGCCGCAGCAAAGGGGTGACCTTAACCGAGTGTGGGGAGAGTTTTTACCAGCATGCCAGGCTGATCCTCGAAGAGCTCCGCAGCGCCCAAGACGACATTCGCCAGCGGCAGGGCCAGCAGGCCGGGCAAATAAATATCGGCATGGGGGCCAGCATTGCCCGCCTGTTAATGCCTGCGGTCATTAACCGTTTCCATCAGCAGCACCCGCAGGTCAAGGTGCGTATTATGGAAGGGCAATTAGTTTCGATGATTAATGAATTACGCCAGGGGGAACTTGATTTTACCATCAATACCTATTACCAGGGGCCGTATGATCATGAATTCACGTTCGAAAAATTGTTTGAGAAGCCTTTTGCGATATTTTGTCGGGCAAACCATCCGGCAATAGGTGCTGAGTCAATTAATGAATTACTAAAATATAGCTGGACGATGCCGACGCCGCGAGGGAGTTATTATAAGCAGCTTGAAGAGATGTTTTCCCACCGGGATCAGATCCCTCATATTGGCGTGGTATGTGAAACCTTTTCGTCCTGTATTAGTCTGGTGGCGCAGAGTGATTTTATCAGCATACTCCCGCAGGAGCTGGGCTGCGACCCGCTGCTGGCCAACAGGCTGGTGATGTTGCCGGTAAAAGAGTCGTTACCGAAAGCGACCTATTACCTTATTCAAAGAAGGGATTCCCGACAAACTCCCTTAACCACCGCATTAATCACACAATTCAGACGACAGGCCCGGCAGGTTATTTATTGAGCAGCAGACAGATAAAAAAATGGAGCCCGTCGACATCAACAGACTCCACAGTACACACAGCATTGCTCCACATGCATCTCTGCTTATTATTTCCATTGTGCAGATAACTTCATATATAACATCTTTTAGTGATAAATAAAGGAATTAACGTAACGGGATCATAAAAATTTAATGTAAGTCATAAAGTTAATCGAAAATAAAAATTTATTTTAGCCCGGATACACATTCAATTAAATTTAGTTTATTAATTATTGTTTTTGAAATGATCAACGGAGCTGCAAGGCTGCATTGAGCCTCGTGAAAGGGGCAGGTATAGTACCCTGTCAGTTAAGCAGGAGGATGCCATGAACCCAGACGATAAATCGCTTTTTCTCGACGCGATGGAAGATGTCCAGCCGCTCAGGCGTTGCGCTGACGTCCACTGGCAGCCTGCCTCAGGCCCGCGCACCCGCCAGCCTGTAGACACCAGCCAACTCGATAACTTTCTCACCACCGGCTTTCTGGATATCATTCCCCTGGCTGAGCCGCTGGCGTTTCAGCGGGAAGGCGTGCAGGTGGGAGTCTTCGATAAGCTGCGCTCGGGTAAATACCCCCGCCAGGCGAGCCTGACCTTGTTGCGTCAGCCCGTTGAGCAGTGCCGCCAGCAGCTGTTTACCTTTATCAACCAGGCGGAACGCGACGGCTTACGTAACCTGATCATCATTCACGGTAAAGGGCGCGACGATAAGTCGCACGCCAACATTGTGCGCAGCTATCTGGCGCGCTGGCTGACGGAGTTCGAGGCGGTGCAGGCGTTTTGCGCCGCCCAACCGCACCACGGCGGCAGCGGGGCCTGTTATGTGGCGCTGCGCAAGTCCAGCGAGGCGAAGCTTGAAACCCGCGAGCGGTTGGCCAAACGCAGCCGTTGATCATGGAAAACACCGCCTTATGCTATCGCCAGTTTGGCGAACCCGAGTCTGTTCTGCAGCGCGAGACTGCAACAAAATCCCCGCTGCAGCCGGGAATGCTGCGGGTGCAGATGCTGCTCTCCCCGGTCAATGCCTCGGATCTGATCCCCATTACCGGCGCTTACCGTCATCGCATCACCTTGCCCGCTATTGCAGGTTATGAGGGCGTGGGGCGGGTGATTGCCGCCCCGGACGATGCTACTCATCTGCTGGGTCAGCGGGTGTTGCCCCTGCGCGGAGAAGGCACATGGCAGCAGGTTGTTGATTGCCCGGTGGCGGTGGCGATCCCGGTCCCCGATGCCATTGAGACCACCCTGGCGGCGCGGGCGTTTATCAACCCGCTGGCGGCCTGGCTGATGCTCAACCTCTGGCCTGTGCAGGGTAAACGGGTGCTGCTGACTGCCGCCGGGTCGGACTGCGCCATTCTGCTCGGGCAGTGGGCGCAACGGCGTGGCGCAACGGAGGTGTACGGCATTCATCGCTCGGCGATCCATGCCGACAGGCTGTGGGCGATGGGGATCGTTCCGGTTGCGCAGCAGGACAGCGCCAGCGTGCGCGCCCTCGCTGCGACCAGCGATATCGTCTATGACGCCACCGGGGGCGAGCTGGCGCAGACCCTCCTGAGTGCAATGCGCAGCAGCGCGGCGTTTATCTGCTACGGATTGCTCTCCGGCCAGCCTTTTTCGTTACAACGTCACTTCCCGCCGATGCACTGGTTCCATATTCGTAACCATTTCGCTGCGCTCCCCCCGCAGGCGTGGCAGGCGGCGTTTAACGAAATCTGGCCGCTGCTGGCTGAGAGCCAGTACAGCGACACCCTTCTGTTGCCCTTTAGCGCCTGGCAATCAGCACTGGCCGACTACCGCCAGGCGGGGCGAACCCACAAACCGCTGCTGGACTTTACCCGCGATAAAGCTTAGTTCGCTCGGCTCATATCACTGAGTAGCAGCGCAATGCTTTTGCCGCCGGAGGTCTGCTCCAGGGCAATCTTGACGATAATGGTCAGCGGCACCGACAGCAGCATCCCCACCGGCCCCAGCAGCCAGCCCCAGAAGATCAGCGACAGGAACACCACCAGCGTGGAGAGGCCCAGCCCGCGCCCCATCAGCCGTGGCTCGAGGATGTTGCCGAAGATCAGGTTGATGATCAGATACCCCGCCAGCAGCACCAGCGCCGGGTAAAAGCCGCTGAACACCAGCACCTGGGCAATGGGCGGGATGGCCGCCAGCACCGATCCGATGTTGGGGATATAGTTCAGGGCAAAGGCCAGCAGGGCCCAGACAAAGGCGAACCGGACCTCCAGCGCCGCCAGCATCCCCCAGACCACCAGCCCGGTCACCAGGCTGATGGCGGTCTTCAACACCAGATAGTGCGAGACGCTGTCGAGGGCGCGCTGAATGGCGGCCATACCTTCCACCGGGCGGGACATCAGCGGCTGGAGCTTCGCCGGCAGCTGCGGCACCTCCAGCAGCATAAACACCACGGTCAGCAGCAGTAAGAAGATGGCGGTCATGGCACTGGAGAGCTGCGCCAGCAGGGCGGTGACCAGCGTCATGGCGGCATTGGGATCGATATACTTCAGCAGCTCCTCCATCGACACTTCAATCCCGGCCCGCTGCAGCCAGGGTTCCAGATGCAGCAGCGGCACGGCCAGCGAGGATCGGTAGTGCGGCAGGGTGCGCGCCAGCTCGTTCAGCGAGGTGCCCAGATAGGCCACCAGCAGCGCCATGAAGACCACGATAAGCAGGATTGGCAAGGTGATCGCCAGCACCCGCGGAAGACGCAGGCGCACCAGACGCCGCACCAGCGGGTGCAGCACCACGGCGATAAACAGCGCCAGAATAAAGGGCACAATAATATCCGCCGCAACGCGGATCCCCGCCAGCACAATCACCAGCATGCCAAGCATAATGACAATTTTTAATCCGTTGAGGGTAATAATGGGTTTGGCCATGCTGGCTCCTGATACCGTCCTTTTTATATATTCTAACGGCAAGGAGATTTTAATAAATTAACCAAACGCAAACGGCGAGGGTAAAGAAATGAAAAGGCTTTGAGTAAAATCCTGGCTTATGGTAAAAATCAGCTGTGTTTAACTACCGGAGACAATTTTCATCTGCACTGACGAGAAGCAACACCGCAGATAATTGTAATTTTATGGACAATCTGTTCAGAACGTATTTTTCAAATCTTTCTGTTTTACTCTCCTCTTTTTGCCTGCTGTCTGGCGAGCAACACTGGCGCACCGCGCTGTAGACCCTCTCTCTGCCTGAGCTGGCGCATTGCGCCCGGCTGATTTTTCATTCGTATTTACCCGGCTGCCATCACTGGCGAGCCGCGAAGGATTATATTCTCAAGCAGGAGAAAAACATGTTTTACTGGATCCTCTTAGCCCTTGCTATCGTTGCTGAAATAACCGGCACCCTTTCCATGAAATGGGCCAGCGTCAGCGGTGGTCACAGCGGCTATATTTTAATGCTGTCGATGATTGCCCTGTCCTATATTTTCTTGTCGTTTGCGGTTAAAAAAATAGCCCTGGGCGTGGCGTACGCATTATGGGAAGGGGTAGGTATTTTCTTAATCACCCTTTTTAGCGTTTTACTGTTTGATGAGTCGCTGTCGCTGATGAAAATGGCGGGACTGACGACGCTGGTCGCGGGAATAATATTCATTAAATCCGGCACCCGCAAACCGGCAAAACAGCGCAAGGAGGTGACCCATGCCACAGTTTGAGTGGATTCATGGCGCCTGGCTGGCGCTGGCGATCGTCCTGGAAATTGTCGCCAACGTGCTGCTGAAGTTTTCCGACGGTTTTCGTCGCAAAACCTACGGCCTGCTGTCGATAGCTGCGGTACTCGGCGCGTTCAGCGCCCTGTCGCAGGCGGTTAAAGGCATTGAGCTATCGGTGGCCTATGCCCTGTGGGGCGGCTTCGGGATTGCGGCGACGCTGGCGGCGGGCTGGATCCTGTTTGGCCAACGATTGAACCGGAAGGGCTGGATTGGCCTGCTGCTGCTGCTCGCCGGAATGATAATGATAAAACTGGCCTGATAACGTCGCTGCCTGTCATTACAGGCAGCGAAATTCATGACCTGTATTACGCTTAGTCTGAGGGCATTGAAAAGGACGAGGAATGAATGCATACCCCTTTAAGCTGGCGTAAAATCCCTTCTGCGAAAACCCTGTTTGTCATGATCTTTATGGCAGGGATCGGCTTAATCTTCTCGGTTGTCACCCTGCTGTACCTCTCGCTGAACCTCATCAGCAGTAAAGCCAATGAAATCGACGAGCAGCGCACGGCCCTCTCGGTGCAGGGTGCCGTTCAGACCTCGATTAACCGGGTCTGGTCGCTGGTGATTGATAATGCCGTCTGGGATGACGCGGTGCGCGAAGCCTATCGCCCGGCGCTGGACGTGGACTGGCTCTACAACACCTGGGGGGCGGGCTATAAGGTCAATAACCTGTATGACGGCACTTTTGTTCTCGACGAACGCTTTCGGGTACTGTGGGGATCGTTTAAAAGCCAGCCATTTGCGGAAAAAAACCTCGATTTTTTTGGCGACGGCTTAAAGTCGCTGATCCTGCTGCATTCCAACGCCCTCCAGTCGGATAAAAACATTTACGCCGGGATCACCCGCACCCGCGCGGGGATTGCCTTCGTGGGCGTGGGGCTGATCCGCCCGACGATTGGCAGCCTGCAGGCGGGGGACAATGCCCGCCGCTTTCTGGTCATTACCCGTCACATCAACCCACAAATTTTGCGCGATCTGGGCAACACCTTTCAGATCGACGATCTGACCTTTACCCCGGAGCGGATCGGCGACGTTAACGTGCCGCTTAAAAGCTCCTCGGGCGAGGTGCTGGGGTATCTGTCGTGGACGCCGCGCCTGCCGGGCGCTGCCGCGGCGAAAGCCGCCTCGCTGGATATCACCCAGATCGTGCTGTTCACCGCGGCGCTGATTCTGCTGTTCATCCTCTTCAGCTGCGTGGGGCTGTATAAACTGGCGCGCGGCGAGCACCTGGCGCGAAAGGTGGCGCGCACCGACTGGCTCAGCCATTTACCTAACCGGCGGGCGCTGATTGAAGAGCTGGAGCGGGTGAGCCTGCGCGGCGATACCGATCGCAAAAGCGTGGTCTTTATCGACCTTGACGGTTTTAAAGACGTCAATGATATCTACGGCCACGAGGTGGGCGATGAGCTGATCGTCATCATCGCTGGCGCGTTACGCGATAACGTGCCGAAAGACGGCATGCTGGCCCGCATGGGCGGGGATGAGTTTGCCATGACCATCGGCGGAGACAACGCCGAAGCGCTGGCCTCGGCCTTTGCGGGCTTTGTTCTTGATTATCTCCATGATGCGATCCGCGTCGGGGAGCGCACCATTCATATTGGCGCCAGCATCGGGATAGCCAGCGGCACCCTGGTGGAGTGCCCGAGCTCGGAGCTGTTCCGTCGCGCCGACATCGCCATGTACCACTCCAAAATCACCGGCAAGGGGCGGGTGACGCACTATGATACGGAGCTGAACAGCGTCCGTGAGCGCCAGGTGGCGATTGAGAGCCAGATCCGCAGCGGCCTTGAGCGCGACGAGTTTGACGTCTGGTATCAGCCAATCATCGATGCGCGCAGCCAGAAGATGGTCAGCGTGGAGGCGCTGGTGCGCTGGCCGCGACGCCCGGAAGGGCCGCTTTCACCCGACGTGTTTATCACCATCGCCGAGACCAGCGGGCTGATTTATGCCCTGGGGCAGTTTGTCCTGCGCCGGGCCTGTCAGGATCTCGAGCCTTACGCGGATCTCAAACTGTCGGTCAATATCTCGCCCGCGCAGTTCCGCGACCCGGAGTTTGAGGCCAAAGTGGAGGGCGCTCTCGACGTCAGCCGCTTCCCGGCCACGCGCCTGCAGCTGGAGGTGACTGAAACCTACGTGCTGGAAAATCCCGAACGCGCGCGTGCTGCCATCAACAATCTCAGAGCGCAGGGGATCGCCGTGGCGCTGGATGATTTTGGTACCGGCTACTCGAGCATCGGCTATCTCAGGCGCTTTAACTTCGACACCATCAAGATCGATAAGTCGCTGGCCGGGCTGGTGGATCATGACGAGCAGGCTTCGGCGCTGGTCAGCGGCACGGTGCGCATCGCCAGCGCCCTCGGGATGACCGTAGTGGCCGAAGGGGTGGAGAACGAGAAACAGATGAAACTGCTGCGGCTGGCGGGCTGCGATCAGCTGCAGGGCTTCTGGTACAGCCAGCCGATGCCGATAGAGGCGATTATGGCGCTACGTCAGCAGCGCCACTGTTAAATCACTGCTGAGCCAGCTCTTCCAGCTTGTCACGAAAACCGGTGATCGACAGGGCGCGGTTATCAGCCCGCCAGCGATCTTTCGCCGCCGGAGCGGAGCTCTGTACGCCGATGACCTGCCAGCCTTCGGCGGTTTTCAGCATCAGCGGCGAGCCGCTGTCGCCGGGCAGGGTATCGCACTGATGCGACAGCACGCCGGTTTGCGCCCAGCCGGTGACGATGCAGTCCTGATGGGTATAGAGCACGTCGAGATGATCTTCCGGATAGCCCGCCTGGTTCACTTTGCGGTCGGCCTCTTTCAGGGCGGCAGTCAGGGCGTCTTTATCGCCGGTAAACAACGGCAGCGGAGTGATCCCCGATGGCGGATTACGCAGCACCACCAGCCCAAAATCCCAGGAGGCAGCCGATGGCGGCACGATCCAGCCATCGCCGTCGGCCTTCAGCCGGCGACCCAGTGACGCCGGGACGCGCCCTTCAATACCGTGGATCTCATAGCGCCAGCTGCCTTTCTGCGACACAAAGCGCAGGGCCACGGCGGTATCCGGTTTACCGTTCGGCGGCACCAGCAGGCAGTGGCCGGCGGTCAGCGCCAGCTGTGGGGTGATGAGGGTCGCAGTACACAGATTCCCGCTGGCGGTTTCCAGCTGGCCAATGGCATCCCACGGCGAGCGGGACGGATCGGCGACACGCGTACGGTCGTCATGACCAAAAAACAGCGTTTGTACCTCTTTTTTGGTGTTCGCCGTGTCGTCTACGCCATCGTCCGCATGACTAAGCCCAGAAAAGAGAAAAAACGTTCCCAGTACAACCACAACAGATTTACGCATATCACACTCTGAAGGGGGATAATTATGATTATTAAATATGAACCCTGGTTATTAACTATAGACGGGACAGCGCGAAAGTGGGAGTAAAATCAGCGTGCTACACTCAGGAAATATAAAACACACTGGCGACAAGTGCGCATAAAATAAGCGTGATGAGAATGAACTCAAACCGATAGCGCTGAAACATAACGCCCTCCGGATAAAAAAACGGCGCTGCAACCTTGCCGGTTCAGCGCCGGGGACCAACGTGCCCGTCCGGGCACGTTAAGGTAAGGCGGCTTATGCAGCCGGTTTCGCTGCCGGGGCTGCAGCTTCGTGTTTCACTGGTTTTTTGTGGTGTTTTTTAGCGGCCTGGGCTTTCTGGGCTACCGGAGCGGCTTCTGCTTTTTTCACGTCTTTTTTGTGATGCTTTTTGGCTGCCTGAGCTTTCTGGGCTACTGGTGCAGCTTCTTCTTTCTTCACAGCTTTTTTGTGGTGCTTTTTAGCAGCCTGAGCTTTCTGTACGGCAGCTTTTTTGTGTTTTTTGTGGTGCACGGTTTTCGCAGCCGGTGCTGCGGTGGTGGTGGTCGCGGTTGCAGCTGGTGCCGCGGTGGTGGTGGCGGTGTCAGCAGCAAATGCAGCAGAAGACAGACCCATTGCAGCGGCAACAACCAGAGCTAATACTTTATTCATCATCCTACCCTCGAATTTGGTTTTTCAATTAACCCCACTGCGGGGCCGTTGAAAGAACTATATCCCTGAAATTGCGGGGCTTCCGTGAGTGATTGGTGACGGCGTGTAACGGATTGTACAGCGCCGGGTACAGTACCCGGCGCGGAGGGTTACAGATAACGGGAGGTGAGATGGTCGCGGAAGTAGCGGCTGTTGAGATCTTCCCCGGTCGCCTGCGCGATCAGCTGGGCGGTGGTGAAGCGGCTGCCGTGCTGCCAGATGTTCTGGCGCAGCCAGTCGAACAGGTTGCTGAAATCCCCGACGGCGATGGCGGCGTCGAGATCCGGCAGCGCTTTTTTGGCCGCAGCGAACAGCTGAGCGGCATACATCGCGCCGAGGGTGTACGACGGGAAGTAACCAAAGCCGCCGTCCGTCCAGTGGATATCCTGCATACAGCCGTTGCGGTAGTTATCTTTGGTCGACAGGCCCAGCCATGCCTGCATCTTCTCATCCCACAGCGCCGGTATGTCCTCCACCTCGATCTCGCCGTTAATCAGCGCCCGCTCGATTTCGTAGCGCAGCACCACGTGCGCCGGATAGCTCACCTCGTCAGCATCCACGCGGATATAGCCAGGCTTGACGCGCTGGTTCCAGGCGACAAAGTTCTCCGGCGTGAAGGCGGCCTGGCTGCCGAAGCGCTCCTGTACCGCCGGGAGCAGGTGGTTGAGAAACGCCTTGCTGCGTCCGAGCTGCATCTCAAAGAACAGGCTCTGGGATTCGTGGATAGCGGTCGAGCGCGCCAGGGCGATGGGCTGGCCGAGCCAGTTGCGCGGCAGGTTCTGCTCGTAGCGGGCGTGACCGGTTTCGTGGATCACGCCGAACAGGGCGCTGAGCAGCTCGTCTTCATCGTAACGGGTGGTGATGCGCACGTCTTCCGGCACGCCGCCACAGAACGGATGGGCGCTGACGTCCAGCCGACCGGCATTGAAGTCGAAGCCGAGGGTCTTCATCGCCTCCAGCCCCAGCTCACGCTGGGTCGCCGTCGGGAACGGGCCCTGCGGCGGTACGTATGACTGCTGCGCCTGCTTTTCGACAACCTGGTTCAGCAGGTCCGGCAGCCAGGATTTGAGATCGCCAAACAGGCCGTCCAGCCGGGCGCTGGTCATGTCCGGCTCGAAAATATCCAGCAGGGCATCGTAAGGGGTGCAGCCTTTGGCGTCGGCGCGCAGGCGGGCCTCTTCCCGGCTCAGCTTCACCACCTCTTTCAGGTTGGCTGCAAAACCCTGCCAGTCATTCGCCGGACGCTGGGTGCGCCAGGCATGTTCACATTTACTGCCCGCCAGCGATTTGGCTTCAACCAGCGATTCCGGCAGCAGCGCGGCCTGCTGATAGTGGCGGGTCATCTCCCGCAGGTTGGCCTGTTCGACGTCGTTGAGATCTTCGCTTTCAGCATTACGCAGCCAGTCGGCCACCTTCGCGTCAGTCAGGATTTGGTGTTGCAGGACGCTCAGCTCTGCCAGCGCTTCGCCGCGTGCGGCGCTGCCGCCTGCGGGCATCATGGTGAACATGTCCCAGCTGGCGATGGATGAGAGGTGAGAGAAGCGGGAGAGACGCTGGAAGGTGCGGGTGAGTTGCTGATAGTTATTCTTTTCCATTAAGACCTCGTGTCTGCATCAACTAATGGTTAAAAGTACCATCAGGAGGGGGGAAACACGAGGCCAGGCAACATTAATGCAACCGTTTATGCAGGCACCTGCCCACCACCAACGCCCCACACAGCATCAATGCAATAAATCCGCCCACGCCGTTCCAGCCGTACTGATGCCAGAACACGCCGCCGAGCGTCCCGGCGATGCTGGAGCCCAGATAGTAGCTGAACAAATACAGCGACGACGCCTGGCCTTTGGCGCGACGGGCGCGCGGGCCAATCCAGCTGCTGGCGACCGAGTGGGCGGCGAAAAAGCCCGCAGAGAAAAGCAGCATTCCGGCGAAAATCACCCACAGGTTGCCGAGCAGGGTCAGCAATACCCCGGCCAGCATTATGCCCGTCGAGGCCAGCATCACCGGGCCGCGCCCGAAGCGGGTGGTCATCGCCCCGGCTTTCGGTGAGCTCCAGGTACCGGTCAGGTAGGCCACCGACAGCAGGCCGACCAGGGCCTGATTCAGGTGCCAGGGGGCGAGCATCAGCCGATAGCCAATGTAGTTAAACAGGGTGACAAACGACCCCATCAGCAGGAACCCGGTAAGGAACAGCAGAGGCAGACCCTGGTCGCGCCAGTGCAGGCGGAAGTTAATCAGCAGCGTTTTTGGCCGCAGCGCGGTAGGGCGGAAGTGGCGCGATTCCGGCAGAATTTTCCAGAACATCAGCGCTGATGCCAGCGCAAAACAGCCGATCGCCGCCAGGGCTATCCGCCAGCTAAAGAAGTCGGTAAAGACCCCGCTCAGCAGCCGTCCGCTCATCCCGCCAATGGAGTTACCGCTGATGTAAAGCCCCATCGAGAAAGCGACAAAGCTTGGGTGGATCTCCTCGCTGAGATAGGTCATGCCCACCGCCGCCACGCCGCTCAGCGAAAGGCCGATCAGCGCGCGCATGATCAGTATGCCGTGCCAGCTGGTCATCATTGTCGACAGTAAGGTACAGACCGAGGCCAGCAGCAGGGCGGTGACCATCACCGGCTTACGCCCGATGGCGTCCGACAGCGGGCCGGTAAAGAGTAAGCCTATCGCCAGCATCCCGGTGGAAATCGAGAGCGAGATACTGCTGCTGGCGGGCGTTACGCCAAACTCCTGGGATAACACCGGGAGGATGGGTTGCACGCAGTAGAGGAGGGCGAAGGTCGCCAGACCGGCGGAGAAGAGCGCCAGGGTGACGCGCATAAACTGCGGAGTGCCGCGTTTGATTAACTGAACCGGCCGCGATTTGGCGGGTAAGAGATCGATATCTTCTGTCGGGGCGATATCAGCCGTTGTTGTACGACTCACGTAAGTTCCTTGCTTCAACATCCCCGTGATTTCTGGTGACGGGTATGACCACAGGGATCAGAGTAGGAAAATGTAAATATTCTGTCTAATATATTAATAATCTCAAATGATACGTTAAAAATATGAATATCGAACTGCGTCACCTGCGCTACTTTGTCGCCGTCGCTGAGGAGCTGCATTTTGGTCGCGCGGCGGCGCGGCTGAATATCTCCCAGCCGCCGCTGAGCCAGCAAATTCAGGCCCTCGAGCAGCAGATTGGGGCGCGTCTGCTGGCGCGTACCAACCGCAGCGTGGGGCTGACGGCGGCAGGACGCCAGTTTCTCGCCGACAGCCGCCAGATCCTGAGCCAGGTGGACGAGGCGGCAGCCCGGGCAGAACGCCTGCACCATGGCGAAACCGGGGAGCTGCGCCTCGGGTTTACCTCCTCCGCGCCCTTTATCCGCGCCATCTCGCAAACCCTGTCGTCGTTTCGCCGGCTCTCCCCGGACGTGCATATCCAGACCCGGGAGATCAACACCCGGGAGCAGATCGTCCCCCTGAGCGAAGGCTCGCTCGACCTCGGCCTGATGCGCAATACCCAGCTGCCGGATACTCTGGCGTGGCAACGAATACTGCGCGAGCCGCTGCTGGCAATGATCCACCGGGATCACCCTCTGGCGGCAAAGCCTGCGGTTTCGCTTGCGGAGTTGGCCAACGAGCCGTTTGTCTTTTTTGACCCCCATGTCGGTACCGGTCTGTATGACGACATCCTGGGGCTGCTGCGCCGCTACGGGGTCACCCCGGTTATTACCCAGGAGGTGGGCGAGGCAATGACCATTATCGGCCTGGTGGCGGCGGGGTTGGGGGTGTCGATCCTGCCAGCCTCGTTTAAACGCCTCCAGCTGAACGAAATGCGCTGGGTGGCGATAGCAGAACCGGACGCGGTCTCGGAGATGTGGCTGGTGTGGTCGAAGCACCATGAGCCGAGCGCCGCGGCACAACGTTTCAAAAAACTGTTGATTCACGCCGCATCAGGCCAGTAAGCCGCAAAAAAAGCGGGTAAAAATGTGCTGTAAATCACAAGGCTAAGTAAAAATTTGACGATTACTGTAGAAGTGCTTCACCATAGCCCACAGTTTATTTCGAAGCTCGAAAATAAGGGAGTACGTGGTGGTTGCTGATAGTCAGCCTGGGCATATCGATCAGATTAAGCAGACCAATGCGGGTGCGGTATATCGCCTGATTGATCAGCTTGGGCCGGTCTCGCGCATCGATCTTTCCCGCCTTGCGCAACTGGCGCCTGCCAGTATCACCAAGATCGTACGAGAAATGCTCGAAGCGCATCTGGTGCAGGAGACGGAGATTCAGGAGCCGGGTAGCCGTGGCCGTCCGGCAGTGGGGCTGGTGGTGGAAACCGAAGCCTGGCACTACCTCTCGTTGCGCATCAGCCGGGGTGAAATCTACCTGGCGCTGCGCGATCTCAGCAGCAAGCTGGTGGTGGAAGAGCAACTCCCGCTGGCGCTGCAAGCCGAGCTGCCGCTTGAAGTGCGGATCACCGCGCTTATCGATCAGTTCTTTATTCATCACCAGCAGAAGCTGGAGCGCCTGACCGCCATCGCCATTACCATGCCGGGCATCATTGATACCGAAAACGGCATTGTGCACCGGATGCCGTTTTACGACGACGTCAAAGAGATGCCGCTGGGCGAAGTGCTCAAGAACCACACCGGCGTGCCGGTCTATATCCAGCATGACATCAGCGCCTGGACCATGGCCGAGGCGCTGTTCGGGGCCTCGCGAGGGGCGCGGGACGTGATTCAGGTGGTGATCGACCACAACGTCGGCGCAGGGGTGATCACCGATGGCCGTCTGTTACACGCCGGGAGCAGCAGCCTGGTGGAGATTGGTCACACTCAGGTCGATCCCTACGGCAAACGCTGCTACTGCGGCAACCACGGCTGTCTGGAGACCATCGCCAGCGTGGATAGCGTGCTCGAGCTGGCCCAGCTCCGGCTCGGCCAGTCGATGAGTTCAACGCTGCACGGCCAGCCCCTGACGGTGGCGTCGCTCTGTGCGGCCGCCCAGCAGGGCGATCTGCTGGCAAAAGATATCATCACCGGCGTCGGCACTAACGTCGGACGCATTATTGCCATCATGGTTAACCTCTTTAACCCGCAAAAAATCCTGATTGGTTCGCCTCTGAGCCAGGCGGCAGGCGTCCTCTTTCCGGCAATCGCCGACTCTATCCGTCAGCAGTCTCTGCCAGCCTACAGTAAACATATCGTGGTCGAGAGCACCCAGTTTACGAATCAGGGGACGATGGCCGGTGCGGCGCTGGTGAAAGACGCGATGTACAACGGCTCCCTGCTGATACGCCTGCTGCAGGGTTAACAGATTCCTATAGTCTTACCAAAAATTGCGCTATCTCAAACTGAGCGGATAGCGCATGCCTTAGACTTCCCCCACTGAATTATTTCCTTGATTTATATTTCCAGAGCATAACGGTGGAGTGAGTGATGCTTAAGCGTTTCTTTGTAACGGGTACTGATACTTCTGTCGGGAAGACGGTGGTGTCCCGCGCCTTGCTGCAAGCCCTGATGGCCAGCGGTAAGAGCGTTGCAGGGTACAAACCGGTAGCAAAAGGGAGTAAAGAGACGCCAGAGGGATTGCGCAATAAAGATGCGCTGGTGTTACAAAGCGTCTCCTCGCTTGAACTGCCTTACCACGCCATAAACCCCATTGCCCTCAGCGAAGATGAGAGCAGCGTGGCGCACAGCGGGCGGGTCAATTACACCCTGCTGTCGAACGGGCTCGCCAGCCTGAGCGAACAGGTCGATCACGTGGTGGTGGAAGGGACCGGCGGCTGGCGCAGCCTGATGAACGATTTGCGTCCATTATCAGAGTGGGTAGTGCAGGAGCAACTGCCGGTGCTGATGGTGGTGGGGATTCAGGAAGGCTGTATTAACCATGCCCTGCTGACGGCGCAGGCCATTGCCAATGACGGCCTGCCGCTGGTGGGCTGGGTGGCAAACCGCATCAATCCGGGTCTGGCCCACTATGCGGAAATCATCGAGGTGCTGAGTAAAAAGCTGCCGGGTCCGCTGGTGGGTGAGCTGCCGTATCTGCCCCGCGCAGAGCAGCGTGACCTAACGCCCTACATCGACCTCTCGACTCTCGGCCGTGTGTTGTCCGTAGATCGAGTCGTGGCGTAACGTCCGCGACAGAACCGACGCTACCACGCAGGCAATCAGCAAACCGGGCAGCAGCATATACTGCCCGGTCATTTCACAGACCATTAGCGCCGACATGATCGGCGCGTGCGTCGTGGCGGCAAGCAGCGTTGCCATCCCCGCCAGCCCCAGCAAAATCGCGATTTCAGAACCGGGCAACCACAGCATAAAGATCTGCGCAAACAGCATCCCGGTCGCCATGCCGACAAACAGCGTTGGCGTGAACACCCCGCCCGGTGCCCCCGAGCCGCTGCTGGCGAGCACGGCCAGCAGCTTACAAATAAATACCCCCGCAATGATCGACAGCAACGGCGGCGCAATCAGGAACGCCTGCACCACGCTGTAGCCGTTGCCCCACACCTTGGGCGTAAGCAGCGAGAGCAGACCGACGATCAATCCGCCCAGCGCCAGCTGCCACGGCGGGGAGAGTTTGAGGCGCAGAAACAGCGAGTGACTGAAGCTCATCAGCCACATCAGCGCCGGGCCGCAGAGGCCCGCCAGCAGCCCCATGCAGACTATCAGGGCATAATCCATCCCGGTCAGCGTAGCGCTGAGATGCACCTCATACAGCGTGCTGGCCCCGGGGCTCAGCAGGCGGGTGGTGAGCAGCGCGACCACTGCGGCAATCACTACCGGGCCGAGCGAGGCCAGCATCAGGGTGCCGAATAAGATCTCGGCAATAAACAGGCTCCCGGCTAAGGGCGCGTGGTAGGCGCTGGCCATCCCGGCGGCGGCTCCGCAGGCGATCCACAGTTTCCATTCTGATTTGGGGGTAAAACGTTGGGCAAAAAAGGAGGCGGCGAGGGCGGCCAGCAGGATCATCGCCCCTTCACGGCCAATGGCGCTGCCGCTGGCGACCACCAGTAACGATGCCAGAGATTTCACCAGGCTGGCGCCGTAGTCAAACTGCCCGTCGCCCGTCTCCAGGGCTTCCATATAGTCGGTGGGAGCATGCGGGCGCTGCGCCGTCATCCGCTGCCAGCCCCACAGCAATAATCCGGCTGCCAGCCCGCCCAGGGCAGGCGTCAGCGCGCGTCGCCAGGGCGACAGCGTGCTGGCCGCATTCACCAGGCTGCCGCTCTCATTACTGAGGAACAGCCACTCCAGCAAATACATGGCGTGACGAAACAGCGCCACGGCCAGTGCTGCCAGCACGCCGGTGAGAGTGGCAATCAGCAGCCGGCGAAACATGGCGCGGATGTCGGGGTAAGCATGGAGTCGATGCATGGGGTACGCACAAACAGGGAAGATGCAATATTGTGAGGGGAAATCGTGGGGTTAGCAACGTAAAGAGCCGGGCAGTGCCCGGCTTAGGGTATTAGCTTTCGCTATAAATATTCAGCGCCCGGCGCGTACGCCCTGAACTGAGATATTCCGCGATATAGTCCTGGGAAATCTCGCCGTTATAGCGCCCATCCTCATCGACAATCGGCATCCAGCTGGTGTTGCTCTCATACAGACGCGACAGCACCACACGCAGGTTGTCCTCGGCTTTGCCGGTCATGCGGAACGGGTGGATCAGATCGGCGCAGGTACCGGTAGCATGACGCGCTTCCCGGCGCTTCACAAAGCCCAGCGGTTTACCGTTTTCATCCACCACGGTGACCGCGCGGATGTCATTGTCATCCATGATGGCAAAGGCCTCAGGCAGCGGTGTGGACGGGCGAACCGTAATGGTCGGCTGTTGATCCGTGACGTCTCCCGCCGACACCAGCAGCAGGCGCTTCAGGGTACGGTCCTGGCCGACAAACGAGCCGACAAACTCGTTCGCCGGTTTGGCCAGCAGTTCGTCCGGGCTGGCGCACTGGACAATTTTCCCCTGACGGAAGACAGCGATGCGGTCGCCCAGCTTCAGGGCTTCATCGATGTCGTGGCTCACCAGCATGACCGTCTTTTTCAGCTTGCGCTGCATCTCGAGGAACTGGTTCTGGATCACCTCGCGGTTAATCGGGTCGACCGCACCGAACGGCTCATCCATCAGCAGCACCGGAGGATCCGCCGCCAGGGCGCGGATCACGCCGATACGCTGCTGCTGGCCGCCGGACATCTCGCGCGGATAGCGGTTGAGGAACTTATGCGGATCCATCGCCACCATATCCATCAGCTCTTCGGCGCGGGTTTTACAGCGCGCTTTATCCCAGCCCAGCATGCGCGGCACCACAGTGATGTTCTCTTCGATAGTCATGTTCGGGAACAGACCAATCTGCTGGATCACGTAGCCGATGTTGCGGCGCAGGGTGACGGTATCCATGTCGGTGGTGTCCTGACCGTTAATCAGGATCTTGCCGCTGCTCGGGGTAATCAGACGGTTAATCATCTTCAGGGTGGTGGTCTTGCCGCAGCCGGACGGGCCGAGCAGGACGCACATTTCCCCTTCGGGCACGTTCAGGTTGACGTTGTCCACGGCCTTAAAGGTCTGGCCCTGTTTCTGTGAAAATTGTTTGGTGAGGTTTTCCAGTTTTATCATTATCGAATCCCCTTTGGAGTCAGAACGATCTGCAGACGGTGCAGTAACCAGTCGAGCACAATCGCTAAAAGACAAATCATCAATGCGCCAGCAATCAGCATACGAATATCGCTCCCGCCGATGCCGTTCAGCAGCAGCAGGCCCAGCCCGCCAGCACCAATCACCGCGGCAATCGCCATCACGCCGATGTTCATCACCACGGCGGTGCGGATGCCGCCAAAGATCACCGGCAGCGCCATCGGAATTTCTACCCAGCGCAGACGCTGCCAGAAGGTCATGCCGATGCCGCGACCGGCTTCGCGCAGGCCCGGCGGCAGGCTGTCGAGCGCGGTATGAGTGTTACGCACAATCGGCAGCAGTGAGTAGAGGAACACTGCCGTAATGGCGGGCAGGGCACCAATACCCTGACCGATCAGCGAAAACAGCGGGATCATCAGGCCGAACAGGGCAATCGACGGGATGGTCAGTACGATGGTGGCAATCCCCAGTACCGGCGTTGCCAGCCATTTGTGACGCACAATCAGAATGCCAAGCGGCACGCCGATAATAATGGCTAAGCCTACGGCCAGCGCCACCAGCCACAGGTGTTGCAGCGTCAGGGTTAACAGATAGCCCCAGTTATCAATGATGTAATGAACCGTATCCATAGCGCCTCCTTACAGCAGCTGCTTGCTACGCAGGAAATCTTGGGCGACCTGCTGCGGTGACTGATGATCGATATCCACCTTCTTGTTCAACTCGGTGATAACGTCGTTATTAAGCTGAGCGGAGAGGGTGTTTAGCGCCTCCTCCAGCCCCGGGTTGGCTTCCAGCGTGTCCTTACGCACCACCGGGGTCACCGCATAGCTCGGGAAGAAACCTTTGTCATCTTCCAGCACCTTCAGGTCGAAGCCCTTCACGCGCCCGTCGGTGGTGTAGATCAGCCCGGCATCGACAAAGCCGTCGCGCACCGCGTTATAGACCAGACCGGGGTCCATCTGGCGGATCTGCGGGCGATCCAGCTCCAGGTTGTAGGCGGCCTGCAGGGGCTTCATGCCGTCGCTGCGTCCGGAAAATTCCAGATCCAGGCCCAGCAGCCAGTTGTTATCCGGGTCGGTTTTACGCACCTGCTCAACCTTCGCCACCAGTTCGGACATGGTGTTGATATGCTCCGCTTCGGCGCGCTTACGCTGCATAGCGAAAGCGTAGGTGTTGTTCATGTCAGCAGGCTTAAGCCACACCAGCCCGTGCTTCGCATCCAGGCGTTTCACCGTCTCGTAAGATTCCTGCGGCGACATGCGCTTGTTGATGTGGTTAAAGATGATCAGCGAGGTACCGGTGTACTCCCAGGTCATATCGATCTGCTTGTTGATCATCGCGTTGCGGGAGATCACCGTCGCGATGTTGGTCTGCGGCTGCACCTCAAACCCTTTCTTTTGCAGATACTGCACGGTCATGGCCGACAGAATGTGCTGCTCGGTAAAGCTCTTGGTCGCCAGAATCAGCGGCGCGGCAATCGCCTGGCTGCTAAAGAGCGCGGCGGCGCACAGCGCCGTCAGGCCGGTAAACAGTCTCATAGAAGCTCCTTGTTATAATTATCGCGCGAGATGCGGGCTCATCAGACGACCCAGCGCCGCCAGCAGCGTATCCAGAATCAGGGCAAACAGGGCGGTGGCCGCGGCACCCAGAATCAGCGTCGGGAAATCGTTCAGGTAAATACCCGGGAAAATCAGCTCGCCATAGCTGCTGGCACCAATCAGGAAGGCCAGCGGCGCGGTACCGACGTTAATGGCGGTGGCGATGCGGATCCCGGAGAGCATCACCGGCCAGGCGTTAGGGATTTCCACCTGCCACAGACGCTGCCATTTGGTCATCCCGATGCCGTTCGCCGCTTCCAGCAGGGAACCCGGCACCGAGCACAGACCGGCGTAGGTATTACGCACAATCGGCAGCAACGAGGCCAGGAACAGGGCGATGATGGCAGGGGTATCGCCAATGCCGATCACCACCATCGCCAGCGCCAGAACGGCCAGCGGCGGCAGGGTATTACCGACGTTAAAAATCTGCATCACGTATTCCGCGATACCCCGCGCGGCCGGACGGCTCAGCAAAATACCGCTGGGAATACCGACCAGCAGGGCGAAGAACATGGATGAGAAGACTAAAATCAGATGCTGTTGCCCGAGATAGACCAGGTCAACCTGGCGCGCTTTGATCGTCTCCAGCCCAATCCCCCAGACGAGGAGGGCGACGACCACGATAATCGCGCCGACAAAAAGCAGCGAACGTTTGAATAATGGATGCATTGCGATGTATCTCCCTGTGCGCATGCGTTCGTTATAGCAACCACCGGTTGCCTGTTGTTATGCCATGATTCGGCAGGGGTATTTGAGCTATAGCAAGCGATTGGGAAGGGTTCCAGCGAAGCGGCGAAATCAGTAACCCGATGAAAACAGGGGAAATCATGGGTTAAGCCTTATGGGATAAGGCCTGGTTCGGGTCAGGCAGAATAGTCTTAAAGATAATTTCATTAAGTGACACCGTCACTTAATGAATAAACAGAGCCTGTTATTTGCTAAGCACAGTACGAACCTTTCGCACCCGCAACGAGGTACTGATGATCGAGAAGGCGGCCACGAACGTCAGCATAAGCCCCAGGGCCAGCATCGCATGAAAGCCAAACTCCCTGAACAGGAGCAGCCCCGCAATCCCCCCGGTGATAAACGAGAAGAGGGTGGTGAGATGGGTTTTAAGCTGGCTACTTTGCGCTGCCGTATCTTTGGAATAGTCCCGGCGCAGCATCGCCACCACCACGGAAGCGAGCGCAATGCCAGCGTCGGTTAAGGTGCCGGTAATATGCGTGGATCTTACCCGTCCGCCGGAAAGCTGGGTGGAGGTTGAATTATGGATCCCCATCAGGCCGCAGAGAAAAACAATAATTTCCCGATTTGTCGTTAACGTATGAAAATACATTTCATACAGGGACACGGCAGCCAGTAATACGCCTTCAATAAACAAGACCTGACAAAAAATCAGGCGCACGTTCTTAACGATCCCCCACAACACGATAACCCGGGCAATAATTGCTCCCGTCACAAACGACAAAATAAGGGTGGCGAAGAAAATAATATCGCTCAGATCCGTCGAAGAGACTTCGCTGGAAAATTGTGAGGTGTTGCCGGTCATATGAGAAGGAAAAAAGCCGAATGCCCCCAGCGCAATGGCATTCAGCAGTCCTGCAGAGGTGGCCAGCCAGAGGGCGAGCCGGCGATCCTCCTGATGCGTTCGTTCTTTCTTGAGTTTAATCAGCAAAGAATACCTCCGGTTTGAGCTTTGCCTGAATAATCAGGCTAGCAAAGCCAGTTCCTGGACTGTCCAGGATAGTGCTTAATTATTAAGGCACCGGAGGCCTGCAGGGATTTCGTAATTAATTAAAATAACCTTGATATCTGCGCGTTTATTTAATCTCGGGCGCGTAATACTTACAGCATTCCATTATTCCCATGGCGTAAAAAAGCCTCGCGCTGGTTTAAGCGTTCAAACCAGGCCTCGATGGCGGGCACCTGCGGCTTCTCAAAAGGCGTCATCTTCCAGCGGTTCACCGACAGCCCCAGCACCACGTCGGCCAGGGTAAAGGTTTCGCCCGCCACCCACGCCCCGGTGCGTTGCAGCTGCTGCTCAAGGATGGCGATATGGTGGTTCCACTCTTTAATCCCCACTGCAATCCGCGCGGGATCGTTAAACTCCGGATTTTTGCGCCCCAGCGCCGGGAAGACATAGCGCCAGGCGTTGTTGAATTCGGTCGCCTGCCAGTCCATCCAGCGCTCGACGTTGGCGCAGGCCTGCGGATCCGTTGGGAGCAGCTCGTCGCGCCCGGCTTTGCGTACCAGATAGCGGCAGATGGTGTTAGATTCCCAAAGCACAAAGTCGCCGTCGATCAGCACCGGCACCATGGCATTCGGGTTCAGCGCGCGGAAAGCGTCGGTTTCCGTCGAGGCAAAGCCGCTACCGTAATCTTCCTGCAGATAGTCCAGACCCGCTTCTTCGCAGGTCCAGAGCACTTTGCGCACGTTGATCGAGGTGGTTTTGCCGAGGATTTTTAGCATGATGCAGGTGTCCTTTTATGAATGTTTAAGAACAATACAGCAGTTATGTAAGGAGTTTAGGGCAAATTCTGGTGGGGAAGGGGTGGCGTGCGGTAAGTAATGATTTATGTAATAGTGGAAATAAAATGGACGTAATAAGAGAGGTGCAAAATGAATGAAGATCTTTATCTCTGTTTTATTCCCCCGCTGGTTCAGCTGATCATCAGTGCTCATAATAAAAAAGGAAGCCAGCTTACCCGTGAAGAAGTGGAATCCATCAGGGATTCGGGGACATGCATTGCCCTTCCTGCCGACAGCGCCCGCAGTATGGCCGAGGAAAGAGGGTATAAAGATTTCAACCCTGAAAGGGTCTGGGATGAATATCTCCACTATTTAAATGAGACGACGTAGGACAAAGCCCAACGACCAATGTGGTAGATCTTACCGCGCAAGCAATTGCAGCCAATCCGGGTTCTCAATTTTACGGCAATAGGGCAGCATCGCCCGATTAATCAGCTCGAAGAATTCCGACTCCTTCATCCTTACTGCTTCACTTGTGCCAGGGCCCTCCCATTCATCGTAGAGATGCCAGTAAAGCGATTTCAGGGTATCGACCATCGCCGTAAAAATCTTTACGTCAGGTTCAAGCCAGTAACACACCAGAAAATCCATTTTCTTTTCTGCGTCATGAATGGACGCGCACTGGGAAAGTTGTCTGAGAAATAACTTGATCCAGACCAGTGCTGCTGTTTTTAGCGGTGGCAGTTCTATCCGCTGTTCTGCCAAATACCGCGCCAAATATAACTCAACCTCGGTCCGTTCAGGTTGATTATCGAGCCCCAGTGACGCGAGGATTAAAAGCGTTTCTGAATCATTTCCTTCGGTGATTTGATTCTCAGCCCATGCAACGATCAGGCTGTCCAGATCGTTATGGAGAACAGGATATTTCCGTGCAAAAACTACCAGCCCGAGCAGGTCATTGAGTGTGTAGAGAGATGGCATCTGATATTCCCTTTTCTGAATCGTTTACATGAACCCTGGCAGTGATAATTTCTGCACCAGACAGCGACACCTCTCTGGCGTCAGCGGGAGATCTCTTCCGGAAAGATAATCAGGGGAAACCTTGTTTCAGCGATGACTCATCTTATGTCAAAGGCACCAAAAGCTTAAGAATGTCTTACTATTTAAGCAATGGCTTGTTCGATTAGTATATCTGTTGCGATAGTCCAAATTTTTAGCATTTCTAACCTTCACAGGGGATAAAAATGGAAAAGAATTTCACGCCAGAACAGATAGAGATGATAAATCATATTGTCTTTGCGCACATTGACACTATGACACAGAAAACCGCTGAAATTATTGAAGAAACAGAGAGAACAGCGCATCAACAACTTCAGGAAAGCGGGATCGATATGACCGATTTTACTCCTGCTAACAAGAATTTTTTGATGGTTACTCTCATTCAAAACCTGATCGATCGCGTTCACGGCGGCGATAAGGCTGTTGCCCAAATGATGATAACGATGGAAGCAAAAAGGTTGAACGTCAGCGTAAACGTAGAGGCTGATAAATCGAGAAGTTAGGTCCCGTTCCGTGCGCAGCTATAAGGTGCTTCCTGCCTGACAGAGTGTAGCAATTTTTTAACAAAAACATCCGCAGTGAGTTGATTGGGAATAAGTAACTCGGTAACATCCACGCTTTCGGATAAAGAAAATGTCTGTTACCGACTCACTTCTCGCTTTTTCTCTCGCTGCACTCCTGCTTACCCTCACGCCTGGCCTGGATACGGCACTCATTCTTCGTACTGCCTGTGCTGAAGGGGGTAAAAAGGCCTTTCAGGCTGCTCTGGGTATTGATACCGGCTGTTTCATCTGGGGAGCGCTGGTCGCGCTCGGTCTGGGGGCGCTGCTGGCAGTTTCAGAACTCGCTTATACAGCCCTAAAAATCTGCGGTGCGGCTTACCTGTGCTGGCTGGGCTTGCAACTACTGATGCGGCCACGATCTTCTTTCAGTCAGAACGCAGATAGTACGGCTGCCCACGGGAACTGGTTTGTCAAAGGCATGCTCGGTAACGTACTTAATCCGAAGATGGGCATTTTCTATGTCTCTTTTTTGCCCCAGTTTATCCCTGCCGGGCATTCACCTGTCATCTGGACATTTATCCTTGTCAGCATTCATGTCCTGAACGGCACCCTGTGGTCAGTGACGCTTATCATGTCCACCCGCTTTGCATCTGGAATCTTGAAAAGGCCCCGCGTCATCAGCGCCATGGATCGTGCTACCGGGGGACTCTTTTTATGTTTTGCCGCCAGACTTGCGTTCAGTAGCCGATAGGGGATTTTAGTGTCCCAGGCCGGGCAAGCGAAGCGCCCCCGGCAGGCCACACCGCTGGCGGGTTATAAAGATAATCCCATGATCCTGATGACGCTCTGCTGCGAAGCCGTCGTGAAAAGCGTACTTTTGATGTGCTCCATGCCCAGTTTGTTATAGAAATGACAAGCGCGTTCGTTCTGCTCAAGCACCTCCAGCCATAAAAATTTTGCACCCGTGTTCCGGGCGCGCGCTTTGATGGTTTCAAACATTAACTGACCATAGCCTTTACCTGTCTCAGCAGCGTCAAAATAGAGCTTGTTTAGCAGCGACCCTGAAATATCTGTGTCAGGGATTGTGCTTTCATCGGTCACTTTCGCAAAACCCATCGGGCGATCGGTCTCCGCCACATACCAGCACACACTGTGGTCTTGCAGACTCTGTTCAAGTACGGGGAGAAAATATTCACCGGCTAAATAATGGTTCATCTCCAATTCTGAATTCCACAGATGTGTGAAGTGGGCGCGATAGATATTGTCACCCAGTTCACTAAGTAACCTGGCATCCGCCAGGTTGGCTTGCCGCAGGTGTAATGTCATTCACTTCAATCCTTTCATCAGGCCTTCTCAATAATCAAAACCACAACATAGCTCCCCACTTATTCTGTTCCAATTAAAAAATCGCCAATTGAGGAAGACAGGCATTTTATAAAGGAGTCGCAGTACCTTTTTAACAAACGAGAGCAGACATTAAGCCGCGCTTTTCCGCGAAGTGCACCAGGTCAGCCCCCCCGCGCTCATCAGCAGAATCCCACTCATTGCAAAGGTGCTCTGCCAGCCCAGGTTATCGAACACCATGCCGCCCGCCGTCGAGCCCAGCGCAATCGAGAGCTGGATCACCGCCACCATCAGTCCGCCCCCGGCCTCTGCATCCTCGGGCAGGGTACGGGCGATCCAGGTCCACCATCCCGTCGGCGCCGCCGTTGCCAGCAGACCCCAGAACCCCAGCAGCAGCGCGACGATCCAGAGGCTGTGTCCGGTCAGAATTAACAGCCCGGCGATGGCCGCCATCAGCAGCGGAATCGCCATGAGCGTCAGATAAAACCGGGCGTTCAGGAAGAGGGCAACGATCAGCGTACCCACAAAACCTGCGATACCGATGGTGAGCAGGATCAGCGATAAGCCGGAAGCGCTGACGTGGGTCACGGTCTCGAGGAACGGACGCACATAGGTGAACAGCGCGAACTGACCCATAAAGAACAGACCGCAGGCCAGCAGGCCGACGGACACCACCGGCAGGCGGAACAGGCGAAAGACGCTCCCGCGTGAAGTCTGGCTTTTATTCCCCTTCATCTCGGGCAGGCTAAACCACTGCCAGATCAACGCCGCGACCGCCACCGGAACCAGGCACAGGAAGGCACCGCGCCAGCCGATGGTGGCCCCGAGATAGCTGCCGAGCGGGGCGGCGACGACCGTCGCCAGGGCGTTACCGCCGTTGAAAATCGCCAGCGCGCGGGAGACCTGATGCTGTGGCACCAGGCGCATGGCCGTCGCCGCTGACATTGACCAGAAGCCGCCGATGGCGATCCCAATCAGGGCGCGCCCGGCCATATAGACCAGATAGCTGGAGGCAAAGGCAATAATTAGCCCCGAGACCGCCATCAACGTCGTCATGCCCAGCAGAAGGGTTTTACGATTCATATTCCCGGCAATATGAGAAAGGCTCAGGCTGGTCAGAACCGCCAGCGCGCCGGAGATGGCAATCCCCTGGCCGGCCAGCCCCTCCGTCACGCCCAAATCGCTGGCAATGGGCGTCAGCAGACTCACCGGCATAAACTCCGAGGCAATCAGGACAAATACGCACAGGGTCATGGCAAAAATAGCGCCCCAGTACGCGCGTTCGTTACGTTGTGTGCTTTGGCTCAGTGTGGACATAGTCAGATTTCACAAAAGGGAAAAACAGGGCCACCTGTCAGGAACAGGTGGCAGAGAGGATTATTTCAGGCTGGTTTTGAAAAACTGCTCGAACTGCGCAAACGGGATCTTACCGGCAACGTTGTCGTACAGATCGACATGGTTAGCGCCCGGGACAATCACCAGCTCTTTCTGCTTGCTGCCGACGGCGTTGTACGCCTCTTCAGCAAAGTAGCGCGAGTGCGCCTTCTCACCGGTGACGATCAGCGTCGGGATGCGGATCTCTTTGGCGTAGCTCAGCAGCGGCATATTCATAAACGACAGCGGCATGGTCGCGGTCCAGGCCCCGGTAGAGTTCACGGAACGTTCGTGGAAGCCGCGCGGCACCCGGTAGTAATCAAAGAACTCTTTCAGCACCGGATGCGGGTCGGCTGGCAGCGCCTTCGGCAGAATGCGCTCCGCCGCGCTCACTTTGCCGTTCTGGTCGACGTTGAGATCGTGGCCGCCATGGGCGAAGGTGCCGTTTTCGGCATCCTTCCAGCGCTGTTCGTTCAGGTACTGCAGGACGGCATGACGATCGGCCGCAGAATAACGGTCTTTGCCATCGCCCACGCCGTGGCCCATCGCCCGGCTCATGTCGTACATCACGCTGGTGGCGACCGCTTTGACGCGGGTATCCATGGAGGCCGCGTTCAGCGCCATCCCGCCCCAGCCGCAGATGCCAAGGATGCCGATGCGGTTGCGATCAACCTCTTTCTGTAATCCCAGGAAATCCACCGCCGCGCTAAAGTCCTCGGTGTTGATATCCGGAGAGGCGACGTTACGCGGCTGGCCGCCACTTTCGCCGGTGTAGGAGGGGTCAAAGGCCAGCGTCACAAAGCCCTGTTCAGCCAGGGTCTGGGCATACAGTCCGCTGGACTGCTCTTTGACTGCGCCAAACGGCCCGCTGACCGCGATTGCCGCCAGCTTGCGATCGCCCCGGTCTTTCGGCAGGTAAAGATCGGCCACCAGGGTGATCCCGTAGCGGTTCGGGAAGGAGACCTTGCGGTGATCGACTTTGTCGCTCTCGGCGAAGGTCTTATCCCATTTCGCGCTCATCGACACGGGCGCGTTTGGATTGGTGGTATCTGCATAACTCATTGTTGTTACTCCACTTAAGGATGCGCACAGCAGCATCGCAGGTATGGCGGCTGTCAGTTTGCGGGTGAATGTTTTCATAAGAGGCACCGGGCTGTGTTGTTGTGTGGAGCCCAGTATAGTTAGCAGAAATAGTGCTGATTAGAGGCCGAAATCTGCTAGGATTCATATCATATTGTTATGAATAAGCCAGGGGAGAGGGCAATGGCGAAGCGGGAAAACTATAATGAGCTGTACCTGTTTATGCAGGTGGCGCGGGAGGGGAGCTTCACCGCTGCCGCGCAGCGGCTGGGGCTGGCCCAGTCGGGGATCAGCCGCTCGGTGCGCGACCTGGAAGAGCGGCTGGGCGTCCAGCTGCTGGTGCGCACCACCCGCAGGCTCTCATTGACCCAGGCGGGGGAGCAGCTCTACCACACCACCGAGTCCGGGTTTGATGCTCTCGATACCGGGCTTGCGACCCTGGCGCATTACCGTGAGACGCCCTCCGGTAGGGTACGGATCAATGCCAGCCAGCACGCCATCGATAAATGTCTGCTGCCCAAACTGGCGATATTTAAACAGCGCTACCCCGATATCCGGCTGGAGCTGATGAACGAGAGCCGTTTCGTTGACATCATCGCCGAGCGGTTCGATGCCGGTATTCGCCTGGGGCCTGAGGTGGGACAGGGGATGGTCGCGGTACGCATTACCCCCGACATGGAGATGGCGGTGGTTGGCACGCCCGATCATTTACGCCGCTATGGTTTTCCCCAGACGCCCGCGGATTTAGCCGCCCATCCCTGCATTGCCTATCAGTTTGCCGACGGCAGTCTTTATCACTGGGAGCTGGTTCAGGACGGCAAAAGCATCACCCATCGCCCGGAGGGGCAGTGGGCGCTGTCGGACAGCTATATGGAAGCCGAAGCCGCCCGGCTGGGACTGGGGCTGGCCTATGTACCGATCGAGCTGGTGGCGGACGATCTGGCGCGCGGCACGCTGATCAGGGTGTTGCAGCGCTACAGCCTGCGGATGGACGGGATGTTCCTCTACTATCCCCACCGCAACGTGTCGCCCGCTCTGAGAGCGGTGATTGATACGCTGAAAATCTGAGGTTTTTTGTAGGCCGGGCAAGCGCAGCGCCCCCGGCAAGCCCTTTCTGGAAGACGCCTCGCAAACCACAAAGTCACTCTGGGTCGATCCTCAGACGCTCTCTAAAAATGAAAGGTGCGAATGACAGAGTCATTCACATTTCAAGCGCCGCAAGAATAGAAGCTTCTATTTTTTCCGGCGTAGAAATCGGCGCAAAACGCTTGAGCGGTTTACCGTCGCGTCCAATCAGAAACTTAGTGAAGTTCCACTTGATCCGCCCGCCCAGCACGCCGGGCAATTCCTGTTTCAGGTAACGAAACACCGGGTGGGTTGCGGCACCGTTAACCTCCACCTTCTCGAACATCGGGAAGCTCACGCCGTAGTTAATCTGACAGGTCTGGGCAATGTCGTGGGCGTCGCCCGGTTCCTGCTTACCGAACTGGTTGCAGGGGAAACCCAGCACCACCAATCCCTGACCGGCGTACTTTTTGTAGAGCGTTTCAAGGCCAGCGTATTGCGGCGTGAAGCCACAATGGCTGGCTGTATTCACCACCAGAACCACCTTACCCGCATAGTCGGCCATCGAGATGGGCTCGCCACGCAGGCTGGTGGCCGTCAGTTGATGAAAGGTCGTCATGTCGGAAACCTCACTCCGCAACCAGCCACATATCGGCCTCGTCAAACATCTCTTCCAGCATGCGGTTCAGTTTCTCCCGATCGCTTTTACTGGCATCGCTGTTAAGGCCGTTGGCCTGCATCGGCTTCACCTTTACCTCGGCATCCGGAAAGATCCGGTGCACCCGGGTGGTCAGTTCAGCCAGGATGATCTCCCTTGCGCCTGGGAGCCCGGCAACATTTCTTTTGTCGTAAACCAGTTCAACGAACATCACACACCCTTAAATACTGTTTTAATGTACAGCATTCTTACTGCGGCAATGGCATCTGTCAACTGCCGTCCGCTATGCAGACGGCAGTGAGTGACGATCAGAACAAGACCGAGTAGTTCAGGCCGAAGGTACGACCACGACCTTTGTAGGTATAGAGGTTTTCCGCACCGTAGGTTGGGCTGTAGAGACCCGGTGCGCGCTGGCCCCATGCGGTAGTGTAGTCCTCATCCAGCAGGTTTTCGACGCTAAAGCTCAGCTTGCCCACCGGCAGAAGGTAACTGCCTAAGAAGTCAGCGGTGTTATAGCCATCAATGTGCTTACCGGCTTCATCAGACAAATCAAACGTCTGCGTACTTTGCAGGCGCAAGGTCCAGTCGCCCGGGGCCCAGGTCACCCATGCGCTCATCTTGGACGGGCTGGCGCTGTCTACCGTCAGCTTCTCCCATTTTCCGTCGACGCGGGTTTCTGATTTGATGATGTTGAAGTTTGTGCCGGTGCTCCACGCGCTGTCGGTGAAGAAATAATCCACCTGTCCTTCAACACCATAGATGCGACGCTCGTCATCTTCGACGTTGATGGTCATGTCGCTTTTGTTGATGTTGATGGTTTTGTCGGAGAGCGAATAGTAACCCGCAATCTGCGTGCGCAGGTTATCCCCGGTGTAACGCCAGCCCAGCTCGTAGGCATCAACCTTAATGCCGTCGAGTTTTGAGTCATTAACGTTAACGCTGTTGACCAGACGATAGTGGCCGTTGACCAGCTGATAGGTGCCGGAGCCGTAATATTTCGCCAGATCCGGGATCTCAAAGCCCTGGGAGAAGTTAAACCACAGCTGCTGACGCTCGGTCAGATGACCCAGGATACCGGCGTTAAACAGCAGGTTGTTGTAGTCAGTTTTCCCGCCCGGTACCGCGTCTGCCGAGGTGGCTTTGCCCGTGGCGATCCCCTGCTGTTGAGCGTAACCAATAAAGTCATCGACCTTGTTTTCAGTGTACTGATAGCGCACGCCGCCGCTCAGGGTGATGGCTGAGATGTCGTAGCTGGATTGCAGGAAGGGGGCGAGGTTGGTGATGCTATAGCTCGGGTAACGTCCAACGTTATAGGCGTTATCCAGCTTCATGCCGCCGCTGGCCGCCGCTTTGTTGAGGTCGAAAAATTGCTGATTGGCGTCGAAGGTTTCATGCTCGGCATCGATACCCCACGTCAGCGTCAGATCGTCCACGGGTTTGCTGTTGAGGGTCAGCTTGCCGCCGTAGAAATCGGTTTTTTGCTGCGATGCGCCAATGCTGGTGACCCGCCCGCCGGAAAGCGTGGGGAAGGGGTAGAACGTCAGACTCTCATCGCGATAGTAAATCTGGGCGAGCAGATCCTGGCCCCAGAAATCGGTATTGGCGTACTGCAGGTTGATCAGGTGGCGTTCAGTGCCCGGAATGCGGTCGGAGTCGAGATTATTTTTGTTATATGCTCTAGCAGAACCGGTTACTGCCGAGAAGTTCTCGCCAAGATACAGGCCATGCTTACCGTCGGATTCACTTTTGTAATACTGGATGGTGACCTGCAGCTGCTGATGATCGTCGATATTCAGCGTGCCGGTGCCCATCACGTCCAGACGGTCGGAGTATTGCAACCCGGTCTGGGTGTTATCAATGATCACCTCGTCGCCGTTGCCATCGTACCAGCCGCCAAAGCGCTGATACGCCACTGACAGGCGCCCTGAGGCGTTGTCGTTACCGCCGCTGACCGCCGCCGCGACGTTCTCGTCATTATCATTATGGCTGTTGAAGCCCGTTTTCATGCCGGTCTGGAACTCAACTTCCGTTTCCGGCTGGCCCTTTTTAGTGACGATATTGATTAGGCCGCCGGTACTGCCCCCGCCGTAGAGGGAAGTTGCGCCGGAGATCACTTCAATGCGCGAGATATTAAACGGATCGATTGAGTCCAGCTGGCGGCTGTCGCTGCGCGAGGAGTTTAACCGCACGCCATCGACCATCACCATCATTGAACGACCGCGCATATTCATACCGTAGTTGGTACGCCCCTGGCTGCTGACATCCATCCCGGGGATCAGCTGCGCCAGCACCTCTTTGAGCTCTTTACCGCCCTGAACCTGCTGCTCAATATCAGCCTGTTCAATGACCCAGGTGGTCTGCGCCATGTCGGTAATGCTGTGATTCGTGCGGCTGGCGGAGACCACCAGCGACTCTTCTTTTTGTCCTTCAGCCGAAGCATTAGCGGCTAACATCATTAACAAACAAGGATTTAAAGCCCAGAGGTAACGCGGTTTCATTATTGTGATCATCCTGATATTTCGTGGTGACGGTGGCGTGGAAGCCCCGTTTCGCAAGAACATCACCTTTGCGGGTGATAATGATTTTCAAGATGATATGTATTATCATTAAAATGTAAACAATTATTGCTAAGAAAACACCTGTCTAATCACATGATTTTAATAAGGTTTATTAGGAGGGTGGCGAAAGGGGTAAGACATTTTTTTCGTTATAAGAACAGATTTATTGTCTGATTTATCAATTATTTAACATTTTCTTTCCTCCTGTATGAGGATGCGATACTCTCACCAATGCGTTTGCTACCCTAAGGTTAAAAATGAAAAAAATAACGCCAGAATATACCCCTGTTGATTTATCGCGTTGGGCAAGGAAAGAGCACTTTGAGGTTTTTCAGTCATTTGCTCAAAGTACATTTAATCAGACCGTTCAGTTAGATATTACCGCGCTGATAAAACATATTAAGCAGGTTGGTTGGAAATTTTATCCGACCATCATTTTCCTTATTTCTAAAATCGTAAACAGCCACACGGAGTTCCGCATGGCCATGAAGAACGATGAACTGGTGATATGGGATGAGGTTTTTCCAAGCTATACCGTTTTCCATAATGAAACGGAGACCTTTTCATGTATCTGGAGTCAGTACGACGGCAATATTCACCACTTCCAGAACGTTTATTCAGAAGACACTGCACGCTATGGTAATAACCTGGCTTATTGGCCTAAAGGCGAGTCACCGGAAAATATCTTTTTCGTGTCGGGTATTCCCTGGGTCAGTTTTACCAGTTTTGATGTTAACGTGGCTAATATGAAAAACTTTTTTGCCCCGATGTTCACGCTGGGGAAATACTACAACCAGGAGGGGAAGGTCCTGTTGCCTTTCGCCGTTCAGGTTCATCATTCCGTGTGCGATGGGTTCCATGTGGCAAGGCTGATCAATGAGTTACAGGAGCTGTGTGATGACATTGAGCGACTTTCAGACGAGCACAATGCGTGATGCGTAAATCACTCTGAATAAACTATATTTTCGACAGGATAACGCAGGAGATAAATTTGCGCGTTCACACAGATCGATTGTCTCTTCGCCCGGTAATCTCATCCGACGCAGACTCTCTTTTCAACATTTATGGCGATCCCGCCACGAATACTTTTAATCCTGCCGGGCCTTATCCGGATAGTGATTATGCAAAAACGGTGCTGAATCGCTGGCTCGCCCACTGGCAAGCGCATGGGTTTGGGAACTGGGCAATTTCGTTAGTGGATCATCCTGAAAAAATTATCGGTTTTGGTGGGCTGACCATTCGTCGCTTTGACGATATTGTGATTAACAATCTTGGATATCGATTTTCCACCGATGCCTGGGGGAAGGGACTGGCCACAGAATTTGCCCGGTTCGCGATAAAATATGGATTCAATGATATTAAGCTGACCGAGATATCCGCTGTTGTCAGAGCGAATCATCTGACGTCGCAGAAGGTCCTTGAAAAAGCAGGATTGAGGTACATCCAGGAGATTTATGACGTCGAAGATGCACCTCCAAGCCTGATGTATTCACTGAGAATGGACGAGTGGTTGAGAAACGTGGTTTCACAGGACAGGTAAGCGAAGCATCCCCGGCAGCCCTTTCTGGACGACGTCACATAAACCTTAAGTAACCCGGTATAATTCGGGGAGATTCGGACATGGTATTTGGAATCTATAGGCTCTCTGCCTCTGGTGTTCCCTGATGGACTACCAGGTTCGCTCCGGGCAATTACTGTGAGGATAATCCCTTATTCAGATCGGCATACCCGTTTTAAGATCGAGCTTAAAAGATTCCCAGCCTCCTGGCGGGTCCCATTCTCCCATGCCAAGCACCGTATCATTCTCTATTGATGTAATGATCACGCCATCAATGGCGCACTGCCTGGATTTCCAGAGAATGCCCGCAGCAATATCCATCAGAAAAACGTGACAGTAAGTGGCGACCAGAACCCGATGATGTAGCCTGTCAGAGTGGATGTCAGGCACTGAGTAAATATGGCCAACATAATCACCTAGTGGATGGCTTTTGAACGCGTTTGTGGCCATGTCAAAAACATGAAAGTGGTCGCCACAAATGATTGCCACATGGGATTCATTCAGGAGAAATTCAGCAAAGGGGCTGGAAATAAGCCAGCCATCCTCATCTGCACGCACATATAACTGTAAAACCAGAATGGGCTCATCGTCGTTACTGATTAGCAGTCGCCGATCCTTTTCTCCATTAGAGCCAAAAGGATTGACGTCGATGATCGAAACACCTTTGGTTTCATCAACGGGCGTAGGCTGTTCAAGCCAGGTCGCTTGTAATGTCATTAAGCCTCCAAATTGTGAACAGCAGAAAAACTCATACTACTCCCCGCCATTCTCACGTTTTTCACTTCTGAAGAAACATGAGTGCTGTATTAGCAGTAGAAATTAGTTACCGCTTTTAATTTGCTTACAGGTATCCAGCCAACTGACTGTATCAATTTTGCCATTAGCAAGGTATTTTTGCTGATTCTGCCAGTGCGCGGCGAGAAATGGCTTAAGGCCTGAAAGGCGTTTGTTCAGCGTGAGCATTTGGTCGAAAACGGTCACTTCATGCTTCAGACTGTCCTGACCATAAAGCGTGGCTGAATCCACCAGGCTACTGGCGTAGTAACCGGTCAGCTGCTGCAGGCGGTCAGTTTGTTCGCCGAGTTTAGTTTTACGGATAGCACAGTTTTTGTCGCTGTCGTCTTTATCCTTGCACAGCAGTTCATAATTATGGTTCAGGAAGTCCAGGAAGCGGCCATCATCCTGCAATTTCGTGCACAGGAAGGAACCTAAATTCAGGCTGGCCCGGATCGATTGTGCTCGCTCTTCTTGCTGCTGCTGATTACTGGCGCGAAGCTGGTTTTCCAGATCCTTAAGTTTCTTTTTCAGTTCAGTGTCTTCAACGCCTGATGCCAGACTGCCCAGCGCTTTTGCAGTGTCTGTTGATTCTGCTTTTTTCTTATCCGCTCCGGTTTTATTTTCTCCGAGCGCGGCCCAGTTTTTCTCCAGTTCCTTTACGCGGTTGGTCGAGGTAATGGCCGGTGATACCAGCACCAGGCGCAGGCCCGTCGTTTTACTGGTGAATGGCTGAGCTTCATCGTAGTAGTTAATTTCTTTTCGGGTGGCGCTACGGATCTCAGACTCATTCGACATTACGCTGCCGCCGCGAACCACAAATCCGCCTGCCTGGCCATGAAGTCTGTTGATTTTATTCAGATAGAATGGGGTGAACATCATTTCCGAGACGTTGCCCAGCATATCATAGAGGCCGAGGGGATTAGGATTTAGCAGCCCGACAAGCTGCACTTTGCCATTAGAAGATTGTGAGCCGGAATACCACTCATAATTTTTCATGTCATCCATTGGATAATGGGAGTCGCGGAATTCCGCGCTATTCACCTTCAGTCCGCCACGCGCCGCAAATTCCCATTCGACTTCGGTAGGCAGGCGTAAAAATCCTGGATTACCATCTTCCTTCGGCAATTTTTCAAGGGCGTTACTGCGTAACCACTGATTATATTTATCGGCGAGGTTTACCGCATCGAACCAGCTAATATTGGTTTCCGCAATGCCCAACTTGCGCGAAGGGGTGGGGCAAGTACCGCTGGTTAATGCCTGATATTGCAGCGCCGTCAGTTCATATTTGGCCATCAGATAGTAACGGCCCTTATTTTTACTGGTCTCGGTAAAGCTGCCGGCGATAAAAGTCGGGTAGCTGTGTTCCACAAAGCCCCATTCCCCGCCATCTTCCCCTAAGGTGATCGGTAAATCATCCAGAGGGCCGGACACCGGGATCTCAATCCGACGGAAGACCATCGAGCCTTCGCAAGGCATGGGCAAAATAATATCTTCGCTATCCGGTTTTGGGTTATAGGTTTTCTCTGCCCAGGGTTCAGCCAGTACGGGGGACATCTTCACCAGCAGGGCAAGTGCCAGGCAGCGGGATAAGGTTGAAGGAGTAAAAGCCATGAACGATCTCCGGGACAAATAAATGCCATACGCAGTTAAATGGATAAGGGTCATACCTCGCGCAGGCTCTGCGCAGGTTCAATATTAATGGCGCGTAAGGCGCCGATGCCGGCGACCAGCGTCGCTACGACAATGGTCAACAGCAGGGCAATCAGACCGTGTAGCGGTGTGATCCTGCAAATCATCTGCCCCGTTGCCTGGCTACCGGCTAACGCCTGATTAAAGACCTGGCTGGCCAGCAGATAGATAGCGAAACCGCCCAGATAGGCCATAAGGCTGAGCAGGCAGCCCTGAATAATCACATAGGTTCCTACTGCCGGGCGGGTGAAACCGAGCAGACGTAAGACCGCGATATGTTTACGCTTGCGGTCGACATTGGCGATAAAGGAGCCAATAAGAGAGGCGATACAGCCAATCAGCGCCGTGGCGGCGATGGTGTTAAAAATAATGCCTAACACCCGATTGATGCTTTTTACATTCTCAATATCGGCCAGGCGACTGGTGGTTTCAATGCGCTGCGCCCTGAGGTCGTTCTCCAGGCTGGCAACATGATCGATATCCCGGGCATATAATCTGGCGCGCGCATATACCGACGGTTTACCGTTAAGCTGAGCGCCACTGGCGGCGCCGAGTTCAGTGACCGCATAGCCATCCCTGAAATGTTCAAGGGCCAGCAACAACGAGGGATGGGTAAAAATGGCAGCACGGTTGAAATATGTCGCGGGCAACACACCTACCACGGTAACGCTTATGCGGCCCCATTCCCGACGTTCGTCAAGCAGTCGACTGACCCGCATCGTCAGAGAATCACCCACACTTGCCGCCAGCTTTCGGGCTGCTTCCTGGGTGATAACCACCTCATTTACCTGATGAATTTCACGCTTGCCGAGTAAAGGATCTCCGGAACCTGTCGGAATAACTTCGGCATTTTCAATGAAATGGGTACTGTTTGTTTGCAGGTCGGCCAGCGTATTGAGCGAGCGCGTTTGCCCGATGGCAAAGCCAACATCAGGACGCTGCTGCAGCTGCGTAAGCCAGGACTGATCGTAGCTTCCGCTACTGAGCATCCGGATCTCAAGGTTACGGGGATCGTTTGCCAGATCGTTTTGTAACTGGTTCACAATTCCAAACCGCAGACCAAACAGGAGCAGCAAAGGCGCGATGACGGCGACGAGAGAAGAGACGATGCAAAAAGAGATAATCCGATCGTGCCACAGGTCTTGTAAGGCCAGGCGGGTTAACAGTCTGGTGCGATTAAAGGACAAAATAGGTTCCTTCCTTTTCGTGTTCCGCTGACGGGGTCAACGAATCGGTCCGGGCCGTTAAACAGGGTAAATTGAAGTGTTGAACCAGCGGCCAGTCGTGGCAAACAACCAGCGCCATCATGCCTTCCTGGCGGACTAACTCAATAAACAGACTGAATAATTTCTGCGCGTTGTGAGGATCAAGCGCCGCGGTGGGTTCATCTGCCAGCACCAGCGCAGGACGGTGTACTATCGCCCGCGCGAATGCGGTTCTCTGCCTTTCGCCAAACGATAGCTGGGTCGGATATTTAGCCAGTAGCGGCGTCAGTTTTAGCGCGTCGATAATCCGCTCCAGCATGGCGTTGTCGGCGGTGAGCCCCAACAACCGGCACGGCAGGAGAATATTATCTTTGACGTTCAGATAGGGCAGCAACCCGCCGTTTTGCAGCACAAAACCAAGCTGGCGGGCGCGAATAGCAGCCAGCTCGTTCTGCCGACCGCCAGTCAGCAACGCCGCAATGTCGAATTGCCTCGCGCCTTCGCTAAGCACAAATCGCCCGATTTTACGAGGCTGCAACAAGAGACCGATGGTCTCCAGTAAGGTGCTTTTACCACAGCCGCTTTCGCCCGTTACCGCCATCACCTGGCCTGGCCGCAGCCTAAGCTGCGGCAGGAATACCCGGTGAGGATTGCTGCCCTGACCACGTACAACGCACAAATCTTCAATGTGCAGCATCAGGGCATCATTTCCAGTGGGATCGGATAAACGCGATCGCGTGGGTCGCTGCCTTTCGCCAGTTCGACCCAGCGATCCACATCGGCGTTATATTTCTGGTAATGGCGCAGCTTGGACGACAGCGTGCGGATAAATTTCTCCTGCGACAATCCGTCCCAGCTTTTCCATGTCTCTTCGTCGAGGTTCAGCACATCGCTTTTATACGGAAGATCGGCCAGATATTCTCCCAGAACACCTAGATCGACGATCCGGGTATTGTCCTTCTGTTTCAGCTGGTTAGGGTCTGTACCCATGGTTGCCGCAACGGTACGTAACTGTTCAAACATTTTGGTTGGCGAGATCATTCCCTCATTTGCCGCTTTCAGGATCTGGCTGACAGCATCGCTTAAATCGCTGAGTTGTCCCTTGGTCAGAAGAACGCGGACGTCGGTGGTAGGGATGTTCTGTTTGATCAGATCGCGGTCACTGATCCAGGCCTGGAAAACTAACGGAGCCTGGGTACTGTTGCGTTTACCCAGATAAGCCAACTGCATGGCATGCCCTATTAGCGCAGTATCCTGAAGCAGCTTTTGTTCCGGGGTGAGTTTTTTCCCGTCTTCCTTCGCGTACAGAGCGCTGCCAATTGCGGCGTCCCCCATGTATGCCGATTTCACCTGCTCAGTAATCGCGGCGGCAAGCGCATCCACCTGCTGACCAAACATTTTGATATCACCCGCATTTACCGCCTGATAGAGATTGGATTGGGTGCTATCAAAGTTGGAGAGATCACGATACTGGCTCTCGGCCTTAGCATGGTTCTCTTTACCGCCTGGCGTTTTCAGGTGCAGCGTATAGATAGCAATGCCGCGGTTACCCGCCTCCAGACGTAGTTGACTGGCGTCAAGGCCGGAGCCTGACAGCTTGTCGCTACCCTCTATCGCGCCTGCATCGGTGATCAGAACCATGTAACGTGCCCCGAACGGACTCCAGTCAATGTCATCAATAGCGGACAGCACCCCCGAGTATGCATCTTCGTCATACAGCGAGCTCGACACCTTCGCTTCTTTAAGATCCGCAACCTTCTTCAGGAAATCCGGACCATCTTTAACATGATTAGGATCCGCATAAATCCTGGTACGATACTCAAGACCCGGTACAGCTTTGGTATTTGAACGATAAGAGATCAGGCCAAACTTGACCTGTCCATCCAGATGCTCGGCCTTGATTTTGTCATAGATTTTATTAACCGCTTCTTTGGTGCGCTCGATATACGGGCCCATCGAGATGGTCGAATCAACCACGAAGACCACCGAGGCGTTAAACCCTTTCAGCTGGTTTACGCTGTTTTCTTGCGTCGGCGCGGTCTCTGCTTTGCTGACAGAGGCCACGTTAAGCAGGCGGGTGTAGAAGCCATCTTCCGTCATGACCTCTTCACCGCTCAGGATGGGGAGTAGATAAAACTGTTTTTGCAGATCGACAAAATATTCAGGTTCCTCTGCCTGAATGCCTTCGGCGTGTCCATCCCGTTTCAGTTTGGCGCGCAGTGGCGCTACCAGCGAAACGGGATCGGGGGCGGAGAGAATATTATCAAGCGTTTGTTTTTCTTTGAAAAAAAGCAAGCGATCTCTATTTGCCGGGTTGGTAAATGCCAGCGTTAACTGCATTTTCCAGTCGACGGTGCACGACTTTGGCAACCAGCCGATGGTTTTACCATAGCTGTCTGGACCCACGTTGAGCCAGCTTTGACCCTTTGCCTCCTCCTTTTTATAAACATACAGGCTGCTAAAGGCAGGCTGTAGCTGCCCTTTATCATCACCTGCAGCTGTGCCGAGTTTACAGCCGGGTGTGGTGAGAACACGTTGGTATAAGGTTTTTTTCCCTTCCTGAAGCAGCGGCTTGTCGCCCTCGGCGGCAAAAACATGACCGCTAAGCAACAAACCGCACAAAGGCAGAACCAGACGACTAACGGGATTGCGGGTCATTTTCCTAACTCCTCCAGGCGCTGTTTAGCCGTTTGATTGTCGGGTTCCGTTTGCAATACGGTTTCATACCAGTAGGCTGCGGTATCTTTATCCGCCTCTTTGAAACATTCGTCTGGCTGGTGGAATTGAGGATCGTATTCACCCGCGTAGGCAAGGGCGATTTTGGTGTCGCCGCCCTGAGCCCGGTTAGCGTACAAACGCTGCGCCACGCCACATTTCTTCGCCTCTTTGGCGGCCTTAATGATGGCCAGCAGTTTGTCGCTGTCGAGTTTTTCCTGAACGCAGCTCTGGACAAAATCCAGCTCGTTAAGGCTGTTCAAACGATCTATCGAGCAGCCATGTTGTATCGCAGGTTCGGGGGCTGGCGCGGTAGCCGGAGTTTCATGCTGCGCTTGTACAGGCGGGACATTCTCCGGGGCTTTATCCCGACCGGCAAACCACCACAGAGCGCCAGCAATCACCACTAAGCCCAGCGCTGCCGCGCCAATCAATGGCAGACGGGATGAGCCGGATTTATGCTTTGGCTTCTTCCCAGAGTGGATAACCGGTGCGATGGGTTCAGGTTTAACCACGGGTTCTGCCGCGGGGGCAGGTGCGGCAGGGGCTTCTGGTGTTGTCAGCATACTGCTGCTGCTGTATTCCCCCGTTTCGCCTCTGGCCCCCGAAGAGAGAAGTTCATCACGGACCAGTTGTAGCGTGGTATTACGCGTTTCGCCTGACGGCAGTTTGATCTGAATCTGCACCTGGCTTGAGGCCGCCAGCAGCGGATCCAGCAAGGTTGGGCCAATACGAAAGCCGCTTCCGCTGGCAAGGGGGTAACCACCGTTCACGGTAAACCAGTGCGGTGCTGAGCTCCAGCTGGCATCAGGCTGCAGATAGTGCTGCGTATTGTTGCACAGCGTGAAGGTCAGGTCGGATAGTAGGGCGGTCTCACCACGCAGACGGACCATCAATTGTGCAGTACCCGGCGCTGCCGGCTGGCAGGCGATGATTTTAGCTAGCATGGCATGTTCTCTTGTTTCAGTTGGCTGATAATCTGGCCCAGTTGTCGGTTGTGTTCGTAGGAAATATCCCGAGTAGCGGTATGACCCGCATTGTCCAGTACCACGCTCATCAATGCGGAGAGCCAGTCTCCCAGATAGGCGAAACCAGGCGCTGGCGCGCTGGCGGCGAGTTGAGGCAGTTCATCGTTGGCGAGCTGCTTCTGACGCAGAAACACTTTGTTTTTCTCACCGATATAGCTGTTGGGAACCTTCTCCGGCGGCAGGGTGAGGTAGCCAAACCAGGCGATGAAATCACGCATTGCCAGATGAGCGCGCAGAACCTGACGGGCTCTCATCTGCTCGCGAGGGGTTTCAGCCTGTTCCTGACCGGCAAGGGCATGTTTCAATGTTCCTTCCAGATCCAAACGCGTACCCGCGGTGATCAGTTCCTCGCAAAGCTGATTGATCAGCGCATTGCTCATGCCAAGCTGACGCCACTGCGAAAGCTGTTGTGGCAGCTCTCGCAGGTGGGCCACCCAGGCTTTAAAGGCCTGATGGGCAAAATCATCATCCTGGCCTACGCGTTGCGGTGTGGTGGCTACGGGTGCCTCAACAACGGCAGTTTCAGCAGGCGTAGCCGCGAAGGGATCGCTGGCAAAAGGGTTATCGGCGAAGGGATTTCCACCAAAGGGGTTAGCAGCAAAAGCGTGAGTTGCCGGGCGTTCGTCCTCTGCTTGTGACTCAAGTTCACGGTCGCGAATACTCAGATAGATGTTATTCAGTGCCTGAGCGGGCAGAACCAGACGATCGATCATCTCTCCCATATTGTGGGAACAGGCAGACAATCCTTGCCAGAGCTCTTTGGCAATAGCCTGCTTTTTCACGATCTGCCCGTCACCGTCTTTTTCGTACCAGCGGCCAAGGCGCCGATCGCCCGTTTCCTTTCTGCACTGCTCAAGCTGTTGCTGTAAACGCTGGAGCTTGAAGTCCAGATGTGCGACGCCGCGCAACGCCTTCGTCAAACGTCCCATTCCACCGTCGTTTAGCTCAAGCATCGCCTGCCAGGCCGCTTTTGGCTCAGCAACGTGGCGCTGCACGTTTTTACCGCAGACAAAGGTATTGCCCATGGTGTCGAGCACGCCACGATAGTGTTCGGTAATAGCCACTTCCTGGAGTCGCTCCTGGCTGGGGTTGCCTTCCAGTTTCAGGAAGGGGTTATCCAGCCCCGGTTTGCGCACCAGGAAACAGTTATTGAAAGGCTGATTGGTGGACCACTGATCGAGCCAGTCGTAGTGTGAGAAGCGCTCCAGCAGGGTCATATGCAACATACCTTCCCAGCCTTCTTTTAACTGGCTTTCAGTATGTTGCAGGCTGTTGTTAATACGCATATCACACATAGTGATGGCCCAGAACAGGCCAGGTTTACTGCCCGCGCGCTCTTCAGCGCTCTTGCCTTGCGTTTTCTCTACCCAGCGGTTCAGTACCGGGCCAACATCAGCCACGTCGCTCTGTTTGGCGGAGCTGGCACAGACGACAAGCGCATTCATCTCCTGATTATCGGTGTAGCGCTCGAACAGGTAAGCGACTTTGCCACGAAGCAGCAGTTGCGAAATCGCATTAAGACCCTCTCTGCCAGCCTGTTCCAGGGCGGTGATTTTCAGACGGCCGCGATATCCCGGAAAGTCGAGCAAATCGACCTGTTCCACGATGCTGTTAGTTTCGACTTCCGCCAGCGGAAAAATCAGCTCGGTGGTTAAGGCAGCCAGCTCAGCCTGAGTCAGGCTGGCGCTACCCATTTGTTGCTCCTCTTTCCAGTAGCGAATCTCAACGTTGCGGTCCTGGTGAGATCCCAGCCGGTTAAGGCTATCAACGTTCATGATACTGCCGCTGCTGTGGTCGGTAAGCGTTTCGAGCGGGGCAAATACCATCCGCGCATGATTAAGCTTCGCCAGTACGCTGGCTAAGGAACGGTAAGTCTCCGTGAGCCCTGGCTGCTCTCCCCACAGTAAAGAAAAGAGTTCAGCGCGTTCATGTGGGTTCAGCGCAGGGGCGATTTTCAACACCTGTGGCCAATAAGCGTGTTCTAACTGCTCCACTGACTTTTTAAAGGAGGCGGTAAGATAATCCCACAGGGCCACGACATCTTCCTTGCTAACGCCGTTGTAACCTTGACCCTGAACCGCACGCTGCAGGAAAGGACGCAGGCGCTCTTCGATCCGGCCCTGATCCAGCTGGTAGCTCAATTGCTCATGGTTAAAGTCGTTAAACCAGGCGTTCGCCAGAATCTTGGCCAGATCGATCTCACTGAACAGACGCAATGGCACCGGGTAACCGGCAGGGGCGGCAGGGGCCTGGCGGGTAAAGCGAGTGACCAGACCAGTGGCCTCTTTTCCTCCGCCTACCGGATTCACCTCTTTGATAAAGTCGACGCGCTTTTCGCCATAGCGAGCTTCCAGCGAACCGTTACTGCCCGCAGCCAGCGCTGAAATAAGATATGACTTCCCGGCCTGAGAGATGCCGAAAAAGCCGACGGTCATTGGCGTTCTGGCAACCTGAGTCAGGCTGATGGCCTGATTACGTGTACGAAGCAAATTCAGGCTGAGTTGATCGGCTTCGTTGTCCAGTCGGCGCGATCCGGTGCGCACGCTATCGACCCAATCCAGTCCGTCCAGACAACCCTGAGCGATAGCTGCCCAGCCCTGAGTGAGAGATTTCTGCTCGCTATTCATTATTTTTTTACACTCCCGCTGTCGAGCCAGTGTCGGCTATCAATGAGCCCTCTGTCGGGCATAGTATTGAGTTCCAGTTCTAAATCGCGTTTGCTAAACGACTTATCGGTGTTGCTGCTGACATCGGCAATCGTCAGGCGATCGCTAATCAGTCCGAGTTGATGAGCGCGCTTGCCTTTGTCTATCGTCAGTCTGACTTTGAGGTACGGAGAGCCGTTATCCGTAGAGAGGGCAGCGGAGAATTTTTTACGTCCCTCTTCGCTAAAACGAAGGGTGTAGAGCGGAGCCGCAGTCCAGCGTTCAGCATCAAGTTGACGATAACCTAAGCGCAGGTCGCCACGCATAATGAGGCTTTGCGTGGTCTTTTCACCCTTTTCGTCGATGATGGCTGGCAGTGTGATCTGCCCATTTTCAGATTCGATATGCCGATAAACGATGTCGGCGTCGCGAATCAGGTTGTCCATATCAATGGTGCCAATATGGCGAATCGTTGAATAAGGTTTCAACGCCGAGGTACGGAAATGGAAATTCGGGATACTGTGGTTGGCGCATAACTGCGTGAGCATGGCACCCACGGAGGCCGTACTTTTCGGATCGTCGATATATCCATTTTTATGGAACGGGTACCAGGTGCCGGTCTGATAGCCATGCAAGGGCAAAATACGTCCCGGAGGCAACGGGATGTTACGGCGAATAATCGCCTGAATCCCCGATAGCTGGGATGGACGACCGGTCAGCAGCAGCATGTCGCAATGATAACAAGCCAGTACTTCACAGAGTGAAGTCAGGACTTTATCGATGTTGAACTTACCTGCGCAGAAATCGTTATGCACTTTGGCTAGCGGAAGACTCAGCATAATCTCCGCCAGTTTGAAATGAGGGGAGCCCCCGGCTTTCAGCACTTCGCGCCGAACAAATCCTTCTACCTCCTCCCGAATACAACCGGCAGGTAGCAGGTCGCCGACACGTTGGTTAATCTGAATATGCGTTTGTTCATCCAGCGGATCGTATTGCTCATAGGTGCCAAGGATATGCAGCGCGAGTGGAACGAACAGTTGCAGGCTGAGCTGTTGGCGCAGAACGGCTTCGGCCGCGCTAATGTTCTGCGAGCCGCACAGTTGGGACATCAGCGTTTCCGTGGATGCAACCCCTGCATCACGCAGCGCCTGGTCAAAAGCGGGAAGAACATAAGACTGAATGACATCCAGCAAAATATCATCGCCTGCGATCTTAAAGCTGTCGCGAAAACGCTGGTGAGGGATGATATGTACATTGGTGCCGCCACCTGTGTGGCCATTATGATCAAGACGGTAATCACTGATCACCAGATCGGTTGTCCCGCCACCAATGTCGATTGACGCGATGGTAATACTTTGGCGATCTGCTCGGTCAGGTCGGCCAATGGCATCAAAAAACTCTTCCGGGTGACCGGCAAAGTTCTGATTAATCTCTGTGTAGAGGTAAACCAGCTGCGCGCAGGACGCTTCGTCCCATTCGACTCTGATTTCAGGCAATGGGATCTTGATATTGCCCTGAGTGCGTTCGTCCTGCTCATCCTCATAGGGCTCGTTTTCGCCATTGTGCCAGCGCAGTGATTTCCAGACCAGACCAACGGCCTGGCGCATACGTGCGTCAAGGATGCAGCGCTCAGCCATCGGCATACCGGGTGGCACGGTGAGAATAATATGGCGCAGCTGACGCGGGATACCTGCATGCCCCTGACGAATACGCTGCTCCGGGCTGTTAATCTGGCTAATAGCCTGGGTCAACACCTCGGCCAGCATGAAGGTCATCAGCGAGCTGCGTGAATAGCGCGGTGTAAACACCGGGATGCGATCCATCTCATCTTCAATAGTGTGAAGCGCCTCGCCCCGTTCATCGATCAGGTTAGCAAATGGCGCAGCAGTGGCGAGCGGATTGCTGTCCTGCACGTAGCTGCCGTTAAAACGCCAGCCCTGACCATAAAACTTCTCATCCCATAGATAGCGTTTAGGGCTGGATAAGCCGGTTGAGCCTTCGCTACCCTTACGGCGAGCCGCTAAACGGCTGGCTTCGCCGCCAATACGGGCGATAGTTGGCCACTGGAACGCATCATGGCGACCGCTGCGCACAGAGCAGTGATCTTTGCCGAAGAAGGCTTGTGAAAACTCGACCCGGCTTTCAAAGGGATCGGTATAGACCTGTTCCGGTGCGCTGAGATCGCGTAATTTCAACACATAGTTATGCCGCAGGCCCGACCCCGACTGCCCATGATCCTCAATAAGAATGCCGCAGGTGCGTGAATTACCGACGTCAAGGATGAGATCGACGTCGATGGGTTTGATGGCGTTGGTTTCCCGGTTAGCAATGATCCTGAGCTGCGGTAACTCAATGACGGGCGCCGTCTGGGTTTGCAGGCCTTCAACCGGGATCGCCATTAATGACAGGAGGTTGAGGTAATGCGCTTGGGGATACTGTTGCGTAAGTTCCTGTTCACGCTCGTCGATATCCCGGCCTTTGCTTGCCTCTTTAAATACTTCGTTGAGCCAGTCGGTGATCCAGTCCTGGGTCAGGTACCAGTTAAGAGCATATGTTGCCGTTGCGACGGCAAAGGTCGCGCCCGCGTTCACATCCTCCTCGTTCGGGCTGAGGTCAGCGGCTGCATGCTGCCGGGCCATAATGCGCGTGTCGATAGCCACCGTCATACGATGGCTATGCCCGTCCAGATCCGGCTCCGGGAGTTTGACTAAACGGAAGCGCGCCCAGTTCAGGGGCCCTTCTTGATACACATTAGGCGGGCTAAAGCGCAGTAAAGGCAGGGGTAGCCAGATACCATCTAAAAGCTTAAGACTTTGCTCAACCGGAATGTCGTACTGGCTTTTTGCTTTCTCAATATTGTCAGGGCCAGGCTGATAAAAATAGTAATCGCGCTGCTCGTTGTAGATCAAACGCGTCAGTACGCCGTTTGCTAATTTAACAAACTCACCTGCAGGCAGACGGCCAGGGGACAAACCAAAATCCATAAACTGAATCCCGGAATCTCCCACCAGGGTAATTTGACGATCAAAAGATACAATCTCAGGCAACATAGTTATCTCGTCCCTGTTCAGGAATTAGGTTGAAGCATGCGAATAGGGAAGGTTTTTTCCCCATTATTGCTGCCAGTACAATCGGCGTGACCGGCAGTCGGTGATTTGCACTCGATTGTCGGCACGATAAAGTTTGAACCGTCGCTACAGGTCATTTGTTCAGGATTGCTAATGCTTAGCGCGCCGTGCTGCACATTGCCGTTGGCTGGGCCACGGCAGGTTACGCCGCTGGATTGACGGACGCTGACGGTGCCATTGCCCTCGTCAAAGTTATATTGCAATTGCAGAGGGCGTCCGGTCAGCTTGTCCTGAATACCGCCATTCACGCGCCATTCGCCGTTGAGAAACTGCGCCGGGCCATCGGATAGCGTAGGGGGAAGCGTCAGCGGTTTGCCCTGCGCAGGTACTCCAGGCGGTGCGGTAACAGGTTGAACGGCAGGCGCCGTTTGGGTATCCATAGCGCCCGGTACCGGTGGAGGCGTTACTGGCTGGTCAACGCCGTTTTCACTCACAGCCACGGGCGGAGGGTTAACATCGCCATCAGCCTGCGTGGCAGGTTTCTCTCCCGGGATGGCGGGCGATATGGGCTCTCGAGCTTGCCGGGCGTCTGACGCAGTCACTTCTGAAGCGCCAGGGACGACAGTTGATCCAACGACAGTTTCTGAACCGGTACGGTTGACCTGGGCTGTAACCTCAGGGACCTTTACCCCAGGACGTGTAACGACAGGATCCGCCACGACGGCTGTTTTGTCTGTGGAGACGACGGGCAGACCGGGGAGGGAGAGTGAAGGTACACACCCGCGTAGCAGCCCCAGTAACAGCGCTAATAACAGTAATGCCAGTAGCAACCAGAGTAGCCAACGCCAGCTCCAGCGCCTGCGCACTACGGTTTCGACAACAGGTGCGACAGAAGAGGTTGTGGCTGCCTGTGCTGATACCAGAGGTGCGGCGGCCGCAAGAGGGGCCGCTGGTACCGAGGCTGGACTTAGCCAATGCATCGGACTACGCTGCTCACCCTCCGGATGAATAAATCCCCAGAAGGTAATAACCAGGATGCCGTTGACGAGATACACAAAGTCGTAATCGGGGAAGTGCGTCACGGACTTGAGCAACTGAGCAAAGACACGGCGATCGCCGCCAGCACCACTTTGCTCTGTATTGAGCAGCTGTTCGCTGAGTGACTGCACCGCCATCTGAAACTCACTAAACTGCTTGCGTGCTACTTCTCGCTCCGCCTCACTGGCTCCACTCCACGGGATGACATCGCCGGGAAAACTGCTGTACCAGTCGGTTCTGTCCCCGCCCTGGTCGTTTTGCGGTATGGCTAAATGACGTGCCAGATCGCGTCCAGCATCAAGACGGTAAATGGCTTCACGGAGCTGGAAAGCCATCTTGAAGACCGGATAGCCGGTTTCACCTAAAGCCTTAAATGAGGAGTTATGCCCGGTACGCAGCAGTGGTCCCTGAATTGAATTTCGCATTATCTAAACCTTGTAAGGCCATGATTTAACAAAAGCCACAGTGATGCAGGCTAATTTTTGCTCGCGCCAGGCGTCCATTCAAAATCCCAGCCATATTTTTTTGCCAGCGCCTCCCGATCCGGGAAGAAACTGTCAAGTCGCTCAACGTTGATGGTGCCATCGACGTTTTTGAGTCTGGCGATTGCCGCGACGTTATTGAGCTGATTGCTATCAGTCAGCGTCGATTTAATCGGCGGCTGATCGGGAACATAGAGGGTGATAGTGGCACCCGTTCCACGCCAGTTATCCGTCCCGCCGTAAATAAAGCTATAAATCAGGACCTCATCGATCTCTTGCCAGTTGCTGCCGTTGATGAAGAGCCATTCACCACCCCGATCGTTGCCTTCACGCAGATCTTCTTTCAGCAGCAGATAGGGCGGTTTGTCATAGTGTCCGAGGAACTTACTCAGCGCTTCGACACCTCCGATCTTGCCGTTTTTAAGCCGCACAAAAGCGGCGATATCAAGGTCGACAGACTTTGTGTTGTTGCCCTGAAGCCATGTCAGGTTGATTTTTATACGACCGTAATCTTTACGTTTTTCCAGATTAAGACTGGGATTGGCCTGGGTTAATTCCGTGCCGTCTGGCCTGGCGACGGGCAACGCGTGTTGTACCGGAGGGGGAAGGTCGCCAGCGGATGTTTTAGGCCACCACCAGGCGCAGGCAATCAGCAGCAGTAGCAACAACAGCAGCAGCAACAGCCATGGCAGAAAGCGTCGCCACCATGGGATAACGGCGACGGGTTGCGGGGTAGCTTTATTGACGATGGCCCAGTTAATCAGCACCGGTTCGCCCCCCACGCTATAACAGTGGAGATCCTGTGAATGCGTTAACAGGGTTTCTAGTGCCTGTGCTGATTGCTCTTCACCACGCGCCACCAGTTGGGCGATCAAACCTGCCAGAATATCCTGGTACTGCTGGCGTTTGCTTTGTACGGCGAGTTGCTCGGTGTCACTGAGCGCAGAGAAGGGTTTCGCCAGCCCCTGGCGTTCAGTCCACCACTCCAGGTGACCATGCGAACTACGACGAGCAGTGGCGTAAAGCAACGCCAGAGACGGTGGAAGATGACGGTGTATGAGCGCAACCGTCTCTTCATAGATTTTCAGCGTCGCTTCATCAATAGGCGCAGCAGTTGTTAAACGTTGCATAACCGAAATCTTGTTGTTGTGAATAATCTGCGCGGCATGCGTACACCCGCATATGAACAAGCCAGAGCCGTATTCTTCAGCGCGTAAAGAGGAGGCGCTACAGGAACGGCTCCTCTTTTTGCACCTTTAGCGAAGCGTATTGGCTTCCTCGAGGACTTTAATTTTCCGCTTGGCTTCAGCGACTTTCTTTTCAATTTCTGCAATTTCATTTGCGCTGCTGGCATGCTGAGATTGCCGTTGCAGGTCCTGCAACTGCTTAATTTCCCGCTGTTGTTCAGTGCTTGTGATTTTGCTGGATTTCAGTTGGGTGAGCGTTTGCGACAGATCCGAGCGCACGGCATTTAACCTTGCTTGTTCATCGGCAACCTGCTGATTAACATTTTGCTCCCGGTTTTGGGCGTAGGCTTGCTGTTGCTTTGCCGACTCATTTTTATACTGGCTGAGTCGAACCTGCTGCTCTTTTTGATCAACCTGCTGGCGATAACCCCCGGAAGTCGCGCAGCTCAGTTTGGTGATAAAGCTCGGGTCTTGTGTATGTAAATCACAGTCCTGCGGGGAGGTGGCACAGCCGGTAAGTACGATTACGGAGAGCAGGAGGTATTTTCTCATCTAATTGTCCATAAACTGAGTAAAATAACGCGGCTTTACAGGCTAAAGCCGCTGTAAAAAAAGGCCGATAAGGCTATCGGCCAAAGTTTGTTAGCCCAGAGAGATCGCCTGGCGTTGTTCGTAAAATTCGTTAGTCTCTTTTTCCAGGTCGCTAATCTTACTCGTCAGCGCTGCATACTCTTTATTCAGGCTTTCCATCTTGTTTTTATCAGGGGTTGAGGTGGCGGTTTGCCCCTGGAAAGCGACTTTATAGGCAGATTCTTTCTCCTTCATGCCTTTCATCGTCTCTTTCATCTTGCTGATATTGGCGTCGATTTGCGCTAGCTGGGCTTTAGCGCCCGCTTTATCAAAACCGGCCTGATCTTTTTGAATGCTAATTTTGGTTAAAGTGGCCTGGTTTTCGCTGATAACCTGCTTCATTGCGAGAGTTGATTTTTCCACCGCCGCAGTATCTTTGCTGATGTCCGTATCCATTGCCTGCAGGCGATCGGATGTCGAGGCATAATCTTTTTTCAGGCCATCAAGGTAGTAGTTAGCCGTCATACCCGCAGCACATCCCGCAGCGCCACCAATGGCTGCACCCGCTACCGCTTTTTTGGTATCGCCGGCCAGCGCGCCAACCAGCGCACCGAGGGCAGCACCTGACAACGCGCCAACACCACAACCTTGCGCGCCGGAAGCGCTAAAGAACCGGGATTGCTCTGTGGTGGTCAGACGCGGGTCGGGTTTTGTTCCAGATAGCAGAGAGCTTCCGGTATTGGCGCAGCCGCTTAATAACAGGGTTGCGGAAACCATGAGGCAGATAGCTGTTCGATTAAAGATAAGCACTTTTTTTTCCTTAAAATGAAATAAGCAACGCGATAAAGGCTGTGTGATAAATAAATTTTATTTAAGTAATGATGATGTAGGGGCAAATTAGAATTCTGCGTTTTTTATAGAATGAAAACAGATATCCCTACAAAACCAAAAAATCGCAATACTAAGCAAGGCATTAATTTCGTAGTGTAACTATTAAGAGGCGAATTGGCGGCTGTATATATTAATAGTCGTTTGCCATGCTAAAAATTGTTCTTATATCAATTTGTGATGCGGATCAAACTTACTCTGTTGATTTAATGTGCACAATAAATCGGTGTGAAACGATCCGTCGTGGCTTATCGATAGAGAGTAGCTTTGCTCAGCATCCATAAAAAAGCATTCTGATTATACTCCGTTCCTCCACGATGTGAATTTAATTTAACGCTGAATGAAGATTTGATTTACAGCGTTAATCTGTTGATTGAGAGAACTATTTTTATTAGCCAAAAAAACACCATAATTGGTAGTTGTGAATGGATTTTTTTCAGAAATCGGCTGTAAATTTGTAGTAAATGGTTGCAACTTCATGTTAACAAGGTTTCTAAATGATGCTGAACTATTTCAAATATATTTCTTGATTTCACCTTTTTCTAAATAAGATGGCTTGGTTACTTTCTTGAAAGTAATGTGGGTGAAAGTAGCCCGACAATAAAGTTTCTGGCCCGCCTCCTGGCGGATAAGCTGCTGGGTTTTATGACAGGTTCACCGATTCATGTAATTGTGAAGAACGAGCCAGCCATATCGGCGAGCCCAGGTGGCCGCGTCTTAAATAACAACGGGATTAACCAGAGTAATGCAACCCTCACGCGTGGACAGGAAGAACGGCTATTACCACCTGTTTAAGCTGTGATGTACTCCATCAAATTCCTGCTGCACAGCACCACCGCAGTGCACCCATCCCGCACCTCCTCACCAAAACAGTGAAACCTGATCCGCACAATTTCCCAATTCCCTAATAAACCTGACAAAAATTTCCTGGCACATACCTTGCTTAGCTAGATCTGAAAGGGCAGCACCACACAACATGAAAATAGCTGGCTAGGGTTCCGGTTCACTTTGGTGAATGGCTGGTCCAAGAGCTGGCGACCTCTGAGAGGTTACACGGCGGGACAAAAGCCCGGGAGACAGCAGCACCAGAGGGTGTCGCGCTGCCCCCTTATTTTGTGCCACTCAGAGGTAAAGCATGAAGAAAACGCCATTACTCCGCTCTCTTATCCTGTCGCTGGCGATGCTGGTCAGTCTCCCCACCGTTGCTGCCGTCAAAAAAGAGTTCAACGTCTGCTGGACCATCTACGCAGGCTGGATGCCCTGGGGCACCATCAGCACCAACAAAATCATCGATAAATGGGCCGACAAGTACGGCATCAAAATCAACGTTGTCCAGCTCAACGATTACATCGAATCCATCAACCAGTACACCGCCGGCCAGTTCGACGGCTGCACCATGACCAACATGGACGCGCTGACCATTCCGGCGGCGGGTGGGGTGGACTCCACGGCGCTAATCCTCGGCAGCTACTCGGAAGGCAACGACGGCGTAGTGATGAAAGGCGAGGGCAAAACCCTTACCGACCTGAAAGGCATGAAAATCTATCTGCCAGAGCTGTCCGTTTCCCACTACCTGTTGGTGCGCGGGCTGGAAAAAGCCGGACTAGCGGAGAAAGACGTCACCGTGGTGAATACCTCGGATGCGGATATCGTCTCGGCCTTTAATACCGCCAATGTACAGGCCGCCGTCGCCTGGAACCCGCAGCTTTCGGTCATCAAAGGCACGCCAAAAACCACCGAGGTGTTCAGCTCCTCGCAGGTGCCGGGCGAGCTGATCGACATGATGGTGGTCAACAGCGAAACCCTCAAGGACAACCCGGCGCTGGGCAAAGCGCTCACCGGCGCGTGGTACGAGATGATGGGCCTGATGAAAGCCCAGGATGCTAACGCCCTGAATGCGATGGCGGCGGCGTCCGGGACCGATCTCACCGGCTATCAGGCGCAGCTAAAAACCACCCACCTGTTCTACACCCCGCAGGACAACATCGCCTTTATCACCTCGGCGGAGCTGGCGAAAACCATGCAGCGGGTGGCGGCGTTCTCCTTTGAGAAAGGGCTGTTGGGCGATGGCGCGCAGAGCGCCGATTTTATCGGTATGCGCTTCCCGGGCAATGTGACCCAGGGTGATGCCAGCAACGTCAAACTGCGCTTTGACGACAGCTTCGTGAAAATGGCCGCTGCGGGCCAGCTGTAATGACTGACGGAGTCTCCATGCGCCAAATAAATCGTCATCCCACCCCGGGCATGCGGCTGATGCTGGTGATGTTGCCCTTCGTCCTGCTGCTGGCCGCCTACTTTTTTGGCTCGGCGGTGCGGCTTGAGGCTAACCCCCAGGACAAGCTGCTGCCCGGCCTGCAGCAGATGCTGGATGCGATCTCGCGGATGGCTTTTACCCCGGATAAACGCAGCGGCGAGTACCTGTTCTGGGTCGATACCCTGGTGAGCCTGGCCCGTCTGCTGGTGGGATTAGGGATCGCCTCGCTGATCGGCCTGTGCATCGGCGTCACCGCCGGGGTGTTTCCCCTGTGGCGCGCGTCGCTGTCGCCGCTGATGACGGTGCTGTCGTTGGTGCCGCCGCTGGCGATTTTACCGGTGCTGTTTATCGTCTTCGGGCTGGATGAGCTGTCGAAAGTGATGCTGATTGTTATCGGCATCACCCCGATGCTGGCGCGGGATCTGGAGCATCGCGCCTGTGAAATCCCGCCGGAGATCCTGATCAAAGCCCAGACCCTGGGGGCCAACAGCTGGACGCTGGTGCTGCGGGTGGTGCTGCCGCAGCTCCTGTCGCGCCTGCTCACCTCGCTGCGCCTGCTGCTCGGTTCCGCCTGGTTATTCCTCATCTCGGCGGAGGCGATCTCCTCCACCGCCGGGCTGGGTTACCGCATTTTCCTCGTCCGCCGCTATATGGCGATGGACGTGATTATCCCCTATGTCCTGTGGATCACCCTGCTGGCGTGGCTGATGGATCTGGCCCTGCGCCAGCTGCACAAAACCTGCTTCCCGTGGGCAGAAGGAGGGAAAGCATGAGTTTTATCACCATCAACAATATCTGGCAGGAGTACGGCGACCATGTGGTGCTGGAGCGCCTGAATCTGCAGATCAACGAGGGCGAGTTCTGCTCGATGGTCGGGGCGTCCGGCTGCGGGAAATCAACCTTTCTGCGCCTGCTGCTCGGGCAGGAGACGCCGAGCCGGGGCTCGATCACCCTGGACGGCAAACCGTTGACCGCCGAGCCGGACAGCCGCCGGGGCGTGGTATTCCAGCGCTACTCGGTCTTTCCGCACCTCAGCGTGCTGGATAACGTCGCCATCGGCCTCGAACTACCAAAATCCCCGCTGTTCGGACGGCTGTTTGGTGCGAAAAAACGCGCCGCGCGCGGGCAGGCCGCGGAGATGCTGAAAAAGGTCGGCCTTGGCCATGCCCTGGATAAATATCCCGCCCAGCTCTCCGGCGGCATGCAGCAGCGCCTCGCCATCGCTCAGGCCTTTATCATGCAGCCCCGCGTGTTGCTGCTGGACGAACCTTTTGGCGCGCTGGATCCCGGCATCCGCAAAGACATGCACGCGCTGCTGCTCCAGCTGTGGGGCGAAACCCGCATGACGGTGTTCATGGTCACCCACGATCTCTCCGAAGGCTTCAACCTCGGCACCCGCCTGCTGGTGTTCGACAAGGTGCGCCTCGATCCGCAGGCCCCAAACGCCTACGGGGCGCGCATCACCTATGACATCCCGCTCAACGAGACACGGCTCTCCAGCCTGAGCGGTTCGGCTCCCGACAACGTTTATGCCTTAAGGGGTTAACACTATGAATACGACTTTACGTGAAGAGATCCTGCCGGGCGGCGGCCACCTCTCGTTTGTGCTCAAACGCGGGCAGATCCTGCGCATGACCGACCTCGACGGCGGGGCGAACGTCAGTCTGATGATGCTCAACCCGCACGAGAAGAGCGAACGCCTGAACCTGCCGGACACCCTGAAAGGCCAGCACACCGCGCGCCTGACCGCCGGGCACTGCTTTTACTCCGATATGGGCCGGGTGCTGGCGGGCATTACCGCCGATACCAGCGGCTGGCACGATCCGTTCGGCGGCGTGCTCAATGCCGCCGAAGTGACGGAAAAATATGGCCAGGGACGTTATCAGGAGCTGCGCAACGGCTTCTTCCGCAACGGCACCGACAACCTGCTGGTGGAGATGGGCAAATGGGATCTCAACCTCGAAGACCTTCTGATGGTGGTCAACTTCTTCAGCAAAGTGACCGTGGATGCCCACGGGACGTTCAGCTTCCACCGCGGCCACTCGCAGCCGGGAAGTTACGTGGAGCTGTTCGCCCCGATGGACACCCTGATCGTCATGACCGCCCTGCAACATCCGATGGATCCCTCCACCGAGTATGCCCCGCGCCCGGTGCAGCTGAGCTGGCGGCAGGCAGAGGACGAGGAGGAGGCCATTAACGCGCTCCTCACGCGCCCGGAAAACGGCCGCGCCATCACCAACACCCAACTTTTCGCCCTGTAAGGAGCCGCAAGATGACTAATGTCCGCGAAAAACAGCCTCAGGAGGCGACCTTCCGCCACGTGATCCCGGCGGGCGAGCCGTACCTGTTTGAAGTGAAAAAGGGCCAGACCCTGCGCCTGCTGGATCTGGAGGGTAACCAGGCGGTGGATACTCTGTTCTATAACGCCGATAACCCGCGGGAGCGCTACGATGCTCAGCGCACGCTGCGTCGGCAGAACAACGCCTATCTGACTCGCGGCAGCGTGCTCTACTCGAACCTCGGCAACCCGCTGCTGACCATTGTGGCCGATACCTGCGGGCGTCACGACACCCTCGGGGGGGCCTGCGCTCAGGAGAGCAACACCGTGCGCTATGCCCTCGACAAACGCCATATGCACAGCTGTCGGGATAACTTCCTTTGCGCCTGTCTGCACGATGGCCGCCTGCAAAAGCGCGATATCGCGGCCAACATCAACTTCTTTATGAACGTGCCGGTGACTCCGCAGGGCGGGCTGACCTTTGCCGACGGTATCTCCGCGCCGGGCAAATACGTCGAGCTGCGCGCGGAGTGCAACGTCATCGTGCTGATCTCCAACTGCCCGCAGCTGAACAACCCCTGCAACGGCTGGAACCCGACCCCTGCGGAGGTGCTGGTATGGAACTGACGCCTACCCGCTGGCAGCGCCTGCGCCAGATGCTCTACCGCCTGTTTGCAGTGCGCGCCGGACGGATCCTGCCGTAAACGTTTTTTCCCCGTGGACGACCATGCGGTGAGCCAATTTTCGGCGGGACGACCCGCCACGATTGAGTCCGAACTATGTTGACGAAACTCCTGATTGCCAACCGCGGGGCGATTGCCTGCCGCATCCTGCGCACGCTGCGCGACATGAACATTGGCGGCGTGGCGGTCTATTCCGATGCGGATATCAGCAGCCTGCACATTCGTGAAGCCGATGAGGCCCTGAGCCTGGGCGACGGTCCGGCGGCGAACACCTATCTGGTCAGCGACAAAATCATCGCCGCGGCAAAAGCCAGCGGCGCTCAGGCGATCCATCCCGGCTACGGTTTTCTCTCAGAGAACGCCGCCTTTGCCGAAGCCTGCGAGGCGGCGGGGATTGCCTTCGTCGGCCCCACGCCGGAGCAGTTGCGCCTGTTTGGCCTGAAACACACCGCCCGGGCGCTGGCAAAAGCGCACGGCGTGCCGATGCTGGAGGGCACCGAACTGCTGGCGGACGTGAATGAGGCGCTGGAAGCAGCGGAACAGGTTGGCTACCCGGTGATGCTGAAAAGCACCGCGGGCGGGGGCGGGATCGGTATGCGCGTCTGTTATACCGCGATGGAACTCGATGATGCCTTCGACGCGGTTGTGCGGCTGGGGAAAAACAACTTCAGCGATGCGGGCGTGTTTATTGAGAAGTACATCGAGCGGGCGCGTCATCTCGAAGTGCAGCTGTTTGGCGACGGCGAAGGCGAGGTGATCGCCCTCGGCGTGCGCGACTGCTCGGTGCAGCGTCGGAACCAGAAGGTGCTGGAAGAGACGCCCGCGCCGAACCTGCCGGAGGGCATGGCGGACGCGCTCTGCCAGGCGGCGATCAAGCTCGGCAAAGCGGTTAACTACCGCAGCGCGGGCACCGTGGAGTTCGTCTACGACAGCGACGCCGCCCGGTTCTACTTCCTCGAGGTGAATACCCGGCTGCAGGTGGAGCACGGCGTCACCGAGCAGGTGTGGGGCGTGGATCTGGTACGCTGGATGATTGCGCTGGCGGCCGGAACCCTGCCTCCGCTGGCCGCTCTGGCGGAAAACCTGACCCCCGCGGGCCACGCCATTCAGGCGCGGGTGTATGCCGAAGATCCGGGCCGTCAGTTCCAGCCTTCACCCGGCCTGCTCACCGAGGTGGTGTTCCCGGCGGACGATCGCCGTAGCCTGCGTATCGACAGCTGGGTCGAGTCCGGCTGCGACGTGCCGCCCTTTTTTGATCCGATGCTGGCGAAAATCATCGCCTGGCAGCCCACGCGTGACGCGGCCATTGAGGCCCTGCACACCGCACTGGGCGAAACCCGCCTGTACGGAGTGGAGACCAACCGCAGCTACCTGCAACAGATTTTAACCTTCACGCCATTTGCCAGCGGTGAGCCCTGGACCCGCTGTCTGGAAGGGCTGACTTACCAGGCCGCAACCCTTGAGGTGCTGAGCGCCGGAACGCAAACCACGGTGCAGGATTATCCGGGGCGCACGGGTTACTGGGCGGTAGGGGTGCCACCGTCCGGGCCGATGGACAGCCGGGCGCTGCGTCTCGGCAACCGTCTGCTGGGCAACGACGATCGCGCCGCGGCGCTGGAGATCACCCTCAGCGGCCCGACGCTGAAATTCAACTGCGATGCGCAGCTGGTGGTGACCGGGGCAGAGATTGTCCTCACGCTGGACGGCGAGCCGCTGGACAACAACCGGGTGGTTGATGTTCGCAGCGGCATGACGCTACGGATGGGGGATATCACAGGCGACGGCGTGCGCAGCTATCTTTGTCTGCGCGGCGGGTTTAACGTTCCGGATTACCTCGGCAGCAAAAGCACCTTTACCCTCGGGCAGTTTGGCGGCCACGCCGGCCGCGCTCTGCGTACCGGCGACGTGCTGCACATTTCGCCCTTAACTTCGCCATGCCCGGAGCAGGCGCTGCCCCAGGCCTTACGCACCACCCTGAACGCCGTGCGCGAACTGCGGGTGATCTACGGCCCGCACGGCGCGCCGGAGTATTTCACCCCGGAATACATGCAGACCTTTTTTGCCACTGCCTGGGAAGTGCATTTCAACTCCAGCCGCACCGGCGTGCGCCTGATCGGCCCTAAACCCGAGTGGGTGCGCGACAGCGGCGGCGAGGCGGGGCTGCATCCGTCGAACATCCACGACAACCCTTACGCCATTGGCGCGGTGGATTTTACCGGCGATATGCCGGTGATCCTCGGCCCGGATGGCCCAAGCCTGGGCGGATTTGTCTGTCCGGTTACCATCATTGAGGCCGACCTGCACGCGGTCGGGCAGTTGAAAGCAGGGGATAAAGTGCGCTTTGTGCCCGTCGACATCGCCACCGCCCGACGTCTGGCCCAGGCGCAGGAGGCACAGATCCGCAGCCTGCATCCGCAGAACGTTGACTGGCAGCCTGTGGAAATCGCTTCGCCGGTGGTGCTGGAGCAGGGGCAGTCCGATAAACGGCTGGTAGCGCGCCTCTCCGGTGACACCCATCTGCTGCTGGAGATTGGCGACCCGGAGCTGGATCTGGTCCTGCGTTTTCGCGCCCACGCCCTGATGCAGGCCCTGGAGGCGCGGGCGCTGAACGGGGTGATCGATCTGACCCCCGGCATTCGCTCCCTGCAAATTCACTATCAACCCGAGGCGCTCAGCCTGACGGCGCTGCTGGAGGTGGTCTCTGGGTTGTGGCAGAGCGTTTGCGAGCAGGCGTCGCTGGAGGTGCCATCGCGCGTCGTCTGGCTGCCGCTCTCCTGGGACGATCCGGCCTGTCAGAAAGCTATCGATAAATACATGACCACCGTGCGGCGGGACGCGCCCTGGTGTCCGAGCAACCTCGAATTTATCCGCCGCATTAACGACCTGGCGAACGTGGATGAAGTCTACAAAACGGTGTTCGATGCCAGCTATCTGGTGATGGGGCTGGGGGATGTCTATCTCGGCGCGCCGGTAGCCACGCCGCTGGATCCGCGTCACCGTCTGGTGACCACCAAGTACAACCCGGCGCGCACCTGGACGGCGGAGAACTCGGTGGGCATCGGCGGGGCCTATCTGTGCGTCTACGGTATGGAAGGGCCGGGCGGGTATCAGTTTGTCGGGCGCACATTGCAGATGTGGAGCCGCTATCACGCGGTAGAGGATTTCGGCGGCAAGCCCTGGCTGCTGCGCTTCTTCGACCAGATCCGCTTCTACCCGGTCTCTGCCGACGAGCTGCTTACCATCCGCCGCGATTTCCCGCTGGGGCGTTACCCGCTGCGCATCGAGCACACCACCCTGAAGCTGGCCGACTATCAGCAGTTCCTCGCTGACGAAGCCCAGGGCATTGCGGCGTTTCGCACCCACCAGCAGGGGGCGTTTAAAGCCGAGCGCGAGCGCTGGATCGCTAACGGCCAGGCGCATTTCGACAGCAGCGACGTGCTGGCGGAGGAGGGCGAAGATACCCCGCTCATGCCAGGGCAGGCAGGCATCGACAGCCCGGTCTCCGGCAATCTGTGGCAGGTGAGCGTTGAGCCCGGTCAGCAGGTTCGCGAGGGCGATGTACTGGTGGTGCTGGAGTCGATGAAGATGGAGATCCCGCTGGTGGCCACGCAGGACGGGGTGGTCAGCCAGGTGCGCGTCCAGCCGGGCTCCCCGGTGCGCGCGGGTCAGTGTGTGGTGGTTCTGGAGAAAACAGCATGATGCATCCCTATGATTTACGCCTCGATGTACTGGCGCAGGCTTACCGCGACGGCCGCTTTACGCCGCGGGAGGTGATGGCCACCCTGCGTGAACGGGCGCTGGCGCTCAACCCTGAGTTCAATGCCTTTATTTATCTCCTCACGCCAGAGGAGCTGGAGCCGTACCTCGCCGCGCTGGAGGGCACGTCGCCGCAGACCCTGCCGCTCTACGGCGTGCCCTTTGCCATCAAGGACAATATCGATCTGGCGGGCATTGTCACCACCGCAGCCTGCCCGGCGTTTGCGTACCGGGCGGATCGGGATGCGACCATCGTGGCGCAGCTGATTGCGCTGGGGGCCCTTCCGCTGGGCAAAACCAATCTTGATCAGTTCGCCACCGGCTTAAACGGCACGCGCTCGCCCTATGGCCTCTGCCGCAACAGCGTCAACGCGGCCTATCCGGCGGGAGGATCCAGCTCCGGTTCGTCGCTGGCCGTGGCGCTGGGGCTGGCCAGCTTTGCTCTCGGCACCGACACCGCCGGAAGCGGGCGCGTGCCCGCGTCGCTGAATAACCTGGTGGGGCTGAAGGCGACCAAAGGGTTAGTCTCCACGGCGGGGGTAGTACCCGCCTGCCGCACTCTGGACTGCGTGACCTTCTTTACCGCCACCGCCGCCGAGGCCAGCCGGCTGCTGGCCCTGACGGCGGTGAAAGATCCGCGCGACGACTACAGCCGCGCCAATCCGGCATGGAACGGGGCGCAGGCGTTCGGCATGCCTGAAAAAGGTTTCCGCTTTGGCGTGCCGGACCGGCTGGAGTTTCTCGGCTGCGAGGAGAGCGAGGCGCTATTTCACGCTGCAAAAAACCGCTTAATCGCCCTGGGCGGTATCCCGGTGACCATCGACTTCACCCCGTTTTTAGCCGCGGCGACGCTGCTGTACGACGGCCCGTGGGTGGCGGAGCGTTATCACCTTGCCGGGAAACTGATCGAGCAGCAGCCGGAGGCGGTCCTGCCGGTGATCCGCGATGTGCTGCGCAAAGCGCCCGGCTTCGACGCGGTGGCGGCGTTTGGCGCCCAGTACAAGCTTCAGCATTTCAACACCCTCTGTGACGGCATCATGGCGGATCTCGACTGTGTGTTAACCCCGACCTATCCGCGCCCGGTGACCCTGGCGGAACTGGCGGAGGAGCCGGTAAAACGCAATTCCGAGCTGGGCGTCTACACCAACTTTATGAACCTGCTGGACTATGCCGCTGTGGCGGTGCCTGCGGGCTTCATGACGAACGGCCTGCCGTCAGGGGTGACGCTGTTTGGCCGGGCCTTTACCGATCAGTATCTGCTCAGCCTGGCCGATACGTTACAACGTCACCAGCAGCTGGCTCTGCCGGGCGGGCGTCAGATCCAGGCTGCGGAACCTGCAACGACAGCCACTCACGATCGCCTGTCGGTGGTGGTCTGTGGGGCGCATCTCGACGGACTGGCGCTGAACCACCAGCTGCGCCAGCGCGGGGCAACGCTCCGCCAGGCCACCCGCAGCGCGCCGCACTATCGGCTGTATGCGCTGGCCGACGGGAAACGCCCCGGCATGGTACGCGACCGCGAACAGGGGGCGGCCATTGCCGTTGAGGTGTGGGACCTGCCGCATGCCGAAGTGGGATCGTTTCTGGCCGGGATCCCGGCACCGCTGGGGCTGGGTAACGTTGAGCTGGAGGACGGGCGCTGGTTAACGGGGTTTATCTGCGAGGAGTATGGTCTGCAGGGGGCGCGTGATATCACATCGTTTGGCGGCTGGAGAGCCTGGCTTGCCCACCAGCGGTGAGCAGCCAGGCATAGCGTTAACGGTAGAGCGGCTTCTCTGCCACCGGGATCAGCAGCGTGGACTGCCAGTCGGCGAGCGTCAGCTGGGCCAGCTGTCCCAGCGCGCGGTAGAACGGATGGCCCGCGCTTTCGACAAACACGGCGAGAAAACGGGTGCTCCACGGCAGAAGATGCCAGGCCAGGAGCTGATCCCGCTCCGCGTTGCGGCCAGTTTCTGCCAGCCACGCGGCCAGCAGCAGCAGGGTGCCAACGTGATCTTCCGGTTCGTTCTGCACCATCTCAAAAGCGATACCGTTGTCGCGCATCCACTGGCGCAGCGCCAGGGTGGAGTCGCCGAACAGCACCGATTCGCGATCCAGCCAGACCGATCCCCACGGCGGCGCGGGCAGCGCCCAGGGGCCGATAAACAGCCGCTGCCAGGCATCGGGGAGCGGTTCGTCAGCCTGCTGGCGCAGGGCCTCGGCGATGGGGGCTAACTGCCCGGGCGGCAGCGGCCAGTCCTGCTGCCAGTCGCCCTCGGTCAGGGCGGTTACCAGCGGGGCAGCCTGCTCGCTGTCCGGGGCGAAATAAAACAGTGCGCCCAGTACCCGGGCGGTAAATGCAAAACCTTCATTCATTACTGCATTCCTTGAACGGCGCGGGTTGCCCCGCGCTGACAGATTATCCGGCAATCGCCATACCTACGGTCATATGCAGGCCGTAGAAGACGCCACGGCCAATAAGCTCTCCGGCCACCACCAGCAGCAGCCCCAGCGTAAGCCCCGGTAAACCAGGCACTTTTCGACGCACCAGCGCGCACAGCCAGCAGCCCAGCCCGGCCGCGAGCAGTATGATACGCCACACCTGCAGGGAACCATAATCCGGCACCAGGGCGTTGGCCTGCTGAACGGAACTGTGGATCGTCCCGAGATCGCCACTTTGCAGCACCACAGCCGCCGCGCTGGTCAACAGCGCCACCACCGAGATCCCTGCCGCCGTCGGGCCGTTAAACGGCATCCGCGCCAGCCGCATCAGCAGGGCGGCAAACAGCGGGCCGGCGAGCAGCATCGTCAGGAAGAAATTCAGCGTGGTGTAGCCGTTATGCCAGGTCGGCACCGTGTCAATCTGATACACGCGGGTCATCGCCCAGACGAAGACCAGCCCCAGCACCATGCTCAGTACCAGCCAGAGTTTACCGAGCGCCGCAGGCATCTTGCCGAGCATGGCCACTAACCACCAGAAGCCGCCCACGGCAAAGAACAGCGCGCCGCTGGCAATTTCGTTGCTCAGACCGGAAGCACCGACCCGATTCAGGGAGTTAAAGGCGCGCAGCGGCGAGCCGAGGTGCAGCACCGAGGCGACAAAACCCACCCCCATCACCAGCCACAAAAAGAACATGCTGCGCACCAGACGGTACCTCGCCTGCGGGTCACGCTCGCGAAGCCAGGCTCCGCCTGCCACAATCAGCGCCCCGGCCACGCACTGGCCGAACACGGTAAAAATGACCAGCGGCCATTCATGCCATCCATTTCCCATCTCACACCTCCTGCGGATTGGCCAGATAGCCGGTGGTATCACCCGTGGGTCGGCTGTTGGCGTTAGGTTTTATGACAATACCCGGCTTCGTGAAGTGCGCCGATGGCAGCGGGGCGACGGCCGCCAGCTTGCCGTGTTTCTTACGCAACGCCTCAATCGGGCCGAAGTCCAGGGCCCGCAGCGGGCAGGATTCGACGCAGATCGGCTTGTGGCCCTCCGCCACGCGCTCGTGACAGCCGTCGCACTTGGTCATATGGCCTTTGGCGGCGTTGTACTGCGGAGCACCGTACGGGCAGGCCATATGGCAGTAGCGACACCCGATGCAGACATCTTCATTCACCACCACAAAGCCGTCGTCGCGCTTGTGCATCGCCCCGCTGGGGCAGACTTTGGTGCAGGCCGGATCCTCGCAGTGGTTGCAGGCGATGGAGAGGTAATAGGCAAACACGTTCTGATGCCAGACCCCGTTGTCCTCCTGCCAGTCACCGCCCGCGTACTCGTAGATACGACGGAAGCTGACGTCCGGGGTCAGGTCCTTGTAATCCTTGCACGCCAGCTCGCAGGTTTTACACCCGGTGCAGCGGCTGGAATCAATAAAAAATCCATACTGAGTGGTCATCGGCTACTCCTTACGCCTTCTCGATTTGCACCAGGTTGGTGTGCTGTGGGTTGCCCTTCGCCAGCGGCGACGGACGGTGGGTGGTCAGGGTGTTCATGCAGGCGCCGTGGTCAACGCGGTCGCCCTGCATATCCGCCTGATGCCACGCCCCCTGGCCCATGGCGCTGACGCCCGGCATGATCCGCGGGGTGACTTTGGCGGCAATGCGCACTTCGCCGCGGGTGTTGAAGACCCGCACCATGTCGCCGTTTTTGATGCCACGCGCCTGGGCATCCATCGGGTTAAGCCACACTTCCTGGCGGCAGGCAGCCTGCAGCACGTCCACGTTGCCGTAGCTGGAGTGGGTGCGGGCTTTGTAGTGAAAACCGAACAGCTGGAGCGGAAACTGGCCGCGATCGTCAGAGTCCCAACCTTCGAAGGTAGAGGCATACACCGGCAGCGGGCTGATGGTTTCGTCATCCTGAAGCTCCCACTTGTCGGCGATCTCTGCCAGCCGACTGGAGTAGATTTCGATTTTGCCCGACGGCGTTTTCAGCGGATGGGCCTCGGGATCGTCGCGGAATTGCTTATAGGCCACGAAGTGACCGTTGGGATCTTTTCTCTTATAGATGCCCATCGCTTTGAGCGCCTCGTAAGAGGGGAGCTGCGGATCTTTCGCCACCATTTTGGCGTACAGATACTGCAACCACTCCGCCTGGGTGCGGCCTTCGGTAAAGCGTTGATGGATATCCGGCCCGAGGCGTTTCGCCACTTCGCTCATGATCCAGTAGATGGGTTTACGTTCGAACTTCGGTGCGGTTACCGGCTGGAGGAAGATCAGGTAGCCCATATTCCCGGCATAATCGTTGGGAATGATGTCCTCCTGTTCAACGGTCATCAGATCGGGCAGGAGCAGGTCGGCGTATTTCGCCGACGAGGTCATGAAATTGTCGATCACCACAATCATTTCGCACTTGCGCTCGTCCTGCAAAATGTCGTGGGTTTTGTTGATGTCCGAATGCTGGTTGATGATGGTGTTGCCAGCGTAGTTCCAGATGAACTTGATCGGCACGTCGAGCTTATCTTTGCCGCGCACCCCGTCGCGGGTGGCGGTCATCTCCGGCCCGCGGGCGATAGCGTCGGTCCAGCTGAAGCAGGAGATCTGGGTTTTGACCGGGTTATCCGGCAGCGGCATCCGCTCGATGGTGATGGTATAGGTTGATTCGCGCGCGCCGCTGTTGCCGCCATGAATACCGACGTTGCCGGTGAGGATCGGCAGCATGGCGATGGCGCGGGAGGTGAGCTCGCCGTTGGCCTGGCGCTGCGGGCCCCAGCCCTGACAGATGTAGGCGGGTTTTGCGGTACCGATCTCCCTCGCCAGCTTGATGATGCGGTCGGCGGGGATCCCGGTGACAGCCGCGGCCCAGTCCGGGGTTTTGGCGATGGCATCCTCGCCGTGGCCCAGAATATACGCCTTGTAATGGCCGTTAGCCGGGGCCCCTTCCGGCAGGGTGGTTTCGTCATAGCCAACACAGTATTTGTCGAGGAACGGCTGGTCGACGAGGTTTTCGTTAATCAGGACCCAGGCGATACCGGCCACCAGCGCCGCATCGGTGCCCGGCCGGATAGGGATCCACTCATCTTCACGCCCGGCGGCGGTGTCGGTATAGCGAGGATCGATCACGATCATGCGCGCATTCGAGCGTTCGCGCGCCTGTTCCAGATAATATGTAATCCCGCCGCCGCTCATGCGCGTCTCCGCCGGGTTATTGCCGAACATCACCACCAGCTTGCTGTTTTCGATATCGGAGGTGCTGTTGCCGTCGTTACTGCCGTAGGTATAGGGCATGGCGCAGGCGATTTGCGCCGTGCTGTAAGTGCCGTAATGGCTGAGAAATCCGCCGTAACAGTTCATCAGACGCGCCACCAGAGAGGCGTAGGGCGAGGAGCGAGTAATGTTGCCGCCAACAATTCCGGAACTGTAATTAATGTAGACCGCTTCGTTGCCGTATTTAGTCACTACGTCGCGCAGGCTGTTGGTAAGCAGATCCAGCGCCTCATCCCAGCTGATGCGTTCGAACTTGCCTTCGCCGCGTTTGCCGACGCGCTTCATTGGATAATTCAGCCGGTCGGGATGGTTGATTCTTCGTCGGATCGAGCGCCCGCGCAGACAGGCGCGCACCTGGTGGTTGCCGTAGACATCGTCGCCGGTATTGTCCGTTTCGACCCAGTAGACCTCGTCGTCCCGCACGTGCAGCCGCAGCGCGCAGCGGCTGCCGCAGTTGACCGAGCAGGCACCCCACACCACTTTATCCGGCCCGGGCTGGTGCGCTTCTTTCAGCGCGGCAGCAGCAGGGCGCAAACCGAAGGGTAATGACAGACCACCGGCGGCCAGCGCAAGGGACCCGATGGCGGTAGATTTGACGAGGGTGCGGCGGCTGATCCCGCCGCTTTGCGCATTATCTGACATGGCTCACTCCATTATGTTCTTTATCCAGGAACGTTTTTAGCCGTGATTAGGATCAGGCTAACGGAGTGGGAGTGTTACCCATTAAGGGGGAGATAATATTAATGCATATCAAAACAAAGGGGATTCCCCCGCCTGAACGGGGGAGAGTGTTTACTGCGGCTCGCGCGGTGCCGGGGCCTGGGTGCCGCCGCCGCTTACCGGGTAGTTTCCGCTGCTGGTGCGGGTATAGAGGATTTTCAGGGTGTCATTGGCGCAATGTCCGACCACTTCAGCGTCGGGCTTATCGGCCTGATCGTTCGGCACAATGTTCAGCATAAAGCCGCTTTCCGGTACGCCGTTGTTAATGATGCGCTGCTGGATATCGCTTTTGATCCGCTCGCAGTTATCGGGTGCCGCCAGCGCGGCCGGGGCAACGCCCGCCAGTAATAGTGCAGTAATCCAGGGTAACCGTTTCATATCTGCCTCCTTACGACTGTGTGACTATAATAATAGCTAATGTAAACGGTTGTATTTGCTAATATGACTGAGAATTTTCTTCATCTATCGGTAGGTCATGTGAATAAACACGCGCTTGTGCTTCTCCTGGCGGGTCTGTTGGTGGGGTGTGACAACACCAGCGCTCCGCTGTCGTTTACGCCAGAGATGGCCAGCTTCTCTAATGAGTTTGATTTTGATCCGCTTCGCGGGCCGGTGAAGGACTTTAGCCAGACGCTTTTCAATGAAAAAGGGGAAGTGGCGAAGCGTGTCAGCGGGACGCTGTCGGCAGAAGGCTGCTTTGACAGCCTGGAAATGCAGGATCTGGAGTCGAACTCCGGCATCGCCCTGGTGCTGGATGCCAACTACTATCTCGATGCCCAGACCCAGCAGAAAAAGCTGCGCCTGCAGGGCAAATGCCAGCTGGCAGAGATGCCTGCATCGGGCATTTCATGGGATACCGATGACAACGGATTTATCGTCAGCGCCCACGGAAAAGATATGGAAGTGAAGTATCGCTACGATACCGACGGCTATCCGCTGGGCAAAACCACCGTTGCCGGGGATCAGCACCTGTCAATTACGGCGACGCCATCCTCGGACAAGCGTAAGAGGATGGACTATACCGCCGTCAGCCTGCTGAATGATAAACCGCTGGGGAATGTGAAGCAGACCTGTCAGTACGACCGCCATAACAACCCGGAGGAGTGCGAGCTGGAGATTGTGGACGCGAGCGTGAAGCCTGCGGTGGCGCGTAAGTACACGATCAAAAACAGTATCGAATATTACTAAGCCCCGCGTTGGGCGGGGCCTTCGAGCAGGGATCAGGGAGCGACTGTGCGGCCGGTGCGGCGATCCAGGCAGCGCAAGGTGTTCGGCTCCCAGTAGGCGTTGACGTTGGCGCTCTGCTGGCACTTATCCCGCGCATCAAAGGCCACATCCTCTTTATCCCACTCTTTCTCCGCGCGGGTATTCACCTTGTGGCGCAGGTTGCGGGTGTCGTTCCATTGCTCTTTATCCATGGCGGCATTTTGACGGCTCTGGGCGCTGTCGCCGGATTCAATAATCAGTTTGCTGGTATTGGCAGAAACCGGCGCGGCGAAGACCGAGGCCAGCAGGGCAACCAGACAGAGGCGTGTGCTCAATTTATGCATAGCGATTTCCTTATGGTTGGTGGAAATGCGAATCCCCACCGCAGATTCTATAACAGTCCATTTCAAGGGCAAACCCACATCAGGCATGTGGAAAGGATCCTTTCACATTCGGGTATGATACCGCATCACTTCTCTGACAACGTTAAATATGTTTAAAACAACTCTGCTCTTTTTTGCCACCGCGCTGTGCGAAATCATCGGCTGCTTCCTGCCCTGGCTATGGCTGAAGAAAGGGGCGTCGGTGCTGCTGTTGATTCCGGCGGGTATTGCCCTTGCGCTTTTTGTCTGGCTATTGACGCTACATCCTGCGGCCAGCGGGCGGGTCTACGCCGCCTACGGCGGGGTGTACGTCTGTACCGCGCTGCTGTGGTTACGGGTGGTTGACGGCGTGAAGTTAAGCCCATATGACTGGGCCGGAGCACTGGTCGCGCTGTGCGGTATGCTGATTATTGTGGCAGGCTGGGGGCGCGCTTAAGCGCCCCATTCTGTGATCGAGCGGGGATTTTTCGATCTTCATACTTGTATGGTAGTAGGGTTGTTGCGTAAATTTCCTGCATCACAACAAGAGATGTAAGGAACCGAAAAATGAAGATTGTAGGGGCTGAAGTTTTTGTCACCTGTCCAGGGCGCAACTTTGTCACGCTGAAAATCACCACCGACGAAGGGATTGTCGGCCTGGGTGATGCCACCTTAAACGGCCGCGAACTGTCCGTGGCCTCGTACCTGAAAGACCATCTCTGCCCGCAGCTAATTGGCCGTGATGCCCACCGTATCGAAGATATCTGGCAGTTCTTTTATAAAGGCGCTTACTGGCGTCGCGGCCCGGTCACCATGTCGGCCATCTCGGCCATCGACATGGCGCTGTGGGACATCAAAGCCAAAGCCGCCAACATGCCGCTGTACCAGCTGCTCGGCGGCGCTTCCCGCGAAGGGGTGATGGTTTACTGCCACACCACCGGCCACACCATTGACGATGTGCTGGAGGATTATGCCCGCCATAAAGAGATGGGTTTCAAGGCTATCCGTGTGCAGTGCGGCGTGCCGGGAATGAAAACCACCTACGGCATGTCTAAAGGCAAAGGGCTGGCGTATGAGCCTGCCACCAAAGGCAACTGGCCGGACGAACAGCTGTGGTCAACCGAAAAGTACCTCGATTTTACGCCAAAATTGTTTGACGCCGTGCGCAGCAAATATGGCTTTAATGAACACCTGCTGCATGACATGCACCACCGCCTGACGCCGATCGAAGCCGCGCGCTTCGGCAAGAGCATCGAGCAGTACCGCATGTTCTGGATGGAGGACCCCACTCCGGCCGAGAACCAGGAGTGCTTCCGCCTGATCCGCCAGCATACCGTTACGCCGATTGCGGTGGGTGAAGTGTTCAACAGCATCTGGGATTGCAAACAGCTGATCGAAGAGCAGCTGATCGACTATATCCGCACCACCATCACCCACGCGGGTGGCATCACCGGGATGCGCCGGATTGCCGATTTCGCCTCGCTGTATCAGGTGCGTACCGGCTCCCACGGCCCGTCGGATCTCTCGCCTATTTGCCACGCGGCGGCGCTGCACTTTGACCTGTGGGTTCCGAACTTTGGCGTGCAGGAGTACATGGGCTATTCCGAGCAGATGCTGGAGGTCTTCAACACCAACTGGACCTTCGAAGACGGCTATATGCATCCGGGCGAGAAGCCGGGCCTGGGCATCGAGTTTGATGAAAAACTGGCCGCCAAATATCCCTACGATCCCGCCTATCTGCCCGTTGCCCGTCTGGAAGACGGCACGCTGTGGAACTGGTAAAGGAGCAGAAGATGAAAAGTATCGTCATTCAACAACCCAACGCGCTGGTCATCGAAGAGCGTCCGTTACCGACCCCCGCAGCGGGCGAGGTACGCGTTAAGGTGAAACTGGCCGGGATCTGCGGTTCCGACAGCCATATCTATCGCGGCCATAACCCGTTCGCCAAATATCCGCGCGTCATCGGCCATGAGTTCTTCGGCGTGATTGATGCCGTCGGCGACGGCGTCGATAGCGCCCGCCTGGGGCAGCGCGTCTCGGTGGATCCGGTGATCAGCTGCGGCCACTGCTACCCGTGCTCGATCGGCAAACCGAACGTCTGCACCTCGCTGGTGGTGCTGGGCGTCCATCGCGACGGCGGTTTCAGTGAGTACGCCGTGGTGCCGGCCAAAAACGCCTGGGTTATCCCGGATAGCATCAGCGATAAGCATGCGGTGATGGTGGAGCCGTTCACCATCGCGGCTAATGTCACCGGCCACGCCAGCCCGACGGAGCAGGACGTCGCGCTGATCTACGGTGCCGGTCCGATGGGGCTGGTCACCGTCCAGGCGCTGAAAGGCGTCTACAAGGTGAAGCAGGTGATTGTGGTCGATCGCATCGACGAGCGCCTGGCAATGGCCCAGCGCTGCTGGGCGGATTGGGTCATCAACAATGGCAATCAGTCTCTGCCTGCGCTGCTGGAAGAGAAGGGCATCAGGCCAACGCTGATTATTGATGCTGCCTGCCATCCGTCCATTCTGCAGGAAGCCATTACCCTGGCCTCGCCGGCCGCGCGCATCGTGCTGATGGGCTTCTCCAGCGAGCCGAGCCAGATCGTGCAGCAGGGGATCACCGGCAAAGAGCTGTCGATTTTCTCGTCCCGTCTGAACGCCAACAAGTTCCCGGTGGTGATCGACTGGCTGGAAAAAGGGCTGATCGATCCCGACAAGCTGATTACTCACGCCTTTGAGTATCAACACGTTAAAGAGGCCATTGAACTGTTTGAGAAAGACCAGCGTCAGTGCTGCAAGGTGTTGCTGACGTTCTAATAACAATGAATGCGGTTTAGCGGTACGCATCTTACCCTGTTGAGATAGCCAATATGACTCAAGTACAACATGAAAGAACGACATCTGACCTGGTCAAAGCCGCCGTATCCGGGTGGCTGGGCACCGCGTTGGAGTTTATGGATTTTCAGCGCTAAGAGGGGTATGTCGAGGATATTTAAAGATATTATGCAGCAGTCCTGTCGCTGTGGGGCATGGTTGGGGCAAAGTCGCTTAATTTTGAACTCAACATGGCGATCTGGTCCAGGTTGTTTTCCTCCATCCACTTCCCGTAAACCTGAAATACCATCTGTGCATCGGCATGCCCCATCTGGTTAGCGATGAAGTTCGGGTTTGCTCCTGCAGAAAGCGACCAGCATGCATAAGTGTGCCTCGACTGATACGATTTCCGGTGGCGAAGGCCGGCTCTTTTCATCGCGGCATCCCACGAGTTCCCTATGGAGTTGATGGAGAAGTGCTTGCCGTAATTCCCGGCCCTGGCTGTCAGTGACGGCAGGAAGACAAACGTGCACTTATTGAACTCTTTCTTTCCGTACTCCCTCAGCTTAACGGGTACGTTATGCTCCTGAGAGAGGCGGGTCATTTCATACTGGCTTTTGAATGCCTCGAGTGCAGGCTCGATCAGGTGCACAACCCGGTTGGTGCCGGCATTGGTTTTCGGAAGTGTGAAGATCCCTTTCTGCGTCAGGCTTCTTCTGACGGTGATTGTTCCCGCCTTTAAGTCCACATCCTCCCAAGCAAGTCCGCACAGTTCACCCGGCCGCAATCCGGTGTAAACGGCGATAGCCCACAGGTTCTTGCTTTGCTGATGGTGGCAGGCGTCAATCAGGCGAGGGAACTCCTCTCGGGTGATTGGGTCAGGATCCGGGCGGGACTCTCGCAGAGGGGCCACACCGCTCATCGGTGACTTCGAAATGTAGCCATTTTCAACCGCAAACTGGAAGATACCGAACAACACAGTCATGTAGTTGTTCACAGTAACTGCGGATCGACCCCGCTTCGGTGTTTTATGTCCCTGCTTCATGACCTGGAAACCGGTCAGCAATTCCTTTCGGACTTCCAGCATGCTCTCTTTGGTGATTGAGGTGAGGAGGGTGTCAGGCCCAATAATAGCCATGACATTTGCGATGACTCGACCGTAAGTGTTGAGCGAGGATTCAGCCACCTCCATTTCCTTAAGTGCAAGCCATCTCGCGGACAGCTCCCCGATCGTTACCTCTTGCCTTGCCTCCCCGAACCGCGCCAGGTTCTGGGAGGAGGGGAACTGCTGGGCATAATTGAAGGTTCCGGTTTTGATGGCGTAGCAGATCGACGTCCGCAACTCGCCGGCCACTTTTCTGTTTTTGGGGGTGTCAGCCACCCCCAGGCTTTCACGCACTCTGACCCCTTTGTAGATGAACCACAGCCTGAGCGTGCCGCCGTGGTTTTCCACTCCTGTTGGGTATTTCATAACGATTCCTCGTTGGTTGATGGTCAGAGTATTTAAGCAGATTGTCGCCGCGGTTTCGCTGAGGCCTGACGCTCAATCCAGCGGTCGATCTCATCCAGGTTGTAAAAGCACGGGCTGTTATCCCACGGACTACAGTCAAAAGAGACGTGTTTGTATTCCTTCCCCTCCAGAAAAGTCTTCTCCCGTGCCTTCTTCAACGTCCCCTTTTTAATGCCCTTCAGGGCTATCAACTGCTCCTCAGACACCCATTTCCCGGGCGATACCATCATGATTACTTCACTCATACCTTTCTCCACTTAAACTGAACGCCGGGGCGAACTGGCGATTTCTCCGCACCCGGCACAGCCATCAACTGTTTTAGTTTTCTCGGTGATATTTCAATATCAGGCGACCTGCCCGGGTAAGGATCGCAGGCGGCGCATGCCGGTCATCGCCGTGGCTACGTAGCTCGCCTTGCGGTTCACTACCTCCACCCAGACCTTCACTCCCTCCACCCGCACCGTGTACGTCTCTCGCATCTTGCTGCGCCCGTAGTTGCCGTAGCGTTCCTGATGGGCCGCCAGGGCGATGTCGCAGGCCTGACGCGCCAGCGGTGACTGCGTGCTGCGGTTAATCAGTTTCATGCTGCACGCTCCGCCTGCTGTGATGCTGGGTTAAGCCACATGCATTCAGTGCGGACCTTCGTACCCCTACCGGCACTAATGCGTGACGATTTTTCCGTTTTCTTCCACCCGACCAGCATGTCGTTGTACACCTCCGAGTCGTAGCCGCTGATCATCACCATTCCGGTCATCGTTCTGGCTACTGCGAGCAATTGCTCATGCCCTTCTACAGTCATTTCGTGGCTGTAATAACGGTTACCCTGCACGCGGGTTTCCGGTACATAAGGTGGGTCGATGTAGTGCAGGGTGGTTTCAGCGTCATGGGATCGCATTACTGCCAGGGCATCTTTGTTTTCGATAATGACCCCCTGGAGGCGCTGGCATACTGCTGCCAGATTTTCCGGATAACGCTCCCACAAATGCGCAGCCGTCGCATATTTCCTTTTGCTGTCGCTACGGAAACCGGAATTACCGCCGATTCCTGCTGCTGAACCAAAGCCCATGCTGGCGCGAACAACCATGCGTCTTGCTCGCTCAATCGGTTCGTCGGTGGCTTCGCGCGCTGCGCAAAATTCATCACGTGAATACGGCGTGAGCATGCATGCATTCTGCAGGCGCTGGTTCATCTCAGCGTCGCGCAGCACGCGGAACAGGTTCACCACCTCGCCATCCAGGTCGTTATAAACTTCCGCGTAGCTGCGGGGCTTTTGCAGCAGTACGCCAGCTGCGCCGCCGAACGGTTCCACATAGCAGACGTGCTCAGGCATCTGAGGGATAATCCATGATGCGAGGCGGAATTTCCCGCCGTGGTAACGGATCGCCGGGTGCTTAACAGATTCTTCTCTTAACATGTCGTTACCGGGAGGGCGAACCCTCCCGCCTCCCTTAGGCCACGTATTCCGGTTTCATATCCGCCAGGGTGATGCTGAACTTATCGTGCAGCTCGTCGCCCATATGACGTTTGGCCGCCGCCAGCACGCGCTCGGCTTCTGCGAATTGCTCAGCAGCGCCCGGTTCGCCTGGTTGTGGCAGGGAGTTGATCACCGCCTCGACCGCATTACGGTGCTTCACCAGGTGGTAGCGGCGCGTAGCCTTGTTCTTCAGTTCGGTGAACAGGGTGGTCCCGAGAGCAGCCTTTGCCTCGTTGATTTCATTGCCGACGGTGGTGGCGGTTTCCAGCGTTTCAGCAGCATCAATGCGATCCCGGAAATCATCGGCCAAGGCATCGATGTTGGCCGCCGATTCCTGCGCGCTGTGAGTCGTTGTTACGCTGTCACCTTTGATATCAGCCAGGCTCACGCGCTGGGCCGGTGCCGGGTTGATCTCTTTCTCGGTACGTGGCTCGACTTCATCCGGGCTGTAGACACCAAGGATGACCTCGGGGCAGTACAGGCGCGCCCAGTACTTCACAGCGAGGTAGGCGATCTGCTGCTTGGGTGCTGTTTTCCACAGCGGCGAGTTCCGGGTGGTAATATCAGCCAGGTAGATATTCTCGCCCCAGGTGATATCGGTTTCGCCGCGCAGGACAGCGCCAACCCGGACAAACAGGCCCAGCTCATCGCGGCCGTCTTTCTTGCCGGCGATCTTTTCCCAGTCGCCGCCGTATTCGTAATGGAAGCGGCCCACGATGGCGCTTGAGCTGGAGATAACCGCGTTAACCAGCTGCGCTTCGTAACCCAGCACGCCGTTGACCAGGTGCGTTTTCTGCGCCACGGCGTAAGGGTTCATGCCCCACTGCATGGCCTGCATGACGATCGCCATACAGTCGGCAGGTTTCCCCGCCAGATGCTTCGGTACGGTCACAGCAGACTGCGCCATCAGCTCAGCAAAGGCGGTCAGCTGGCCGAGCGCCTGCACGTTGAATACTGCGTTGCTGGCTGAGATGGTGTTCGGAGTCTGCTCAGCAGCGATAATGTTGGTGTTTTGCATGGTCATTCTCTCCATTAAGCCAGGCGCAGCGCTTCAAGGCGGCGCAGGTCCAAGTCGTTCAGTTCGTCGGTGTAGTCTTCGGTGATCGGCGCTGGCCAGCAGTTGGTGTCGTAAGCCTGAGCTAGGGCGCGCATGGTTTTCTGATACTCCTGCGTGCCCAGCGCCAGTAGATCCTCCGAAGCCTCAATGACCGCTACCCAGTGGTAACCCTCGTCTTTGTTGACGAAAATCCAGAAGAACTGATCAAAGTCAGCGACGCTGCAGTACATACCCGCGCTGAGGTGGTAATCGCGGTCGATGATTTCCCGGTGCAGCTTGGCGCGCAGGCCGTCCTGCTTAACGCGACCCATGCTGATCGTCTTAAGGTCAACGCCGATACGAACGCCGTTGATTTCAACCTCAAGGTCCGGGCGTACACGGACTTCAAGACCGGTTTCGTCGTCCATACCGAAGTAACTGGTTTCGACTGAACGGGAAGGGTGGCGCAGCAGTTTCCCGGCTGATTCATGGTTAAGCAGAGCCTGCTGAATTGCCGTGGCCAGCGCCAGCTGCTCATTCGACAGGATGGTTTTCCCGGCCACGCTATCGCGCCATTGCTGCTCGTGCTCATCAGCGAAAATGGCATCAGGATTCACCGCGCGGATCGCCGCCTGCAGTTCTTCTTTCTTGCCGGTGAGTTTCAGCTGCTCGGCTTTTGGCTTATCCGCATTAAATTCGCGGATGAACGCCTTCATGGAGTCGGTGGTGGTGAATGCTCCCTCCGGCACGCCCGGGAACACAGCGAACTCTTCGTGCAGCTTCTCCGGCTCAAGGGCCAGCGTGTGGGCCAGGCTGCCGAACGTCAGCGCCTCGCTGCTTTCGCGGAGGATAGTCTTGGTTACATGGCGGCCGTGATAGAACATCAGGCTGACGCGGGCATCTTTCACCTGGGTGCTGCTGATCCCGTTCGCTGCGTGATACACGTTATTCGGCAGGCCTTCATAGCGGCCAGGTTCGAAGTATGCAGGGAACTCCACACCTGGAATTGATTCCTGCGGCATCAGCTCACCTCCCAGCGCTGCTGGCTCGGCTTCAGGTTGTGTGGCGTTCGCCAGCTCTGGCGCCGCGGCGGCCAGCACCTCAGCCGGGTTCAGGAAATCTGTTTGCGGATCAGCTGCATCAGTGCTTTCGCCAGGTGGAACCGCGTTAACACCTTCTCCTTCCGCCGGGTCAGTCGTTTCCATCTGCACATCGCTGGTGGTCTCCTCATTAACCGGTGAACGGTCATCATTTTCTGGTTGTTTTTCGTTCATCAGGCCTTCGATGGAGAACACGCCGCCGCCGAGGTTCGCGACCTGTGGCTGGCTGGATAACGCTGCTTTTTCCGCTTCAATCTTCTCGTTAATTTCTTTTTCCCAGCTCACTTCAGGGGTGTGGCGCGCCGCCGCCAGCATTTCCGCTGAAGGATTCTCGTGGTCGGTTTCGGTCAGGTTCGCGTTGATGTATCCGGCAAGACGCCCAGGCTGTTTGTAGTGCTCAGGGTGAGCACTTCGGATAAGCGCGAAGATGGCTGCGCGTGAATAGTTCAGAACGCCAGGCGTTGCGCGCAAAGCTTCAGACCATTCTTTAAACGGCCTGTCTTTCGCTGCGACGATAGCCTTCGCCTGGCGGAAAACATCACTTGGGATGTCGTAAATATTGAAATCCGCTGGCAGCGTTGCCAAAGCAATCTCAGTATCGAGCCCGTCAAAGTCGGGTTTGTAGTTAGGGTTGCGATCGGTTTTTCCGCCGCCGCCCGGCTGTGTTGATGGCACCTCAGGTTCAGCAGCTGGCGCAGGCAGTGGCAGCAACTCAGTTGCAGCATTGAATTCAGCCGTCATCGTCTGGTTAACGAACTCCAGATGAGCAACCGGGTTCAGGTGGATTTTCTCTGGCGCGATGCGCACCAGGTTGAAGATGGCCGCGCGGTTCACTGCCAGAATGCCAGGCTGGTTGCGCAGGATTTTGCTCCATGATTTCCATGGCTCTTCTTTGTTCGCGACGATATCTTTGCCACGGCGCGCGATGCTGCCCGGGATTTCCCGATGGTTAAAGTCCATCGGCAGCAGGGCGCAGGCGATCTCCAGATCGAGGGTGTCCAGGGTATGGTGTGCGTCAGCGCCGCGATCAGTGACATACCCGCCATCGGCATTAGTTCCGGCGTCAGTGCGCTGCACGTTGTTGATGCGGTTGCCGGCGGCCCATTCGCGCGTCAGGATCCCGCGGTCAATGTGCTCGGTGCTGAACCACGCTTTGAAGAACTGGATGACGACAGACAGCTCTGTGCGTTTTACATCAACTGGGAAGATAGTTTTCAGTGCATTGACCACTTTCCAGATGTCGGGCTCATGTGCTTTCTTGAAGCCATCAACATTTTCGGCGGCCAGAATCATGTTCTGCACGTAGCTGTTATCCACATCCAGTTCGAGCTCCAGAATGGCTTTCTTCTGCTCTTCATCGACGTGGTAGAAATACTGCTTGTCGGCGATGTACTGCGCCAGAAGACGCTGACGGAAAGGTAGGGTGGCAACGGTCGTTAATACCGGCAGTTCACGTTCGCGGAACTCTCTTACTGCATCACAGACCGTTTCGGTGCTGTTTACATCACCAACGATTTCGCCAGTTTCGATATCCACGCCGTCGACAACAGTGGTGTCAGCCCCTTCCACAACCTCTTCGCCTGATTGTGCCGACTGTGCTTCGCCGGGGATCACGTTCCAGGTACGTTGGTCGTCGGCCAGGGTGTAGCGCTCGCACCAGGTGTAATCGATGGTGCTTTCTTCCGGCAGGTCATTGAACACGGGGAAGTCAGTGCGGACAGGCTTGGCGTACTCTTTACCGCGGCCAGTTTCGATGCCAGCTTCTTCCAGCTCAACATCGAGAGTCAGGGCGGCGCGGGCTTCGCTTTTCGCAGTGAACCAGATCACTGCATCTTGCTTACCGGATTTCTGAGTGGCCTTAACCACGTAGAAAAATTCCATGTCAGATCCTCATTTTTGGATGTAAGATCCCCGGGCCAGAGATAGCGCCCATTGGGTGTGTTTTTGGTTTTGGTATAAATTCCGGTGTAACTTTGGTCGGTGGCACCGGACGTAGACCCCGCCTTGCGCGGGTTTTACGTTAGGCTTCGTGGGCCATTTGGTCGTACGAAGCGCAACGCTTGGAGCAATAATCGAGTTCTTCCCGCGCCAGCTGGGCGCCGCGGATGAAGAGCAATACGTTTTTAACTTCCTTACCTTGCTCGATTGGTTTGCGGCAGTACGCGCATTTCTTCTCTTGCATGACTCCCTCCGTTAATGGCTAAGGCCATTCCCCACGCCATTCAGAAAAACTTCGACCAGCAGATCGGTGGTGTAAGTGCGCTCAATACCACGATGCAGGTAGAGCTTTCCGCGCTTATTGGCTGATGCTGTCCAGGTGCTGTCTTTGTGCTTTACGAGCATGCCGGGCAGAACTGCGCCGCGGTTGACCGTCTGGGTGCCATAGTGCTGATGAACCATGATGATTCCCTCTCATTTGCCCTTGTCGCCAGGCTGGCGGAACGTTTCTTTAACCTGATGCGCGTTAATCACTCCACCTCATCCGACTATTCGTATGCCGTCGGCGGCTACTTCGTGGGCTCCATGCCTGGGTGGTTCGTAGTGCGTCTTGGTGATGATGATTAAACACAATGTTTAATGTGGTGTCAACAAAATGAGTATTAATGGGTAAGCAAATGGCTTGGGTAATTCTTTTTTGTGAGAAGGACTGCGAATTTTTACAAGGGCAGTTCTGGAGGGTTGTAGGCACAGAAGGAAAGACTGCCTCGTTAGAGTTAACTTCTATTTGCTTCAATGGAAAGTGATGAAGAAATGATAAGGGCGGCGGCCAACTTGAACTCAACTCGTAAAGTTCATTTTTTAGCCCGGCATCCCATCACTCGAACATATCCTAGGATGAGGTGCATGCAGGGAATGACAAGGAGATCGTAATGATGGAACCGCTCAGGCATGATGTGAGCGAATAGAAGAAAATGCTGATTCAAAAGGAATTTTGACTCTGATTCTATTCAACATATGCTTTTTTTATGATTTGCTTAAAATAAAAATTATTCTTATGAAATCAGGTCAATAGAAGTTTTTCACGCTCCGTTTCTAAAATTAATTCTGGGATTAGAATCGATTGATTAAGTGATTGTTTTATGCGGTAATTTATAATAATTGATTTGTTTAATGAATAGGTCTAAAGTGTAAATACGTTTCCCTCCATCATAAGGGAAATATTCCGCCATCATACGGGATCCATCAAAACCCGAAAGCAGGATCTGTTTTCGGGTTTTAACTTATCTCAACTTATGAATGTCACCATGGGTTAATAAATCATATGCTAAGAATAATTTTCGGAAATCCGTTTTCAGATTATCATTTTCGCAAGCTTTGAATTGCTGGAACGCCTCGTACTTGACATATTTTTCTAAATCATCTTTTTCAAGTTGCTTAATGTTTTTAATTACAATGAATAACTCTTTTTGCTTGCTGAAGCCAGCTCCCTTGATGTCATTAATTGTATTAAATACTCTTCTGGCGTTAACTTTATCCAAGATTATCGCTGCAATCATATTATCAAGTTTACCATGTCTTTCAATTCTTTGGTTTAATCTCGATAATGATTTCGCAGTTAGGTTTAAATCTTTTATATTACATGAAGCAATTATTTTAGAAAGTGGTAGCCTTAGTGTATTTGTAGAACTAATAATAAATTCAATAGCAAGCTTGTTAGAAATTTCATTTTTCTCGAATAAATAATCTTCGACGTAATTTAGTTCTTTTATTTGAGTAAATACATACTTTTTGTCGCCAAGTGCAACTACAAGGTTTTTACCTTGTTTGACGCTATCTTCTAATTTGTCTAAGTCAGAGGGCGATACTAATAAAGTATTTAGATTACCTTTTTCGCCTTCATTAACAATTAATGTTTTGATTGCTCTTTGATAGCGCAATACATCGTATGGCGATAGACCCTCGTCAATATTGCTTATTTCATCGTAAATCTTTTTATAATTGTCGGTTTCAACAGATGTGTAGGTGACTTGTAATTGTTGATCGGTGATCTGTTTCGAGAGTACTTCTTGCTCATCTGGTTTGTGCTGAATGAGAATTATCCGTTCTGCTGATTTCCTTCCATCTTCTTTTGGTAACTGAGAGGAAAAATCAGATAGCAATTTTTTTACATTCCTATCAGTTAATGAATAGCCAATAAAGAGAATTGGGTTTTTGATCATGTTGGATAGTATTTTAGCGCTAATTAAAATAGCTTTACTATCATATTTTTCATAATCATTTGTATTAATAATTATTGACTGTGGATCTTTTATGTCTCCATGGATTTTGTATAACTCACTCCATCCAACTGTATCCTCAAAAAATCCATTGTTACCAATATATAATTTAGGGTTTATATCTTGTTCTAAAAGTAGTTCTTCGATAAAGGCATCATAATTAGTAGTGATGATCATTTTTGCTTTTTTTAGAAAGCGTTTAAATGAATTTAATTCTTCAGTGTTAATGTCATCTTTAAGTGCTGATTTAGAAAACCTTTGACAAATAGAGTATTTGAATGGTGAGATATTTTCACTAAAAACTCTTTTAGCATCTAACCCCTCAAGTTTAATTAAATTCTCGGTAAACATTCTATTGAAATCATTTTCAATCTTGCTTGCAGCTTCTGTATAAATCTTATGATCTAAATCATAATTTTCATCATCAGAGTTTTTGTGTTTTTCCTTAATGCTTAATAAATAACTATAAAAATCCATTTCTGGATTTGTTTTTTGCCAGTATTCATGTAACAACTCTTCCCAAGTGGGATAACTTTGTAGATACCTTTTTGAAATGCCAGATCCAATGAAGACTATGGGGTAATTTTTGAAGTCAAATATTTGTTCTGACATATCAATATCCTTCAAATTGAGTCGATTTCCTAGGGTTTACACATTGTTGGAATTGCTCCACAGCAATTAATTGCGACCTGTAAACCCTCAGTATTTAGTTTCAATTATTTTTTAACTGAAAAATGTGGCACAAAAACTCAGCTATAGGCTTTGTTTTTAAATTCGTTCAAAAAACACACGAGAATAGGGGCTCAATCATCTTGTGAACGAAAACGTCCCATCATGTACTTCTCATATAGTTCATCCAGTTCTTTCAAACGTATGGCGAAGACTCGTAACATGTTCTGTTGTTCTTCCTCAGGCAGCTGGCGATATAGCTCCAGCAGACGCTGCTCGTCCGCCTTAAGACCGCCTTTTTCATCTACTTCTTGCCCTAAAAGCCAAGCAAGACTCACCCCTAGCGCGTCCGCCAGCTTAATAGCCGAGCTTTTACCTATTGTCCCACGCACGAACCAGTTATTTACAGACTGGGAGCTAACGCCGCATATCCGGGCCATGTCAGCTTTGGAAATACCCTTCTGCTCAATGATTTCATTAAGCCTGCGCACTTGCGGGTGATCTGTCTGATGAGTTTTCTCTTTCATAACAAGATTCTAAACCAAAAGTTTATTAGCTCAACACTCAAAAAGTTGACATAAAACTAAACATTATGTTTAATTGTTGTCACATTACTCTTGGAGTCCTATATGAACGCATTAGACAAAGCCATTGCAGCAGTAGGTAGCGCAACAAAATTAGCTGAACTTTTATCTATAAGCGCAATGAATATTAGTCATTGGAGGAATCGCAATGGGGGGCAAGTACCTCAGATGCGAGTGCTTGCGATTTTCCACGCCACTGGCGTAACTCCCCACGAACTGCGCCCTGATCTCTACCCGAACCCCACTGATGGTTTACCTAAGTAGGAGCACTGCCAATGCAAACACGAATTTTTAATCATGATAGCAGCCCGGCCCCAGGACTTGTGATATCGAAATATCAAGAGCTTCCGCGCAAATCGTGCAAACTCTCGAACATTCGGGAGGCAGTAAAGGCCTGGAACAGGGCAACGCCCGGCGATGCGCAAAACTACATCTCGCAGCTGGTTGCGAAGGAGTGGATGGCGCGCGGCGGCCGCGGCCTGCTGCTGGCCGGTTCGGTTCACGGCACCAAAGTTAACTTCTTCCGGATGATTAACACGCCCGGGCCGAAGTACGACAAATACCTCGAAACGCTTATCCCGGTGATCGTGGACGTTATGGCTCGTGACAACGAGAAGGTGGCGCGCGAGTTCGGATTGGTCGAAAAAACCGGGGCTGAGAATTTAGCCTGCTCCATCAAGGAGTGTGGCGAGCTTCATCAGGTAAGCGCACTTGGCGCGCCGGTGAACGTCATTGTGAAGGAGGGGCGCGAGGCGGTCGAGTCGATCATGAATCTGATACCGAAGGAATCCTGGGGTCAGGTATTGGGAGGTTTTATCACCGTAGTTCAGGGAGTTCTGTAATGACAGGTATTCAAAAGGCGAAAGCCCCTCTGCGGGAACAGAAAGGGCTCTCTAGTGCAACAAACGTCAGTCAATTGCGGAGATAAGTATGTCAAATACCGCTGAAATATACAAATTCCCCGCGCAGCAGGGAAAACAGGAGAGCCGCATGGCTGAACTGGAGAACGGCTATTTGCGTTTAGCCAACCAGATTCAGGATGCCCTGTGTATCGTCGAGCTATCGGGTCGGGAATTCCGTGTTCTGAATGCCATCGTTCGGCTGACGTATGGCTGGTCGAAAAAATCAGACCGGATCGCCAACAGCCTCATCGCAGACAAAACGACGCTGAAGGTGAAGCATGTTTCTGAAGCCGTGCTGAATCTGGCTTACCGGAACATCATCATCCTGCGCCGGATTGGGCAAACCAGATACATTGGGATCAACACCAACCTGGATAAATGGGCTTACGCCAAGCCAAATTGCACGAAGTGTCCAGCGGCTTTCCCTGCTGCTGAAGTTGTCACATGGGTTATCACCATCCCTGAATTCAGGGATAGCAATTTTACCTCTTCAACCATCCCTGAAAACGGGGATAACCATCCCCAAAAACAGGGAAAGGGATCCCTGAAAACAGGGAACACCAAAGACATTCTTCCAAAGACAAATATAAATACAGATCTAACCCCCTCTAATCCCCCAAGGGGGAAGGCGAAGTTTGACCCGCTGAGTATCCCGGTTCCTGAATGGCTGGATGCGTCGTCCTGGAGTGAGTGGGTTGCCTATCGCCAGCAGTCTGGCAAAGCCATTAAAACCGAGTTGACCGTCACCAAGGCGTTCAGCCTGCTGAAAGAGTGTCTGGACGAAGGTCACGATCCGGTAGCCGTAATCAACGCAAGTATCGCCAACGGGTACCAGGGACTGTTCAAGCCAAAATTCGGCCTGAGCCGCCGCAATGCGGGGCGGGATGTTAATCACATATCCCAGCCAGACAAGAAAATCCCAACGGGTTTCAGGGGGTAGCGATGAAAAGCCTAATCGGAACTGGCAGCGCACTTGAGCGCCTGAAGAAGTTCATCCCGGCCAGCGTACAGCCGAAATTTAACAGCGTCCAAGAGTGGCAGGCATGGCAGGAAGCTGAGGGCCGCAAGCGCTCTGACGAGATCGACAAGCAGAATCAGCGTGCGCGCTCGGAGAAGATTTTTGGTCGTGCCGGCATCCAGGCTCTGCACCGCAGTTGCTCGTTCGCGAACTACCAGGTGTCGAGCCCGGAGCAGCGCCAGGCGTACAGCATGGCAAAGAGCTACGCGCAGAACTTTGGCGGCGGCGGATTCGCAAGCTTCGTCTTCAGCGGCGCGCCGGGTACCGGGAAGAACCACCTGGCAGCGGCGATCGGTAATCACCTGCTGGCGGCTGGCCACTCCGTTCTGGTCGTGACCATCCCTGACCTGATGCTCCGCGTGCGCGAATGCTATGACGACGGCCAGTCAGAATCCTCCCTGCTGAATGACCTGTGCAACGTCGATCTGCTGGTGCTGGACGAAGTCGGGATCCAGCGTGGTTCCAGCGGTGAGAAGGTGATCATCAATCAGGTCATCGACCGCCGGCTCTCCGCCATGAAGCCTGTTGGCATCCTGAGCAACCTGAATTACGAAGAATTGGTTGCCACACTTGGCGCGCGGGTCGTGGACCGTCTCCGGATGGACAGCGGCATTTGGGTCAATTTCGACTGGGCCAGCTACCGCGGGAAAGTGTCACACCTGCGTGCCGTGGGTGGTAAGGGGGCTGCAGATGGCCAGTAACAACCTCTGGACAATCATCCGCGCCATCCAGCGCAGCGGGGAGATCACCCCGCGTCAGGTTCGCCGGCTGCTGGGCTGCGACAGCAAAAAGGCCTGTCGCCTGCTGGAGCATCTCGTTTCTGCTGGTGCTGTGAAGAACATCGGCCAGCGCCGCCATCCGGTCTACGTCATGGAGCCGGGCGGGGAGACTCGCATTAAGCCGATGCCAGAGGCGCGCCAGCGTTCCAGCATTGCAGACGTATGCCGCCAGAACTGGCAGGGCTATCAGATCCACAAAATTATCGGGAGTGCACGGGCATGAATGATTCACTGAACAACAAAGAGCTGGTGGCCGTTGGTCATCAGTTTGCGAAGGCGATGAGCACCGACACGCCGATCATCGATATGGCGAAGATTGTGTCGCGCCTGGCCGAACGGCTGGACTGCACCACCGCGGCGCTGCGGGAGATGACGAAGCAGCGGGATGCCGAACATACCGATGTGCTTGTCTGGGAAAAAACGATGTACAAGGTCTGCGGTGAAGATGGACCGAAATCAGTGGCTGATAAGTTTGCCGAACTGGAAGCCAAGTTCGCGGCGCTGGCTGCTGAGAATGCGGCGCTGAAAAAAGCCGAACCGGCACCGTTCAGTAAGCTGATGATGGAAGCGCTTGACGCTTATCAGTCTGGAGCTGACGACGTGCCAGAACTGGCGATGCTGAGCGCATACACAAAACTGCGAGATGGCATCAAAACTCCGGCAACCGACGCATTTCTGGCTGAAGTGCGGGCGCGGGTCTGGATCGAAGCGAAATATTACACGAGGTCCATGCTGGAAACCGATTCTGTTGACCATCTCGATTTTCTGTTCGATTCGAAGGTCAACCAACTTCGTCAGGGAGGAGCCCAATGACCATCAACCAAGTTTTTACTCCGACCGGGCTGGGCGGCGATCACCCGGCCAACGGCCCGCTCAGCGTTGAGCGGTTGATCCGCGTTCGTGACGAACTGGCAGCAGCAGCAAAACGTTCTGACGGCGGCAACCTCGGTTACATGATGGCTGACGCAGCGAAGGCTATCGATGAAGTTCTGGCGCTGCGGAAGGCGTGGCAGGAGCCAACGGAGTATCTGACCCACGTAGTTGATGACGAAACTGGAGAATTCAGCGACAGAATGAATTTTAGCCTTCCAGTTGGCACTAAGCTCTACGCAGCACCACAGTTACCGCAGCCAGCTATGCCGGATATCGGTGAAATCCGCGTTGGCCGCCTGCCAACCATGAACCAGGATGAATACCCTGGCTTAGGTGATTGGTGGGTGCAGCTTCGCATAGGTGACGATTATGAAGAGGTATTGGCGCGTGTTTATGGAGCTACGCCACAGGAGGCTAACAGCAGGGCTGAAGCGTTAGCCTGCCGCTCCGCCATGCTTGAGTCGCTAACCACCATCAAGGCCGCGTCAGCACTGACTTCTCCACCAAAAAATGAAGAATCGCCCAGCACCATGCTTAAGGGTAATCACCGCGACTTATCGTATCCAGTAGACCCTCAGGTGGATGAGTACGAGAAAATCATGCAGCAGGCCGTGCCTGATGGGTGGGCGGCTGTGCCGGCAGAGCCGACTGTCGAGATGCGCAGAGCCTTTCACAAGGCAAATGACGAATGCAATTCCCGATTTGTTAGCCCAGACCATCAGTGGCAAGCCATGCTCGAAGCTGTGCCGAAGCGGGAGTGATTTAGCGCAAATTTGGCGGTGACAGATCGTGATAATGTGATCTGCCACCCATTTTGTGGCGTGGAAATTACAAACCTAGGTAAATTAAAAATGAAAAAATTTGGCGTGGCATGGGTTGTTGCAGTAGCTGTGGCAGTCTTAATGCTCAGCGGATGTGCAAGTCAATCGGACTGGGCAGTATATCCATCAGCACCTGGCTTCTTTTCTGGCTTATGGCATGGGTGGATTGCTCCTTTCGCACTTATTGGACACCTGTTTGATAGTTCAATTGCGGTGTATTCCGTACCAAATAACGGCGGCTGGTATGATTTTGGATTTTTGTTAGGACTTGGCGCGTTCGGTGGCTCAGCGGGTGCTGCATCCCGATAGTACTGTAAATTACCAGCAATCAGGCCTCTCCGGAGGCCTTTTTCTCGCCCACTGGAAGCCAGCAGAACGGCCTGCGAGATGCCTGATCGATAATACCGATCGATATCACGAGATTGATCTATGAAATCGATCAGATATTAACCGTGGCGCGGCAACAAATTATCAACCTGACATGAAGTGTCAGCGCCGCAATATACCCTCAGGCGCAGGCCTGCTCCTGGTTTGACAGGATTGAGGGGTTTCTAATCAGATATTTATCCCAGCGCTTTCTGCCCCGCCGAAGTGTTAAAAATAAGCGTCAGTTTTTACACGGAATTAGCATAAAAATTTATTAAAATCAATCAGATGAATGAACTTGCGTACACATGCGGTTCCCGTGCATACTTAAGCCAAACGGATAATTACTGTTTATATATACAGTGTTTTGTTGTATGGTTTAAGTGCTACAGAAAAAAATGAATTTTTCTTCCGGCGAACCTATTAGGAAATTTGCGCCATTTGTTATTTTGGCGCTGTGGAGTGGAGTTCTCCCCGCCGGGAGAGGGTATTTGGTGATAGCAAAGTGAGGAGGTCGATGTGAAAGAAAAGCAGGAGCAGGGTGACTGGTACGACATTATTAGGCGTTCAGACGGCAAGCTTATTGGTTCAATGCCGTTTGAAAGCCGATATCTCGTTTACACCAGGAATGGCATGGTGTCGTGCCGCCCGCTGCTGGAGGATGAAGGGATTTTTAATCTTTCGTCCGGAACCCGTTTTCTTCGCCGCCTCGGCTATCGCGTCAATCAACCCTCTGATATTATGATATCAACGGACTGAACACCCGTTGACCTGATGCGCCACGGAGAACACCATGGCGCAGTTACAACTCATCAAGAATTCTGCAGGAACACTGATCCCCGCATCGCCGGAGACCAGCGAATTACTGCAATCAAAAATCAAGCTCGGCGCCGTGCTGGTGGCCGACTTCAAACAGGTCCGTAACCCGGCCTTCCATCGTCGTTTCTTTGCACTGCTGAATCTCGGTTTCGAATACTGGGAGCCAACCGGCGGCGCTATCTCGTCCAACGAACGCAAGCTAGTGACCGGCTATGCCAAATACCTGGCATCGTTCGGCGGGAGTGAATCTGCGCTGCTGGATGCTGCTGAGCAGTATCTCGAACGCATCGCCGACAAGCGCACCGGCAGCATCAGCGCCTGCAAATCCTTCGATGCGTATCGCGCCTGGGTGACCATCGAATCCGGGCACTATGACGCCATCCAGCTGCCTGACGGCACCCTCCGGAAACATCCCCGCAGTATCGCCTTCGCGAACATGGACGAGACCGAGTTCCAGCAGCTCTACAGGGCCGCGCTCGATGTTCTGTGGCGCTGGATATTGTCCAGGACATTCAAGAGCCGTAGCGAGGCGGACAACGCCGCTGCTCAGCTGATGAACTTCGGGGGATGATGCCGATGAAATCCTCATGGTTCCAGCATACCGATTGCACTACGGCGCAGGCAGACGAGCTGGTGGCGACCTACCGGGCGCGCGGCGTGGCCGTAGAGCGCAGCCTTAATCGTGACTTCATCACCTGGACCGTCAGCGTCCGGCTGCCGGAAGCAAAGCGGCAGGAGCGAACGCCGCGGACATTCCGCCAAAAGGTCTGGGGGTGAGCATGGCTGATTTACGCAAAGCAGCACGCGGTCGCGAATGCCAGGTGCGGATCCCCGGCGTGTGCAATGGCAATCCTGAAACATCCGTTCTGGCGCATATCCGCCTGGCTGGTCTGTGCGGCACCGGCATTAAGCCGCCTGACCTGATCGCAACCATCGCATGCAGCTATTGTCACGACGAAATAGACCGCCGAACCCACCGGGTGGATGCGGAGTATGCAAAGGAGTGCGCGCTGGAAGGTATGGCACGCACACAGGTCATCTGGCTGAAAGAGGGGCTGGTGAAGGCATGAATACTTACAACATCACGCTACCGTGGCCGCCGAGCAATAACCGCTATTACCGGCACAACCGCGGGCGCACGCACATCAGCACAGAAGGGCAGGCCTACCGTGACCGCGTCGCCCAAATCATCAAAGACGAGATGCTGGATATCGGCATCACCGCGCCGGTAAAGATCCGCATTGAATGCCACATGCCTGACCGCCGCCGCCGGGACCTGGACAACCTGCAGAAGGCTGCATTCGACGCGCTGACCAAAGCCGGGTTCTGGCAGGACGACCAGCAGGTTGACGATTACCGCGTAAAACGGATGCCGATCATCAAGGGCGGCAAACTGGAATTGACCATCACCGAGCTGGAGCCAGCATGAAACCAGAACTGATCGAATCGCTTCGCATGCGCTGGCTGCGCCTCCGCATTTATCGCCGCCCGGGTACAGTGCTGGTGGACTACCGCATTCTTCGTAACTTTATTCGCATCTACCAGATTGCAGGAGCTGCAGCATGATCACTCAAGACCTGGAATTTGTACGCCAGCAGCTCATCGTTGCGACTGCAGATCTGAGCGGGGCGACGAAAGGGCAGTTGATGGCTTGGTTGGAGAACGCCCAGTTCGACACGAAGACCTTCAAGCGGAAGAAGCCCAAAGTTTGGGACGAAGAAAGCGAAGAATGGGTACCGGTTGATAACCCACCGATCCCCGGCAAACAGTCACACGCGAAAGGCTCGCACATTCCGCTGGTTCAACCGGTCGAATACTCCACCGCTTCATGGCGCCGGGCGGTCCTGTCACTCGAGGAACACCAGAAGGCGTGGCTGCTCTGGAACTACAGCGAGAACGTGCGCTGGGAGAACCAGGTAACGATCACCCAGTGGGCCTGGGCCGAGTTTAGGGCGCAACTGGGAACCCGGAAGGTGGCCGGCAAAACGATGGACAGGCTGAAGGCGTTAATCTGGCTGGCGGCTCAGGACGTTAAGGAGGTATTGGTCGGGCGTGACCTTTATCAGTATGGGGATCTGGCCGCGTTGGTGGGCGTGAGTAAAACCAATTGGTCGACGAACTATGTCGAACACTGGGAGGCAATGGTGAGGTTGTTCGCTCGCTTAGATACTGACTCGCTGAATCAAGTTTCGCGATCACGTTCACAACAAAAAGCTACAAATTATCACCCAAGTATTGCAGAAATGAACTAATTGACGTATATTTCGACTAAATCCGATATCGTCGCCATAGCTTTGGTTGTCGACCGAATTATACAAAAGAGCCCGAGGTTAATGCCTTGGGCTTTTTTGTTTGTATGGAAACCCAACAGTACTTCATGCGTCACAAAAATGATGCATAAATCTATTGCCACTTTGTCTCTATTGCCGCTCGGGTGCTATTTTTAAGGGGCATTCGATAATGCTCTCGATACAATTATTACACTTGGGTGGGGAAGCACCCATACGCAGAGACAACTGCATGACCCTGACCAGCATTTATTGCTGGTCTTTTTTATCCGCCATTAGCTCAACGGGAGAGAGCACGGAGCTTCTACCTCTGTGGTTCGGGGTTCGAATCCTCGATGGCGGACCTGCAGGAGTTGTAACAACCCTCTGATTTTTGTATTGCTGGTCATTTGGGTATAATTACAACTCCAACAAAATGAGGCTTGAAATGAACTGGATTTTCTATAAGGGGCGCTGGTATTTAATTACTCCACTGCCTTTAAATAGAGAATACCGGCTTTCCATACCAGGCGAGCGCGGCTATTTGATACTCAGCAGACAGCAGCTAAAAATTGCCGTGAGCAAAAGCCTTGCCCTGAGTGTGCTTCCTGAGGAAGCATCAGAAGAATGATATCTCATTGTATCTTAAATATACTGAGGATTCGATGATGGAAGAGGGATTTTACTAGATACAGCACAACGGCTTAATTCAGGTGGCTTATTATAGCAACGGCGAAACTAAAGATCTCGAGATAGGTCTGAACGTAGCTGGTATCTGTTATCTCACGCAGAGTGATGCTCTCTGCGACAACGGTGAAGCTGATGCCCTGAAGGTGCGTCTATATTTTTCTGAAAATCTAAATGCTTAGCTTGCAAAGAATATTTAACCGTTTTATAACAATTGTGTTGTTAAAAAATAACAAATAATAAGCGGGAATATATGAGCATTAAGATCGTCCATCAGATTGCAGAGCCTGAGAAAGAAGAACTTTTAGTCGGGCTTAGAGGTTATAACGCGCGTTTTGTAGATTTCAGTAAGCTTGGCCAGTTAGGTGTCTTTTGCAGGGATGATTCTGGAGTAATGACAGGTGGTCTGATAGCAGACACAAGGGGACCGTGGCTTTGTATCGATTATTTGTGGGTAAGCGACTCAGAAAGAGGTAGTGGCTTAGGCAGTAAGCTTGTCAGTCTGGCTGAACAAGAGGGTATACAGTTAGGATGCCGTCATGGTCTCGTTGATACGTTCAGTTTTCAGGCATTACCTTTTTATGAAAAACAAGGATACGAACTCCAGATGTCGTTATCGGATTTTCCGGTAGAAGGCTCCCAGAGACATTATTTAATTAAGAAAGATTTATCTAATAAATAGCATCCATCCATGAACTTCGTAAGGCAACCAATGGGCGGCCTTTTCGTTTTAAATGATTCTGGCCGACTTAGCCCCATTGGTCTCTTTTTGTTCATACTGAATAAATAAACAGATAAAGTTAGCTTTATTGAAGGAAGGCGATTAGGCTGCGCCTGTGGTGAATCCCCCTAAGCGGTGGGGCGACTAGGCGAAACGAGTCGGGTTTATAGAACGCGGTTCTGTGGTCTAGCGCAGGGTCACCGGGAGGCACCCGGCACCACAACCTCAGTATCATCAATATCTAAGGCTACCTATTGGCGGCCTTTTGATGTACATGATTCTGACCTACATAGCACCGCCGGTCTTTTTTGTTCGTACTAAATAAACAGATAAAGTTAGCTTTATTGAAGGAAGCCGATTAGGCTGCGCCTGTGGTGAATCCCCCTAAGCGGTGGGGCGACTAGACTGGGAGGTGAATGACGCGATTCTGTGGTCTAGCATAGAGTCACCGGGAGGCACCCGGCACTACAGTTCCATTACCACAGATTTTAAGGCTGCCGATTGGCGGCCTTTTTGTTTTACATGACCTATGTCAGCAGAGCAGCGTTGGTCTTTTTGTTCATACTGAATAAATATACAGATATAAATAGCTTTATGGCAGGAAGAAGACTAGGCTGTGCCCGTGATGAATCCCCCTATGCGGCGGGGCGACTAGACAGGCAGGTGAGTAGCGCGGTTCTGTGGTCTGGCGCAGAGTCACCGGGAGGCACCCGGCATCATAAACCCACATATGCTCCCTTGTCCGAATCTGATGTAGGCTATGCCGTCCTCAGCAGTTCTAGATTCTGTTTTACAGTTCAGATAATGTCGTCTTGGTTAGTTTTATCAGAGCTTGCAGAGGGCACAAAGTATGGAAGAAGGGTTCTACTGGATACAGTACGGCGGCAGGGCGCAAGTTGCTTATTATGCTGACGGCGAAACTGAAGACCTTGAAACAGGCAGAATCATCAAAGGTATCTGGCACCTCACACAGGACGATGATATTTGCGATGACGGAGAAGCTGAAATTTTAGCAGGACCGTTAACGCCGCCACATATTTGAAAGAAACGCCGGTGCGCTTCAATATATGGTATAGGCTTATAAGTGGTGAATCCCCCTGTGCGGTGGGGCAATCCAGTTAAAAATGTGTAAGTGTGCTTGCGGCTCGTATAACTGGTAACGAGTCACCGGGAGGCACCCGGCACCAGGATCACAGTAAGCTGTATGTTTGTGCTGATTTTTTGCCTGCTTATAAAAGCAGGCTTTTTTTATTCGCGCTTCGTTAGTGATGCTATTATTTAATCGTGAACCAAGCCATCTCTACCTACCAGGGCTTCTGACTGGAAAGTAACTCTGCTCGACACAGAGGTATTCGGATGATGGCATTGCGTCATGTCTATCTACTTAAATTTCGAACTCATTTGGGCCTGCCGAAAAGCGGGCCTTTTTTTATTTCAGGCTCCCGGAACCCCCATCACAGGTCTTGTCGTAATTCATTCGGAAAGCCAGATCCTAAACCCCACAACACCCGCATTCCAGCGAGGTGAGAGATATGTCTCGTATGAGCAAACTTGTCACCGGAGTCGCCCTCGGCACCTCAGGAGGAACAATCCTGAACGGCGTCCTCACAAAACTGAGCCCTGACGAATGGAGCGCTATCGGCGTGCTGGCTGGTATTGCCGGGATAATCGTTACTGGACTCATTAACTGGTATTTCAAACGCAAAGTCGCCAATGCGCAGGTAAAGGCGCTTGAGAAGTACGGTCCAGCAGTCAAAGTCGGAGATGATTAAATGCCCATGACCAGTAGCCTGCGCAACAAACTCATCGCCGCTGCTGGTGGCGGTGCAATGCTGATCGCCTCTCTGTTTCTCGGTGGGCAGGATGGTGTGGAAGGACGGAAGTACGAAGCTTATAAAGACGTCGCCGGGGTATGGACTGTCTGCGATGGCCATACTGGCCGGGATATCGTGAAAGGGAAGAAGTATACCGACCGCGAATGTGATCAGTTACTGTGGAAAGACCTCCAGCCAGCAAAGCGAACGGTAGACAATCTGGTCAAGGTGCCACTGGGTGAATATCAACGCGCCGCCCTCTACAGCTTTGTCTTTAACGTTGGTTCGGACGCGTTCTCAAAGTCTATGCTGCTGCGCAAGCTGAACAAAGGTGATCACGATGGAGCGTGCGAAGAGATGCGGCGATGGGTTTACGCTGGAGGTATGAAGTGGAAAGGCCTCCAGAACCGTCGAGAGATGGAGCGATCCATGTGCCTGGCGGAGAACAGCAATGACTTTTGACTGGAAGCCTTTGCTTTTGCTGGTTGCGTTGATGGTATTCGGTGGGCTTGCGTTCTGGTTCTTCGGCAAAGCTGAAGATGAGCGTCAGCGCGCCGACACTGCCGAACATAACCTTAAGCTTGCGAAAGATATGATAAGCGATCTGCAAAAGCGCCAGCGTGACGTGGCAACTCTTGATGCGAAATACACGAAGGAACTGGCAAATGCCCGGGAAAATATTGATCAGCTTAAACACGATGTTGCTACTGGTAAGCGCCGGTTGCAGCTCAACGCCAACTGTGCCACAGACGGAGCGCCCTCAACCAGCGGCCTGGGCGATGCTTCCGGCCCCCGACTTACAAACTCCGCTGAGCGGGATTATTTCACCCTTAGAGAGCGGATCGACACCGTAACAAAGCAGGTGGGTTACCTCCAGGAATACATCGTTTCGCAATGCCTGAAGTAATCAATTGAGACTGTATTCTTACCCTACACATAAAAGAAAGCCCTTATGAGCAGGAAATCCGGGCTGCTTATAAGGGCATGCAAATGCATATCGTTACCCTTTCACCATAATTGCGCTGTCAGATGATCGGTATGGGAACAGTCTTAGAAACGAAGCCGCTTAACCTTCTGACAGATAAGTGGTTACACCCATTAGTGCAATTGGATATACGCTCGGTTAATACCAGAAAGGATGAAATGTAGTCTGGATGAGATAGTGAGGGGGAGATAAGGTGCTAGAAACAAAAAAGCCCCGGTGCGGGGCAACTTTGAGTCAAACTATTTTTCTTCTTATGTGCTTCTAGCTTTGATAGCGCGGGGACAATAGCACTTTCGTTAGAAATTGCTATTTATTTACAACTTTAGCGAAACATATACCCATAAAGCTGTCTTGCGCCTCGCTATCAAGGTATCCCCGGCCGCAGAAAAGGGTATCAGTATATCAATCTGAGAATAAAAAAAATGCCCTCCTCTTGAGGGCAAACGAGTCATACGTACTGTTCGTTCTTGTGATTTAACTGCACACGTGGTGTCAGTGCTATCTACTTCTGGAGATCCCTCTGGTGTTGTGGGGGCCTGCCTTTCACTTCTTTAAAGGCTGGCAAATAAGCCTATAACAACAAGCGCAAACTCTTGGCTTTAAGATTAGTCTCAGGTGCAGTCATCCGAATCTTGAATTGCCATAACAAACTAAGCCGCCGGAAAGAGCTGGTAGCTTTTCTAGTGTCATGACCATGGATAGTCCCATCATAATGGCTAAGTAAGAGGCAGGCTTGGTATAACGCGTTACTTTGAAGTGAATGCCGGGCAGCTGACACCACCCGGCCTGTGCTTACTACTGCAGTTCCTTTTCTTTTAGCTGTTCAACGTAAAAGTCATAACGTTTAAGGAACCACAGCCGGCAGTCTTCATCCATGTTGCCGGTAATTGCATCCGTGCAGAGGTGTCGGCCTTGCAAGCGCATCCGGGCAAAGCTACTGGCAAGAAAATCTAAATCCCGGGAAGACACGACACCCTTCTCACTTACTAACTGCATACATTCCTCCTCTGTTAGACCAACAAAAAGAAAAATGCGTCTGTTACAAGTATGGCTCAAAAAATCGTAAGCGCGCTCATTCAGGCCGCAACAGAGGCCTGAAATCGTAACAAAGCAACTAACTGACCTGCTGGCATATGTGCGTTAACGTACCTGAATCAAACCTCATCCCTGAGGCTCTGGCACAGTCTCTCCACTGGGCTTTAAGCATAGAGAATTCTCCAAGCCTCGCTTCTTGCCGGGCTTTTTTATCGCCATGACCATGGGCAGTCCCATGGTCATGGCTTTAGCAGTTATATCGAAACTACGCCCTGCAGGGGGGTAAAAGGAATAACACATGAGTAAACCGGACTGGGGCGTGCTTCAGCAACGGTTCCTGTCCGATCATGCCGAAACTGGCGTATCAGCGAAGGAGTGGTGTGAAGCGCAGGGACTGTACTACGCGACCGCACGTCGATATCTCAAAAGACCAACTGCGCAAAATGCGCAAACACCTGCGCAGAAGAAGTTGCGCATTGCGCAGACAGAAAAGTGCGCAGAAGAGCTGGTGGACGCCAAATTGAGTCCAAAGGTAAAACGCTTTATTGCTGAATACCTCAAGGACCAGAATGCCACAGCTGCAGCTGAACGAGCTGGCTACAGTGACCCCAACTATGGCCGCCAACTACTGGCGAATCCTAACGTTGCGCAGGCTATTGCGCAGCAGCAGAAAGCCTCCATAGAGCGCACTCTCGGCAGCGCCGATGAAGTCCTCGCGCAGATGTGGCAACTCGCTACCTTCGATGCAAACCAGCTTTCGCAATATCGTCGCGGCGCCTGCCGCTATTGCTGGGGCTTCGGTCATCACTATCAATGGCGCGACGCTGTTGAGTTTGACGAGGCTATCGCGAAGGTTGAAGGCAACGAACGTGCAAAACTCCCGGAAGACCCTGGCGGTTATGGCTATGACCACAATCGCGAGCCTAACCCTTACTGCCCACGCTGCAATGGCGACGGAATAGGGCAGCCATACTTCGCCGATACCCGAAAGCTCCCCCCTGATGCAGCCCTGGCTTACTCCGGTGTGAAGCTTGGGAAGAATGGCGTTGAGATAACGGCCATAAGCCGTGAGCGTATGTATGAAGCTGTGATGAAGCGCCTTGGACTTGCTGATAGCGAGTTTGCGCAGCGGATTCAGCAAATTGAAATCGAGCGCCGGCAGCTGGAGGTGGAGAAGCTCCGGAAAGAGCTGGCGGCCGATCCTGATGATGATGTCCCGGCACCAGTTGCAATCAACATTAACGTGGTAGACGCGAGGCTTCGTGATGATAGCGCCGACGCTTAATGTTCCCCAGGCGCGTTTCCTCGCTATGCCGCATAAGTTTAAGGCCTATGTCGCCGGGTTCGGTTCTGGAAAGACGTGGGTTGGCTGCGGCGGCATCTGCAAGGGAATGTGGGAGTTTCCCAAAATAAACCAGGGCTACTTCGCGCCGACCTATCCGCAGATCCGTGACATTTTCTATCCGACGGTCGAAGAAGTGGCTTTCGACTGGGGGATGAACGTCAAAATCAATGAGGGGAACAAAGAGGTTCACTTCTACGCCGGAAGCCAGTATCGAGGCACTACGATTTGCCGCTCGATGGAGAAACCTGGCTCTATTGTCGGCTTTAAAATCGGCAACGCGATGGTTGACGAGCTGGATGTTATGGCTGCCGCTAAAGCGCAGCAGGCATGGCGAAAAATCATCGCCCGTATGCGTTATAAGGTGGACGGCCTGCGCAATGGCATCGATGTCACTACCACGCCGGAAGGTTTCAAGTTCGTCTATCAGCAGTTTGTTAAAGCCGTACGGGATAAGCCTGAACTGGCGACGCTGTACGGGCTGATTCAGGCCTCGACATTCGATAATGAAGCGAACCTTCCCCACGATTACATCCCTTCGCTGATGGACTCCTATCCGCCAGAGCTGATTAAGGCGTACTTGCGTGGGCGGTTTACCAACCTGACCAGCGGCACCATCTATCACCAGTTCGATCGCCGGCTTAATGGCTGCACCGACGAGGAGCAGGCAGGCGAGCCGCTGTATATCGGCATGGATTTCAACGTTGGCAAGATGGCGGCCATTGTGCATGTACTCCGGGACGGGGAGCCACGGGCTGTTCGTGAGCTGGTGAAGGTCTACGATACCCCGGCGATGATAAAGCGTATTCAGGAGGAGTTCTGGCGCTATGAGGGCGGGCGTTACGTCGCCTCGCGTCAGATTTATATTTACCCCGACGCCTCCGGTGATTCGCGCAAATCGAACAATGCCAGCGCCACGGATATCGCGCAGCTCAAGCAGGCCGGATTCAGTGTGGTGGTGAATGCTGCCAACCCGCCGGTGAAGGATCGCATTAACTCCATGAATGCCATGTTCTGCAACGGTAACGGCGAGCGCCGCTACAAAGTTAACGTGACCCGCTGCCCGGTATACACCGACAGCCTTGAACAACAAGTGTGGGCGACGAACGGTGAGCCGGATAAATCAGCTGATAACGACCACCCCAATGATGCTGGTGGATATTACATCGTGAAGCAATTCCCGATCATCAAACCAACTGGCAAAGTCACTAACCTACGGATCTAACTCCATGCCTGATATTTCAACACCCAATCTGGACTATGGGAACATGGTGCAGGCGTGGGACATCAACGATGCTCTGATGGGCGGAACGCTGTATATGCGCCAGCTAGGTGAGGCTTATCTGCCGCGCTGGCCGAAAGAAGACAAAGAGGACTACAAAAAGCGCCTGGCTGTGGCTACGCTGTTGCCGGCATATGAGGAGACCATCAACCAGAACGTCGGACGAGTGTTCGCTGAGCCGATCCAATTGGGCGAGAACGTCCCGGATGCGCTGCGCGAATTTGCGAGGAACGTGGATCTTGAAGGTAGTCGCCTCGATGTCTGGGCGCAGGCGTTCTTCAGCCTGGCGATGCAGTACGGTCTGTCCCATGCGCTGGTGGACTACCCCCGGGTTGATGCCGAGCAGGTGAAGACCAAGGCTGATGAAAAGGCCACCGGAGCGCGTCCCTACGTAACGATGCTGAATCCCCGCCAGGTGATCGGCTGGAAGTCGAAGATGACCGGCGGCAAGGTTGCGCTCACCGAGTTACGCATCAAAGAGGTTGTGGTCGAAGACGGTGACGACTTCGGTCAGACGAAAGTCGAACAAATTCGCTACCTGACACCCGGGAAAGTGCAGATTTACCGCAAGGCCACTGGCGATAACGCCATAGTGAATTGGACGCTGCACGATGAATGGACAACATCGCGGCAGGACATCACCCTGGTCACGCTCTACACCAAGCGCACCGGTTTTATGTGCGGCTCACCGCCGCTGCTTAACATGGCACTGCTGAACGTCAAGCACTGGCAGAGCCAGAGTGAACAGGACAACATCCTGCACGTTGCGCGCGTACCAATACTGACTGTGTTCGGGCTGGAAGAGGGGCAGGAGCTGGTTATTGGCTCTTCTTCTGCGGCAAGCTTTAACGATCGTCAGAAACAAGGGCTCGAATACGTCGAGCACACAGGCTCCTCTATCGGCGCTGGTAAAGAGTCGCTGGCTGAGCTGGTGGAGCAGATGCGCCAGGCGGGCGCGAAACTGCTGCGCACCGATAACACCTCGACCAAGTCTGTTGACCAGACATCGGAAGAGAAGATGCAGGAGCAGTCGCCGCTATACACCATGGCAACCAGCCTGGAAGATGCGATCGACAACATCCTGCAAATCATGGCTGAGTACATTGGCGAGAAAGATGGCGGCAGCGTCGATGTACGCACTGAACTGGATGTTGAGTCGAAAGAGTTCAACCCTCCGGCGGCGCTGGCTATTCAATCGTTGCGCCAGGGGGGTGATCTCCGCCGTATTGACGCGATTAAGACGCTGCAGAAGCTCAACCTGATTGACGCTGACGCAGATCCCGATGTGGTGCTGAGCGAGTTACTGGCCGAGTCGGCCTCGTTGACCGAAACGTCACCGGGCGAGGTGTGAGATGGCCCGCTCCGTCAACGATCGCCTTCAGGACGAGACGATAGCGCACGGCCTGTATGTGAACCGCTACGGTACGGGCGTCGCCCGGCGCATGGTGGCGCTGCTGAGCAAGATGGATAATGACCTGGCGGCCAGACTGATGGTGCTGCTGGATGGCAAGCGTGCCGATACCTACAGCGCCCGCCGCCTGGCTTCTCTGCTGGCTGGCGTACGCGACCTGAATCAACAGGCCTACGAACCGGTCAATGATGCGCTGGCGCGGGAGCTGACCCGCTACGTTGAGTATGAGGCCGGGTATCAGCTGGACCTGTTCAACAGCATCATTCCGAAGCAGATCCTTAAGCATGTGCCGCTGCAGAGTATCGCCCCTGAGCAGGTTTACGCCGCAGCAGTGGCGCAGCCTTTCCAGGGGCGCTTGCTGAAAGAGTGGGGCCAGAAACTTGAAGCCGACCGGCTGGACAAAATCACTAACACTGTGCGCTCCGGGTTCCTCCAGGGCGAAACGGTAGAGCAGATTGTCCGGCGTGTTACCGGCACACCGAAACTCAATCGTGAAGACGGGGTGATCAACGCATCCCGGCGCGACTTGGCTGTGGTGGCCCGCACGGCGGTGAATCACATGGCCGCCACGGCGCGCCAGCAGTTCGCCCAAGCCAACAGCGATTTAGTGAAGGCCAAACAGTGGTCCTCCACGCTGGATACCCATACTAGTAAGGAGTGCATTATTCGTGACCGCAAATTATACTCGCTTGACGGTAAGCCTTTGGGACATCAGGTGCCATATCTGCGCGGCCCCGGCAAAATCCACTTCTGCTGTCGCTCCTGCGAAATCCTACTCACTAAATCGTGGGAAGAGCTGCAGATAGCCACAGGGGATCTGAGCAGTGCCACGCGCGCTTCGATGGACGGGCAGGTGCCAGCGCATACCAGCTATGCCGAATGGCTTTCCCGGCAACCGTACGCACGGCAAGAGCAGGCTCTGGGCGTTACCCGAGCGCAGATGCTGCGTGACGGTAAAATAACGGTGCCTGAGATGTTCAACGATGCCGGGGAGTTCCTGACCCTGGACGAGCTTCAACGCGCAGATGCGCTGGTGTTAAAAGGATAATTTATGCGTAACGAAGATTTACACCACGTTGGAGACGGGCGCGGTAAGCGAAAGGTGTTTGTGAACGGTAACGAAATCAAACGCTTTGTTTGGGCAGATGTTAGGCGAGGCATCTTATGTTTTCACCCATATCCATTGCGTATTCACAAGCGAAAACGGGATGAGGTTTATACACGTTTGCTTCGTGGCGTGATAACCATCCAATACATTTAACAAGCTGCCTCCGGGCAGCTTTTTTATGCTTTCCATCTTTAACAGGCTGCCCCCGGGCGGCCTTTTTTTATGCCTGCCGCTGAGCGGATGCGACGCGGTGACCGGGTCGGATGACCCATTACCAATGGCCGGAAGGCTGGAGCAAAACAATGAAACTCAAACTTGATGCCAACGGCAATGTGGTCGTTGAAAACGGTATGCCTGTGTATGTCCATGATGACGGCAAAGAGATCCCGTTCGATGCGGCCGCAGCGATGACCAAAATCACATCTCTGAACGGTGAAGCCAAAACTCACCGTGAGGCGAAGGAGCAGGCGGAAGCCAGTCTCGCGAAATTCGCTGGCATCAGCGACCCGACCAAGGCGCTCGAAGCCCTGGAGATGATGACCAAAATCGACCAGAAGAAACTGATCGACGCTGGTGCCGTTGACCAGGTTAAGGCTGAGATCACCAAGGTTTACCAGCAGCAACTGGACGAAGCGAACGGCAAAACCAAGCAGCTGGAAACCCAGCTCTACGACGAGATGATCGGCGGCCGCTTCGGTGGTTCGAAATTCATCTCCGAGAAGATGGCGATCCCGGCTGAGTTCGTGCGTTCCCACTTTGGGCAGAACTTCAAAATCGAAGATGGCAAGGTCGTGGCTTACGACGGGCAGGGCAATAAGGTGTTCTCCCGAACCAAACCCGGTGAACTCGCTGGCTTTGACGAAGCGCTGGAATCATTGGTCGAGTTGCATCCGCAGAAAGACTACATCCTCAAAGCGTCCGGCAACAGCGGCGGTGGCTCCCACCAGTCGCAGCATCAGGCCGGGCAAAAAACCATGAAACGCGGTGCGTTTGATTCCCTGGATAACGCTGGCAAACAGGCAGCGCTGAAAGACGGCGTCAGCATCGTCGATTAAATCTAAAGGAGCCATAAATGGCAGGCAATACTCTTACTGGTCTGATCCCGACCATCTATACCGCGCTGGACGTAGTGTCCCGAGAGCAAACTGGTTTCATTCCTGCTGTAGCGCGTGACGCGAAAGCGGATGCTGCTGCAAAAGACCAGACCGTGCGTGCGCCAGTCGCACCCGCGGCCACCACTGAAGACATTGTCCCAGGGCCGTCAGCGCCTAATACCGGTGACCAGAATATCGGTGGTGTGGACGTCAAAATCACCAAATCCAAAATGGCCCCGGTGAAATGGAATGGCGAAGAGCAACTGGCGCTCGGCCCGGCCGGAACCTACAACACCATTCTGGCCGATCAGTTCAAACAGGCGTTCCGCGCCCTGGCGAATGAAGTGGATGCCGATCTCGCTGCACTGTTCCTCAACTCCTCCCGCGCGGTTGGCGCGCCGAAGGATACTCCGTTCAGTATCAAAGATGATCTGACCGATGCGGCGCTGGCCCGCCAGATTCTGACCGATAACGGCGCACCAACTACGGATATGCGCATGGTGCTGGGCGGCGAAGCGATGGCTTCTATTCGCGGCAAGCAGTCCGTACTGTTCAAGGCGAACGAAGCTGGTACCGACCAGCTGCTGCGCGAAGGTGTTATCGGTCGGATCATGGGCTTTAACCTCCACGAGTCCTTCAGCATTAAGCGCACCGCGAAAAGTTCTGCGGCTGGCTATAAGGTTAACGGCGCCAAGAAAGAGGGCGACATCATTGTTGCTATCTCTGCTGGCACAGGCGGTATTGCTGCTGGCACGGCAGTGAAATTCGATGGCGATGACAACCAGTATCTGGTCGTGGCGGCCACTTCTTCCAGCATCACCATCAGCTCGCCGGGCCTTCGTCAGGATCTCGCAGACCAGGCCGATGTCACCGTGCTGAGCGAATTCACGCCAAACATGGCGTTTGACCGCGGGGCATTCCTGCTGGCCAGCCGTACCCCGGCGATGCCGGAAGGTGGCGATACTGCTGATGACGTCATGAACGTGACCGATCCGGCTTCCGGCATTACGTTCCAAGTGGCGCTGTACCGTCAGTACCGTCAGGTGCGTTACGAAGTCGGTCTGGCATGGGGTGTGGCTGCTGTGGCACCGCGCCATTCCGCGATCATCATGGGTTAACCAATGGGGCCTCGGCCCCTTTGTTATTCAGGAGGCCCAATGGCCGGATTAACTAAAGAGCAGCGCGCGCAGCGTGAGGCTGAAAAGCTTGCGGCGCAGAACGATGTTGAACATGCACCTATCCAGCAGGACCAGCAGCAGGACCAGCCTGGCATTGAGCTGGTGGCTATGGTGCGTGACGTGCCAGAGTTTCCCGGCGGCCCGCTGAGCGCTAATGTTCACCCTGCCGAAGTGGATAACTGGCTGGCGCTGGACTGGCGTCTGGAGGAATGACCATGCTGGTTGCCGACCCCAAATCGCCTGACTTCAACAGCTACGCCAACGTTGTCGACCTGCGCGCGTTTGCGGCGGGGCGCGGCTACACCGTTCCTGCCGATGACGGAGAGTGCGGCCAGATGCTGATGCAGGCCATGGACTATCTGGAAGGGAAGAGCTGGCGGGGCCAGCGCACCACCGCTTCACAGCCACTGTCGTGGCCACGCTCGGGCGTACGCTTTGATGGCGTTTACCTGCCGGATGACACCATCCCGCAGCGCCTGGTTGACGCGCAATGCCGCCTGGCTATCGAGTCGCAGGAGATTGACCTAACGCCTTCGGTTGCTGGTGGCGGGGCGGTGATTATGGAGCGTGTCGAGGGTGCGGTAACCGTTCAGTATGAGCCGGGCACGAATAAGGCCGCGCCGTCATTCCCGTGGTTCTATTCATCGCTGCGCGGGCTGGTGGTGGGCGGCAATCAGATCCGTATCGAAAGAGGGTGATATGCCAATCGACTATCGACGCATGCGCGCGACGGCGACCCGGCTGCTAACCGAGAACGGGAAGGCCTACCAGCTTACCCGCGGCGGCGGAACTATCCGCGATCAGTTCGGGAAAGAGGTCACCACCCCGGCAATTACCGCGACTGTTACTGGCGTTATCACTGAGTACTCCTCCCGCGAAATCGACGGCTCCCTGATCGCCACTGGTGATAAAAAGTTGGCGGCCACGTTCGAAACGGAAGTGCGCATTGATGACCGCATCGAAATCGACGGCAAGAAATGGCGCGTGGTGCAGCCGAATCCGGTTAAGCCTGCCGATGTGCTGATTTCCTATAACATCCAGCTGAGGGCGTAAAGATGGCCGGAACTGTTAATCAGCCGTTTCTGGCTGCCATTCAGTTGTTCGTGGATAGCTCCAAGCAGGAGATGGACGAGGTGGTTCGCCGGACGGGTATTAAAATTCTCGGGCGCCTGGTCGAAATGTCCCCGGTAGGCCAACCGGATATCTGGCAGGTCAACCAGACTGCGACGGCGTACAACACTGCAGTGCGGGAGCATAACGCGACCCTGCGTGATGATCCTGCCAACATGACCAAATCAGGACGGCTTAAGCGCGGCCTGCGCGTCAATGACTCAATGGACATCAAAAAGCCTGATGGCTATGTCGGTGGGCGGTTCAAAAACAACTGGTATGTGGGCTTTGATAGCCAGCCGACCCAATCCAACGATACACCAGACGCTTCCGGTCAGGGTTCCAACTCTCGCGGGATGGCGGTGCTGGAGGTGTTCAGGGTAGGGCAGGTCAGCTCGATTTACTTTACCAATAACCTGCCTTACGCCCGACCCCTGGAAGAGGGCCACTCCGGCCAGGCTCCGGGTGGGATGGTGCGAGTTACTGCGCTGGACGCCGCGCAGCTGTTCCGCGAGGCAATGAGCGAGGTGCGCAATGGCCGGTGACCAGTCAATAAGGATCGCTGACCTGCTGGAAGGTCGTATCGCGGTTATCTGCTCCTCGCTCGGGCTGCCAGTGGCCTGGCCGAACCTCGCGTTTACTCCCCCTGACGATTCGCCGTACGGACGTGTTTATGTTCTGCCGGCGCAAACCGTGGGGCAGGATTTGGAAGGCCAGCTGCGTACGTACCAGGGCATTCTCCAGCTCAATATCATCGCTCCTGCCGGCAGCGGAGTGACCCTGGCCCGAGGGCTGGCAAAGTCTGTTGCCGATGCCTTCCCCGAAGGCCTGCCGCTGGTGAATGGTGACCTGACTGTATACATCAACGGCCCGCCGCAGGTGCGCACGCCGATACAGGATCGCCCAACGTCAGCACCCAACGGCAGTAGCGGCTCCATAACCTACACCACCCCCATCAGCATGCAGTATCGCGCTGATTACTGACCCGCCGCCTGGCCGGTTTTTTATTACCTCAATTCAGGAGAATGCAATGGCATTCGCAATCCCTAACGGGTCACGTGTGAACGTGGCCAAGGCCTATCTTGCGCCGATTGTCTTCACTGCAGCCTCGAACGCGACGGAATGCGAACTGACCGTTGCCCCTGCTGCAGGGCTCCTCGCGGGTGATGTCGTCCAGGTCAGTTCTGGCTGGCTGAAGCTCGATAACATGGTGCTGCGCGTTAAATCGGTGACCGGCACCAAAATCGTACTGGAAGCCTTCGATACCACCGACACCAAGAAATTCCCGGCGGGCACCGGCGCGGGGACTCTGCGCAAAGTCGACTCGTGGATCACCATGCCGCAGGTTATGACGCTGTCCACTGAGGGTGGCGACCAGCAGACTACCTCCATCCAGTTCCTGGAGGATGATAAGGCCCGTACCATTCCGACGTTCAAAAACGCGGTGATTCAGGTCTATACCTTTGCTCACGACCCGTTGCTGGCGATCTACAAACGTCTGATTGACCTGGATGACTCCAGTGATACCACAGCGGTCTGGTTCCACAACCCGCGCGGCAAAGCGGATCGTTACTATTCCGCCAAGGTATCCTTCCAGCGTGTGCCGCGTACCGAAATCAACGCCGTGGAAAGCAACGAAGCGCGCATGAACTTCGAATCGGATATGCAGATTTACCCGATCGCTGATTCCTCGGCTGTGCCGCTGGCGTTCCTGACTGACTTGCCGGCCACCAAAGCCCTTGCAGTTGGCGCTGCGCTGGACCTGGCTGTGGTTATGCAGGGCGGCTCTGCGCCGTACACCTATGTGTGGAAGAAAGGCGGCACGGCTATTCCGGGCAAAACCGCTTCGACGTTCAACATCGCATCGGTCGCATCCGGTGATGCTGGTTCATACACCTGCGAAGTTACCGACGCCGCCGGCAAGACACTTACCTCTGCTGCGTGCACCGTCACTGTCAGCTAACCATTCATGCCCGGTTCGCCGGGCTATTCTGAGATGAATCAATGACCCAATTCTCCCTGATCCCGAGCCCAACGTTTCCCGCTACCGCCAGCATCCCACAAGCCGGGAAAGAAGACGGCAAACTGACCTTCACCTTCCGCCATAAAACGCTTGAAGAACTGCGTGCTCTGGACGAGCAACTGCAAAAAAAGGCCGATGGCAAAAAAGCCCCTATCGCGCCGCAGGCCGACTATCTGATGGAAATCGTCGAAGGCTGGGCGCTGCCGGACGAGTTCACCCGCGATAACGTGATCGTCCTCCTGCGGAACTATCCGCGCGCGTTCGACAGCATCGGCCTGGCCTACACCAAAGAGCTGATGGGCATCCGCGAAAAAAACTGAGGCAGGTCGCCGCAGCGATGTATACGCCGGGACCGACACTCGCGGAGTTAGCCGCTTTTGGTTTAACGCCTGAGGACGTGGAGGAAGAGGTGGGGATCCTGCCATCCATATGGGAGGCCTTTACCGTCTTCTCCACGCTGGCGACCCAATGGCGCGTCGGCGCGAGCGGTGCGACCGGACTTGATTACAACGTTCTCCCCTGGGTATTTCAGTTGCACGGGGTTGAGGATGCGGCGGCCTGCATGGCTGATATTCGAATCATGGAAAGCGAGGCTCTCAAAGTGATGCATAAGGAGACGGCCTGATGAATGACCAAATCGCCTCGATCACATTGCGTGCTGACGTATCCGATCTGAAAACGGCCAGCAATGAACTGGATAAACTCGGTGAAGCCGCGGCGGGCGCCGTAGGTAAAGCCGATGACCTTAACAGCGTATTCCGCGCAGGCGCTGAGTCTGCGAAGCAGGGCAGCGAAGGTCTCAAAGAGCAACAGACTGCGCTCAAAGGCCTGCTGGAGAATATCGACCCGGTCACCAAGGCGCTGAATCGCCTGGACGAACAGCAGGCTGCCCTGCGTAACTTCCAGACCAGGGGCTTTCTGGATACCGATACATTCCAGGCCTATAACAAGATTCTGGATGACACCCGGCTGAAGCTGACCGACACCGGCGAGGCAGCAGCGAGGGCCCAGGTCGAGCTGGCCGCCACCCAGGCTGCTGAGAAGCAATCTGCCGCACTAAAGAACCTGCTGGGGTCCATCGACCCGACGATCCGCGCGTTCAATTCCCTGGATGAGCAGCACGCGCAGCTGGTGGCGCACTTCGAGTCAGGGCGCATCAACAGCGCGCAATTCGAGCACTTCAACACCATCCTCAACCAGACGCGTGAACGGCTCTCTGGCGTGGCTGACGTACTGCCTGAGGCATTATCGCGGCAGGAAGCGGCTGCGCGCCGTGCCGGCATATCGGTGGGCCAGTACAGCGCGGCAATGCGTACGCTACCGGCACAGTTCACCGACATCGCCACGCAGCTTGCTGGTGGGCAGTCTCCGTTCCTGATCCTGCTCCAGCAGGGCGGGCAGATTAAAGACCAGTTTGGCGGAGTCAAGGGGGCACTCACTGGGGTTGGTGACTACCTCCGCACAATGATTAGCTTCGTTAACCCACTGACCGTTGGGATCGCTTCACTGGTCGTGGGGGCCGGGGCGATGGTGACAGCGTGGTACCAGGGCAGCCAGGAAGCGAGTGAATTTAATCGGCAGTTACTGCTGACCGGGAACTACACCGGAAAAACATCCGCCGACCTTGCCAATATGGCCCAGCGCATTGGTGGGAGCACCGGTAAAATATCTGCTGCGGCGCAGGCCCTTGCTGCCGCGCTGGGCACCGGTGCATTTAAGGGCAATGCCCTTGAATCAGTAGCAGCCTCAGCCGTGGCAATGCAGCGCGCTAGCGGGCAGGCTATCGATAAAACTATCGCTGATTTCAAGCGACTTGCTGATGACCCAGTCAAAGCTTCAATCGCCCTGAATGAGCAATATCACTATCTGAACGCAACCATTTACGATCAGATTGTTGCTCTCCAAAAGCAGGGGGATGCAACCGGGGCGGCGAAACTGGCTATCGATACTTACGCCAGCACCATGAAGAGTCGCACGACCCAGATTAAGGAAAATTTGGGGGATATCGAGCGACTGTGGAAAGCGATTAAGGATTCAGCTGCATCAGCTTGGGATCAGATGCTCAACGTGGGGCGCCAGGTCACGCCTGAGGATACGCTGAAGGGGCTTAGAGAGCGACTTAAGGCGCAGCAAGAGACGCTAACCACGTTACAGAATAGCGCTGCAGCAAGCCCCGATTACGGGTTTGGGCGTCAAAGCAGCAACTTTCAGGATGCCGCTGCCGCTCAGCGCCGCAAGGATCAGGAAGTGCTGGTAGCTTCGACCAGGTCGCAAATCAGCGCCTTAGAGAAAACCCTGGCCCTGGAGAGCGATATTTCCGCTGCCAAAGGCAAGGCTGCTGAGGATAATCAACGTGACCTTGAGGCGTCGCAGCGTCGCAATGCGAACCTTGAGCAGTATGAAACCAACGCCATGAAGCGGGCTGCGGAACTTAAAAAGCTCGCGGCAGATAGATCACGGTACTCTGAGGCTGAGTATCAGATGGTGAAGGCTGGCATTGAGAAGCGCTACGCTGACGCCAAAACCCCTAAAACTCCGGCGACTAAGATTGATACCGGCACGCGCAGTCTCGATAGTACAAATGCTGAAACCCTTTCATTACAGGCTCAGCTGAAAACGCTGCAAGACCATCGCGACCTGAACGACGTGATCAGCCAGCAGCGCAAGCAGCAATGGGAACTGGTGTCGAAATTCAGCATCTTGGAAGAGGCATCAAAGACTCGAGCGTTATCCAATGATGAACAATCCCTACTGTCTACCAAAGACCGCGCGCTGGCTCAGGCCGAAGTAAACGCTGGTCTTGGTGATCAGATCATGATTCAGGAGCGGCTGAACCGCTTGCAGGATAGCTCTCAGAAGTACGTTACCCAAATGGCCGAGAAAACGGCGGCTCTTAGGGATAGCGCTGGGTTAAGTGGCAGGCAAGCGCAGCGTCTGCGGGAAGAGGCGCAGATCCGTCAGGGGTGGCTGAATGGCGGTGGTAAGCTCGAAGATGCTGGTTACGAGAAGGAGTTAGCGGCGCTTCGGAAATATTATGCTGAAGAAGATAAGCTGCGCGGCGACTGGAAATCAGGCGCAATCAGCGGATGGAGTGAGTATCTGGACGCGGCTACCAATACTTACGACGCCGTTAAGAACGTAGCCAGTTCAACGCTGACTGGATTGTCTGACATGCTGACAGATCTCATGATGACAGGGAAAGCCTCCATCAAAGAGTTTGGCAAATCGATGCTCAAGATGATACTGGATGTGACAAACCGCCTGATGGTGGCCTATGCGGTTCAGGCTGCTATGGGATGGATAAGCGGCGGCGCTGGTGGTGGTTCAACCCCAGGCGGGGCTTATGCCAATGCCGCCTCTGGTGTCACGTTCAACGCAAAAGGCGGCGTGTATGAGTCTTCAGGCCTCAGTAAGTATGTGAATGGCGTTTACGACTCTCCTCAGTACTTTACGTTCCAGGGGGCGTCGAAGTTTGCTAAAGGCGGCGTCTTCGCTGAGGCTGGTGCTGAGGCAATCATGCCGCTGACGCGTGATTCCGCCGGGCGGCTCGGTGTCAGGGCGCAAGGTGGAGGTGGTTCGCAGCCACAGGTCAATATAGACATCTATGTGGACAATAAGGGCAATGCGTCATCAACCACGTCCGGTGATGGGAGTGCTGCCGCCAGGGCCTTAGGAAAGGAAATTGAAGCCAAGGTGACTGAGATCCTGGCGAGAGCTGCCCGAAGCGATGGGTTGCTCGGCAGGCAATTCCAGTCAAAGTAATAGCCTGACTCTGCTCCTGAGGCAGTAATATCACCCGTAACTGGTTACAGCAACGCATCCCCTGGTTATCATGAGCTAAACCATGTTAATCAAGGGGATGATAGTGAAAAGGGCTTTATTGGTTTTAGCTTTTGTCGGTCTAACTGGTTGCGACAATCCACCTGCGAAAAAAAATACTTCCGCAACTGATTCGAAGCCAACCATTTCAGAAATGATAGCGAGCGGGACTGAGGAAAAAACATCACAATGCACCAAAGGAAATGTGTCTTTAAATTGTGAGTTTCTTTCTGGAGATCTGCTTGGCACTGGTAAGTGGCATTATGCAAAAGTATTCATTTCAAAAGACGGAAAGGTTGATGTGACTGTTGATGAGGAGAGGTTCTTTTCTGTCGGCACTGATAGTTATTTTCATGAAGGTGTGGATGTTGGATCATTCAAATTCAAAGGTCTTAAAGACTCCAGGGCTGAGGTAAGGATCAGTAATTCCAACTCAGTTTCAACCATCAGTCTCGATGTATGGAATGCTGCAGATAAGCAGTTCATGATGGCAAATTATTAACCGCGACACCCACCAGCCACCCTACCGAACTCGAGCCTCGCTAACGCGGGGCTTTTTTGCTATGTAGCCGCGTTAGATATTAGCCTCGCCTTGCCTATACAGTACCTGCACAGTGATTGCGTAAGCGCTACCCGTCGCGTAAACTTTTCGACAACATAAGTAAATGGGTAAGACTATGGCTGCAGGCGTACCGCAAGAGAAGGCCACTCAATTCATTGAACTCTACGGCAATATGCTTTTAGAGGGCATTGCTATAGATGAATTCTCATATAAGCGTGGAGTGCGTGAACTTGAGCGCCAAAATACTAGTACCTCTGTCTCCGCTCTTGGCTTTCTGCATGGCCTATATGGTGATGTAGAGCGGGCTATAGCCGTATTTCAAGCTGCTGATCCGCTGCGTGATGTTACCGTTGCTACTAATTTCTGTTTTATGTTACGGCATACAGGCTGCGTAAATCAGCTTCACCACTATGTGTTCGAACTTGCTGATGCGCACCAGACAAAGGTATTGACAGTTGGTGCCTACTCTATGGCCTATCGTTTTGGGGATAGGGCCAAGCTTGAGCACTACTTTGATATGCATGTTAAGTTACTTTCGGAAGATGAAAACAGGTCTGAAGCAATAATTCACAAGCAGGAATTATTGTCCGAACTAGATAGAACTTTCTCTTTGAGTGGATGCTCCCGAGACCAGTTTGAGTTACTTGCTAAAGTAATCTGGACATTAACAGAGAAGCATCGCTTGACATCCGGAACCGTTGAGTTAAGCAGCGGAGTCAGTACTTGTTATGTGGTTGATATACCTAACAAAAATCCAGAATTTATAGCCAAGCTTAACTGGGAGTTGGCAGAAGCAATATGTAGCCAAAGTGCTTTGGATGATTGCGATATAGTGGCGCGGTTCTCTCCGTCTCGTCAGCTTCATGTTGGGGTAAGCTATGGCAATAATTAGTGATGATTTGCTGGGTTGTGCTGACTCGTTAATAGAATTGGGAAATGAGACTGGTTTTCGCAGCTGCATTTCTCGTGCTTATTATGCCAGTTATCACCACGCTTTGGAGTCACTCCACTCGGCTCCGGCTTTCGCTTCAAATCACCACAGCAATCTGATTGGTTATATGAGTAACAAGGCAGAAAATAAGCTTGAGCCATATGATTCAACTCAGCTGAAGTTGCTCAGTTACAGTTTGCGTCAGCAACGCGAAGCGCGTAATGAGGCGGATTACCACATTTCGGAAGTAACTGTAAGCAAGGAAATGGCTGAAACATCATTAGCCAGTTCAAGGCTATTTTTCCAAAAATGGAATGACTTGAAAAAAGCTATAGCATCCTGATAACCAAGTATAAAATATCATCAAACCCAGCTCCGGCTGGGTTTTTTTATGGAGCAAATATGGCAGTTGAAACCTACAGCTGGCGCTCGCAGCTCGGTGCCGGGCCTGTCGAATACAGCCAGGCACTGCGCTCTGCGCAATTCGGCGATGGCTATGAGCAGGTGGCCGAGAACGGTATTAATTCCACGGCTATTCAGGTGCCGATGAAGCACGTCGGGGCAGAGGCGGAAGTGAACACGATCCGCGATTTCCTGCTGGCCCACACGGTCAAGGCCTTCATCATCACCCCGCCAGGTGAAGTGAAAGGGCTGTACCGGGTTGTCGCTGACTCCGTGCGGAAAAACCAACTGAATAGCAAATTCTCTGAGCTGACTTTCACTATCAAACGGGCCTACGGAGTCTACGCATAATGGCACTTGTCGATCAGGCGGCGATGCTGGCACCGGGTGGCAGGGTCCGCCTGGTCGAAGTGGACGCCTCCGAGTTTAGTGGCGGGATCCACCGCTTTCATTACGCACCATTCCCCCATACGCCAGCAGAGATTGACGCGGCGAACGGTGACGAATCCAAACTGGGACCGAAGCCCATAATCTGGGATGGCAACGCTTATGAGTTCTGGCCTTTCCAGATGAGCGGGCTATCTCTCTCGACCGATCAGGCTGCAGAGCCTTCATTCAGCACGTCAAACCTTGACGGGCATATCACCGCGCTGTGCCTTCAGTTCAAAGATATGGTGAATGCGAAGGTGAGCATCATCGACACCTATGCCGTCTATCTCGATGCGGTGAACTTCCCGGGCGGCATAAACCCGACAGCCAATCCGACGATGTTCTCTCTGCAGACGTTCTGGCTCGACACCAAAACTGCGGAAGACGATGAAGTCGCATCCTGGGCAATGAGCAGCCCGGCAGACCTGCAGGGCCTGGTGATCCCGACCCGGCAAATCACCTCGCTCTGTGAGTGGGCGCTGCGCGGGCAATACCGTAGCGGTGACGGCTGTACCTACAACGGCACGGTGTACTTCGATGCGAAGGGTAATGCGGTCGCTGACCCGGCGCTGGATGTGTGCGGCGGCTGTCTAAGTGACTGCCGTAAGCGGTTTGGCGCCGGACTGGCAGAGCCTAATGCGGCAAACCTCGATTTTGGCGGCTTCCCGGCAACCGTTCTCTTCTCCCGATAACCGGATATACCAATGAACAAAACCATTATGGCGGCGATCCGTGCGCATGCGCTGGAGGAATCCCCGCGCGAGTGCTGCGGCTTCGTCATCCAGTCGGGACGGCGTCAGCATTACATTCCGGTACCGAACAGCCACGAAAATCCGACAGAGCATTTCCGCATTGACGGCGAGCACTGGGCGAATGCTGAGGATGCCGGAACGATTGTCCGCGTCATCCATTCTCACCCGGGCGACGGCGCACGGCCTATCCCGTCAGAACTCGATCGCCAGCAGTGCAATAACTCCGGTGTGGTCTGGGGCATCTACGCGCCGGATTGCGATGAATATGCAGAGGTAACGCCGGACGCCATCCCGCTGATTGGTCGCCCGTTCATTCTGGGCTCTCACGACTGCTGGGGCTTGGTCATGGACTGGCACGCCACGCAGGGCGTGACGCTCAACGATTTCCGCGTGGATTACCCATGGTGGGAAAGCCAGTACCCGGAAAACCTGTATTTTGAAAACTGGGAGCGGGAAGGGTTTGTCGAATGCGACCCGACGCCCGGATGCATGGTCATCATGCAGGTGGAGTCTGCTAAGTGGAACCACGCGGGGATCATCACTGAAGAGGGCGAGTTGCTGCACCATCTATACGGCCAGCCTTCATGCGTCACGCCGTACGCCCGCGGCTACTTCAAAGACCGGACCATGATCTGCGTTCGTCACAAAGACCTTCAGCAGGAGATTCAACCATGGCGCGTTTAACCACGATTCGCCTGTACGGGGCGCTGGGGGCCCGGTTTGGCCGCGTTCACAGGCTGGCGGTTCAGACCTCGGCGGAGGCCGTGAAGGCTCTCTGCATCAACTTCGACGGGCTTGAAAGCTACCTGATGAACGCCAAAAAGAACGGCATGACGTTTGCGGTGTTCCGCGGTAAGCGCAACATCGGTGCGGATGACTTCAGGGATTTGGCCGGGGACAGTGATATTCGAATCGCGCCAGTGATGGAGGGGGCAAAAAAAGCGGGTATGTTCCAGACGATACTGGGTGCTGTGATGGTCGTTGCCGGTATTGCAACGGGTATTCTCACTGGCTGGACCGGTATCGGCGCGACGTTTGCTGCAGGATTGATAATGTCCGGTGGCTCAATGATGGCAGGCGGTATCTACCAAATGCTCTCACCACAGCCCAAAGGCCTGAAGGGGCGCGATGACCCGGACAACAAACCCAGTTACGCCTTTGGCGGGGCTGTTAATACCCTGGCAATGGGTAACCCGGTCGCGCTGCTTTATGGCGAGCGTGAGATTGGCGGCGCCATTATTTCAGCGGGGATCGTGGCAGAGGACATCTGACAGCTTCTCACTCTTCAGTTAGCACCCACTCGGGTGCTTTTTTTATGGATGCAATATGGCAACGATTACTGGTGCAAAGGGTGGCAGCCAGAAGCAGCATACGCCCGTGGAACAGCCTGATTCAGCCCAATCTATGGCGCGTTGCCGCTTGCTGCTGGCGCTTGGCGAGGGTGAGTTTGCTGGTGGGCTGGATGCGACCCGGATCTTCCTGGACGGCACGCCGCTGGGCAACGCCGACGGCTCAATGAACTTTGAGAACGTCTCCTGGGATTTTCGCCCGGGCACTCAGACCCAGACGCCGATCCCCGGCTTCCCCGCTGTAGAGAACGAAACCAGTATCGGGGTGCAAGTGACGAAGGCAGCGCCCTGGACGCGCGCCATCAGCAATACCCAGATTGACGCCGTGCTGGTGCGCATTGGCATCACCGGGCTTCAGCAGCAGGAGAAGGACGGCGATATCGTGGGCACCACCGTCGCATACCACATCGACGTTGCGGTTGATGGCGGGGCATACCAGACAGTGCTCACCAAAACGGTAACGGAAAAGCTCAGTTCACTGTACGAGCTGACGCACCGTATCAATCTGCCCAAAGCAACCACTGGCTGGCAGATCCGTGTGGTTCGAGATACTGCCGACAGCGCCAGCCAGATGTTGCAGAACAAAACGCAGGTGCAGGCCATCACTGAGGTGATCGATGCCCGCCTGCGCTACCCGCATACCGCGCTGCTGTATGTGTCATTCAACGCCAAAGCGTTCAGTAATATCCCGAAGATATCCTGCAAGCCGAAAGGCCGGGTAATCCGCATCCCGCAGAACTACGATCCCGATGCGAGGACGTATAGTGGTACATGGGATGGCATCTTCAAATGGGGCTGGACCAACAACCCAGCGTGGATATGGTTTGATGTCCTGACAGAGCCGCGATTCGGCCTGGGTCGCCGGGTAACGGTGGATATGCTCGATAAATGGGAGCTCTACCGCATTGCCCAGCGCTGTGACCAGAAAGTGCCGGACGGGAAGGGCGGAACCGGCACAGAGCCGCGATTCATGTTTGACGTCTATATCCAGTCGCAGGCCGACGCCTGGCAGGTTATCAAGGATATCGCCGCTGGCTTCAACGGCATGACGTTCTGGGGCAACAACATGTTCAATGTTGTCTCTGATATGCCGGCAGACACCTCGAAGCTGCAGATCCTGACCCGTGCATCGGTCGTCGGCAAGCCAACATATTCCAGCGGCAGCGAAAAGACGCGATTCTCGAGCGCGCTGATTAACTTCAGCGACCCGGATAACCATTATCAGGACCGCACCACTGCAGTAATGTTTCCTGAGCTGGTGAAGCAGTTCAAATTCAAGCAGACCCAGCTCACGGCCATCGGCTGTACTCGCGAGAGCGAGGCGCAGCGCCGCGGCGGGTGGGCGGTTTATTCCAACTCTCTCGATCGCATCATCACGCTGCAAACCGGGCTTGATGGCTTCGCCTATGTGCCGGGCACCGTGTTTGCCTTCGCTGATGAGCGCGTTTCCGGGCGCGTGTATGGTGGTCGCCTCACAGACTATAACGCCGGGCTTAAAGCGGTAACAACCGATCGCGGTACTAGCGCCGTCGCGGGTGACACACTGATGATCCGCACCCAAGGTGGCATTGTGGAAAGCCGGGTTATACAGGCAGTCAACGGCACGCAGCTGATCGTGGCCACGCCGTTCACAGCAGCGCCAGCGCCAAATGCCGTCTTCGTTATCGATGCCGGGCAGCTGCGCCTGCAATACTTCCGCGTAACGAACCTGACCTTTAACGACGAGGAAAACACCTATTCCATTACCGGTGCGGAGTACAACGCATCCAAATATGATGCCGTTGACCAGAATGCCCGACTGGATATCCCGCCGAACAGCCTCATCCCCACAGGGGTTGTCTCACAGCCCGGCAATATCTTGGTGTCGAGTTACGAGTCGGTGCGTCAGGGTCAGCGCATAGCGACGATGACGGCGTCCTGGGATGTACCGCTGGATAAAGCCGGTAAGCCGCAGGCCGATGTGATCGCCTATCAGGCTCAGTGGCGCCGGAATGATAGCGAGTGGGTAAACGTCCCTCAGACTGGCCTTCGCAATATTGAGGTGCCCGGCATTTTTGAAGGCGATTACCTGGTGCGGGTCCGGGCTATCAACGCTGGTGGCGCATCAAGCCTGTGGGCAACATCAACGCTGACCCACCTCAAAGGCCGGGTGGGTGATGTTCCAAAGCCAGTGAATTTCCGTACCACACCATTGCTGTGGGGCGTGCAACTGGACTGGGATTTCCCTGCGGGCACTGGCGATACGCTGCAGACAGAAATTCAGTATTCCACGGCATCAACCGGTACAAATCCCATGCTGCTGGCTGGCGTGCCGTATCCCCAGCAAATTTACCAGCAATTGGGCCTGAAAGCAGGGGTAGGGTTCTGGTACCGGGCGCGACTTGTTGATCGCACCGGTAACCAGTCTGCATGGACTGACTTAATCCAGGGCAGCAGCAGCTCGGTTGCCGCGGATTACCTGGTTGATATCGATAATCAGATCAAACAGACCGATGCCTATAAGGACCTTGTTTCGGAAATCACGGATCTGGGTGACGATATCCAGTCAACGCGTGACGACATCAAGACAGTGACGACAGAATCAGCGGCAACGAAAGCGGGTCTGGCGCAGGAAGTCACGGACCGTAAGAAAGCCATCACTGACGAGGCAACGGCCCGCGGGCAGGCGCTGCTGACCGAGAAGAACGAGCGTGTCGCAGATATCAGCAACGTTAACCAGACAATTCAGACCACTACCGACTCGCTGGCGCAGCAGATCGCGCAGATATCGGCGGGCACCGGCTCCCAGTTCGACCCGGCGAAAATCTGGTACTTCGATTCGGCAGTAGAGGGCTGGACCGGGAACGGAACACCCACAATTGTCGACGGGTGGATTCGTCCCGCCAACCATACCACCGCTCCGTGGGTAGCATCTCCTGGCTCACTGGCTATCAACTCCTCGTCCTATCGCTTCATCAAACTCCGCATCAGGAAATTTGGTGCGCCGGGATGGAAGGGGCAGTTGCGGTGGCGCAATGCTGCTGGCTTCAACGACACCAATATGTTGGCGATCGTTGAGCCTGCATACGATGCGAACGGTATCGGAACAGTAGAGTTTGACAATATTCCGTGGTTAACCGAAACCACGATTAACCAGATTCGGCTGGACCTGTCCACCAAGCAGGACGCGACGAACTATTACCTGATTGACTGGGTGGCGGTCGGACGGCCAACACCGGGGGCCGGGATGGCGGCACTGCAGCAGGAGACGACAGCCCGTGTCACTGGCGACCAGGCGGAAGCCACGGCGCGCGAGACGCTGGCGACGCAGATCCGGGGCGGTTATACCGGTGACGATCCGTCAAAACTGGCATCGGGCCTGCTGTACACCGAGCGTCAGTCGCGCATTACGGCACAGGAAGCGGAGGTAACAGAGCGGAAGAAGCTGGAATCGACCGTAAACGATAACCATGCAGCTGTAACTCAGGAGTTGGCGACGCTGACGACTGAGCAGGAGGCTCAGGCTACCACGCTTTCGGGCCTGCAGGTCACCGTCGGCAAAAACACCGCCGATATCACCACGGTCACCAAAGCTGTCGCTGATAACGATAAGGCGCAGACCTCAGCCCTGGATACCGTTAAAGCCGCAACGGAGAAGAATTCGACTGATATCAGCACGGAAACCATGGCCCGCACGGATGGTGACAGCGCGCTCGGCCGGCGCATCGATACGCTGAAAGTCGATGTGGATGGCAACACGGCCAGCCGGGATGCCGGTATTGTCGGCAACGTCACGAATGCGCTCGCCAACTTCATGGCTTTCTCGGATCAGCGTGTCACGTTCGCCGTTGGCGAAACGAAAATGATGGCCGAAATCACCGATGTCCGTAAAACCACCGCGGATGCCACCACTGCCATGGCGGAGCAGATCACCTCGCTTTCGGCGACGGTTGAAACCAACGGCCAGACCAACGCGGCTGCGATCACCCGTATTGACCGGACGGTTGTGGATCTGGAGAGCGCCACGGCGACCAGCATTCAGCAGGTGACGGCGTCAATTGGGCAAACCAATGCCAATGTTCAGACGACCAGCCAGGCTGTTGCTGATATCAACGGTAAGCTGAGCGCGCAGTGGGGAGTTAAAGTCCAGGTGGAGGCCAACGGCATCAAACGCATCGCGGGTATCCAGCTGGGTATTGATGCCACGGGCTCCTCTAACTTCCTCGTTAGCGCCGACACGTTCGCAGTTTATAACCCGACCACTACCGGCCAGGAGCTGGTATTTGCGGCAACTGGCGGCCAGATGTTTTTGCGATCTGCATTTATCCAGGATGGTTCGATGGATAACGCCAAAATCGGTAACTATATCCAGTCCAGCAACTGGGACGGGACGGGGAATGTCGGCTGGCATATCAATAAATCCGGGTATGCCACGTTTAACGGCGTGACGGTGAGGGGGACGATATACGCAAGTGCCGGCGAATTTAGAGGCACTGTATATGCAACAAACGGTGAGTTTCGAGGTACGGTTTACGCCACGGATGGCGATTTTCAGGGAACCGTTTACGCGAATAAAATCGTAGGTAATATTTCAGAATCTAAGATGTATCCGGGGTTTTCACAAAGTTCAGGTAGCAGTAATACTATGACTATTAACTATGCTGGAAATCCTCGCTTACCTGTCAGGGTATCTATTTTCTTTACCATTAATGGTTATGGTGCAGGTACCAGGTTCTGGATTAATGACGTGGAACAAACTGACCGTGGTTCAGGGAAATCTTATGGTTTTTCTTATGACGTAGGGGCAGGAGTTGGACTGACAATAACATTAAGGGCGTCTGGTAGCGGGTACATTTCAACAAGCCCAATAATTGCAATCGTCACTCCTCAAGGCACCGGATTAAGTTAACCAGCGCTAAACACGACTCATTTTAATCAAACCCAGCTCCGGCTGGGTTTTTCATTTTAAGGACCTCATAAATGGCTACGATTGATGACAATTTAGCGAAAACCGTCACGGAAGCATTTCGCCAGGCGCAAATTGATATTGCCAACCAGGATAAATTGCTGACGGGTCCCGGCGACGTTACGCTTACACGGGCAGACGGAACTTTGGTCACCGGCCCATCCTGGCCGAAAATGACCGGAATCACGACTTCGTCGATACAATGGCGCGGCGGCATTCCGGCAAGTAAAAATCTCAACGAGATGGGGCCAAACTCTACTTACGTTGGTGCATGGGGACAGTCCAGCGTAAGCGCCACTGCCGCCGATATTGCAAACGGATATCCTGCACCAGAGCGCGGTGTACTGGAGATTTTCGCAGGTGGGCGCAGCAATGGCACTCAGCGGTATACAACTGATGCCGGGCGACTATTCACCCGCTGGCTTACTGGTTCGTGGAACGGTTCAGGGCCCTGGTCTGACTGGTGGGAGGTAGGCGGCTTAAGCTCCAACACAGTCCTTCCGACAACGGTAACCACGCTTTCAGACGCAACGTATTTCGCGCAAAACCAGACTTACGTGCTGGCTGGCATTCGCACCGATAGCCCCGTAGGGCTGACCGCCGGGCAGAATAACGCAATTATTATGTCTGTGCGCAGGGGCGGCGGTACGATCATGGGCCTGCACCAGACGCTATTTACCGCTGTTGGGACGTATGAGCGCTATGGTGCGCCAAATGCTGCGACAGGCTGGACATCGGTGTCCTGGTACAGCGGTGGCGATGCTTACGGCTGGAGGCTGGTTGGCGCTGATGCAATGGCGGCTATTGGGGTTGGCGTTGCCAGTCAAGGCAGTGCTACGGCTTTTGACTGGCAGCAGGCTGATTTTTATTCTGGACAGATACAGGTAACAAACGTTACTGGGTGGCTGAATGCGCCGCCAGAGCTTAAAAGCCCGGCAGGGGATATTGTTGCAATTGACTGTGTTATGGCGCGGACCAGCGCAACCATGTGGGTTGTCCGTTTAACCTCACAGTCAATGACGCCATCCGCCAGATACGAATATATGGTGGTAATTAAAGGGGCCAAAGGTAGCCGCACGTTTAACGTAGTGCAGGAATTTAACAGCGACCCAACAACCGTAATCCCAATCGCCAACGGCGGCACCGGGGCCACAACTCAGGCTGCGGCGCTGACAGCCATACTTGGCGGAAATGCGCTATCGGTTGCCAATGGCGGCACTGGTGCCAAAGATTCGACCAGCGCGTGTACAAACCTGAAAGCAATGTCTGTAGACACGGCGGTTATCGCTAACGCCGATCTTCCTACGCTTCCTAGTCGGGTATTCCAGGCTGACACTTCAACAGTTGTGTCTAATGGCCGACCTTATAACTACTGGCTTGGGCTGAACATTGCCGATGGTGCGCAGGACTATGCTCAGCTCGCTTTCCCTCTCCTTGAGGAGAAGGTGCCGAAGATCAGATATCGAATCAACACGCCTTCGCCACGTTTCACCACGTTCAGAGAGTTCTTTGTAAGGGACGTTAACACGGCAGTTGATACGAATGGTTTCATAAAGATTGCTTCGCCTATCGTGAAGGTGTTTGGTAATGGGGAGTCTGAAACTAATGATGAATCGGAGGGTGCGGCAGTTGAAAGGATTGGCGTTGGTGAGTATCTGATTACTGGGGTTCTTGGGCTAAATTCCGATGCTTCATGGAGTGGGATCGATGGTGGTTTTGATATCCCCAAAGATAGAAATCTTCAACCTCTCGTATGGCTTGACTATGAAGTGAATGCTGATGGTTCTGTTCTGGTGAAAACCTACCACCGCACTCACCCGGGGGCCCCGGTATTCGCCCGCAACGAGCGCGAAGGTGTTGCGGAGGGAGACCCGATAGATATTCCTGCCGACCAGTTCGTTTCTGTTCGTGTTGGGATGCCTGCTGACAGCATCTACAACAAAAAGCTGGAAGAGGCGGCGCGCATTCAGGCCGAGCGTGAAGAGGCCAGAAGGCTGGAAGAAGAGGAAGCGGAGGCTGCTGCCAATCCCGGTGAACAACCGGAAGTTCAGCAGTAATTATCAATAGGCAGGGCTTTATTGCCCTGGCCGTCTTTCAAAATACTGTATAAATACGCAGCAGTAATCAATTAGAGGTCACCATGCCCTGCCAATCAGACATTAACTCAGCTTTCCAGTCGCTATCCAACTCAATAATAAAGGTTACTTGGCTAGCAAATGCAGATCAATAAAACCATAAACCACCCCTCGACTGTATCTCCCTAAGTGTAATATAACTGAGCATGGTGGCGTCAGGAATTAAGATATAGAACAAGCCTAAGTTGATATGAACTAGCTACAAAGATCTATCCAACAAGGCATTACACATTAACCATGAAAAATGCTGAGAATTAAAACAATGAATCTGAAATTTTTTTTGGCTTCTCTTCCCTTTATTTTTGCAGTTAATACTGGCGATGCTAAAGCTGAAAGCCAATTCGAAAGCGTAAAAAAAGCAGCAGAAGCAGGAGATGCTCATGCTCAGTATAGTTTGGGTGCTGACTTTTATATTCCGGGTGAAGGCGGGGCGGATAAGGACTATGCTGAAGCAAAAAAATGGTTAGAAAAATCAGCTTCACAAGGTGTTACCGATGCTTATTATCCACTTGGGGTATTATATTCATTTGGATTCGGAGTTGAAAAAGATCATAAGAAAGCAGTGGAGTTTTACAAAAAAGCAGGTGCCGCCAGAAGTGGTAGTGCTTACTTCAATCTTGCTGAGACCTATCGGCAAGGTCTGTTAGGTAAGAAGGATGATAATCAAGCAATTAAATATTACAAGCTTGCCTCCGCTGCGGGTGATCGGAAAGCCAGTGAGATGGCTGGATGGTATTATGAGACTGGGACCGCCGTTCGGCAAAACTATAAAACTGCTTTCTCATACTATCGTAATGCAGCAGAAGCCAATTTTGCATCATCACAGGCGGCTATTGGCCGTTTTTATGATGATGGTCTGGGAGTAAAAGAGAACAATAAAAAAGCTCTGGAATGGTATCAAAAGGCGGCTGACAATGGTGACATCTCATCAATGACGAACGCCGGAGCCATGTACAAAGAGGGCGAAGGTACTGAGCGCAATTATTCTATGGCAAAACGCTACCTCGAAAAGGGGGTCGAGAACGGTTCCCCGGAATCGATGTATAATTTAGCAGGTTTATATATTAATGGGCTCGGTGTTGATAAAGATTTAATCAAAGGCAGCGAACTGTACAAAGGGTCGTGCGATAAAGGCTTCCAGGAAGGCTGTTCCACCGTTAAAGAACTCAGGTCCAAAGGCATGTATCATGCTAGAAGCACAAAACCTGCCAACAAACCTGACAGCACTACTATGCCGCAGAGACTTGTAGCAAAATCTATCGAAAGCGGCATTAATGCCACCTTCATCTGGGAAGGTGACGATGCGGTATTCGAAGCCAATGATCACAAAATCGACTGTACATTCATGCCAAACGAATATAGTAAGGAAAATCAACTGGCTACAACTTTTGTTTGCACGGAAAACGTCCAGATCATTCTCAAAAACTTCAAAGATACACAGAACTCCTACATTGCTGTTATGACCGATAATTTTAAAAAAGAAGTGAAGACTTTCTCTGTCAATGTTTACGTGAGTAAAGGCTGAATCTGTCGCTGTAATTGAATTGCTACCATAATCACAAGTTTTTGATGCATTTAAAATATGTCTGGTGTGGCCAGCAGCGTCACCTTGCAGAAAAAATACTTCTGCAATAGCGTAACTGCATCCGGATGTTCAGCAGTAATCATCAATAGGCGCTGCCGCATTGATCTGCACTCTCTTTAAAACTACTGTATATAAAAACAGTAAATGGAGTGCAGATCATGCCCCGCCGTTTCGACATTCATGCCGCATTTGTGGCTGCAGTACAGCAAAACCCCAAAGGCTATCAGTGGTTACGCACTGACGACTTCATCCGTGAGTTACGCGCGAGAACCTGGCATTTCACGCAGGCCGACGCCAACGAGTGGATCCAGCGTTATCAAGAGTTTTTTGTCGACAAGACGCCTGACCATAGCGAAAACAGGTTGTGGATGCTCCGCAACATGGGGAGGGTGTTGTAATGGGCTTTCCCTCACAGGCAACGGACTATGTCGAGCGGCGCTTAACGCCGGAGCTGATCTGCGGAGTTGGCATCGACACTCGCATAATGGAAACGTCATGCGGCTTTGCCGTCATCGAACCGATCACTCGGTTGGTCCAGGGGCAGGTTCTGCTGATCCTCAGTGGTGGGCAGACCCAATTTGCACGGTTTCTGGGAAAAGCGTTAATAACGGATGATGGTGAAGCGATAGAGGGAGCCGCTGCGGAAGAGGTGGAAGTGCTCGGGCGGGTGACATACTTCATGAACAGCACAGTTGGTGATGGTGACGAGTCGCCGATGTAAGAAGCGGTGCGCAAACGAGGGGGCGATGGTGATCTTTCCTAATGAGTTTTAATGTCCGCTGTGAGCGAGGAGCGGACAAAACAGAGATGATTATTCGACAATGATTACGTCTAGTTCCGGTTGTTTGTAGTCCAAGGCATAACTTCTTTAACGCTACCCTCGTTTGCACGGGGTAGCCAACATTTAAGCAGGCCTGCGTATCTTAAGCTCATACACCACACATGGCACATCGTAATGCTGCTCTATTGCTTTGTAAGTCATACCTAATCTTTGCATCACACGCTGCGAGGGGATATTTTCAGGATCGGCAACAGCAACCAGATAAGTTGCTCCTACCTGTTCCGCCGCGTAATCAACGATCGCTTGAGCTGCCTCTGTTGCATAGCCCTTGCCGTTATGTTCCGGGACGAGACGCCAGCCAATCTCTAATGGTGCGCCATCCACGTTTGCCAGGTGCTGGAGGCATGCTGCACCAACGATCACCCCAGAGGACTTCTCTTTGATGGCCCACCATGAGAAGTTGTACTTATCCCAACGTGCCTGGACTCTTCTGATACCTTCCCAGGTTTCTTCGGGCGTTTTAACGATACCTCCGGTGATATAACGCATCACACCGGCATCACTATCCATTACCCTCAAGCCTTCGTAATGAGAGTCATCATAGGGTTCAAGCTTTAAACGGGGTGTTTCTAAATCCATCTACTGTGCCTCTTACGTGAAGATATGACTTTCGGTGAACTTATCCCAATAGCACGACGTAAACAACGTCGGCTTCTGGCACGAACCGGACCGTGGTATCCACTATAGCTTTCTGATGCCCTTCAATACTCAATTCGAAACCAGCCACACATCGGCCTCATCAAACATCTCTTCCAGCATGCTATTCAGCTTAATCCCAAAGGTGACCAATGCTAGAGGTCTTCTTGCACATACGTGAAATGAATTGGCGCCATGGGCGGGCGATCATCCATAGGGGAATATAGGCACAAGTTAGGTAATACGATGAATGCCATGACTCTGATATGTATTCAAAAGGAGCTTATGTCATGAATGTTAATTTCAGATGTGCAATAACTTTTTGGAATATATTGCTTTAGCCCAAAGGGACAAAGTTTAAACCGACACGGTAATTCACGATCACATTGCTGGCTCATATCTCGGCGGTTTCCGGGGCATTCGTTTTTCATCCTAAATCCTAACCAACGCACTGATGAATAAGTCATTACATGTGCTATCCAGACAGGTCTGCGGCGATCATCAATAAGTATCCCTTTTTCAGTCATCATTACGACTTCCCCTGGTCGCACGTAATAATCCCCTTTGAACCAAAGGATATAATTCAGCCCATAGGATGTTTCTACCTTTCCAAAAAACGTACCTGTCTCTGGGCTTGCTACAGTCTCAACTATCTTCCACTCCATAAATCCCTCTTGCAGTGCTTTTGCTTCGTTATGCTGTCCATTACATAAGGCGTGCATGAATGTTTAAGTAATTTTGCAACGCAAAATAATGGTAGGTAAAAATTGAGGGGAATTCAAATAACCTTACAAAGAAAATGAGAATCTTTACAATTCCGATTTAATACAGAAAAAAACAGGCGCGAGCCGGGATGTAGGGATTTTCTGGCAAGGAGCTAGGCATTTAATGGGGTTTTTATGGGGCATGGATGGGGCATAAAAGTGCCGCAGGTGATATGCAAAAGAACAGATGGATGCATTTCACGAGCGGCAAGTAACTGTTAAGTACTCAGGAATTAAGCAAAATCCCACAAAGACCTGTAACAGCGCTTTAAATTATGGACTTCCAGCTCTATTCGCTGGGCGCAGCATTAGTCTTTCACGAGATCTTCTTCCCGGAACAGTCGGCGGCGATGGCGCTGATTCTGGCGATGGGCACCTACGGCGCGGGCTATATCGCCCGTATCGTCGGGGCCTTTGTTTTCGGCAAAATGGGCGACCGCGTGGGGCGCAAGAAGGTGCTGTTTATCACCATCACCATGATGGGGATCTGCACCACCCTGATTGGCGTGCTGCCGACCTATGCGCAGATTGGTATCTTCGCACCGGTGCTGCTGGTGACGCTGCGTATCATTCAGGGCCTCGGCGCTGGCGCAGAGATCTCCGGCGCGGGCACCATGCTGGCGGAATACGCGCCAAAAGGAAAACGCGGCATCATCTCCTCGCTGGTGGCGATGGGCACTAACTGCGGCACCCTGAGCGCCACAGCCATCTGGGCAGTGATGTTTTTCTTCCTCGACCGTGAAGAGCTGCTGGCCTGGGGATGGCGCGTGCCGTTCCTCGCCAGCGTAGTGGTAATGATCTTTGCTATCTGGCTGCGTATGAACCTCAAAGAGAGCCCGGTATTTGAGCAGGTCAATGCCGAAGAAGCGCCGGCGCAGGCTGCCGCGCAGGAAAGTACGCTGGGTGCGATGGTGAAGAGCAAGTCGTTCTGGCTGGCGACCGGTCTGCGTTTCGGCCAGGCGGGCAACTCCGGTCTGATCCAGACCTTCCTCGCCGGTTATCTGGTGCAGACCCTGCTGTTCAATAAAAGCATTCCAACCGATGCTTTAATGATCAGCTCGATCCTCGGGTTTATTACCATCCCGCTGCTGGGCTGGTTGTCGGATAAAATTGGGCGTCGTCTGCCTTATATTGTGCTGAATATTTCCGCCATTATTCTGGCTTACCCGATGCTGTCGATCATTGTCGATAACACCTACACCCCGGGCGTTATCATGACCTCGATTATCGTGATCCATAACTTTGCGGTACTCGGACTCTTTGCCCTGGAAAATATCACCATGGCTGAGATGTTCGGTTCACGTAACCGCTTCACCCGCATGGCGATCTCAAAAGAGGCGGGCGGTCTGGTAGCCGTAGGTTTTGGCCCGGTACTGGCGGGGATCTTCTGCAACATGACCGGCTCCTGGTGGCCGATTGCAGTGATGATGGTGGTGTATTCCGTTATCGGCCTCATCTCAGCCCTGCTGATGCCAGAAGTGCGTGACCGCGACCTCAGCATCCTGGAGGATGCCGCAGAGGACAAATCTGCCGCGCTGGGCATTAACAACAAACATCGCGCTATCTCCTGACGCCTGATGACTCTCCTGCTAACGCAGGGGAGTCTTTTTTTATCCCTCGCCAAAAAACAACGCTATTACGCACAAACTCAGGGAAGCATCGGGAATTAACTGGATTTTTTTCAGGTAAGGAAACTGTATGTCTCGTGCAAAGAAAAACATCACCATTCCGGTGAGTATTGGATACGGATTAACCGATATTATGGGCGGCGGCGCCTTTACCGTCATCGGCGCCTGGCTGTTATTCTTCTACACCACCTTTGTGGGCTTATCCCCGATGGAAGCGGCATCGATTGTCGCCATCGCCCGTATTGTCGACGCGGTCGTCAGCCTGTTTATGGGCAGCCTGACCGACCACTTTTATAAGAACTACTTTGGCAAGAAATTTGGCCGTCGGCGCTTTTTCCTGCTGATCGGCGCGCCGCTGATGCTGGTCTACGCCTTGCTGTGGCTCGACGGCATGAGTTACGGGTTTTACCTGGCGGTCTATCTGGCGTTTGAAATTATTGCCGCCATGGTGCTGATCCCCTGGGAAACGCTGCCGTCAGAGATGACCAAAGAGTTTAACGGCCGCACCAAACTGTCTACCTGCCGCATGTTCTTGTCGGCTTCCGGCACCTTCCTGGCCACCTTTATCCCCGGCCTGCTGATCGGCTATTTTGGCGAGCAGAGCGCCAGTGCCTACCTGATTAACGGCGTGATCTTCGCAGTGCTATTCATGGTCTGCGTCTTTATCTCGTGGAAAGTGACCTGGGAGCGGGAGCTCACCCCGGAGATGCAGGCCGAGCTGGAAAATTCAGCGCTGCCCGGCAGCCTGGCTGACAAACTGCGTGCCGTTGGCGAGCTGTTTAAATCCTACGCCTCGACGCTGAAAATCCGCGCCTTCAGAAAGCATCTGGCGATCTATCTGCTGTCGTTTACCGGCAAAGACGTCTACAACACCGTGTTTGTCTTCTTCTGCGTCTACTGCCTGAACGTCTCGTCATCGCTGGCGGGGAGCCTGCTGTCGATGAGTATCGTCGGCCTGCCGGTCACGCTGATTGCCGGATTCGGGATCATCAAATACGGCCCGGCCCGGCTGTACGTTTTCGCCTATGTCGTGATGATGCTGTGCCTGGCCGGTTTCCTGGCGGTGTACCAGATCCCGGCGCTGAATACCGTATTCACGCTGTTCCTGCTGGCCGGGCTGTATCAGGTGGGCCGCTGCGTGCTGGAATTCACTCCGTGGAACGTCTTCCCGTTCATTCCCGATATCGATGAAATGGTCAGCCGTCAGCGCCGGGAAGGGCTGTTCGCCGCGGTGATGACCTTCTCGCGGAAAACCACGGTCGCTATCGCCACCTTTGTGGTCGGCTTTCTGCTGCAAACCGGTGGCTTCGTGAAGGGGAGTCAGGTTCAGCCGCCGGAAGCGATTCACACCATCGCCATGCTGATGTTTATCGGCACCGCCGGGCTGCTGATCCTCGCCCTTTGGCAGGCGCTGACCTTCCGTCTGAATAAGCAGACCCACCAGATCTTTGTGGAAGAGGTCGAGCGCCTGCGGGCCAATGGTGCTAAAGCGGCGGTTGAACCCCACGTGCGGCGCGTGGTGGAGGATCTGACAGGCCATGACTACGACAGCCTCTGGACGGAACCGTCTCCAGCCGCAGAGCAGCCCCGGGAAAGGGTCACCTCTGCGGGATGAGTGGTTTACAGCATTTTGATGCTGTCACACAACTTGCAATTGATGTCACACCAGATGGTGAAAAGTTAACGTAAATCAATATCGACATATCAACAATCAGTATGGTTAACGGCAGAGAATTTTTTATGCCATCTACCATTCTAGTTGGGTTAGTAAGCCGGGCGGGTGGGAGCAACACCGGCCCGGATCCATCGCTTAATCACATTAACGAGTACTATCATGAAAAATCCGTTATTACATGCGCAAGCCACGCTTCCTCACTACAACCGCGATGCCCTGCAGTCGCGCATCGTCCATCTGGGTTTTGGTGCTTTCCACCGCGCTCATCAGGCGGTGTATGCCGATATGCTGGCAGCAGACCACGGCAGCGACTGGGGATACTGCGAGGTCAACCTGATTGGCGGTGAGCAGCAGATCGCGGATCTTAAGGCCCAGGATAACCTCTACACCGTGGCCGAAATGTCTGCCGATGCCTGGACGGCGCGGGTGGTTGGGGTGGTAAAAAAAGCGCTGCATGCCCAGGTTGATGGGCTGGAAGCGGTGCTGGCAGCCATGTGTGAACCTCAGGTGGCGATCGTCTCGTTAACCATCACCGAAAAAGGCTACTGCCACGCGCCTGCTTCCGGGCAGTTAATGCTGGATCATCCGCTGATCGTCGCCGATCTGCAGAATCCGCATCAGCCGGTTTCCGCGGTGGGCGTGGTGGTCGAGGCGCTGGCCCGGCGTAAAAATGCCGGCCTGTCGGCCTTTACCGTCATGTCCTGCGACAACATGCCGGAGAACGGTCACGTGATGCGCAATGTCACCTGTGCCTATGCCCGGGCGGTTAACAGCGAGCTGGCCGACTGGATCGAAGCCAACGTGACCTTCCCGTCCACCATGGTCGACCGTATTGTGCCTGCCGTCACCGCCGACACGCTGAGCAAAATCGAGCAGATCACCGGCGTGCGCGATCCGGCAGGGGTGGCCTGCGAGCCGTTCCGTCAGTGGGTAATCGAAGACAACTTTGTTGCCGGACGTCCGGCGTGGGAAAAAGCGGGGGCCGAGCTGGTGGCCGACGTGATCCCGTTCGAAGAGATGAAGCTGCGCATGCTCAACGGCAGCCACTCGTTCCTGGCCTATCTGGGCTATCTGGCGGGCTATCAGCACATCAACGACTGCATGGAAGACGCGAACTACAAGCGCGCCGCCCACGCGCTGATGCTCAACGAACAGGCCCCGACGCTGAAAGTCACCGGGGTGGATCTGGCACGTTACGCCGATCTGCTGATTGAACGCTACAGCAACCCGGCGCTGCGTCACCGTACCTGGCAGATCGCCATGGACGGCAGCCAGAAGCTGCCGCAGCGTATGCTGGACTCCGTGCGCTGGCACCGGGTGCATCAGAAGCCTTTCCCGCTGCTGGCGCTGGGCATTGCCGGCTGGATGCGCTATGTCGGCGGCGTGGATGAGCGTGGCGAGGCTATCGAGGTGTGCGATCCGCTGCTGCCGGTGATCCAGGCGGCGGTGCAGGGCAGTACGGAAGGCGAAAGCCGCGTGAAAGCCCTGCTGGGAATTGAGACCATTTTCGGTCAGGAGTTACCGCACGACAGCGTCTTCGTTGACGTTGTGATGAACGCGTACGCTGCGTTGCTGAAAAACGGGGCGAAAGCCACCGTCGCCCACTACGCCGCGCAGATCTAACATTCCCCTCATGCCGTCGTTCGCGGCGGCATGATCGTCTACCCACACTTCTTTACTTATATCCTCTATTTCCTGACCCTGCCGTTTAACCTTTGTTTGAAAACACCCTGTCATTCTGAATATCGTTAATAAACATATTATCGATAAAAGGAGAAAGGCGTATGTATAAGAAAATCTTGATGCCTGTCGATGTATTTGAAATGGATTTAAGTGATAAGGCCGTGCGTCATGCTGCATTTCTGGCACGGGCCGATAATGCCGAAATTACGTTGTTGAATATCCTCCCGGTCAACAGTCGCGCCATGCTGCGTGGCTTCTCCTCGGATATTGTGAAGTTCGAGGCCTATATGACCGAGGAGTCAAAGAAAAAGATGAATGAGCTAAAGCGGCTCTTTGATATTCCGCCTGACAAAATTCATACCGCGGTGCGTTTTGGCAGCGTGCGCGATGAAATTATCGCGATGGGTGCCGAAGGCGAGTTCGATATTATTGTTATCGGCTCGAAAAAGCCGGGGGTAACAACCCATCTGCTGGGCTCAAACGCCGAATCGGTATTACGCTATGCCAAAATTCCGGTATTGGTGGTGCGCTAAATGACTGAACGCATCCCGGGCATTTGACGGGATGCGGACATATTACTCTTCGCTAAACCAGTCGCTGTTTTCCTGACGAATTAACTGTACCGACTCGCCAATTTCCTGCAGATGCAGGGTCATCGCTTTTTCGACCGCATCGGCATCGCGCTTTTCCAGCGCGCTAAAAATATCATGATGCTGACGCAGCAACATCTCCGGCGGCGAGACGTGGTCGAGGCTCATATAGCGCACCCGGTCCATGGTCGCCTTAATATTCTCGATGGTATCCCAGGCCAGCTGGCAGTCGGCAATTTGCGCCAGCTTCTGGTGGAACTCGTCGTCAAGCAGGAAAAAGTCGTTCAACTGTTTGCGCTCAATGGCGATGCGCTGCTGATGCAGATTCTGCTCGATAAGGTAGCACTGATGATCGTCGATCAGGCCCGCGGCGCGGCGCACCACGGCGCACTCTATCGCCTGGCGGACAAAGCAGCCGTTACGCACCTGGGTGAGGGAGATCTTATTCACGTAGCTGCCGCGCTGGGGGCGGATCTGAATCAGGCCGTTTTCGGCCAGCTTAATAAAGGCCTCGCGAACCGGCTGGCGCGAAACATCAAAACGAATCGACACCTCTTTTTCAGAGAGCGGGGTTCCCGGCGGGATCAGACAGTGCACAATGTCGCTGCGCAAAATACGGTAAATCTGCTGATTAACGGGTTGGGTCGGATTGAGTTGCGATTCAGCGGCCATTGGATATGATTTCTCAGAGAATTAACCGGTAAATACTACCATTCTTTTGCCCGGCATCCCAGACCTGGCCCGCAGGCCAGGTCCGGAAAGATCACCCGCGATGGACGCTCAGACCGGCAAAGCTCTGGCTGACCGGCATCATTTCAACGGTGTTAATGTTGACGTGCTTCGGCAGGGTAGCTACCCACCAGACGGCTTCGGTAACATCATCCGGCGTCAGGGCGGTGGTGTTCTCGTAGGTTTTACCGGCTTTGTCGTCATCGCCTTTGAAGCGCACGTTGGAGAACTCCGTTCCGCCAACCAGACCCGGCTCGATATCCGTCACGCGAATAGCGGTGCCGTGCAGATCGGTGCGCAGATTCAGGCTGAACTGACGTACAAAGGCTTTGGTGGCACCGTAGACGTTGCCGCCCGCATAAGGCCAGCTGCCCGCGGTGGAGCCGATGTTAATCACATGCCCACGGTTGCGCTCGACCATGCCCGGCAGCACGGCGCGGGTCATATACACCAGGCCTTTGTTGTTGGTGTCGATCATTGTTTCCCAGTCTTCCACGCTGGCTTTGTGCGCAGGCTCAAGGCCCAGCGCCAGCCCGGCATTATTGACCAGCACGTCGATGTCGCGCCATTCAGCCGGCAGGTTAGTAATCATCTCTTCAATGGATGCGCGGTTACGTACGTCCAGCTGCGCGGTCAGAATGCTCTCTCCAAGTTCCTCTTTCAGCTCCTGCAGACGCTCCTGACGACGGCCGGTGGCAATCACTTTATGCCCGTTGGCGACGAAGCGACGCGTGATGCTTTCACCAAAACCTGCTGTCGCCCCGGTAACTAAAATTATCATCTCACTGTTCCTCAACGCTTTTTGTGTTGTACTACCATAGCATGTGATCTGACGCAGGGTAAGGCGACTTTTCGTCCCCTTAAGGTGACAGAGATTGCAGCGTCTGCCGGGCTGGCCTACTCTGGTGAAATTCATCATATTCAGGAGTCTGATATGTCTGGCACTAACCCCTTTTTTGCAAGCAGCCTGCTGCCGTACCAGGCGCCGCATTTTGATCTGATCGACGACAGCCACTATCGCCCGGCCTTCGATGAGGCCATCCGCCTTAAGCGTGAGGAGATCGCGGCGATCGCCGGATCTGCGGCGGCACCTGACTTTGACAATACCGTGCTGGCGCTGGAGAACAGCGGTGCCCTGCTGAGCCGGGTGAGCAACGTCTTCTTTGCCATGACCTCGGCGCACACCAACGATTACCTGCAACAGCTGGAAGAGGCGATCGCCACCGAACTGGCGGCGCTGTCCAATGATATCTGGCTGAATGACGCGCTCTTTTCCCGGGTGGATGCGGTCTTTAACGCGCGGCAGTCGATGGCCCCGGACGCAGAGTCCCTGCGCCTGATCGAGGAACTGCACCAGCATTTTATCCTGGCAGGTGCCCGGCTGGGTGAGGCGGAAAAACAGGCGCTGAAAGCTATCAATACGGAATCTGCCGCCCTTACCAGCCAGTTTAACCAGCGCCTGCTGGCGGCCGATAAAGCGGGCGGGCTGGTGGTGGATTATCTCCATCAGTTGGATGGCCTCAGCGAGGCAGAGCAGGCTGCGGCTGCCCAGGCGGCGGCGGAGAAGGGGCTCAGCGATCGCTGGCTGATCCCACTCCTGAACACTACCCAGCAACCGGCCCTGCAACAGCTGCGTGACCGCCAGACCCGGGAAAATCTGTTCAGGGCAGGATGGCTGCGTACGCAAAAAAACGATGCCAACGATACCCGCGAGCTGGTGCGTCGTCTGGTGGCGCTGCGGGCGCGTCAGGCAGAACTGCTGGGCTTCGACAGCTATGCCAGCTGGAAAATTGCCGATCAGATGGCGAAAACGCCCGACGCCGCACTGCAGTTTATGCGCGGTATCGTCCCGGCGGCACGCGAGCGCGCCTTGCAGGAGCAGGCAGATATCCAGAAGGTGATTGATGATGAGCAGGGCCGGTTTGAGGTGCAGGCCTGGGACTGGTCGTTTTACGCTGAACGCGTGCGGCTGGCGAAGTACGCCCTCGATGAATCTCAGGTGAAACCCTATTTTGAGCTTAACAGGGTGCTGAACGACGGCGTCTTCTGGGCAGCGACCCAGCTGTTCGGCATTACCTTTGTCGAGCGCAGCGACATCCCGGTTTACCATCCTGACGTCCGCGTCTGGGAAATCTTCGACCACCACGGAGAAGGTATGGCGCTGTTTTACGGTGACTTCTTCGCCCGCGATTCGAAAGGCGGCGGGGCGTGGATGGGTAACTTTGTCGAGCAGTCCTTTGAATCCGGCACGCACCCGGTGATCTATAACGTCTGTAACTATCAAAAACCGGCCGCAGGCCAGCCGGCGCTGATCTCCTGGGATGATGTGATCACCCTGTTCCACGAATTTGGTCACACCCTGCACGGGCTGTTTGCCAGTCAGCGGTACGCCACGCTCTCCGGCACCAACACGCCGCGTGATTTTGTGGAATTCCCGTCGCAAATTAACGAGCACTGGGCCAGCCATTCGCAGGTCTTTGCCCGCTATGCGCGCCACTATGAAACCGGTGAGCCGATGCCAGACGCCTTACGCGAGAAAATGGTCAGCGCCACTCAGTTTAATAAAGGCTATGACATGACCGAGCTGCTCAGCGCCGCGCTGCTGGACATGAACTGGCACGGGTTAACTGCTCGCGAGGCGCCAGAGGATGTAGAGGCCTTTGAAGCCGCGGCCCTGGAGCGCGAGCAACTGGATCTCCCCGCCGTACCGCCACGCTATCGCAGCACCTACTTTGCCCATATTTTTGGTGGCGGCTACGCGGCAGGCTATTACGCCTATCTCTGGACCCAAATGCTGGCCGACGACGGCTATCAGTGGTTCGTGGAGCAGGGCGGACTTAACCGCGAAAACGGGCAGAAATTCCGCGAGGCGATTTTGTCCCGCGGGAATAGCACTGATTTAGCTGAACTTTATCGGGTTTGGCGTGGGCACGATCCGAAGATCGAACCGATGTTGGTGAATCGCGGACTGAGTGCATAAGGGTTTTTTCACGCAGGGAACAGAACCGGGCGCGATGCCCGGTTTTTTATGAGAATTTTTCTTCCCCAAAACTCCTCCAAAATTCCTCCCCAAAATGAATCCTTAGATTCTGCGAAATTTGCAGGGGGATACGGCCCAATTATTCACGTAGCTACACCTTCACTTTCACCCAGTCGAGACCGCGATCGTTATGATACTGCGCTGTCATCCTGTCTGATGAATGACCCAGTAGCTGCTGGGTGTTGATGCCTTGCTCCTCATACAGACGCTCCGAAAGAGAACGCTGCTCGTGAAAGGTCGGCATTGTTTTACCGTCCTCCACGGAAATGCCCGTGCTATCGATCGCGAGCTTGAAGGAGACGCTAAGGCTGTTCTGGCCAACCTGGTCGCTTGCCTTCACATTACCGCTTGATGTCACGTGATGAAGAAGCCAAGGGCTAACTACCCGATCCCTACATCGCTTAATCACCTGCGCCAGGGTGATATCCAACATCTCGCAGCGTAGCGAGAGCGGTATAGCCAGTTTCGCCCACCGTCTTACCGCATCAGCTTTAATTTAGTATCGGGAACAGATAGTAGCGGCTCTTTCATTGTTGGATTTCAAAATAATAGAACACTCCGTACGAGAACTATTACCGTCCTTAATACCTCGGCAGGTGCTACATCGCCAACCGCGCTCAATATTTCCGGAGCGGTACCAAAAAATGCCAAAGCTGCATTGCTTTACACGCGGTCACGCGCAATTACTGGAATTGGTTCAATAGGGATTGCTATTTCGTTAGACGCTAACGATTCTGGTAAAATGGCTGGTGGTATTTATATTGATGATAATTCATCCAGTGTGTCATATCATTCAACAGCGATTCCACTACAATTAGCTACGCCCAAGACAATTTATTACTCTATTTCAGTGTTTACCATCACGTCTTAAAGTTTCTATATATTCAGTTCTGGCTATGATTTTAAGGAGGCCTATGATTTACATTAAATTTAAAGATGAAAAGCAGAAAGAAATTGTGTCAGTATTTTTATGTGAGCAATCAAGCGATTATTACAAAAATCTTGATGAAGTTTCAGGAGAAGATAAGTGCTATTTAGCATTCATAGAGGCACATCCTGAGGAGTAATCAATAGATGATAAACCAGGGACGATTGTCATAATGTCATCATTAGATATGTTGGTATTGTGAATAAAATCGCATATAATCACTCTATCAATTTACTATAGCCTTAAGGTGATTATGGGCTGGATAAGGTTGTTTTTGGCTGCATCAGTTGTTGTGGCACATAACGGTATACGAGTTCCGGGCGTTGAAGGTCATCTCGCAGTCCTGGCATTTTTTGTCATTTCTGGCTTTTACATGGGCTTGGTGCTAAATGAGAGATATGTAGGTAATACGCTAGGTTTCTACGTGGCAAGATTTCTACGTCTCTGGCCAAGCTATATTATCGTGTTTCTTGCGGTGCTAATGTTTGTCTCTCCTATGGACCACATTATATACACTAATTATACAGCAGCGATTCTTGTTTGGCTTTCATCATTGACGATGTTATTTTACCAGACATTATCTTGGTTTGGATTAGAACAGTCGGGAGATCTGGTATTTCTTAATATTAATCATCTAAATGACGGAGTCTCTGCATTAATAAACGCAACTCATATGCAGCAGATGTGGTCTGTGGGTGTTGAACTCTGCTTTTACATAGTTGCACCAATGTTTGCCAGAAAACCTAAAGCCATAATGTTTTTATTATTGATTGCTTTAGGTGTATTTATCTATATAAAAAATGCGTTATTTTTTCATCATCCATTGGACCATAGAAGTGCTGTTAGTTCTTTTTGGTTATTCCTTTTGGGGATGCTTTCCTATTATTTATGGCGAAGAATAAAAGAAAACAAGAGATTTGATGGGTTATCTCCAATAACTATGTCATTTTTTGGAGTTGCAGTCAGTATCGTATGCATTGCGGTTGCATGGCAATTTTTTAATAATCCATATGCTATTATTTTGTGTTATTCATTTTTTGCTGTGAGTATTGCTTTTGTCTTCAATGCAACAAAGAAGAGCAAAGTCGATAGATGGATAGGAGAACTGAGTTATCCTATTTACTTAATTCACTGGCCTATTGTATCCATCTTAATCACTGGACATCGCGGAAGCTGGGTCTGGTCGTTCATCATAATCGGTTTATCAATGATTGCGTCGGTGCTTCTGAACTTCGTAATTGATCGCAGTGTTGAACAATATCGCAGAACAATAGCTAGCTAGTCTGCGGTTCGACTGACGGACTCAGTTCGCAAAGCCCAGAGGTAGGGCGTTAATCATGGAAGACGGTGAAGCGCTCAAGGGAGCTACAGCGGAAGAAGTGGAGGTGATGGGTAGGGCGACGTATTTCATCAACCAAGCTGACGGTGGTGGTGAGTCTCCGGTGTAAAAAGCAGTACGCACCTTTAAATCTTACAAAGGGATCGATAGCGACTTTGCTTAGGTGGGCGTCGACGGCGGCTATGCCGCAGGCTATTACGCTTATCTATGGATTCAAATGCTGGCCAACGACGGCTATCAGTGGTTCGTGAAACAGGGCGGACTGAGTCGCGAAAACGGGCAGAATTCCGCGAGGCGATTTTGTCGCGCGGAAATACCACTGATTTAACTGAACTTTATCGCGCTTGGCGCGGGGGCGATCCGAAGAGCGAACCGATGCTGGTGAATCGCGGGGTGAGTGCGTAACCATTTATGGAAGAAAGGGCACCAAAAATCCGCCATGGCATTAACACGCTGCTATGTTGATTTAACGATTACCGAGAATTCATCATGAAAAGTGTTAACAGAACAATTGATACGAATGAATTTTTTAGGTTGGAATATAAGATCAACTATGATGGTTCTGTTCTGGGGAAAACGTTACAATGTAATTACCTCAGCATCCCAGTTTTCGCTCGAAATGACCGCGAAGACTTTATTTATTCCGATCGATTAGTTCGTCTCTAACCACGTGGTAATACCGCAGGGTAGTACTTTTAAGTAGTCCCAGATGGGGTTGAAGACGCAGAGAATGCCAACAAATTATCTAATGATTATATTTTATCCAGCAAACCTGGCTATGCCTCTTAACATATTATTACGGCAAAGTCTCGATAACCTCGGCAGAGTCAACAGCCAGAAGCCAATGTTGAGGTGCAGCTATGGATTTGAATTGTTAGATATGCAGCTTTGATATAAGATTCCTGAAAGTTTTCAGTTAATGGTGTTAAAATGTCAAAAATCAATAGTATACATTATCTTCGCGGCACTGCCGCAGTTCTGGTTGTCCTTTATCATTTAAGGGGGACATTGAATGATGTTTATTCACAAAAAGATCTTGGTGACCTCCTTTTTTCATTTGGTGCATTCGGTGTAGATCTGTTCTTCATAATAAGTGGATTTATAATTTGTTTTGCAACAAATAAATATGAGGCTAACTTAGGAGTAAATTATATTGTTCGACGGATTTTTCGTATATATCCATTATTAATTGCAGGCGTGACATTCTACTATATTTTTGTATTTGAGAGTGCTGATTTGGGGTTTTACTTAAGGTCACTGATTCCATTGGGGCATAATATATCTGAAGGATCACCGTTCTTTGGTTATAACATGCTTACACCTGCATGGACATTAACCTACGAAATATTATTCTATTTTATTTTTCTGATAGCCATGTTAATCAATCATAGGAGTAGGGCTGTAATTTGTGTAGTAATGCTTGTTTGCCTTGTTTTTGGGATTCAGTATTCGCAAACTGGAACCGTCACTATGCAGGGTTACAATAAAAACTCTTTCTTTGAGGGAAGTATGTTACATGCTCCTTTAACAATCCTTGCATCTCCGATGTTCATAGATTTTATTTATGGAATTATTATCTATAAAATAGCCTCTCTCCGTATATTTGATAAAAGCACAACATTAAATAAATTTGTATACCCTTTGTGTGTCTTATTATTTGGTATGAGTGCTTTAATGATTTTATCTTGTCAAGTTTACGGGCATGGACCTTTGATATGGGGCATATGGAGTGCGTGGTTAGTTCTCTCATTAGTCATGATGGAAAGAATATCAAGATTTAAAGAAATTCCAATTATGAATTTCTTTGGTGATATATCCTATTCTTTATATTTAACGCACGTAATCATCATTGATGCTTACCACAGAAATCCTGATATATTCACCCTATTTCAAAGCACAAATGGTATTACCAAACTGATGTTTTTATTTTTCACCTCAGTTTTTGTTGCTTATGTCTGCCATGAAATTATTGAGAAAAAATCCATCGCTTTAGGGAAGTATGTTATAAATAAAATTAACTCCAAAATAACGAAGTCGATTTTCTGAATAACTAATTCGGATATAATAAAATTTTCGTAATTACATAGTCCTCTTCGGAGGGCTTTCTCATCGCTAAATACTAAATGATGCGAGACAGATTGGATCGGCGATGTTCCTGTGCAGTAATGGGGCATGGGGCGGGCATAAAAACGCCGCACGTCATATGCAAGGAAACAAAAGTATGCATTTATGCGCACTGAATAACTGTAAAACACATAGGAGTTGCTGGTAATCGGCGGCGATGGTGAAACGAAAGTCATGCTGGCTGGCAACCCGGTGAAAGAGTCAGCCGAAAAAGCAATCTCAAGTTACTAACAAAAACCCTGTAATCAAAAGTGGAAGTGGGGATCAGCAATAGAAGATACCGACGAGGAATAAAAATCAAACGTACTAATTTTTAGTATAGGGATCTCCGTAAGTGCTGTGCAGTTGTTCAGCTGAAAAATTTACTAGCCAGATAGTTGTATCCTACCTGGCTATTTGAAAGATATTTATTGTTTTTCTATAAACGCTGCATGCCTGGAGGTAAATTTAGGAATGGAGAACTCTAGCAGTTTATTACGAACAATATTTGATAGTTTAACTTCAATATAATGATGAAATATAGAGGCTGCAGGGATCGATAAAATAGTTGCTAGCCATGCAACGACCAAACCCTGAGAAATATTAGCAAATCCATTCCTTTGCAAAATAACCCATACAAATGCATAAAGAAGAGTGTGAGTAAGGTAAATGGAATAAGATATATCTCCTAGCCATAATAAAACCTTAGGGGATTTTTGTTCATGTTCTTTTTGGCGCAAAGTAAGCGATAATACCATGAATGCTATAATGGGTAATTTGCCCATTACTCCATGGTCGCCAAATGAGTTGAATGAGAATAACCAAAGCACCAATGCGACGGAAAGATAGGTGGTCATGTTTAAAATATAATTGTTTTTAATGCGTATGGGTGAAAAGTAAATCAAACCAATAATTACACCACATACGAAATCCCATATGATTGGAGATGTAATTAGGTTCAGATACCCTATGCTAAAATTATATTGTGTTGATGAGCTAAACGAAAGTGTTCTGGTTGATTCCGGGATGATAATTAGCGTGAGAAATATCAGTGAGAAAAAAGTAACCCAACGAAAGCGTTTTGATAAAAGGGAAATGGCAAATAAAGCATAAAAATACATTTCGTAGTTTAATGTCCAGCCTACACCTAAGGTTGGATAACCTAAAGCTGGTGCTGAATCTGTATTAAGAGGATAAAATAAAAAAGACTTAATTAGAGTGTTTATTTTTTCTGGGGCCAGCATGAAGTTGTGATCAAATATTGTTGCAATCGAAACAAAAAGTATTGTTGCAACAGCATATGGAGGCCAAACTCGAGCCCAGCGTTTAATTATAAACTCAATGGAGTTTTTTGCGCCACCAGTAGAGTTTTTTGTTGCTAATACCATTACCAAACCACTAAGGACGAAAAATAAATCAACACCGGCATCAAATCCCCGCAATGCTATTTCATATACATCCCCATGACTACAAAAAGCTCTACCGTGATATAAAACAATAGCCATTGCGGCTATTCCCCTACACACCTGTACAAAATGCATGTCTCGATTATTTGTTGAGCTATGGGTTACCACGATAACATCTCTGTTTAATTGAAAGTTTTTTTGGATGTTACACCTGTATTTAGACGCGATCTACAATTTGAATGAATGTTTTCAAGACGCAGTTATCTACAGTAGGGAGTTATGTTGACATGGAAAAATAAAATGAGTGGATGTATATTGATGGTTAAAATAATTGGTGGGTTTAGATGGTGCGCCATTCTGTTTGCTAGAAAAATCTCATAGGGAAATTACAGCTTGCGGGTATGTTGCATAAAATATTGGGAACCCGTTGTTAGCGTTGGGTTTGATGTATTGCGGTCATTGTTAACTGATTTATGATGGTGCTCTCAAGCATTTAACAATATTGCAAATAAATTTATCATGGATTTTTACATTGTGTTTTAAACGTTCTGTATCAAATCTGTAGTGTTTGCTGTCATTGCATTAATATAGATATGGTTATATTCTGTGTTGATGATGTATAATATGTGCATTCAGTAGCGATATATTTTTATCAAATAAAATTAAAAATTTGAGGGTGTGAATTGCGCTATTTATAGTGAAGCGATTTAAAATAGAGAAGATTTAAAACACTTAAAAATTACACCGAACCGTTAATGAAATTTTCAGGGTGGACGGAGTTGGCTACGCATTAGGCTATTACGCCTATCTGTGGACGCAAATGCTGGCCGACTACGGCTATCAGTGGTTCGTGGAGCAGGGTGGACTTAACCGCGAAAACGGGCAGAAATTCCGCGAGGCGATTTTGTCCCGTGGGAATAGCACTGATTTAGCTGAACTTTATCGCCAGTGGCGCGGGCACGATCCGCAGATTGAGCCGATGCTGGTGAATCGTGGGTTGAGTGCGTAGGGCTTTTTCAGGTTGGAAACAGAACCGGGCGCGATGCCCGGTTTTTTGTCGTCTTCTACAGGCCAATGATCCGGTTCTTACCCGTGGATTTGGCCTGGTACAGTTTTTCATCGGCATGCTTCAGGATCTGCTCAACTGTATCCCGTGCAGTAAACTTTGCTATGCCGGCACTGAAGGTTACCTGCAAATCAGGCTCCCGCCATTCTCTTATGGAAACCATTTTTAACCAGGTAGCGATAAGCTGATAGAAATAATCATAATCCTCACCGACGTAGATTACGCATAACTCTTCGCCGCCAAACCTGTAAATATTATGCTCGCTATCAATGACCTGACGACCCATTTTACTGACGGTCTTCAACACAATGTCGCCCGTATCATGGCCATAGGTATCATTAATTTTTTTGAAGTTATCAATGTCAATCATCGCTAAAAAGAAGGTGTGTTTACTGCTGGCGAGACTATGCGTGTCGATATCGAATTTTCTTCTGTTGAAAATTTGCGTCAAACCATCCGTGGTGGAGTCATGGACGGCTTTCTCAAGGTTTTTTTTACTTTCCCGGATGTTTTCATAGATTGCACTTATGGTGATTTTCTCTTTTTTCGGATCGATACCGTTAATGCTCATATACAGTCTGGATATGATTTGTTCCATATATAATTTGGCTAAAACGACCATAACCATGTAGAACACCAGACAACATAACGTCACAATCCAGAACGTTTGCATTGCGCTGCTTGAGATATTTTTATAATCACTTTCATTAACGACAGTGAAGGCAATCCAGTCAGGGTTCATGTATGTCTTGTAAAATACGAAGACCTTTTCCTGACTATCATGAAAATTACCTTCAACATTTGATGCCTGTTCAATCCACGATTGAGGCACTTTTTTCCTTAAAATCTCTATTTTATTTTCGCTCAGGACGACTTCACCCGACGTCGCGACGATTAAAAACTTACCATTGTAAGGCGAAGTTTTATTGTTGATTGTTGAACTTATTGACTTCAGATCCAGATCGAAAGCGATATTGCCAATAAAATCGGAGTGCTTATTAAACAGGTTCATACTTGCGGTAATCGATTTTTTCTTTGATTTAGATGTCCCGCTTATATCACTAAGCATGGAGGTGTAAGGATCTGAATAACTAATGAAGTCTTTGGTGGCTGTCATGGGGTACCAGGGTCTGGAGCGTGGAGAGAAACTCGTTAACGCTACGTTAGGGTATATTTTGTACTTATCCGCGGGATTGGAAATGATAATATGGCTAAAGAATACTGTTGAATCTGTTATGGCAGGGATAACGGTATCAAGGTCTGTTGGTTGACCTGCTAAATATTTTTCAATATCTGCCTCATCCAGGTTTGAAGAGAGGCTTCTGAATATTTGCTTGATTTTATTAACAGGGGTTTCGATATTGGCTTTAGATGCGTTAGCCGTAAATCTGGATATGGTAGTTTGAAATTCATGTTTACTACTAAACTCAATATAGAACCAGGTATAGGTACACACCACGATAAAAGGGATGAGCAGTATAAAAAACAAGCATGCTATCATTTTGTTGGTACTGAAGATGGTCATGCTCAGCTCCCTGTCAAAAACACTCCATTTGGTAGGGTTATAGTAGCATTGAAAAAACCTGTAATCATTAATTACGGTGAGTAATTGTTTTATTTGCCGGTTTTTTGAACGCTCAGGATATTACGTGCTGAAGCGTAGAGACAGTCCGCAAAGCGATTAGCGCGCTGTCTGAAAAAGAAACAAAAACAATGGCAGCAACATGCGTAAATTCTCAAACAAATAGGTTGGCTCGATAATGGATTTTTCTCCTGTACTGCACGCACTCGCCGCCGTAACGCTCCAGTGTCTCTGCGGCCTGAGACTGGGAAAATGGGGTATCGGCGGCGCGCTGGGGTCGCTCTGGTTTATCGCCAGGGAACAGACTCAGGCTGAATACCGCTGGATTGCCCTGTTTGGCCACGGGAAGCGCGCCAACATGCCGTGGTGGGGCGGGTTTGACTGGCAGGTCTGGGATGTGGGCAGTCTGCTCGACTGGCTGGTGCCGGTTGCGGCCTGTACAGCCGTCTGGCTGATAGCGCGTTACCGTTCCTCGTCTGCCAGCTCAGATCCTGTTTAACCTTCATTTATCTTCTTCATGCTAACCTGGTCAGGATCCGCAGCCCGGTATGGAATACCGGGTCCGTAGATATCAAAATACAAATCTATCCATGCAAGCATTTACCGCCAGTTTCTGGCGGTTTTTTTTTGTCTCGCCGCCCATCATGAATTTTTTTCAACACCCATGAATTTTTCTCGTTTGCCGTGAGGCAGGCGCTGTGACATCTTTTGGACATATAGCCATCCAGAAGTCTAAATGTTCAAATAATGAATTATCACTGTCGGCAATTACCTGGCGGCAGATAAAGGAGATAAGCATGCAGCGACAACACGCCCCGAACCGTGCCGATGTGGTAGGCAGTTTCTTACGTCCCGACGCCATTAAACAGGCGCGGGTAAAGTTCGCCAGCGGTGAGATCGACGCCCGGCAGCTGCGTGCGGTCGAAGACGAGGCGATTCGCCATGTGGTAGAGCAGCAGTGCGCCTGCGGCCTGCAGGTGGTGACTGACGGCGAGTTCCGTCGCGCCTGGTGGCACTTTGATTTCTTCGACGGCCTGCAGGGCGTGGAGCGTTACGACTCGAACCAGGGTATCCAGTTTAACGGTGTGCAGACCAAAGCCCACGGCGTGCGCGTCACCGGCAAGCTGGGATTCGGCAGCCATCCGATGCTGGATGACTTCCGCTATCTCCAGAGCGTTAGCGGCAACGCCCAGCCGAAGATGACCATCCCGAGCCCGAGCGTGCTGCATTTCCGCGGTGGGCGTAAGGATATCGATGCCACGGTGTATCCGGATCTGGATGTCTATTTCGACGACCTGGCGCAAACCTGGCGAGATGCCATCCATGCCTTCTATGCGGCGGGCTGTCGCAACCTGCAGCTGGACGACACCGTCTGGGCCTACCTCTGCTCCGACGATCAGCGCCGACAGATCCGCGAGCGCGGTGATGACCCGGACCAGCTGGCGCGTACCTATGCCCGCGTGCTGAACAAGGCGCTGGAAGGCAAGCCGGAGGATTTGACTATCGGGCTGCACGTCTGTCGCGGTAACTTCCGCTCGACCTGGATCTCCGAAGGGGGCTACGAGCCGGTGGCCGAAATCCTGTTTGGCACCGTCAACGTCGATGCCTTCTTCCTCGAATACGACAACGATCGCAGCGGCGACTTTGCCCCGTTACGCTTCGTCCGTCCGGGCAAACAGCAGGTGGTACTGGGCCTGATCACCACCAAAAGCGGCGAGCTGGAGAACCCGGCAGGGGTGAAAGCGCGTCTGGAAGAGGCGGCGAAGTACGTCGCGAAAGAGCAGATCTGCCTCAGCCCACAGTGCGGCTTCGCTTCTACCGAAGAGGGCAACGCCCTGACCGAAGCCCAGCAGTGGGATAAGGTGCGCCTGGTTACTCAAATCGCCAGCGAAGTCTGGTAACCGTTTCTCCACAGCGTTGCATTAATTAAGTGCAACGCTGTGCCATTCTGATCCGCCTCTGTGTTCAAACCCTTATCCAACCCCGCGATCCCGCTTATTTTTCGTTCTGGCATCCTTTTTGCTCTGTCTAATCCTGAATGCTTTTTCTGCGTCCACGCCGTAACGGACGATTTCGCACAGCGTTGTTTTTCAGGAGTGAAAATTATGCATCGTCGTACCTTGTTAAAAGCCTTTGCTTTATCGGCCTCCGTGGTGGCCATGGGGATGAGTTTCAGCGTGCAGGCAGCCGACACCATCAAGATTGGCATCATGCACTCGCTCTCCGGCACGATGGCGATTTCCGAAACGCCGCTGAAAGACGTGGCGCTGATGACCATCGACGAGATCAACGCCAAAGGCGGCGTGCTGGGCAAAAAACTGGAGCCGGTGGTGGTGGATCCCGCCTCCAACTGGCCGCTGTTTGCTGAGAAAGCCCGCCAGCTATTAAGCCAGGATAAGGTGGCGGCGGTCTTCGGCTGCTGGACCTCGGTCTCGCGCAAATCGGTTCTGCCGGTGTTTGAGGAGCTGAACGGTCTGCTGTTCTACCCGGTGCAGTACGAAGGGGAAGAGATGTCGCCGAACGTCTTCTACACCGGCGCGGCACCAAATCAGCAGGCTATCCCGGCGGTGGAATACCTGATGAGCGAAGATGGCGGGGAGGCGAAGCGCTTCTTCCTGCTGGGCACCGACTACGTTTATCCGCGCACCACCAACAAAATTCTGCGCGCCTTCCTGCACTCGAAAGGGGTTCAGGATAAAGACATCGAAGAGGTTTACACCCCGTTCGGCCACAGCGATTACCAGACCATCGTTGCCAGCATCAAGAAATTCTCCGCCGCAGGCAAAACCGCAGTAGTCTCCACCATCAACGGCGACTCTAACGTACCGTTCTACAAAGAGCTGGCTAACCAGGGCGTAAAAGCCACCGACGTGCCGGTCGTGGCCTTCTCGGTAGGTGAAGAGGAGCTGCGCGGTATCGATACCAAACCGCTGGTGGGCAACCTGGCGGCGTGGAACTACTTCGAATCGGTGGATAACCCGGCCAACCAGGCCTTCGTGGCGGCCTATAAAAACTGGGCCAAAACCCAGAAGCTGCCGAATGCCGGCACGGTCGTGACCAACGATCCGATGGAAGCCACCTACGTAGGGATCCACATGTGGGCCCAGGCGGTGGAAAAAGCGGGCACCACCGATGTGGATAAAGTGCGTGCCGCCATGGCGGGTCAGTCCTTTAAAGCGCCGTCGGGCTTCACCCTGACCATGGATGCCACCAACCACCATCTGCATAAGCCGGTGATGATTGGCGAAATCGAGGGTAACGGCCAGTTCAACGTGGTATGGCAGACCGAAGCGCCGGTCCGCGCCCAGCCGTGGAGCCCGTACATTGCCGGGAACGATAAAAAGCCCGACACCCCGATCAAAACCGCCAGCAACTGAATCCGGATCATAAAGAGGTAAAGCCATGAACGTCATGCGCATGATCTTCGCTCTCGTATGGCTTGCCGGACTGCTGCCAGGGATGGCGCAGGCAACGGACGCCGATAACTTTGTTGCCGCCAGCCGCAGCCAGCAGGCGGCATTGCTGGTGCAGTGGGCCGCCGCGCCCGATCCCGCCCGTCTGGCGCTGCTGCGGGCATTGCAGCAGGAAAATGTCTTTGTCGATAGCAACAAGCACGCCTTTGCCCGTGCAAATGGTGCCTTAACCACTCTCGGCGAGGCTGCTCAGCCGCAGGGGGCGACCAAAGCCGTGCGGCTTACCAACCGTCTGCGGGTGCTGGCCGCCACGGCGCTCGCCACCCATCAGCTGGCCGGTGACAGTGTCACCGAAAGGCTGGCGGCGGCGAAGCAGCTCCAGCGCGATCCCCAGCCGCAGATGCTGCCTTTTTTACAGCGTCAACTGGCCAGCGAGAAGGATGACGCGGTGCGCCAGGTGCTGAGCCTGGCCGTCGCCAGCCTGCAACTGACCAGCACCCAGCCTGCGGTTCGCCAGCAGGCCGTCACGCTGCTTGGCGAGTCGAGCGACCCGGAGGTGCAGTCCCGGCTGCTGCCTTATACCCACGCGCAGACCGAGCCGGATGCCGGGGTACGTCAGGCCGCGGCGGAAAGCCTGCGTCAGATCCAGCATCGTCAGACCATCAGCGACCTGCTGGGTCAGGCCTTTATGGGACTGTCGCTGGGCTCCATTCTGCTGCTCGCCGCGCTCGGACTGGCTATCACCTACGGCCTGCTGGGGGTGATCAATATGGCCCACGGCGAGATGCTGATGCTCGGGGCTTACGCCACCTGGATGGTGCAGCAGGCAATGGCGCAGTTCACCCCGCAGTGGCTTACCTTTTATCCGCTGGTGGCGCTGCCGGTAGCGTTCGGGCTCACCGCAGGCGTGGGCATGGCGCTGGAACGCACGGTGATCCGCCATCTGTATGGCCGCCCGCTGGAAACATTACTGGCGACCTGGGGCATCAGCCTGATGCTGATCCAGCTGGTGCGCATGATCTTCGGGGCGCAAAACCTTGAAGTTGCCAACCCGGCATGGCTCTCCGGCGGGGTGCAGGTCTACGCCAGCCTGATCCTGCCGTGGAACCGGCTGGTCGTGCTGGGCTTTGTGCTGCTGGTGCTGTTTTTCACCTGGCTGATCCTCAACAAAACCCGGCTGGGGCTGAACGTGCGGGCGGTGACGCAAAACCGCAGCATGGCGGCCTGCTGCGGGGTGCCCACCGGGCGCGTCGATATGCTGGCCTTTGGGCTGGGCTCCGGCATTGCCGGGCTCGGCGGGGTGGCGCTGTCGCAGCTGGGCAACGTCGGGCCGGAGCTGGGTCAGGGCTACATCATCGACTCCTTCCTGGTGGTGGTGCTCGGCGGCGTAGGCCAACTGGCCGGCAGCGTGGCGGCCGCCTTTGGTCTGGGGATTTTCAATAAGATCCTCGAGCCGCAGATGGGTGCCGTACTCGGCAAAATCGTGATTCTGGTGGCGATCATTCTGTTTGTTCAGAAGCGTCCTCAGGGGTTGTTTGCACTGAAAGGGAGGGTAATCGACTGATGAGCCAGCCACTGACCTTAACCCTGGCGCGGAAAGCGCCGCGCAGCGTACCGATACTCCTCGGCCTGCTCCTCGCCGCACTGCTGGTGCTGCCGTTTCTGGCGCTGCTGCCCGCCGCGCATCCGCTGGCGGTCTCCACCTGGATGCTGACCCTGGTGGGCAAAATCCTCTGCTACGCGATTGTCGCCGTGGCGCTGGATCTGGTGTGGGGCTACGCCGGCATGCTGTCGCTGGGCCACGGCCTGTTTTTCGCCCTCGGCGGCTACGCGATGGGGATGTACCTGATGCGCCAGGCCGCGGGCGACGGCCTCCCGGCCTTTATGTCGTTTCTCTCCTGGAGCGAACTGCCCTGGTTCTGGTGGGGCACCCAGCATTTCGCCTGGGCGCTGGTGCTGATCGTGATGGTGCCCGGCCTGCTGGCGCTGCTGTTCGGCTGGTTTGCCTTCCGCTCAAAAATCAAAGGGGTCTATTTTTCGATTATGACCCAGGCGCTGACCTTCGCCGGGATGCTGCTGTTCTTCCGCAATGAAACCGGCTTTGGCGGCAACAACGGCTTTACCGGCTTCACCACGCTGCTGGGCTTCTCCGTCACCGCGACCTCAACGCGTATCGGGCTGTTTATTGCCACCGTGCTGCTGCTGGCGGCATCGCTGGCGGTGGGCTATGCGCTGGCAAAAAGTAAGTTTGGCCGCATCCTGACCGCGGTGCGCGACGCGGAGAACCGGCTGACCTTCTGCGGCTACGATCCGCGCGGCTTTAAGCTGCTGGTCTGGACGTTATCCGCGGTGCTGTGCGGACTGGCCGGAGCGCTGTATGTTCCGCAGGTCGGGATCATTAACCCCGGCGAGATGTCACCCACCAACTCTATCGAAGCGGCTATCTGGGTGGCGCTCGGCGGCCGCGGCACGCTGATCGGCCCGGTGCTTGGCGCGGCGCTGGTCAACGGTGCAAAAAGCGTCTTTACCGTGGCAATGCCGGAGTACTGGCAGCTGTTTCTCGGGCTGATCTTTATCGCGGTCACGCTGTTTTTACCCCGCGGCGTAACGGGACTGTTCCGCAAAGGAGACCAGTAATGAGCGAACAATTATTTACCCGCCAGCTGCCCGGAGATCGCTATCGCGACCAGACCGACCCGGTGTTGCAGCTGGAGGGGATCAACGTCAGCTTTGACGGCTTTAAGGCGCTCACCGACCTGTCGCTTAACATTGGTGTAGGTGAGCTGCGCTGCGTGATCGGCCCCAACGGCGCGGGTAAAACCACCCTGATGGACGTCATCACCGGTAAAACGCGGCCCCAGAGCGGGCGGGCGCTGTACGACCAGTCGACCGATCTCACCACCCTCGATCCGATCGCCATTGCCCGCCAGGGTATCGGGCGCAAGTTCCAGAAGCCGACGGTCTTTGAGGCCCTGACGGTGTGGGAAAACCTCGAGCTGGCCATGAAGGGAGATAAGTCAGTGTGGGCCAGCCTGCGCGCCCGGCTGAGCAGCGAGCAGGGTGACAGGATCAACGAGATGCTGAGCCTGCTGCGCCTCGGCGCGGAGCGGCATCGCCGGGCGGGGTTGCTGTCGCATGGGCAGAAGCAGTTCCTTGAGATCGGCATGCTGCTGGTGCAGGAGCCGCATCTGTTACTGCTGGACGAACCCGCCGCCGGGATGACCGACGCCGAAACCGAATACACCGCCGAGCTGTTTCGCACCCTCGCGGGTAAACATTCGCTGATGGTGGTGGAACATGACATGGGCTTTGTCGAAACCATTGCCGATCACGTCACCGTCCTGCATCAGGGCCGGGTGCTGGCAGAGGGCTCGCTGCGCGAGGTGCAGGCCAACGAGCAGGTGATCGAAGTCTATCTCGGACGCTAAGGAGCGCGGATGCTACAGGTTAACGAACTGAATCAATATTATGGCGGGAGCCACATCCTGCGCGGGGTCAGCTTTGAGGCACTGCCCGGCGAAGTCACCTGCCTGCTGGGGCGCAACGGGGTGGGTAAAACGACCCTGCTGAAGTGCCTGATGGGGCTGATCCCGGCGCGCAACGGCGAGATCCTCTGGCAGAGCAAACCTATCACCCATGCAAAACCGCACCAGCGGGTGCAGGCCGGGGTAGCCTATGTGCCCCAGGGGCGGGATATCTTTCCCCGCCTGACGGTGGAGGAAAACCTGCTGCTTGGGTTATCGCGTTTTCCGTCGCGGGAGGCAAAGCAGGTGCCGGAGGAGATCTGGCAGCTGTTTCCCGTTCTGCAGGAGATGAAGCAGCGCCGGGGCGGCGATCTTTCGGGCGGGCAGCAGCAGCAGCTGGCGATTGGCCGGGCGCTGGCGAGCCGTCCGCAGCTGTTGATTCTTGATGAGCCCACGGAGGGGATCCAGCCCTCGGTGATTAAAGAGATCGGCCAGGTGATCCGCCAGCTCGCCAGCCGGGGCGATATGGCGATCCTGCTGGTGGAGCAGTTCTACGACTTTGCCGCCGAGCTGGCCGACAGCTATCTGCTGATGTCCCGGGGCAGCATTATCCAGCGCGGTCGCGGCGAGGATATGGAACAGGAGGGCGTTCGCGGCCTGGTGGCGATTTAACAGGTTGTTTTGCGATATGTTATAATATAACATCTCTCACTCTTTCAAATGGAGTGAGGACGTTATCTTGGCAGGACCTATTGGTAAATATGCAATGACTCTGGGGGCGATGCTGGTCAGCGGCCAGCTGTATGCCCATTCCCACGGCCACCAGATGACCGAGGCGGAACAAAAAGCGGCCAACGGCGTGTTTGAGGATAAAGACGTGAAGGATCGCCCGCTCTCTAACTGGGACGGCGTCTGGCAGTCGGTCTATCCGTTTCTGCTGAGCGGCGATCTCGACCCGGTGTTTAAGAAGAAGGCCGAGAAAGACAAGAGCAAAACCTTTGATGAGGTGAAGGCCTATTACCGCACCGGCTACGCCACCGACGTGGAGACTATCGGCATCGAGAACAACGTGATGGAGTTCCACGCCGGGAAAAGCGTCAGCCGCTGTGAGTATGTTTCAAACGGCTACAAGATCCTGACCTATGCCTCCGGCAAGAAGGGCGTGCGTTACCTGTTTGAATGCCAGGACGCAAATAGCAAAGCACCGAAGTTCGTCCAGTTCAGCGACCACACCATCGGCCCGCGTCAGTCAGCCCATTTCCATATCTTTATGGGCAACACCTCCCACGAGGCGTTATTAAAGGAGATGGATAACTGGCCGACCTATTATCCCAATGAAATGTACAAAAAGCAGGTGGTGGAGGAGATGTTGCACCATTAATTTCGGTGCGGTTTGTGCGCCGGGTTGGTAGTTTGTAGGCCCGGCAAGCGTAGCGCCGCCGGGCACTGCACTCAGGCTACACGAGGCAAATCAACCCACGCTTTCACCCGCATCCCACGTAAAATCATCATCCAGGCCAGCACAATGGCGACCATCATAATCACGAACAGCGACCAGTGCGGGAGATGGGTCAGGATCAGCCCGGTGATCATCGGGTTAAAGGCCGCGCCCAGCCAGCCGAGCGCCTGGGCGGAGAAGTAACTCGCTTTCATGCCCGGCGGGGCGATGTTGTCGATCAACATGTATTCGCCTGGCGCATAGATGATTTCCCCCACGGTAAAGACCGCCGCGGCGAGTCCCCAGTAGATCAGATTCTCCCCGGAGAGCATAAACCCGGCCAGACCGAGGACGAAAAACAGGGTGCCGAGGGTCATCAGCGGGCGGATGTTACGCGCCGACAGCCTGCGACCAATGATGTACTGCAGCGAAACCACCATCGCGGCATTGACCGGCAGCACCACGGCCACCACGTTCTGGGCGAAATCGCTGTCGTAATCTGCCGCCAGCACGTACTGGGAAATACAGCTGGCGAAAGAGCCCCCCACGTAGGAGGCCAGCAGCCCGGAGAGGGTATACCAGAACAGCGCCCGGTCGCGCAGCAGCACCGACGGCTGCCAGGGCACCGGCACATGTTCGCTATCGGCCGCCACGCCTTTCTGCACATAGCGTTGGATCAGCACCAGCGGCAGCGCGGCGCAGAAAGCCGCCATCCAGAACGGCAGTTGCAGGCTGTACATCATCAGCAAGGTGCTCAATGGCGGGCCGATGGTCCAGCCGATGTTGAGAAAGCTGTAGTTCAGCGAGAAAACCCGCGCCTTTTCCGCCGGGTTGAGCACATCGGAAAACCAGGCTTTCAGCACCGTGGAGAAGATTGAATAGGCGCAGTTGATCAGCGAGAAGGCCAGCACCACCAGCACGACGTTATCTACCAGCGGGATCGCCAGGAAGCCCAGCGCAACCGCCGTGATGGCGATGAGCATGTAGCGGTTTTTATCGAATTTATCGGCCAGAATGCCAAACCCCAGGCTGAACACCACTCCGATAGTCAGCGCCACCGACAGGGCATAACCAATATTCTCCACGCTCATGCTGTAGACGCGGGTGAGATAGATGGTCATAAACGGCAAGGTCGCGCCGCGCCCAATGGTGAGTAACAACGACGACGCCAGCAGCGCTGCGGTTGAGCGCCTGAGTGATGGTTTCATTTTCCTGCCCGACAATTGCGTGTGAAGTTTTTGTTATGTCTTATCAGGATTATCACGGCATAAGAGGCTTGTATAGCACCAAATTTATCCCTAAGTGCATCACCTGACTGCCAGAATTAATGATCTGTTCGTCGTCCTGATTTTTCGTTACTTTGATAAGTGTTTACAAAAATTTAATAAACAGGGGCAGGGTATGACGCGTAAAGACGGGCTGCTGGCATTGCTGGTGGTGGTAGTTTGGGGGCTGAATTTTGTGGTGATCAAAGTCGGGTTGCACAACATGCCTCCGCTGATGCTGGCCGGTTTACGCTTTCTGCTGGTGGCCTTTCCGGCGCTGTTCTTTGTTGCCCGCCCGAAGATCCCGTTTCGTCTGCTGCTGGGCTACGGCCTGACCATCAGCTTCGGCCAGTTTGCCTTTCTCTTTTGCGCCATCAACTTTGGCATGCCCGCCGGGCTGGCGTCGCTGGTGCTGCAGGCCCAGGCGTTCTTCACCATTATTCTCGGCGCGCTGGTATTTGGCGAGCGGCTGCAGGGCAAACAGCTGGCGGGGATCGCTCTGGCGATAGTCGGCGTACTGGTGCTGGCCGAGGCCAGCCTCAACGGGCAGCACGTCGCGCTGCTGGGCTATTTACTGACCCTGGCGGCGGCGTTCTGCTGGGCCAGCGGCAATATCTTCAATAAAAAGATCATGCAGCTTGAGACGCGTCCGGCGGTGATGTCGCTGGTGGTGTGGAGCGCCCTGATCCCGATTGTGCCCTTTATGGTGGCCTCCTATCTGCTGGATGGCCCAACGGTGATGCTGCACAGCCTGGTCACCCTCGACCTGACCACGATTTTGTCGCTGATCTATCTGGCGTTTGTCGCCACTATTGTCGGTTACGGCATCTGGGGCGCGCTGCTCGGCCGCTATGAAACCTGGCGAGTGGCACCGCTGTCGCTGTTAGTCCCGGTAGTGGGGATCGCCAGTGCGGCGCTGCTGCTGGATGAAAAACTGGGGGTGTTGCAGCTGGTGGGCGCGCTGCTGGTGATGGCCGGGCTCTATATCAACGTCTTCGGCCTGCGTTTGCGTCGGACGACGCGGGTCAGAGGCTGAAAAATTACCCTGTGGGTGGATGCCACCCACATAAATGTCGGAATGAACGATCGGATTGGCGATAATACGCGCGCATTTATTATAGAAATGAGAGTTTATCTTTGCAGAAAATAAACACTCGTATATTGATGGCTTCTTTTCGGGACGCTGAATATTTGTTACCCATACTGAAAATGAGTCTCACTTAATAGCCTTTCCATAATTAATGGATAAAATCAGTTTCATCGTATCTTGACATTTACATTTTTTAAACATAGCACGAATAAATAATCTTAAGCCTTTCATAATCATTACCCTCCCTCGCTTCTTCCGACCCCGGAAAGTCTATTAATAGTCTTAGCGAGTTTTAAAATGATTAACCGTAAAGCCACTGCATTATCTCTGACTGCGATTAGCATTTTATTTTCATCCGCCGTGTTTGCTGATGATTCAGACAGTGTGAGCGATCAGATGACGGTAAAACTGACCGTGGAGAAATCCTGTAAGGTCAGTGTTGATGATATGGATTTTGGTTCCCACAGCAGTAACGATGGCGCAGTAACCGCCTCCGCCAAAGCTTATGTCACCTGTACAAACGGTACCGGATATCAGCTTGGCACAGATAAAACCCACGATTTCGAAATGAGTTCTAACGATGGGGCGCAAACAACAAAAGTGGCCTATACGCTGTCTACCGACCACCCGGGGGGCACCTCTCTGGTTGATAACGGGATTGCAGGTATAGGTACCGGACAGCAGCAGGCGTTACCCATCTTCGGTAAAGTGGCCGCGAATGTGCTGAAACAGGCCCCGGCGGGTGACTATACCGATACCGTGACGTTAACAGTAACTTATTGATAGATAAGGGTGGTTTGGCATATGAAGCGTTATCTTTTATGGGCAGTCGTCAGCCTTTTTGGTGGGTTCTGCGCTGTGAATTCCTGTGCCGCCACCTTACAGGTCTACCCTGTAACACTCGACTTCTGTGAGCAAGAGTCCGCTCAGGCTGTGTACGTGCGTAATACCGGTAGTGCCGCTATTGGCGCGCAGATCCGCGTTTATGCGTGGCACCAGCAGAATAATAAAGACATCTTCAATGAGACGCAGGATGTCATGGTGAGTCCGCCCATGACGACAATTCCTGTCTCTCGTCAGCAGCTCATCCGGGTTATTTTACCGACGCCACTCAGTGGCGAAACCGAACAGGCCTACCGTATTATTGTCGATGAGCTGCCCGGCGAAAATAATCTGGCTGATAAAGACGGGGTACGCTTCCTGCTACGTTACTCCATTCCTCTGTTTGTTAACTGCAAGGATGAGCATCCTGATGTGAACAAACTTAGCGTCTCGATTGATCGCACCGCGCAGCCGGCGAAGTTAAAAATTAAAAATAATGGTTATCAACATGTCAAATTAAGTGACGTATTTATTGTGTCAGGGGCAAGGAATATTGCCCTGAGTAAAGGATTACTTGGCTACGTATTGCCCGACAGTGAAAAGGAATGGCCTCTGCCGAATGGAGTTAATACCGCGTCATCCTTGACACTTAATCTGAATGATAATGTACAAAAGCAGACTATTACTATTACTCATTAAAACATGCTCTTTTTATTTCCTGGTCTGTACCTGCGTTCACGCAGCCACTGATGACATACTTTATCTTACGGCCACGGTAAACGGGCAACAGATTAAGACCTTCATCAAGGCCAAATATATTTCAGATAAGATCTACGTTGCCGCTCAGGACGTGGGCAAACTTGAGCTGAACGTTGCCTCTCTGCCGGAGAAAAACCACTATTTTGATCTCAGCTCGCAGAATGGCCTCAGCGTTACCTTCGACAACCTGAACCAAAGCCTGACCATTGTTGCTACCAAAGACTGGCTTGAGAGAGAAAGCCATCTCGCCAGCAGCAACGGCTCGCACCTTATACGTGCATCTGAATTATCGCCGGAAGTGCGGGGCATCGCGCTGAACTACGATGCGTTTATCAGTAGCGAAGACGGTGTCCAGGATACCTCGGTTTATAATGAGTTCCGCACCTTTGGCGTCGGGCCCGGTTTTTTTTCGACCTCGTTGAACACTCAGGAATCGAGTAGTCGCAACGCGACACAAACGGGTACGCATCGCCTGATGAGTAGCTGGAATTATGATAATGTCGATAAACTCCTCACCGTCAGGCTGGGAGACAGCTTTACCTCCGCACAATCCTGGACCAATAGCGTGCGTTTTGGCGGCATCAGCATCGCTCATAACTACAGCACTCAGCCTAATTACAACACCTCATCGCAGGACATACTGACCGATAGCGTCACACTTCCTTCCACCGTTGATCTGTACGTCAGGGGGGTCAGAACCTCTTCACAGAAGGTTCAGCCCGGACAATTTACCCTGAACACTGCGCCGGTGTTTACCGGGAGCGAGGGGGCACAGGTGGTGATCACCGATGTTAACGGTAAGCAACGGGTGGTGAATCTGGATCTGTATGGCGCGAACCAGCTTCTTTCTGATGGGCTTGCAACCTGGGGGATGAGTATGGGCTGGGTGCGTAAAGACTATACCTACCGCTCGTTAAGTTATAACTCAGAGCTGATGGGTGTCGGCGACTGGCGCTATGGGTTGACCGCTAAAACCACCGTCGGAGCCCATACTGAGCAGAGTGGGGATCTGCACAACCAGGGAATAGGGTGGGACTATTTACTCTCCCCGATGCTGGGGACGCTACATGCCAATGCTGCCGTCAGTCGCTATGCGCAAAACAGCGGGAATCAATGGGGCTCCGGTTGGCAGTGGAACAATCAGATGTTCAATTTCTCTCTTTCGCACGCCCAGGCCAGTCGGGGATTTCGCGATATATCATCGATTGCGGATAATGATATCGCCACTCGCGAAGATACCCTCTTTGCCAGCGTCTCGTTTGACCGCACGGGAACCTTCGGGACCAGCTGGGTCAGCCAGACATTTCCTGAGTACACGGAACGCTATCTGGGGTTGTCCTGGTCAAAGAGCTTTGATAATCAGGTCAACCTTTCGTCCAGTATCACTCGCTCGCTTGGCGACGATCGCAACACCACCCTTTACGTTACGTTCAGTATTCCGTTATTCCATCATCAGGATTATCTCTCTATTCAAAATAATCATGATAAAGAAGGTAATTTTGTACAGGCTAATCTGTCGCACTCGCTGGAATCCAATAAACCAGGTTGGGGCTGGAATCTCTCTGCTCAACAAGGCAGGAATGAAAATATCCATGCCAGCCTTCAGCGTCGAAACACCTGGAGCGATCTGGCGTTGGGCTATAACCGCGAGGAACAACGCAATAGCGGCTATGGTTCGCTGACTGGGGCGGTAGGATTGTTTATGGGGCATCTTTATGCAACCCGTGAACTGGGAAGCGCATTTGCGTTAGTTGATACCTCAAGCGTTGCTGATGTTCCGGTCTACCTGGAACATCGCCCGGTGGGGCACACGGATAAAAATGGCATGCTTTTCCTCAATAACCTGAATCCGTATCAGGCAAACCATATCGAAATTGATGCCCTCGGTCTGGATGAAGATTACCGGGCGCCCTACAGCAACGAAGTCCTTATCCCCAAAAACGGACGCGGCGCCGTTGCCCGCTTTAACATCTATCGTACCCATGCCGTACTGTTCATGGTCACCACCGCTGACGGCAAAAACGTTCCCTTCTCTGCACAGGTAGAGGTGATGGACAGTCGGGGCCAGACTCCCACGCAGGGTACCTCGCAAACCATCGTTGGTTATGATGGGAATATTTATCTGGAAGCCCCTCCGGCAGGCGGAACGCTGGACATTCAGTGGGCATCGTCTTCCTGTACGCTAAAACTTCCGACTCACTTTAGCGCCTCCCGTTCCATAGAGAGAATAAAAGCACAATGTCACTAACGCGTTTACTCTGGGTTATCACTTTTTTGGTGGTAATGGTATTACGATTCTGCCCCGTCGCCGTCGCGGCTAACTGCTGGAACGGTAGCCCGGCCGGGCTCAATTTTGGTACCGTTACCGCAGGCCAGACTGGCGTGACCGCGACCCGGCTTTCGTTTACCTGTAATAATTACGACGGTCAGCCCGAGTATGTTCGCGCGTGCCTGAAAGTGCTGGCGAACGATCCTCTGGCGATGAACCAGAACATGCCGTCAACAACGCCACTCTATTTTTCCGTTTACGCGATCTACGATCACCATTCGCCCCTCAGCGAGAACAATAACGTTTACGCACAAACCGATATGGAACTGGCGTCAGGCGCTACCGTCGAACACGACATACCGCTGACAGGCAGGATTCATCCCGGTCAGAGCAATATCAGCGCCGGGACGTATTACGATTACGGCACACCGATACAGATTTCGTATACTTCAGCGAGTTCACTGCAGGCGCTCCCGGCCTGCGGCGCGCTGCACGGTACGACCCTCACTGACCAGATTAGCGCCTCAGCGACGGTCAAAAACGGCTGTGAGATCGTCAATGTCGATGAGATGGCATTTGGCGCTAAAAGCCCGGCTCAGGGAGGATTGTTACAGGCATCATCGACGGCCAATATTGCCGTCCGGTGCCCGACCGGTACATCCTATGCTGTCAGCCTGGGCCATGGCATGCACGCTGAGGGCAACCTGCGTTCCCTGTGCCATAACGGCGAATGTATCAACTATATCCTGTATCAGGACGCCGCCCGCTCTGTTGAATGGACCGCGGATAATCCGGAAAAACAGTACTCCAGCGATGGGCAAGTGCAAAACCTGGTGGTTTACGGTTCCGTTCCTGCGCAGAAATGGCCATCAGCGGGGGGGTATACCGACACCGTCGTCATTAGGGTGACCTATTAAATCCTGCAATTCTGGAGCATGAGATTAGGCCAGCTAATCCTGGCGCGCCCGGAAACAAAAAGAGTCCGCATATTTGCGGACTCTTTCGATGAAGCCTCGTTAATTCCGTCCAACTTCTGGGAGTCAGTACCGGGCGGAGCAAACGAATCAGGAGCGCTGATTGTAATACGGCACGCCTAACTCGTCGGATTTGTCGCTGCCTGCGCCCATATGGTTAAAGTCATAAGGCGACTGGCCATTGGCCGTTGGCAGGATCATGGTGTCGCGGCTGCTCTGCGGCGTGACACCGGGAGTTTGCTCCGCAAAACTCTGGCCAGAGACCAGCACCAGGGCGGTGAAAACAGCGGAAGCGAATAGTTTCATAATTTCCTCGATACGTCTTAAAGACTATCCCATTAGGCTATTTTATTTGCCATTTTGAACCTGGGCAGTGCTCACAATCCTCACGTACTTAAAGTACGCTCCGGTTGTTCCGCGCTGTCCGTGTTCAAACTGTCTGCAACAATTACGCCTACTGGGATAGCCTTAATACAGGCGATTAGCAGTTACAGTGATTGATCGGAAGCAGATACCGGGATTCCCCATGCATATTGGTGATGCGATATTTATGCGGTGGAACGTCAAAGTAATTCTTGAACGTGCGGGTCAGCGTTTGTTGTGATTCGAACCCGTAACGCTCAGCCAGATACAGGATCGGCTCGTTACTTTCTTTCAGTTTCTGTGCGATTTCCGTTAATTTGCGGCTGCGGATGTACTGGCCTAATGAGTGACCGGTCTCTTTTTTGAACATCCGTTGCAGGTGCCATTTTGAGTAACCTGAACGCTCAGACACTTTCTCAAGCGAGAGCGGTGACTCCAGGTTATCTTCGATCCAGCCCAAAATGCTATGAATAGTGATGGCGTCAGTATTGCGTCTGGACATCGTCATACCTCTTTCTGTTTACGGCAGGATTTTCTTAAGCAAATGCTCAAGAGTTGCCACTTCATCCGCCGTTAAGTTTTTTGTTAGTTCCTGGTGCAGTTTTTGTCCTACTAATTGATGACATTGTTCACACATTGCCGCGCCGTCGCTGGTCAGCTGCACCAGCACGCCGCGTTTGTCATTCGGATTCGGGCGGCGTTCAATCCACCCCTTGCAGACCAGCCGATCCATCATGCGCGTCAGCGCGCCGAGGTCGACAGATAAGATCTTCTTCAGCTCAACCGGGGTGATACACACTTCGCAGCGCACAGAACAGAGCACTTTAAACTGGGTTGCGGTGATATCCAGCGGTGACAGATAGTCATTGAGCAGGCGGTCTTTCTTCTGGTTAACCATATAGATAAGCCGACCCAGCGGAATAATTTCGTTGAAGAGGTCACTGGTGCTTTTCACAATGGTTGCCCTGGCAAGTAGTTTAATCACGGCAGATATTATTGCTCAGGCAACTATAAGTCAACTGAATGCATTAGCTTATGACACGATTTGCTAAAGCGATTCAGATCACTTTTTTGCCCACTTATCAGGTCGTCATATCACTGGGATAAATTGATTTCGGGGCGAAAATATTACTTACGATGCGCGCATAGCTTAAAGCGGGGGTTTAACCCTATACTTGCGGGTGGAATTATGAAAAGGAAGACTCTGTAAAATGGTTGATTTATTTAAAGCAATTGGCCTTGGGCTGGTGGTATTGCTGCCCCTGGCTAACCCGTTAACCACCGTTGCGCTGTTCCTCGGTCTCGCAGGCGATATGAACCGTGAACAGCGTAATCACCAGTCGCTGATGGCCTCCGTTTACGTCTTCGCGATCATGATGGTGGCGTATTACGCCGGGCAGCTGGTGATGAACACCTTCGGGATTTCCATTCCCGGTCTGCGTATTGCGGGTGGTCTGATTGTGGCGTTTATCGGTTTCAGGATGCTGTTCCCGGCGCCTAAATCACCAGATGATGCTGACGCGCAGGACGCGCTGGATGATAAGCAGGGGCGACCGGCCCCGAACATCGCCTTCGTGCCGCTGGCGATGCCCAGCACCGCGGGTCCGGGGACCATTGCGATGATCATCAGCTCCGCCTCGACGGTGCGCAGTGGTTCTGCCTTCCCGGACTGGGTGATCATGGTTGCCCCGACGCTGATTTTCGCCCTTATCGGCGTGATCCTGTGGGGCTGTTTGCGTAGCTCGGGGGCGATTATGCGCTGGGTGGGTAAAGACGGTATCGAAGCCATCTCTCGTCTGATGGGCTTCCTGCTGGTCTGCATGGGCGTGCAGTTTATTATCAACGGCGTGCTGGAAATTATTAAAAACTACCCGTAAAACCAGGACCGGGTGACATTCTGCCACCCGGTCACCTCATTAGCCGTGATGCGGCTGCTCTTCCAGGGCGACGGGCCATTTGCGGAAGATCAGCACCGACCAGATCAACGCCGCCAGCGCCGGGATCGCCCCCAGATAGCCGATCGACGCCATCGACAGATGCAGGATCACCTGATTACCCACCAGCGCGCCTGCGCCAATCCCCAGATTAAAAATCCCTGAGAACAGCGCCATTGCCACGTCTGTGGCATCCGGGGCCAGGGCCAGCACTTTCACCTGCATCCCAAGACCGATAATCATGATCGCCACGCCCCAGACGATGCTCAGCAACGCGAGATGGGTCTCACTCCCCGAGGCGGGCAGCAGCAGGAGCAGACACGCCAGCAGCAGGCCGATGGCGCTGCTCACCAGCAGCGAGGCGTGGCGGTTGCCGAGCTTGCCAAACAGCAGGCTACCGATGATTCCCGCGCCGCCCAGCAGCAACAATAAGACGGTGGCAAAGCTGGCGCTAAACCCGGCGATGGTCTGCACAAACGGCTCGATGTAGCTGTAGGCGGTGTAGTGGGCGGTGACCACCACGACCGTCAGCAGATACAGGCTCATCAGGGCCGGACGACGCATCAGCAGCGGCAGGCTTTTCAGCGATCCGGAGTGTTCGCTCGGCAGTTTTGGCAGCAGTTTAATCAGGCACAGCAGGGTGAACAGCGCCCCGAGCCCGATAACGAAAAAGGTGGTACGCCAGCCGAACATCTGCCCGACAATGCGCCCGAGCGGCAGCCCGAGCACCATCGCCAGCGCGGTGCCGGTCGCCAGCAGGCTCAGCGCCTGGGCGCGTTTCCCGGCCGGGGCCAGGCGGATCGCCAGCGAGGCGGTGATCGACCAGAAGATGGCGTGCGCAAAGGCAATGCCGATTCGGCTTATCACCAGCACCGTGAAGTTCCACGCCAGGAAGGACAGCACGTGGCTGGCGATAAACAGCACGAACAGGCCGATCAGCAGTTTGCGCCGCTCCATCTGGCTGGTGAGCAGCATAAAGGGTAACGACATCATCGCCACCACCCAGGCATAGATGGTCAGCATGATCCCCACCTGCGCGGTCTCCATGCCGAAGCTGCTGGCGATATCCGAGAGCAGGCCGACGGGGACAAATTCAGTGGTGTTAAAGATAAAGGCGGCGACGGCGAGCGTCACCACCCGTAGCCACGCCACCCTGCGGGAAACGGTGTTGATTGTCATAGGGATGTCCGGGAGTCGTTACGTCAATGAGGTGGGGCGATCTTAAAACCATCACTGCTGAAAATACAATCATTTTGTGATGCAGATCTCACTAAGCTCCCGAAGTAATCGCTGGTGAAAGAGGATATTTTCCGTAAATATAGGATGCAACATAACGTTAACAATGGGTCAGGCGATGCGGGAAATTGAGTTTTATCTGGTCGATGCGTTTAGTGAAGGTTCATTTGGCGGCAACCCGGCGGCGGTGTGCCCGTTGCCTGAATGGCTGCCGGACGAGACGCTGCTCAGCATGACGCGGGAGCACAACCAGTCGGAGACCGCTTTTTTCGTGCGCCAGCGGGAGGGTATTGAGCTGCGCTGGTTCACCACCCAAGGCGAGGTCAACCTCTGCGGTCACGCCACCCTGGCCACCGCCTGGGTATTGTTTAACGAACTGGACTATCCCGACGCCCGCATCCATTTTGATACCGCATCCGGCCAGCTTACCGTCAGTCGTGACAGCGACTGGCTGACGCTCGATTTCCCGGCCTGTCCGAGCGAGCCGCAGACCCCGCCGGCAGAAATGCTTGCCGCGCTTGGGATCCAGCAGTACGTCGAGGCCCGCAAGGGGCGCGCCTGGGTGCTGGTGCTGGAGGATCGCCAGCAGGTTGAGGCGGTCGCGCCGGACATCAACGCTATGACGCCCGGCGAACATAAAGTGTCGATCACCGCGCGCGGCGAGGGGGAGTACGATTTTGTCAGCCGCTTTTTCTCGCCGGGTGCGGCGCTGTGGGAAGATCCGGTTACCGGCTCGGCGCACACCATGCTGATCCCATACTGGAGTGAAAAACTGAATAAAACCTCGCTCTTTGCCCGGCAGGTCTCTGCCCGTGGCGGCGATGTCCGTTGTGAACGGAAGGGCGACCGGGTATTAATGAGCGGCAGGGCATCGCTGTATATGAAAGGTCATCTGTTTTTACGCTAACTATAAGGGTTAACCCAATGAAAGAAATTGAATTTTATCTGGTCGATGCGTTTAGCGATCGCGCGTTTGGTGGGAATCCTGCAGCCGTTTGCCCCCTCGAGGAGTGGCTGCCGGATGACGTGCTGTTAAAGATGGCCCAGCAGCATAACCAGTCGGAAACCGCGTTTTTCGTGCGCACCGACGCGGGCTTTGAACTGCGCTGGTTTACAACGCAGTACGAAATTAACCTCTGCGGGCACGCCACGCTCGCCAGCGCCCACGTGATTTTTGAGTATCTGGACTATCCGCACACCGAGATTGTCTTCTCCACCCGCTTCGTCGGCGACCTGAAGGTCAACCGCAACGGCGACTGGCTGACGCTTAACTTCCCGGCGTGGACCAGCGAGGCGGTAGACAATCCGCCGGAACTGCTGTTCAGCGCCCTCGGGATCGCCGGGGCGAAAGAGGTGCGGGCAGGGCGCGACTACATGGTGGTGCTGGAAAACCAGCATCAGGTAGAGGCGCTGACTCCGGATATCGACGGCATGATGCCGCTGGGTAAAATGGTTTGCGTCACCGCCCCCGGGGATGAGTATGACTTTGTCAGCCGCTTCTTCTGCCCGGGCGAGTCGGTGGCGGAAGATCCGGTGACCGGCTCCGCCCACAGCATGCTGATCCCCTACTGGAGCGAGAAGCTGGGTAAAACCTCGCTGCAAGCGCGGCAGGTCTCTCCCCGCGGCGGCGATCTGCGCTGTGAGTTGAAGGGCGACCGGGTACTGATTGGCGGCCAGGCGGCGCTCTATCTCAAGGGCACCGTGTTCCTGCGGAGGTAAAAGCAAAACGACAACCTCAGGTTGTCGTTTTTAGTGTTTGCTCCCTCTCACCGCCCGGCGGCGCTGCGCTTGCACGGGCCTACGAAAAGCCCCGAAATGTAGGCCGGGTAAGGCGTAGCCGCTACCCGGCAAACCGTCATTACCAGCGCTCTGCATATCGCCCTGTTTCTGTCAGAGTTAAGCCAGCTGGATGCCACTCTGACCCTGGCGCCTTAAGGTTCAGGGCAGACGGGCGATATTGGCTCTGATCACCTCCGCCGAATGGCGGAATTTTTGCAGTTCATCGTCTGCCAGCTTCAGCTCAATGATCTGCTGAACGCCGCTCTGCGCCAGCACCGCGGGCACACCGATCGCCACGTCGTCCACGCCATACTCCCCGTCCAGAATGCAGGAGATCGCCAGCGCCCGGTGGCTGCCGGTGAAGATATTGCGGCAGATTTCCGCGATGGTGGCGGCGATGCCGTACTCCGTGCAGCCTTTGCGGGCGTAGATCTCAAACCCCTGTTTGCGCACGCGCTCGGCCAGTTGATCAAAATCCAGTGTTTTGCCGGTGTGGCGTTGATAGACCTCTGCAATCGGCGAGCCGTAGACCGACGAATGGGACCAGACCGGAAACTGCGTATCCCCATGCTCGCCAAGAATAAAGGCGTCGATGCTCTGCGCGCCGATATCCAGCGCCTGCGCCAGGTTACGCCGCAGACGGGTGGTATCGAGCCAGACGCCGGTGCCAATCACCTGATGACGCGGCAGGCCGGAGAGTTGCCACACCTGCCAGGTGATGATGTCGCACGGGTTAGTCGCAATCAGAAAAATGCCGTTAAACCCGCCCGCCATCATCTGCGGCACAATACTTTTCACGATGCTGGCCGTGGCGGTGAGCTCATCCAGCCGCGTCTGTCCCGGCTTGAGGGCACCGCCGGAGACGGTGATCACCGCGATGTCCACATCGGCACAGTCGCTCGCTTCACGAGTGGAGATGGTCATCATGCCCGGCATATAGGCGGCGGCATCCGACAGATCCCAGGCGTGGCCTTCGCTGCGCGGCTGGTTGATATCCACCAACAGCAGCTCTTCGCAGATATTCTGGTTCAACAGGGCATAGGCGGCGGAGGTCCCGACGTTACCGGCCCCGATAATCATCACTTTGCGGGCTTTGGTGTTCATTGTTTTTCCTGAGATTTTAACCATGATTGTGCCCAAACTTACGCCGCAGGCGCAGGGGGTGCAATGGCTGACGGCAGCTATAAGTTAAAAATATGCCCTACAGCCTGCCGCCGGACGTTATGGTGGGAAAAAACGACAAAAGGAGCCTGCCATGTATTCCATTACCTCAGAATCGCCCGCCCATCCGGATATCACCACCCTGATTGCCGACCTCGACAGCTACCAGAGCACGCTCTATCCGGCGGAAAGCAACCATCTGCTGGATCTGACCGGGCTGCCCGAGCACAGCCTGATCATGATGGTGATCCGCGATCGCCAGCTTAACGCCGTCGGCTGCGGGGCGATCGTCCTGAACGGCGACGGCAGCGGAGAGATGAAGCGGGTCTATATCGATCCGACCCATCGCGGGCAGCGGCTGGGTGAAAAGCTGCTGGCGGCGCTGGAAGATGAAGCGTTGAGCCGCAGCTGCCATACTTTGCGCCTCGAGACCGGCATCAAGCAGCTGGCCGCTATTCAGCTGTATGAGCGCTGTGGGTATCAGCGGTGCGAGGCGTTTCCTCCGTATGCGCCCGATCCCCTGAGCCTGTTTATGGAGAAGGTGCTGGTGGCTGACCTTCGTTTAGCAGTGCTATAAACGCCTCGAGCTGGCGGGTCATCGCCCCCCGACGCCATACCAGCCAGGTGGTGAGCCAGCGCCAGTTCTCTGCCAGCGGCCAGGCCTCCACCTGCTGATGTCCGGGCATGCTCTCCAGCATCGAGCGGGGCATTAGCGCAATCCCGGCCCCGGCGATCACGCAGGCCAGCATGCCGTGGTAGGACTCCATCTCATGAATCCGCCCCGGCGTGGCACGATCCGCATGAAACCAGCTTTCGAAGTGGCGGCGATAGGAGCAGTTGGCGCGAAAGGCATAGATATCGCGTCCGCTGATAGCCAGCGCCCGATCCACCTTCGGCTGCCCGGCCGGCACCACCAGCATCATCTCCTCCCGGTAGACCGGCATCCCTTCCAGCTCCGGGTGGGTTAACGGCCCGTCAACGAAGGCTGCGCTCAGGGTACCTTCCAGCACGCCGTCGATCATCGTCCCCGAAGGGCCGGTCGCCAGCGCAAACTGAATGCGCGGATAGCGCTGGTTAAACTGCGCCAGCGACGCCGGGATGCGCACCGCCGCCGTGCTCTCCAGCGACCCGAGGGTAAACAGCCCCTGGGGTTCATCGCCCGCGACAACCATCCGGGCTTCATCCACTAAGGCAAGAATTTGGCGGCTGTAGCGCAAAAAATTGTGCCCCGCCGGGGAGAGGCGCAGCCGCTGATTCTCGCGGATAAACAGCTCTACGCCGAGGTCGGCCTCCAGCTGTTTTATGCGGGTGGTGAGGTTGGAGGGCACGCGATGCACCTTCTGCGCGGCCAGGGTGATGCTGCCGGTCTGGGCGACGGCGTTGAACATTTCCAGCTGGGTCAGATCCATATCATTCTCGTATTGTGAATAAGGTGGTCACTATTATTCATTTTTAAGAAATAGCAGATCGGGCCACACTGTAGCAACTGTTACTACACGGAGCCGATCATGACTACACCTTCTGCCACCCATGCCCTGTCCATTAATCCGGCGAACGGCGAAACCCTGGCCATCTGGCCGTGGGCGACCGTCACCGAGGTTGAACAGGTCCTCACTCAGACCGATGCCGCTTTTCGCCAGTGGCGCAGCGTGCCGGTTGCGGCGCGTGCGCAAAAACTCCATGACCTGGGCGCCGCGCTGCGCAACCGTGGCGAAGAGATGGCCCAGATGATCACCCGGGAGATGGGCAAACCCATCGCTCAGGCGCGCGGGGAGGTGGCGAAGTCCGCCGGTCTCTGCGACTGGTATGCCGAACATGGCCCGGCCATGCTTTCCACCGAGGCGACGCAGGTCGCGGACGCGGTGATTGAGTATCGCCCATTAGGCCCGGTACTGGCGGTGATGCCGTGGAACTTCCCGCTGTGGCAGGTGCTGCGCGGCGCGGTGCCGATTATCCTCGCGGGCAACAGCTATCTGCTGAAACACGCCCCGAACGTGCTGGGTGCCGCAAATCTGATTGAAGCGATCTTTAACGACGCCGGCTTCCCGCAAGGGGTGTTTGGCCAGCTGAATGCCACCAACGACGGGGTAAGCCAGATGATTGCCGATCCGCGCATTGCGGCGGTGACCGTCACCGGCAGCCTGCGCGCCGGGGCAGCGATTGGTGCTCAGGCCGGCGCGGCGCTGAAAAAATGCGTGCTTGAGCTGGGCGGTTCCGATCCCTTTATCGTCCTCAACGACGCTGATTTGGATCTGGCGGTGAAAGCGGCGGTGACCGGACGTTATCAGAACACCGGACAGGTCTGCGCCGCGGCCAAACGCTTTATCGTCGAGGCAGGGATTGCGGATGAGTTCAGCCGTCGCTTTGTCGAAGCCACCGCGGCCCTGAAAATGGGCGCGCCGGACGCAGAAGAGAACTACCTCGGCCCGATGGCGCGTTTCGATCTGCGCGACGAGCTGGATCAGCAGGTGCAGGCCACGCTGGCCGAAGGGGCAACGCTGCTGCTGGGCGGCGAAAAGGTAGCGGGGGCGGGGAATTACTATGCGCCAACCGTGTTAGGTAATGTTACCCCGAACATGACCGCGTTTCGTCAGGAGCTGTTTGGCCCGGTGGCGGCCATCAGCGTAGCAACCGATGCCGATCATGCCCTGGCCCTGGCTAACGACAGTGATTTTGGCCTCTCGGCGACGGTCTTTACCGCCGATACCGCCACGGCGGATCGCTTTGCCCGCCAGCTCGAGTGCGGCGGGGTGTTTATCAACGGCTACAGCGCCAGCGATGCCCGCGTGGCCTTCGGCGGGGTGAAGAAGAGCGGTTTTGGCCGCGAGCTGTCGCACTTTGGCCTGCATGAGTTCTGTAACGTGCAGACGGTGTGGAAAGACCGGGTTTAACAGGGTGCATCTGCCGGGTGGCGCTGCGCTTACCCGGCCTACTGAACTGACTCACCCGTAGGCCCGTGCAAGCGCAGCGCCGCCGGGCACCTGTCATTATTCTGAAATAGTTCTGTCATTTTTACTGCGTAGACTCGCCCACGTCTAAGGCATTGTTAATGAATACAATTATGAACTTAAGCAAAATTTTACGCCGTTTCACTCCCCGGCAGTTTGGTTTGCTGGCGGGGATCTTCTGCATTATCGGGCTCTTTTCCGCTCTGCAAATCTCTTCTTCGGTATTACTCTCCGTCTCGCTGCGCGATGCCCAGCGCAATGAACAGCGTAACCAGCTGGCGTACCTGCAACAGGCGAAGGTCGATCAGGCGCGGATCTCACTGCTGGCGGCGAGCGATTTGCTCAACCGGGCGGGCGTTTACTTTATGCAGGATAAAGAGACCGGTTCGGACGGGAGCTGGCATAGCCTGATGGATGAGGCGCAGCAGGCGTTACGGGATTCTCAGCAGGCCTGGCAGGCGTGGCAGGCAATGCAGCCGCCGCGGGATGAGGCGCTGCTTACCAGCTATCAGCTGTTCTTCGATGCTATCCGCGAACAGGCCGACGGGCTGGTCAACAGCCAGTCGATTGATGCCTTCTTCGCCGTACCCGCGCAGGCATTCCAGGCAGACTTCAATGACAACTATGCCCGCTATCAGCAGGCCAGCGTCCAGCGTGCCGCAGCGGGGCGTGAGTTGCTGACCGCCAGCCTCTCCAGCCTGCAATCCCTGTTCTTACTGGCCCCGGTGGTTTTACTGGCTATCGCCGTGGCGGTGTGGTTTGCGATGTCGCGCTGGGTGATCGTCCCGCTGCGTCGTCTTATCGCCCATATCAATCTGCTGGCGGCGGGGGATCTCTCCTCGCCACCACCGGGGGTAAAGCGTTTCAATCGTGAGATTGCGCAGCTTGGCGACAGCGTCGATACCCTGCAGCAGGGCCTGCAGCAGTTGGTGACCCAGGTCAGCGAGGCGACCACCTCGATGGTGACCAATATCGGATCGCTGGCAGAGGGGAATCAGAAGCTGTATCTCCAGTCGGCGCGTCAGGCGCAGGAGCTGAAAGAGGTCACCGCGCACATTGCCGATCTGGAGACCCATGTGGAGGGCAACAGCGGCTACGCCAGGCTGGCCAGCTCGCGGGCGGACGAGGCGCGGGAGATGGCGGCGGGCGGCGATCGGATGATGGAGACGGTGAACGCCTCGATGGCGGCCATCGTGGCGCGTTCTGCCGAGATGCGCGGCATTGTGGCGATCATCGACAACGTGGCGTTTCAGACCAATATTCTGGCGCTGAACGCGGCCATCGAGGCGGCGCATGCCGGGAATCAGGGGCGCGGCTTTGCGGTGGTGGCGAGGGAGGTGGGGCTGCTGGCGCGCAAGAGCAGCCACTCGACGCAAACCATTCAGGAGCTGATTAACCACTCGCTTCAGGGCATTGAAGATGGCTCGAAAGCGGTCACCCGCCTTGAAGACAATCTGCAACAGGTGATTGGCCTGGTGGGCAATCTGTGCAGCTTACTGAATGAGATCTCCGTCGCCACCCTCAGCCAGGGCGACAGCATCCACCGCATGACCGGCCAGCTGCAGGCCCTGAACCAGGTCGCGCACCAGACCGATAAACTGGTTAACACCGCGTCCGAGGCCTCCCGGCGGCTGCATGATGAATCCGGCCTCCTGTTACAGGCGGTATCGCGGTTCCGACTTCCTGCCTGACGTCACCCATAAGCCTCTGTTATACTCGCAGGCCGTTTTTGGCCTGTGAGCAAGGAGCAACCGATGGCTGCGAACATCAATAATCAGATGCTGGACGCCATTCTGGCGCAAGTACGTCCCTTACTTGGCCAGGGCAAGGTGGCTGATTACATCCCGGCGCTGGCCTCGGTCAACGGCAACAAGCTCGGGATCGCCATCCGTACCGTTGACGGCCAGCGCTTCCAGGCCGGGGATGCCACCGAGCGTTTTTCCATTCAGTCGATCTCCAAAGTCCTCAGCCTGGTGGCGGCCATGCGCCAGTATGACGAGGATGAGATCTGGCAGCGGGTGGGGAAAGATCCCTCCGGTCAGCCGTTTAACTCCCTCCTGCAGCTGGAGATCGAACAGGGCAAACCGCGCAATCCGTTTATTAACGCCGGGGCGCTGGTGGTGTGCGATATGCTGCAAAGTCGTCTTAGCGCCCCCCGCCAACGGATGCTGGAGATTGTGCGTCAGCTCTCCGGCGTCAGCGATATTGCTTACGATGCGGCAGTTGCCCGATCGGAATTCGAACACTCGGCGCGCAACGCGGCGATTGCCTGGCTGATGAAGTCGTTCGGCAATTTCCATAACGATGTGCCGACGGTCCTGCAAAACTACTTCCACTACTGCGCTTTGAAGATGAACTGCGTTGAGCTGGCCGATACCTTTCTGTTTTTGGCCGCGCAGGGCCATGCGCCGCATCTGTCTGAGCCCGTCGTCACCTCGATGCAGGCCCGGCAGGTGAATGCCCTGATGGCGACCAGCGGGATGTATCAGAACGCCGGTGAGTTCGCCTGGCGGGTGGGGCTGCCTGCTAAATCCGGGGTCGGTGGCGGGGTGGTGGCGATTGTGCCGCACGAGATGGCGATTGCGGTCTGGAGCCCGGAGCTGGATGAGACGGGGAACTCTCTGGCGGGCGTCGCGGTGCTGGAGCGCCTGACCCAGAAACTGGGTCGTTCGGTCTATTAACCGGAGCCTGTGCCGTGGATCTGACGGCACAACCGTTTCCCCCCTTTACTGAGTGGTGATCGTTACCCCCCCAATGTGATATATATTGATCCCAAACTTTTAACATTCACCCGCGCGGGTGAGACATCATTGTTAAAAGCAACTCTATGGATTGATATTGCATGTCTCCTGCGTCCACCCGAACATTCGCGCTTTTTCAGCCGCAAAGCCCCCTGCGTAATGCGGTGGGAATCATTGTTCTGACCACGCTGTTCTATTTCATTGGCGCACAGCTGCGTCTGGTGGAATCGCTGTCGATGTTCTGGCCGCTGAACGGGGTGATGGCAGGGGTGTTTGCCCGTTACGCTTACCTCAACCGGCTGCACTATTACGCGTTATCGTATTTCGCCATGCTGGTCTATGACGCCATCACCACCAACTGGGGCATCACCTCGCTGGGCATTAACCTCTCGAATATGGTGTTTATTGTCACCGTTGCCCTGCTGGTCCAGCGCGACAGGCGGCTGAAAAACAGCACCCCGGATCCGGTGAATGCCCTGCGGCTGTTTAACTATTGTCTGCTGGCTGCGCTAATGTGCGCCCTGCTCGGGGCAGTGGTGTCGGGTGGGGTGGACAATCGCGCCTTCTGGCCGCTGGTCGCCGACTGGTTTAGCGAACAGTTCTCTACCGGGGTATTAATTGTTCCCTGTCTGCTGACCATCACCTGGCCCACCTTTAACCGGGCCATACGCGCCAGCCATTTGATGCCGGTGGTGTTACTGATTATCTCGGTAATGGCCTCGGTGGCGATTGGCGGAGCCGGTGCGCTGGCGTTTCCAATGCCAGCCCTGATCTGGTGCGCGGTGCGCTATTCCCTCCCGGCAACCTGTCTGTTGACCTTTGTTACCGGGACGGTGGAGATCACCCTGGTTGGCAACTCTATCATTACCATTGTGGCGACCACGCCGCTCACTACCCCAATGATGTTCTCTGCCCGACTGGGGATAGCCACCATAGCCATCTGCCCGGTCATGGTCTCGGTCAGCATGGCGGCGATCAACTCGCTGATCCGTCAGGTCTCCCTGCGTGCCGATTATGATTTTTTAACCCAGGTTTTCTCCCGTTCCGGGCTGTATGAGGCGCTGAAACGCGACGAGGGAATGCGCAAAAGCCCGCTGCTGACCGTGATGCTGCTGGATATCGACTATTTCAAAAGCATCAATGACAACTTCGGGCATGAGTGCGGCGATACCGTGCTGGCAGCCTTTGCCCGCAAAGTGCAGGAGACGGTGGGAAGCGAGGGGCTGGTGGCGCGGATGGGCGGGGAAGAGTTTGCCGTAGTGGTCAATACCGCGTCGGTGCAGCAGGGATATGCCCTGGCGGAACGTATTCGCGCCACCATCGAACAACATCCGTTCAACTGGCGTGAGCAGGCGCTGTTTTTGACCGTCAGTATCGGGATGGGCACGGGAAAATCGGATCCCTGGAAGCTGACGGAGATTTTTAATCGCCTGATGAGCGAAGCGGATGATTATCTGTATCGTTCGAAAAAAGCAGGCCGAAATCGCACCAGCGCGCGAATGACAGAGCTAACCACTGCCGCACAAAACGCTGCGCCATCGGAGCAGCTGTAATCGTTTGCCTGCGCGGAGAGAGGGCCATCACCATATATTCACAAAACTGATAAATGCCTTGATACGTATTTTATCCGTCAATAATATAATAGGGTGATTATATCGGAAAAATCGTGTGATGAACGGAACTGACAGACTCAGTAAACCCCCTCGCGTGCCTGGCAGTCGGTTTATCAAACGCATGTTTCTGATGCGAATGCTTGGAACATTTCTCTGCTTTTTTCCCATTCTTTCAGTCCTGGTGGAACATCAACGTTCACCCTGGCTTATGGGTTTGCTGGGGATCAACGCCTTTATCTGGCCGACGCTGGCCTTCTGGCGCGCGCGTCGCTCCACCACGCCGCTGAGTACGGAACACCAGAACCTGGTGCTGGACGCCGGGGCGGGTGGGTTCTGGATCGCCATGATGGCGGCAAACCCGCTGCCGTCCGTGACTATTGCTACGATCTTACTTGCCGACCGGCTGGCGGCGGGGGGATTCCCGCTGATGAAAAAAGCCGGTGCGGTGATGCTGGCGGTCTTTATGGCCAGCTGGCTGACGCAGGGGATGGCGCTGATCCCCTGGGTGTCGCAGCGCACCATGTACGCCACGCTGCCGCTGATCGGGATTTATACCGTGGCGCTGAGCGTGCTCACCAACAGTATCGCCATGCGGCTGCGCTTTAAATCGCGCGAGCTGGAACGTATTGCGATGATGGATCCGCTGCTCGACATCGCCAACCGGCGTCTGCTGGAGAAGCGTATCGACCACGAATTGCTTAAGCTGCGGCAGACCTGCCGTGAATCAGCGCTGATGTTTATTGATATCGACAACTTCAAAGAGGTTAACGACCGCTTCGGCCACAAGGTAGGGGATATGCTTTTGGTGACAGTGTCACAGATACTGCACATCGCCACCCGACAGAGTGACACCCCGGCGCGGCTGGGCGGCGATGAGTTTGTGATCCTGCTGCCGGATACCACTCTGGACGAGGCGCACGTGGTCGCGACCCGGATTATGGATGCTGCCGCGGTGATCGACGACGTGGCGGAAGAAGCGGTTCAATGTACGATGAGTATCGGTATCGCCATCGCCACCCGGGAGATGGGAAATGTTACGGACTGGTTACAGGCAGCCGACATTGCTCTCTATCAGGCGAAGCGCGAAGGTAAAAATCGGATATTCGCCCATTGACCGACCTCAGAATGCGCTAAGCTTTTAAAAAGCCTGATGTCCGGAGTTTGTATGAAATCCCCCTCTTTACCCCAAAATGAAACGGCGCGTCTCAGCGCCTTGCGTGAATCCGGGCTGCTGGAGATCGAAAATCACCCCACCTACGACCGCCTGACACGGCTGGCAAAGCGCCTGTTTGGGGTGCCGGTAGCGATGATCAACCTGGTTGATGAGCATGTGGTCGTGGTTAAATCCGCAAATGGTGCCGACGCCACTAACCTGCCGCGAAATCTCTCTTTTTGCGGCCATACCGTGCTCAACGAGGCGCCGCTGGTGGTGCCCGACACCTTAGACGATGCCCGTTTCGCCGATAACCCGCTGGCGACCGATGACGATCCGGTCCGCTTTTATGCCGGTTATCCGCTGCATCTTCCAAATGGGGCCACGGTGGGATCGCTGTGCATTATCGACCATCAGCCGCGGCAGTTTTCCCCCGCTGACGTCGAGGCGCTGGCCGACCTGGCCGCGCTGGTGGAGGTAGAATTTGCGGCGACCTGTGCCACTATCGTCGACGATCTGACCGGGCTGTATAACCGCCGGGGCTTTCACCATTTTGCCACCTACGCCATTGGTGCCGCGCGCCGTCGGGCTGAGCCGCTGACCCTTGCCTGGCTGGATCTCGATCGCTTTAAACAGATTAATGCCCGACACGGTCGCGCCGATGGCGATACTGCCCTCAAGGCGATGGCCGGCCTGCTGAGTTCGACCTTTCGCGAAGCCGACGTACTGGCGCGTTACGGCGGAGATGAGTTCGCGATCCTGTTTGCCAGTAGCGACGAGAAGGGCGCGTGGATCGCCATGCAGTATCTCACCGAACAGGCTGCGGTATGGAATGAGCATGCCGAATACCCCTGGGCGCTCTCTTTCTCCTGGGGCGTTATCGAGTTTAACCACGATCGCGACGATCTGGAGAGCTGGCTGAAAACCGCCGATCGGATGATGTACTCCATGAAACAGCAGCGCGGTACCGGCTGCTGAGATAAGAATATCCTCTGACATTCTCTCTTGTGTTAATAAAATGTAAAGCGCATGGTGATGCCGTTGATTAAAAGGAGAATAATGATGTCATCACCCGCAATTCATATTTTTACCCGCGACCAGATCCTCGCGCACCTTCCTCAGTTAGCCGACATCCTGCACAGCTGTGTCACGGGCGGCGCCTCGGTGAGCTTTATGCTGCCCTACAGTCACGAGCAGGCCAGCAGGTTCTGGCGCGGCGTGGCCGACAGCGTGGGGCGCGGGGAGCGCACCGTGCTGGTGTCCACCAACGCGGAGGGCGAGCTCACCGGCACCGTGCAGCTGATCACCGATCAGCCCGACAACCAGCCGCACCGCGCTGACGTCGCCAAACTGCTGGTTCACCAGAACGCGCGCCGCTGCGGTGATGCCGGGCGATTAATGCAGGCCCTGGAAAACGTCGCCCGGGACCAGGGGAAAACCGTGCTGGTGCTCGACACGGCAACCGGCAGCGGGGCGGAGACCTTCTATCAGCGGGCGGGCTGGCAGAAAGTGGGGGAGATCCCGCGCTATGCCCTGATGCCGGACGGTGAAATGACGGCCACCTCGGTGTTCTACAAATTCTTATAAATCCTGTCACAATTCACACCGTATTTGATCAAAACAGGGGTTCGTGGTCGTTAAGTTTTGATAAGTTATCGTACCAATCTTATCAGGCTGTATGACTAATCATTACAAGGACCCCATTGTGAACACACTGAACCGTCGTGATTTTCCCGGTGCTCTCTATCCTGAACGTATCATCCAGTTTGGTGAGGGCAACTTCCTGCGCGCATTTATTGACTGGCAGATTGACCTGCTCAATGAACATACCGACCTGAACGCCGGTATTGCGATTGTCCGCCCGATCAAAAGCGATTTCCCGCCTTCACTGAGCACTCAGGACGGCCTCTACACCACCATTATCCGTGGCCTGAACGAGCAGGGCGAAGCCGTCAGTGATGCGCGCCTGATCCGCTCGGTTAACCGCGAAATCAGCGTTTACGACCAGTACGATGAATTCCTGAAGCTGGCCCATAACCCGGAGATGCGCTTTGTCTTCTCCAATACCACCGAAGCGGGGATCAGCTATCACGCCGGGGATAAGTTTGAGGATGCCCCTGCGGTCAGCTATCCGGCGAAACTGACGCGCCTGCTGTTCGAACGTTTCAGCCATTTCAACGGCGCTGCCGATAAAGGCTGGGTGATCGTCCCTTGCGAACTGATTGACTATAACGGCGACGCTCTGCGCGAGCTGGTGCTGCGCTATGCTCAGGAGTGGGCGCTGCCGGCGGCCTTTACCCAGTGGCTGAACGACGCTAACAGCTTCTGCTCGACGCTGGTTGACCGTATCGTCACCGGCTATCCGCGTGATGAAGTGGCCCAGCTCGAAGCCTCTCTCGGCTATCACGATGCTTTCCTGGATACCGCTGAACACTTCTATCTGTTTGTGATTCAGGGGCCGAAAACGCTGGCGCAGGAGCTGCGTCTCGACAAGCTGGCGCTGAACGTGCTGATTGTCGACGACATCAAGCCATACAAAGAGCGTAAAGTGGCGATCCTCAACGGCGCGCATACCGCCCTGGTGCCGGTGGCCTTCCAGGCCGGGCTGGATACCGTAGGGGAGGCGATGAACGATACTGAGATTTGCGCCTTTGTCGAAAAAGCCATCCATGAAGAGATTATTCCGGTGCTCGATCTGCCGCGTGATGAGCTGGCCTCCTTCGCCAGCGCAGTAACGGGCCGTTTCCGCAACCCGTACATCAAACATCAGCTGCTGTCGATTGCCCTTAACGGCATGACCAAGTACCGCACCCGCATTCTGCCGCAGCTTCTGGCAGGCCAGCAGGCCAGCGGCAAACTCCCGGCGCGTCTGACGTTTGCTCTGGCGGCGCTGATTGCCTTCTATCGCGCGGAGCGTAACGGCGAAAGCTATCCGGTGCAGGACGATGCGCACTGGATCACCCGCTTCCAGCAGCTGTGGACCCAGCATCATGACCAGCAGATTGCTACCCGCGATCTGGTGAGCGCGGTGCTGAGCGTCAGCGAGCACTGGGAGCAGGACCTGGCGCAGGTCAATGGCCTGGTGGAGCAGGTTACGCAGGATCTGGATGCGATTCTGCACAAAGGGATGCGCGCAGCGGTTAAACCGCTGTGTTAATCCGTTGAACTTCCCCCTCTCCCTTAAGGGAGAGGGCCGGGGTGAGGGGGAGCAAATCGCACTATTGTTAACCCCTCCCTCTCCATATTAGTTACAACATACTTTTACCTTTTCCTGTTATCCCACACCTGACCCCCGTGCAGTCCGCTCTAAGCCCCGCAAAAACGTCATCATTTTTTAACATACTTGCAACCGTGACGACGATCACGTTTAATAGTCACCGCTCTTTTTTTTCGATGAAGCTGACTATGATTGTTCGACCTCAACAGCACTGGTTGCGTCTGATTTTTGTCTGGCACGGTTCAGTACTGACCAAAATCTTCTCCCGCCTGTTTCTTAACTTTTTGCTCTCCATTGTGGTGATCCTGATGTTGCCCTGGTACACCTCACTGGGAATCCGGCTGACGGTAGCGCCGTTCAGCATTCTCGGGGTTGCCATCGCCATCTTCCTCGGGTTCCGCAATAACGCCTGCTACGCGCGCTATGTCGAAGCGCGCCAGCTGTGGGGCCAGCTGATGATTGCGTCGCGCTCCCTGTTCCGCGAAGTGAAAAACACGCTGCCGGACGACCCGGCGCTGGGCGAATTTGTTCGCCTGCAGATTGCCTTTGCCCACTGTCTGCGCATGACCCTGCGCCGTCAGCCGCAGGCCGAACAGCTGTCGAATTATCTGTCCGCAGAAAACCTGCGCGTGGCGATGGATTCCAGTTCCCCTGCCAACCGCATTCTGCTGATCATGGGCGAATGGCTGGCGGTCAGACGCCGGAAAGGGGAGCTGTCGGATATTCTGTTCCACAGCCTTAATATTCGTCTGAATGATATGTCGACCGTGCTGGCCGGCTGCGAGCGCATCGCCAACACCCCGGTGCCGTTTGCCTACACCCTAATCCTGCACCGCACCGTCTATCTGTTCTGCATCATGCTGCCGTTCGCGCTGGTCAGCGACCTGCACTACATGACCCCGTTCGTGTCGGTGCTGATCTCCTACACCTTTATCTCGCTGGATACCCTGGCGGAAGAGCTGGAAGAGCCGTTCGGCACCGAGAATAACGATTTGCCGTTGGATGCCATCTGTAATGCGATGGAGATTGATCTGCTGCAGATGAACGATGAACAGCAGATCCCGGCGCGCAAACTGCCGGACAAGTATTACCAGCTGACGTAAAGGTTCGCCTTCTGCGAGTTTGTATCACAGTGTATCTGCGCCGGATCGCGATACAGCACCTTGCAAAACGGGCGACTTTGCACATATTTGCCATACATCAGGGTGGTGAGATAAGCGGGTAAATTCTACTGACCCGGAGATACCACCATGATGAACAAACTGGCTTACTCAACCCTGGCGCTGACCCTCTCTTTCGCCACCGTTTCCGCCTGCCAGGCCGAAACGGCAGGCACCGACTATGCCGCTGCCTTTAAACAAATCCGCCAGATTGACGCGGGCGATCTGAACATTGGCTATGTCGATATCGGGCCGAAAAACGGCGAACCGGTGATCCTGCTTCACGGCTGGCCGTACGATATTCAAAGCTACGCGCAAGTTGCTCCTCAGCTGGCGGCAAAAGGCTACCGGGTGATTGTGCCGTACAACCGCGGGTTCGGGACGACGCATTTTCTGTCGCCAGCCACGCCGCGTAACGGTCAGCCAGCGGCCATGGCGAAAGACGTGATTAACCTGATGGATGCGCTCAAAATCAAACGTGCGGTCTTTGCCGGTTACGACTGGGGTGCCCGAACGGCGGATATCGTGGCGGCGCTGTGGCCGGAGCGCGTAAAGTCGCTGGTTTCGGTGAGTGGGTATCTGATCGGTAATCAGAAGGCCGGGGAAAAACCGCTGCCGCCGCAGGCCGAGCTGCAGTGGTGGTATCAGTTCTATTTCGCCACCGAGCGCGGCGAGAAGGGCTATGCCGCTAATACCCATGACTTTGCGAAACTGATCTGGACGCTAGCCTCGCCCGGCTGGAAATTCAGCGATGCCACTTTCAACCTCAGCGCCAAAGCGCTGGATAACCCGGATCACGTGGCGGTCACCATCAGCAACTACCGCTGGCGTCTGGGGCTGGAAAAAGGCGAACGCAGCTACGACAGTTATGAACAGAAACTGGCGGCCGCCCCGACCATCAGCGTGCCGACCATCACCATCGAAGGCGACAACAACGGCGCGCCGCACCCGGCGCCTGAAGTGTACGCCGCGAAATTCACCGGCAAATATCAACATCGCACCTTTACCGACAACATCGGCCACAATCCGGCGCAGGAAGATCCGCAGGATTTCGTCAAGGCGGTGGTGGATGCGGATAAGCTGTAAGCCATCTATGCTAATTCTGGCGAATCGCTGATTAACAGGAGCTTAGGGTGGAGACAACCGATCACATTCTTGTCGTCGATGACGACCGGGATATTCGCGAGCTGGTCGTCGATTATCTGCTGAAATCGGGCTATCGCGCTACCGGTGCCGCCAACGGCAAAGAGATGCGCGCCGTGCTCGATAAACAGGCGGTCGACCTGGTGGTGCTGGATATCATGATGCCCGGTGACGACGGACTGACCCTGTGCCGCCAGCTGCGCAGCGGCCAACATAAAGATCTGCCGATTTTGATGTTGACCGCGCGCCACGACGACATGGATCGCATTCTGGGCCTCGAGATGGGTGCCGACGATTATGTGGTCAAACCCTTTGTGGCACGTGAACTGCTGGCGCGAATCAAAGCCATACTGCGCCGTTTTCGCACCCTGCCGCCCAACCTGCAGGTGACCGAGGCCGGGCGGCTCATCGCCTTTGGCGACTGGCAGCTCGACACCAGCGCCCGTCATCTGCTGGATGCCACCGGCACCATCGTGGCCCTGAGCGGGGCGGAGTACCGTCTGCTGCGGGTGTTTGTCGATCATCCCCAGCGCGTGTTAACCCGCGATCAGCTGCTGAATTTCACCCAGGGCCGGGATGCGGAGCTGTTCGAACGTTCAATCGATCTGCTGGTCAGCCGCGTGCGTCAGCGCCTGAATGAGGATGTACGTTCGCCACGGTATATCAAAACAGTACGCAGCGAAGGCTATGTCTTTTCGATGCCGGTGAGCATTATTGAGGCGAAAGCGTGAGGCTCTGGCCGCGTTCGCTGCACTATCGTCTGCTGCTGATCGTCCTGCTGGGATTGCTGCTCGCCAACGGTCTGAGTCTGACTCTGGTGATGGCCGAGCGCATGAGCAGCGTGCGCAACGTGATGCTGAGTAATTTACAGGACGATGTCTCCACCAGCGTGGCGATTCTGGATCGGCTGCCTGCGAATGAGCGGGCGCAGTGGCTTCCGCGCCTCGACCGGGATAACTATCACTACGTGCTGGGGCCGGGAGAGCCGGGCGCGTCGCCCGCCGACGCCCGTTCGCGGGATGCGGTCCGCACGATAACGGATACGCTGGCGACACAATATCCGCTGCGCTTCACGGCGGTGCCGGGGCCGGTTTCGCATATTCAGGCGCACCTGACCCTGCGCGACGGTTCGCCGCTGACGCTGGATCTCACGCCGCGGATGCCGCCGGTGGCCCGCTGGCTGCCGGTAGTATTTGTGATCCAACTGCTGCTGGTGGCGATCTGCGCCTGGCTGGCGGTGCGCCAGGTGGTGCGTCCCTTTATCCGCTTTACCCGGGCGGTCGATGCCCTCGAACCCGCCAGCCCCAGTCCGCTGACGCTCACCGAGCAAGGCCCGCTGGAGGTGCAGCATGCCGCGCGGGCGTTTAACGCCATGCAGGACAGGATCCAGACCTCGCTGAAGGAGAGGGCGCAGATCCTTGCCGCCATCTCCCATGATTTACAGACGCCCATCACCCGGATGCGGCTGCGGGTGGAGATGGCCGACCAGCCGGAGCTGCGCGATAAACTCACCCAGGATCTGGACAGCATGACCCGGCTGGTCCGGGAGGGGATCGACTACGCCCGTTCGTCCGGGGTATCGCCCGAGCCGGTGCGCAATGTCGATCTCTATACCTTTATTGATACCCTGGTGTGTGATTACGCCGATACCGGCAAAAACGTGCAGTTTGTCGCGGCCCGCACCGCCTTGCCCTTTGCCACCCGCCCGCAGGCGCTGCATCGCATCCTCACCAATCTGCTGGATAACGCCCTGAAGTTTGGCGATGCCGCAGAAGTAAGGCTGACGATACTCGACGCAAAGGTGCAGATTGCCGTGGCGGATAATGGCCCGGGGATCCCGGAACATGAGCTGGCGGCGGTGTTGCAGCCGTTCTACCGGGTGGAGTCCTCCCGCAACCGGGACACCGGCGGCACCGGACTGGGGCTGGCGATTGCCGCTCAGCTGACCGCCCAGCTTGACGGTCAGCTACAGCTGGCGAACCGCCCCGAGGGCGGGCTTTGTGCCCGGATTACCTTGCCGGTGGCCTGACTTTCTCCCTCTCCCATTGGGAGAGGGCTGGGGTGAGGGGAACTGGCCGCACTGGTGCATATCGCCGGGTGGCGGCTGCGCCTTACCCGGCCTACAAAACTGACCTTCTCCCTCTCCCATTGGGAGAGGGTCGGGGTGAGGGGAACAGGCCGCACTGGTGCATATCGCCGGGTGGCGGCTGCGCCTTACCCGGCCTACAACACATGGTCTTTGCCCTTGTAGGCCCGGCAAGCGTAGCGCCGCCGGGCATTCAGGCCGCGCCCTTTGTACCAAACTGTATCCCGCCGCAATACGCATACATCACCTGACAAAACCCCCAATCCTCCACACATGCCAGACACCTTCCCACGCTGTAATAGCCTCACTGCAATCGTCGCAGCCAACCGTTTTAGTGAGGTGTCTTATGTTTCTCGTGATCGCATTTTTAGGGGGCATGGTCAGCCTGCTCAGCCCCTGTACGCTTCCCGTTATCCCGCTGCTGTTCGCCGGTTTTCGCGGCCAGAAGCGCCAGCTTATCGCCATGCTGTTCGGGATGGTGATCATGTTTACCCTGGTCGCCAGCCTGATCGCCGTCGCCAGCGACTGGGTGGTCAGCGCCACGCTGATTGGGCGCTGGCTCGCGCTGGCGTTGCTGAGTTTGGCCGCGCTGAGCCTGATCTTCCCGTCCTTTGCCCAGCGCATCGCCGGGCCCGCATTACGCCTCGGCAACGTGCTCAACACCCGCAGCACCAGCACCCGAGGTCTGGCCTCGGAGCTGCTCGCCGGGCTGGCGGTCGGACTGCTGTGGTCGCCATGCGCCGGACCGGTATTGGGGGCCATTCTCAGTCTGCGTATCGCAGGACATAACCCGATTGCTACCGGTAGCCTGCTGGCGGCGTACGGCAGCGGCTGTGCGGTAATGCTGGCGCTGCTCGGCTTTAGTGGACAGGCGCTGATTGCGCGGCTGAAAACCAAATCGGGGCTGATGGACGGGCTGCGAAAAGCGGCGGGCGTGGCGATGCTGATGTCGGTGGCGTTTACCGCGTTCGGTCTGAACAGCGTCTTTCAGGGGGCAAACGGCGTGGCCGACCGTCTGGAGAAAATGCTGCTGCAGCGGGCACCGGAAAGCCAACCTCAGCCGACCCTCCAGCCGGTCGCGCAACCGGTCACCACCAGCGCCATGCCGTCGCTTGAGGGCGGCACCGGCTGGCTGAACGGCGAACCGGTTACCCCGGCGTCGTTAAAGGGCAAAGTGGTGCTGATCGACTTCTGGACCTGGGACTGCATCAACTGCCAGCACGCCCTGCCGCACGTGCGCCAGTGGGCCAACACATATCAGGCCCAGGGACTGGTGGTAATTGGCGTGCATACGCCGGAATATCCGTGGGAAAAACCGCTGGCGTCGGTGCAGCAGGCCATCAACAAATGGCAACTCCCGTACCGGGTGGTGACCGACAACAATTACAAAATCTGGACGGCTTTCGGCAATCGTTACTGGCCGGCGCACTACTTCTTCGATGCCAAAGGGCAGCTGCGCTACGCCTCTTTCGGGGAGGGGAATAACGACAAGCAGGAGCAGGTGATCCAGCAGCTGCTGAAAGAGGCGAAAGCCTAATCAGGGTTCGCGTCGGGCGACGATAAACAGTCGCGGAAAGGCCAGCAGTATCTGCCCGTTCTCCTGCAGCGGATATTGCTCTTCCAGCAGCTGATGATAGCGATGCAGATAGCGTTGCTGCTCGCTCTCATTCAGCTCCTGTAGCCAGGGGCGCAGGCCGGTGGCGCTCACCCAGTCGATAATCGCCTGGTGCGAACTCATCTGGTGGTAATAGGTGGTGCGCCAGATATCCACCTCGCATCCCGCCTCGGTCAGAATATCGTAATAGGCATGGACGCCGGGCAGGGCTGCGCGGCCGCGATCCGGATAATCCTGTTCCAGGGCCACCTCCCGCATCAGCACATGGGTCGGCTCCAGAAAGTTATCCGGCATCTGGATCGCCAGCACGCCGCGCAGTTTCAATAGCGAGACCAGATGCGGCAGCAGTTCGTAGTGATTTTCTATCCACTGCAACGACGCGTTGGCGTAAATCACGCTCAGGGCCTGTTCCGGGCGATAGTGGCGAATATCGGCCTCAACAAACTGACAGCCCGGCAACGCCGCTCTGGCTTCTGCCAGCATTGCAGGTGACGTATCCACCCCGGCGATACGTGCCGAGGGCCAGCGTTGCTGAAGCAGCGCCGTGCTGTTACCCGGTCCGCAGCCCAGATCGACGACATCGGTAACCTCATCCAGCGCAATGCGGGAGAGGAGCTCTAAGGCGGGGCGGGTGCGCTCAGCACCGTATTGCAGATACAGGGCGGGGTTCCAGTCGGTCATGCAGGCATCTCCGGTTTGCTCATTTGAGAAGTGTAGATGATGAGGTTTGCGGGATGACAGAAATCCGTTTCTGTCGGTGTGATTTCGCTAGAGGATCCTCTTCAGGGCAACGTGATAGAGCAGCATGATGGTTTTGCCATCGACAATGATGCCGTCATCAATGGCCTGCAACGCCTGTTCTATAGGCCACTCCAGCACCTCGATATCCTCACCTTCGGCCTCAATGCCGCCACCCTCGCCGGTGCGATCCCCGGGAAGATATTCCGCGATGTAAAAGTAGAGTTTCTCGGTGACCGAACCGGGGCTCATAAAGGCTTCGAAGACCTTCTCCACGTGGTCGATCTGATACCCGGTCTCTTCTTCTGCTTCGGCTTTGATGCGCTTTTCCGGTGCCATGTTATCAAGCAGGCCGGCGGCGGTTTCAATCAGATAGCCGTCGTGACCGTTGATGTACACCGGAAAGCGGAACTGGCGGGTGAGGATCACCGTCCGTTTCTCGCGGTTGTAGAGCAGGATCGTCGCGCCGTTGCCCCGGTCATAGGCTTCGCGGTTCTGGCGTTGCCACTCCCCGTTACGGCGGCGCACATCGAAGGTATATTTTTTGAGGGTGTACCAGTCATCTGACAAGATTTTGCTGTCGAGAATGCGTACTTCTGCACGATTAGATTGCACGTTGCCTCCTGTTTACGTAGAGTTGGCATCATAAACCGCATATTCGTGCAACATCAAGATCAAAACGTGCAACTTCAGGAACTCTCTTATGCTCACTCGTCAACGCAAACAGCTGATCCTCGAAAAACTGAGTGCCGAAGGGCAGGTGTTATCCAAAACCCTTAGTCTGGAATTTGAAGTGTCGGAAGATACCATTCGTCGGGATTTGCGCGAGCTGGCGGCCGAGGGGCGTTTACAGCGGGTGCACGGCGGCGCGTTGCCAGCATCGAAGGCGGTTTCAAGCTTTGCCGAGCGCAGCAGCCTGGGCATCGAGGCCAAAAAGCGGGTGGCGAAGAAGGGCGTCGAGCTGATCTCCCCCGGCCAGGTAGTGATCATCGACGGCGGGACCACGACCACCGAGCTGGTGCGCTGTCTGCCGGCGGATCTGCCTTTTACGGCAGTGACCCACAGCCCGGGCATTGCCCTGGCGCTGGTGGATTATCCTCAGGTGGAGGTGATCCTGATTGGCGGGCGTCTGTTTCGCCACTCGGTGGTCACCGTCGGTGCCGCGGCCATTGAAGGCATTGCGCACATTCATGCCGATCTGTTTTTCATGGGGGTGACCGGGATCCACCCTGAGGCCGGATTAACTACCGGCGATTACGAAGAAGCGTGCATCAAACGTGCATTTTCCGGCAGAGCGGCAGAAACGGTGGTGCTGGCCTCGCCGGAAAAAATCAACACTGCATCGTCCTTCCGAATCGGCGAGCTTTCGCTGATTAACACCCTGGTGGTTGAGCCTGACACCGACAGCCGCTGGGTGGACGCGGTGAGCCAGCAGGGGGTTTTGGTTGTGAAAGCCTGACGCAGTTAACTCCAGTATTATGTGGCTTAATGTGTTTTTTCGGGGTTAATTATCCTTTTTTGGGGCTTAATTCGCATGGCGTAGTAATGGGGATAACTCTATAATATTGTGAGTTAACGTCGAAATTTGCCGTTAGGGTACAAAATAATGGATTTAAACTTCAAAAAGCCTGATGAGATCGTTAAGACGCTGTGTGAGCGGTTACGCCAGGAACGCATACGTCGTCAGTTTACCCAGGCCGAACTGGCGCAACGGGCTGGCGTAGGAGTGAATACGGTTTCAAATCTGGAGGCGGGGCGCAACGTCGGCTTTGAAGTTGTGGTGCGCGTGGCGATGGTGCTGGGCCTTACCCCGGAACTGGAAAACCTGTTTCTGCCGCAGCTGGATAGCCTGGACGATCTGCGCCGCCTGGAAGCCAGCGCCTCCCGCCAGCGCATAAGGAAAAGGAGTCATAATGCCTGATCGCGTAGAGGTTTATTACGAAGGCTGGGGCGAGCGCTGGCTGTGGGGGACGCTGGCCACCACTACCGCACTGACCCGACGCCCGCTGATTTTCTTCGAATACAGCCAGCAGGCACAGGAAAAAGGTTTTGAATTATCCGCCTTTAGCCTTCCGTTGAAGGGTGACAAGCTGCGACAAAATTTCCCCACCCACCAGCTGGGTCTGCCCGGGCCGGTTTATGACTCTCTACCTGACGGCTGGGGTATGCTGCTGATGGATCGCCTGTTCAGGCAGCGTGGCCTGAATGCGGCCCGCATTGGTCCCCTTGAAAGGCTGACGTACATTGGCAGTAATGCGATGGGGGCGATGTCTTTTGTACCTGTTCAGGCCGATCTCGCAGCGCCACAAAACGATATCCCGCTCCCTCAGCTTGCAGAAGAGGTCAGGGAGGTGCTGGAAGGCGAAGGCGGGGCATTTTTGCACCGGCTGCTGCAGATGGGCGGTTCCCCGCAGGGAGCGAGACCCAAAGCCTTGCTGTATCGTGACGCTGTCACTGACAGATTCACGACGGTCCCTGTCCCGGGCTATGAGCCCTGGCTGATCAAATTTCCTGCCAGAGATGAACCTGCCGAAGTCTGTGCCATTGAGATGGTCTATGCCCAGTGTTTGCGCGACTGCGGCATTGATACACCGCAAACAGAATATTTTGATCTGCCGGGCGGTTATGCGGCCTTCGCCAGCAAACGCTTCGATCGGCACGCCGGGATGCGGGTTCCGATGCAAAGCCTGGCGGCATTTACCGGGGCGGACTACCGTGCGCCGGGTTCACTGGATTACGCCACGTTTTTGCGTGCCACGCAGTTCTGTACCAACGATATGCGTGAGAAAGCGCGCGCCTTTGCGCGGGTTGTCTTTAACGTCATCTTCAATAACCGCGACGATCACCCAAAAAACTTCGCTTATTTGATGTCTGCGGAGGGGGCGTGGTCGCTGGCTCCTGCGTTTGATGTCACCTGGAACGAAGGTCCCGGAGGCTACCACCAGATGGATGTCATGGGTGAGGCGCTGAATATTAAGCAGCAGCATCTGCTGTGGTTGGGCACTCAGGAGGCGGACCTCAGTGAAACGCAGGTTAACCAGCTTATTGCGCGCATTGCCGATGTCGCCAGTGGATTTTCTGCTTATGCCGAAGCGTTGCTTCCGGGAAAAATCACTCCAGCCACGCGGCATGCCATGCAAAAGCAAATTGATGCGAATATCAGCCAGCTCCGTTAAAGCCAGGAAGAGCGCAGCCGCATAGGCTACGCTTCAGCTAATGCTTGTTTAACAAAAGGACTGCGTGATGCTGCAAAAAATCAGCCTGTTATCTCTCGCCTGTTTGCTGTTTACCGGATGTATGTCCAACGAGGGCACGTCCCCGGAAGAGAAGAAGTTTCGTAAAGTGGAGGCCGCAGCAAGCGAGTGCGCCGAGATTGTGAAAAACCAGACCATCGAGCTTACCGCCGAAGGGAAGGATGCCAACACCCGCTGGACAACCATAGAGTATGTGGCGTCAGACCAGCGTACCCGCACGGTGGAGTATCGCACCTCCTCGGTGCTGGATAACGGCGAGCCGGGCAAGGCGTGGCAAACCTGTATGTCGGACAAAAAAGCCCTTGTTCCAGAACTGAAAATTTAACCTTCGGGCGGGAGTAGCACTTGCTCCCGCCAATGAAACAAAATGTTAGTATCCTAAACAAGGTTTTTAGCGCGCTGACGATCCTGCTCATTTTATTCTTATAATCACAAAGAGGTATCAATATAAAATATGATTTATGCGCGCGACCTGCGCGTCATAAACGATCAAAACCATTCATGATGTGAATCTATTAAGCTATAAATTACACTCATTATGTCGATTTGTTCATTTTTGTTAAAAGGATAAGGGTGTAAGCAATATTACAAATGGCAGGCGGCGAGACTATTCTTAATTCAAATTTATTGCGTAAAAATCTCTGCGGAAATTCACATATCAGAATCATCCTGGAGAATTACAAATGCGCTATACGTCTCGCCGCACCCTGTTGTCACAATGCATCCTGTTATCGCTCACGGCTTTTTCCGGCTATGCCTTAGCAGCAGACTGCTCACCAACCGATGCGCCGACCACCACCTGCGGTTTCAAAAGTACTAATTATCATGGTCCTAATGGCACTGAGACCTGGGCTGTTAATGATAATGGCTCCGCTTACACCAATGCTGCCAATACCAACAGCACCGGCAACGGCAATGACGCCATCTATCTGTGGGATAACAAGCAGGAAGATACTCAGTCCCTGACCGTAGATGGCACCGACATGAGCGGGACCTTTATTCAGGCTAATTCTGGCGGTACCAAAAATATTACCCTGCAGAACGGCGTGACCACCGACATGATTGAAGGTGGGAATAATGCCCCGGGCGATAACGGCAGCTTTAATATTGATGTCAATAATTCCACACTGACCGGCGAAAATGACAATGTCATCTACGGTGCGGCATCGCATGCGAAAACCTATATGGGTGGCGCGGCTATTTTTGTCGACTCCGGCACCAATGAAGGCACCAACACCGTCAATATTGAAAATGGCAGTACGCTTGGCGGCGCTATTTATACCGTGACCGGCGGGGATAACACCATTAATGTTGCCGGAAACAGCACCGTTAACGGCGCTATTTACGCCTTCTCTAACAGCAATAACGCCGTTAGCGTTGATAACAGTACCGTGACGGCAAATGCAACTAACGCCACGTTGCAGGGTTATTTTGAAGGAGCCTATGCAGGCAACGCGGATGCAGCCAGCATTACCTCGGCGCTGCAGGGGCAAACTGTGGCGATGGGTGTTTACGGTCAGCAGGCGTCTACTGTTGCGCTGACTAATGGCGCGACGGTGAATGGCTCAATCGCCGTTGTCGGGGACGGTTCTTCAACCTCCTCCGCGCAAATTTCCCTCGACAGCAGCACCCTGAACGGCAATATCGTTACCGCCGATGAAAGCAGCACCACGGTGCAGCTGAATAATGCGACCGTCAACGGGGATATTACCACCGGGGCCGGTAACGATACTGTGGTGCTGACCAATAACTCCTCCGTGACCGGCAGCGTGGATGCAGGCACCGGGACCGATGAACTGTCGATGGATGCCAACAGCACCATCACCGGCAAGATCAGCGGATTCGAAACGGTGAATACCACGTCGGATAACAATATCGATATCGATAAGTTAAACGACAATACCGGCTGGACTATCCAGAACGGCTCCCGCCTGGTAGCGGATTCCACCGGCAGCAATGTTCAGGTTGCGATGACCTCCGACAGCACCGTTGCTTTTGGTAACGTCACCGGGACCAACAACAGCCTGGTGGTGACCCAGATCGCTGCCTCCACCCTGAATCAGAAAAACGTCCAGATTGCGACATTCTCCACCGCCGGTAATCCGGCCGATGCCGTTGAAGCGCAGTTCAGCAATGGTTCACAGAAGGTTGAAAGCCGCTCTGGTGCTTACAACTACAACGATTCCCTGACCATTGCCCAGGCGGCCCAGCTGAGTAAAAGCGCCGGGCTGAACGCCACCCCGAACGCATACAACGTGCTGCTCGACAGCTCTCGCGGTGAACTCGCCAGCGATGTTCAGGGTGCGATTGCCGGTCTCGATGCCGCCAAACAGGCGGGCCGCATGGTCACTGACGATCTGGCGAACCGCCTGGATCAGGTTCACCTGCAAAACCTGTATGGCCACACGGCCGATGGCGCGCAGCTCTGGGGCGACTTCCTGTATCACCATGGGGATTACAGCGATGACGTTGATTATCAGGACATCACTCAGGGCGTGCAGGGCGGCGTAGACTGGACTACTCACCTGGCCAACGGCGACAGCCTGACCGGCGGCGTGGCGCTGGCCTGGACCCGCAGCCGCGACCAGAGCAACAGCGGCGGTGCTAACAGCTTCAACGATACCGTGTATGGCAACTACTACAGCGTGTATGGCGGCTGGCAGCAGGCGCTTCACGACAACCTGTGGGGCATGTTTGTTGACGGCAGCTTCAGCTACGGCGATATGCGTTACTCAATGTCTGCTAAAAACAGCAAAGAGGACACCAGCGGTATGACCGAAGCACTGAGCGGCTCCGCGGACGGTAATCTGTATACCACCCAGCTGCGTACCGGTGTCAACGTGATGCTGCCGGGCGAAACCGTCCTCCAGCCGTATGCCACCTTAGGTTGGGATAAAGCCGAGGAGAAAGGTTTCTCTGATAAAGAGCTGACCTTCAGCGATAACCAGGTTTCACAGTGGAACACCAGCCTGGGGATGCGCGTTACCACCAAACTGGCGGATCTCAACAAGAACGTCGAGCTCTATCCGTGGGCTGATGCTCGTTACCAGACCGAGTTTAGCGATAACACCGACATCAAAGCGGCGGATTATCACAACACCAGCGGTCACAATACCTCAATGGGTATCTTCGGCGCGGGTATTAACACCACTATCGGGAATAACTTCTCCGTTAATACCGGGGTGTACTTCGGTACGGGTGACGTGGATAACGATGCCAGCGTGCAGGCCGGTATCAGCTATCAGTTCTGATTTAGTCTGACGCCACTCACCGGCAGGGATCCTGATATCCCTGCCGGTTTTTTTTTGCATTTTGCAGCATGGTCAGGCGTACACTATCAACACTTTATATGACCTCTGTTGCCTGTGGGCTGGAGACGACCATGACAATTGATTTCTCACACTTTACGCCGCTGAGCAGTCTCGGCGGCGGGCTGTTAATCGGGCTTGCCGCCATACTGCTGATCCACTTTTGTGGGCGCATCGCCGGGATCAGCGGCATTGTGTCCGGCATGCTGACGAAACAGACCCGAGCCGAGGGGTGGCGGATTGCCTTTTTAGCCGGTCTGATTGGCTCGCCGCTGCTGTTCTCCCTGTTTTTCCCCTTGCCGGACATCCACGTTCAAACCTCCTGGCCGATGATTATTGTGGCCGGTTTGCTGGTGGGGATAGGTTCGCGTCTGGGATCCGGGTGTACCAGCGGGCATGGCGTCTGCGGGCTGTCGCGCTTCTCTAAGCGCTCTCTCGTTGCCACGCTGACCTTTATGGCCGTGGGCGTGGTTACCGCCACGCTGACCGGTTTGTGGCTGGGTTAAGGAGGAGAGAATGCTGATCGTTACTGCGTTTCTGTGTGGCCTGATCTTTGGCGTGGGCTTGCTGGTAAGCGGGATGGCAAACCCGGAAAAGGTGCTGAACTTTCTGGATCTGTCTCAGGCCTGGGATCCCTCTCTTGCCTTCGTGATGATGGGGGCGATTGCAGTGGGGATAATCGGTTTTGCGTTGGTTAAAGACAGAAAAAGGGCCCTCTGCGGAGTGCCCATCCTGTTGCCGAAGAACAACGCCATAGACCGCGCGCTGCTGGTGGGTGCAATTCTGTTTGGGCTCGGCTGGGGGCTGGCGGGCATTTGCCCGGGGCCGTCGCTGGTGTTGCTGGGGGCGGGCGTAAGTAAAGGGCTGCTGTTTACGCTGTCGATGCTCGTCGGCATGGTGCTGGTTAACCGCTTGCGAAAAACGTCCTCTTAACCATTCCCTCACGCTTTCCTGCTGTTTTCCGGGTAAATATTTTGCCGGGCATGGTTATTTTATATTGTGTCGACCATGCTCTCTGTAAAGCGATATATTTCTTCAAACCCGTACCGTTCAAGGAGCTGATTGTGATCCTGTTATCCAAACCTAAAGTCAGGGTGAGGGTGGAGTAGCCCGCGGGTGGATTATTTATGCCTCTTCGGGCAGAACCAGTGAATTGAGCACATGGTCCTGCCAGACCCCGTTTATTTTGAGATACGAGTGCGCATATCCCTCTTTCACGAAGCCCAGAGTGCCCAGCGTCTTGCTGCTACGGGCGTTATCCGGCAGATGGTTTGCCATGATGCGGTGGAAACCGTAGGTTTTATGGACATAGTCGATCGATTTGCTGAGCGCCTCGTGCATCAGTCCTTTCCCCTGAGAAGCCCTGTCGAGCGAAAAGCCGAGATAGCACGCCTGGAAAACACCAAAGATAAAGTTGGTGAAATTGATGCTGCCGATGATGTTGTTTTCGCCTTTTAGGGTGAACACCATTTGCAGACATTTCCTCGCCTCGTAATCGTTCAGTGCGCTCTCAATTCTTTGAGTAATGCTGTTCAGCGTGAAATAGTCTTCATGACGCAAGGGTTCATAGGGCGCGAAATGCGATCGGTTTTCCAGCAGGAAAAGCTGGAGGCTGTCTGCCAGATCGGGCGTCAGCAGATACACATTCGTACGTTCGGTGGAAAATAACTTCATTTCTATATCTCATTAACATTAATGTCACATAGATTGTACTGATAGTGAGATCGATTTCCAGTGAACATCTGACATCAACCTACTAAATTTAGTCTGGAAACCCGGACCCGATTTGCCAGATGCTGTGCGTCGTCTTCCCGTTATTTTAAAAAGAGAGCGCTATGAAATTATATGTGTATGAGCATTGCCCGTTCTGTATCCGTGCAAGAATGATCTTCGGCCTTAAAAAGGTGCCTTTTGAGCTGGGCGTGATTATGGAAGGCGATGTCGAAACGCCAACCCGCATGGTGGGCAAGAAGGTCGTGCCGATCCTGCAGAAAGAAGAGGGCGTTTATATGCCGGAAAGCATGGATATCGTTCACTACGTTGATCGGCTTGACGGCACGCCGGTTATTGATGGGGAATGCGATCCGGCGATTGATGCCTGGTGCAAAGAGAATACACACGCCGTATTCAACCTGGCAATCCCGCGTTTTACCCGGGCCGATTTTAAAGAACTCGCCACGCCCGCCGCGCGTGAAGCCTATACCCAGCGCGAGATTAACGCCTTTGGCGATCTGGATACGTTGATGGCTAACAGCCAGGCGTACATCGATACGCTGTCGGGGGAGCTCGGTAAAATTGAGGGGTATTTAAAAGCCCGCCATCCTGTCAGCATCACGGATTTTTATCTCTTCCCAGTTCTCAATTCGCTGACGATTGTGAAAGGCTTCCCTTACACAGAAGCGCTGCGCGGTTATCTGGATCATATTTCTACGTCCTGCAACGTACCGTTGTTTACCGACAAAGCGTTATAACGGCAAGGGGGGATGCCCCCTTAAAAAATGGTCGTCTGATTTTCGGTTGTGAGGAAACCAGCGAATGCCCTAGATTCACCCTGTACCTTATTACAGGAGATAACCATGACCTTCGCTGAACTTCACCATCAAGACACACCCTTGCTTATTGCTAATGTCTGGGATGCGACCAGTGCCATAGCGGCGCAACAGGCAGGTTATCAGGCGCTGGGGACCTCAAGCGCAGCCATTGCCGCAATGCTGGGTTACGAAGACGGAGAAGCAATGTCTTTTGAGGAATTGCTCTATATCGTCACGCGGATCGGGTCCGTCAGCGATCTGCCCTTAAGTGTTGATATCGAAGCCGGATTTGGCAGTAATGCGCAGGAGATAGTGGAGCATCTTAAGCGTCTTGCACAGACGGGTGTGGTGGGGATAAACCTTGAGGACAGTAAAGTCGTTAACGGGGTCAGACAACTTGATGATGCGCTGGCCTTTTCCAGGCAATTGAACGAGATTCGCACCCGGTTGAACGCAGAGGATCGTCGCTTGTTTCTTAATATCCGTACCGATACCTACCTGCTTAATCATGAGCACGCGTTGCAGGAAACGCTCTTGCGGGGCCGGCTTTATAAAGCGGCGGGGGCAGACGGGCTTTTTATTCCATGTCTGACGTCAGAACAGGAAATAGAGATGATTGTTAAGGCGCTTAACCTGCCGTTGAATGTCATGTGCATGCCCGATCTCCCCACCTTCGGGAGACTGAAAAAAGCCGGTGTAAGCCGTATTTCAATGGGGAACGTTGTGCATTCGGCCATTCAGTTGAAGCTGAAAAATGTGCTGCAGCTCATCCAGTCGCAACAGTCGTTTGCAGAGGTCTTTGTTGATGAAAGTGCTTGATATTAAGCAGTGCGATCTCTGGTATCAGGCATTACTGGAGCGTGATTCCGGGTATACGGGGGTATTTTACGTTGGCGTCAAAACGACCGGGGTATTCTGTATTGCGGTATGCCGGGCGCGGAAACCGAAACGTGAGAATGTCGAATTTTATAAAGATTTTAAATCTGCGCTGGATGCCGGTTATCGCCCCTGTAAAGTGTGCCGACCTACTGAGAATGCGCACAGTGCGCCGTCGTTCATCGAACAGGCGCTCGAACTGGTTCGCGCAGATCCTAAAATGCGGATAAGTGATTCAGAGCTTCGACAGCACGATATTAGCCCCGAGCGGGTGCGACGCTGGTTTCTGCAAAACCACGGTATTACCTACCAGGCATTTCAGCGAATGCAGCGGGTTAATGTTGCCTTGCAGGCGTTAAAAGGCGGGCGTAACGCAACCGACGTGGCTTTTGACAGTGGTTACGAATCACTAAGCGGTTTTGGCTACACCTGCAAGCGTCTCACCGGCGTCGCGCCAACCGAACAGACCGGCGTGATCGTTATTCACCGTTTCACTACCACGCTTGGCCCTATGTTTGTCTGCGCCACGGAACGGGGAGTGTGTCTGCTGGAGTTTACCGACCGTCGTATGCTGGAGACGGAGTTTCGCGATCTCCAGCGACTGTTGAACGCGAGGATCATGTCCGGGGAAAACAGTCATACCCGGCAGGCGGAACGAGAGATAAATGAGTACTTTTCCGGTACGCGGCAACACTTTGATCTCACGCTGGACGCGCCTGGCACTGATTTCCAGCGAGCCGTCTGGCAGGCACTACGTGAGGTTCCTTACGGTCAGACATCATATTATCAATCCCTTGCCGGGCAGATTGAAAAACCCGCGGCCGTGCGCGCGGTGGCTGCCGCAAATGGTGCTAACCGGATTGCCATTGTTATTCCCTGTCACCGGATTATCGGCAAAGAGGGGGCGATGACCGGTTATGGGGGCGGGATCGCGCGTAAAGAGTGGCTTATTGAACATGAACGAAAACAGCGTTTACTTTTTTGTCCCGCAGGCTGAAAAATACGGTAATGTATTTGTTAAATAATTAAATTCAGAATCCCATCCATGACGCCTTTGCTATTCCATAAATATCACGGACTCGGTAATGATTACCTGGTGTGCCATCGTTCTGTCGCAGAGCCGTTGAGCCTCGAGCAGATTCGTACCTTATGCCATCGCCATTATGGGATAGGGTCTGACGGTCTGCTGATTGACAGTGGCGATCGGCACGCACCCACATTGCGAATCATCAATCCGGACGGTTCAGAAGCCGAGAAAAGTGGTAACGGTCTGCGCATCTATGCCCGTTATCTTTTTGATATCGGCCGTGTCGGGCACGAGCCCTTTTTAGTGCATACCGCGGGTGGGGATGTACATTGCAGGGTCCATGAAGATCCTCATCAGATCACGGTGGAGATGGGGCGGGCGAATTTCAGTCCGGCGGCATTGCCTGCGCTGATTGAACAGCACGAAGCGCTGAATTATCCCCTGACGCTGGCGGATGAAACGATCCTGGTATCGCTGGTCTCAATGGGCAATCCTCACTGTGTCGTGCTGGTGGATAAGCTCGATCTGGCGCAGGTTCACCGTCTGGGGCCGCAGATTGAACACCATCCTCTGTTTCCCAAACGCACCAATGTCCAGCTGGTGGAAGTGGTGGATCGCAATACGCTGCGCATTGGTATCTGGGAGCGGGGCGCCGGTTTTACGATGGCATCCGGCAGCAGCAGCTGCGCCGCGGCCAGCGTCATGCGCAAATTAGGCCGGGTTGATGACCGGGTCAGCGTCAATATGCCGGGCGGGCAGCTGCAAATCACCTTCGGGGATGATTTTCAGGTCAGCATGTGTGGCCCGGTGCATAAAATAGGCAGCCTGACGCTGGACGAAGACTGTTTTGCTGGTGGGTATGACGCCAGCCGCGTGTAAATCTGCCCAGACCGGCAGCCTGCAACGGGTTGCCGATCGTTTCAGTATTAACTTCCGCATTCTGTAGCCTGCTTCATCCTTTCCCTTATATTTCTCTGCAACCCATAGTCATCACATCATAAGCTGGCAAATTAAACATCTTGTTAACATTTGTATTGCAGCGGCCGGCGAATAATCTTATTAATATTTAGTTGGTTACATTAGGCATCAATGCAATATGTTAATAAAAATAATGATTGGGATAACTTATGACGATAAAACCTGCCGCCGAAATAAGTGCGGCACCGGGACTGTTTCAGACGTTAAAAACGTTCCCGGCGACTGTCCATGCGCTGCTCTTTTTTACCTTCATTGTACGCTTTAGCTATTTTATGGCATGGCCGTTTATCGCGGTGATCATGACGCAGAATTACCATATGTCGCCGATCGCCATTGGCGTGGCGATGACCAGCAGTGCGCTGTTATCGGTGGTGCTCGGTATGTATGGCGGGCAGATCTCCGACAGGCTGGGGCGCCGGATCATTCTTCTGCTGGGCTGCGGGTTTTCCGCCGTGGGATATATCACCCTGGCGCAGGCCTCCGGGATGGGGCTATTCATTACCGGCCTGATGATTATCGGCGTTTGCTTTGCGTGGGTTGATCCCCCGGTGCGAGCGCTGATGAGTGATTTGCTTGGCGATCGCCGTCGCCGTGCGCTTGCCCTGCAAATGCGTTACTACCTGATTAACGTCGCAGCGGTGTTTGGCCCGCTGGTAGGGATAGTTTTTGGCCTGACATCCCAGAAGGGGACGTTCCTGATCACCGGGCTGACCTATCTGCCATTTTTCGTTTACGTACTGCTGTTTATCCCGGCCGGTAAACTGTTGGGCAAAGAGCAGGGCGGCGGTGGGCCGGCGGTTAAGCTGCACCAGGTGATGGGCATTATTGCGAGGGACAAAATCTACATTGCGGCACTGCTGTGCAGCATTTTGTGTAGCATTGTTTTTATCCATTACGAAGCCGTATTACCCCAGTACCTGATGTTACTTGACGGCAACGCAGCGGTTAAGCTGATTACCCTGATACTGGTGACCAATGCCTGTACGGTACTGGTGTTCCAGAGCTTTATTATGCGTTTTCTGGCGCAGATCGGTTTGCCGAAACGCATTCTTCTCGGCGGCGCCATTTTTGCTTTATCGCAGCTCTGCTTTTTTGCCACTCGTTCGACAGAAGTGTGGGCGTGGCTGACGGTCACCGCCATATTCAGCATGGGGGAAGCGATTCTGATGCCGAACCTGAACATTCTGCTCGATCAGCTGGCACCGGCAGAACATCGCGGTGCGTATCTGGGGGCCTCAACGCTGACGACGCTGGGGGTGGCTGCCGGGCCGTTAATAGGAGGCATCATGCTGGCCATGACCGGGGCGGGCGTATTTATCTGCACCGCATTACTAAGCCTGTTGTTGTGCGCGATTATTTATGTCTGCCGGACAACCATGCTGGCGCGGTTGCAGGATTCATAAGGACAGAAGGGGCTGTGTGCGACCGGGGGTCGCACTGGGCCGCTGCCAGATGCGGGAGTCGATTTCTGGGAAATTGCTCTAAGATGCAGCTTACAACCTCCTTTTTCGTATTTAAACATCAATATTTGCCACTATTTATGAATTTAACTCATAGGGGCAAGATTCAGAACCGGCTTACCGCGCTCTTTGCTTAACGCTATGCTTCATAAACTGTCTGAGAACGAGGTGGACCTTATCCTGGTAAAATTATCAGGGTTACGGCAGCAACGCGTAAATGAGGGAAAATATGAAGGAAGTAATCGTTGTAATTGGAAGTGGTTCAATTGCTCAGGCCATAGCGCGTCGCGTTAGCGTTGGAAAACATATTCTCCTTGCCGATATAAAAGCTGAGAACGCGGAATACGCTGAAACAAACCTTTCTCGTGCCGGTTTCGAGGTAAGCACCACGAATGTCGATGTCCGTTCACGTAAGTCTATACAGGACCTCGTGAACGTAGCGTGTGACCTGGGCGAGGTTAAAGGTGTTATCCACACAGCAGGACTCTCGCCGTCTCAGGCAAAAGCGCAGGATCTTATTCGCGTAGATTTGTATGGTAGCGCTGTGCTGTTCGAAGAGTTTGGGAAGGTTATTGCTCCAGGGGGATCCTGCGTGGTTATTGGTTCGCAGTCCAGCCATCGCTTAGCTGTTGATGCTCTGACACAAGCTCAGGCTGATGCATTAGCAACGTTGCCGCCGGAAGAACTGCTTGAACTGCCGCTAGTGAAAGACATTGAAGATAGCTTATACGCTTACCAGATTTCCAAACGTTGTAATGCGCTTCGCGTCATGTCAGAAGCGGTTAAATGGGGTAAACGTGGAGCGAGAATTAACTGCATTAGTGCTGGCATCATCTTTACCCCCCTTGCTTATGACGAGCTTAACAGCGAAGAGCGGGGAGCATTCTATCGCAATATGCTGGACAAATCTCCGGCTGGCCGGGGTGGTACGCCGGATGAAGTAGGTGCGTTGGCTGAATTTCTTTTTGGTCCAAATGGCACTTATGTCACCGGGAGCGATTTGCTGATTGATGGCGGCGCAACGGCATCTTATAAATATGGCGAATTACGTCCTCAATAACTCCTCTGCTTATTCAGCGACGCGATGGTAAAAGCATTAACATCGCGTCATCTTACTTCTCATCGGGAGATGAACTTATGACCTTAAATGTGAAGGGTTATGCCGCGTTTGCTGCGAAAGAGGATTTAGTTCCACATAACTTTGTTCGACGTGATCCTCGTGATAATGATGTGGTTATAGAGATTTTATACAGTGGAGTCTGTCATTCAGACATTCATAATGCTTTTAATGACTGGGGCGGCGCTAAATACCCGATGGTGCCAGGGCATGAAATCATTGGCCGTGTAACTCAGGTAGGGAAGGCCGTCACTAATTTCCGCGTCGGTGACTATGCGGGGGTGGGGTGCATGGTCGACTCCTGCCAGCATTGCAAACCCTGCCAACAGGGGCTGGAACAGTATTGTGAAGAGGGGAATACCTTAACCTATAACGATATTGACAGACATGACCAGATGCCTACCTATGGCGGCTATTCTGACAAGATCGTGGTGACTGAAAAATTCGTTATTAAAGTCCCTGAGACCCTGGATTTAAAAGGCGCTGCGCCGCTGCTCTGTGCCGGTATTACCACGTGGTCACCACTTCGCCACTGGAATGTTGGGCCGGGCAGTAAAGTCGCCGTTGTCGGTTTAGGTGGCCTGGGTCATATGGCGATAAAACTGGCCAAAGCATTAGGTGCTGAGGTTACGTTATTCTCTCGTTCACCAAATAAAGAGGCCGATGCTCGCCGTCTGGGTGCCGCGCATGTTGTTATTTCTACCGATACAGAACAGATGCAGGGCGCGCGCAACCAGTTTGATTTGATTATTGATACTGTACCTTACGTTCATGACCTCAACCCTTATATCCCTACGCTGGCGCTGAGTGGAACGTTAGTACTCGTGGGTTATCTGGGAAATCTTGAGCCGATGCTGAATAGCACACCACTTATTTTAGGGCGAAAATCCGTGGCTGGTTCAGTCATTGGCGGAATAAAAGAAACGCAGGAGATGATCGATTTTTGCGCTAAGCATCAGATCACTTCTGATATCGAGCTTATTAATATTCAGGATATTAATACCGCCTGGAAGCGTATGTTGAAAAGCGACGTTAAATATCGTTTCGTGATTGACATAGCTTCACTGAAGGCATGATTTAAAGTCCAGGTCTGTGTTTATATTCATTCAAAACCATCTCCGGCGGAGATGGTTTTATTTTGACTATCACTGATTGTTTTCGGTGTTGAGAAATTCGGCAAGTATTTTCCGCGCACTATTTTCGGAAGTATCCCCACATTGCGTTTCCAGTATGTCAACAAAATGATGGAGTTGTTTAATTGTCATTCCACTGTTCAGACTGATAGCGTAATGACTTTTAAGTTGACTGCTTACGCCGGACATTGCTGCCAGTGCTGATATTGTTACCAGTTCTCGGGTTGACCAGTCCAGGACATCGCGCTGGAACAGATCTCCGAAAAGATGAGACTTAAGAAACTGATCAATGGCAGGTGAAAATTCAAATATTTTGCCGGTTACAGGTTTACCTACAAGCCGGGTCTGATTTTCTGAACCAGCCGTCAAGCTGTTCCAGCCTTGTGGAGTGGGGGCGGGCTCTCTGCCAGTTTCGTCTGCGATCCCCTTCAGATGGCGGTCTTCCAGGACAGTCATAAGTGCAGATATGGCATTCAGACTTCTTGGGAATCCACAATAAGCATAAATGTGTACGAGTATTTCCTTAAGCTCATTTATGGTTATTCCGGTATTCAAACCCTTGTGCAGAGCTGTTTTTAATTTGTCCACCTCGCCGATAGCAGCAAAAGCTGCAATAGGGATTATCGCTTGTTGTTTCTCATTGAGCCGGTTTTGCATGTGAAATCCTCCAGACTGTGCTGGTTAGGTGCTGTGACTGATATCTTTTGCCAGGTTTACCGACCGACGCGCTTGTAATAAGGCCGGCTAACGCTCGCCAACAAGTTAGATCCTCAGTCCTGGGGGATGGAACAGCTTAACGCAATACCATTTATTTGATTAGAGCGCATGATTCTCTAGGGCTTATTAGTTGTACTCATGAATATTTGCTGGGCGTAAATCTGCCGTTCCGCGAGAGCATGTCTTGCTGCGCTTGATGCCCATTCATCAGATTGGTCAAGGTGTTCAATCTCTGACTCTGCTATCGGCGTTACACGGATCAGCGGAACGGAACCGAAAGGCAAATTATCAATCTTACGGCCATCACGGCTGAGGATGATTCGGGTCATTGGATTATATTCGTCTGTAAGAGTGCAAAACAGGATTGCACCATATTTATCAACATCGGCAGCAACCTGATATCCATCGGCAACGAGATCCCCCAGGTTAATCAAGAGATGAGCCCAGTCATCAATCTGGTGGCTGGTAATACTCGAAGCGTCTAATTCCATGAAAAGTTCGCATCCTACGCCATTTTCCGGGTCTGCAATGCCAGCCCAGGGCGTCGAAAGGCCATCAGTGGCCAGCGTTAATTGGGTGTTGCTCTTAATATTGAGTACTCGGCGATGGGGCCCGAACCATTCCGTCTGGTTGTGTATGTTCGCGCCATCTTGTTCAGCCTTAAAGCCATCTGAGACGCTGCCATACTTTTTCCAAAAGGCTCGCCTTGCTACTGAAGCTGCCTCATAAATCGGGTCCTGTGGACCACGCGGCACAATTGTCTCATCGAATAGTGTGTCAACCGTTACGCGCCCCCGTATTAACGGTATTTTAGACCTTGTCCATTGAACGATAACCTTATTAAAGGGCTGTATCTGTGATGCTTCGAGTTTTTCGACAACCTCCCGGACTTTCTTCAAGGCGTGGTTACCCTCTGGAACGTGACTCCCGTCGGCATACATGTAGCCTCCTGTTTGTGAGGAGACTCCAGCCTGTTCGGTGATAAAGAACCATTCTCCGTTCACAGCGCCAGCGGGTGCTTTGTCTAAGGCCGAGCGTAAATCCCTTGCTGCATCAGAGTTTGAATATGCTGTCATATCTGTCCTTTAGCTTTACGTCTTATGCATCATACTTAGTTTAACTTTTTCAAAATTATAGTATTAATTGTCTTTCGGCCAGACAAACTGAAAAACGCCTAAGGTGATTAGCTACCATAGGTGGAGTAGGGAAGTGCAGCGCCATTTAGGCGGAGTTCTTTACGGCCATCCGGGTAGCGTTCCCGGATGAGACTCAGCGCCAGCTCAGTAAGTGAAGCTGGCAACAGACGGTTTCCGATGCGACCGCGATTCTGGTTATTCATGCCAGGCGGTCCAGACTGACGATAACGTTCCAGCAGACGACTACAATGACGCGGCGTGATACCGAGCATTTCTGCAGCCTGGCCAGGCCGCAGATTGCGATCGATGACATCCTGAAGGATTTTTGGCGGTTGATTTCTTTCACGGTGAACATCCCGGCGGCATGTATAGGCATAGAAAACGCCTCATCAGGAAAAGTGAGTCGTTGTCTGGTCGAGCAGCTTTGAAACTATAACCTGGGCATTCCTGATAATGAGCCACAAATAGACATTAACATTGAGCCCCTACAATCTTAGTGCGCATAATGTATATTATGTTAAATTAGGTATTTGGGTAGACAGCGTCCTGTCCCTTATCCATGCGCAGACCAACCAGTACCTTCACTTCAAAGACTTCCCTCTCCTTTTCTGCATTCGACCACTCTCGCGATCGGGCAAGTTCCCGGGTGATGTATTTAACGCAAAACTCCAGACACTGCTCGCAGCTCATTACGTTTTGCCTCATGTTGTCGGTCAAGCAAGTTGAAGTAAGTGTGTAGCAATTCCCCATCTGACATCGGTACATTTCCCATGAATCAGATCGAAAACGGAGTAACTCGCGTTGGGTTGAGCATATCGAGGGAAATTATCGACAACGCCTTCTTTAAGAATCGCAAGAACGCCCTGACTGACATGCCCGTGAGAAACAATACAGATAGTTTGATGATGTGATGTTGCTTCGAGTTTATGTAAAAAATGCATAACCCGCTGAGTGGCCTGCGCGAGAGATTCTCCGCCCGGTGGGAAAAACTCTGCATCCAGCTCGAATAATGCATCTGCATCTTTTGGATACTGTTTGATGAGCAGGTCTGATGACACTCCTTCAAACTCACCAAATGCCTGTTCTTTAAGGGCGGGTTCAGCCGTCAATGAGCAGCGAAAGCGCTCAGCCAGGTTCTGCCCCATTTGCCAGGCACGCCCAAGCGGAGAAGCGTAAACACAATCCACCCGGTAATCACTTGCTGCAAGCGCCGTCAGTAAGGCAGATGTTTCGCGCAAACCCCGAGGGGTCAAGGTGCTATCACTGTGTCCCTGAATAATTCCTCGCACATTCCACTCTGTTTCCGCGTGTCGAACAAGTATCACTTTCATCGTAAGAAGGCCATGCGCGTAATTGAATGAGATTCAACATAAGATAACCTGGAGGCGTCTTTCAACGTGATACCAACGTTTATAAGGTCGCTACCCTGCCCCGATGTCATGTATAAGCCTTCAACACCGTCTCCAGCCACTGCGTAAAGACGCGCACCTTAGGAGAAATATGCCGGTGCGGATAAAGCACCGACAGCTGGCGCGCCGGAACCGGATTGCCTGGCAGCACTTCGACCAGACGCCCGTCATTGATATACGGACGTAAAAAGAAATCCATGCCCTGCAACAACCCCAGCCCGGCCAGACCCGCCGCAATATAGACTTCGGAGTTATCCAGCACCAGTTTCCCCGACAGATGAAGTTCCTCAACGCCTGACGCCGACTGAAACACCCACGGCATAATCTGCCGGCTGTTAACGTTAAACCAGTTCACCCCCTGATGATGCTGCAGTTCATCGAGCGTTTCAGGTACGCCATACTCCTCAAGGTATGCCGGGCTGGCGCACGTGACCAGTTTGATCTTACCCAGCGAGCGCGCCACATAATCACCTTCATCCAGCGGACCGACACGGACAATGCAGTCCAGTCCATCACGCAGCATATCTTTACGCCGGTCGGAGCTGCTGAGCACCACTTCAATCCCGGGGTAATGGCGATAGAAATCCGGCAGCCTTGGTACAACCAGCAAGGCGGCAATCGATACCGGCATATCCACGCGAAGTTGCCCACATAATGAACGGCCCGCGACAAAAGAGCCTAATAAATCATCGGTTTGTTCCAGCAAGGGTTTACTGCTGCGGTAAAACTCTTCGCCTTCGGGTGTCAGGCTAATGCGCCGGGTTGTGCGGTGGAGCAAACGCACGCCCGTATGCTGCTCAAGCTGTTTAATGGCCCTGGTCACCGCGGGCCGGTGGATCTGCAGGTTTTCCGACGTCTGGGAAAAACTGCCTGACTCAACGATCTCAATAAAGATCCGCATGAGTTCGTAAACGTTGATTTGCATAGCGCGCACTTATGTCGTGGTGGATAACGCGCCTATTGTTACTGATTTTGTAAAAGTGATGAAGCTTATTCGCTATTTTTTAGAACAAACGCGGCGATTAGACTCACGCTATTCCGGTTCACAAACCGACTTTTACATATAAAGGAAACGCCTCATGCAAAATCACCGTGTTGGTCAGATTCTGGGTATTGAAAAAAACGTCATTCAGGGACCACTGTCATGGCTGACCGATGCCCGTCTGGTGGCGGCGGTCAGTAACGCCGGGGGGCTGGGTGTACTCGGGCCAAATGCCGGGTTAACGGCCGCAACGGCGGTCTCAACGCCGGACGCGACCGCCGAGAAAATGCGCGAAGAAATCCGCAAAACCAAAATGCTCACTGAGAAACCTTTTGGCGTGAATCTGATCCCAACGGCAGAAAATGACATCTGGACACCGTCCATTGTTCAGGTCATCAAAGAGGAAGCGGTCCATGCTGTCGTCTACACCGGCTACGGCGAAGGTTCACTCATCCCTGCCCTGTTTGATGAGCTGAAAACCGCAGGCATTAAGATTATCTATCGGGATATCAACCCTTCCCCGGAAAACACCCGGCTCGCGGAGGCCGCCGGCGCCGACATTATTGTCGCCACGGGATTTGATGAAGGCGGCACCTTGCCCGGCATCGCATTAGGCACCTTCTCCATCGTGCCGCTGATCGCCGACGCGGTGAAAAATGTCCCGGTAATGGCCGCTGGCGGAATTACCGATAACCGAACTGCCAGAGCCGCGCATGCCCTGGGCGCGCAGGGTGTGTTTGCAGGCTCGGTATTTATCAGCACGCTGGAAAGCCGCGTGCCGCAATCCGTGAAAGACAAAATCATCGCCGCCAATGGGCTGGATATGCGCCTGTTCCGCACCCTTCCCGATTACTACCGTTCGTTGCCGGGCAAACTGGCCGACAAACTGGTTGCGCTGGATAAATCTGGTGCCAGCAAGGAAGAGCTGGCGAAGGTGATGGGCGGATTACGCGGTCTGCGTCTGGGTATGCTGGAAGGCAATACTGACGAGGGCTATATCTCATTGGGCACCGGCATCGGCAGCATTCGCAGCGTGAAAAGCGTTGCCGAGGTCGTCGCTGAGCTGCACGTTTAATTGAAGGCGCTCCGGTTCACATGTTTTGCGATTCGGAGCGCATCTTTATTGACCCGCAGTGCGACACACCTCAATAACCTTCTCTCTTAGCCAGCGATGGCCAGGATCCTGTTCCATTCTGGGATGCCACATCTGCGACACCGTTATGCGCCGGGTGTTAAAGGGCAGTTCAAAAACATGCAGTTGCTCTGTCATTTGCTGATTAATCAGATAGAGCGCCGGCACCATGGCGATAAGATCGGACGCCAGCGCCACGGATAACGCGGTCGGAAAGCCGGGCACCACGCTTGCCACCTTACGTTTGATGCCTGACTCTGCCAGCGCATCATCCACAAAGCCGTGCAAGGATCCGTCGGGCGCAGCGACCACGTGGCCCCAGGCGACGTAATCATTCAGGCCGATTTCCGCTAGCGATGCCAGCGGATGCGTCTTGCGCACCGCCCCCACAAACCTGTCCTGGAAGAGCCGTTGAAGCCGAATTTCAGGGCCCATATTGCTCTGCACGCCGATCTCCAGATCAACCAGGCCCTCACGCAGATAACGTGACGTTTTTTCAGGTTTTGGCGCAAAGCGGATACAGACCTCTGGAGCCGCCTCAGCCACGGCGGCGATCAGCGCGGGCCCGAAGGCGACGACAAATCCATCGTTGGCTCTGATGGTGAAAAGCCGCGCCAGATTTTCCACCTTCAGCGTCTCCAGTGAGGGTTGCAGCACCGCCCTCGCCTCATGCACCGCGTTGCGGGCGCGATCCCGGGACGCTTCAGCCCAGGGAGTCAACACCATGTTGCGTCCTGCCCGCACCAGGATCGGATCGCCTGTTACCTCACGTAGCCTGCTGAGCGTCCGGCTCATGGCGGATGTACTCAGGTTTAAGCGCCGCGCGGCCCCTGCAACGCTGGCCTCTGCCAGCAGGATGTCGAGCGCGACAAGCAAGTTAAAATCAGGATCGGACATCATAAACCTCGAGGTGAGCTGAGATAAGGCGTTGGCTGCAATAATTAAGTGTATATGATGCGCCTTCCGCCCTGTATACCCCAGGATTATAGTTTCTTCATCAAAACACCCTCCCTCAGGAGTCAGGATGAACACGCTATTTTTAAACCAACCCGGTGATGAAGGGCTGCCAGGCCAGGCGCGCGCCCGGGTTATGATCGCAGTCATGATCACCACGCTGATGGGGGTATTCGATGGCACCATGATCAACATTGCCCTGCCCTCGATGGCGCAAGCGCTGCGGGTGCCTGCCAGCATCGCCGTCTGGTTCGCCAATGGTTATCTGCTTTCCGCGGCCATGACGTTGCTTATTTTCGCCTCGCTCGCGGCCCGCTACGGCACGCGCCCCATTTTTCTGGCGGGTCTCGCGACATTTACCCTGACATCCCTGGGCTGCGCGCTGGCCACAACGCCGGAGATGCTCATCGGAATGCGGATTTTGCAGGGGATCGGCGGCGCGGCCACATTGAGTATTGCCCCGGCGATCCTGCGATCCGTCTTCCCGGGACGCCTGCTTGGGCGCGTTCTGGGGCTGCATGCTCTGCTGATTGCCTCCAGTACGGCGATTGCCCCCGTGCTGGGCGGCACGATCCTCGACACCCTCAGCTGGCAATGGCTGTTTGCCATTAACATGCTCCCGGGAACGCTCGCGCTGGTGCTGGCGGGCAAGGCATTGCCCGGGAAATCAACCCCCGGCAGTGCTGCGTTCGACACCTTCGGGGCGCTGCTTTCGGCGACCTTGTTAGGCTCAACGATTATGGCGGCGAACAGCCTTTCCGGTCATCAGACGGCCAGCCACATCGAGGCCGTCAGCTGGGGGTTCCTCGCGTTGATCAGCACGGTGGCGTTTATCTGGCATATCCGCCGCGCCCGGATGCCGTTGCTGCCGCCCGTCATTTTCAAAAATGGGCGTTTTACTCTCGCAGCATTAACTTCGCTGGCCTCTTTTGTTAGCCAGGGCATTACCTTTGTCGCCTTGCCCTTCCTGTTTCAGAGCGTATATGGCTATAGCCCAGTCGTGTCCGCGCTGCTGTTTGTCCCCTGGCCGATTGGCATTGTGCTGATTGCGCCCCATGCAGGCCGTTGGGCCGACACCTTTTCCGCGCCGCTGATTTCCACCCTTGGGCTGGCTATTTTTGTCGTCGGGTTGTTCCTGCTGGCAATGCTGCCCGCCACGCCTGCCATGTGGGATATCTGCCTGCGTAGCCTGGTGTGCGGCATCGGATTTGGCTGTTTCCAGAGCCCCAACAACCGGGAGATGCTGGCGAATGTTTCGCGGGAGTATGCCAGCTATGCCTCCGGGATTTTGTCCATCGCCCGGACATTTGGACAATGTCTGGGCGCCGCCGTGGTGGGGATCCTGCTTTCCGTAATGTCGACGGCAAATGGCCAGACGTTCAATGAGCAGGCCGTCCATATTGCCCTGTGGATCGCCGTCGCCGCCTCTGTCGCGTCGGTGCTGTTTAGCCTGAGCCGGCTGCGCAAAGCGCAGGCAGCCGTTAACGATCTCAACTAGACTTCTTAGCGGCTGTACGTCTCCACCAGGTTATTACTCACTCAGGTTCTTTTACTCCCCGAGAGGTCTACCATGTCATTTGTCACCACAAAAGATAATGTCAGTATCTTCTTTAAAGATTGGGGCCCCAAAGATGCACAACCTATCTTCTTCCACCACGGCTGGCCATTAAGCGCGGATGACTGGGATAACCAGTTATTGTTCTTTTTAGCGGAAGGCTTCCGTGTCATCGCTTCGGATCGGCGTGGTCATGGCCGCTCCGATCAGGTCAGCGACGGCCATGATATGGACCATTACGCTGCCGATGTCTCCGCCATCGTTGAACATCTGGATCTGCATAATGTGGTGCATGTCGGTCACTCCACCGGCGGTGGCCAGGTGGCGCGGTACGTAGCGCAATACGGGCAACCGCAGGGGCGCGTGGCGAAAGCCGTTTTGATCAGCGCCGTACCGCCTTTGATGGTGAAAACGCCGGACAACCCGGGCGGCACGCCGATTGAGGTGTTCGACGGGTTCCGGAAAGCGCTCGCCGCTAACCGGGCGCAGTTCTATCTCGACGTGGCCACGGGGCCGTTCTACGGCTTTAACCGTGACGGGGCTGAGATTTCGCAGGGCACCATCCAGAACTGGTGGCGACAAGGAATGATTGGCAGCGCGAAGGCGCACTATGAAGGTATTAAGGCGTTTTCAGAAACGGACCAGACTGCCGATCTGAAAGCGATCACCCTTCCGGTGCTTATTTTGCAGGGCGATGACGATCAGGTTGTGCCTTACAAGAACGCCAGCCTGCTCCAGGATGAACTTCTCAGCAACAGCACGCTGAAAGTGTATCCGGGGTATCCTCACGGGATGCACACCACGCACCCTGATACCATCAACAAAGATTTACTGGAATTTATTCGCAGCTGATAATTAAAAACGGGTGGCTGGTGCCACCCGTTCCGGGAATTTACAGCGAGGCTTTTAACCGCAGAACCGCTTCTTTCAGATTCTCATCCGTGACGCTGACGTAAGACATACGCAGCGTGGCGTGATCCGGCTCGTTGCAGTAGAAAAACTCCCCTGGCACATATACTACGCCGTTGTTCAGCGTCTTTTTCAGCCACTCCGTGGTATTCATTTCGTATTTAAATTTGGCCCACAGAAACATGCCGCCCATCGGCTTATGGAATGTCAGATGATCGCTCAGTTCGCTTTCCACGTACTGACACAGGATCTGGCACTTATGTTTATAGGCTTCGCGGATCAGGTCGATTTGCCCGGCCAGGCGGCCGCTCTCCAGGTAGTGATAGGTCAGCGACTGCGATAGCGAGCTGGTGTGCAGATCGGTCGCCTGCTTGAGGATCACGACCTGGCGCTTTATCCAGTCCGGCAGCACTAACCAGCCCACCCTTGCTCCCGGCGCGAGGATTTTTGAAAAGGTGGAGGTGTAAATGACGTTATCACTGCAGCCCATTTCCGCCGCCCAGGCTTTGAGTGGCGTGAAGGTTTTGTCGGTGAAGTTGATCTCGCCATAGGGATCGTCCTCGATGATGACGAAATCATAGCGCTGGGATAATTCCACCAATTGCTTGCGGCGCTGCTCTGCCAGGGTGACGCCGCCCGGGTTGCCGAACGTTGGAACGATATAAACCGCTTTCACGCGCGTGGTCTTAACCAGCGCTTCCAGCTCATCGATGATCATCCCTTCGCCGTCGGTACCCACCGACATCAGGTTAGCCTCCGCTAACTGCAGAACCTGCAGCGCAGCGAGATAGGTCGGTCGTTCGACGACGACAATATCGCCCGGGTTTATCAGCGCCCGCGCCAGAATATCCAGCGACTGCTGGGACCCGGAGGTCACGACCACGTCGTCTACGCCGCACGCAATCCCTCTGCCGCTCAGCAGCTGACAGATGGCACCGCGCAGCTCCGGGCTGCCTTCGCTCAGACCGTACTGAAACGCCTCTTTCCAGGTGCTGGAAAGCACCTTCTCCATAGCCAGCTCCAGCCCTTCACGATCGAAAAGATCCGGGTTGGGAATGCCCCCGCCGAGTGAGATCACCCCTTCCATCTTGCTGTGTTTTAATAATTCTCTGATCGCCGATGACTGGAGGTTTTGTACTTTGTGGGCAATTTTGTTCTGCGACATTTTTTATTATCCTGGTTTGTTGTATCCCCAGTTTAAGTATCACATGTCGAAGGTTTTAACCAGCCGGAGAGACCGGAACCCGCAGGCTCCGGTCGAGGATCAGAACTCGATACGGGCACCAACGTTATAGCGTCGACCTTCCAGCATTGACGACTGGTTGTAAGATGTACGGTAGATCGGGTTGGCATCAAACAGGTTATAGATGCCACTCATCAGCGTAACGTTTTTGTTCAGATGATAACGCGCGCCCAGATCGACCAGCGCGAAAGCCTCCGTTTCGCTGGATTTGCCGATGTCCGGCGACGTGCTGCGCCAGCTGGCTTTGGTCCACAGCTCCAGATCATTCACCGCGTTCCATGTCAGGGAGACGTTGGCCATGCTTTCCGGGAAATCGCTCAGGGCATAGCCTTTATACTCTCCGCTCTGCTGTTCGCTGTGCGTGTACGTATAGTTGGCGTTGGCTCTCAGGGAGGACGTGACCTGCCAGTCGCCGTTCAGCTCCAGGCCGTAGATCTCCGCATCGCTGACGTTAGCGTACTGGAAGACCGTATCCGCGACATAACCGTTGTAGGTACATTTCTGCGTATCCGACGCGGTACAAATAAGATGGTCGCTGATTTTGTTCTTAAATTTGGTGTAGAAGAGCGTCGCATCCAGCGCCAGCGCGTCTTGCTGCCAGTAGATACCCAGCTCGGTGTTGACGCTCTCCTCCGGCTTCAGGTCGTCGTTACCGATGCCGATTTCAGAATAGGGATAAGCGCCATACACGCTGGTGAAGCCCTGGTTGTTCTGGCGCAGATCCGGTTTTTTATAGCCCGCCGAAACGCCGCCCTTCAGCGCCCAGTTCTCATCGATGGTCCAGTTGCCGTAGAGCTTAGGCGTGATGTGGTAACCAAAATAGCTGTCATGATCCAGACGCGCCGAGGTGGTCAGGGTGAAGTCCGGCACCATCATCCAGGCATCTTCGACAAACACCGCCCAGCCGTCACGCGTAATTTCGCTGACCGGCGTGACGCCCGGCGCTTCCTTATCCTTAATGCCGAACTCATCATCCAGTTCATTACGGGTAAAATTCACGCCCAGGGTCAGCTTGTGATCGCCGAGGGTAAAGGTGTTGGCGCTGTTGGCTTCGTAGTTCTTCTGGGTAATAAACTGCGAAGACATTCCCGGAACACGGTATTCGGTTTTGGCTTTTTCGTAGCTGACGAAGTTTTTCACTTCCAGGATGTCGCCATACCAGGCGTGCTGTGACAGCGATGCCGCATCCCGGTCGAAGCCCCAGTACCACTGCTTATCGTTATGGGTCTTCTCCTGATTGCCTTTGGTGGCATTCAGGTCCCAGAGCTGGGTATCGGTCGGCGACAGGGAGATCGTTGCATCCAGATTCCCGGACTGGTGCTTCACAAAGCGCTCGTCGTTGATGCTGTCATCGTCGCGGCGATCGAGATAATCCGCGGCCAGGCTCACCCCGAGCTTGCCGGGGATCACCGGCCCCATCACAAAGGCATTGGTCTGGTTGGTATTGCCGTACTCGCTCTTCTCCTGCAGGAAGTAGTTATCTTCCAGAACGCCGGTCCACTTCTCCAGGTTATAGGCTTTTTTGGTGATCACGTTGACTACGCCGCCGATGGAGTCCGAACCATACAGGGAGGACATCGGTCCGCGGATCACCTCGATGCGCTCGATGGCGGCAAGCGGCGGCATAAAGGCGGCTTCGGTGCCGATATGGTGTCCATACGGGCGGGATTCGCGGGTCGCCTGTTTGATGCCGTTCACCATGTACGAGGTATAGGTGGAATCCATTCCGCGCATCTGCACATCGCCGGTTGCCAGGCTGCCGTGTCCGTTTCCGGCCAGCACGCCCGGCATCTCTCGCAGGGCTTCAGTGACGTTCTGATTCGAGCGGGTGTTCAGCTCCTTTTCGTTCACCACGGAGATCGTTGCCGGGGCTTCGCGGCGCTCCTGGCTAAAACCGGTCGCGGTCACCACCAGTTCATCTTCGTTAACGGCGGTGTTTTCTGCGGCGAAAACGGCCACCGGTAGGTTAGCCAGGGCGAGCGAAACCGCCACGGCCATGCGTGTTTGCTTTATCACAACAGGATCCTTAGAACTGGGTTAAATCAATCTTGAGCACGTAGTCAGCTTTATTGGCTTTCTCATCTTGCTTGACGCTGGCATAGAGCGTGCTGGCATCGGCAGAAAGCGCCAGGCTGTTTGGCATTGCCACGGTTTTGATGGTGTGTTTCAGGCGATGGGTGGTCGCGTCGATCACGCTAATCTGGCGATCGTTGCGATGGGTGACATAGACCTCTTCCCGGGCGGCGTTATAAAGCACAGCGACGGAGTTTGGTGTCGGGACGCGGTGCAGGAGTTTGCCGGAATCGAGCTGCACAACCAGCACATCTTTGGTGTTGGTGTCAGCGATATAACCCACGCCTTTGGCGGTGTTGAGCGCGATGTTGAGGAAGTAATGCTCCGGGTCGGCAGGATCGACCTTCACGCGGGCAAGCGGTTGAGAGGTTTTGCCATCAAGGGTGATCAGCTCCCCGGTACCGGAGACGACGTAAACTTTGTCGCCCGCCTCATCCACGGCAAAACCGACGGGTTCCAGCTTCCCGAGGGTCTGGACAAGTTCGCCCTTCTTGGTGTCAACGACCCACAGCAGGCCTTTATCCTTACGACCAATCCCGGAGACATACAGGCGCTGATGCTTCTTATCCAGCACCACTTCACGGACGTGGGCTTTTTTATTCGGATCGGAATCATCGCTCAGCTGGATCGTTTTGATAATCGCATTGTTACGTGTATTGAGTAGCGTGACCGATCCTTCCAGTGCATTGCCGAGATAAAGAATGTGCTGATCCTGGTCCAGCGCCACGGCAAAGGTGCGGCGTTCGGTCGGGATTTGCTGCACAATTTTTAGCGTGGATGCCGCCAGCTGAAAGACCAGCCCGGCGGTTTTGTCTTCATCAAACGAGGGGGCGGAGGCCGCATAGAGCGCGTTCTGGTCTTTATCGTAGGCCAGCTCGTACACGCCCTGTCCCAGCGGCTGAACGAGGAAATCCTTCTCGGTAAAGTCTTTAGCGCATAGCGAGCCAGAGTGCATCGCCAGCGAAATCGCGAGGGCACACAGGGTTTGATTCTTTACGGCAGAGGCATTCATCATGTCATTTTTCTTTACAGTTGCTTACGTAAAGAAAAATGATAATGAAAATAAATATCATTTACAATTGCGAATATATCTCACTACCCTACCATTTTTTGGACTGATATCCATTGATATTACGGGGCTAACGCATTGAATCGCCCTATCCGCGCGGCCTGGCTGGCTAAGCCGCTAAAAATGGCGTCGCTCACCTGTACTGGAAAATCAGGCGGCAGTTCTGCCCTGACGGCGGCGATAACCTCGTCGGTGCGATCGGCCATCTCCGTCAGCAAACGACGGGCAGCCTCCTGAGAAAAGCCCGCCGCCGCCGCGGTGCTGATAAAGTGGCGCGGCTGGATCATCGCGAAATGGTACTGCCGGTTTTTACCCTGTAACGCCATCGCCATCTTCGCCTTTTTGATGGGGATCCCTCCGGCGTGGAACAGCGGAAACGCGGAAATAACGTCGTACAGGGGGGCCATGCGAAACGAGGAGTCGGCTTCAATAAACAGGCTGAAGTTTTTACCGTGGCCATCAATGGCGGCCAGCATCCAGAACAGGATCTGCGCCTTAAAGAACAGCTCACGATCCTGCCCCGCCAGGCGGGAACCGAGCAGCAGCTTCATGGCGTCGGCGATGCCCGGCCCGCCGTGAGACTCATATTTCAGCGCCGGCGACACGCCCAGCGCCTGACAAAAGTCCTCCTGAGGCAGGCGCATCAGCCAGCCGCTCCGGGCCCAGCGTCGATCAAAACGCTCGATAATCAGCACTTTTTTCCGCCCAAAACGCGCCATGTCGGCCTGCGCCACCGGGAATCCAAAGGCTTTGGCGATACGCAAACAGAGCCATTCGTTTTCGCAGCTCTCGCTCAGGTCGATATTGTTCTGTTCGATCCTGCCGATCGGCAGCTTGAAGATATGGCTGGTTGGCGTGCTCCCCTGAGGGCGCTGCCAGCGATCCTGATACCACAGCAGCGCGGTTTTCTCCTGCGCCCCGGCCAGCGAAATGCGAAAATCGGCCCCCTCTTCTGTCATCCCCAGCGGCGCCATCTGGTACCCGTCGAGCAGCGCGGCAATCTGAGCGTCATCCAGCGGTTCGGCTACAATCTCAGTGACCGGAGGAATCGTCTGCCCTGGCGGATAGAGCTGAATGGCCCCGACGCAGTCGCGCCCGACGCTGGCAAGCAGATCAAAGGGATGCGCGGTCTCAACATGGAAACGGGCCTGCATACGGGCAATGATCGCCTCGGAGTCAGGCAGCAGATTGCTGAAGAAATTGAAGACCTGCGCACCTCTGATCCTGCCATGCTGCAGCGGTAAAGAGAGCGAAATCGCTCGCGAACCCGGCTCTGCCAGCCACGTCGGGTCATACTGAAAGGACATCGCCCCGCTGCCGTCACGATGCAGCGTACCCACCACGTCGCCATTCATTGCGACAGTCAGACGTTGTGCCCGCATCCCTTACCACTCCTTCGTCCAGGCGTTGTTATCCGGCAGCGTAGCGCCGCGTTTCACCACGTGCAGCTCCAGATCCAGCGCTGCGAGGATTTTGAACAAGGTTTCCAGCTTGGTGGAGCCTGGTTTGTTCTCAAAATCCGATACCGTGGTTTGTTTAATGCCAACCTGTTCAGCCGTTGCCGTTTGGGTTAACTTATTGACCTTACGCTGATCACGGACCGCCTGTGCCAGCGCATCTGCCGATGTCACTTTCATCTTTATCCCTCATAGCGGATATGCAAATAAAATCCCCTACAGGGGATAAAACGAGAATAACCCCTCCAGGGGATAAGTGCAAATTTGCCCTTTCGTTCTGCCAGGCTTTGTTATCAGGCACGATGCTGAGGTTAGATATTAAGAAAAGAGCATTGTATGTTGTAACTACTGAAATTATATATAGCAGCACGCTTTATTTATTCACTCTCAAAGGTGGCTTGATTATATTTCTCTACCGTGAAGACGCAGAAAATAAAAAGTAGTAAATATAAATCCCCCCCCGCTCCGCTAATTAAATCGCACAACAGCAAAATGTACGGGAAACTAACGTAGCGGCCACCCGTGCTTTGTGTGGAAAATAAAAAATAATTCCGCTTCAACGAGGCGTTGTGCGTAAAAAAAGCATCACGATGCGACAATGATTTTAATCACCTTTTTAAAGAACGAAGCAGCACGCTGATAAAAAGACCCCGCTGTTCATCAGCGTTCCCGTCTATCATTTAAAGATAAGAGAGCGATAAATCTGGTTCGCGCTTATTTCTGCGAGGGATGTTCAAACTGACCTGGTACTTCCGGGTGGTTTTTTTTTGACTCTGTTCCGCCTTTAATAAAAACCGTGGAGGGGGTAAGCATGCATGAATGTGACGAAAACAGGAGTGAGGACCAGGTTATTCTGCCGTATTTCGATCCCTAAAAATGAATTATTTATTTCCCCATTTAAATACCATGCCGGTTTGTTTTTTTTATTAATAAACACTATCCATACGGGAGCGGTGAGATGCCTATTTTCAGCTCTTTTTGGCAGGCGGGGTTTGAAGGTGCAGATTTTGTTACGCGACAGGGTCATGCCCTTTCCATGGATCACGAAACGGGCCATGACAGCAGACATTACGCTGACTACAGCGCGCTCAGCCCTTTTCACATCGCCACGGTGAGGGAGAGCGTCGGATGGCGTCTTGTTGATAAATCAGAGGGTTACGATTTTTCAGCGGTTGCCGAAAAAATGGCATCGGCAAAGGCGAACGGCATCCAGATCTGCTGGACGATTTGCCATTACGGCTGGCCGGAGGATGTCGATTTTTTCTCAGAGGAGTTTATAACGCGTTTTGCCCGGCTGTGCGGCGCGCTGGCCGCCTTTTTGCGCCCCTGGTATCTGGAGCCGCCGGTCTATTCCCCGGTCAACGAGATCTCCTTCACCGCATGGGGGATTGCCGTAGGCCTGTTTCCTGCCGCCCTTGCAGAAGAAGTGGACAGCATGCAGAGCAAACGGCAGCTGGTTCGCGCCACCCTCGCCGCCTGCGACGCCATCTGGGCTGCCGATCCCCGGGCCAGAATTCTGCACTGCGACCCCGTTGTCCATCTGATTTCTCCCGACGACGACCCAACAGCCGTGCGGGAAGCCGAAGCGTTGCGCACGGCGCAGTATCAGGCGTGGGACATGTTAGCGGGACGGCATGAGCCGGAACTGGGTGGCGACCCGCGCTACCTGGATCTGATCGGGGCTAATTACTACCACGACAACCAGTGGATAGCGGAAAACAACCAGCGCCTCGCCTGGCATCTTGGCGATCGACGACGACGACGATTACACGAGATGTTGCAGGAACTTAATGAACGCTATCACCGCCCCATTCTGCTTGCCGAAACAAGCCATGTCGGCAGTGGACGTGGAGCCTGGATTAACGATGTCGCCTCTGAGGTTGCTCAGGCGCAACTGGCTGGCGTTGAGATCTCCGGGATTTGCCTTTACCCCATTATTGACCGCCCAGACTGGGAAAACTGTGCTGTCTGGCATCACTGCGGTTTATGGGACATCACGCCCGATAAAGAGCGACATCTTAATACCCTTTACGCACGCGCGCTTGAGCAAACCCAGCTCCGGCTGGAACGTTTTCAACGGCTATCAGGCGCCTTTACCTGCACCGGCACAGAGGTATCAGATATGAAAAAAATATATGTCTTTAGTCACCTGCGCTGGGACTTTGTCTTTCAGCGTCCACAGCATCTGATGACACGTCTTGCCCAGCACTATCAGATTGTTTTTATTGAGGAGCCGCTGTATTCAGCGGACAAGCCGGAACTGAAGCTCTCCCAGCCCGCCCCAAACGTTACCGTGGTTCAGCCGCATACCCCGTCAACGAAGCCCGGATTCCACGACGAGCAGATTGCCTGTCTGGAAACGCTCCTGACAGAGCTACGGGAACCGGACGAAACCCCAGTGGTCTGGTTTTACACGCCAATGGCGCTTCCGCTACTGAAGGTCTTCGCGCCGGCAATCGTGATTTACGACTGCATGGATGAACTTGCCGCCTTTGAGAAAGCCCCCCGCCAGCTTTTGCAACGTGAGTCAGCCCTGCTGACCCGGGCGGATATTGTTTTTACCGGCGGCCCCAGCCTGTATGAAGCAAGAAAAGGACGCCACCCGAATATTCACTGTTTTGCCAGCAGCGTCGATGCGGTGCATTTTGAACAGGCGCTGGATCGGGCAAATCATCATCCGCTGCAGGATGAGATCCCCCATCCGCGGCTCGGCTATTACGGGGTTATTGATGAACGCATGGATTTATCGCTGATTGCCGCCCTGGCGGATTCACATCCAGAGTGGCAAATCGTGATGGTCGGCCCGGTGGTGAAGATCGATCCCGCGACCCTGCCCAGACGCAGCAACATTCACTACCCCGGCATGCAGCCTTATCAGGCGTTGCCCCAGTTTCTTGCCGGCTGGGACGTGTGCCTGATGCCGTTCGCGCTGAACGAATCCACACGATTCATTAGCCCGACAAAAGTGCTCGAGTACATGGCCGCGCAGCTGCCGGTGGTGAGTACCGCCATTGCCGATGTTGAAAAACCTTATAGCCACGTGGTGGCCGTTGCCCATGACCAGGCCGCCTTTATCGCCGCCTGCGAACAGGCGCTGGCGCTACCGGATGAGACCCGAAAAGCGCAGCAGCAGTCGATGCAGCGTATTATCGCCAGTACCTCCTGGGATAAAACCGTGCAGAGCATGCACGCGCTGATTGAGAACGCATTTTCACGCTATCTGAATGCCTCCGCCGCGCCGGTCAACGCCGCGGAGAACGGCCCTGACGAGTCTGCCTCCGAACCGGTTTTACGCCTGATCCCGCCGAAGACGGCCCGGACGGAAGCTGAAAAGTGTTTGATTCTTGGCGCTGGCCCGACCGGGCTGAGCGCAGCCTATCATTATGGCGAAGGGGCGACCTTACTTGAGCGCAATGCCACGGTCGGAGGGCTCTGCCGATCCGTTCAGGACAAAGGTTTCACCTTTGATTATGCGGGCCACATTATGTTTTCCGCTGACGAAGAGGTGCTGGCGCTGTACAAAACGTTGTTAGGCGACAATATCCACTGGCAGATCCGCGAAGCCTGGGTCTATACCGACGGGGTCTATACCCGCTACCCCTTCCAGGGATCGCTTTACGGGCTGCCGGCTACGGTAGTTAAAGAGTGCATCCTCGGCGCCATCGAGGCGCGCTACGGCACGGGCTCCGGCGTGCAAAGCATGACCCCGACCTGCACCGAGAAAACCGGTCAGGGTAAACATCACCACGACTGCTGTGCCGATGGCGCGGTGCCGGACTACATCAGCGCCGACGCGGCAGAAAAAGCGCCAAAAAAAGGCAGCTTTGAAGCCTTTATCTATGAGACATGGGGCAAGGGTATCGCCCGGCATTTCGCCATCCCCTACAACAAAAAGTTATGGACGGTGCCGCTGTCGGAAATGGAAACCTCCTGGCTGGGTGGCCGTGTTCCCCTGCCCGATCTGGAGCAAATTATCGACGGTGCCCTGAACGAAACCGCGAAGCCGATGGGCCCAAACGCGCGCTTTGGTTATCCACTGCAGGGCGGTTTCCAGGCGCTGATGAACGGGTTCCTGCCGCACATTAAAGGACGGATAGAAACCGGGGCTGAGGTGAGTAAAATCTATGCCAATCAGCACATTGTGGCTCTCTCTGATGGGCGGCAGTATCGCTATGAGCATATGATCAGCACTCTGGTACTGCCGGAGCTGATTCGCCTGATGGGTGACGAAGTGCCGCCAGAAGTTCGCAAGGCGGCAAAAGGCCTGCGCCACGTCTCGGTGCGCTGCGTCAATCTGGGGATTGGCCGCGACAATCTGACCGACAAACACTGGATCTACTACGCCGGTAAGACGATATTCCACCGCATTTTCGTGCAGGGCAACGCCAGCCCGCTCTGCAGCCCGCCTGGCTGCTGCGGGCTGACCTGTGAAATCAGTTACTCACCGGATAAGCCGCTGCCGGTTGACGGCCAGGCACTGATCGACCGCTGCATTAAGGAGTGCATCGAATCCGGCATCATTTCGGCAGAGGATGAGATTATCACCGCCAACCAAATCGATATTCCTTACGCCTACGTGATCTACGATCAGAGCCGGAAAGAGAACGTGGAGACGATCCGCAAATGGCTGTTGCTGCACGGCATCACCCTGGCCGGACGCTATAGCGAATGGGAATACTACAACTCGGACCATGCGTTTATCGCCGGGAAAGTGGCCGTTGAAAAAGTCCGGGGATCGGCTTACCGGCACTCTGTGTCCTGAGGTTTAAATCATTAACCTGTTCAGCCGTCGCCGTTTGCGCTAACGTATTGTTCGCAACCGGCGACGATCAGGCCCTCGCCCACTGCTAAGCAAAGACAAAGGGGCACAATGTTGATGTGCTTTCGTCGTATGAGTTTATTGTATGTTGTAACTATGGGTAATCGTGACGCTGCGCCCGGCCTGTTCTACACTCACTGACACAAAACCACAGGGAAAACATCAGGCATGGAGATCCCGTTAAGTCACCACGAGCTTCATCTCTTCTCGCATATCCTGTGGCAACTCGGCTCGGGCCAGGGCAGCCGCGCCCTGCGCCAGGAGACGCTGGAAAATGTCTGCGCCCTGTTGCAGGCCGATTTTGCAGCATCCTGCATCTGGTCTTCTACTACCAACACCTCACGCCACGGCGTCAGCTGGAACATCGACGAAAAAGCGATGCGCGAGCATGCCAGCACCTGGCAATACATCGATCCCATCACCCCACTTCTGCGCGCTAAGCAGCGCCCGACGCTGGTTGATGACGTGATGCCTGCCCGTGAGTTATACAAAACGTCTTTTTATCATGAGTTCCTGAAACCCTGCGGAATGCACCACGGCGTGAATGTCTATTTTGTCCGTGAGGGTGAAGACGTGGGCGATCTGCGCATCTGGCGGGCAAAAGGTGCCCCGCCGTTCGGGCAACGCGAGATCGCCCTGCTGCAGTTGCTGGAGCCCTGGTTTGCCAGAGCCTTGCCCAAAGGAGAGGCATCCTCGCCGTTAACCGCCCGCGAGCAGGAAGTCGCCAGCCTGGTCAGTAAAGGCCTGGGCGATAAAGAGGTCGCCCGCCTGCTGAATATCAGCTTCACCACCGTCCGCACCCACCTGAATCAGGCCCTGAAAAAGCTGGACTGCGCCAACCGCACGGAGCTGGCCTCGCGCCTCAGGCATTAACGCCTCCTCAATCCTGAGGATGGCGGGCGGGTTGCAGATTTGCCTAAATGTTGCGGTTACCTACTGTACGGAAACCGCCAATGAAAATAATAACACCCGCAAACCCTGCACAACTGGATACCCTCACCGCCGCTGACGCGGCACGCCTCATCAATGAACGAAAGGTGTCGAGCGAAGCGCTGGTCCGCGCCTGCTTAGCCCGCATCGATGCCCAGGACCATCTCAACGCTTTTATTACGGTCGATGCCGAACAGGCGCTGGCGCAGGCAAAAGCCTGGGATAACCACCTCGCGAACGGCGGCGCACCGTTACCGCTGGGCGGCGTCCCCGTCGCGGTAAAAGACAACATTCACGTCGCCGGTTTGCCCAATACGGCCGGTACGCCTGCCCTGAAAAATTTCGTGCCCAACACCACCGCCCCGGTGATCCAGCGCCTTATCGACGCGGGCGCCATTATTATTGGCAAATGCAACATGCATGAGCTGGCTTTTGGCGTCACCGGCTACAACGCGGCGTACCACACGCCTGCGATAAAGGGCGTGCGCAATGCCCACGATGTCAGCCGCATTGCGGGTGGATCCTCGTCAGGCAGCGCGGTGGCCGTTGCCGCCGGGATGGTGCCGGTGGCCATCGGCACCGATACCGGCGCGTCGGTGCGCCAGCCCTGCGCCCTGAATGGCTGCGTCGGTTTCCGCCCCACCACCGGACGCTATTCGCAGGCGGGGATCACCCCCATCTCGCACACCCGGGATACCGCGGGCCCGATGGCCCGCAACGTTGCAGACATTGCCCTGCTCGACAGCCTGATGGCCGGGGGCGAAGCGTTACCCCCTAAACCCGCTCAGACCATTCGCCTGGGGATTGCGCCCTGTTTCTGGCAGGCGCTGGACGACGAGGTGAGCCAGCAGGCCCACGCCGCGCTCGCCAGGCTGCGCGATGCCGGAGTAACCCTGGTAAGCGTGGATATGCCGGGGCTTGAAGAGGCCAACGCTGCCGTCTCTTTCCCGGTGGTCATGTACGAAGGCAAGCACGATTTGATGGACTATTTACAGGCGCATGAGACCGGGCTGACCCTGGAAGATATCGTGCAGCACATCGCCAGCCCGGATGTACGCGCCATCTTTGAGCACGGCATTGTGCCGGAACTTATCCAGGACGGTAACGGTAACCCCGTCCCGCTGCGGCCGCTGTATCAGCAGGCGATCTCACAGGGGATCGGGCGGCTGATTGCCCTCTATGAACAGACCTTTCGCGACCATCAGCTCGACGGGCTGATCTTCCCTACCTCGCCGGTCGTCGCCCCGCTGGCGAATGATGAGGTCAGTTCCGCGGAAAATTTTGCCCGATTGATCCGCAATGTGGATCCCGGCAGCAACGCGCGTCTGCCGGGACTGACCCTGCCGGTCGGGCTAGGTGGCACCAGCCAGCTGCCGGTGGGGCTGGAGATAGACGGTTTACCGGGCAGCGATGCGCAGATTCTGGCGATGGGTGCCACGCTGGAGCGGATCCTGGCGCAGACTTGATCACCGAATTTTCCCGCTAAACAGCCTGAATCCCCAGGTGTTGTACAGCAGCGTCACCGGAGCCAGCAGCGCAAAGCTTATCAGCAGAAAGCGTTGGGTCTCCGGGGGCGCCGCCGCCTGATGAAGGGTAATTGACGCCGGAACAATCCACGGATAAAGCGTAAACACCAGCGCGCCAAAGCCGCTACTCACCAGCACGAGGATCCCGGCCAGGGGGAGAAACGGATACCCGCGCTTAAGGCTGAACCACACCATAACCCCACCAACCAGCACCGTCCCGGCGAACGGCAGCCAGATGCCGGGATTCTGCAGATGCAGCCGCCATGTCTCCTGGAGGTGCCCGGACCAGAAGAGGACCCCGGCCATCAGCAACAGCGCGATCGCCGTCAGCCACGGGAGAACCCGCCTCGCCCGATGCGCCAGCGCCCCGGTGCCACGCCAGATCAGCCAGCCCTCGCCCATCAGGCAATAAACCGCCACCAGCGACAGCGCGCAAAAGAGCGGGAACGGACTAAGCCACTCCCAGCCGGTGCCGGTAAACTGCTGCCCGTTGTTGGGGATCGTCTGGATCACACTCCCGGCAATGATGCCCTGCGCCAGCGTCGCCAGCAGCGAGCCCGTCACCAGCAGCGTATCAAACAGACGCGGGGCATAGTGGCGATACTCAATGGCCATGCCGCGTACCACCAGCGCCAGCACCAGCGTAAAGACCGGCACGTACAGCGCGCTCAGAATAATGGCGTACGCGAGTGGAAACAGGCCGAAGAGACTCCCCGCCGCCAGTACCAGCCAGGTTTCATTCCCGTCCCAGATGGGCAGTAACGAGAGGTTGATCTTATGCCGGGCGTCCTCGTCAGGTTGAAAGGCGCAGAGCATGCCGGTGCCGAGATCCGTTCCGTCCAGCAAAACGTAAATCCACAGGCTCACCACCAGCGACGCTGCCGACAGGGCCTGAAGGAGCGGCACGCCCATCAACTCATGCATCGGTTTCCCCTTTCCCGGTGCGTCGGGCAACATCGGGCTCGGCCCCCTCTTCCTCCGGCATAGGCGGTCTGGCGAGCAGGCGCAGCAAAAACCACAGCCCCAGCCCAAACAGCGCCAGATAAAGCGTGACGATAAGAATGAACGAGCCGAGAATAAAATGCGCCGCCACGGGCGAGATGCTTTCTGAGGTACGCACCAGACCGTATACCGTCCAGGGTTGCCGCCCGGCTTCGGTCACCATCCACCCCGCCAGCATGGCAAAAAAGCCCGCCGGGGCCATCATCACCATCAGACGCTGGAGCCCGCGCGACTGCCATAGTCGCCCTCGCACTCGCGCAACCAGTCCGGCTATACCGGTTACCACCATCAGCAGACCCAGCCCCACCATAATGCGAAACGCCCAGAACACCAGCGGCACCCAGGGCAGTTGATCGGGCGGATATTGATTCAGACTGTGGATCGTCCCCTGCAGGTTATGCCGCAGATACAGGGAACCGATATCGGGAATGGCCAGCTCAAAATGATTCCGGTGTTCTGCCATATCCGGCAGCGCAAAGAGCCGCACCGGCTCGCCGTGTCCGGGCGGAGGCGGATCCCAGCTTCCCTCCATGGCGGCCAGCTTCACTGGCTGATAATCCCGGGTATTCTCTCCATGCAGATCCCCCAGCATGACCTGCAGGGGTGCCATGAGCAGCAGGGTCCACATCGCGACAGAAAACATCTGCCGGGCCGCCGGATGCCGGGGATCGCGCAGCAGATGCCATGCGCCACAGGCACCCACCAGACAGGCGGTACCCAGAAGCGCGGCCACCACCATATGCGCCATCCGCCACGGGAAAGAGGGATTGATAATCACCGCAAACCAGTCCACGGGCCGGAAGCGCCCGTCGGCGCCGATCAGATACCCGTCCGGGGTTTGCATCCAGGAATTGGCGGCAAGGATCCAGAAGGCGCTAAACACCGACCCCACCGCCACAATGCAGGTGGCCATAAAGTGGATCCACGGCCGCACCTTGTTCATCCCGAACAGCATCACCCCCATAAAGCCTGCTTCCAGAAAGAAGGCCACCAGCACCTCCATATAGAGCATCGGCCCCAGCACCGCCCCGGTACGACTTGCCAGCCCGCTCCAGTTGGTACCGAACGAGAACTCCATCACCACCCCGGTCACAATCCCCACCGCCACGTTCAGGGCGAACACCTTACTCCAGTAGCGCCAGAGACTGAGCCAGACGGGCTGCTTACGCCACAGCCAGAGCCCCTCGAGCACCATCAGAAACTGCGCCAGCCCGAGGGTGAACGCCGCCAGCACAATATGAAAGCTGATGGTAAAGGCGAACTGACTGCGCGCCAGCAGGAGTAAGGTCTCAGGACTCATGGCAGCGCATAAGCCATCAATGAATCCCCCGACCGGGTCCCGAGGCCGCCGTGTCCCCCCGCCGCAATCACCACGTATTGCTTACCGTCCTCCCCCTGATAGGTCATCGGGGTGGCTTGCCCGCCCGCAGGCAATCTGGCGCGCCATAGCTCTTTGCCGCTGGCTTCATCGAAGGCCCGGAGATAATCATCTGCGGTGGCACCGGTAAAGATTAGCCCGCTCTGGGTGATCACGTTCCCGCCCATCATAAAGATACCGGTCGGCAGCGGCGCGTTGATATGGGTGCCAAAAATGTTCATATCCCGGGTCGTCCCCGCCGGCCGTTCCCAGATGATTTTTTTGCTCACCAGATCGATGGCGTACAGTTTCCCCCACGGCGGCGCATTGCAGGGGGCATCCAGCACGCCGAGCCAGGGCTTAACGATTGCCGCCCAGGGCGTACCGTACTGTGGCCCAACGGCAAACTCCTTCGGTTTCGGATAGGCTTGCCCGCTCCCCCAGCCCGCCCATTTTTTCATTAACCCCTTCTGAATCGCCTCTTCGCTTTTCATGATCTGCATGGTGAACGGGATATAGCTGGTATTGGCGATCAGCACGTGATGCAGCGGATCGACAGAGGCACCGTACCAGTCAATCACCCCATCAAAGGCCGGATAGGCAATCGAGGTACCTTCGGCGGGCGGGGTAAATTGTCCCTGGTAGCGATACTGGTGGAACTGGATCCGGCACAGCAGCTGGTCAAACGGGGTCGCGCCCCACATGTCGGTATCCCGCAGATCGGCAGGCGACAGGTTCGGCATGCCGACGGAGTCGGGCTGCACCGGTGAAAGCCGTTCCCCGGGAAGTGACGGCGTCACGGGTACCGGCTTCTCGTTAACGTCGGTAAGGGGCTTGCCTGTTCGTCGGTCCAGCACAAACAGCTGCCCCATTTTGGTGGTCTGCACCAGCGCCGGGGTGATGCCTCCATTACCGTCGGGCAGATCGAACAGCGTTGGCCCGATGGGCACGTCATAGTCCCAGACGTCATGATGCACGGTCTGGTAATGCCAGCGCTCCTCGCCGGTACGGATATCCAGCGCCACCAGCGCACTGGAGTAGGTCTCATCAAAGGGACGGCGTTGCGCCCCGTAATAATCCGGCGTGGCGTTGCCAATGGGGATATAGACCAGCCCCAGCTCGGGATCCGCGGTATAAGTGCCCCAGCCGTTAGGGGTTCCCCGGGTATACTCCTCGCCGGGCTTCAGCGGGGAGTTGGCAGGATTACGCCCCATGTCCCAGGCCCACGCCAGCCTGCCGCTTTGCGTATCATAAGCCCGCACCACGCCAGAGGGTTCCCCGGTGGCCTGGTTATCGTAGATCCAGCCCCCGAGGACAATACGCCCGTCCATCACCAGCGGCTGGGAGGTGATGAAATGAAAACCGGGCGGCACCTCGCCCAGATGGTCCGTGAGGCTGACAAAACCCTGTTGCCCAAAGCTGGCACAGGGTTTCCCGGTCTCGGCATTCAGTGCCACCAGCCGGGCATCGGCGGTGGTGGTGATGATTTTCTGCGGGCAGGTGCTGTCGGTAGCGTCGTCACTCCAGGCCACTCCCCGGCAGGCCAGATACTCATTGGCGGAGGTATCGCTTTGCGGATCGAATTTCCACAGCGGTTTGCCGGAGGTGGCATTGAGGGCAATCACCTGACGATGCGGGGTGCAGATATAGAGCACATTCCCCACCTTCACCGGGGTGACCTCAAGATTAAACTCGCGTCCGGCCTTATCCTCCCCCTCGCGCTTCACATCCCCGGAGTCAAAACGCCACGCCTGTTTCAGCTGGCTGACGTTCTGCGGGGTGATCTGCATCAGCGGGGAAAACCGCTGCCCGTCGGCGGTACGGCCATAGTATTTCCAGTCAGGATCGCCTGGCGGCATCTGCGCTACCCTGCTCGCCGGAAATTCCTGGTGATGGATAAAACGCGTATCGGAGATATGCCAGCCGGTGACGAATATCGCGGCGATGGTCAGTACATAGAGGAGCCCCGGGGCCATAGCGCTACGTCTGGCGGAAAGGGTAAAGGTGAGCGGGCGGATCACCCACGGCATGCTGATCCACAGGCCGAGCACCGCCACCACCAGCAGGCGCGGTATCAGCTGCCAGCCATCCAGCCCCACCTCCCACACCGACCAGCCAACGCACACGAGAAACACCAGCAGATAGAGCCACACCCCGCTCAGCCGCCGACGCAACAGCAGCACGCCGCTGAGCAAAAAGCCGACCCCGAACAGAATAAAGACCACCGGGCCGCCGACATACGCCAGCCAGCCGCCGAGAATAATGTATGCCAGCCCCACCAGGGCGACCAGTACCCCGGTCACCACGGCCCAGAGACGAGATGTTGTCTGTGGCATTCTCCACCTCTTTTGTAAACTCACGTCAATAAAGTGTAAGCAATCGACGGGAAGGCGTACTAAGAAAGTGGGGATGCAGTGATTTAATGACGCGGGTGCTAACCTCTCTACACTCAACTTGCTGCCCGAGGCGCTGAAGGGCAACGTGCAGTTCTCCCGCCGCACGCCAAAGGAGGTGATGGATGACCTGGCGGCGCAGAACGTACAGCACGTCTATATCGATGGCGGCCAGGTTATCCAGTCGTTCCTGCGCGAAAGGCTGGTCGCCGATATCGTTATCACTACCGTTCCTGTCCTGCTCGGTTCGGGAAAACCGCTGTTCAGCTCCCTGTCGCAGGATATCGATTTGACCCTGTTATCAAGCCGCAGCTTCCCTTCGGGGCTGGTGCAGTCGCACTATCGGCTTACGTCATAAAGCCTATAAGGCATCGAGGATGTTCAGGAAATCGTCAACCTGTTCCGGCGTGGCGGTGTCTGCCTGATAGAGGATATCCAGCCTGACGTCCTTGAGGCCACAAAAGCCAAAAACACCTTCGACGATCTGGGTTTGTATCGCTTGCGAATAGCCGTGTTTGTCGAAACCTTCAGGATCGGTACCGGCCGTTGCGATAAGGCGAACCGGCACATCACGTAGATTACCCACAATCCGCCCGTCCTCTGCCACTTTATAGGCCCAGTTAAGGGTGAGAACACGGTCAAACCAGCCTTTCAGCAGACCAGGCACCGACCACCAGTAGACCGGGAAAACAAACACCAGCATATCGGCCCTTTCCACGCGCGCCTGCTCACGCAAAATATCTGCGGGTAGCGCGCTGCCATCCCCGTGATAGACATCAAGGTCAGGACCAACCATCGCCGGGGCAAAGCTTTCGGCATGGAGATCGGCAATCTCGACCTGAATATCCTTCTCACGCAGGCGCCGGGCAATGCGTGCCGACAGCGAATGGGATAACGAACTGGCGACAGGGTGCGCCGTCACGATCAGGGCATTCTTGACATCATTTTTGACAAACATAGTGACCTCAGCACGGAGATGAATGTCCGGCTATGTTACCATTAGTAACTTATAGATCAATCTGTCTGCGGTTATTTTGTGCGGTTCGCGTATACGTTCAGTACACCAAACATCGCCCCACACAGCATCTCTTCTGCGACGTGACGGGCCAGCACGCCGTTGCTGGCGGCGGTACTGAGCGCATCCGCCGCGCCAATAATGGCCGTCAGCGCCGCTTCACCCTGCACGCCTTTCAGCGTGACATAAGGGGCAAGCGCCGAACGCAGGCAGTCTGCACACTCGGCGACGCAGGCCTCGCGGAAAGTCTGCAACGCCCGGGAACCCGAGAGCGCGGCCGCAATGGGCCCGGTCTCTGGCCCGCTGGTCATGGCGCAATCAATGTAGGCGGCACTGAAAAAGCGCACAGTATTCTCGAGCGTTTTATTATCGACCGTCAGCGTTTCACGGAATTTTGCTAACTGCTTATCGCTATAATCCTGATACAGCGCCATCAGCAAGCCTTCACGATCGCCAAAGTGATCGTAAGGGATAGGCTTGGTGACGTTAGCCCGCTCCGCCAGATAACTGAGCGTCAGTGCCTCGGTGCCTTGCTGACGCACGATCCCACGGGCAACCTCCAGCAACTGCACCCGTCGATCCTCTTTTCGCAACCGCTTAACAACCATACATGCCCCATATCGTTTCTATACCAAAGGTAGTTTACACGATTTGCCCGACCAGCAATATGGCAGGTATTGCGTGCAATCACCGTTAAGAATTGACTTACCCCCGAATAGAACGAAAATAAATGTTCCCGGCGTCTGTATAAATGGAGTCTATCATCGCCTGTTCACGTCATTCCCGGCTTGCCACCCACCTTAAACGTTCAGGTGCCCTGATCGCCTGGGCGCTATTGCTGGTCAGTTGCAGCTCAACGCCGCCAAAATCGCTGGTCACCCCGCTCCCGCCGGTGGCTAAACATCCCCTGCCGGATAAAACAGGACGTCATGAGCCGGTGCGCGGCGTCTGGCTAACGACCGTCTCCCGTCTGGACTGGCCGCCGCTGGAGTCAGTGAACGGACGCCCTGCTCCCTCGCGGATCGCCATGCAGCAAAAGGCGCTGACCGATAAGCTCGATAACCTGAAAAGCCTCGGGATCAATACCGTGTTTTTCCAGGTCAAACCCGACGGCACCGCCCTGTGGCCATCTAAAATTCTGCCCTGGTCGGATATGCTGACCGGCAAAATCGGGGAAGATCCCGGCTACGACCCGCTGCAGTTTATGCTCGATGAAGCGCACAAGCGCGGCATGCGGGTCCATGCCTGGTTTAACCCTTATCGTGTATCCACCAACACCAAGCCCGGCACGGTGGCAGAGCTAAACCGCACCCTGTCGCTCAATCCGCCGAGCGTGTTTGTTCTGCATCGCGACTGGATCCGCACCGCAGGCGATCGCTATGTCCTCGACCCCGGCATTCCTGAGGCGCGGGAATGGATCACCAGCATCGTGGCCGAAGTGGTGTCGCGCTATCCGGTGGACGGCGTGCAGTTTGATGACTACTTCTATACCGAATCCCCGGGCTCGATGCTGAATGACAGCCAGACGTACCGCCAGTATGGTCAGGGTTTTGACTCGAAAGCCGACTGGCGACGCGATAACACCCAGCAGCTGATTGCTCAGGTGTCGCGCACCATCAAGCAGATTAACCCCAACGTCGAGTTTGGCGTCAGTCCGGCTGGCGTCTGGCGTAACCGTTCCCACGATCCGGCCGGGTCCGATACCCGGGGTGCTGCGGCCTACGACGAATCCTTTGCCGATACCCGTCGCTGGGTGCAGCAGGGCCTGCTGGACTATATCGCCCCGCAGATCTACTGGCCGTTCTCCCGCGATGCGGCGCGCTATGACGTGCTGGCGAAATGGTGGGCTGGCGTGGTGAAACCGACCCATACCCGGCTCTATATTGGCGTCGCGCTGTATAAGGTGGGCGAACCCTCAAGCAAAGAGCCCGACTGGACGGTGCAAGGCGGCGTGCCGGAGCTGAAAAAGCAGCTGGATTTGAATGAATCCGAGCCGCAGATCGACGGCACAATCCTGTTCCGGGAGAACAACCTCAATCAGCCCCAGGCGCAGGAGGCGGTGCGGTATCTGAGAACCCGCTGGGGGTCGTAGCCTGTTTGCGGTAACGCCGACCCTATTTCATACTAGCTTAAAGACTTTAGAGAGGGGTTCTCATGAAAGTATGGCCTAACCCTTTCATTGAAGACCGCGCCGACCCGCATATCCTGCGGCATGGCCAGTGGTGGTATTTTACGGGCTCCGTTCCGGAGTATGACAGCCTTGAACTGCGCTGCGCAGACACACTGCTGGGTCTGCGGGATAGTAAGCCCGTCACCGTCTGGCGTAAACCCAACACCGGCCCCTGTCGCGAACTTATCTGGGCGCCGGAGCTGTATCAGATTGATGGCTTATGGGTCATTTACTTCTGCGCCGCCCCCTCGCGCAAACAGATCGATGGTCTGAGTCAGCACCGTATGTTTGTTCTCGTCTGCGACGGCGACGATCCCATGACAGGCAGCTGGCAGGAATCGCACCGGATCGCGACGCCGCTGGACACGTTTTCCCTGGACGGTACCTACTGTTTTCATCAGGGAAGACACTGGTATCTGTGGGCGCAACAAAACCCGGATGTGGCTGGCAACACCTGCATTTACCTGGCGGAACTGAGTAATCCCTGGACCCTGAAAAGCGAGCCGTTGATGCTCAGTCAACCGGAATTTCGCTGGGAGAAAAAAGGTGGAGACGGCGTCAATGGCGTGAATGAGGCACCGACCACCATCACGCATGAAGACCGGCTGTTTGTCGCCTACTCTGCCGCGGCGACCGATGAGAATTACGGTATGGGTCTGCTATGGATCGATAAGGATGCCGACCCGTTGCAGTTCAGTAACTGGGTGAAACTGGATCACGCCGTGCTCAGTACTGACGAAAAGAACGAACAGTATGGTCCCGGGCACAGCTGCTTCACCACAGACGAAAACGGACGTGATGTACTGGTTTATCATTCGCGTAATCACACCGGCATATCAGAAGGCCCGGCTCACATCCGGCATACCCGGCTGAAATATTTTTGCTGGGACAAGGAGGGTATGCCCGATTTTGGCGTGCCCCCTGCGGAAAACCATTAAAAGGGCCTTCTGTGATCAGGGCGTTGTGACTGTATTCAGTTAACCCAGTCTTCCAATGCCAATCCCGGCACTCGAGTAAACTCCCGCATATTATTGGTGATCAGAATGGTACTGGCGGCAATGGCGTGCCCGGCAATCGCTGCATCGTTAGGACCGATCGGCGTCCCGGCTGTAGCAAGTGCGGCCTTGATTTCTGCGGTGGCATCTACTGCCGCCCGGTCCCAGGCCAGGACGGCATCGAGGCGGGCGCAGAACGCGTCGACCAGTAGACCGTGGCGGGGAGAAGCCTTTTTGCCGATCGCTCCGAATCGCATTTCGGCATAGGTGATGGCCGAGACCACGATGCGGTGATTACGCAGCACTGCCTGCTCCAGCCGCCTGAACACCGCTTCAGGCTGCTCACGCATGATGAAAGAGCAGATATTAGTGTCCAGCATATAGGTCTTGTTCACAGATCAAATCGTCCTTCGTCGCTGATAACGTCCTCGCGCTCCGCCATAAAGTCCGGATCGGCCTTTTCCAGCTGCGCAAAAGAGCTCCAGGTCGGGCGGACGGGACGCAGGATGATACTGTCCCCTTCCCGGATAATCTCCAGCTCGCTTACCCCCTCAAAATCCAGATCCCGAGGCAGACGAATGGCGCGGTTGTTGCCGTTTTTGAATATAGATACGGTTCTCATGGTATTTCTCCTGGTGGGTTGGGCTTTATACATATGCTAAGTATATGCAGATGCCTGGCATATGTATAGTCAGGGTGTCTCCAGCCTGATGCTTCCTCAAGCCTCGTTTAGTGCGCGGTGATATACGGCTCTTTCACAATTTGCATGCAACGTTCGCCCACAGAGAATACGCAGTCACTCTACGGCGCTGATAACGTCAAGAAAAGCGTTAACCCTGAATTTCAGAGGGTTATTTTTAAGTTTACGAGGCTCCTTCCAGAAAGGAATCCCCGGGGGCGCTGCGCTTGCCCGGCCTACGAACTACAAACTGCCTGCCGAGGTGTGTGATGCCATTTGAGAACCACTCTCGAGCCGTCGAATTGCCGGCACCAGGCTCGCCCCCGCGGTGGCAATCACCACCGCAACGGCGGAAACCAGCAGCACGTTGCTGGTACCGTAGTGGATCGCCAGCGGGCCGGCGATAAGCTCCCCGAAGGGAATGGCGACAAAGGATCCCACCGCGTCATAAGCATAAACCCGGGCCAGCTTGTCCTGCGGAATATGGGTTTGCAGCGACTGGGCCCAGGCGACACCAAACAGACCAAAGGTCACGCCCGCAATAAAGAACGCGACCATCAGCCAGGGGGTGGCCGCAAGCTGGCTCAGCATCAACGGGGGTAACGCGCAGAATGACACCAGCAGCACTCCGATAAAGAGGTCGCGGCGCGGACGCCAGCGCAGCGCGAGAGATGACCCGACGATCAGCCCCACGCTCTGGGCCGCAATAATCATCCCCCAGTGTGCACGCCCAAAGGAGGCATCGGCAATCACCGGTCCGAGCACCATCATCACGCCGCTGAAGGCCGCATTAACAATGGTGAACTGGACGACGATAGCCCACACCCAGGCCCGGCTGGCGAACTCTTTCCACCCCTCTTTCAGATCCTGCAGGATATTGCTTTGCGTGGAACCGCCTTCGTGTGGCTTAACGCGGATTAAATAATAGAGCGGCGCGGCGGCGGCGAATCCCAGCGCATCAATGGCCAGCCCCCAGCCGGGCCCGACGGCGCTTATCAGAATCCCGCCCAGCGATGCGCCGATCACCGTTCCACCGTAAATACCGGCCTGCAGAAAGGCGTTAGCTTCACGCAGGTTCCGGGCGGGAACCGTCTGAGGGATCAGGGCGGAGGATGCCGGTAAGGCGATCCCGGCGGCGGCCCCGTTCAGGGCACCGAGCAAGGCCAGCCCGATCACCGTGGCGGAACCGTCCAGCACCGACCAGGCCACAATCGCCTGCGAGATGGCCGCCACGAGAGAAGAAGAAACCAATACCCGGCTGCGGGAGTAGCGGTCCGCTAACACCCCGCCCAGCAGCAGGAACAGCACGTTAAAGATTGACCTGGATGCAACAACGACACCCAGATCGGAGACCGATCCCCCGATATCCAGCACCGCAAAAGCCAGCGCAATGGGGGCAATACCGTTGCCCAGCACGGTGAGAAAACGGGCGGCAAACAGAGAGCGAAAGGCGGAGAAATGAAAGGCTCGAAGATTTTTATTATGCGTTTTCATCGGTTCAATAGCAGCGGGATTGGGAAACAGAGTATATAGGAACGGTGTTTCAAAAACATCCGTTCGCGCTCAAACCCCTACATGATGGCTGGTAAGTTCCCCATCAACGTAGCGGTGGATCATCAGCCCCGGCGCGTTCTCTACGGGAGGAACCTTATCGGTACCAAACCAGACCGGATTGGCCGGGCAGACGGAGGTACAGATATGGGCCGGAATGCCCGCAAACATCCCTGCTACCGGTCTGTGTACGTGCCCGGATGCAATGGCGAGCGGTCGGTTCACTGAGCTTTCGATGACCTCTTCCAGCTGTTCCAGCCCTCTACACCTGCTGTCATCCAGCGTCGGTATCCCGGAGACAAAAACATGATGATGCAGGAACAGTAGCGACGGCATGGCGTCTGCCCGGTCGAGCTGGTTCTCCAGCCAGTCCAGATGGGCCGTCACCGAGCCATAATCCTGTCCCTCCACTGTCGAATCGAGACCTATCAGACGCAGATCGTCAGCATCATAAACCGCATGCAGCGCACCGTCACAGCCATTCTTCGCCCACTTGTCCTCTCCCCATACCGCACGCATCAGACGGCGATCGTCTGAGTTACCCGGCAATATTAAGGAAGGGTAAGTCTGCTGACGCAGGCGGGCGGCGATCTGTTGGTACCCCTCAAGCCAGCCATCGTCGGTTAAATCCCCGGAGAGCACCAGCACGTCCGGTTGCAGTTGTGCCAGCCACCCGAGCACCCGGTCAAAGCGGGCCAGATGATCATTGTCAGGGGCGGCGTGAATATCGGAAACCTGGGCAATCAACATGGCGTTTTCCTTAGGTTCGGGAGCCCTTCAAGGCGCTTGCTGGCCCCCGGCTTTTCTTGTACCCTTCCCCGCTTTCAACCCCTTGCCAGAGACTAAAAAGGATGCCTGTGACCGCTCACCCTTCGAAAGATCCTTTGCATGGCGTCACGCTTGAGATGCAGATTAATGCCCTGGTGGCGCGCTACGGCTGGGCGCAGCTGGGAAAGCTAATTAAAATCAACTGTTTTAACAGCGACCCCAGCGTCAAATCCAGCCTCAAGTTCTTGCGTCGCACCCCATGGGCGCGCGCCGAAGTCGAAGCCCTGTATCTGGACTCGCTGGAGGATCCCGCGCCGGCAAAAGCCGACGACGAGACCACCAGCCCGTGGGACAGAGCGCGGGCAAACAAGTAACCCCGCGCGTTATGGCCGCCGTAACAGCACGATACTGCGGCCTGGCAGCGGAAAATCGGTATCCGGGATCACCGCCTTCCCAATATTGTCATCCCCGGCCGTACTCAGCTCCAGCACCCAGCCTTGTTCACCGCATTCTGGGATACGGAACGGCACCGCCCCCTCGTACGGGTTGATCAACAGCAGCACCTCCTGCCAGATCCCCTTTTGTCCATGCAGATCGGCCCGGGTAAGATGGAGCCCCAGCGTGGTGCCCTCGTCCCAGTGCTCTGGCAGCTGCGGCCCACCGCCGGCATTAAACCAGGTGACCTCCATCCCGTCACGCCAGCTCTCCCGGTGTAGCAGCGGCTGGCTGGTGCGCAGCTTGATCAGATGCCGGGTAAAGTTGCGCAGCGCCTCGGCGCTCTCCGGGAGATTCTCCCAGTGTACCCAGCTGATCTCGCTGTCCTGACAGTAGCCGTTGTTATTGCCCAACTGGCTGCGGCCAAACTCGTCTCCGGCCAGCAGCATCGGCGTGCCGTGCGAGAAGAGCAGCGTGGTGAGGAAGTTACGCTTCTGCTGCTCGCGCAGGGCGTTGATCTGTTCGTCGTCGGTCGGACCTTCGGCGCCGTAATTCGATGACCGGTTATCATTGTGGCCGTCGTTGTTATCTTCCCCGTTAGCCTCGTTGTGCTTCTCGTTGAACGAGACCAGGTCGTTGAGGGTGAAACCGTCGTGGGCGGTAATAAAGTTGATGCTGGCCCACGGGCGACGCCCGCGCTGGTCATACAGATCGCCCGAGCCGAGCAGCCGCGCGGCGAAATCAGAGGAGACGTTATCCCCGCGCCAGTACTCCCGCACGGTATCGCGATACTTATCATTCCACTCCCCCCAGCCCGGCGGGAAGCCCCCCACCTGATAGCCACCGGGGCCGATATCCCACGGCTCGCCAATCAGTTTCAGCCGCGAGAGCAGCGGATCCTGCATCATGGCATCGAAAAAGCCGCCGCGCGGGTCAAACCCTTCCGGCTCGCGGCCGAGGATAGTGCCGAGGTCAAAGCGGAAGCCGTCGATATGCATCGACTCCGCCCAGTAACGCAGGGAGTCCATCACCATCTGCAGCACACGCGGGTGCGAGGTATTCACCGTGTTGCCGGTGCCGGTATCGTTCACGTAGTAACGGTGCTGTCCGGCAATGGTGCGGTAGTAAGAGAAGTTGTCGATGCCCTTGAACGACAGCGTCGGGCCCAGCTCGTTGCCTTCGGCGGTGTGGTTATAGACCACGTCGAGGATCACCTCAATACCGGCATCGTGGAAGGCGCGCACCATGTCGCGGAACCCCTGAATGCCGTTCGGGCCGCCGTAGCGCGACGCCGGAGAGAAGAAGTTCAGGGTGTTATAGCCCCAGAAGTTTTTCAGCCCCCGCTCGAGCAGATGCTGATCGTCCGGGAACGCATGCACCGGCAGCAGCTCAACGGACGTCACGCCGAGGCTTTTAATGTAATCCACCGTGGCTTTATGCCCCATCCCCTCAAAGGTACCGCGCAGTTCGGGCGGGATCAGCGGGTTGAGCTGGGTAAAGCCCTTTACATGGGTTTCATACAGGATAGTGCTGGACCAGGGCACCGCCGGGCGATGCGGATCCTGTCCGTCGAACACCCGCGGATCGATAACCCGGCATTTTGGCGTATAGGGCGCGCTGTCGCGGGTATCAAAGCTGAGATCGAGATCGTCGTGCCCCAGTTCATAACCAAAATGAGAAGGGTTCCAGATAAGCTCTCCGGTCAGCGCCCTTGCATAGGGGTCAATCAGCAGCTTATGCGGGTTAAAACGGTGCCCGTTTTCCGGATCGTAAGGGCCATACACGCGGTAGCCGTACAGCGCGCCCGGTTTCAGATCCGGGACATAGCCGTGCCAGACTTCATCGGTGTACTCCGGTAATTCCAGACGGGCAATTTCAGTTTTCCCACTCGGGTCGAACAGACACAGCTCAACGCGTTCAGCGCAGGCTGAAAAGAGGGCAAAATTCACCCCTTTGTCATCGTAGTTGGCCCCCAGCGGGTAACTCTGCCCTGGCTGGATTTCATAGATTTTGTCAAATGCCATAAAGTCTTTCCTTCGAACAGTAATAATCATTAGCCGCGGGCCAGTAACACCCGCCAGCAATCCTGTGCATCACTCAATTGAAGGCTTTCGCCCAGGACCAGGGTTTCACCGCTGAAACAGTCCTGATAGCTGCGCCCCGCGAGACCGGGAGGAAGAACCACCTCTGTCGCTCCCCACAGGGCCGACCCGGTAACAGGAAACGTCTGCGCGGCCTTGGCCAGCGCCAGACGCGGTGCCACTACAATCAGTACGTCGTCATCATCCACGCGGGCAAAGGCAATGGCCTTATCCGCCCGCTCGCCGCGGGTGAGCAACGCCACATAGCTGCCCAGACGGAACAGCGCCGGTTTGCGCTGGCGCAGATGGAGCAGCGTGCGGGTGACGGACAGCTTCAGTTGCCCGTCCAGCCAGCTCGCCTCGCGGGTGGCAATCTGCCGATCCGCCGTCGCCAGCTGCTGACAGAGCTGGTCGAAATCCGGCTCGCGGCGGTTATCAGGATCGACGAGGCTAAAATTGAGCCCCTCGCTGCCCTGATAGACATCGGGTACGCCCGGAGCGGTGAGTTTGATCACCGTCTGGCTGAGGCTGTTCACCAGCCCGGCGCGGATAAATGGACGCAGTGAGGTGCTGAAGTCTTGCAGGAAATCCTGATTCTCCGGCGACAGCAGATGGCGGGCGTACTCCAGCACCACCGTTTCATAGGCTTCGTTGCTGTCCACCCAGTCGGTACGCAGCTTGGCCTCGCGCAGCGCCTTCTCAACAAAGGCCAGGAAACGCGCCTCCAGCGCGTTCAGCCCCGCCGCATCCTGCGGATCCAGCTCCGGCGGCCAGACCCCCGCCAGCGCCTGATAGAGCATCCAGGTGTCGGCGGCGCGCGGTGCCGTGCCATCATTCAGAAAACGCACGTGGGTCTGGTTCAGCTGCTGCCAGCGGGTCACGCACTCTGCCCACACCTCCGGGGCTTCGGTCAGGCTGTAAAGTCGGGCGCGGGCATCTTCCCCGCGCTTGGTGTCGTGGGTCGAGGTACCGGAGAGCGCGTCCGGCTGACGGTCGCGTCGCGCGGTCATCTCGGTATGGAAACGCGTCAGCGAGAAGGCGCGCGGCACCGGCTCGGCACCCACCTCGTTGAGGGCCAGATCCATGTGCTGACGGAAGAACAACGTATCTTCCACCGATTTCGCCATTAGCGGCCCGGTGAGCTGCTGGAAACGGGTGCGGAAATTCGTGGCGGTATCGCGGGCCTCTTCGGAGACCTCCCCGGTCAGAATGCGCATCAGCAGCGCGATGGCGTCGGGATCGGCGACGATCGTCGACGCCACATGGTTCAGCAGCCGTACATCCGCGGCAGACATCCCCTGCGCCGTGCCGTAGGTGCGGTAAACCGGGAAGGCCACCAGCAGCTCGCGCAGCGCCAGCCGCAGGGGCTCCTCTTCGATGTTGACACCTTCGGTACGGGCCAGGGTTTCTGCCAGCTTCAGCAGGGTGGAAAATTCCCCGGCAAAGTTACGGTCCACCATCAGCAGCCGCGCGTCGCGCAGTTCGTCGTGCATATCCACCGGGCGGCCCATTACTGTGTCGTAGGCCTGGCGCAGGCCATCGATTTTGTCGTCGTCGATCAGCACTTCTGACAGCGAGGCGATAAATTCATAGCCGGTGGTGCCGGATATCGGCCAGTCCGTCGGCAGGTTCTCGCCTTTACTGAGGATCTTCTCGACCGTGATATAGCAGTCGGGGCCCGCCTCCTGACGCAGACGCTGCAGGTAGGCGCGCGGGTCGGCCAGGCCGTCCACGTGATCGATGCGCAGCCCGTCCACCGCGCCCGAGCGCACCAGGTCGAGGATCAGCTTGTGGCTCTCATCAAACACCGCGTCGTCTTCAACCCGCACGCCCACCAGGCCGGTAATCTCGAAGAAGCGACGCCAGGAGAGATCGTTCGGGGCATCGCGCCAGCTGGTGAGCCGCCACGGCTGGCGGTTATGCAGCCGGGTGATGTCCGCCGGATCGCTCAGGCTCAGCACCGCCTCTTCGCGCCCTTCCCAGCTGTCGGGGGTCAGCGGGTAGAAGGTGTCGAAATACGCCAGCGCCGGTTTGCCGGTGTCAGGGTCGCGCTGAACGCTGATTTCGCCGTTCGCCAGCACCACCTCAAAATCATCCCCAAGAAACGGCAGGGTCAGCCGCCGGGACCAGTCGATATCAAAATGGCGGGCGTAGCGGCTCTTCTCCCCGTGCTCAATCACATCGCGCCACCAGCCGTTTTCCAGCGAGGTGGACATGTGGTTCGGCACAATATCGAGGATCAACCCCAGCCCGGCCGCCTTCAGGGCGCTGACCAGCCGCTCAAATCCGGCGCGACCGCCGATAGAAGGGTCAATCTCGTTAGCATCGGTGACGTCATAACCGTGCGTCGAATCCCGGGCGGCGGTAAATATTGGCGAAGCATACAGATGGCTGATGCCAAGCTGTTGCAGATACGGCACCAGACTGGCGGCACGATCGAAGGTCATGCCGTTGCGAAACTGAATACGCCAGGTCGCTGTGGGGATCATCAGGTTGGTTCTCCTTGTGCAAAACGTACAATAACGGTGTTCGCGAGCAGTTCCTTGCGGCCTTCCGGCCAGGCAAACAGCGTTTCACCCGCTATATCGGGCATCGACTGATGCTGGTCGCTCACGTTGAGCGCCAGCGTCAGCGTGCCTTGTGTAAAGGTCCAGCTCACTACCACACAGCCGGGCGCGGTTTTCAGCACCCTGCCGCTACCGCCCTGTGCCCCGGCCAGCAGCGGCACAATTGCCCGCTGGCGCAGCTGCAGTAGCTGTTGGGTGAAGCGCAGCCAGTTCTGGCCGTCGGGCTGGTTGAGTTTGTCCCAGTCCAGTTTTGAACGGGCGAAGGTCTCCGGCGCATTGGGATCCGGCACCGTCTCGTCGTGATCGCTGAACTCTTTCGCGCGCCCTTCCCGCACGGCGCGCGCCAGATCCCCGTGAAAATCGGTAAAGAACAGGAACGGCTGGGTTTCACCAAACTCCTCGCCCATAAACATCAGCGGGATATGCGGCGACAGCAGTAGCGCGGCCATCAGCACCCGGGTGGGTTCCTCCCCGATCAGGCTTAGCAGGCGTTCCCCCTGAGCACGATTGCCTACCTGGTCGTGATTCTGAATAAAATCGACGAAGGCCACTGGCGGTTGAGCGATACTTTTCACTCCCCGGGGCTCACCGGTTTGCGGGGACCGTTCCCCCTGATAAGAGAAGCCCTCAGTCAGCGCCCGTGCCACCCATTGCGCCGGTTTTTCAGCAAAATCCTGGTACCAGGCGTGCGTTTCGCCGCTGGCCATCACGTGGACGGCGTTGTGCAGGTCGTCATTCCACTCCGCGGTAAACAGCGGCACGCTACCGTCCTCCTCCCGCGGATGGAGAAACACCACGTTGCGGCTGTCTTCAGTGGTGAGATGCACCGGCCGGTCGGTGATGGCGGCGCGGATGCGGGTGGCGATCTCAATCAACACGTGGGTGTCGGACGAGTCTTCGATCTGGTCGATGGCATCAAAACGCAGGCCGTCGAAGCGGAACTCCGTCAGCCAGTACAGCGGTGCATCGACAATAAACTGCCGTACCGGCGCGAGGTCGTAAGCAATGCCGTTCCCCCACGGGGTCATGCGTTCAGGATGGAAAAAGTCCGGGGCCAGCTTCGGCAGATAGTTGCCTTCCGGCCCGAAATGGTTAAGCACAATATCCAGCACCACCGACAGCCCGAGGCCGTGAGCGGTATCGACGAAGGCTTTCAGCTCGTCCGGCGAACCGTAGGCGCTGTGCGGGGCATACAGCAGCACGCCGTCGTAGCCCCAGCCGCGATTGCCCCCGGCCTGGGAGACCGGCATCAGCTCAATCATGGTGATGCCGAGCGAGGCCAGATACGGCAGTTTTTCGGTGGCCGCGCGGAAGGTGCCCTCCGGGGTAAAGGTCCCGATATGCAGCTCGTAGACCACGATCTCTTCCCAGGGACGGCCCTGCCAGTGCGTATTGCGCCAGACGTAGCGGTGTGGATCGTACACCAGCGACGGGCCGTTGACATCATCTTGCTGGGCGCGGGAGGCCGGGTCGGGCACCGCGGTGCCGTCTGGCAGGATAAAGTTGTACGCTGAACCGGGGGCAACCTCGTTGACCGTCAGTTCAAATCCACCGTCACCGGTCGGGTGCATCGGCAGTGTTTCGTCATTCAGGCGCAGATCGATGTGCTGCTGACCGCTGGCCCACAGATGAAAGCGAACGCTGTTCGCATCGCTGTATTCACAACCCCAATACCTAATAGATTTAGCCGTCATTCCACCACCTCGTTTGACCCATCATCCTCGGGTTGCCTGGCGTTAGTCGCTAAGCAGAGGGAAAAAGAGAAAATGCGCCAACGTGATGCCGCGCATGAACATCAAGCATAGACCAGGAAAATTAATGTGAGATGGGTCACTGCGAAGGGTGCGGTTTGTCATGCCGGGTGGCGGCTACGCCTTACCCGGCCTACGAACATGCCTTAAGCAATGAAATCATTTCAGAAGAATAAATAACTTACAGCGGCTCCCTGGTCCGGCTGAAAATCGCTGAGGCGTTTCCTGTAGGCCGGGGCGAGGCGCAGGGACGCGCCGAGAGGGCATAGCCTGCAGGGATGCAGGCTGGTGCCCGACCCGACAGCCGAAAGGAAAAAGCCGAAGGCACCGCGAAGCGGCGATTTTCTTTGCCGGGAGCCGGGATTGTTAAGGGGGCGGCGATAGCCCCCTTAACACGTTCACGGGTGACGTGATTAACAGAGAAACAAAGAACGTAAAGTGAACGGAATCACCTCCGGCGCAGCATGTTCCCCCTCACCCCAACCCTCTCCCTCAAGGGAGAGGGAGCTATACGTGTTATGCCGGTTCCGGCAGTCGGAAGCTGGCGATGCTCTGGGTCAGGTGCTTCGCCTGCTCTTCCAGCGAAGCGGCCGCGGCCGCGGACTCCTGCACCAGCGCGGCGTTTTGCTGGGTCACGCCGTCCATCTCGGTCACCGCCTGGCCGACCTGGCCGATACCCCGGCTCTGCTCTTCCGAGGCGACCGAAATCTGCTCCATCAGGGCGTTTACTTTATTGACCGAGTTGATGATGGCATGAATCACCTCCCCCGAACGATTCACCAGCTGCGAACCGTTTTTCACGCTGGAGACCGACTGGGCTATCAGGTTTTCAATGTCCTTCGCCGCCACGGCGCTCTTCTGCGCCAGGGTACGGACTTCGGTTGCCACCACCGCAAAACCGCGCCCCTGAGTGCCTGCACGGGCGGCTTCTACCGCGGCGTTCAGCGCCAGAATATTGGTCTGGAAGGCGATGCTGTTGATCACGCTGGTGATATCTTCGATGCGCTGGGAGTTGGCGGCGATGGTGTTCATGGTCTCGATCACCTCGCGGGTCACCGCCTCGCCGGTACGGGCATTGTTCACCGCATCCTGCACCAGCTTACCGGCCTGATACACGTTGTCGGTGTTATTGGCGACGGTGGCGCTCAGCTGCTCCATGCTGGCGGCGGTTTCCGTCAGGGCCGAAGCCTGCTGCTCGGTACGCGAGGCCAGGTCGATGTTGCCCGAGGCAATCTCCTGGGAGGCATAATTGACGGTGCGGCAGGCTTCGCGCACCTGCGAGATGGTCTCCAGCAGGGCCAGACGCATCTGTTCCATCGAGCCCATCAGCAGATCGATTTCGTTGTTCGAGCCCGCCTTCTGCGGCACCGCTTCCGTCAGCTGACCGGCGGCGATCTGGCTGCAGTGCTCCCGGGCCAGGTTAATCGGCGCAAAGACAAACCGCTTCATCAGGACGCTTACCCCAATAATCACCACCACAAACAGCGCGGCAAAGGCGGCAATAATGGTTAAGCCGGAGGCAAAGTGCGAGCGCGCATCGTCGTTGAGCTGCTTCGCGTATTTCTGGTGCAGGGAGAGCACCTGGTCGAGGACGATTTCATACTGACGGTCGAGGCGGGAAATCTGCGGGATCAAGGCATCAAATTTTGCGGCATCGTGCGCCGAGGCCGCAGCAATCAATGGCTCCAGCCCCTCATTACGGTAGGCAAGCCAGGCGTCGTCATAGTCCTTTACTAACGGGGCTTCATCCGCCAGACGCGGCGCGGCATTAAAGGCGGCGAATGCGCCATCCGCTTTGGTCAGGGCCAGCTTCACCGAGTCCAGCTTCTCAGACAGCCCGGTGGTATCCCCGCTCTCCGCCTGCTTCATATACTCCATGACCCGCACGCGCAGGGTACGGCTGTGGTTAATGGGATCGATAATGGATAGCACCACCAGGATCTCTTTATTGACGTTATCCAGTGAATCATTACTTTTAATGGCCAGCCAGACATTGGTTGCGGCACTGGCAACAAAGAAAAACAGCAGGGCAAGCAGAATGGCAAGGGACGACTTTTTTAACGACATAACTACCTCAGAAATAAAACGGTCTGAAGTATTATCGGCACCCGCCCCTTAATATTGAATTAAAGTTATTTATTTATACCAATATCAATAACCGCGTTAATAGTTATTTAAATCATCACATTGCGCGCCAGGGCCTTATATTTTGGCCCTGCCATAGATTGAAAATTTTCATCTGTTCCGCAGAGAATTATTTGCGGGTTATTTAATCGCTCAAATATTCATCGTGGGTAAATTGTGGCCAGTAAATTTCCCCTACGCCGTTTAATTTGGGCCGGGCGAATAAAAAGCCCTGAAAACGCTTAATGCCTGCCGACTCCAGCCAGCACCACTCTTCGATTTTCTCGATGCCCTCCGCCACCAGCGCTATCTCCAGGTCGGTACAGCAGCTGATAATCGACTTCACAATCGCTTGTTTCGGACCGCTTAAGTGGATATTGCTCACAATCTCGCGATCGATTTTCAGTTTATCCGGCTGGAAACGGGTCAACAGCGACAGCCCGGCATAGCCAGAGCCAAAATCATCAATCGCCAGCCCAATCCCCGCCGCCCTTAACTGCTTGATGGCGCTGTTGAACTGGTTAAAGCCTGAGATCATTTCGTTTTCGGTGACTTCAATGATCACCTGCTCCGGCTGCAGGCCGTGGATGAGGATCTGGTCCATCAGATAATCGACGGCGCCGGGCACGTTGACCAGCGACATCGGGAGCAGGTTGATGGCGATTTTATGGTCGCCAATGCCGATCTTTTCTGCCAGCGCAAAGGCGTAGGACTTGGTCAGCAGATCGACTTCGTAAATCTTGTCCTGATCGATGGCGTTAAAGAACCGCTCCGGGCTCCCACCGTCGTTGCCGCGGATCAGCGCCTCAAGGGAGGAGATAGTCCCCTCGGTGGGCTCCACAATCGGCTGCAGGGCAAACTGACAGACCTGATTCTCAATCAGTCCATTAATAGGGTGACCAAAGGGGGCATGCTCCGGCGCGAGCGTCCATTTATCCGGCCGGAAGGCAGACCCGTCCGGCGTCTTGTTTCGCTGGTTAATAAATGTCTGAATAAATTTGAATACCCGATCTTCCGCCGCCAGATAATTATCCAGCTTGCTGTAGCGCAAGACAGAAGCGCGCACCGATTTTGGCGTGTCGATACGCAGATCGAACAGCAGCATGCCAACGTTCTCAAAGCGTCGCCGCGGGCCGTAATCGCGCATCAGCTCTACCACGCTGTCATGGCGCTTGTCCTGGCGGATCTTCACAAACAACGTCTCAATAACGTCTTCGGACCCTTCGAGGATCTGCAGAAAATCGACGCCGTTAAACAACAAAATGCCGGTCACGTTCAGTGCGGCATTACTGTTTTTGGCCTTTTCCACAAGTGAAAGCAGGGATAAAGATTTGCAGGATGAATTTAACTGGCTTCTGTAAATGAGTGTCGTAAGCACAGTCATTGTTCCCGATAGATTGGTAGGCTTTATGGGCTAGTGTTTAACATAATTTACATTTATCGGCTAATAGTATTAAGGCGATATATCCCAAAAGACGCGATTCGGCTCAAAAACAACCAATATGAATATTTAATTCTGCTAACGATGAATGTGAAACGCACTCTGCCACTGCTACTCTGTTTACCTTTTTACGCACTGGCCGCGCCGCTGGTGCCGCCCGCCGGTTTTACCCGGCCACTACCGCATACGGCATCGGGCGGCTGTGTTCCCCTGCCCGCCCCCTATACCGCCCCGCTGACCTTGCGCAGTAAATATGAGGGGTCGGACAGCGCCCGCGCCACCCTTAATCCGCAGGCTGAGCAGGCGTTTAGGGCGGCATCGAAACCCATTGTTGGCTTTGAACGCGGGATCTCGAAGATGGTCTGGCGCTATAAGCAGAGCGGAGATCCGCATACCCTGGCATGTATTCTTGACGGCTACGCGGCCTGGGCAAAAGCAGAGGCGTTGCTCTCGGACCAGACCAGCCATACCGGGCGCGCAATGCGCAAATGGGCGCTGGCAACCCTGGCCAGCAGCTGGCTGGAGCTGAAGTTTACCCCCGGAACGTCGCTCGCCGGACAACAGACCACCGAACGCTGGCTCGGCAAGCTGGCGGATCGGGTGGTGCAGGAGTGGGACGGCCTGCCGCTGGCGCGCACCAATAACCACAGCTACTGGGCGGCATGGGCGGTGATGGCCAGCGCCGTGGCGCTCGACCGTCGGGATCTGTTCGACTGGTCGTTAAAAGAGTACCGCATCGCCGCCGGGCAGATTGCCGCCGACGGCACGCTGGCAAACGAACAGCGTCGCCGCGATCGGGCGCAGGCCTATCACAACTACGCCCTGCAGCCGCTGGTGATGATCGCCAGTTTTGCCGACGCCAATCAGGTGGACGTCACGAAAGAGAATAACCATGCGCTGGCGCGGCTGGCGGGGTATGTCTTACAGCAAAATACAGCCCATCTGGAGTGGCTGGAGCCCTGGTGCGCCATGCATGACTGCACCTCTGTGACACTGTCACGCCTGGACGCCAGCCGTCCGTTGCAGGATCGCCGCCTCGGCGGCAATCTCACCCTCCTCTATCAGCGTTAAATCTGCGCCATCCCGCCATCCACGAACAGCTCGGCGGCGTTGATAAAGCTGGCGGCATCGGAGGCGAGGAACGCCACCGCTTTGGCGACCTCTTCCGGTTCGCCAATGCGGCCCAGCGGTACCGTCGCGGCTAAGGCATCGAACAGCCCCTGACGCTGATCTTCCGGCACCAGCTCTCCCAGCCCCGGGGTTTTAATCGGGCCCGGGCTGACCACGTTGACGCGGATCCCGCGTCCCTGCAAATCCAGCGCCCAGGAGCGGGCAAAGTTTCTCACTGCCGCCTTGCTGGCGCTGTAGACGCTGAAGTTGGCGGTGCCTTTAACCGAGACGGTCGAGCCGGTGAGGATCACCGAGGAGCCGGACGCCAGCAGCGGCAGCGCTTTTTGTACGGTAAAGAGCACGCCGCGCACGTTGGTGGCGAAGATGCGGTCGAAGTGTTGTTCGGTGATGGCCCCCAGCGGCAGCATATCGCCGCCCCCGGCGTTGGCGAACAGCACGTCCAGCCGTCCGGCCTGTTCAGCGATCTGCGCATACACCGTATCGAGATCGTCAAGGCGTGAGGCATCGGCGCGAATGCCGGTCACCTGTCCGCCCAGGCTGGCGACGGCGTTGTCCAGCTCTGCCTGACGACGACCGGTGATATAAACCTTCGCCCCCTGAGCGGCCAGCTCTTTTGCGGTTGCCAGACCGATACCGCTGGTCCCCCCGGTGACGAGTGCGACTTTACCTGTTAATGCTGAGTTCATGTGATTTACCTTCTGTGTTATTGGTGTGAAGGCACTCTACCGCTTGCAGGATTAGGGAAAAATCAGCAAAAATGGAAATCACTTTTTCCCTGTGGGAATAATCCCCGTTTCAATGAGCCCCGTGCTATGGATCAGTTAATGGCAATGCGCGCCTTTACGCGCGTGGTAGAAACCGGCAGCTTTACCCGGGCGGCAGACTCGCTGAACATGCCCATCGCCACCCTCAGCAAGCTGGTAAAAGCGCTTGAAGCGCATCTTGGCGTGCGGCTTTTACAGCGAACCACCCGGCGGGTGACGCCGACGCCGGAAGGACAGGGCTATTACGACAAGGCCCGGCGGGTGCTGATTGATATCGAAGATATCGACACCTCATTTAGCGCGGTGAAGCAGCAGCCGCAGGGGTATTTGCGGATCGATGTGGGGGGCTCGACGGCGCGGGACGTGCTGATCCCGGTGCTGCCAGATTTTATGCACCGTTATCCCGATATTCGCATCGACCTCGGCGTAGCCGACCGGCCGGTGGATTTAATCAGCGGCAACGTGGACTGCGTGATCCGCGGCGGCGCGCTGGGGGACTCCTCCCTGATTGCCCGCCATATCGGCAATGCGGAGATGGTGACCTGCGCCACACCGGGCTACCTGAAGCAGTACGGGATCCCCGCCTACCCGGAGGAGCTGCGCAATGGTCATAAGCTGGTGAGCTATCTGTCCCCCGTGACCGGACGCGCGGTGCCGTTTCGCTTTACCCACGACGATGAGGTTCGTGATATCAACCTGCGACACCATATCGGGGTTAACGAAAGTAACGCCCACCTTGCGGCAGCGGTTGCCGGAATGGGGATTATCCAGACCTTTCGCTACTCCGTCGGCGGGCTGATTGAGGCGGGTTCGCTGGTGGAAATTCTGGCCAAATGGCGGCCGCCGCACTATCCGTTTTACGTGGTCTATCCGCAAAACCGGCATGTGACGCAGCGTCTGAGGGTGTTTATTGCGTGGCTGGCGGAGGTCTTTCCTGGAGCGGTGAAGGGATAGCCGGGCGCAACGCCCGGCGGAAGGATCCGTTCAGGATTTAGTTCAGGGTGTAGTCGAGGGTGATTTCTGCTTTCAGCACCTGCGACACCGGACACCCGGCTTTAGCCTTCTGAATAATGCCGTCAAACTGCTGCGGCTCAATGCCCGGGACGGTCACTTTGCTCTGCAAGGCGATTTTGCTGATGGCAAAGCCGCTGTCGGTTTTATCCAGCGACACATCGGCGGTGGTGTCGATGGAGTCGGCAGTATAACCCGCCTCGCCCAGCATCAGCGACAGCGCCATTGAGAAACAGGCCGCATGCGCTGCGCCAATCAGCTCTTCCGGGTTAGTGCCCTTTGCGCCTTCAAAACGGGTGTTAAAGCCGTAAGGTTGTTGATTAAGGACGCCGCTCTCGGTGGAAACCGTCCCCTTGCCGCGTTTGATATCGCCAGACCAGTGTGCCGAACCGTGCTTGTGAATTGTCATAATTTGCTCTCCTTTTGGCTTACAAGGGGTTAAGTATAGAAGAGAGATCGCGCTTTGCGGCAAAGACGGAACAGTCTCATCCCGTTGCACAGATATTCACCTGCTATATTTTAATTTTTAAAAAGGAGCAGAGAATGAATTCACCCGTCAGAGGTATCGACCACATTGGTATTACCGTACCGGATATTGATCAGGCCACGCTATTTTTTGAACAAGCCTTCAACGCCAGAGAAATATATCGTTCCGTTGAACCCGGAGACGGGAATATCGACCCCGACGCCCAGCAGCAGACGTTGCGCTTATTCCCCGGGACCGAAGTCCGCGCCATTCGAATGTTGGCGATGCCCCACGGGCCGGGAATTGAGCTGTTCGAAATGCATGGCCCGGAGCAACAGTCCCCGGCAAGAGCGAGTGATTTTGGCCTTCAGCATTTTGCGGTCTATGTCGATGATTTCTCACAGGCGATAGTCCGTTTTACCGCAGCGGGCGGCGAAATGTTTACCGAACCTAAGGCGCTCTCCTTCCCGGCGGAACAGGGAGAAGGTAACGCTTTTTGTTACGGTAAAACGCCCTGGGGCAGCGTAATAGAATTGATATCCTGGCCCTCGCCTATGCCTTATGAAAAATATACAAACCTGCGTCGCTGGAAACCATGATATATCCATGGAATTGCTGTCATTATGATATTTTTATTTCCAGGACGAGTCTTAGACACAGCGCGAAAAAAGTTTGCCATTCTGAATGTGCATTACGTCATTGCGAACCGGAACATTAGACAGAAAACGACACGGAGGCACTATGTTTACTTATACTTCAGCAACCACACCATCCGCACAGCCGGAGCTGGTAAATGCAATTGCACAGGGTTTACGCGCAGAACTGGGCGCTGTCACCGAAGATGACATTTTGATGGAACTCACCAAGTGGGTTGAAGCCTCAGACAATGACATCCTCAGTGACATCTACCAGCAGACCATCAACTACGTTGTCAGCGGCCAGCACGCCAGCTTCTGAAAACCTGCTATGCTGGATCAGCAACCTTAGGGGTTACATTTCGTTCGCCTTATCACTATCAACAGGAATGAGGAGTTACTATGAAATCGAACCGTCAGGCACGCCATATCCTGGGACTGAACTACAAACTCTCTAACCAGCGTAAAGTGGTGATTGAGGGCGACAGCGAAACGCAGATCGCTCACGCTACCGGCAGAAAACGCCACGAACCTAAGTAAGTTCGCTTAACGATCCCTGACACCACCGGCAAGCCGGTGGTGTTTTTGTTTTAATTGCCTCGGAAAGTTAAACAGGCACCCTTTAAGCTACGGTCGAAGCCTGCCGATTCTGGTTAGTGATATATGCTGGGAAATTTCCCACATTGGCACCAAAGATAGCCGGACTGCCCACGGGACAGGTAGTCTTCACTATCATCCTACCCTGGTCGTCGAAGTTGACTGCAGAGTTGAAACCCCCACTGGCATTGGTGGAGAAGAACGGCCATATTCCACCTTTTATCTGAGAGTTAATCTCCTTGCGATCTTCCATGCTGTAGATTGCACTTGATTTCATCACAATTTCTATGCCATCTACGATAATCAACCCTTCGATAAAGCGCTGCAGGTTTCCATCAGGTCCGAAGACACTTTCCCAAGTGAGGGGGTTACCGACAGACCAGGCACTCTTACCCTTGAAGGCATAATTCAGGAAGCCTGAATTGTACCAGTCACCCGGCATGAAAGTCTGGACATTCAATACATGCTGGAAAGTGGCATCAATAGTGATATCCGAGCTAACGAATTTACGCGTGGTATTGCTGTAATTACCACTCCCGCCAAGGGAGAATATGCTCAAGAAACCACTTACTCCCCCTTTTGCCCAGGTACTGGACACATCGGATGATGAGGTTTTGCTATTAAGATGGATCTCTTTTTTGGGGCCATGTGCAATAGCGCCCTGCGTGATATCACTAATTTTTATTTTATACAGTGGGCCTTTTTTGCCTTCAAAAGGGTGTAAAAAATCACTGTTCGCGCGGTATTTTTCCCTGGAGGCGTTTACGATATTGAGAATATCCTTGCTAAAAATTGAAATGGCTGAGGAGGAAATATGACTTGGAAGATGCCGCTTAGCCCACATAGAGAATGCTTTAATTTCTTTGTCGGCATCATCAAAAACATCCTCCGGCAAGGTCTTCTGATAGTCCTGCCATGAATTAAGCTGATCCCCCATTATCCGCTTAAAATCATCGCTTTCAGGCGCAAATACCGGGCTGAACAGGCTACCATAATTATGATAAAAGCTGCTGAGAGATCCAAGAGACATTACAGAAGTCAACGCCTTTGGGGGGAGAGCATCAATCACCTGCCACAGGACGTTAGTTTCATAGGGTAACGGAGTCCCGGATTGCAGCAACATAAACGAGGATTTATTTAGTCCCAGACCATTAACCACTGCCATGTACCACATATTTTGAAGCGTTTGCACTGCCTTATCTACTTCAGCCATTTTCAAACTCCTTTTGGTTTAAATTGCTATAAAATACAGCCCGATAATTCATTAAAAATAGCGTTTCGTCAGGCGAGGTATTTCCACCATTATATTCAGGGAGTGATTATCTCATTACAATAAACATGCATCAGATTATCTTACGTTTTATTCATCGACCTAAAAATAACATTCACACCCCCTGTAAATTACATTGAAACTTAACAGGTTCCATTACTGTGATTAGCTTCATACTTCTGATGGCAATATTATTTAACGCGGTTTATATTTATTTTCTTATTAATTATGAATGATATATTGGTGGTTATTTATCACTGAGGCTGATCTTTTTAATTTCAGCTTGGGGCGCAATTAATCCTGACCCGATACCACCGTCCGCAACCCTCAGCCCCCCCTTCTCCAGCATGGCTGGCCTGCCCCTCCGGCCACAACCGAACCTGTTTTTAATGCTATGCTGCGGTTTTTAACATTGACCTCCTTTATACTATCCACCTGACATCCCCTGCGGGCACGACAGCGACAACGATCAACACCAGTGCCAGGGAAGGATTTCCAAAAAATTAAGTGAGTGACATGGACAACAAAGCAACCCGACATCGTTCCCTTTACATCCCTTATGCCGGACCGGTTCTGCTGGAGTTTCCCCTGCTGAACAAAGGTAGCGCCTTCAGTATGGAAGAGCGCAGCAACTTCAACCTGCTGGGCCTGCTGCCGGAAGTGGTAGAAACCATCGAAGAACAGGCCGAGCGCGCGTGGATCCAGTACCAGGGCTTTAAAACCGAAATCGATAAGCACATCTACCTGCGCAATATTCAGGACACCAACGAAACCCTCTTCTATCGGCTGGTGCAAAACCACCTCGACGAGATGATGCCGGTGATCTACACCCCGACCGTCGGTGCCGCCTGCGAACGCTTCTCTGAAATTTACCGTCGCTCGCGCGGCGTGTTTATCTCTTATCAGAACCGTCACAACATGGATGACATTCTGCAGAACGTCTCGAACCACAACATCAAGGTGATCGTGGTGACTGACGGGGAACGTATTCTCGGTCTCGGCGACCAGGGGATTGGCGGGATGGGCATTCCTATCGGCAAGCTGTCGCTATACACCGCCTGCGGCGGCATCAGCCCGGCTTACACCCTGCCGGTGGTGCTGGATGTCGGCACTAACAACCAGCAGCTGCTTAACGACCCGCTGTATATGGGCTGGCGTCATCCGCGCATCACCGACGACGAGTATTACCAGTTCGTGGATGACTTCATCCAGGCGGTGAAACATCGCTGGCCGGACGTGCTGTTGCAGTTTGAAGACTTCGCCCAGAAGAACGCCATGCCGCTGCTGAATCGCTATCGGGATGAAATCTGCTCCTTTAACGACGACATTCAGGGCACCGCGGCGGTAACCGTCGGCACCCTGATTGCTGCCAGCCGCGCGGCGGGCAATCAGCTGAGTTATCAGAAGATCGTCTTCCTCGGCGCGGGTTCTGCCGGGTGCGGCATTGCCGAGCAGATCATCGCCCAGACCCAGCGGGAAGGCTTAAGCGAAGAGCTGGCTCGCTCGCGCGTCTTTATGGTGGACCGCTTCGGCCTGCTGACCGACGCCATGCCGAACCTGCTGCCGTTCCAGACCAAACTGGTGCAAAAGCGCGAGAACCTGAAAAACTGGGATACCGACAACGAAGTGCTGTCCCTGCTGGACGTGGTGCGCAACGTCAAGCCGGATATCCTGATTGGCGTCTCCGGGCAGACCGGGCTGTTTACCGAAGAGATCATCCGCGAGATGCACAAGTACTGCGCGCGTCCCATCGTGATGCCGCTGTCAAACCCGACCTCCCGCGTGGAAGCGACCCCGCAGGACATCATCGCCTGGACCGAAGGCAATGCGCTGGTCGCCACCGGCAGCCCATTTGCCCCGGTGGTGTGGAAGGATAAAACCTACCCGATTGCCCAGTGCAACAACTCCTATATCTTCCCGGGGATTGGCCTCGGCGTGATCGCCTCGGGCGCCTCACGCATTACCGATGAGATGCTGATGTCCGCCAGCGAAACCCTGGCCAAGCATTCCCCGCTGGTGAACAATGGTGAAGGGCTGGTTCTGCCGGAGCTGAAGGACATTCACGTGGTGTCGAAGGCGATTGCCTTTGCGGTGGGCAAAATGGCTCAGCAGCAAGGGGTAGCGGTGAAAACCTCTGCCGATGCGTTGCAGCAGGCGATTGACGAAAACTTCTGGCAGCCGGAATACCGCAGCTACCGTCGGACATCGATTTAATCCGTCACGGGGCGCGTGCAGGCACCGCTGTCTCCGCCAAAATAAAATAATAAAAAACCCGCACAAAGCGGGTTTTTTATTATCAATAGTTAAATCCACACGGCGAATTTAAAAAGCGAGCGTTTGCCGAATGCTCCGGATGCATTCGTTCCGTTACCGGCTCATTTGGCAATATAAACTCGTTCGATCGCTATCGCGGATCGGCGACGCTGATTATCAGTCGCAAAGTCTTACGCTGGTAGCGGTGGGCCTTGTGTCGCCACTGCAGATGGAAAATTCAACTTTTTGCCCTTCAAAAAGCGTTTTGAAGTTATCACCTTCCAGCGCAGAAAAATGGACTGCGACATCTTTACTTCCATCCAGCGGGGAGATAAAACCAAAACCTTTGTCTTCTTTGAACCACTTTACCAGACCTGTAATTCTTGCGGACATACTGACTCCTGTTGAGCATCAATAGAGGCTAGCGTTCAGAATAAACGTAATGTATTAAACATTTGGGCTCAAAGGGAGGGGATATCAGCGATAGCGCCAGGTTATGAGAATTACTGAGTAAAATTTTACGTTCGTTTGCATTTCGAACCGAACATTTATTAATGCACGGCCAGCATCAAGAAGCAAATTTATTTTAGCCATCCCGACGGCCTCAAAAAATAAAGAGAACAATGGGAATATCTGCACATTATTTTTTTCGTAGGCCGGGCAAGCGCAGCGCCACCCGGCGTTTCAGCCGCGATCTACTTCTTCTTATTCAACATCGCCTGTAAATCGGCAAACGGATTGTAGGTCGCCGCGCCGACATCTTTTTGCGCGTCCTCGCCTGCGACCACTGTTGTGCCGTACAGATCCGCTTCCGTGTATTTGGAGTGTTCATGATCGTGGCAAAACAGACACAGCAACTCCCAGTTACTGCCATCTTCCGGGTTGTTGGTATGGTCATGATCGATATGGTGAACCGTCAATTCACGCAGGTTGGAATAAACGAACTCCCGCGAGCAGCGCCCACATACCCACGGATAGATTTTTAATGCTTTCTCGCGGTAGCCGCTTTCCAGCCGCGCGTAGTTTTTAGGGATCAGAGCCATTGCTGAGGTTACCTGTGGTAAAAAGCTAATTTTACGTCAGTGCGGCCGGGAATTCACCTATGTTCGCCGACGCAGCCCAGGGTTTCTGTGAGCTGGCGCTGGGTTCCCCACCAGAACACCAGTGCCAGCAAACTGACTAAAGCCCCCAGCATACATACCCCCTGCCAGCCGAAATGGGCCCAGGTGATGGTCGTCCCGATCGCCCCCAGCCCGCTGCCGACGGCATAAAACAGCATGTAGAGCCCCACCAGCCGGCTGTGGGCATCCGGGCGGGTGCGAAAAATCAGGCTCTGGTTGGTGACGTGCAGCGCCTGACCGCCCAAATCCAACAGCACGATGCCGATGACCAGCGCCCAGAGCGACACCTCCATCAGCGACAGCGGCCACCAGGCCAGCAGCAGCGCCAGGAGGGCAATTCCGCTGGTGCGCCGGGCATAACCCCGATCCGCCCACTGCCCGGCCTTCGCTGCGGCCAGCGCACCGACCACGCCCGCCAGCCCGAACGCGCCAATCGTGGTGTGCGAGAAGCTATAGGGCGGCGCGCTCAGGGGCAGCACTAACGCGCTCCAGAAGATGTTAAACGCGGCGAACATCAGCAGCGCCAGCATTCCCCTCACCTGTAACACCTTCTCCTCACGCAGCAGCGTCAGCATCGAGGCCAGCAGACGGGGATAACTCAGCGCGCGAGAGGCCGGAGGCAGGACGGGAAGCCGACGCCACAGCGGGATCGCAATCGCCAGCATCAGGAGCGCGGCGCAGAAATAGACCCCGCGCCAGCCCGCCAGGTCACTTACGCCCCCGGCAAAGACCCGCGCCAGCAGCAGCCCGATGAAGACCCCGCCCTGGGCCGTGCCCACCACTCGCCCCTGTTCATGCGGTGCCGCGGCGCTGGCCGCATAGGCGATCAGCCCCTGGGTCATCGCCGTACCGAGCAGCCCAACGGCGAGCATGCCCACCAGCAATACCGGGGCGGAATGCGCCATCCCCACCGCTGCCAGAGCCACCATCAGAGCCAGCATTTGCAGCGCCATCAGGCGGCGGCGATCCACCCTGTCGCCCAGCGGCACCAGAAACAGCAGCGCCAGCGCGCAGCCTATTTGCGTAGCCGTGACCACGCCGCCTACCGCCGCCTGGCTGATGTCAAAATCCTGCGCCAGAGCATCGAGAAGCGGTTGCGCGTAATAGACATTCGCCACGCTCAGGCCGCTGGCGATGGCAAAGAGCCATGTCAGGCTGGGTGATATACGCGCGCCTGGTTGTACATTCATGCTGTCAGCGCCCTTTAGTTTCAATATAAAACCAATTAAAGGTTAGGTCAGGTGGTTTTAAAATGCAACCAAATACACTGCACTGCGCTTAACAGCCAACATCTTGCCCGCCATACCAAACCCCGCTACACTCCTTTCATTCATCAACCCACTGAATATAAAAGGAGGCTAATTATGCTGTGCTGTGAAATCTTTGATATTTCACTTCACCTTGGTGATCGCACCTGCTCAAGCGTTATCGGTTTCGTGCTGCGATAACTTCGGCTTGAGCGAAGACACCTAAGACTGAATCCCTTCTCTCGGGCTTACCGGGTTATCGTCAGCGATGTATGACGAGGCATTTTCATGCCTGTAACTCTTGAGTAAGCAAATGAGCACATTACTGACTGCACTTTCTCTCCGTGTTGATACCGCCTTTGACACGCTGTTCAACGACCTCACCTTTAGCCTGAAAAAAGGCGACCGCATTGGTCTGCTGGGCGATAACGGCTGCGGCAAAAGTACCCTGCTGAAGATCCTCGACGGCACCGACGCGCCCCTCTCCGGGACGGTCGCGCTGGCCGGACACTGCCTGATGGCGCGGGTGGAGCAACATCTCCCGGAATCTGTCTATCCGCTGACCATGCTCGACGCGGTGCTGGCGCAACTCCCGCTGGCCGAGCGCGAAAGCCTGCGCTGGCGGGCGGAAACGCTGCTGGCGAGCATGGGCTTTACCCCACAGGACACCGCCCTGCAATCGGCCACCCTCAGCGGGGGGCAACACACCCGCCTGCTGCTGGCGCGGGCGCTGATTCATGCGCCGGACCTGCTGCTGCTGGATGAACCCAGCAACCACCTCGACCTGCCGACCCTGCTGTGGCTGGAGCAGTTCCTGCAAAACTGGTCCGGCAGCTTTGTGCTGGTGTCCCACGACAGGCAGCTCCTGGATGCCGTCACCAATGGCAGCTGGATCCTGCGTGATAAAACGCTGCACTACTTCGCCCTTCCCTGCACTCGCGCGCGTCAGGCGCTGGCCGAGAAGGACGAAAGCGACGCCCTGCGTCATAAAGCCGAGCAAAAGGAGATCGATCGGGTCACCGCCAGCGCCAAACGGCTGGCGACCTGGGGCAAGGTTTACGATAACGAGGATCTGGCCCGCAAAGCCAAACAGATGGAACGTCAGGTAGAGCGGCTGAAGGAGAGCCAGACGTCGCTGACAAACGGCACGCCCTGGACCTTAACCCTGCGCGGCGACGCGCTGCGGGCTGACCGGCTGCTGGAGATCGACAGGCTCAGCGTTCCGCCTGCGCCGGGCCTGCCGGCGTTGTTCACGGCAGAAAACGTTCGCCTCAAAAGCGGCGACCGGGTGGCGATAGTCGGGCGCAACGGCTGCGGGAAATCCTCCCTGATGCGGCTTGTCTGGCGCCAGTTTACGGCCGGCGAAGCGCACGCCGGGCTGAAGATCCACCCGCGCGTGGCGATGGGCTATTACGACCAGACCCTGCACCAGCTGGCGGATGACGCCACGTTGATCGACGCCCTGGAACCCTTCGCCCCCAACCCGCAGGATCGCAAGATGGCGCTGATCTCGGCCGGGTTTGCCTGGGCGCGGCACGGGCAAAAGGTCAGTACGCTCAGCGGCGGAGAACGTTCCCGGCTGCTGTTTATTGGCCTGACCCTGGCCCGCTTTAGCCTGCTGATGCTCGACGAGCCGACCAACCATCTGGATATGGAAGGCAAAGAGGCGCTGGCCGAAACGCTGCAACAGTTCGAGGGCGGCGTGTTGCTGGTCAGCCATGACCGGCAGCTCATCAGCCAGAGCTGCAACCGCTTCTGGCTGATTGAAAATGGTCAGCTCAGCGAATGGCATGATGCCGACGCGGTATTTGCCCGGCTGCGCGACGGCAACGGGGTCAGTACTGTTCAGGTTCAGGCCGCGCAGCAGGTTGAACCGGCGGAACATGACGATCTGCTGGAACGGTTGATACTGCTGGAGACGTTGCTGGAAGAAGATCGGCTGCGTAAGCCTAAGCATCAAAAGCCGCAGCTTCAGGCCCAGTGGCAGGAGGAGATTGCCGCGCTGACGGCGAAGCTGTAGGAAATCGCCCGGCGGGTAGCCGCCGCCGGGCCATTTTTTTTACTTCGGCTGATTCGTTTTCCAGGCATCCCATGCCTGTTTAATTTCCTGCTTCGCGGTGGCGGCATCGTTAAAGCCGCTCAGCTCCACCGCTTTACGCCCTTCCGGCAGCTGTTTATAAACGCGGAAGAACGACTCCAGACGCTGCTGCTCAATCTTCGGCAGATCGCTCATCTCTTTGATGTCGTCATAGGTTGGATCAATTTTGCTCGCCGGGACGGCCACGATTTTGTCGTCTTTCTCGCCGCCGTCGATCATCTTCAGCACGCCAATGGCACGCAGTTTAATCAGGGTCCCCGGGGCCATCGGCGCGCGGGTATAGAAAATCACGTCCAGCGGATCGCCATCACCCGCCAGCGACTGCGTCAGCGAGCCGTAGTTGGCTGGATAAGCGACAGGCATCGACTGGAAGCGGTCGGCGATGATAAAGCCGGTTTTGGCATCCGTTTCATATTTAATAATCCCGCCCGCCGGGATTTCGGTGACGGCATAAAACTCTTCCGGGTTGTTATCAGGCTGGGGGAATTCGAGAATATTTTGCGCCTGTACGGAAGCGGACAGAAGGACGCTCACTGCGAGAAGTTTTTTTACCAGATGCATTGTCTTGTTAACTCTTCGGTTTTTAAGAAGACCACACCTTACGGGGGCGAAATGTCATAAACATGACAGTTTCACTGCAGAAATATTAACCATTCATTGATTAAGGTTATTACTTCTTCCGCCCTCATCATTCAGTTAAATGCCCATTAAATGATGACATTATGTTTCACAGCCCTTGCCTCACTCATTAAAAAAATTAATCCTAAAGGAGTATGACGCGCTGTTGGACGCCATACCTGCCTCGCAGATCCTCATTATGAAAATGGAGAACCATATGAAAGCTGCTGTCGTGACTAAAGACCATCAGGTAGAAGTGACCGAGAAAACCCTGCGCCCGCTGAAGCACGGCGAAGCGCTGTTGAAGATGGAGTGCTGTGGCGTCTGCCACACCGATCTTCACGTTAAGAACGGCGATTTTGGCGATAAGACCGGGGTAATCCTCGGCCATGAAGGCATTGGCGTGGTTAAGGAAGTCGGGCCGGGCGTCACCTCGCTGAAACCGGGCGATCGCGCCAGCGTGGCGTGGTTCTTCGAAGGCTGCGGCCATTGTGAATACTGTAACTCCGGCAACGAAACCCTGTGCCGTACCGTGAAAAACGCCGGGTATTCCGTGGACGGCGGGATGGCGGAAGAGTGCATCGTGACGGCCGATTATGCGGTAAAAGTGCCGGATGGTCTGGAATCCGCCGCCGCCAGCAGCATCACCTGCGCCGGGGTGACTACCTACAAAGCGGTGAAGGTGTCAGAGATTAAACCCGGCCAGTGGATTGCCATTTATGGCCTCGGCGGTCTGGGTAACCTGGCGTTGCAGTACGCCAAAAACGTCTTTAACGCCAAAGTGATCGCCGTTGACGTTAACGATGAACAGCTGAAGCTGGCGTCAAGCATGGGGGCCGATCTGGTCGTTAACTCCCGCAGCGACGATGCCGCCAAATTCATTCAGGAAAAAACCGGTGGTGCCCACGCTGCGGTAGTGACGGCGGTGGCGAAAGTGGCCTTTAACTCAGCGGTGGACGCCGTTCGTGCCGGTGGCCGCATAGTCGCAGTCGGCCTGCCGCCGGAAGCAATGAGCCTGGATATTCCGCGTCTGGTGCTGGACGGTATTCAGGTAGTGGGTTCGCTGGTCGGCACCCGTCAGGATCTGACCGAAGCCTTCCAGTTTGCTGCCGAAGGCAAGGTCGTGCCGAAAGTGGCGCTGCGTCCGCTGGGCGATATCAATGCCATCTTCAAAGAGATGGAGCAAGGCCAGATCCGTGGCCGTATGGTGATTGATTTCCGTTCGTAATCCTTTTCCCTCTCCCTCAGGGAGAGGGTCAGGGTGAGGGTGGACAGACGGCACTCACCCCGAATTCCGCCGATCCGCAATCCACTCCTGCACCTCAATCTGAAAGGTATCCGGTGCCTTACGGTACATTTTGCGCGCCAGGTCGAGAATGGTATGCCGGGCCAGCTCCTCTTCCATCCGCTGCTGGGCGCTGTCCATCACCGAGCGTACCCCGCACGGCCCGTCGCAAACCCAGGCCGGGGGCGTTTCGTCGAACACTGCCAACCGCTGACGCACTTCCCGACACTCAAACATGTTCTTCTCGCCATCGATGGCATGGGCCACATCCAGCACGGTGATCAGTTCCGCAGGCCGCGCCAGACGGAAACCGCCGCCCTTTCCCTCAGTGCTGCTCACCAGCCCGGCGCGCGACAGACGCGTAAAGATTTTGCCCAGATAGTCGTAAGGCACGCCCTGCAGCGCCGCCATCTCCCGGACGCTCATCTCGCGGTCGTTCCCTTTCGCATCCACCATGGTCATCAGGCTATGAATGCCGTACTCCACACCGGAACTGTAAAAAGCCATGCTTAACTCCGAAGTTATTATTCCGGGTCATTATAGCCGCGTTTGGTGAAGTAATGACAGGCGCAATCGCCCATTGGTTTTAACTCCCTGTTTTTCCTCACTTCAACTCTTTAACTCAGAAAGAAGTTGTCGCAGTTAACTCCGACAAATATAGTTGCAGTCACGTCAACCACAGGGCCTGATGAGAAAAAGGATCGAAGATGAAGAAGCAAATTTTAATTGTGGGCAGCGGTTTTGCGGGTATGTGGGCTGCGGTGAGCGCCGCGCGCCTGGCCGATTTAACGGGAAGCGATGAGCTTCAAATCACCGTATTGGCCCCCCGTCCTGAGCTGCGGATCCGCCCGCGCTTTTATGAAGAGCAGGTGGCTGGCTATGCCGCCCCGTTAAGCGATCTCTTTGCTGAACTGAATATTCACTTTATTGCCGGATCCGCTGAACGTATTGATGCCAGGCAGAAAAGCGTCTGGTACCGCGACAGCCAGGGCAACGTAACGCTGGCCGCTTACGATCGCCTGATCGTGGCGACCGGCAGCCAGACCCGCCGTCCGGTCATTGCCGGTCTGGCCGAATTTGCCTTTGATATCGACCAGCTGGAGTCCGCCCAGGTTTTCGAAAACCACCTCAATTCACTGGCCGCGCGCCCTTCCACGCCGGAACGTAACACTGTGGTGGTGTGCGGGGGCGGTTTCACCGGCATTGAACTGGCCACCGAACTCCCTGCCCGTTTGCGCGCGCGTTTCGGGGATGATACACAGACTAAAGTTATCGTAGTTGAGCGTGGCGCAGTGATTGGCGGGCGCTACAGTGAAGAGCTGCGCCGCACTATCGAAGAAGCGAGCCGTGAGCTGGGCGTTGAATGGCGTCTGAACAGCGAAATCGAAGCCGTCGATGCCCGCGGCGTCACGCTGAAAAACGGCGAGCGCATCGCTGCCGCCACCGTCGTCTGGACCGCAGGCGTCGAAGCCCATCCTCTCAGCCAGCAGATTGCGGGCGAGCGCGACACTCAGGGGCGCTTAGTGGTCAATGAGAACCTGCAGGTACCTGAACACCCGGAAGTGTACGCCACCGGGGATATGGCCCGCGCCCGCACCGACGATCTCGGCAACACGGCCCTGATGACCTGCCAGCACGCCATCCAGCTGGGCAAATTCGCCGGGCATAACGCTGCGGCCAGCCTGCTGGACGTGGCACCCTATCCCTATCGTCAGGTGAACTACGTCACCTGTCTCGATCTGGGCGGCTGGGGCGCGGTCTACAGCGAAGGCTGGGAGCAGAAAGTAAAATGCGTTCGTGACGAGGCGAAGAAAATCAAAATCGCCATCACCAAAGAACTGATCTATCCCCCTGCGGCCGACCGCACCGCAGCCTTTGCCGCCGCCGATCCGCTGGCGAAATTTGTCTAGTATCTGCTCACCGCGTCGCTCCCGGCGCGGTTTTTTATTGCCACTTTCCGCAAATCCTTAGCTCAATTCCTTTGTTCCTTTCTTTTGTGCCCCGCCCGAAGATGCCTTCGACGCTAACAAGAAGATAACAAAGGAATTCACCATGCAAACCCCATTTCGCCTGCCGCTGCTGACGGCGCTGATTCTTGCGACAACGGCGGCCTATGCCGCTGATACGCCGGTTAAAGGCGGCACGCTGGTCTATCTGGAACAACAGGCTCACACCAACCTCTATCCCCCGGCGGGCGGGTTTTACCCCAACGGCGGGATCCTGAATCAGATCACCGATAAGCTCACCTGGCAGAACCCGAAAACCCTGGAAGTGGAGCCGTGGATCGCCGAGAGCTGGTCCACCAACGCCGATAAAACCGAATACACCTTCAAGATCCGCCCGGGCGTGACCTTCTCCGACGGCACGCCGCTGGACGCGAACGCGGTGGCGAAGAACTTCGATACCTACGGCAAAGGCAACAAAGCCCAGCGCCTGCCGGTATCTGAAGTGATCAACAACTACGATCGCAGTGAAGTGATTGACCCGCAGACCGTGAAGTTTTACTTCAAAAAGCCGTCCCCGGGCTTCCTGCAGGGCACCGCCACCATCGGCTCGGGTCTGGTCTCCCTGAGCACGTTACAACGTAACTTTGAAGAGCTGGGTGACGCGCGCCATATCATCGGCTCCGGCCCGTTTGTGGTGAAAGACGAAAAGCTGGGCCGCGAGGTGAATCTCCAGGCGCGTAAAGACTATGCCTGGGGGCCGAAAAACCTCGCCCAGCAGGGCCCGGCTAACCTTGACGGCATCACCTATCTGGTGACCCCGGAAGACAGCGTTCGCGTCGGCGCGCTGCTGGCCGGACAGGCCGATTTTATCCGTCAGGTGCAGGCCTATGATGAAAAACAGGCGACCGAACAGGGGTATCACATCTACGCTGCCCCCACCCGCGGGGTGAACGACAGCATCAGCTTCCGCCCGGATAATCCGCTGGTGGCCGACGTGCGGGTGCGTCAGGCGCTGCTGCACGCCACCAACGCTAAACAGGTCGTTGAAACCCTGTTCTCGCCTAACTATCCGCAGGCCAAATCGGTGATTGCCGATTCCGCCGCTGGCTATGTCGACCTCAGCGACAAGCTGGCCTTCGACCCGGCCAAAGCCAGCAGCCTGCTGGATGAAGCGGGCTGGAAAGCGGGCAGCGACGGCATCCGCGCCAAAGACGGCCAGCGTCTGGCCCTGACCATCTATGAATCCCTGCCGCAGCCGCAGAATAAAGAGGTGTTGCAGCTGGTGGCCCAGCAGTGGCGTCAGGTGGGCGTTGCCCTGAGCGTGAAGGCCGGTGATGCCGGGAGCCACGTCCTCGACAACCTCGACCCGCTGAAAACGCCGCTCACCGTCTCGGAAGTGGGCCGCGCCGACCCGGACGTGGTGAAGAGCATGTTCTATCCAAACAACCGCGACGCCCTGCTGCAGAAAGGCGGCTCCAGCGACAAGGTCAATAGCTTCCGCGACGACAAGCTCAACGACCTGCTGGTGAACATCTCTGCCGAAGTGGATCCGCAGAAGCGCCTGCAGTTGACCGGCGACGCCCAGCGCTACCTGCTGGATAACGCCTACGTCATCCCGATCTTTGAAGAGCCACAGGTGTTTGCCGGTGCGCCCTGGCTGAAAGGGGTGAGTTTTGAAGCGGTCGGTCGCCCGTCGTTCTACGGCGCGTGGATCGAGAAACACTAAGGAGTCGACGATGAGCCACTATCTGCTGCGACGGGCCGGGCTGGGGCTGCTGGTGCTCTGGGCGGCGTTCACCCTGTCATTCGTGCTGCTCCAGGTCCTGCCGGGGGATGCGGTGCTGATCAAGTTCCAGAACCCGGATCTGGGTCTGAGCCCGGCGCAAATCGAAGAGATGCGCATCGCGTACGGGGCCGACAGCCCGCTGTGGCAGCAGTATTTGCACACCCTTGGGGCGATGCTGCGCGGCGATTTTGGCTTCTCGGTGCAGGCGGGCGTGGCGGTGAGTGAGCTTATCGCCACCAATCTGCCGGACACCCTAAGCCTGGCGCTGCCCGCCTTTGCGCTGGCGGTGGTGTTGGCCTTCGCCCTGGCGCTGGCCTCGCGCCTGCCGGGGCTGCGCTTCCTGAGTAACGCCATTCAGTCCTTACCGGTGCTGTTTATTTCCCTGCCTACCTTCTGGCTGGGGATTGCCTTAATCCAGCTGTTTTCGTTCCAGCTGCGGCTGATCCCGGTGATTAACCCAACCCCGCTGCAGGGGCTGATCCTGCCGATTGTCACCGTCGCGATTCCGATCTCCGCCCCGCTGGCGCAGATCCTGATGCGCAGTCTCGATCAGGTGGCCGCTCAGCCGTTTGTGGCGGTGGCGCGGGCCAAAGGGCTGAGCGAAACCGCCGTCCTCTGGCGGCACGTCACCGGCAATGCCCTGCTGCCGGTGCTGAACATTGCCGGACTGCTGCTGGGCGAGCTGATTGCCGGGGCGCTGATCACCGAAACCGTGTTTGGCCGCAGCGGGCTGGGACTGCTGACCCAGCAGGCGGTGAACAACCAGGATATCGCCGTGTTGCAGGCGGTGGTGATGATTTCCGCCCTCGGCTTTGTGCTAATAAACCTGCTGGTGGATCTGCTGATGCCGCTGTTCGATCCCCGTCTGCAAACCGTTACCGGAGGTGCTGCATGAGCCTTGTTGATTATGCTGCTGCGGCGCGCAGGCGCATCCCTGCCTGGCGCGGATTGCGCTGGCAGCCAGGACTGTGGCTGGCATGGACCATTATTGCCGCTGCGGCACTCGCCGCCTTCGCGCCGGGGCTGTTTACCCATTTCAGCCCGATTGAAGGCATTGCCGGCGCGCAGCGGCTGGCGCCTCAGGCGGACTACTGGCTTGGCACCGACCAGCTGGGTCGCGATGTTTATACCCGCATCGTCTACGGCGCTTCGCACTCCCTGAGCGCCGCGCTGGTGGCGGTAGCGATGGGGCTGTTTATTGGCACCGCCATCGGTGTCATCGCCGGGGCCTTTGCCGGACGGGTGGAGTCAGTGCTGATGCGCCTGGTGGACGTGCTGCTCGCCATCCCCTCGCTGCTGCTGTCGCTGACGGTGATCATTCTTCTGGGCTTTGGCACGGTAAATGCCGCCATCGCCGTTGGGGTGGCGTCGATCGCTAGTTTTGCCCGCCTGGCGCGCGGCGAAGTGGTGCGCATCCGCCACACCGATTATGTCGAAGCGGCTTTCGGCAGCGGGGGCACCTTCTGGACGGTGCTGTGGCGTCATATTCTTCCCAACTCCCTGACTGCGGTGCTGGCCTTTGCCACCCTGCAGTTTGGTCAGGCGATCCTGGCGCTGTCGACCCTCAGCTTCCTCGGCTACGGCACCCCGCCGCCGATCCCGGAATGGGGGCTGCTGATTGCCGAAGGGCGTAACTATCTCTCAACCGCCTGGTGGCTAACCACCTTCCCGGGTCTGGTGGTGATCGCCGTGGTGCTGGCCACCAACCGTATCAGCCGTCAGTTAAGCGGAGGTCGCGCATGACCGTATTATCTGTGGAAAATCTGACCCTCAGCTACCGCACTGGTCGCGAATGGCGTGAGGTGGTGCATAACGTCAGCTTTACCCTCGGGCGCGGCGAGATGCTGGCCTTTGTCGGTGAATCCGGCTCGGGGAAAACCACCACCGCCCAGGCGATCATCGGCCTGCTGGCGGACAACGCCCGCCGCGACGCGGGCAGCATCCGCCTGAACGGCGAAGATCTCAGCCAGTGGTCGGCTAAACGCCTCGACAACCTGCGCGGGGCGCGCATCAGCCTGGTGCCGCAGGATCCGGGTAACTCCCTCAATCCGGTGAAAACCGTCGGTGCTCAGGTGGGCGAGATCCTGCGGCTGCATCAGAAAATCAGCAAGGCCGAGTGCGACAGCCAGGTGCTGGCTCTGCTGACCAAAGTGGGTCTTAGCCACCCGGAGCAGCGGATGAAGCAGTTCCCACATCAGCTCTCCGGCGGCATGAAGCAGCGGGTGCTGATCGCTATCGCCATCGCCCTGCGCCCGGACGTCATCATCGCCGATGAACCCACCAGCGCGCTGGACGTCACGGTGCAGAAACGCATTCTCGATCTGCTGGACGTGCTGCGCCGGGAATCCGGTACCGCGGTGCTGTTTGTCACCCACGACCTGGCCCTGGCGGCCCAGCGGGCCGACCGGCTGCTGGTGTTCCGCCACGGCGAGGTGCAGGAGCATGGCGCGACCGCCGACGTGGTGCGCGCCCCGCAGCACGCCTATACCCGCCAGCTGCTGAGCGATCTGCACGGACAGCGGTTAACCATCGCCCCGGTGGCGGGTCGCCCGCTGGCCTCCCCGGCGATCCGCGCCGAAGGGATCAGCAAACGCTTTGCGCTGGGAAAAGGCCACCAGTTACAGGCCCTGGATGCGGTGAGCTTTGCCGTGCAGCGCGGCAGCACCCACGCGCTGGTCGGGGAGTCGGGCTCGGGCAAAACCACCCTCGCCCGTATTCTGCTCGGGTTTGAGCAGGCCGATTCAGGCCGGGTGATTATTGACGACATCGACGCCACCACGCTCAGCCACGAGGCGCGGCGTCAGCTGCGACAGAAGATCCAGTTCGTTTACCAGAACCCCTTTGCCTCGCTGGATCCGCGCCAGACGCTGTTTGAGATCATCGAAGAGCCGCTGAAAAATTTCGCGCCGGTCAGCAAGGCCGAACGCGCCGCCCGGGTGGAGAGCGTCACCCGGCGGGTGGCCCTGCCGCCGGAGCTGTTAACCCGCACCGCGCGGGAACTCTCGGGTGGACAGCGGCAGCGCGTGGCCATTGCCCGGGCGCTGATCCTCGAGCCGACTATTCTGGTGCTGGATGAGGCCACCTCGGCGTTGGACGTCACCGTGCAGGCGCAGATCCTCGCCCTGCTCCAGCAGCTGCAACAGCAGCTGGGGCTGACCTATCTGTTTATTACTCACGACCTGGCGACCGTCCGGCGCATCGCCCACAGCGTCACCGTGCTGCGCAGCGGTCAGGTCGTTGAGCACGGCGCGGTCGAGTCGCTGTTCGCTGCCCCGCAGAACGACTATACCCGCGAGCTGATCGACGCCATTCCCCATTTTTCACCCCTTACGGAGGAGTACGCATGACGCGTAAACGCCTGGGTTTCTTTACCCGCCTGCTGGACGATGTGCCAGCCAAAGAACGCTATCGCCTGGCGACAGAGCAGATCCGCCATGCCGAACGCTACGGGTTTGACACCGCCTGGATCGCGCAACACCACTTTCACGAGCACGAGGGCGGCCTGCCGTCGCCGCTGGTGTTCCTCGCCCATATCGCAGCGTTTACCACCCGTATTCGTCTGGGTACGGCCATTATCACCCTGCCGCTGGAGAACCCGCTCCGGGTCGCGGAGGACACGGCAGTGCTGGATCTGCTGGCCGACGGGCGGCTGGAAGTGGGGTTTGGCTCCGGCGGCACGCCGACCTCGTTTTTGCCGTTCGGGCTGACCATTAACGAGCGGGCGGCGACCTTTGCCGATCACCTGCATCTGATTAACAGCGCCTGGCGCGGGGATTCGCTGACCCATCCGGACAACCATCTCTATCCGCCCGCCCCGGGGCTGACGGAGCGGGTGTGGATCGCCACCTTCTCGGTGGAGGGTGCAGTGCGTGCCGCCCAACAGGGCCACGGGCTGATGCTCTCCCGCACCCAGCCGCGCCCGGCGGATAACCTCAGGCTGCCGCTGGATGCGATCCAGAACCCGATTATCGATGCCTATCTCGACGCCCTGCCGTCCGGCGTGGCTCCGCGCATTCTGGCCTCGCGCACTGCGTTTGTCGCCGACAGCGATGCGTATGCCCTGAAGGTGGCCGAACCGGGTCTGACCCGTCAGGCGCAGCAGCATCAGGCTGCCGGGCATGCACTGATTGGTGACACTGTCACGGACTACATCCGTCAGTTCGACGCCCATATCGGCGCGCCGCAGACGGTGCTCGCTTCGCTGGCGCAGGATTCGGTGCTCGCGCGCGCCACCGACATTTCGTTCCAGGTGCATTCGGTTGAGCCGTCGCATCAGGACACCTTACGTTCCATTGAGTTAATCGCAGAGCAGATTGCCCCTCATCTTATTTAAGGAGTCACTATGGCTTTAAGTCAGGATATTCTCGCCGAACTGGCGGAGATCGCCCCCGGTTCCCCGCTGGAACAGGCACGACTCACCCGCGAGGCGGCAACGCGTCACGCGCAGGGGAGCTACGAAACGTTATTCAGTCAGCAGACGGCTGATTTTGCGCTGGACGAACGCTTTGCCGTGGCGGCTAAAGTGGCGAAATGGCACAACGCCGACGCGCTGGCAGCCCATTACGCCGGGTTTGGTCTGGCCGATCCGACCTCGGTGCGCCTGACCCCCGCCCTGACCTTTGCCCGGCTGCTGACCTTCTCTCCGGTCGAAGCCACCCCCGGCGCGATCAACGCGCTCACCCTGGCAGGCTGGAGCAAGGAAGGCATCGTCACCCTGGCGCAGTTGATCGCCTTTGTCAGCTTCCAGAGCCGCCTGATCGTCGGCCTGCGTCTGCTCAATGACAAACCGGTGGCGGCAAGCGATGTTCCGGTTGTGGCAGGCCCCTGGCACACCGTGCCGCAGACTAAAAACGGCAAAGCCGCACCGGTTGAGTTTACCCAGCTTGAGCTGGGCTGGGAGCCGTGGCTGGCGCCAAAACCGCTGGCGGAATTTACTCCTGATGAGCAGGCGATCCTCGCAAAATTCGGCCATACCGACTCCGACTATTTCCGCCTGCTGGGGCGCAATCTGCCGGTGCTGGAGCAGCGAACGCTGACCGATAAAGGGATTTTCTATACTTCAGGCGGACTGTCGCGGGCGGAGCGAGAGCTGGCCGCGGCGGTGACCAGCAAGGTCAACGGCTGCATTTACTGCGCCTCGGTGCATGCGCGTAAGGCCAGCCAGCTGTCGAAGGATGATGATGCCGTGGAAAGACTGTTGGCGGTAGCGCCGGGTCAGTCCCTGAGCAGCGGGCAGTCGCCGCGCTGGCAGGCGGGGATTGATTTTGCCGCCGCGCTGTCGGTCACCCCGCCTGCGGTGACGCCGGGGCATCTGGCCGAGCTGGAACGTCAGGGGCTGGATACCCTCGCCCAGCTGGATCTGGTCCAGTCCGCGGCCTTCTTCGCCTGGGCTAACCGCCTGATGTTAACCCTGGGTGAACCGTCATTGCCGTGAGTGTGTTTTTGCCCGGCGGCGCTGCGCTTGCACGGGCCTACGGGTTTTGTAGGCCGGGTCAGCGCAGCGCCACCCGGCATTTCACTCTCAGGCTAACGCCTGCCTATTTCCCTGTGCCCGTCGAGCTTTCAGATAACCGTACATCAACAACGACGACATGGCACAAAACGACAGCGCTGCCGCAGGCAAGGTCACGTAACTCCAGCTAAAGCCCAGCGTAATCATCATCCCGCCAAAGTACGCCCCGATGGCGCTGCCGAGGTTAAACGCCACCTGTCCCCCCGCCGCACCGAGCATCTCCCCGCCCTGCGCATTTTGCAGGAGCAGGATCTGCAGCGGTGCCGCCAGCGCAAACAGCCCGGCGCAGCAGATAAAGCCCATCACCAGCGAGGCCGCAGGCAGTCCGCCGAAGGCAAACAGCAGCAGCAGCGACAGCACAATCACCAGATCGGTGATCGCCGCAATCCGCAGCGGGCTGTAGCGCCCGGAGAGCTTGCCGCTGAACAGATTCCCCAGCACCATCCCGAGCCCCATCAGCATCATGATCGCGGTCATCACCCCTTCGGAAAAGCCCGACACGTTGATCATGAACGGCTTCACGAAGCTGAACCAGGCAAAGACCCCGGCGTTGCCAAACATGGTGGCGGCGAAGATAAACCACGGCTCCGGCTTTTTCAGGAAGCGGAACTGCTCGCTCAGGCGGGTTTGCGATTTATCGAAGGTTTGCGGCACCCACAGGGCGATCGACAGCATCACCAGCAGGTTAAAGGCGGCGATCAGGAAGAAGGTGTAGCGCCAGCTGAACTGATGCCCCAACCAGGTGCCAAGCGGCACCCCCGCAAGGTTGGCGACCGTCATCCCGGCGACCATCCCTGCCACCGCCAGCGTCACTTTGCCCGGCGGCGCAATGCGCGAGAGGATGATGGTCCCGACACCAAAGAACGCCCCGTGCGGAAAGCCGGAGACCAGCCGCCCGATCGCCAGCATGGTGTACGAGGTGGAGAAGGTGAAAATCGCATTGCCGATCAGGCACAGCGTCACCAGAAACAGCAGGATCGACTTTAAGGAGAACTTACTCGAAAAGAGCGCAATAATCGGTGCCCCGATCACCACCCCAAAGGCGTAAAACGAAATCATATTCCCGGCGGAGGGAATGGTGATGCCCACGTCCCGCGCCAGTTCGGTTAACACACCCATAATGCCAAATTCGGCCATGCCGAGGCCAAAAGTGCCAAGTGCTAACGAAAACACCGTCTTTTTCATACCACAACCAGTTGTTAAAAAATTGCAACAGCCATTATCGACCAATCTTGTATGGTGAGCCAGTTCAAATCGCGCCGCTGGCCGATTCCTCCATCAATTCGGGTAGGCTGTGAATATTTTCCGCCAACCCGCTCAGCCCTGATTACACTTCAAAGTGTTATGTCTCACCGCACCGACAGACTCCCGTAAAGGAACGCATCATGGCAGATAAAGATAAAAACAAAAGTAAACCCGTTGCGAAGATCGCGCCTCCCGTCCCGCTTAAGCGCGCGGAGTACGAAAAAGAGCTGCACCGTCTGCACGTGGAGCTGGTTAAGTTGCAGCGCTGGGTGGTGAGCAAGGGGCTGAAAGTGTGCGTGGTCTTTGAAGGGCGCGACGGCGCCGGTAAAGGAGGCACGATTAAGGCGCTGACCGAACGCGTAAGCCCGCGCGTCTTCCGGGTGGTGGCGCTACCCGCCCCGACCGAGAAAGAAAAGAGCCAGCTCTACTTCCAGCGCTATGTGCCGCATCTGCCGTCGGCAGGTGAGATCGTGATTTTCGACCGCAGCTGGTACAACCGCGCAGGCGTGGAGCGGGTTATGGGATTTTGTACCGAGGACCAGGTCGAGAAGTTCCTCGACGGTGCGCCGATCATCGAAAAAGCGATGGTCGATGCGGGCATTATTCTGATCAAATACTGGCTGGAGGTGACGCCCAAAGAGCAGGAGAGCCGTCTGCGCGACCGCATCAACGACGGGCGCAAAACCTGGAAGCTGTCGCCAATGGATATAAAATCGTTCAACCGCTGGGATGAGTACACCAAAGCGCGCGATGCGATGTTTGCCGCCACCGACACCGCCTGGGCCCCATGGTTTGTCGCCCGTTCCGAGGACAAAAAGCGCGTGCGGCTGAATATTATCTCTCACCTGCTGTCGCAAATTCCGTATAAAGACCTGCCGGAGGAAGAGGTTAAATTACCGAAACGTAAGATTGGTAAAATTAAACCGACCGCTTATCCGTTCCGTTATATTAAAGAGAAATTCTGACGATTGCCGCCCTCCTGGTTATTTACCGGGAGGGTATAATTTAACTATTACCAGGCGAATCAATATTGTTTTTTATTATTCGGAATTGATAATGGCCTTACCAATAAAGGAGAAGTAACCAATGAAAACAGGTATCAAGGAAAAGAACACAGGTAAGGACCATTTAACTGGCGTTCCGTCACGCCCGGTTTTATCCGCAGAAGAACGTATCGAGCAACGCAAACGCGACAAAGAATTCATGCGTGCTATGAATGAGTTTGTCGAAAAATATGGATTATTAACGGATGATCCATTTTTCAAAGTCATTTAATGTTCTAAACCTGACCTGCAGGAAATACCCGCTCCAGAATCATCCGGAGCGGGTATTTCCCCGTAGGCCCGCGCAAGCGCAGCGCCGCCGGGCACCACAGGCGATGGGATTACTTCATCCCTTCACTAACATCTTTCTGCGCTTCCAGGCGTTCCACGTCCCGATACCAGCGTGGATGGTGTTTCTGCGCCCAGCGGCGGCTCACCTTGCCTTCGATCATCCCTTTAATCGAGCCTTTGACCCAGAAAGCCATATACATATGGATCAGAATGGCGTGGATCAAAATGATGGCCGACGTGGCATGGATCAGCAGGCTATAGCGCACCACCTGCATCGGGAAATACGGGGCAAAGTACGGACGCCAGATAATGACCCCGGTCACCAGCAGCACAAAAATCATGCTCATGATGGTCCAGAACATCATCTTTTGTCCGGCGTTGTATTTACCCACTTTCGCGACTTTATGCTCGTTGCCTTTCAGCACCTCAACAATGCCCTTCACCCACGGAATATCCTGCTTATCCGGGATGTTGTGATGGACGAAACGTACGAACATAAACATCAGCACCACGAAGATCAGCACCCCAAAGAACGGGTGCAGGATGCGCCCCATCTGCGGCGTCCCGAAGGTCTCGGTCAACCACTGCAGCGTCGGGAAGAAGAACGAAATCCCAGATACCGCCACGAGGAAGAAACAGATCACCACCGTCCAGTGACAGGCGCGGTCAACAAACTTCGTGCGCACGATCGTCTTTGACTTACTCATGGTGCTCCTCCTCATCGTCATCCACCTCTTTGTTCGGCCCGATCCCCACGTAGTGATAAATCAACCCGGCAAAGGTGGCGATAAAGCCCGCCGCCGAGAGCGGTTTAAGCGCCCCTTTCCACAGATTGATGGAGGTATCAATAGCCGGATCCTTCGGCAGATTGTGATACAGCTCCGGCTGGTCGAGATGGTGCAGGACATACATCACGTGCGTCCCCCCCACGCCCTGCGGGTTGTAGACGCCCGCATTGGCGTAGCCGCGCGCCCTCAGCTTATCGACCCGCTGCTGGGCCACGTCCAGCATCTCCTTCTTGGTGCCAAAGTGAATGGCCCCGGTCGGGCAGGTTTTCACGCAGGCCGGCTCCTGACCGACGCTGACGCGATCCACGCACAGGGTGCATTTGTAGACCCGGTTGTCCTCTTTGCTGAGGCGCGGAACGTTGAACGGACACCCGGCGATGCAGTACCCGCAGCCGATGCAGTTATCCTGCTGGAAATCGACGATACCGTTGGCGTACTGAATAATCGCCCCGGCGGACGGGCACGCCTTCAGGCAGCCCGGATCCTCGCAGTGCATACAGCCGTCTTTGCGGATCAGCCACTCCAGCTTGCCGTTCTGTTCGGTTTCGCTAAAGCGCATCACCGTCCAGGATTTAGCGCTCAGATCGGCCGGGTTATCGTAAACCCCAACGCAATGGCCCACCTCATCGCGGATATCATTCCACTCGGAACAGGCCACCTGGCAGGCTTTGCAGCCCACGCAGGAGGAGACATCAATAAGCTTGGCCACTTCCGCTTTGTAATCCCGCGCACGTGGCGCGGGGGTAAAGCCGTTGGTGGCGGAGCGTTTGATGACGTCTTGTGTTTCCATCGACATTACTTCGCTCCTTACGCTTTCTCGATGTTGACCAGAAACGCCTTGTACTCCGGCGTTTGCGAGTTGGAATCCCCTACCGCTGGCGTCAGGGTGTTGGCGATATAGCCTTTCTGCGCCACCCCTTCAAAGCCCCAGTGCAGCGGAATACCGACCGTTTCTACCTGCTGGCCGTGAACGTTCAGGGCCTGCAAACGACGGGTAACCACCGCCACGGCGCGAATAAACCCGCGCTGGCTGCTGACCTTGACGCGGTCGCCGTTGGCAATGCCTTTGGCCTGCGCCAGGGTCTCGCTGATCTCGACAAACTGTTCCGGCTGGGCGATGGAATTCAGTCGCGCATGCTTGGTCCAGGTGTGGAAATGTTCGGTCAGGCGATAGGTGGTGCCGACGTACGGGAACTTGTCTTTCTTGCCCATGCGCACGGCATCTTCTTCGTAGAGACGCACGACCGGGCTGGAGACCACGTTCGGGTGCAGCGGGTTGGTGCCCAGCGGCGTTTCCATCGGCTCGTAGTGTTCCGGGAACGGCCCTTCCGCCAGCTTGTCGATGGCAAACAGACGTCCCAGCCCTTCCGGCTGCATGATAAACGGCCCGGTATTGCTGCCCGGTGCGGCGGTGTTGAAGTCCGGGATATCATTCCCGGTCCACTTCGCGCCGTTCCACTGGATCAGCATTCGTTTCGGATCCCACGGCTTGCCGTTGATATCCGCCGAGGCGCGGTTATAGAGCACGCGACGGTTTAATGGCCACGCCCAGGCCCAGCCCAGCGTGTTGCCCAGCCCTGACGGGTCGGCGTTATCGCGGTTCGCCATCTGGTTGCCCTGCTCTGTCCAGCTGCCAGTGTAGATCCAGCACGACGAGGCCGTCGTACCATCATCACGCAGCTGGGCGAAGCTGCTCAGCAGCTGGCCTTTCTTCGCGATGAGCACGCCGTTGGCGTCATAGAGATCCGCCAGCGCATAGCCGTTGTTCTCTTTCGCCACCTCTTCCGATTCCGGGTGATCCGGCTGTTTGTAATCCCAGCTCATGCGCAGCAGCGGTTCGACGCCCTTGCCGCCTTCGGTGCGATACATCTCGCGCAGGCGATGGTAAATTCCGGCCAGGATCTCGCCGTCGTTACGCGCTTCGCCCGGTGCATCCTGCCCCTTCCAGTGCCACTGCAGCCAGCGACCGGAGTTGGCGATGGAGCCGTCCTCTTCCGCGAAGCAGGTGGACGGCAGACGGAAGACCTCGGTCTGAATCGAGGCGGGATCCACGTCATTCATCTCGCCGTGGTTCTGCCAGAAGGTCGAAGTCTCGGTCACCAGCGGATCGATCACCACCATGTACTTCAGCTTGCTGAGGCTGGCGACAATCTTGTTTTTATCCGGGAACGACGCCACCGGGTTGAAGCCCTGGCAGATGTATCCCGTGACCTTGCCCTTCGACATCATGTTGAAATACTTAATGACGTCGTAGGACTGATCCCATTTCGGCAGCCAGTTAAAGCCCCAGTCGTTCTCCTTCTGCGCCGCATCGCCGTAGAAGGATTTCATCAGGCTGACGAAGAACTTCGGATAGTTGCTCCAGTAGTTCACCTGGTCCGGCAGGGTCGCTTTCGGCGTGTTGGCCGCCATGTAGCTCTGCAGGTCGGTCTGTTTCTCGGACGGCAGCGTCAGATAGCCGGTCAGGCTGGTCGACAGCAAGCCGAGATCGGTCAGGCCCTGGATGTTGGAGTGGCCGCGCAGGGCGTTAACCCCGCCACCGGCCATGCCCATGTTGCCGAGCAGCAGCTGGATCATCGCCATGGTACGGATGTTCTGCGCACCCACGGTATGCTGCGTCCAGCCCAGCGCATACAGGAAGGTGGTGGTTCTGTCCGCGGCGCTGGTGGAGGCCAGCACGTCGCACACCTTCAGGAAATCGGCTTTTGGCGTGCCGCAGATGTTCTCCACCACCTCCGGCGTATAGCGGGAGACGTGCTGTTTCAGCAGGTTCCACACGCAGCGCGGATCGGTCAGGGTGTCATCGCGTCTGGCATAGCCGTTTTCGTCGAACTGATAGTTCCAGGAGGACTTATCGTACTGGCGTTTTTCAGCGTCGTAGCCGCTGAACAGCCCGTCGTCGAAGGCAAAATCTTCCCGTACCAGCAAATTGGCGTTGGTGTAGTGCTTAACGTACTCGGCGTTAATTTTGTTGTTTTCGATCAGGTACCGCAGCACGCCGGAAAGGAACGTAATGTCCGTGCCGGAGCGGATTGGCGCATAGATATCGGCCACCGATGCCGTACGCGTAAAGCGCGGATCGACGACGATCAGCGTCGCATCGTTGTTGTTTTTCGCCTCCATCGCCCAGCGGAATCCCACCGGATGGGCTTCAGCGGCGTTGCCGCCCATCACCATCACGACGTTCGCGTTTTTGATATCAACCCAGTGGTTGGTCATCGCACCGCGACCAAATGTTGGAGCAAGACTTGCTACCGTTGGTCCGTGTCAGACGCGCGCCTGGTTGTCTACCGCCAGCATGCCGAGGGAGCGCACAAATTTTTGCGTCAGCATGCCGGTTTCATTACTTGCCGCGGAGGCACACAGCATCCCGGTGGAGAGCCAGCGGTTAACCGTCACGCCCTGCTCGTTGGTCTCGACGAAGTTGGCGTCGCGGTCGGCCTTCATCAGCTTCGCGATGCGCGTAAACGCCTCATCCCAGGAAATTCGCTGCCATTTGTCGGAACCCGGCGCGCGGTATTCCGGATAACGCAGGCGGTTGTCGCTGTGGACATAGTCCAGCAGGCCCGCCCCTTTCGGGCATAACGCCCCACGGCTGACCGGATGATCCGCATCGCCTTCAATATGATAAATCGACTCTTTGGCGTTCTTCGCGCCATCACCCAGGCTATACATCAATAGCCCGCATCCCACGGAGCAGTATGTGCAGGTGTTACGGATCTCTTTCGCGCGCAGCAACTTATAGTTGCGCGCCTGAGCCAGCGCCATTTTAGGGGCGAACCCTAAAGCAGCCACTGTCGTACCGGCCATACCGCCCGCGCAGATTTTAAAAAACTGTCTGCGGCTGACGTCCATTGCTGTCCTCGTTAGAACATTGAGAATTCCGGCGGAAAACTAACAGCAAAGCCCCTGTTTTTTTTGCGGCAAATCAATTTCGCCAATCTTCGCCCTCTTAATAGTCGGTGGGGAGCGGTTTTATTACTGCTTAAGGAGTAATGGCGGGGAGATTAATTCGCGGAAGCTACTGAAACAGTGCTATAAATTTGCCCCTGAAAATGTCATGGCAATGGGAAAATGATGGACAGAAAAAAAGCCACCCTGATCGGGCTGGCCGCGATTGTGCTGTGGAGCACGATGGTGGGCCTGATCAGGAGCGTCAGCGAGGGGCTGGGGCCGGTAGGCGGCGCGGCGATGATCTACACGCTCAGCGGTTTGCTGTGCCTGGTCACGGTCGGGTTTCCCAACCTCCGGCGTTTCTCGCCCCGCTATCTGATGGCCGGTAGCGTGCTGTTTGTCAGCTATGAAATCTGTCTGGCGCTGTCGTTAGGCTACGCCACCACCCGCCACCAGGCGATTGAGGTGGGAATGGTCAATTATCTCTGGCCGAGCCTGACCATCGTGTTTGCCATTCTGTTTAATCGCCAGCGCTCGACCCTGTGGGTGATCCCAGGGCTGATTATCTCCCTGCTGGGGGTGAGCTGGGTGTTAGGCGGTGAAAACGGGCTTCATCCGGCGGAGATTGTCCGCAATATCGTCTCTAACCCGCTGAGTTACGGCCTCGCCTTTGTCGGTGCTTTTATCTGGGCGGCCTACTGCACCGTGACCAGTAAATTCGCGAAGGGGCAGAACGGCATTACGCTGTTTGTGCTGCTGACGGCGCTGACCCTGTGGGTTAAATACTTCTTCAGCGATCAGCCGGAGATGGTGTTCAGCGTGCCGGTGGTCATCAAACTGCTGATGTGTGGCGTCGCGCTGGGGTTTGGCTATGCGGCGTGGAACACCGGGATTTTGCACGGTAACGTGACGCTGCTGGCCGCGGCCTCCTATTTTACGCCGGTGCTGTCAGCCGCGCTGGCGGCGGTGCTGCTCAACGCGCCCCTGTCGTTCAGCTTCTGGCAGGGGGCGATGATGGTGTGTGCGGGGTCGCTGCTGTGCTGGTATGCGACGCGGGCTCGGGCTGCCTGAGGTTTCGGGCTGTGCGGTCTGTAACGCCTCCACGTCACCGCTTTTGTAGGCCGGGTAAGGCGGAGCCGCCACCCGGCGAGGTGGCTGCGGTGCGGTCATTTCCCCCTCACCCTAACCCTCTCCCTCAAGGGAGAGGGAACCGGTCGTGCCCACCCTCCAACGTCACCGCTTTTGTAGGCCGGGTAAGGCGTAGCCGCCACCCGGCGAGGTGGCTACGGTGCGGCCCTTTCCCCCTCACCCTAACCCTCTCCCTCAAGGGAGAGGGAACCGGTCGTGCCCACCCTCCAACGTCACCGCTTTTGTAGGCCGGGTAAGGCGCAGCCGCCACCCGGCGAGGTGGCTGCGGTGCGGCCCTTTCCCCCTCACCCTAACCCTCTCCCTCAATGGAGAGGGAACTGTTGCGTCGCAGCCAGCTCTGCAACAGCTTGCCATCCTCACTCATCTCACCGTCCTGACGCACGCACAGGTAATAATCCCGGCCATCGTCGATCGGCAGATCGAAGATCTTCACCAGCTCGCCGCTCTCCAGATAAGGCGCTATCAGCGGTTCGCGCATCAGGGCACAGCCCAGCCCGGCCTGCACACCCGCCAGGGTTAACAACCCATCTTCAAACATCGGTCCGCTGCGCCGTGGCGGGCGCTTCACGCCCTGCTGGACAAACCACTGCTGCCAGGTGGTGCGCTCCTCGTCGTGCAGAAGCGGCATTTGCAGCAGTTGTTCAGGGGTATCGATATGCCCGTGCAGACGTAAAAACGCCCGGCTACAGACCGGCACCATCTGCCCGGAGATCAGCTTTTCGCTCTGGTAGCCCGCCCACTGGCCGTTACCAAAACGGATCGACATATCCGAGGCATCGCTCAGGTAGTTGCGGTGGTTGGCGTAGACCACGTTAATCTCAGTTTGCGGATTCGCGCGCATAAACCCCGGCAGACGCGGAATAAACCACCCCATCCCAAACAGCGGGATCAGGCTGATGGTCACCTGGCGGGTTTGTACCTGCTCAAGCAGATGTTCCGTGGCCTGGCGCAGCACGTTGAAGGCCGCGCGAATGGAGCGGTAATAGTCCCGCCCCTGCTGGCTGAGGATCAGCCTGCGCCCCTGGCGCTCGGTGAGCGGCATTTGCAGATACCCTTCCAGCACCTTCAACTGATGACTCACCGCCGACGGAGAGATGTCCAGCTCCTGCGCCGCCAGGGTCACGCTGCCCAGCCGGGCTATCGCCTCGAAGGCCCGCACCGCCCGCAGCGGCGGATCGTTCGCCAGTCGGCTCTCGGCAAAAGCCGCGAGCGTCAGAGATTGTTCTGTTTTATTCATATATTGATCTGTTATGGATAATCAGGTTAATCAGCCATTTATCATCATTATTAAAATCAATGAGATAACGCAAGCTCCAAAAATCATAAGAAAGAATATATGCGTATTTCACAATTTAATTCAATTATTAGATGTTACCCGCTGGAAAGAGCACTTTGTCGGGTAGGAACGTTGGACACACTTATACAACAACTGATCAACGGCGTGATGCTGGGCAGCATCTACGCGCTGATCGCGCTGGGCTATACCATGGTGTATGGCATTTTGCGCATTATTAACTTTGCCCACGGCGATATTTTGATGGTCGGCGCGCTGACCACCCTGTCGGCGCTGAATCTTCTCAGCCACCATTTTCCGGCCATGCCGCAACTTCTGCAGCTCGGCTTTGCGCTGCTGATTGCCATGGCGGTCTGCGCCCTGCTGGCAATGGCCGTTGAGCGCTTTGCCTATCGCCGCCTGCGTAACGCCCCTCGCCTGGCACCGCTGATCTCCGGGATTGGCGTGTCGGTGCTGCTGCAAACCGTGGCGATGATTATCTGGTCGCGTAATCCGCTGATGTTCCCGCAGATCCTGCCGATGGACCCGATTGCCATCACTGCGGGCAGCGAGGCGCACCCTCCGGCGATTATCACCGTCACCGGCATCGTCACCGTGGCGCTGGCCCTGATCGTCATGACCGGCCTGTGGCTGCTGGTGGAGTACACCCGCCTCGGTCGCGGCATGCGTGCGGTGGCGGAAAACCCGCGCGTCGCCACCCTGATGGGCGTCAACCCGAATGCGATCATCACCCTGACCTTCGCCATCGGCGGCATCTTTGCGGCGCTGGCGGGGGTGATGATGGCCAGCAACTACGGCAACGCCAGCTTCTCTATGGGCTTTCTGCCCGGCATTAAAGCCTTTACCGCAGCGGTGCTCGGCGGCATCGGCAATATTCGCGGGGCAATGATTGGCGGGATCCTGCTCGGCATTATCGAAGCGCTGGGTGCCGGTTATCTGGGCGAGCTGACTCACGGCGTGTTCGGCAGCAACTACCAGGACGTATTCGCCTTTATCGTGCTGATTCTGGTGCTGGTCTTCCGTCCGGCGGGTCTGCTGGGCGAGCGCGTGGCGCACAGGGCGTAAGAGGAAATCATGACTGCCATTGAACTCAAAACACCGGCGACCAGCGGTAAATTCTGGTCCGGCATGACGCTCTTCGTCCTTGCCCTGCTTATTGCGCCGGTTGTCGCGACCCAGCTGGGTGGCAACTACTGGGTGCGGGTGATCGACTTCGCTCTGCTCTACATCATGCTGGCGCTGGGGCTGAATATCGTGGTGGGCTACACCGGCCTGCTGGACATGGGCTTTATCGCCTTCTATGCCGTCGGCGCCTATCTGGCGGCGCTGCTGGCCTCGCCGCATCTGGCGGAGGTGTTCCCGATTATTAACGTCTGGTTCCCGGACGGGCTGCACACCTCGTATCTGCTGATTATCCCGATTGCGGCGCTGGTCGCGGCGGTGTGCGGCATTCTGCTGGGTGCCCCGACGCTGAAGCTGCGCGGCGATTACCTGGCGATCGTCACCCTCGGCTTCGGGGAGATCATCCGTATTCTGATGCGTAATCTCGACCGCCCGGTGAACATCACCAACGGCGCGAAAGGCATTACCGGCGTCGATACCCTCAACCTGTTCGGCCTGAAGTTTAGCGGCGTTTACCACTGGTTCGGCTTCAAAGTCCCGGCCCTGTGGCTGTGGTACTACCTGTTGATGCTGGTGATTGTCGGGATCATATTTGTCTGCCTGCGCCTGCAACACTCGCGCATTGGCCGGGCGTGGCACGCCATCCGCGAAGATGAAGACGTCGCCCGGGCGATGGGCATCAACGTGCGCAATTTTAAGCTGCTGGCCTTTGCCATGGGTGCCTCCTTCGGCGGCGTAGCCGGGGCGCTGTTCGGTGCCTTCCAGGGCTTTGTCTCGCCGGAATCCTTCACCCTGCAGGAATCCATTGCCGTGCTGGCGATGGTGGTGCTGGGCGGGATGGGCCATATCCCGGGGGTGATCCTCGGCGCGGTGCTGCTCACCGCCCTGCCGGAGCTGCTGCGCAGCCAGGCGGCCCCGGTGCAGCAGGCGCTGTTTGGCTCGGTGCTGATTGACCCGGAGATCCTGCGTCAGCTGTTTTACGGTCTGGCGCTGGTGCTGGTGATGCTGGTTCGCCCGTCGGGCATCTGGCCGAAGCGCCACAAGGAGGTGCAAGCATGAGCCTGTTAACCGTGCGCAATATGTCCAAACGCTTTGGCGGTCTGACGGCGGTCGATAACGTCTCGCTGTCGATTAACAAGGGTGAAATCTACGGCCTGATTGGCCCTAACGGCGCGGGCAAAACCACCTGCTTTAACCTGATCACCGGGTTGTATCCGGCAGACAGCGGTGAATTCGCCATTGCCGATTCCCCCTATTTCCCGACGCAGATCGAGAAAGTGACCGCCGCGGGCATCGCCCGTACTTTCCAGAACGTGCGTCTGTTTAACGAGATGTCGGTGCTGGAGAACGTGATGGTCGGTCGCCACGTGCGGACCCGCAACGGGCTATGGGCGGCGCTGAGCCGTCACAAGCGTGCCCGGGAGGAAGAAGCGCAGACCCTGGCGCAGGCCTGGCACTGGCTGGAGTACACCGGCATCGCGAAGTTCGCCCACTACCGCGCCTGCGACCTGGCTTACGGCCATCAGCGTCGGCTGGAGATCGCCCGCGCGCTGGCCACCGATCCGCTGCTACTGGCGCTGGACGAACCCGCCGCCGGGATGAACGCGGCGGAGAAAGTGGCGCTGGGCGAACTGCTGACCCGCATACGTGACGACGGAAAAACCCTGCTGATGATTGAACACGACGTGAAGCTGGTGATGGGGATCTGCGATCGCCTCACGGTGCTGGATTACGGCAAAACGCTGGCCAGCGGCACCCCGGACAGCGTGCGTCGCGACCCGGCGGTGATCGCCGCCTGGCTTGGAGGCAATGCCCATGTCTGAATTACTGAAAGTGGAACGTCTGGACGTGCATTACGGCGGCATCCAGGCGGTGCGCGATGTTTCCTTTAGCCTGCGCGAAGGCGAACAGGCCACCCTGATTGGTGCCAACGGCGCGGGCAAAAGCTCCACCGTGCGGGCCATCACCGGGCTGGAGCGTTTTGGCGGCCACATTGCATTTAACGGCAAAGCGGTACGTAAGCAGAAGGCCGAAGGGCTGCTGCGCGACGGGCTGGTGATGGTCCCGGAAGGCCGCGGCATCTTCGCCCGGATGACGGTGCTGGAGAACCTGCAGATGGGGGCCTGGCTGCGTCGTGACACTGTCACCGTTAAGCAGGAGATGAACGAAATCTTCGAGCGCTTCCCGCGTCTCGGCGAACGCCAGCACCAGCTGGCCGGGCTGCTCTCCGGCGGGGAACAGCAGCTGTTAGCCCTGAACCGCGCCCTGCTCAGCCGCCCGCGCCTGCTGATCCTCGACGAACCGTCGATGGGTCTCGCGCCAAAGATGGTAGAGAACATTTTTGCCGTCATCGCCGGGCTGCGCGAGCGCGGCGTGGCCCTGCTGCTGATCGAACAGAACGCCCGCCTGGCGCTGGAAGTAACCGACCAGGCCTGGGTGATGGACAGCGGCAGCATCGTCCACCACGGCGCGTCGAAAGCAATGCTCGACGACGACCAGATTGCACAGATTTATTTGGGCGAAATGCCCGTTTAACAACACCAACCAACATCAGGGAAAAATAATGAAATCCGTAAAAATCAGCGCGCTCAGCGCCGCAATTCTGCTCAGCGGGTTTGCCTCAACCGCAGCCTGGGCCGCCGACAGCGAAACCGTGGTGATTGGCCTGGCGGGCCCGCTCACCGGCCCGTCCGCCCGTATCGGTAAGGACCTGGAGAACGGCGCTCAGCTGGCGATTGACGACATCAACAAGCAGCACCCGACCATCGGCGGCAAAGCGGTGACGTTCAAACTGCAGTCCGAAGATGACCAGTCAGATCCACGTACCGCAGTAGCCGTGGCCCAGCGCCTGGTGGACAGCGGCGTGGCGGGCGTGGTCGGTCACTGGAACACCGGCACCAGCATCCCGGCAGCGCGCGTCTATCACGATGCCGGTATCGCCCAGGTCGCCCCGGTTGCCACCGGCCATGCCTATACCAAACAGGGCTTTGACACCAGCTTCCGGGTGATGGGCCATGACGATGATGGCGGCCAGTTTGCCGGGCAGTACGCCATCGATACCCTGAAAGCCAAACGCATCGCGGTGATCGACGACCGTACCGCCTTTGGTCAGGGGCTGGCGGATGAGTTTATTAAATCCCTCGAAGCCCAGGGCGTGAAGATTGTCGACCGTCAGTACGTTGATGACAAAACCGTCGACTTTAGCGCCGTGTTGACCGCGATCCGCAGTAAAAACGCCGATCTGATCTTCTTTGGCGGCGTGGACAGCCAGGCGGCACCGCTGGCGCGTCGGATCAAACAGCTGGGCATGAACGCTAACCTGATGGGCGCGGGCGGCTTTGTCAGCCAGACCTTCCTGCAGCTGGCGCAGAAAGAGGGTGAAGGCGTGGTGGCGCTGGAGCCGGGCCTGCCGGTGGATCAGATGCCGGGCGGCAAAACCTTCGAGCAGGCGTATCAGTCCCGCTACCACACCCATATCGAACTGCACGCCCCGTTCGCCTATGACGCCACCCGCGTTCTGGTGGCGGCGATGGAGAAAGCCGACTCGGTGGATCCGGCAGAGTACCTGCCAGCCCTGCGCGCCATCAGCTACTCCGGCGTGACCGGACAGATCGCCTTTGACAACCAGGGCAACCTGAAGGCCCCGTCGTTCACCGTTTATAAAGTGGTCGACGGTAAATGGCAGCCGCAAACCGTGCTGGGCGGCGCAAAAGCTAAGTAACGCAGTGAGGCAATGTGATGAGTGATAATAATGAGCTGGGCATTCTCGCCCGCCGCAAAATTGAAGCAGAAATTATTAAGCCAATTTACGAGATCCTGGTGCGCGAGATCGGCAAGACTCGCGCTCAGGCAGTAATTGGCGAGGCCATTGAGCAGGCCGCCATTAACGCGGGCAAGGAGTTTGCCAGCAAGGAGCCGAACGGCGCGGACGTGAAGAGCTTTATCGCCCTGCAATACCTGTGGGAGAAGGATAACGCTCTGGACGTGAAGGTGATCGACGCCGACGACCAGCAGTACAACTACAACGTCACCCGCTGCCGCTATGCCGAGATGTATCACGAGATGGGACTGGGCGAGATTGGCCACCTGCTGTCGTGCGCCCGCGATGAGAAATTTATCGTCGGCTACGCGCCGGACGTGGAGCTGACCCGCACCACCACCATCATGCAGGGCGGTAAGTGCTGTGACTTCCGCTACCGCAGCATCAAGGACAAAGCATGATCCGCGTGAACGCCGACCGGCTATGGTCGACGCTGGAGAGAATGGCGCACATCGGCGGTACGGCCGGGGGCGGCGTCACCCGTCTGGCGCTGAGCGAGGAAGATCGGATTGCCCGTAACCTGCTGCGCGACTGGGCGCTACAGGCGGGGTTTTCCTGCGATGTCGATAGCATGGGCAATATGTTTATCCGCCGCGCGGGTAAGCATTCAGCCCTCGCCCCGGTGATGACCGGGTCGCACGTAGACTCCCAGCCGCTGGGCGGTAACTACGACGGCATCTACGGCGTGCTGGCCGGGCTGGAGCTGCTGCGTACCCTCAACGACCATCAGATTGAAACCGAGCGCGATATTGTGCTGGTGAACTGGACTAACGAAGAAGGGGCGCGGTTTGCTCCGGCCATGCTCGCCTCCGGCGTCTGGGCGGGTCAGCTTAGCGAAGCGTTTGCTTACGCCAGAATGGATAGCCAAAAAGTCACGGTTCGTGAAGCGCTTGAAGCCATTGGCTATCGCGGGGCACGCCCTGCCCGCGCCTTCCCGATCCACGCCTGCTACGAGCTGCATATCGAACAGGGGCCGATTCTGGAAGATGAAGCCGTGGATATCGGGCTGGTGCGCGCGGCGATGGGCCAGCGCTGGTTTACGATTACGCTGGACGGTTTTGCCGCTCATGCGGGCACCACGCCGATGCACAGCCGTCGTGACGCCTTAACCGCCTTTGCGGAACTGGCGCTGAAGGTGGAAGCGATAGGTTTCCAGCATGCGCCAGATGGTCGCGCGACGATTGGGATGGCGGAGATCACGCCGAACTCCCGCAACGTGGTGCCGTCACGGGTAGTGTGCAGCGTCGAATTCCGTCATCCGGAAAGCGAGGCGCTGGTGGCGATGGAAGCTGCGCTGCATCAGGCGGCGGAGAGCCTTGCTGCCCGCGGCGTCACCGCCGAGGTGGAGCGCATTTTCGATTATGCGCCCATCATCTTTGACGCCGACTGTCTGGCACGCAGCGAGAAAGCGGTGGCGGAGCTGGGCTACACCGCGAAGCCGATGGTGTCCGGTGCCGGGCACGATACCTGCTATATCAGCAAAATCGCCCCGGCCAGCATGATCTTTATCCCCTGCGTGAAAGGCATCAGCCATAACGAAGCCGAAAAGATCTGGCCGGAGTGGTCAGAGAAAGGGGCCAACGTGCTGCTTCACAGCGTGCTCAGTGCGGCGCAGGAGCCGTAAAACAACGCCGGATGCGCTGCGCTTATCCGGCCTACGGTTCGGCAAGCGCAGCGCCGCCGGGCAAAACCTTATCACCGGAGACGAAGTTGAACCAACCCGTAAAGATGACTATAGTAATGGTTACGGGTGGCGAGGTTAAGGAATAACCATGGGGATCTTTCTAACGCCTGAGTTTGAGGCGGAGCGCAAGGACGCTCGCATCAGCAATACCATTTTATGTAAGGCCGCAAAGGCAATTATTTCTGGCCTGCATGGCGACCATTTAGGTAAATACACCTATAAAAAACGGCTGGCCTTACCTGCGGTGAGTCCGCGAGAGGGTGCGCGGGCAATCGTGTTTTTTCATCATGGCCCCAACGTTTATTTTTTGATATGTATCTGAAAAGTCATCTTTCTAAAAAAAGAGGCAAGGAATTAGAAGATGACGAAATTGATGCTTATTGCAGAATCGCAGAAGATTTCATTGCGCTGACACCAGCACAGATAAAACGCCTGCTGAATGTTAAAGAACTGATAGAGGTGACTTGTGATGACTGAACGGTTAAAGCGTATTCAGGGCATGGCTCAGCGTTACAACAAATTAGGTGTTGTGAAAGACGAGACGGTGGCATCCATCGATGCCGCAGTAGCGGCACGTAGTATCCCTGCAGTACGCGAAATGACAGGTGGCGAGATTAAAGAAGTTCGGACACGCTATAACATGTCTCAGGCAGCGCTGGCGATAACAACCGGGATGTCTGTTGAAAGCGTTTCTAAGTGGGAGCGTAACGAAAGTAAGCCCAACAAAGCCGCACTCCGCATAATCAATCTCATAGATATTAAAGGGCCTGAAGTATTCATGGTCTGAAGCCCGCTATGAAATAAACGCTGCGGCACAGAAGCCGTAAAACCACTCCGTATTTGTTGCCTTTGTAGGCCCGGCAAGCGCAGCGCCGCCGGGCATTTTTGTGCGGTCTGCTCCCCCTCACCCCAACCCTCTCCCTCAAGGGAGAGGGAGCATACCGTGCCGCCGGGCATTTTTACCGCTGCGAAACCTTCGCCAGACTGAACCAAATCCCCATTGCCAGCAGCAGCAACATTGCCCCCGCGCTGCCCAGCGCCACGCTGTGCGAGGTGATAAACGCGGTTTTCGCTGCCTCAATCACCGACTCCGCCAGCGACGGCGTGAGTTGCCGGGAGACCTTCACCGCCTCGCCGATGGAGGAGGAAGCGTGCTCCACAAGCGAAGCATCCAGCCCTGGCGGCAGTTCAATCGACACCGAGAAGCTGCGGGTCAGGAGCAGGCCAAAGATCGCAATCCCCAATCCAGCGCCCAGCTCATAGGACATGGTTTCAATGGCCCCGGCCGCAGCGGCCTTCTCTTTCGGCGCGGCGGCCATGATTGCTGAGGTGGAGGCCAGCAAGGCGCTCGCTGCGCTAAAGCCCAGCAGCACCATCAGGCTCCAGGCCTGCCACTGCTGGGTACTGAAATCGAGCATCGACAGTCCGATAAAGCTGAGTGCGCTCAGGCCCATGCCGCCGGTCGCCACGATCCGCAGCCCCAGACGCCCCACCAGCACCCCGGCAATCGGGCCGCTAAAGCCGCTGGCGACCATCACCGGCAGCATGAACATTCCCGCCTCAAACGGGGTGAAGCCGTGGACGAACTGCAGCTCCTGGGCCATCAGCAGCTCAAAGCCCACCAGGGCGATCATCGCCGTCATCGCCATCACCACCCCGCTGAGAATAACGCGATGGCCGAACAGGCGGATGTCGATCATTGGCGTAGCGGCACGAAGCTGAATGCGGACAAAGATCCACAGCAGCGCCGCCCCGGTCAGCAGCGTACCCGCCACCTGCCACGCAGAGAGGCCCCCTTTCAGCGCCGTTTTGGCGCTGTAGACCAGCAGTAAAACCGCCACGATCAGCATCAGGGCATGGGTGATGTTTAACGGCTGTTCAGGCCGCCCCTGCTGGGCTGGCACAAAACGCGCCGCCAGAGAGACCACCAGCAGCACAATCGGGACGTTGATCAAAAACACCGCCCCCCAGTAGAAGTGCGCCAGCAGCATGCCGCCCACCAGCGGACCAAAGGCCGCTCCGCCGGAGCCCACCGCCGCCCAGACGCCGAGGGCAATGTTGCGCCGACGCGCATCCGGGAACAGGGTGCGGATCCCGGCAAGCGTCGCGGGAATGATCATCGCCGCGCCAATGGCCAGCGAGGCCCGCGCGGCAATCAGCCACCCCGCCGAGGGGGCAAACGCCGCCGCCAGCGACGAAAGGCCAAACAGGGTACTGCCCAGGATCAGCAGCCGCTTAAAGCCGATACGATCCCCGAGCGCCCCCATCGGCAGCACCATTCCGGCCATCACCAGAGAGTAGATATCAATGATCCACAGTAATTCATTGCCGCTGGCATCCAGGGTCATGCTCAGCGTCGGCGCGGCAACATGCAGCACCGTGGCGTCGATCGCCACCGGGATGTAGACCAGCACAATAATCACTAACGCTAACCACTGACGAAACATAACAATCCTTATTTACCTAAACCTGGACACATGTCCAGATTGCGATCCTACGGAAAGTTGAACGCGTGTCCAGCTTTTTGTTACACTCGTTGTCCCCCAGTTGAGAGTGAAAAAAATGAGCTATCTGAGCAAGGACGAGCGGCGGGAAGAGATCCTGCAGGCGGCGATGCGCGTGGCGCTGAGCGAGGGCTTTACCGGGATGACCGTGCGAAGTATTGCCGCCGAAGCGAAAGTGGCGACCGGCCAGGTGCATCACCATTTTGCCTCCGCTGGCGAACTGAAGTCGCAGGCGTTTATCCGCCTGATCCGCGCCCTGCTGGATGCCGACGTGGTGGCTGAAAACGCCAGCTGGCGCGAACGGCTCCACGCCATGCTCGGCAGCGACGATCGCAGCTTTGAACCTTACATTCGCCTGTGGCGCGAAGCGCAGCTGTTAGCCACCCGCGATGTCGAAATAAAGGGCGCTTATGTGTTAACCATGGAGATGTGGCATCAGGAGACGGTCGCCATCATACGGGCGGGTGAGCAGGCGAACGCCTTCAGGCTGAAAGACAGTGCGGAAAACATCGCCTGGCGGCTGATTGGCCTGGTCTGCGGACTGGACGGACTGTATGTGTTATCAATGCCGCAGATGGATGATGCCGCATTTAATCAACACCTGAATACGTTAATTACCCTCGAGCTGGGCTAATCATCAATACCCCTTAACTGTTACGCTTTGTAACACATTAAGCGAGCCCCTTTCTCCCTTATAACTTCAGGGGTTCGCTTTTTTATCTATCCTTTCAGAAGACTCCCAAAAACACCCAATAATTTCTCATCAAAAATTCAGGCAACCGTCTGAATGTATTTCTCTTTCTGCCATTTTCGGATACGCAAGAGGGTAATATGTCACAACAAGCTGAGAAGAATAATCATTATCTGTTGAACAACTGGAAACCGGAAAACGCCGCATTTTGGGAAAATAAAGGTAAAAAAATTGCGCGACGAAATTTAGTGATTTCGGTTGCCTGTCTGCTGTTGGCGTTTTGCGTCTGGATGTTATTTAGCGCGGTGGCGGTGAATCTTAATAAAGTGGGTTTTAATTTCACGACCGATCAGCTGTTTATGTTAACGGCCCTGCCTTCTCTCTCCGGCGCAATATTACGCGTCCCCTACTCCTTTATGGTGCCAATATTCGGCGGCCGCTATTGGACGGTATTAAGCACCGTTATTCTGATTATTCCCTGCGTGTGGCTCGGTATTGCGGTTCAAAACCCGGCTACCCCTTATGCGGTATTTATTACTATCGCCCTGCTGTGCGGTTTTGCCGGGGCGAACTTCGCCTCCAGCATGGGCAACATCAGCTTTTTCTTCCCGAAAGCCAAACAGGGCAGCGCGCTGGGCATTAACGGCGGGCTGGGCAACCTCGGCGTCAGCGTGATGCAGATGGTGGCCCCGGTAGCGATCTTCCTGCCGATGTTCACCTTCCTCGGGGTACACGGCGTGCCGCAGGAGGATGGCTCGTCGCTGTTTCTCGCCAACGCCGCCTGGATCTGGGCCCCGCTGCTGCTGCTGGCAACTGTCGCCGCCTTTTTCGGCATGAACGATATCGCCAGCTCAAAGGCGACCATCGCCAGCCAGCTGCCGGTGCTGAAACGCCTGCACCTGTGGCTGCTGAGCCTGCTCTATCTGGCCACCTTCGGCTCGTTTATCGGCTTTTCCGCCGGCTTTGCCATGCTGTCGAAAACCCAGTTCCCGGACGTCAATATCCTGCATCTGGCCTTCTTTGGTCCGCTGATTGGGGCGCTGGCGCGCTCTGCCGGTGGGGTGATATCCGACAAGCTCGGCGGGGTGCGCGTCACGCTGGTCAACTTCATCTTTATGGCGGTGTTCTCCGCCCTGCTGTTCCTCACCCTGCCGGGCTCAGGCTCCGGCAGCTTTACCGCCTTTTATCTGGTGTTTATGGGGCTGTTCCTCACCGCCGGATTGGGCAGCGGCTCTACCTTCCAGATGATCGCTGTCATCTTCCGGCAAATCACCGTCTATAGAGTCAAACTGCACGGCGGCACCGAAGAGCAGGCCCAGAAAGAGGCCGTTACTGACACCGCCGCCGCGCTGGGCTTTATCTCGGCAATCGGTGCCGTCGGCGGGTTCTTTATCCCTAAAGCCTTCGGTACCTCACTGGCGATGACCGGCTCGCCGGTGGGGGCGATGAAGGTCTTCCTGGTGTTCTACATCGTCTGCGTGTTCGTCACCTGGCTGGTGTATGGCCGTCGGCAGAAACACGTCAAAGCATAACGCGTCAGTTCAATTTTTTGTGAGCAGTGTAACCACGGGGCGGGAGTCGCCCCGTCAGGAGAAACGTCATGAGTAAATTGTTGGATCGCTTTCGTTATTTCAAACTTAAAGGCGAGACCTTCGCCGACGGTCACGGTCAGGTGATGCACACCAACCGCGACTGGGAGGACAGCTATCGCCAGCGATGGCAGTTCGACAAAATCGTGCGATCCACCCACGGCGTGAACTGCACCGGCTCCTGTAGCTGGAAAATCTACGTCAAGAATGGCCTGGTGACCTGGGAAACCCAGCAGACCGACTACCCCCGCACCCGCCCCGACCTGCCGAACCACGAGCCGCGCGGCTGTCCGCGCGGGGCCAGCTACTCCTGGTATCTCTACAGCGCCAACCGCCTGAAGTACCCTCTGGTGCGCCGCAAGCTGATCGAGCTGTGGCGCGAGGCGCTGGCCCAGCACAGCGATCCGGTGCTGGCCTGGAACGCCATCCAGAATGACCCGCAAAAAAGCCAGAGCTACAGGCAGGCCCGCGGTCACGGCGGGTTTATCCGCTCGAACTGGAAAGAGCTGAACCAGCTTATCGCCGCCGCCAACGTCTGGACCATCAAACACTACGGCCCGGACCGGGTGGCGGGCTTCTCGCCGATCCCGGCGATGTCGATGGTCTCCTACGCCGCGGGCACCCGCTATCTCTCCCTGCTGGGCGGTACCTGCCTCAGCTTCTACGACTGGTACTGCGATCTGCCGCCCGCCTCGCCGATGACCTGGGGCGAGCAGACCGACGTGCCGGAGTCTGCCGACTGGTATAACTCGAGCTATATCATCGCCTGGGGCTCCAACGTGCCGCAGACCCGTACCCCGGACGCCCACTTTTTTACCGAAGTGCGCTACAAAGGGACCAAAACCATCGCCATCACCCCCGATTTTTCGGAAGTGGCGAAGCTCAGCGACCAGTGGCTGGCACCCAAACAGGGCACCGACAGCGCCTTAGCCATGGCGATGGGCCATGTGATCCTGAAAGAGTTCCACCTCGATAACCCGAGCGACTATTTCCTCAACTACTGCCGTCGCTATACCGACATGCCGATGCTGGTGATGCTCGATCCGCACGAGGACGGCAGCTACGTGCCGGGGCGGATGCTGCGCGCCTCGGATCTCGCCGACGGTCTGGGCGAAGCCAATAACCCGGAGTGGAAAACCGTCGCCTTCACCGCCACGGGCGATCTGGTGGTGCCCAACGGCTCTATCGGCTTCCGCTGGGGTGAAAAAGGCAAATGGAACCTCGAACCGCAGGCGGCAGGCCAGGAGACCGAGCTGGCCCTCTCCCTGCTGGGCACCCGCGACAGCGTCGCCGGGGTGGCCTTCCCCTACTTTGGCGGCAATGAAAACCCGCACTTCCGCAGCGTGAAGCAGGAGCCGGTGCTGGTCCGCCAGCTGCCGGTAAAAATCCTGCCCCTCGCCGACGGTCGCCAGTTGCACGTCGCCAGCGTCTACGATCTGGTGCTGGCCAACTACGGCCTCGACCGCGGGCTGGAGGATGTTCACGCCGCGAAAGATTACGCTGAGATCAAAGCCTACACCCCGGCCTGGGGGGAGCAGATCACCGGCGTGCCGCGTCGTCATATCGAGCAAATCGCCCGGGAGTTCGCCGATACGGCAAATAAAACCCACGGCCGGTCGATGATCATTCTCGGGGCCGGGGTGAACCACTGGTATCACATGGACATGAACTACCGGGGGATGATCAACATGCTGGTGTTCTGCGGCTGCGTGGGCAAAAGCGGCGGCGGCTGGTCGCATTATGTTGGCCAGGAGAAGCTGCGCCCGCAGACCGGCTGGCTGCCGCTGGCCTTTGCCCTCGACTGGAACCGTCCGCCGCGCCAGATGAACAGCACCTCGTTCTTCTACAATCATGCCAGCCAGTGGCGCTATGAAAAACTGACCGCCCAGGAGCTGCTCTCCCCGCTGGCGGACGCCTCTAAGTTCACCGGGCATCTGATCGACTTTAACGTCCGCGCCGAGCGCATGGGCTGGCTGCCGTCCGCGCCGCAGCTCAACCTCAACCCGCTGCACATCAAGGCCCAGGCGGATGCCGTCGGCATGTCGCCGCAGGAGTACACCGCCCAGGCGCTGCGATCCGGCGATATCCGCATGGCCTGCGAGCAGCCGGACAGCGGCAATAACCACCCGCGCAACCTGTTCGTCTGGCGCTCGAACCTGCTTGGCTCCTCCGGCAAGGGGCACGAATACATGCTCAAGTACCTGCTCGGCACCGAGAGCGGCATTCAGGGCGATGACCTCGGCTCGACGGATGACGTCAAGCCGGAAGAGGTGGAGTGGCAGACCGCCGCCATCGAGGGCAAGCTGGATCTGCTGGTCACGCTGGATTTCCGCATGTCCAGCACCTGCCTGTTCTCGGATATCGTCCTGCCCACCGCCACCTGGTATGAAAAAGACGATATGAATACCTCGGATATGCATCCGTTTATTCATCCGCTCTCCGCCGCGGTGGATCCGGCGTGGGAATCCCGCAGCGACTGGGAGATCTACAAGGGCATCGCCAAAGTCTTCTCGGAGGTCTGCGTCGGGCATCTGGGCAGCGAAACCGACGTGGTGTTGCAACCGTTGCAGCACGACTCCCCGGCAGAGCTGGCCCAGCCGTTCGACATCGCCGACTGGCGCAAAGGCGAATGCGATTTGATCCCCGGCAAAACCGCGCCGAATATCGCCGTAGTGGAGCGTAACTACCCGGAAACCTATGAGCGCTTTACCGCCCTCGGGCCGCTGCTGGACAAGCTCGGCAACGGCGGGAAAGGCATCTCGTGGAACACCCAGGACGAGGTCGATTTCCTCGGCAAGCTCAACTACGTCAAGCTCGACGGCCCGGCGAAAGGCCGCCCGCGCATTGAGACGGCCATTGACGCTTCGGAGGTGATCCTCGCCCTCGCCCCGGAAACCAACGGCCAGGTGGCGGTCAAAGCCTGGGAGGCGCTGGCCGAGTTCACCGGCCGCGAGCATACCCATCTGGCGCTGAACAAGGAGGACGAGAAGATCCGTTTCCGCGATATTCAGGCCCAGCCGCGCAAAATCATCTCCAGCCCCACCTGGTCCGGCATTGAGAGCGAGCACGTCTCCTACAACGCCGGGTACACCAACGTCCATGAGCTGATCCCGTGGCGCACCCTCTCGGGCCGCCAGCAGCTGTATCAGGATCATCAGTGGATGCGCGCCTTCGGCGAGAGCCTGGTGGCCTATCGTCCGCCGATTGATACCCGCAGCGTGACCCATATGCGCGAGATCCCGCCGAACGGCTTCCCGGAGAAGGCACTGAACTTCCTGACCCCGCACCAGAAGTGGGGCATCCACTCCACCTACAGCGAAAACCTGCTGATGCAGACCCTGTCGCGCGGAGGGCCGATTGTCTGGATCAGCGAAACCGACGCCCGCGAGCTGGGCATTGAGGATAACGACTGGATCGAGTGCTTCAACGCCAACGGCGCCCTCACCGCCCGGGCGGTGGTCAGCCAGCGCGTGCCGCCGGGGATGACCATGATGTACCACGCCCAGGAGCGCATTCTGAACATTCCGGGATCCGAAGTGACCGGGCGGCGCGGCGGCATTCATAACTCGGTGACCCGCATCTGCCCGAAACCAACCCACATGATAGGCGGCTACGCCCAGCTGGCCTACGGCTTCAACTACTACGGCACCGTCGGCTCTAACCGCGACGAGTTCATCATGATCCGCAAGATGAAAAACATTAACTGGCTGGATGGCGAAGGTCGGGATCAGGTTCAGGAGGCGAAAAAATGAAAATACGCTCACAGGTTGGCATGGTACTCAATCTCGATAAATGCATCGGGTGTCACACCTGCTCGGTGACCTGCAAAAACGTCTGGACCGGGCGCGAAGGCATGGAGTACGCCTGGTTTAACAACGTCGAAACCAAGCCGGGCATCGGCTATCCGAAAAACTGGGAGGATCAGGAGGAGTGGCAAGGCGGCTGGATCCGCGGCATTACCGGCAAGCTGACGCCGCGCCTCGGCGGCAAGCTGGGGGTGCTGTCAAAAATCTTCGCCAACCCGCAGATGCCGCAGATTGACGACTACTACGAACCTTTCACCTTCGACTATCAGGATCTGCACCGCGCCCCGGAGGGCAATCACCTGCCTACCGCCCGCCCGCGCTCGCTGATTGACGGCAAGCGGATGGACAAAATTAAGTGGGGGCCGAACTGGGAGGAGCTGCTCGGCGGCGAGTTCGAGAAGCGCGCCCGGGACCGTAACTTCGACAGGATGCAGAAGGAGATGTACGGCCAGTTCGAAAACACCTTCATGATGTATCTTCCGCGCCTGTGCGAGCACTGCCTGAACCCGAGCTGCGCGGCGACCTGCCCGAGCGGGGCGATCTACAAGCGCGAAGAGGACGGCATCGTGTTGATCGACCAGGACAAATGCCGCGGCTGGCGGCTGTGCATCAGCGGCTGTCCGTACAAAAAAATCTACTTCAACTGGAAGAGCGGCAAGTCGGAAAAATGTATTTTCTGCTATCCGCGGATCGAATCCGGCCAGCCGACCGTCTGCTCGGAAACCTGCGTCGGGCGCATCCGCTACCTCGGCGTGCTGCTGTATGACGCAGACCGTATCGAAGAGGCCGCCAGCACCGAGCACGAAACCGATCTCTATGAGCGTCAGTGCGACGTGTTCCTGAACCCGCACGATCCGGCCATTATTGAAGAGGCGGTGAAGCAAGGTATTCCGCAGAACGTCATCGACGCGGCCCAGCGCTCCCCGGTTTACAAAATGGCGATGGACTGGAAGCTGGCCCTGCCGCTGCACCCGGAATACCGCACCCTGCCGATGGTCTGGTACGTGCCGCCGCTGTCGCCGATCCAGTCTTACGCTGATGCCGGGGGTCTGCCGCAGACCGACAGCATCCTCCCGGCGGTGGAAAGCCTGCGTATTCCGGTGCAGTATCTGGCGAACATGCTCAGCGCGGGCGATACCGGCCCGGTGCTGCGCGCCCTCAAACGCATGATGGCGATGCGCCACTACAAACGCTCCCAGACCGTGGAAGGCGTGACCGATACCCGCGCCATTGAGGAAGTGGGCCTCAGCGTCGAGCAGGTGGAGGAGATGTACCGCTATCTCGCCATCGCCAACTACGAAGACCGCTTCGTGATCCCCACCAGCCACCGGGAAATGGCCCGCGACGCCTTCCCGGAGAAAAACGGCTGCGGCTTTACCTTCGGCGACGGCTGCCACGGCTCCGACACCAAATTCAACCTGTTTAACAGCAGCCGCATCGACGCCATCAACATTACCGAGGTGCGTGAACACGGGGAGGGAGAGTAATGCAGATCCTCAAAATTATCGCCCTGCTGATTGAGTATCCTGACGAGGCGCTGTGGGAGAGTCGTGATGAGGCAATCGCCCTGGTGAAGCAGGATGCGCCGGGGCTGCTGCCCTTTGCGCAGCACTATCTCAACGCCCCGCTGCTCGACCGGCAGGCCGAGTGGTGTGAGGTGTTCGAGCGCGGGCGCGCCACCTCGCTGCTGCTGTTCGAACATGTGCATGCCGAATCCCGCGATCGCGGTCAGGCGATGGTCGACCTGATGAACCAGTACGAGCAGGCCGGGCTACAGCTCGACTGCCGCGAGCTGCCGGACTATCTGCCGCTCTATCTGGAGTATTTAAGCATTCTGCCTGAGACGCAGGCCCGGGAGGGGTTGCAGAACGTCGCGCCGATCCTGGCCCTGATTGGCGGGCGGCTGAAACAGCGCGAGGTGGCGCACTATCAGCTGTTTGACGCCCTGCTAAGATTCGCGGGCAGCACGCTTTCCAGTGACAGTGTCACGCAGCAGGTGGCGGGTGAAAAACGGGACGACACCCGCCAGGCGCTGGATGCGGTCTGGGAAGAGGAGCAGGTGAAGTTTATCGAGGATAACGCGACGGCCTGCGACAGCTCGCCGATGCAGCAATATCAACGACGCTTTAGCCAGGACGTCGCGCCGCAGTACGTAGACGTCAGTGCCGGAGGCCCAAAATGACACACCATCTGAACGTCTTTTTCTTCGACATTTATCCGTACATCTGCGCCGCGGTCTTTTTCCTCGGCAGCTGGCTGCGGTATGACTACGGCCAGTACACCTGGCGCGCCTCCTCCAGCCAGCTGCTGAGCAAGCGCGGCATGAACTGGGGCTCTAACCTGTTCCACATCGGCATTCTGGGGATTTTCTTCGGCCATCTGTTCGGGATGTTAACCCCGCACTGGATGTACGCCTGGTTCCTGCCGATGGCGGTTAAACAGCAGCTGGCGATGATTGCCGGGGGGATTTGCGGCGTACTGACCCTGATTGGCGGCGCAATGCTGTTGTATCGTCGCCTGTTCAATCAGCGGGTGCGCGCCACCTCCACCACCCCGGATATCATCATCATGAGCATTCTGTTAACCCAGTGCGTGCTCGGCCTGACGACCATTCCGTTCTCGGCGCAATACCCGGACGGCAGCGAAATGCTGAAGCTGGTCGGCTGGGCCCAGGGGATCTTTACCTTCCAGGGGGGATCGTCCGAGATGCTGACCGGCGTAGCCATTATTTTCCGCGTCCATCTGGTGCTGGGGATGACTATCTTCCTGATCTTCCCCTTCACCCGCCTGGTGCACGTCTGGAGCGCGCCGTTCGAATACATCACCCGGCGCTATCAGCTGGTGAGAGCCAGAAGGTAAAGTTGGTTCCCTCTCCCTGTGGGAGAGGGCCAGGGTGAGGGCATCAGACCGCACAACTGTGTGCGGGGGAATCTCTACAAAAATATTGGCACGATCGGCCCCCTCTCCATTCAGGGAGAGGGCTGGGGTGAGGGGGAACATGCGACTGAGGTGGTGGTTCCGTTCACCTTACGTTCTGCACTTCTCTGTCAACCGCGTCACCCGTGAACGTGCGAAGGGGGCTCGCCGCCGCCCCCTTCACAATCCCGCTCCCGGCAAAGAAAATCGCCGCTTCGCGGTGACCTCAGCTTATTCCTTCAGGCTTTCGGGTCGGGCACCAGCCTGCATCCGTGCGGCTATGCCCTCTCGGCGCGTCCCTGCGCCTCGCCCCGGCCTTACGGAAACGCTTCGGCGATTTTCAGCCGGACAAGGGAGCCGCTGTAAGTCATTTATGATTATGTAATTATTTCATTGTTTTAAATGCAAAGGAATTACTGGGGATCCCTCAGCCCTGTGGTAGAGGGCCGGAGTGAGGGGATCAGGCCGCACAACAACGCCGGGTGGCGGCTGCGCCTTACCCGTCCTACAAAAACTGCGGCACGTAGGCCGGGCAAGCGCAAGCGCCGCCCGGCGTTGCGCCCTATTTCCCCGCCTGCGGATGGGTTTCAAACCCGGCCATTACCGCCGTCAGTTCTGCCAGTGAAAAACCGTGCTTAGGATCGTCTACGCCCAGCCCGAATCGCGTCTGCATCAGCTGATAAAGCGCCTCCGCATCCGGCAGATTAATCTGCTCAACCACGTGCCCGTCCTGCCAGTGGGTAAAGTGCAGGTTGGTGAGGGTCAGTTTGCCGCCGTCCGGCAGATGCCGACACATCAGCAGATGATGACGGAAATGGGACTGCGGCCAGTGTGCAGACCAGAAGTTGCCCATCACGTAATCGGTTTGATATTGCGCCGCGAGATCGAAGTGATACATCGACTGCCAGTGATCGTGATGCCGGAACTGAAGCACCCAGTCCTGGCCGTCGTTAATCAGCCGGTAGACCCCGTGCGGCGTCGCCTGCTCCTCCTCGGCGATTAGACGAATCGGCGCGGTCAGCGTCTGCCCGCCAAAGCCGACATCGGCGATCCAGCGTTCGCCGTTCAGCTCCACCAGCAGCAGGCGATGGGTGCGTGGCGGCATGTGGGGCGGATTTGCCAGCACCACCCGGCCCAGCAGGCTGCGGACGTTAAACCCCACCTCACGCAGCGCCCGCTCGAACAGGCCGTTCTGCTCAAAGCAGTAGCCCCCGCGCCGGGCGGTGACCAGCTTATCGACCAGGGATTGATCGTCGAGCTGGATCTCCCGGGGCAGTACCACATCGATATTTTCAAAAGGAATGGCGCTGTTGTGCTGCAGATGCAGCGCCCGCAGGGTGTCGATATCCACAGCAACCGGCTGCTGCCAGCCGGTGCGGGCGAAATACGCGGTCAAAAACGGGGTCATAGTCAGTTTCCTTTTACAGTTCTTCCTTGTTTATAAACTATTTTGATCCGCCCACTGTCGCAAAAGTGCTTTTTACCCGCGCGCCGTGCGTTGCATGATCCCCAGCGCCGTCAGCATTAACACCAGCCCGGTGAGCAGCGTCAGGGTCGCCATCGCCATCCCCTGCCCGACGGATCCCTGCTCGAACTGCCGCCAGATAAACACCGACACGGTTTGCGTTCCCGCCGGGGCCAGCAGCAGCGAGGTGACCAGCTCGCGCGAGGCGATGGCAAACACCATCAGCATCGCCGCCAGCATCGCCGGGGAGACCAGCGGCAGAACGATAAAGCGCAACGCCTGCAGCGCCGACGCACCATGCACCCGCGCGGCAGGCTCCAGATTACCGCCGAGCTGGCGCAGCGCGCTGCCGACATAGCGCACCGGCCACGGCAGCAGCAGGCAACAATAGGAAAGCAGCAGGATCGCCCAGCTGTTATAGGGTGAGACCGGCCAGAACGGCTGGTTCCACAGCAGGATCAGCCCCACCCCAACCACCACGCCGGGCAGAGCGGCGGGCATCAGCGACAGCGCATCCAGCAGTCCGTGGCCTTTGATCTTTTGCACCACCACCAGCCAGGCGACCAGCAGGCCGAGCAACCCGGTGATGCAGGCCGCGCCCAGGGCCAGCGACAGGCTGGTGCCCAGCGCCGCCAGGGCATCCCCCTGCTGGCTGAACAGCGCCGCATAGTGGGAGCCGGTCAGATTGGCGAGCGTCACCCCACCCGACAGGGTTCCCAGCACCCCGGACAACGCCATGGAAGCGCCCGGCAGGATCACCGCAATAAACCCGGTCAGCGCCAGCAGCACCACCACCGGCAGGATAAAGCCGCCGGCATCCGCGCCCATGTTCTCCGTCGGCTTGCCGGTAATGCTGGTCACATCCTGATTGCCGGTCAGCTTTTTCTGTAGCCACCAGGCGCTGAGGGCGATAGTCACCAGCACCACCGAGAGCATCGACGCGCCGGACAAATCAATCGGCCATTCAGCGAGTTTTTTTTCGATATCGGTGGTCAGCATCAGCACCCCGGCGCGGGTGCCGAGCGCCGCGGGCACGCCATACTCCTCAATCGCCAGGGTGAAGGCCAGCAGCATCCCCGCCGCCAGCGAGGGTGACAGCATCGGCAAAGTGATATGCCAGAAGGCCCGTCCGGGTGAGGCTCCGTGGACCTGCGCCACCCGCGCCAGACGCTGCCCGCTCGCCAGCAGGCTGCGCGACACCGCGAAATAGACCACCGGGAAGATATTCAGGGCCATCACCAGCACCATCCCGGTCTGGCTGAACAGCAAATTATTGAGGTTAAGGCCAGTGAGCTGTTGCAGATAGCCGTTCGTTTGCAGCACCAGCATCCACGACAGCGCGGCGATATAGGGCGGGGTTAAAAACGGGATCAGAAACAGCAGATCCCACAGCCGGGGCAGCGGCAGGTTAAGCAGCCCGCGCGCCACGCCGAGGGGAAAGCCAATCAGGGCGCTGATCAGCGCCACGCCGACGGCAACCTGCAAGGTACCACCCAGCATAGTGGGCAGCTGCGGCTCGGCCAGCAGCGTCGCCACGCCGCTGAAGGCCCCGGAGAAGATCCCGGCGCTGAACTGCGGAAACACTGCCTGCAGCAAAATAAACATGAGCGGAAACGCCACCAGGATCACCAGTAGCGCCAGCGTCGTCACCGACAAGAATTTAGGATTCACAAAGCAGTCCTGAAGACGGGGTTGCCCCCGTCGCCTGATTATAAGGTGAAGAGCGTGTGGAAACGCTTGAGGATATCGCTGCGTTCGCTGGAACCATCGCTTTTTGTCGGCAGGATTTTCAGATCGTTAAGCAGCGGACGCTTCGCCTGCACGTCTTCGCGGGCCGGCATCAGCCAGGCATCGGCCACCATTGCCTGACCTTCTGGCGACAGAACGTAATCGACGAAGGCTTTGGCCTCCTCCGCATGCTGGGTGGATTTGAGGATCATCATCGGGCGCGGGGCAATCACCGTGCCGCTGGCCGGGAAGATCACCTTCAGGGATTCCCCCTGGCTGATGTTGCCATAAGAGACATAGTCCACCGCGCCAAACACCGCCGCTTTCGCTCCCTGCATCACTGGGGTCACCGCCTGGGCGTTCGGGCCGCTGACCACCATGCCGTTCTTTTTCAGCGCATCAAACAGGGTCCAGGCCTTGTCGCCCATGCCGTTTTGCAGCCCGATCAGCAGATCGAGCGACGCGCCGGACAGCGCCGGGTCCGGGGTGGTGACTTTGTCTTTGAAGGCGTCGGTGGTCAGATCGCGCCACTCTTTCGGCTCCGGGGTGCCGCTTTTGGTGTTCCAGACGATGCCTAACGCCGACACGCCCTGCGCCACATAGTCCTCGGATTTCAGGTCTGCGGGCACATTTGCCGCATTGGCGCTCTGGTACGGCAGCAGCCAGCCGCGGTTGTGCAGATCTTCCGCCGTATCCCAGGAGGCGGAGATCAGAATATCGGCCTGCGGATTCGCCTGTTCCGCTTCGAGACGGGCCATCACTTTGCCGGTGGTCGCCTGGAAGATATCCACCTTCACGCCGGTTTTCTTTTCAAAGCCGCTGGCGAGGCTTTTAGCCAGCGACCCCGGCCCTGCGGTGTAGACGGTCAGCGCGTGGGCGCTGGACATCATTACGGACGATAACGCCATGGCTAACAGGACTCCCTTTTTAACGGACATTGCAGCTTTCATGCGAACTCCCCTGAGGATGTAATCAAACGATCGGCAGCGACGCTGCCAGCAGACAAATGCACGATGCGATCGGCCAGGATTTCAGCCTCCCGGCGGTCGTGGGTAACATAGACGGCGGTGGTGCCGAGTTGGCGCAGCAGCGTGGCCATCTCGTGACACAAGGTTCCACGCAGTTCGCTGTCGAGGTTGGAGAGCGGCTCGTCAAACAGCAGCACCCGCGGCTCGGCGACAATCGCCCGGGCCAGGGCCACGCGCTGTTGCTGCCCGCCGGAGAGCCCTGCGGGCTTGCGGTGGGCAAACTCGCTTAAGCCGACGCGAGCCAGGGCCTGGGCGACACGGCTGTCGCGTTCCTGACGCGGGATATGACGCATCTTCAGCGGGAACATCACATTCTGTGCCACGGTCATGTGCGGCCAGAGGGCGTAGTCCTGGAACACCATGCCGATGTCACGGGCTTCCGGCGGCAAGGCCCATCCGGTTTTCGCCACCAGGCGATCGCCAAAATGGAGTTCCCCCTGTGCGGGCTGGGTTAGCCCCGCCAGCAGGCGCAACAGGGTGCTTTTCCCGCAGCCCGACGGCCCCAGCAGCGCAACCACGCTACCCGGCTCGATATGCAGATCGATTTGATTCAAAACGGTATTCGCGCCAAAAGCGTACGAGACGCCTTTGAGCGTGATGGAAGTGAGCATATTGTTATCCTCTTTGGGATTTGATGCTCGCCACTGTAGGCCGCTTATGTGACTAAACCATGAAGCATTTATTGCGTATTGATTTCCAATGGCTTTCAGCCGTTTAATGCTCTGACGCTATTTATGAGGAAAATCCATGAGCCACTTCCGCCCCGTTGAGTTAAAGCACGCCAGCCGCCTGTTGAATCACGGCCCTACCGTCTTAATCACCAGCCGCGACGAGACAATCGACCGCCGCAACGTGATGGCCGCGGCCTGGTCGATGCCGGTGGAGTTCGAACCGCCGCGGATCGCCATCGTGGTGGATAAAAGCGCCTGGTCGCGGGAGCTGATTGAGCGCAGCGGCCGGTTCGGGATCGTTATCCCCGGCGTGGCGGCGACCAACTGGACCTACGCGGTGGGCAGCGTCAGCGGTCGGGATGAGGATAAGTTCAACTGCTACGGCATTCCGGCCATCGACGGCCCGGTGCTGGGGCTGCCGGTGATCGAGGAGAAGTGCCTGGCGTGGATGGAGTGCCGTCTGCTGCCCGCCACCTCGGCGGCGGAAAAATATGACACCCTGTTTGGCGAAGTGGTCTCTGCTGCGGCGGATGAGCGGGCGTTTATCGCCGGACGATGGCAGTTTGACGACGATAAGCGCAATACCCTGCACCACCTGGGGGCCGGGACTTTTGTGACCAGCGGGAAGCAGGTGAAAGCGCCGGGTCAGTAGGTCTTATAAGGGATCCGCAGCCGATCCAGCACGTTGGTAAAATCCTGCACTGCCACGAAGACCACCGCCCCTTTACCGGGGATGACGTTAGTGATAATTCCCACCGTCTCCCCGGTCAGGCTGTCGATCACCGGTCCGCCGGACATCCCTGATACCGCCCCCGCCCCGGTGATGATGCCGTAGTAGCAGCCGTCGCGCTTCACGAAACCGTCGATCTTGCCCCTGCTGGATTTAGGCAGGCTGTTGATGGCGCTGTAGCCGAACAGGGTGACGTTGCGCCCGACCCTGGCCCAGGCCAGCTGATGCACGATCTTGCCGCGGTTGTTATCGGCTATCACCGCCACGTCGCAGGTGGGATGTTCGGCCCTGATGGGCTTGAGCAACGGCACCGCGACGTGGGCGGCGGTGAGAGACAGGGTGCTTGAGACCGGAAAGGTGGTGCCCTGCATCCCGGCCACAAACCAGTTCAGCGGCGCAGGCAGGCCGATAAAAACTAAATCCGCCTGCTTCGTTGCGGTAAAGTCAGTCCGGCTGGTACCGGACATCACCACACACCCCAGCAGGGTAAGGGGTGCCATGAGTGAGGCGAGAGCATAATGCAGACGCTTCATGGTTGGTCCGGATCTACTTTTTCGACCGCCCGGCGATGATCTCATCGGCCACGATACGCGGGGCCTCGGCGTAATGGTGGAACTCCATGCTGTAGGTCGCCCGCCCCTGGGACATGGAGCGCAGCGTGGTGGCGTAACCGAACATCTCCGCCAGCGGCACGTCGGCGCGGATAATCTGGCTGCCGAACTGCTCCTCCATCCCCTGCACCAGCCCGCGCCGGGAGGAGAGATCGCCCATAATATTTCCGGCATACTCTTCCGGGGTTTCGACCTCGACGTGCATCATCGGCTCGAGGATCACCGGGTCGGCCTTGCGCGCCGCGTCCTTAAAGCCGAAGATGGCCGCCATGCGGAAGGCCATCTCCGAGGAGTCGACCTCGTGATAAGAGCCAAAGGTCAGGGTCGCTTTGATATCGACCACCGGGTAGCCCGCCAGCACGCCGCTGTTCATCGCTTCCCGCAGCCCTTTCTCCACCGACGGAATGTACTCCCGCGGCACCACCCCACCTTTGGTGGCATCGACAAAGGCAAATCCGCTGCCCGGCGCCTGTGGCTCGAGGCTCAGCACCACGTGGCCGTACTGCCCTTTCCCGCCGGACTGGCGAACAAACTTGCCCTCGATGTCGTTCACCGCTTTGCGAATGGTCTCCCGGTAGGTGACCTGAGGACGGCCAATATTGGCCTCGACGCCGAACTCGCGCCGCATGCGGTCGACGATGATCTCCAGATGCAGCTCGCCCATCCCGGAGATAATCGTCTGGCCGGACTCTTCATCGGTATGCAGGTGGAAGGAGGGATCTTCCGCCGCCAGCCGGTGCAGCGCGATGCCCATTTTCTCCTGGTCGGCTTTGGTTTTCGGCTCGATGGAGAGGGAGATCACCGGGTCCGGGAACTCCATCCGCTCGAGGGTGATCACCGCGTTGGGATCGGTCAGGGTGTCGCCGGTCGTCACATCCTTCAGCCCGACGCAGGCGGCGATATCCCCGGTGCGCAGCTCCTCGACGTCGTGCCGGTCGTTGGCATGCATCAGCACGATGCGCCCGATGCGCTCTTTCTTGCCCTTCACCGGGTTGAACACCGCATCGCCTTTTTTCAGCACCCCGGAGTAGACGCGGATAAAGGTCAACTGGCCGACGTAGGGGTCGGACATCAGTTTGAACGCCAGCGCTGAGAAGGGTTCGTCATCGTTGGGGTGACGCTCGGCGTGCTGGCCTTTTTCATCCACCCCGTCGATGGCGGGCACGTCGAGGGGCGACGGCATCAGCTCAATCACCGCATCCAGCATCCGCTGCACCCCTTTATTTTTGAAGGCGCTGCCGCAGAGCATCGGCTGGATCTCCCCGGCCACTGTGCGTTTGCGCAGGCCGCGGATGATTTCCGCCTCATCGAGATCGTTGCTTTCGAGGTATTTATCCATCAGGTCGTCGCTGGCCTCCGCCGCCGCCGAGACCATTTTATCCCGCCAGGTTTGGGCGGTGGCCTCGAGATCCTCCGGCACCGGGGCATAATTGAAGGTCATTCCCTGGGTGGCGTCATCCCAGATAATCGCCCGCATGTGGATGAGGTCGACCACCCCGGTGAAATGATCTTCGGCCCCGATGGGGATCACAATCGGCACCGGGTGGGCTTTCAGCCGGTCAACCATCATCTGCACCACGTGGAAAAAATCGGCCCCCGGACGGTCCATCTTATTGACGAAGGCGATGCGCGGCACCCGGTACTTATTGGCCTGCCGCCAGACAGTTTCCGACTGCGGCTGCACCCCGCCCACCGAGTCGTAGACCATCACCGCCCCGTCCAGCACCCGCATGGAGCGCTCCACCTCGATGGTAAAATCGACATGCCCGGGGGTGTCGATGATGTTGATTCGATGCGGCTCAAAACCGCGATCCATCCCCGACCAGAAGCAGCTCACCGCCGCCGAGGTGATGGTAATGCCCCGCTCCTGCTCCTGTGCCATCCAGTCGGTGATTGCCGCGCCATCGTGGACCTCCCCCATCTTGTGGCTCACCCCGGTATAAAACAGGATGCGCTCGGTAGTGGTGGTTTTCCCGGCATCAATATGCGCGGAGATACCGATGTTGCGATAACGCTCGAGAGGAATGGGCCGGATCATGATGCATCCTTATTTAATGGACATGACAATCACGCGCTGGGTGAGCGCGTGCAGGTATGTAGATCAGTGTAGTGCCCTGTGAATGGGGGGACGGGTGATTCTGCGGTCGAAAGGCGGGAGGATTTATACTGCCGGAGACCATCCATCATAATGTAAGGCGAACTGTTGCTCAGGGCCACGCTTCACCGTTGCGGTGACGGGCGCGTTGAAGTGCATGCCTGAAACGCTGAGGTTATCGCTGGCCACCCGTTCCAGCAGGCGCTTGCGGGTGAAGGCCGCCGCGGCCGCGTCGCTATCGAAGGCGATGGTCACCTCCGGGTGTTCCACCTGGATATGCGGGAAATGGACAATATCGCCCCAGATGAGCAGCGATTCCCTCTCGTTTCCGACAACATAGCCGCTGTGGCCAGGCGTGTGCCCCGGCAGCGCCACGGCCTGGATGCCAGGCAGAATATCCTCGTGAGAGAACGGCACCAGCTTCTGCTCGTATGCTGCAAACGCATTTTGTGCCAGAACAAAGGCGGGCTTGAAGCCATCCGGGGCGCTGGCCTGCAGGGTTTGGTTGCGCCAGAAAGCCAGTTCATCCTGATGAACAAACAGCCGTTCCACGTTGCGGAAGTGAGGGGTTTGCAACGGGCCCGCCAGGCCGCCTATGTGGTCAGGGTGCGCGTGGGTCAGCAGGATCGTATCGATTTGCAACGGATCGATACCCGCCGCTGCCAGCGCCACAGGCAGACGCCCACCCCAGCCTTTGAAGTTTCCCGCCCCACTGTCGACCAGAATAGTCTGCCTGCCGTTCTGAATGACGTAGACGTTAATGTTCATCCGGGGCAGCACCGACGCCCCGCGTCGTTGCAGTACCGCTTCCGCCTGTGAACCGGTTATGCCGGATAGCAGTTCAAATGAGGCATCCAGATAGCCATCGCTCAGCAGGGTTATGATCGTATCCCCCACTTTTTTGCGGTTGACCATTGGCGCCTGGTAGTTATGGAATAACGACATATCATCACCTTGTTGACTGGAGTGATCTCAGCATAAGTATTTGGTGATGCAGTAAAAAGCGGCGTTTTCGTATTACACTGTTATCAATAAAGTAATAATCCCACGCGGAAGGCTGAGAAAGATGCGCGCCAGAATGTTTGAGTTAATGAGCATATTTGTTGAAGTGGCTGAACAGGGCAGCTTTGCCCGGGCGGCGGATGTCCTGCATCTTCACCGCCCTGCCGTCACCAAAGCCCTGCAGCAGCTGGAAGATGAGCTTGGCAGTAAATTACTGCACCGCACCACCCGCAAAATCAGCCTGACATCCGAAGGTGAAGTGTTCTTACAACGCGCGAAAGCCGTGCTGCATGAGGTGGATGATGTGCTGGCCTCGTTCTCGCCCACGCGACCGCCGCGAGGCCGCCTGCGCGTGGATACGCCCCTGTCGCTGGCACATGCCGTGCTGATCCCGGCCCTGTCAGCGTTTCAGGAAAAGTATCCTGACATCGAGCTGGAGCTGACCTCTTCCGACCACCGTGTCGACATGGTAGCGGAAGGCATTGACTGCGTGATCCGTATGGGGGAACTGCAGGATTCGACGCTGATCTCACGCCGCCTTGGCGACGCACGTCTGGTCACCTGCGCCGCCCCTGCCTATCTGGAACAATACGGCGTGCCAGAGACGCCAGACGATCTGGCCGGACATAAAGCCGTGATGTTCTTTTCGGGCCACAGTCGCGCGGTGATGGACTGGCGTTTTGTCAAAGACGGCACCCCCGTGATCCACCGTCCGGCCAGAACCATGCTGGTCGATAATTCCGATATCCTGCTCTCGTGCGGCCTTTCCGGGCTGGGAATGTTACAGGGGATTCATGCCGTTCTGGCCCCGCATCTCCAGGCCGGCAGGCTGGTTGAAGTGCTTGCTGACTACACCACCGTGACCAAACCTATCTCGGTGCTCTATCCCGACAGACGTTATCTGGCCCCCAAAGTCAGGGTGTTTATCGACTGGTTGACGGAGCTATTTGCCGGAAAATCGGCACAGCTCAATGGATTGTTACCCACAGAGAAATAGTGAAGTTCCGCGACAGCGGTTTTTCCCCCGAACGTTGCCCGGTACATTTTGCGCATGCAATTGTCCGTATCATTCTTCGAGGTGAAAGATGTCAAAAGTTGTCGTATTTAACCAGACGGGTAGCGCCGATGTGCTTGAAATTCAGGATGTTGTTGTAGCTAGTCCTGGCCCGAATGAGGTGCAGATTGCCGTGCGCGCCATCGGCATTAACCGCGCGGAGATCATGTACCGCACCGGTCAGTACGTTATCGAGCCGCAATTTCCGGCTCGCCTGGGCTACGAAGCCGCCGGAGTGGTGCAAGCCGTGGGCACCAGCGTCACGGAGTTTGCTCCTGGCGACAGCGTGAGCGTGATCCCCGCCTTTACGTTCAGTGACTATGGGATGTACGGCGAAATAGTCAACGCCCCGGCTCACGCGGTGGTGAAACATCCGCAGAATCTCAGTTTTGAGCAGGCTGCCGCCAGCTGGATGATGTACGTCACCGCCTTCGGGGCGTTGATAGAGTACGGCAACCTGAAAGCAGGCGATCATGTGCTGATCAATGCCGCGTCCAGCAGCGTCGGGCTGGCGGCAATCCAGATCACCAGGATGCGCGGTGCCATCCCCATCGCCATGACGCGTACCGGTGATAAACGTGCCCTGCTGCTGGAAGCGGGTGCCGCGGCGGTGGTCGCCAGCCAGGAGCAGAGCGTGGCTGAGGAGATTAACCGGCTCACTGCGGGTAAAGGGATTCAGATGGCTTTTGACCCGGTCGGCGGCCCGGGCGTGGCAGAGATTGCGAAAGCGATGTCCGACGGCGCGATTTTCTTCCAGTATGGCGCGCTGGACAGCCGCGATCTCTCGGTTCCGGTCTTTGCCATTCTGGGCAAACATCTGACCTTCAGGGGCTATGAGCTTTTCGAGATCACCACCGACGCTGAAAAAATGGCGCGTGCGAAAGCCTTTGTCAGTGAAGGATTACGCACTGGCGCACTTCAGCCGCTCATCGACAAAACCTTCCCGCTTGAACATATTGCTGATGCACAGCGCTATATGGAGTCGAACGGCCAGGTGGGTAAGATAGTAGTGACGGTGTGAACACATGCCGGGTGGCGCTAACGCTTACCCGGCCTACGGGATCGGTGTTGTAGTGTTGTAGGCCGGGCAAAGCGAAGCTGCCGCCCGGCATTCGCGCCTGGCTTTTGCTGCCCAGCGTTCAGCCCGGGAAGTGTTCCATTCTTTCACCTCCAGAGAAAGCAGGCTATTCCAAACTTAACATATATGATTTAGCATATGTGTATGTTAAACGTATCGGAGTGGGAAATGCTACAGCCTGTTCAGCTTTTCAAAATACTGTCGGATGAGACCCGGCTGGCGATCGTCATGCTTCTCAGGGAGTCCGGGGAGTTATGCGTCTGCGATATCTGTGGCGCGACGGCAGAATCGCAACCCAAGATTTCCCGCCATATGGCGATATTACGTGAGGCTGAGCTGGTGCTCGATCGCCGGGAAGGGAAATGGATCCACTACCGCCTTTCACCGCACATGCCCGCATGGGCAGCAGAAACAATCACCACAGCCTGGCACTGCATGCGGGAGGATGTTCGCGAATGGCTGGCAAAATCAGCCTGCTCATCCTGCTAACACGCATACACTAAATCATATGTAATGGAGTCTGGAATGTTACTGGCAGGGATCATCTTTTTACTGACGCTGGTACTGGTTATCTGGCAGCCGAGAGGCCTCAGCATTGGCTGGAGTGCGAGCATCGGGGCACTGCTGGCGCTGGCGCTCGGCGTTATTCGTGTCGACGACATTCCGGTGGTCTGGAATATCGTCTGGAACGCGACGGCGACCTTCATCGCGGTCATCATCATTAGCCTGCTGCTCGACGAGTCCGGGTTCTTTGAATGGGCTGCGCTGCATGTCGCTCGCTGGGGTAACGGGCGCGGTCGCCTACTGTTTACCTGGATTGTGCTGCTTGGCGCAGTGGTCGCGGCGTTGTTTGCCAACGACGGGGCGGCGCTGATCCTGACACCTATCGTCATTGCCATGCTCCTCGCCCTGGGGTTCAGTCCGGGCACGACGCTGGCCTTTGTAATGGCAGCGGGCTTTATCGCCGACACCGCCAGCCTGCCGCTTATCGTCTCCAACCTGGTCAATATCGTCTCCGCTGACTTCTTCGGGCTGGGCTTTACCGACTACGCGTCGGTGATGATCCCGGTAGATTTGGCCGCCATTGCCGCCACGCTGGTAATGCTGCACCTCTTCTTCCGCAAGGATATCCCGGCAACCTATGACGTTTCGCTATTGAAAGCGCCGGTCTCTGCGATTAAGGATCCGGCGACGTTCCGGGCTGGCTGGATTGTCCTGCTGTTGTTACTTGCCGGATTCTTTGTGCTTGAACCGCTGGGGATCCCGGTCAGCGCGATTGCTGCCGCTGGCGCGATAATCCTGTTTGCGGTAGCGAAAAGAGGCCATGCCATTAATACCGGTAAAGTGCTACGCGGTGCCCCGTGGCAGATCGTTATTTTCTCGCTGGGGATGTATCTGGTGGTCTACGGTCTGCGCAATGCCGGGCTGACGGACTCGCTTTCCGGCGTGCTGAATCTGCTGGCAGAACATGGCTTATGGACGGCAACCCTGGGCACCGGCTTCATCACGGCCTTTCTTTCATCGGTGATGAATAACATGCCGACGGTGCTGATTGGTGCCTTGTCGATTGACGGGAGTACAGCTTCTGGTGTGATCAAAGAGGCGATGATCTATGCCAACGTCATCGGCTGCGATTTAGGCCCTAAGATCACCCCTATCGGCAGCCTGGCGACGCTGCTGTGGCTGCACGTGCTTGCTCAGAAAAATATGACCATCACCTGGGGATACTACTTCCGCACCGGCATCATCATGACTTTGCCTGTGCTGTTTATCACTCTGGCCGCGCTGGCGTTGCGGCTCTCTGTCACTTTGTAATGAGATCCTGATATGAGCGACATTACTATCTATCACAACCCGGCCTGCGGTACGTCACGTAACACGCTGGAGATGATCCGCAATAGCGGCAACGAACCGACCATAATTTATTATCTTGAGACCCCGCCGTCGCGGGATGAGCTGGTGAAGCTCATTGCCGATATGGGGATCGGCGTCCGGGCCTTATTGCGTAAAAATGTTGAACCTTATGAGCAGCTTGGTCTGGCCGACGAGCGGTTGACAGATGAACAGCTGATTGAATATATGCTGCAAAATCCGATTCTGATTAATCGCCCCATCGTTGTGACCCCGCTGGGTACCCGGTTGTGCCGTCCTTCAGAGGTGGTGCTGGATATTCTTCCGGAGCCGCAGCAAGGTGAATTCACCAAAGAGGACGGTGAGAAAGTGGTTGATAGTACCGGGAAGCGACTGGGCTGAGGCTGAAAAACGCCGGGTGGCGCTAACGCTTACCCGGCCTACGGGATCGGTGTTGTAGGCCGGGCAAAGCGAAGCTGCCGCCCGGCATTGCGGTGCTACGTAATCAACACCACCCGAATATCATTCACGTTGGTTAACGTCGGGCCGGTCACCAGCAGATCCCCCGCATCGGCAAAGTAGCTGTAGCTGTCATGCCCGCGCAGCATCGCCTTCGCATCCAGCGAGGTGCGTTGCAGCGTCTCCGGCGTGACGATCGCGCCTGCCGCATCCTCGGTGCCGTCAATCCCGTCGCTGTCCCCGGCGATGGCGTAAATCCCCGCCTCGCCCTTCAGCGCGCAGGCCAGTGCCAGCAGGAATTCGGTATTGCGCCCGCCTCGCCCGGCACCTGCGCTCCCAATAGTGACCGTGGTTTCCCCACCGCTGAGCAGCACCGCCGGGCCTTTGACCGGCAGGCCGTGCTGCTTCACCGATTTTGCAATCCCGGCCATCATAATCCCCAGCTGGGCGCTTTCGCCCTCCAGGGCATCCCCCAGAATCAACGGCGTGAACCCCATCCGCTGCGCCACGGCAGCGGCAGCCGCCAGCGCGCCGGACGGGGTGGCGATCAGGCGGATATCTTCCTCAATCTCTTTTGACGTTACCGGCGCGCGCGGCGTGTGCAGAACCCGCATCACCGGCTCCGGCAGCGCCAGACGATAACGGGCGATAATCTCCAGCGCCTCTTCTGCCGTCGAGCTGTCCGCCACCGTCGGACCGGAGGCGATGCTCTGGGGATCGTCGCCGGGCACGTCGCTGATAATCAGGGTGATCACCCGGGCAGGAAGCGCCGCCAGCGCCAGGCGTCCGCCCTTGATATCCGACAGCTGCTTGCGCACGGTATTCATCTCATGGATGGTTGCCCCGCTCTTCAACAATGCTTTGTTCACCGCCTGCTTATCGGCCAGGGTAATCCCCTGGCGCGGCAGGGCCAGCAGCGACGAGCCGCCGCCGGAGATCAGCGCAATCACGCAGTCGTCGGCGGTGAGGTGTTTGACCTGCTCCATCATCAGCATTGAGGCCACTTCGCTCATCGCATCCGAGACCGGGTGCGCCGCCTCGACGATGCGGATTTTTTGCGTTGGTGCCGCGTGGCCGTAGCGCGTCACCACCACGCCCTGTAAATCAACATCCGGCCAGGCGGCCTCCAGCGCGGCGGCCATGGCGGCGCTGGCTTTCCCTGCCCCGACCACGATGCAGCGCCCGCGCGGTTTCTCCGGCAGGGCGTTAATCAACGCTTCATGGGGGTCGGCACTTTTCACCGCCGCCATGAATATTTCAGTAAGCGCCCCTCGCAGGGCGCTGTCGTCGTGTTGTGCCATAGGTCAGCCTTCTGCAATGGCGCGGATCACCGCCTGGGTGACCTCGCGGGTGTTGGCCGTACCGCCCACGTCCGGGGTCATGATGCCCTGCGCACAGACGGCCTCAACGGCGGCCATCAGACGCGCGGCGGCCTCGCCTTCACCCAGATGTTCCAGCATCTGCGCCGCGGTCCAGAAGCTGGCGACCGGGTTAGCGATGCCCTTGCCGGTGATATCAAATGCCGAGCCGTGGATCGGTTCAAACATCGACGGGAAACGACGCTCCGGATCGATATTGGCGGTCGGTGCCACCCCCAGACTGCCCGCCAGCGCCCCGGCCAGATCCGAGAGGATATCGGCATGCAGGTTGGTCGCCACGATGGTGTCCAGCGATTCCGGATGCAGGGTCATGCGCACGGTCATGGCATCCACCAGCATTTTGTCCCAGGTGACGTCCGGGAACTCGCGTGCCACTTCGGCGGCGATCTCGTCCCACATCACCATCCCGTGACGCTGGGCGTTAGACTTGGTGACCACGGTTAACAGCTTGCGCGGACGGGTCTGCGCCAGACGGAAGGCGTAGCGCATGATGCGCGTGACCCCGGTGCGGGTGAAAATCGCCACCTCGGTACCCACCTCTTCCGGCAGACCGCGGTGGGCGCGGCCGCCGTGGCCGGAATATTCCCCTTCCGAGTTCTCACGGACGATCACCCAGTCGAGAGTGCCCGGCACCGCCTTGCGCAGCGGAGACTGAATGCCCGGCAGGATTTTGGTCGGACGGACGTTGGCATACTGGTCGAAGCCCTGGCAGATCGGCAGGCGCAGCCCCCACAGGGTGATGTGATCCGGCACGTCCGGGGCCCCTACCGCGCCAAAGTAGATGGCGTCGAAGGCTTTCAACTGCTCCAGCCCGTCTTCCGGCATCATCACCCCGTGGCTTTTGTAGTAGTCCGAGCCCCACTCGAAGGTGTGCACCGAGAAACGCATATCTCCCTGACGCTGAGCCAGCGCGTGTAACACGTCAACACCCGCGGTGATCACTTCCGGGCCGATACCGTCTGCGGGGATGGCTGCAATGGCGTAATCTTTCATCTCTGTTTCCTTAAGTTAATGTTTTGGCTGAATTAATGCGTCGTGTGCCTGCGCCTTGCGGCTGGACGCCGAGAGCCACAGCACCACGATTGAAGAGAGGATCAGGAGCCCGGCGACAAACCACAGCCCCCAGGTGTAACTGCCGGTCTGCTGCTTTATCAGGCCGATCATGAACGGACCGACAAAGCCGCCCAGGTTGCCGAGCGAGTTGATGGTGGCGATGCCCGCCGCCGCCGCCGACCCGGACAGGAACAGGGTTGGCATACTCCACAGCGGCGGTTTGGAGGCGCTGATGCCACAGTTGACGATGGTCAGGGCGAGGATCACCCCGACAATGCTCGCGGTACTGCCGGCCATAAACAGCCCGGCCGCCGCCACGATACAGGCGGCAATGACGTGCCACGAACGTTCGCCGGTTTTGTCGGAATGACGCGCCCAGAGCACCATCGCCACCACCGCCATCACCGCCGGGATCGCATTCAGCAGGCCGACGGTCATGGAGGAGACGCCGAGGGTTTTGATGATCTGCGGCGACCAGATGCCCAGGGTGTAGAGCCCGGCGGAGGTGCCGAAGTAGACCAGCGACAGGGCCAGAACGCGCTTGTCCAGCAGCCCTTTCCAGACGCTGTGCTGCGCCGTGGCCTGTTTCGCGGCCTGCTCACGCTGAAGGGTGGCAATCAGCCAGCCGCGCTCCTCCTCGCTGAGCCATTTCGCCTTCTCCGGGCGATCGGTGAGCCAGAACAGCACCACCACGCCGAGGATCACCGCCGGCACCGCTTCGAGGACAAACATCCACTGCCAGCCGGCAAATCCCATCATCCCGTGCATCTCCAGCAGTGCCGCGGAGATCGGTGAGCCGAGCGCGGTGGAGATAGGCGCTGCGGCCATAAAGATCGCCGTCACCTGGGCGCGTTTTTGCGCCGGGAACCAGTAGCTTAAGTAGAGAATGATCCCCGGAAAGAAGCCCGCTTCCGCCACGCCGAGCAGAAAACGCAGGCTGTAGAAGCTGGTGGTGCTCTGGACGAAGGCCATGCCGCCGGAGACCAGCCCCCAGGTGATCATCACCCGGGCAATCCAGATGCGCGCTCCGACCTTATGCAAAATCAGGTTGGACGGGACTTCAAACAGGAAGTAGCCGAGGAAGAAGATCCCGGCACCAAAACCAAACACCGCCGGGGAGAAGCCGAGATCGGCGTTCATGGTCAGCGCCGCGAAACCGATGTTGACGCGGTCGAGGAAGGCGATGAAGTACAACAGCATGATGAAGGGCACGATGCGCAAAGTGATCTTACGCATAACCCGTTGTTCAATTGTGCAGGTCATGTGAGGTGTTCCTCATAATTATTTTGTAGGGTACGCAGTCGGGCTGCCTTGATGAGTATGCTGATATTTCTTGCATGATCATGCGCATCGGTTTATACAAAAAAATGCAATAATCGCGAGCGAGCCAAAATGGAACTACAACACCTGCGCTGTTTCCTGGCGGTGGCAGAGACCCTGCATTTCGGACAGGCGGCCCAGCGCCTGGATATGCTGCCCTCCGCCCTGGGAAGGAATATTCGTCTTTTAGAAGAGGTACTTGGCACGCGGCTGTTCACCCGCTCGACCCGCCGGGTGGCGCTGACGGAGAACGGCGTTTTGCTGCGGGAAGAGGCGCGAAAGCTGCTCGCCCATGCCGACGCGATTATGTTGCAATTTCGTCAAAATCCACGCCGGGTGCAGCCGCTTTTACGCGTCGGCACCATCGACAGCGCGGCCATCGGATTGCTGCCTGGGTTGCTGCACTTGTTTCGCCAGCACTACCCGACGGTGGAGATCCAGCTCTTCGAAGATAAGACCGTCCATCTGCTGCCGAAGCTGAAAAGCGGCAGGCTGGATCTGGTGTTTATCCGCCCTCCCGCCCAGCTGGATGGGCAGTTTGGCCGGGCATTTCTGTGCAACGAGCCGGGCATTCTGGCCCTGCCTGCCAGCCACCCCTTTGCCGACCGGGAAAGGGTCGATATCGCGGAACTGGAAGGGATGCCGATGATCCTGCCGGAGCGGCGCTCGCGCCCCCACAGCCACGACCTGACCATGAACCTGTTCCATAATGCGGGCATTGAAGTGACAGTGTCACAGATGGCGGACGAAAAGCAGACCATCATCAACCTGGTGGCGGCGGGGATCGGGCTGGCGATTGTTCCGGCGTGGAGCAGCCGCTATCTGATGCCGGGGGTGAAATTTGTCCAGCTGAACGGCGCCGAGCAGATGGGCATGCCGCTGGAGGCGGTGTGGATGGCCGGGGCGCAGGATGAGATTCGGGATAATATGCTGACGATGCTGGATGAGCATCCGGAGCTGTATGTTTAGTGTTTTCGCCCTCTCCCTATGGGAGAGGGTCGGGGTGAGGGCATCAGGCCGCACTGCGTTGCCGGGTGGCGGCTGCGCCTTACCCGGCCTACAAGAGCACGGAACCGTAGGCCGGGCAAGCGCAGCGCCGCCCGGCAAAGGCACCCTACTTACATCGAATAACCCGGCTTTTTAATCAACTCATCCAGCTTCGGGCCAATCTCCGTATCCCAGACCTGCGCTTTCCAGTCGGCTTCCTGAACCTCATTCAGGGCCACGGAAATAGAGCGATCCTTACTGTTCAGATGACGGGTAATCACCTCGGCGATATCCGCCGCCAGGGCGGTTTTTTGCTCGTCGTTCAGGTCGCGGGGGAAGCATTTGATATTAACGTGTGGCATGGGCAGGACTCCTTTTGAGTAAGCGTTCCAGACTAGCAGAGTATGTCGTTAGCTTTTAGCACCTTGTGCAGTTTCGGGAGCCTGGCCACGCTATCGGCAATGGCGGTAATGTTCGGCGTGTTGGCGGCAAACCACTCCGGGCGTGGGCCCCAGGTGCGCATCACGCACAGATAGCAATCGATAAGGGTGATCTGCTCGCCAAAGGCGTACGGCGCGGCTTTGAGGTGATTGTCCAGCCACAGGTAGAGCGATTTGCGGTATTCGCGGCAGTTTTGCTGCAGCTGTTCCGGGGCATCCGGCGCCCAGCGCTCCGGGTAGTCGGCGTAGGTAAAGGTGGGATAGACGTTGGCCACCAGCCAGATCAGCAGGCGCTGAAACTGCTGGCGCTCCGCGCGCCCGACGGGAGGTGCCAGATCGGGACAGCGATCCAGCACCAGCAGCGCAATCGCTGCCGTTTCCGTCATGATCTCGCCGTTTTCCAGCTCGAGAGTCGGCACCTGACACAGAGGGTTAAGTTTTTCGAGCAGCTCGCGCGTGGCACCCGGCTTATCGAACCCGTCGACGTTGATAAACTGATACGGAATGTCGGCGAGGGTCAGCATCACTTCACTGATGGCTGAGCCCCAGCCGGGAACGCCATAGACTTTGATCATCGGCTATACCTCGGTCAAAGCCTTAAGTGTAGAGCAGCCTCAGTAGGTTATCCCTGGCGGGTTAACCTCCGACTGCACCACCGCTTCGCCCTGCTCGCCCCAGCGGGCCAGCACTTTCTGGTAGTCACCGCGCTGGATGGCCCCGTCGAGCGCCGCCTGCAGGGCATACACCAGCTCGTTCCCCTTTTTGGTGGTCGTCGCAACGTAGGCCTTTTTCGGCCCTAAACCCACTACCCGGGTTTTACCGGTCAGGGCCTCTTTGTAAGCCGATACCGACTGCGGGCCGAAGAACACATCCGCCCTGCCGGACTGGATATAGAGATTGCCGGAGGCGTCGTCGGTCAGGTAGACCGGCAGCGCAGGCTCGCGCCCTGCGGTTTTGTTCTCCTCGTTCCAGCCGAGCAGAATGCGCTCCTGGTTAGTGCCGGAGCCAACAATCACCTTTTTACCTGACAGATCGGCGGCACCCTTGATCGACTGCACCTCGCTGGTGGATTTCACCGAGAAGGCCAGGTTATCGACGCGATAGGTCGCAAAATCAAACTTCTGTTTCCGCTGCTCGGTCACCGCAATGTTGACCAGCGCCACGTCGTAGCGCCCGGAGGAAATCCCCAGCGGCCAGTCCTCCCACGCCGTTGGCACCAGCTTGAGTTTTAAACCGAGGCTGCCCGCCAGCAGCCGGGCGATATCCGGGTCGCTGCCGATGCGGGTGCGGTTATCGCTGGCCAGCAATGCCAGCGGCGGCGAGTTGAGGGCCGAAATGGCGACGGTTAAGGTGCCCGGTTCAACAAATTTGTAGTGCGCGGGGATCTTCGCCACCGCCTGCTGATCCACCGTCACCGGCAGGGGCTGCTCGTTAGCCTGTAAATCAATCGCGGCGTGGCTTGCGGATGCCACCACCAGCAACGCCAGTAATCCCTTTTTCATCTTCTCTCCTTACAGCACTTTCGACAGGAACTGCCGCGTTCGCGCGTGGGATGGACGGTTCAGCACCTCGTCGCTGCTGCCCTGTTCAACGATTTTGCCGTCGACCATAAACACCACCTGGTCCGCCACTTCCCGGGCGAAGCCAATCTCATGGGTCACCACCACCAGGGTGGTGCCGGAGCGGGCCAGCTTTTTGATCACGTCCAGCACCTCGCCCACCAGCTCGGGATCCAGCGCCGACGTCGGCTCATCAAACAGCATCACCCGCGGGCGCAGGGCCAGGGCGCGGGCAATGGCGATGCGCTGCTGCTGCCCGCCGGAAAGATGTCGCGACCAGGCATCGGCCTTATCGCGCAGCCCCACCACGTCGAGCAGATCGTAGGCCCGCTCGACGGCCTCTTTACGGCTCAGCTGCTTGTGGGCGATGGGTGCCTCAATCAGGTTTTCCAGCACCGTCAGGTGCGGGAACAGATTGAAGTTCTGGAACACATAGCCCACGTTGACGCGCTGTTTGAGGATCGCTTTCTCTTTCAGCTCGTACAGCGTGTTGCCCTCCCGACGATAGCCGATGTAGTCACCGTCAATCTGGATAAAGCCTTCATCAACGCGCTCGAGATGGTTAATGGTGCGCAGCAGCGTGGATTTACCGGAGCCGGACGGCCCGAGGATCACCGTCACCGAGCCCGGCGGGATCTCCAGCGAGACGTTATCCAGCGCCTTGTGGCGACCAAAGAACTTGCTCACGCCGGTAATCGAAATATGTCCTTCAGGAGAGGCTTGCATGGATAGGCTCCTGTGTGGTTTGGGTGGTGACGGAACGGGTGCGGGTGGCGCGAGTGCTGTTCACCGCCGAGCGGCGCTCGCTGCGGGCCAGGGCACGTTCAACCAGATGCTGGATAGCGGAAAGCACGGTGGTGATCACCAGATACCAGACGGCACCGACCATCAGCAGCGGGATCACCTCCTGGGTGCGGTTGTAGATCATCTGGATGGTGTAGAACAGCTCCGGCATCGCCAGGACGTAAACCATCGCCGTGCCCTTGGCGAGGCTGATGATTTCGTTAAACCCGGCGGGCAGAATGGTGCGCAGCGCCTGCGGCAGGATGATGCGCAGAGTGCGGCGCGAAGCCGGTAACCCCAGCGCTGCTGCTGCTTCATACTGGCCGTGATCGACCCCAAGGAAGCCGCCGCGAATGATCTCCGCGGTATAGGCGCTCTGCACCAGCGTCAGGCCAACCACCGCGGTGGAGAATTGCCCCAGCACGTTGATGGTCTCGAAGCTGCCCCAGGTGATGCTGGTGAACGGCACGCCAAGCGACAGCGTGTCGTACAGATAGGAGAAGTTGTAGAGGATGATCAGCACCACAATCAGCGGCAGGGAGCGGAACAGCCAGATATAGCCCCAGGCGAGGCTGCTCAGCAGCCACGAGGACGACAGCCGCGCCAGCGCCAGCATGCCGCCAATCACCACGCTGAGCACGGTGCCGATCAGGGTCAGGAGCAGCGTCTGCCCCACCCCTTCAAGGATCACCGGGTCGAAGAACCAGCGCGCGAACACGCTCCACTCCCAGCGGGGGTTAAAGGCTACCGACTGAATGACAACCGCCAGCACAAACAGCGCAACAATTGCCCCCACCGTGCGCAGCGGGTAGCGCGCCGGGACCACTTTGATGGTTTCAACGTTGTTCATCGTCGTTCCTCATGCCGATTTACTGAACGCTTCGCGTACCAGCGTTTTGGTGAAGCGCAGTCGCCCGTCGAACGGCGGCTGGCTGTACTCTTCCGGGTCGCGGGTCAGGTCGAACTGCGCCGCGTAGCCCTGGCTCAGGTAGAGCCGCACCGCTTCCGGCTGACGGAAGCCGGTGGTGAGGTAGATCTGGCTGTAGCCGGCCAGTACCGCCCGGCGCTCCAGCTCCTGCACCACACGGGCGGCAAGCCCCTGCTGGCGCAGGGATTTGTCGGTCCAGATCCGTTTGATTTCGGCGGTCTGCGCATCGAAGGGTTTATAGGCCCCGGTGGCGATGATCTTTCCGTCGCGCTCCAGGACAATAAACAGCCCCTGCGGCGCGAGATACCACTCGGTCAGTTCGATCTCGGCATCCTTAGAGAAGTAGTCGCCGTAGCGCGCCGCATATTCTCCGAACAGCCCATCAATGATGGGCTGAAGATCGGCGTCCTCCGGCGATACGTCACGAAAAAGGTCGCTCATAGGTTCTCCTTAATCGCCGAGACCGGCCGGGTTAACTTCGGAACTCGGGATACGCTCCACGCCTTCACCCCAACGGTTCAGCACTTTGTCGTAGTCGCCGTTCTTGATCACGCCGTTGAGCGCGGTCTGCACCGGCTCGGCCAGGCCGCTGCCTTTTTTCAGAGTCACAGCGATGTGCGCCGCTTTCGGCCAGCCACCGTCGACGCTGCCCACCAGTTTGGTTTTACCGTTGAGGGCCGCTTTCCATGCGCCAATTACGTTCGGGCCAAAGTAGGCGTCCGCGCGACCGGACTGCAGCGCCAGCGTCTGGGCGGCATCGTCCTTGGTGTAGATCGGGGTGAATGGCTTGAGGCCCTTCTTCTGGTTTTCCGCATCCCAGGCCAGCAGGATCGCCTCCTGGTTGGTGCCGGAGCCAACGATAATCCGCAGCCCGGCGATGTCTTCCGCCGTCTCAAGTTTCTTGATCGGGCTGGTGGATTTCACGTAGAAGCCCAGCGAATCTTTACGGTAGGTAGCGAAATCGAACTTCTCTTTACGCTCTTTGGTGACGGTGATGTTGCTGATCGCCGCGTCGTATTTCCCGGAGGCGACGCCCAGCGGCCAGTCTTCCCAGGAGGTAGGTACCACGTTCAGCTCCAGCCCGAGGCTGTCGGCCACCAGACGGGCGATGTCGGCCTCGCTGCCAATCAGGGTTTTGTTGTCATCGGCAAACACCGTCAGCGGCGGCTGGCTCAGCCCGGCAATCGCCACGGTGAATTTACCCGGCACTACCGGCTTAAAGCTGGCCGGCAACTGGGCGACGGCCTGCGGGTTTTTCGCGGTGTTGATCGGCGTTTTGTTGGCCTCGAGGCTGACCCCGGTGCCGTTAATGTTGACGTTCTCTGCCCAGACGGCAGGAGTAAAGGCCAGCGCGAGCGCCAGAATAAGCGATGATTTTTTCATGGCAGGTTCTCTTATTGTTGTGTGCGTTATTGTTGTGTGTACTGATTAACGGGCTGCGCTAATCCCAGGCTCTCACGCAGGGTGGTGCCGGGGTATTCGGTGCGGAACAGGCCGCGCGCCTGCAACAGCGGCACCACCTGATCAACAAAGCGTGGGAAGGTATCCGGGGTGCCGCCCTGGATGATGAAACCGTCCGCGGCATAGCCTTCAAACCACTGCTGCAAGCCGTCGGCGACCTGTTCCGGGGTGCCGGAGAAACGCGGGCGCGGCGAGGCGGCTTCCAGCGCCACCTGGCGCAGGGTTAAGTTGCGCTCCCGGGCGTTGCGTTTGATCTCGTCGGTGGTGCTGCGGAAGCTGTTTTTCCCCAGATCGCCAATGTCCGGGAAGGCTTCATCCAGCGGATACTGGCTGAAATCGTGGTGCTCAAAATAGCGGCCAAGATAGTTCAGGGCATCGTTAATGGAGACCAGCGCGGCGGTGGTCTGGTACTGCTCCTCCACGTCATCGGCGTCTTTCCCGACGATCACGCTCACCCCCTGGAAGATATGCAGCTCATCGGCGCTGCGGCCATGCTGTTTGAGCTGGCTTTTGACGTCGTGCCAGAAGGCTTGCGCCTCTTCGTAGGTTTCATGGTGGGTGAAGATGGCGTCGGCGTGTTTCGCCGCCAGCTTTTTGCCGTCGTCCGAGGCCCCGGCCTGGAAGACAATCGGCCTGCCCTGCGGCGTGCGTCCAATGTTCAGCGGCCCGGCCACCTTAAAGAAATCGCCGTGGTGATCGAGGGTGTGCAGTTTTTGCGGATCGAAGAACTGCCCGGTCTCTTTGTTACGCACGAAGGCATCGCCCTCCCAGGAGTCCCATAGCCCTTTCACCACGTCGAGATACTCATCGGCGATGCGGTAACGCAGGGCGTGCTCCGGGTGCTTGTCGCGGGAGAAGTTCTTTGCCGATCCCTCCAGCGGCGAGGTCACTACGTTCCAGCCCGCCCGGCCGTTGCTCAGGTGATCGAGGCTGGCAAACTGGCGCGCCACGGTGAAGGGCTCGCTGTAGGAGGTGGATAAAGTCCCCACCAGCCCCAACCGTGATGTGACGGTCGCCAGCGCCGACAACACGGTCAGGGGCTCAAAGCGGTTGAGAAAGTGCGGGATCGACTTCTCGTTGATGTAGAGGCCATCCGCGACAAAGATAAAGTCGAGCTTGCCCGCTTCGGCCTTCAGGGCCGTCTCTTTGACGAAGTTAAAATTGATGCTGGCATCGGCCGGTGCTGCCGGATGGCGCCAGGCTGACATATTTCCCGAGGCGCCGTGCAAAATCGTGCCCAGTCGCAGCTGTCGTGTTGCGGACATAGTCCCTCCTTACCCTTAAAGTTGATTCAGTGCTTTTTCCGCAAGCTGGGCGAAATATCGCGCGGCGGGTTCAATTAAGGCCTCGTCCGGGTTAAAGGCCGGATGATGCAAGCCATACTGGCTGGCGCTGCCGATACTGACGAAAGCGCCGGGGATCTGCTGCAGGTAGACGGCGAAATCCTCCCCGCCCATGTGCAGCTCGGCCAGTCGGGTCTCGTAGCCGGTTTCCCGTGCCACCGAGGTGGCAAACTCGGCCCAGTTGGCGTCGTTCACCAGCGCGGTGGGTCCGGCATACCAGGTAATGTCGATCTGCGCATTAAAGGCGGCGGCAAACCCGGCGGCGATCTCCGCCACCCGGCCCTTCACGTTCTGCTGCACTTCGGTGCGATGGGTTCTGAGCGTTCCTTCCAGCTCGACGCTCTCCGGCAGCACGTTCCAGGTATTGCCTCCGGTAATGCGCGTCACGCTCAGCACCACCGAATCCAGGGTGTTGACGTTGCGGCTGGCAACGCTCTGCAGGGCGGTCACCAGCTGGCTGGCGAGAACAATCGCGTCGCTCCCTTCGTGCGGACGGGCGGCGTGGGCCCCCTTGCCGGTGATGCGGAACACGAAGCGGTCGACGTTGGCATAGAACGGGCCGCCGCGGGTGGCAAAGCTGCCCACCGGCAGACCGGGTTCGTTATGCATACCGAAGATGGCGCTGATGTCGCGCAGGGCCCCGGCGCGCACCAGGCTTTTCGCGCCGCCGAAGTTCTCCTCCGCGGGCTGGAACAGGATCCGCACCCGGCCATTCAGCGCCTCTTCCCGCTCTTTCAGCTTCAGGGCCGCGCCGAGGATCACGCTGGTGTGAATATCGTGCCCGCAGGCGTGCATGACGCCGGGGCGCTGGGAGCTAAAGTCTACGCCGCTACGCTCCTCAATCGGCAGGGCGTCGATATCGGCTCGCAGGGCGATCTGTTTTTCACCCTTCCCTACCTCGGCGACCACGCCGGTCGCCAGATCGTAAGGCAGTACCTTAATTCCGGCGTCGCCTAACCACTGGCGCAGGCGGGCGGTGGTTTGGATTTCTTCCCCGGAGAGTTCCGGGTTCTGGTGCAGTTCCCGGCGCCAGGCGATCAGCTGTTGTTCGAGGCTCATACGGCCACCTCGCGCAGCTGTCGGGCCTGAGCCAGCAGGCGCAGGGACTGCACGCGGGCGGTGCCATCGGCGACCGGGGTATCAATGATGAACTCATCAATGCCCCACTGCTGATGCAGCGCGTCAAGCTGTTCGAGCACCGACTCCGCGGTGCCCGCCAGCAGGGACTGGGCGCGACGGGCAATGCGCAGCGGCTCGCTGCCCGCCTGACGGGCAAAGGCGTAAGCCTGCTCTTCGCTGGCGACGGTGACCCGCTGGCCGTTGGCCAACTCAACGCCCCACACTTCTACTGCGCTTGCCAGCGATTCAGCCTGCGCCTGGGTTGGGGCGACGATGGCCTGCACGGCGACAATCACCTCCCGGGCGCTGTGGGCGCGCCAGGTGCCAATCACCTCGCGCAGCAGGTCAGGATCGCCATTCAGATGGGCGGCAAAAACGAAGTCCCAGTTAATGCTGGCGGCAAGGCGCGCGCTCTCCGCGCTGGCCCCCAGCAGGAAGCCCGCCGCCGGAACCTGGGGTAACGGGGTGGCGCGAACCGCCTCCTCCTGTGACGTCGGGTTGATCCAGCCATTCAGCTGCGCCAGCTGGGAGGCAAAATCGCCCTTCTCCTGCTGGCTGAGGCCGAGCTGTAACGCCCGGGTCGAGAGCGGCAGGCCGCCCGGCGCTTTGCCGACGCCCAGATCCACCCGACCGGGGGCGATGGCCGCCAGCAGATTGAAGTTCTCCGCCACTTTGTACGGGCTGTAGTGTTGCAGCATTACCCCACCGGAGCCGACGCGAATGCGTCGGGTCTGCCCGAGGATCCAGGCAATCAGCAGCTCGGGCGACGGGCTCGCCAGCTGCGGGGTGTTGTGGTGTTCGGCAATCCAGAAGCGGTGATAACCCAGGGTTTCGGCCTGCTGCGCCAGGCTTAAGGTGCGCGACAGCGCATCGGCGGCCGTTTCGTTTTCTGCGACAGGACTTTTATCCAGAATGCTGATTCGCCAGGACATGTTGCAATCTCGTTTGACTAAACATGTCGCCATTATTAAGGGGCGATTTCACCACTGAGAAACAATTAATTTACATTTGGTTTGCCGGATTTCAGAAATACCGCGTTGGGTTACAGCGAAGAACGCAGCTCAGCGATCAGGGCGTTGGCCTGCTGGCGGGAGGTAATGCGCACGAAGCGGATATGGGCAAAATCAGGGTTCTGCATGTCGGCTTCATAGCGCACCCGGTTGCTGCGCCAGGTCTTGATCGTCCACAGCAGGATCGACTCCCGGCTAAAGAAGGTGCGCCGGAAGCTTTCCCGGTTGCCGGTGCCGGGCCACAGCTCATGCTGCGTCCAGGCGCGTTTTACCGCCCGGGTGATGGCCTGACGCAGGGTGCGGGCCAGGCCGTAGTCCACCCACACCACCAGATCGACGTTGCGCCATTTTATCGGGCGGGTGCGGTTGTAATTGCCGTCCAGCACCCAGCCCGGCGTTGCGCTGAGGGCCGCCTCCAGCTTCGCAAACATAACGTCGTCCGGGGTGCCCTGCCAGTCGGAACGCCAGTAAAGGGTGTCCATTTCGATACAGGGCAGCGCCAGCTCGGCGGCGATCCTGCGGGCCAGGGTGCTTTTACCGCTGCCGCTGGTGCCAATAATATTGATTTTCATCACAGGTCCTGATGCGTCGGGAAAACCGGGCCAACAATAATAATGTTTTATGAATGTTAATGAAACATTATTTCGGGAGTGTAGTTTTCGCCACAGAGTCATTATTTCCTTTATATTTGCCTTAAGTCGATTTAATTCCCGCCCGCGTTGTTATTCACACCGTCGTGATTGCATTTTTATTACATAAGTAACGGTTACGACGAAAAAATAGTTAATTCAGGCGCTTTCTAATTGATTAGATTTTGTGGAGAATACGCCAGCCGTAATATTTAACAATAATGATAAAACCTTGCCTGAAACTTTTTTTCGGGCGGCTTCTCTTCACACAGACATCACCATGGAGTTATTCATGAGGCGTAACAATCACGTTACACAAAACGAGTTTTTGCTTAACGAAGGCTCGACTTTAATGTCGACCACCGATACCCAAAGTCATATTACGTACGCGAACTCGGCCTTTATTGAAGCCAGTGGTTATAAAGAAGAACATCTTATTGGCGAACCGCATAATGTGATCCGCCATCCGGATATGCCCCCGGAGGCGTTTGGCGATATGTGGTTTACCCTGCAGCAGGGCGAGAGCTGGACCGGGCTGGTGAAGAACCGCCGCCACAACGGGGATCACTATTGGGTACGGGCCAACGTGACGCCGGTTTACCAGAATGACACCCTCACCGGCTATATCTCGGTGCGCAATATTCCGGAGCGCAGTGAAATCGACGCCAGCGAAGCGCTTTATCAGCGGGTGCGAAATAATGAAATAAAAGGCCACCGCTTTTATAAAGGGGTGCTGGTGCGGCGGGGAATATTCTCCGTTCTCTCAATATTAAAACGGCTCAGCACCGCGAAGCGGGTTAATTACTCACTTGGGATTACCGCCCTGCTCGCTCTGGCTCTTCCTGTATTACTCCCTGCGGGGATAATACAATCCGGCGGCCTGGCGTTGCTGTTTATTTTGCTGGCGTTATTTCTTAATGCGCAGATCTGTCGTCCGGTAAAAACCATTGTTAAACAGATGCAGCGCGTGGTGTCGGGCCGTAAGACGCGCTATTACCACTTCGATCGCGTCGATGAGATTGGCCTGATGATGCGCCTGGTTAACCAGTCAGGATTAAACCTCAACTCGCTGGTGGATGATGTCGGCACGCAAATCAGCGGCATCCGCGCTATCAGCCAGCAGGTGGCGAAAGAAGGTGACGCCTTGCAGGCCCGCTCGGAGGAGACCTCAGGCGATCTGCAACAAACCGCCGCGGCGGTGGAAGAGATCGCCAGCGCGGTAAAACAGACCGCCCAGACGGCGGAAGAGGCGATCCGCATGGCCGATCAGACCAGCGCCAGCGCGCACAGCGGCGAAGCGGTGATGAAGCAGACTATCGGCGTGATGCAGTCGGTATCGCGCGATAACGGCCAGATTGTCGATATCATTGCGGTGATCGACCGTATCGCCTTCCAGACCAATATCCTGGCGCTGAACGCCGCGGTAGAAGCCGCCCGCGCCGGGGAAGCCGGACGCGGCTTCGCGGTGGTCGCCGCCGAAGTGCGTAATCTGGCCCAGCACTCGGCGTCGGCGGCGAAAGAGATCGCAGCGCTTATCGAGAAAAACGTCGCCAGCGTTAATGCCGGGGTGAATATGGTGGAACAGACCGAAACCCAGCTGACCACCATGATCGGCAATGTGCTGAACATGTCAGCCCTGATCAAGGAGATCGGCCACGCCACCCAGGAGCAGACCCAGGCGCTGACCCTGATTAATGAGTCCATTTCCCGTATCGGGGTGATGACCCATAATAACGCCGGGATGGTGGAGCACGTCACCCAGGCGGCAAATCACCTTACCCAGCGCACCACAAGGTTGCAGCAGGCGATTGCGGTGTTTGGCGAGTAATGAATATCGGGGCGAATTTTCATTTTCGTCCCGAGGAATTGTCAGGAGCAAGGTAACGGGACAAACCACCTTGCTAATAACACTGTTCCTCCCTAGAATTTCCAGAGTCGTTCAGGAGGTAGATCGCTTGAGAAAAAAAACCATTACCAAAGCTCAAATTTATCGTTCCGTTGCCAGCTCAACCGCAATCGAAACAGGGGTTTCTGTGCAGAAAATAGAGCAGCAACTCAAACAAAATCTCCTTCAGGCGAAAGCCGTTGGCCTCGCCCGTTAATCGGGCAATATATCGCTTATCAGTTGCATCATGGGGCTGTAGTTTCCTGATACACCGGCTTGAATTGCCTTGAAGTAAAACATCTTATGCTCGTCCCATAAGCTGTAATCCAGCACCCCCTTTCCCGCCAGAACTGACAGCACATCGAATAGTAGCCGCGACAGACGCCCATTACCCTCTCTGAATGGATGGATCAAAATAAACTCAACATGGCATTCAGCCAGATAACTCACCAGTTCAGGTCGAGTCAGGGATTTCAGTTCGCCGGAGCGGGAAAGATACTGCTGCTCGAAGCCAGTCATCAGCGAGGGGATCCTGTCGGCTGCTGCAAACTGAAAACCGTCCTTCGTCAGGTTAGCATTACGCAATCTGCCGGCCCATTCGTAGACATTTCCCAGCCATTGGCGATGCCACTCGCTGATATGTGCGAAAGCCAGCACCGCAGGCGACTGGCCTGCAATAAACAGCTTTTCATAGAGCATAAGTAACAAGCCCGATTCCAGCGCATCCATTTCATCGATATCGATGATCCCTAACTTGTTCGCCAGAACCGTGTCGCCAGAGCCAGGCTGGTAACGCTGTTCCGCTGAATGAAGTTCATATTTTGACAAGCCGTTACCTCCGCTCCAAAAAATGACAACGTTATGCCCTGCGCTTTACTGTCGGTTAATCGAACGATCGTAGCGATTTGGGTTCATCTTATCTACAACAAGAACGACCTGATCACGAAGGGATGGTTTACGGCTGAAAAGAATGCGGATTAGAATGCATAATCAGACACAAACTATGAATCAAGTTCATATATCGGGAGCGCCATGATGCTGAAGGATAATTTTAACGATCTGCTCTCCTTTATGGTGGTCGCCCGGGAGCGCAGCTTTACCCGCGCGGCGGCGCAGCTGGGCGTATCGCAGTCCGCCCTCAGCCACGCGATGCGTAACCTCGAAGCACGTCTCGATATGCGCCTGCTGACCCGCACCACCCGCAGCGTGGCGCCCACCGAAGCGGGTGAACAGCTGTTTATGCGCCTGAGCCCGCACCTGCTGGAGATCGAGCAGGAGCTGACCGCCCTGCGCGACATGCGCGATACCCCCGCGGGCAATATCCGTATTACCGCCGGGGAGCATGCCATGAGTGCAGTGCTGTGGCCGGTGCTGAAATCTTTTATGGCGCAGTACCCGGATATCAATGTTGAAGTGACGGTGGATAACGGCCTGACGGACATCGTCGACGGGCGTTTCGATGCCGGCGTTCGCCTGGGTGAACAGGTGGCGAAGGATATGATTGCGGTACGGATCGCCCCGGATATGCGGATGGCCGTTGTCGGCTCCCCGGACTATTTTGCCCGCCACGGCGAACCGCAAACGCCCGAGCAGCTGGCGGATCACCGCTGCATCAATATGCGTCTGCCGACGCTCGGCGGGCTGTATGCCTGGGAATTTACCTGCGAGGGGCGGGAGATCCGCGTCCGAGTGGACGGGCAACTGACCCTGAATAACCTGCCACAGCGACTCGATGCCGCCGAGGCCGGACTGGGGCTGACGTATATCCCGGAGGACACGGTGCAGGAGGCCATCAGCCAGGGGCGGCTGGTGCGGGTGCTGGAGGCGTACTGTCCGGCGTTTGAGGGTTATCATCTTTACTACCCCAGTCGTCGACAGCACACCACCGCCTTTGCCCTGCTGGTCGAGGCCCTGCGTCATACCTAGCGATTCCCCTGCCCCGGATTGCCGTCCTGCGATCGGGTCGGCATTGCCGTAATATCACCGGGCAACCATTAAGCAAAACTCATCGATATTGCGGTAAAACGCGGAAAAGTGTTTCAAAAATTTACCCGATTCAGCTGCCCGTAGCCCCCGACAGCACTGCCCCGACCAATTACTTAGAGCCACCTCACTTTCGGCCCGTTATATTTTGCGTCCCTTACTATTTGCAGGTAGGATGCTTCGCCATGTTTTGCCTTATCCATACGCAGAATGACTGGAAAGGCAGCACATTTCCGCGCAAAAGCAATCGTTTGTATTGCCCACCGCCGGAGAGGACATCATGAAACATGATTCAGACAGGTAAACAGGTAACTCAATGAAAACAAGCAATAAAAGCGCAGCCGATCATCACGCTGCGAAACGTCGCTGGCTGAACGCCCACGAAGAGGGCTATCACAAGGCGATGGGCAACCGTCAGGTGCAGATGATCGCCATCGGCGGCGCTATCGGTACGGGGCTGTTTTTAGGTGCAGGCGCCCGCCTGCAGATGGCTGGCCCGGCCCTCGCACTGGTCTATCTGGTGTGCGGTATCTTCTCCTTCTTTATCCTCCGTGCCCTGGGCGAACTGGTGTTACACCGTCCGTCCAGCGGCAGCTTTGTCTCCTACGCCCGTGAGTTCCTCGGTGAAAAAGCCGCCTATGTCGCGGGCTGGATGTACTTCGTTAACTGGGCGATGACCGGTATCGTGGATATCACCGCGGTGGCGCTCTACATGCACTACTGGGGCGCGTTTGGCGATGTGCCGCAGTGGGTGTTTGCCCTTGGCGCGCTGGCGATTGTCGGCACCATGAACATGATAGGCGTGAAGTGGTTCGCCGAGATGGAGTTCTGGTTTGCGCTGGTTAAGGTGCTGGCGATTGTCATCTTCCTGGTCGTCGGTACAGTGTTCCTCGGCAGCGGCAAACCGTTGGACGGTAACATGACCGGCTTCCACCTGATCACCGATAACGGCGGTTTCTTCCCGCACGGCCTGATGCCTGCGCTTGTGCTGGTCCAGGGCGTGGTATTCGCTTTTGCCTCCATTGAGCTGGTCGGTACGGCGGCGGGTGAATGTAAAGATCCCGAGAACATGGTGCCGAAAGCGATCAACAGCGTGATCTGGCGTATCGGCCTGTTCTATGTGGGCTCTGTGGTGCTGCTGGTTCTGCTCCTGCCGTGGAACGCCTATCAGGCGGGTCAAAGTCCGTTTGTGACCTTCTTCACCAAGCTGGGCGTGCCGTACGTGGGCAGCATCATGAACATCGTGGTGCTGACCGCAGCGCTCTCCAGCCTGAACTCCGGTCTGTACTCAACGGGCCGTATCCTGCGCTCCATGTCGATGGGCGGCTCTGCGCCGAAGTTTATGTCGAAGATGAGCAAGCAGCAGGTGCCGTACGCGGGCATTCTGGCAACCCTGGTGGTCTACATCTTCGGCGTGTTCCTGAACTATCTGGTGCCATCGCAGGTGTTTGAGATCGTGCTGAACGTGGCGGCGCTGGGCATTATCGCCTCCTGGGCCTTTATCGTGGTGTGCCAGATGCGTCTGCGCAAAGCGATCAAAGAAGGCACCGCGGCCGACGTCAGCTTCAAGATGCCGGGCGCACCGGTCACCTCCTGGCTGACCCTGCTGTTCCTGTTCAGCGTGCTGGTGCTGATGGCGTTCGATTATCCGAACGGCACTTACACCATCGCCACGATCCCGCTGCTGGCGGTTCTGCTGGTGGCCGGCTGGTTTGGCGTGCGTAAGCGCGTGCACGAGATCCACAGCACCGCGCCGAAACACCCGGGCGATGAAAAGCAGGATGGTCCGCTGGTGGAAGAGACCTCCAGGTAAAAGCACTCATAAAAAAGGGAAGGCAAATGCCTTCCCTTTTTTTTGCCCGGCGGCGCTGCGCTTGCACGGGCCTACGGGTCAGAAGTTCGTAGGCCGGGTAAGGCGAAGCCGCCACCCGGCACGGCACCCAACTTACAGCGCGATACGAATTACATCATCCGGTTGGGTCGCTTCCTGCTGACGAGAAGACTTCTGCTTCACCGTTACGAACAAGGTTTTACCGTCGGCGGAGAGCGCGAGGCTGTTCGGGAAGGTCGGGGTGTCGAGGGTCTTCGTCACTTTATAGGTTTTCGCGTCAATCACGCTCACCTTGCCCGCTTCACGGTGGGTCACGTAGGCTTCATTACGTACCGGGTTGAACAGCACCGCCAGGGATTCCGGTGCCGCCACTTTGCTCAGCACGCTGCCGTCCTTCAGGGAAATTACCAGCACTTCCGGCTGTTTGGAGTCGGTGATAAACGCGCGCTGGCCTTTCACGTCGAGGCTCAGGTTGAGGTAGAAGTGCTCTTTCCCGTCGTCCTGCAGTTTCTTGCGCTCGATGATTTTGTGAGTCGCGGTGTCGATGGTCAGCAGTTCGCCGTCGCCGTTGGTGGTGTACAGACGTTTCGCCTGCGCATCCAGCGCCAGGCCGGTGCTGAACTTGCCGGTGCCGGTGATGGTCTCTTTCAGCTTCAGCGTTTCGCCGTCAACGACCCAGATGACGCTCTCTTTACCGATACCGGTGATATAGACGGTGTTCGTCGTGTCATCTGCCACCAGCTCACGCGGCTGCAGCGGTTTGACGGTTTCACTGCGCTGACGGTCATCCAGCACCAGACGGCCCTTCACGTCACCGGTTTTCGCGTCAATGGCAGTCACCGCGCTGTTAGTGGTGTTACCAAACCACAGCGTCTGGGTGGCGTTATTGATGGTCGCGCCAAAAGGTTTCAGATCGCTATGAATGGCCTGCGTTACCTCCAGGGTCAGCGGATCGAGACGGTAAACTACCCCGCCTTTATCGGTTTTGCGGCTCTGCGTGGTGGCAACCCACAGCGCATTCTCCTGCTGGCTGACGGCCATCTCATACGCGCCTTTACCCACCGCTTTACGCAGCATCTCTTCTGCGGCATGAACATTAAAAGTCCCGGCGACCAGCAGAGAACCTAACAGCAGTGAGCCACGCAGACGCGGCGAGCACAGGTGACGTAAATTCATAACAACTCCCTTTTAACGTAAATGGTACCGCTGACATCGCTTCCGGCTGGCAAAGTCATCGCTTCACCTGATTATTGATGCGAATAATAATCATTATTTATCGTAATGTGGAGTAATTCTTGATCGCATCAAGACGATCCGCCGAATTAACCTACACTTAGGTTAACGCTATGTGCTGTTTTGGTTTTCAAAACATTTACAAAAGATTTACCATATACGCACATGTTCCATTTGGTTCGTCATTCCCTTAACCGGCTTCTATTCATGAAAATCATTTCTGCCCGTCAGGCTTCGCTTCCCCTGCTGTTGGTTCCTGTTATTTTCTCTCCTGTCGCCACGATGGCGGCCGAAGAGCAGACTATGATCGTCAGCGCGTCGCCACAAACCCTCTCCGAGCTGGATACGCCTGCGGCGGTCAGCGTGGTCAACGGCGACGATATGCGCCAGGCCACGCCGCGCATTAACCTTTCCGAATCTCTCGGCAGCGTGCCGGGGTTGCAGATCCAGAACCGGCAGAACTACGCCCAGGATCTCCAGCTGTCGACCCGCGGTTTCGGCGCCCGCTCCACCTTCGGGGTGCGCGGCATTCGTCTGTATGTCGACGGTATTCCGGCCACCATGCCGGACGGCCAGGGGCAAACCTCGAATATCGATATCAACAGCATCGAGAGCGTAGAGGTGCTGCGTGGGCCGTTCTCCGCCCTGTACGGTAACGCCTCCGGCGGCGTGATCAACATGACCACCGAAACCGGTCGCCAGCCCACCACCGTGGAGGCCAGCAGCTATTACGGCAGCTACGGCAGCTGGCGCTACGGCATGAAGGCCACCGGCGCGATGGGCGACGGCACTCAGCCTGGGGATGTGGATTACACCGTCTCCACCACCCGTTTCACCACCCACGGCTATCGCGATCACAGCGGCGCGCGTAAAAATCTTGCCAACGCCAAACTGGGCGTGCGCATCGACGATGCCAGCAAGCTGACCCTTATTTTCAACAGCGTTGATATGAAGGCCAACGATCCCGGCGGGCTGGACTATCAGGAGTGGCGGGACAACCCGCGCCAGTCTCCGCGTGGGGATCAGTACAACACCCGTAAAACCATCAAGCAGACCCAGGCCGGCCTGCGCTATGAGCGCCAGCTGAGCGCGCAGGACGACCTCAGCGTGATGGCCTACGCCGGTGAACGTGAGATGACCCAGTACCAGTCGATCCCGTACCAGCCGCAGCTTCGTCCGACCCATGCGGGCGGCGTGATTGACATGCAGCGCCACTACCAGGGGATCGACACCCGCTGGACCCACCGTGGTGAGCTGCTGGTGCCGATGACCTTCACCACCGGCCTGAACTACGAGAACCTGAGCGAAGATCGTCGCGGGTATGAAAACTACGTCATGAACAATGGCGTGCCGGATTACGGCGTCAAAGGGGCGAAACGCCGCGATGAACGCAACCTGATGTGGAACGTCGATCCCTACCTGCAAACCAACTGGCAGCTGACGCAAAAACTCTCTCTCGACGCGGGCGTGCGCTACAGCTCCGTGTGGTTCGACTCGAACGACCACTACGTGCAGGGCGCGAACGGCGATGACAGCGGCGACGCCAGCTACCACAAATGGCTCCCGGCAGGCGCGCTGAAGTACCGCGTCACCGACGCCTGGAACCTCTATGCCGCGGCGGGCCGTGGTTTTGAGACGCCGACCATCAACGAACTCTCCTACCGTTCCGATAACCAGAGCGGCCTGAACTTCGGCCTCAAGCCGTCGACCAACAATACGTATGAGGTGGGAAGTAAAACGCGGGTTGGTAACGGCCTGTTCACCGCGGCGCTGTTCCGCACCGATACCGACGACGAGATCGTGGTTGACGCCAGCTCTGGCGGACGCACCAGCTACAAAAACGCCGGTAAAACCCGTCGTCAGGGCGTGGAGCTTTCACTCGATCAGCAGTTTGCCGAAAACTGGAAGCTGAAAATGGCGTGGACGTACCTGGATGCGACCTACCGCACCAACGTGTGTGGCGACGCAGACTGTAACGGCAACCGGATGCCGGGCATTGCGCGCAATATGGGCTTTGCCTCGTTTGGCTGGCAGCCTGAAGAGGGCTGGTATGCGGGTTCCGATGTGCGTTACATGAGCGACATCGAGGCCGATGACGAAAACAACGCCAAAGCCCCCTCTTACACCGTGGTGGGTCTGAATACCGGCTATAAGCTGAACGTCGGCAACTGGGGTATGGACGTCTTTGGTCGCGTGGATAACCTGTTCGACAAAGAGTATGTCGGCTCGGTGATCGTCAACGAATCAAACGGCCGTTACTACGAACCGGCGCCGGGGCGTAACTACGGGGTGGGCCTTTCAGTCTCGTATCGCTTCGAGTAATAAAAAGCCGGCAGCCAGGGCTGCCGGCTTTTTCAGGCAATTTCAGAGCGCTTTACTGTTTTATACAAAATAATGTTCCCGGCAGCACAATCACCACCGGAAATAATAAGAAGATATATTCCGCAATATTACCGCTTCGCTTGTTTAAGACAATTACGGTAAAAACTGTTTAATCAACAGGTCATTTGCCTCGTCGATCACTTTATCAATTGCCGCGCGGCTGGCCTGCGCATCACCCTGTTCCAGCGCGGTGAGCAGTTCATCGTAGCGATAAGAGCGACACGGCAGCACCAGTTCGGGATCGTACAGGCAGTTAAAACAGGGCCCGATACGCACCCACAACTGCTCAATAAGGGCCATCAGCGTCGGCATATCCGCATAGTGATAGAGCGTGAAGCGAAAGGCCCGGTTGGCATGGAGCGCGCGCTCCACTTCGCCACTGTTCATCGCATCATGAAAATTGTCGGAGAGAGTACGCAGCGTGGCAATCCGCTCATCAGACATCTGTTCGCAGGCCGCCGCAACGGCCATGCACTCCAGCTCCTTACGGATGGCATTGACTTCGTTGTAACGCTCAAGCGAGACTTCCGGCACCAGAAACGCTTGCGCCGGGGTGGCGTGCAGCGCGCCAGCGGAGACCAACCGCAGCAGCGCTTCACGAACAGGAGTAATACTGGTACCTAACTTATCCGCAATCTCTTTAGTGACGAGCCGTGCGCCTGGTTTCAGGGCCCCTGCAATCAGGGCTCCTTTCAGACTCACCTCAACCTGCATCGTCAGGCTCATTCGTTGAGCTTTTTCTAAATTGTCCAAATCCAGCATGTTCAATTCCTGTTACTAACACTTAACTTATATTCCACAGTAGATAAACGAAACACGAGGCCCGGATATATCCTGTATCTTCATGCCTGATTAACTTTTAAAAAAATCATCCATCAAACCAAAATTAATTGATTATTTAATGTTCCTCATTACGTGTATGACGAGCAGACTAATCTATGTTGGTATAATTAAAGACGTTATTTCGAATTTTGCCCAGGTAATTATGGCGGAATAATCCGCCATAGCAGGTACTATAAGTTATTGTTCGCGACACGTATCACGACTTTTCCGAAGTTTTTACCCTCCAGCAAGCCGATCAGCGCCTGAGGGGCGTTTTCCAGCTCGTCCGTGACCTGCTCACGGTAGTGGATCCTGCCTTCCTGGACCCAACGGCCCATCTCCTGCTGGAACTCAGCAATGCGATAACCATAATCCTGGTTGATGATAAAACCCTGCATGCGGATGCGTTTTTTCAGGATGGTGCCCATCAGCAGCCCCAGACGATCCGGCCCTGGCGGCAGGTCGGTGGCGTTGTATCCGCTCACCAGCCCACACACCGGCACACGGGCCGCGGTATTCAGCAGCGGCAGCACGGCATCAAACACCTTCCCGCCCACGTTCTCATAGTAAATATCAATACCCTGCGGGCACGCCTGCTTCAGTTGTTCGGCAAAATCATCAGCATGGTGATCGATACAGTGGTCAAAGCCCAGCACCTCAATGGCATGGCGACATTTTTCCGCGCCGCCGGCTACGCCCACCACCCGGCAGCCTTTCAGCTTGCCAATCTGGCCGACGGTTGCCCCCACCGGCCCGGTAGCCGCGGCTACCACCAGCGTCTCACCCGCTTTCGGCTGGCCGATATCGAGCAGGCCCATGTAGGCGGTGAAACCGGGCATCCCCAGCACGCCTAACGACCAGGAGGGATGTTCAGGATCCGCGCCCAGTTTGACCAGCCCACTGCCATCAGAAACTTCATAGTCCTGCCAGCCGCTGTAGCCCAGCACCCATTCACCAGGTTGATAGTCAGGATGGTTCGACTTCTCGACGCGGCTAACGGTCCCCCCCACCATCACCGCACCGATATCTACCGGCGGCGAGTAGGATGGCGCATCGCTCATGCGGCCGCGCATGTAGGGATCGAGCGAGAGCCAGATTGTGCGCAGCAGAACCTGGCCGTCGGCAGGTTCGGGAATGGATGTGTTTTCTAAGCGAAAGTTATCAGCGGTAGGGGCGCCATGGGGACGAGAAGCCAGAACCCATTGACGATTCTGCGTTGAAGATTGACTCATATCTCACTCCTGTTTAGACAAACGTCCTTAGAGACTAGCCGCATCTTCTCCTGTCCGCTTTGACATTACGAGCCAGACTGGTTCAGCCTGACAACCAGATACACGCAAGGCTCGCGGCTTTCGTTGATAAACCGGCAGTCATTAGGCGGGCCTAATTCCAGACAATCTCCGGCCCGCATTTCATGGCGGGTATCCCCCTCCAGAAACACCAGTTCACCCGACTGCAGCCAGATCAGCTGGCGGGCAAGCGCATAAGACGAGGCAGGCATCGGCACGTCGCTGCCGCCGGGAAGTTCCACCTGCACCATGTCGATAGGCAGATCGGAGCGCGGCGAGACGTGGCGACGCAAATAGTGGGTCTGCGGATCGCGCCACACCGGCTGGTTGGCAAAGCGCAACAGCTTGCCTTCCTGCAGTTCAGCGCGCGCGATAAGCGTGGACATGCTGATGCCAAACGCGCCGGAAAGACGGGCCAGCAGCGTTGCCGTCGGGCTGCTCTCGGCGCGTTCAATTTTGTGGATCATCGCCCGTGAGACACCGGCGCGTTCCGCCAGCTCGCTCAGCGACCAGCCGCGGGATTCACGCTCCAGCCGAATGCGGGCGCTGATCCGCTCATTGATATTGTCTGGCATAGTATTCATCTCGTCATACTATAGTGAAAGAAATGGATTACAACGGCCTTTTTTCATAACAAAAAGATATGACTTATGCCGTAGCGGTATCGATGTTGGTTTGTGTAATATCGTGTCACAACGTACTACTATAGTGAACAAAACAGCCTGAGGTTTACCATGATCATTCGCCATGCCATCAAAGAAGACTGCGCCGCTATCGGCGAGATTTATAACCATGCGGTGCTGCACACAGCGGCCATCTGGAATGATACCACCGTCGATACCGATAACCGTATCGCCTGGTTCGAGGCGCGCCAGCTGATGGGCTACCCGGTGCTGGTCAGCGAGCATGATGGCGTAGTGACCGGCTATGCCTCCTTTGGCGACTGGCGCGCCTTTGATGGTTTCCGTCACACGGTAGAACATTCGGTGTACGTTCATCCCGAACATCAGGGTAAAGGCATTGGCCGCGAGCTGATGAAGGCCCTGATCGGGGAAGCTAAGCGCATCGGCAAACACGTGATGGTGGCCGGGATTGAAGCGCAGAACAGCGCCTCCATTCATCTCCACGAGACCGTGGGCTTTGTCACTACCGGTCAAATGCCGCAGGTGGGGACCAAATTTGGCCGCTGGCTGGACCTGACCTTTATGCAGCTCCAGCTCGACGAGCGTACCGACCCGGATGCTATCGGATGAATCAGTCGCTGACGCTGGTGTTTCTGGTGGCGGCAGGCATTGGCCTGGTGGTGCAGAACACCCTGATGGTGCGCATCACCCAGACCTCAAGCACCATTCTGATCGCCATGCTGCTCAACTCGCTGGTAGGGATTGTGCTGTTCGTGTCGATCCTGCTGATTAAAAACGGCTTTGCGGGATTCAGCGAGCTGGCACACCAGGTGCGCTGGTGGACCTTGATCCCCGGCCTGCTGGGGTCGTTTTTTGTTTTCGCCAGCATCAGCGGCTATCAGTATGTCGGGGCCGCGACGACCATCGCGGTGCTGGTCGCCAGCCAGTTGATTGGCGGTCTGGTGATGGATGTGGTGCGCAGTCAGGGGGTACCGCTGAAAGCACTGATCGGCCCGGTGTGCGGGGCGGTGCTGCTGGTGATTGGCGCCTGGCTGGTGGCAAGGCGCTCATTCTGAGTTCAGAGGATCACCCCGCCTTTGGTCAGGCTCTCCTCGCGGGCTTCCTGGTCCTCTTTATAGTGTTTGCCGTGATGGGCAATGGTATTGCGCAGACGCTGCTGCTGGGTATAGCGATCTTCCCGGCTTAATTCGGTGTCTTCGCTTAATTCGATCAGCAGCTCATTCATATGCACGATCACGCTTTCCGCTACCGCGGCATCAACGCGGGCGATAACTTCCTCTAAATGTGACATTGTCACTCCTTGCGAGATTGCCCGGCGGCGCTACGCTTGCCGGGCCTACGGTTTGTTCCCTCTCCCCTGTGGGGAGAGGGTCAGGGTGAGGGGCTCAGGCCGCACCAGACTTAATTCAGCTTCGCCTTCGAGAAATCGCTCCCCATCAGGCTTACGCTGTACCCGCTGATATTGCTGCGGGTGGCATAGAAGGTTTTGCCGTTCGCCAGCGCAATCCACGGAGCCTGCTGGTAGAAGATCTCCTGCGCCTGGCTGTAAAGCTTCGCGCGGGCAGCCGGATCGCTGGTGAGCTTCGCCTTCTGGACCAGGCCATCATAGCCCTTGTCACACCAGCGTGCAGCATTGGAGCCGGTCTTAATGCTGTCACAGCCCAGCAGCACGTCGGCGAAGTTGTCCGGGTCGCCGTTATCCGACATCCAGCCAAACAGCGCGCTGTCGTGCTCGCCTTTGCGCATCCCGGAGAGATATTCGCCCCACTCGTAGGAGACGATTTTCGCCTTGATCCCCACCTTCGCCCAGTCGTTCTGTATCATCTCGGCAATGCGGCGTGAGTTCGGGTTATACGGGCGCTGCACCGGCATCGACCACAGCGTCACTTCCGCCCCCTGCTCCAGCCCGGCCTGTTTCAGCAGCGCTTTCGCTTTTTCCGGATCGTAACCGTAGTCCTGCAGATCTTTGTTATAGCCCATCATATTTGGCGGGATCGGCGATTTTGCTACCGTACCAGAGCCAAGGAACACCGCGTTGATAATGGCCTTTTTATCGGTGGCGTAGTTCAGGGCCTGACGCACCAGCACGTTATCAAACGGCTTTTTCTCGGTATTGAATGCCAGATAGCCGACGTTCAGCGCATCCACCGAGTGCAGGGTCAGGTCTTTGTTTTTCTTGATCACATCAAACTGCACCGGCGATGGCGCAGGAATGATCTGGCACTCGTTGGTCTGCAGCTTCGCCAGACGGGTTTCGACATTCGGAGTGATGGAGAAGATCAGGTGTTTGGTCGGCACCGCGCCATCCCAGTAGTTCGGGTTCGCCAGATAGCGGATCTGCGAGTCGGTTTTATACTGCTGCAGCACGTACGGTCCGGTGCCGATCGGCCAGGTATCAACGTTCTCCGGGGTGCCTTTTTTCAGCATCGCGTCGGCATATTCCGCGGAGAGGATCGAGGCAAAGTCCATCCCCCAGTCGGCGAGGAACGCGGCATTGGGTTCGCTCAGCACAAACTGGACGTGGGTATCATCCACCTTCTTCACCTCCTGGATCAGTTTATCCAGGCCGACGTCGTTGAAGTATTCATAGTTGCCCTGCGATACGTTGTGATACGGATGCTTCGGGTCTTTCTGACGCATCACCGAGAAAATAACGTCATCGGCGTTAAAGTCGCGGGTCGGTTTAAAGAATTTATTGCTGTTGAACTTGACCCCTTGGCGCAGGGTAAAGGTATAGGTTTTGCCATCCGGGGAGATGGTCCAGGACTCCGCCAGCGACGGTACCGGGGTGTTTTTCACCGGATCGAAGTTAATCAGGCGGTTATACAGCACCTGCGAACTGGCGACAAAGGTCGGGCCGGAGCTGGCGATCTGCGGGTTAAACGACTCAGGCGAGGCCTCTGAGCAGTAGATAATGGTGTCGTTATTGGCCGCCCACGCGGCTCCCGCTGGCAACAACGCGCTTAATGCCAGCGCGAGGAGAGTTTTCCCTGTAGACATGGTTATTACCTGTTTGGATTTATTATTTAGAATAGTAATAACAGCACAGCCCACTGCCCCTGGCAAATAACGAAACACTATCAGGTTATTCTAAAGCAGTTATTTCCGCTGATTTTTTCCACCCGCGCCGGGACAGTGATTTGCCTTAAGGTACATTCCCCGTCAAGCACTTTCCGCACGCTCAATGCTGTAAGAAATCGCCCCTTTTGCCGTCTCTTCTGCCGTTTGCTTGCCCGCAGATTTCGTAAAGTAGACGCGTGAAAAAGTCTATGGGACCAAATCGTGGCAAAAACCCTTTTACGCAGCGGCAATCTGGATGATTTTCAGGCCGTTGGCGGCGGCGGACAGGCCGTATTTGAATCAGCATTGCAAATCCGTGAGGCCCTGCGCCTGCGTAAACAGCAGTCGATTGTCGATTGTCTGGCGATCCCGCAGGTCAACGATGAAGGCGACCGGGTAGACTGGTACTCGCCTACGGAAGGCGCGGTGACCAGCTGGAAAGCCGCCGACGAAGATGCGCGCTTCCGGGCGCTGCGCCTGCTGGAAAGCACCCTGTCCAGCGTGGAATCCCTGAGCAAAAAATCGCTCCAGTCGCCAAAAACCGCCCAGCAGCTGTTTGGTTCCCTGCTGTCAAAAGCGTTTCAGTTCCCCGGGGAAAACTTCCTGTTCCTGGTGGACGGTAAGCCGGTGATCACCTTCTGGGGTTTTGTGAACCTCAATGAAAACGCGCGCGAGGATATTCTCGACTGCCTGCGCGCCTCCCTGCTGCCGGTCCCGATGCCTGCCCCGGTTGTAGAGCCTGAGCCCGAGCCGGAACCGGCCATCGTCTTTGAAAAAGCCGATGAACCCCTGGTTGCTGCCCCGGCAACGGTGCATATCACCGCCGACGATCTGTACGAGGCGCATCCCGCTCCGGTGATGACCGCCAGCGAGCCTGAGCCTGAGCCAGAACCGGCCCCGGTGGTCATCGCCACAAAAAAACGCCGCGTTCCGCTGTGGGCGCTGCCGGTCGCCGCGGTGGTGGTTGCCGCCGTGGCCGCCCCGCTGCTGTGGCCGAAGCAGGCACCCACCGCTGAGGCGGTTAACGCCGTGGTGGCCGCGCCGGTGGCCATCGAGCCTAAACCGGTTGCCGCGGTCGAACCTCTGCCGCTGAATTTACCGCTGCACCAGGCGGAAGTGGCCGCCGTGAAAGCGCCTGCGCCGGTTGCGCCGGAACCGGTAGTGATTACCGCGATCCCGAAAGATGCAATGGTGATGGAAGCCGGTCAGGTGAAATCCGGCTCGACCCGTTTTCTTAACGGCAGCTGGCGGGCGATGCTGGAGGTGACCGATCCGATCACCGGTAAGCCGCCGTCAGTGCGCTATCAGATCCAGAACAATAAAGGGACGGCCCGCGTCGTTCACGGCGACAACGTGGTCTGCCGCGCGGAGGTCTTCTCCGGGCTGCACAGCAACGGGGAGCTGCTGATTAAAACCCGTGGCAACGCTCGCTGCGCCGACGGCTCCCGCTACCCGATGCCGGAAATTACCTGCAAAGCCGGTACCAACGACGTGGCAGAATGCAGCGCGCGCTACGACGCGAAAACCGTGGTTCCATTGACATTCAGGAAGGCAGGTGCGTGATCCTATGCTGGTAAACCTTTGCGACTACAAACAGAGCGTCACGCTGATTGCGAACAGCGGCGTTCAGTTTCTTGATTTTGGCCTGACGCCGCAGGACTCCGCCCAGAGCGGACGTTTCGTGCGTAAAACCGCCAATGGCCCCCTGCTGCGCCTGGATTTCGATCTGGTAAATGGCCGCTACACCCTGCCTGCCGCGGGCGGCGGACAGCCGGAAGTGGTCAAACCCGAAAGCACCATTCTGCTCCAGCAGTCGCTGGCGGTGCTGGACGGCGTCTGGCTGCCAATTCCATTTTTACGCTTTAACCCGCCGCGCACCTTTGTTGAAGGCCCGGATAACTGGGCGCGGGTGCAGGTGCGCAAGCTGGAGACCCCGGACAACGCCGGGAATAGTCACCGTGTGACTCTGGCCCTGGACAGCCAGATTGCGGCTCACGCCACCAGCCCGCTGTCGCCGGTGGAGAACGACATTCTTAACGGCACCCGCTTCGCGCTGGCCTGGCGTGATGACGAAGTGGCTAACTTCCTCGATCAGACCTGGATTGACGGCTGGCTGCGCGAGGCCTTTACCCAGTACGCCGCGGGCGTGGAGAACCGCGCCGATCGCGACCTCCAGCTGGCGATGCGTAACTTTGAGTACCAGGCCCACTGGCTGAACATTATGGCGATGCTGGGCGAGCAGCTGACGGTGCCGGAGGTGAAATTCGTCACCCATACCCTCAGCACCCCGGCGATCCCGGTGGATCTGATTCTCGATGTCGGCAACACCCATACCTGTGGGGTGATCATCGAAGACCACGGCGACGCCAACGACGGCCTGCGCCAGACTGCCGAGCTGCAGGTGCGCTCCCTGAGCGAACCGCAGTTCCTCAATGAGCCGCTGTTTACCAGCCGCCTGGAGTTCTCCGAAGCCCGCTTTGGCAAGCAGCACTTCTCGGTGGAGAGCGGTCGCGAAGACGCCTTCGTCTGGCCTTCTATCGTGCGCGTCGGCGACGAAGCGCGAAAACTGGCGACCCAGCGTCTGGGCACCGAAGGCAACAGCGGCATCTCCAGCCCGCGCCGCTACCTGTGGGATGAAACCCCGGTGGTGCAGGACTGGCGTTTCAGCCAGATGAACAGCAAAACCCAGCGCGAGCCGCTGGCGACCGCCTTCCCGCTGATGAACCTGATGAACGATGACGGCCAGCCGCTGTTCACCCTGCCGCAGGACGAGCGTCTGCCGGTCTTCTCGCCGCAGTACAGCCGCAGCACCCTGATGACCCATATGCTCTGCGAGCTGCTGGCGCAGGCGCTGGGGCAGATCAACAGCGTCGCGACTCGTCTGCGTCTCGGCTTCCCGGCCTCGCCGCGCCAGCTGCGCACCCTGATCCTCACCCTGCCCTCGGCGATGCCGAAGCAGGAGCGGGAGATTTTCCGCCGCCGCATGTTCGAAGCCATCGCCATCGTCTGGAAAGCGATGGGCTGGCACCCGCAGGATGACGACTTCTCCAGCCGCAAGCAGCAGGAGAAGAGCGTGGTGCCGGTGCCGGAGATCCAGATGGAGTGGGACGAAGCCAGCTGTGGCCAGCTGGTGTGGCTCTATAACGAAGCCATCTCTCATTACAACGGCCAGACCGAAGCCTTCTTCGCCGCGGTGGCCCGCCCGGATCGCGAGCCGGAGCCAGGCTGTGCGCCGGGGCGCGCCCTGCGCGTGGCCTCGATTGATATCGGTGGCGGCACCACCGATATGGCGATCACCCATTATCAGCTCGACGATGGCTCGGGCAGTAACGTCAAAATCACCCCGCAGCTGCTGTTCCGCGAAGGCTTTAAGGTGGCGGGCGATGACACCCTGCTGGATGTGATCCAGCGTTACGTCCTGCCTGCCCTGCAAACGCAGTTGCAAAAATCCGGCATTGCCGATGCTTCGCTGCTGATGGCCTCGCTGTTTGGCGACTCCGGGCGCATCGATACCCAGGCGGTGCTGCGCCAGCAGACGGCGCTGCAGCTGTTTATGCCGATGGGTCATGCGATCCTCGCCGCCTGGGAAGCCAGCGATATCGACAATCCGCTCGACGGGCTGCACGCCACCTTTGGCGATCTGCTGACCCGCAAGCCGACGCGCAACGTGATGAACTATCTGCAGCAGGCCATCGAACACGCCCTGCCTGCCGGGTCGGAGCCGTTCGACCTGTTTGCCGTGCCGCTGCACGTTAACTTCCGCGAGATGCAGGATGCGATGCTGGCCGGGCACTTTACCTTGGCCGCGCCGCTGCACGCGGTGGCAGAGGCGATCTCCCACTACGCCTGCGATATTCTGCTGATCACCGGGCGTCCGGGCTGCCTGCCCGGCGTGCAGGCGCTGATCCGCCATCTCCAGCCGGTGCCGGTCAGCCGGATAGTGTGGCTGGATAAGTACCGGGTGCATGAGTGGTATCCGTTCAGCCAGCAGGGGCGCATCGGCAACCCGAAATCCACCGCGGCGGTCGGGGCAATGCTCTGTAGCCTGGCACTGGATCTGCGCCTGCCGCGCTTTAACTTTAAGGCGGCGGACATCGGGGCGTACTCCACCGTGCGCTACCTGGGCGTGCTGGATAACACGGTTAATACCCTGCGCGATGAGAACGTCTGGTATCAGGATATCGACCTCGACAAGCCGGGCGCGAAGCTGGATGCGCGTCTGCACTTCCCCCTGCGCGGCAATGTGACTCTGGGCTTCCGTCAGCTGGCGAACGCCCGCTGGCCGGCCACCCCGCTCTATACGCTGAGCATTAACTCCGCGGAGCTGGCGAAATCCATCGCCGGTGACGGGGTGCTGAACGTGCGCCTGAAGCTGTGCGGCGGCAATAAACAGGATGGCCCGGAAGCCTTTGAGCTGAGCGATGCCTGGCTGCAGGACGGCACGCCGGTACCGCCCGATGCCCTGACCTTTAAACTGAATACCCTGGCCGACCGCCGTCACAGCGGCAGCCACTACTGGATCGACAGCGGGAGCGTATACCTGAAATGACAGCCACGACGACTACAACTCAGGCGTTAATCGGGTGGATCAACACAACGCGCCAGCACGCCCCGACCCTCGATAACGACGCTGACGCCCTGCTGGCGAGACTGGCCGTGGCCGACGCGCGGGAACAGGCCATCGAACAGGCGATGAACTCGGGGAGCACCATTGGTTTATATGGTCACTCCCAGGCGGCAAAAGCCCATCTGCTCGCCACCCTGTGCGGCAGCGACAACCAGCGGATGAACGTGATTGTCGGCCAGCGGACCTTTGACTACTTTTCGCATATCAACCCCGGCCATGCCCTGACTAACATGGCGCTGCGCTTCAGCCCGAATGCGGCAGAGATCGCTGACGACGCGTTTCCGCTGCGCCTGAGCCTGCTCACCGAGGCCGAGCTGGTACAGGTCTTCCTGGCTCGCGCCACGCTGCCGGCGGTGGACAAAACCGTCATTGAAGCGCGGCTGGAGAAGTGGCGCGCCCTGCGTCAGCCCCAGAGCGTACCGGGGATCACCGCGGCCGACGTGGGCACCATCGCACACTACTGGCGCGATACGGTGCCTGCCGCGGCCCGGCAGATGGATGATGCCCTGTGGCATCAGTTTGCCCTGCTGCTGCCGTCGCTGGATCTGAGCACCCGCGCAAGCTGTTGGTCGCTGCTGTGGGGCGAACAGCAGGAGCTGACGCAGCAGTGGCTGAAGCTGGCGCATATTCTGCACCAGACCAGCCATGCGCAGGCGCTGGCCGCGCCGCTGAGCCTGCTGGTGGATAATTTTGGCCTGCCGACCGAAGGGTTCCTTACCCGGGGCGATATCGCCCTGCCGGACGTGCAGCAGGCGGTGCTGCACCCGCTGCACAACGGCGAGCTGCTTAACGCCATCAGCATTCCGCTGGACGTGCTGGCCCTGCTGACCCGCGAGCTGATCCTGCCGATAGAAAACAGCGCGCTCGCCGGGGTGGATATCATCGATATTCCGGCCCCGTCGGCGCAGCCCGATCTGCCCCTGGCGCAGGCCAAACAGCAGTGGCTGCTGGAGCACTATCGCCAGCATCTCCAGCCGGACGTGCTGGTGATCTGCAACGCCACCGCGCATCACGGGCAGACGGCAAAAACCGCGAAAACGCTGCTCAACTGGGTGAAAGAGACCCAGCCGGGGGACGACGCGGCCCTGCCGGGGCTGGTGTGGGCCATTACGCCGCAGGATGCGCGCTTTACCCGCCGGACCAACCTCGACGAAGCGGTGCAGCAGCTACTCGGTAAACCCGGCCAGTACTGGGGTACCCTACAGGCGCTGGACAGCAGCAGCATGCAGCGGGTGATCGAGTGGCTGTCGCAGGCGACCCTGCCATCCCAGCGCCAGACGCGTCTGCTGGCCTTGCGCCAGCGGCATCAGCGCGACCTGCATCAGCTGATGCAGGGGTATCTGACGCCATTGACGCAGGATCCTGCCGCCCAGCGCAGCGCCGCTGAAGCGATGGTGCGTGCCCTGCAGGGAAGCGCCGCCCGTCACGGGGAGCTGCTGGAAGGGTTACTGCCGCCGCTGCGCGCCTTTGAAACACTGCTCGCCGTGCAACAGCCGCGCGAAGAGCAGGTCAACGGCCTGTTTACCGACGCCATCGACCTGTTTGCCGACAGCACCCAGGACGCCGATGAGTTATGGCAGCCGACGGACAAAGCCCGCCTCGCCCATCAGGTCTGGGTGAATCACCTGCGCCAGTGGAGCCGTGACGAAGCCGTCGCCAGCCGTCTGGGTCTCGACAGCGCGGTGTTGCAGCAGATTGGTGATGTGCTGGTGATCGCCAGCTACCGTCTGAACCTGCTCGCCCAGCTGAAAAAGATTGTCGATACCGATAAAAGCAGCGCCGCGCAGCTGCATGCCGCGCTGGGGAACTTCGTGGGCTGGGTCGGCTATGCGCAGACACCCGCCGCCGATCGCCCTGCCAGCCGCATCCGCAAAGGCCAGCCGGTGTTTGTCACGCCAACGGTCAACAGCAGCGCCCCACGCTTAACCCGTCTCGGCGAGCAGCCGGTGCATGCGGCCACGGCCTGGGTATATGACTGGCTGGTGGCGTTGTACACCCAGGCGATTGACAATATCGGGTATCAGCATCCGCATGATATGACGATGGAAGATCGTCAGGCGTTGCTGGGCTTGCTCGGCTGAAAAGACGCCTGATGGCGCTACGCTTATCAGGCCTACACTACCGGCCCGTATGAATGCGGGTCGTTTCTTTCTGACAGGCAGTCAGATAGCGCCTTCGCCAGCGCCGAGGGGTTTTCCCACGACATCGAATGTCCGGCATCGGGGATGATTTTTACCTCAACACCCTGCTGACGCATCTCCTCCAGGTCCGGATCGGGCAGCGAAAGCTCGCCAAAAATCAGCCATACCCGGCAAGGTAACTGCAGATAACGCGTGCTCCAGCTGGGCTGTACGCCTTTCACCAGACTCGCGGCACCGCGCCACACCGCCCATGGAGCACTGCTTTGCAGACATCCCTTCCAGGGTGAGGTTTCCGCCTCCAGCATGGCCTGATACCCCTGACTGACAAAGTGGTCTTCCGTCTGGGCGGCGATGCCCCGACTAAAGGCGCCACCGCCAGCATGGAAATTAGGTTCTGATACCATCAGGCCGAGCAGACGACGGCCAGCCAGCTCTGCCGTTTCTATTGCAATGCTGCCGCCCATGCTGTGCCCATATAGCCAGAATGACGTGATGGCTAAATGATTGAGCAGTTCGATGACGACCTGCGCCTGCGCCGAGGTTTGATAGCTAAAAGTCTCAGGTTTATCGCTATAACCGCTGCCCGGCAGATCGATAAGAATGGCGCGGCGGGAACCGAACAGGGGGTCACAGACGATACGGGGATATTCGTAAGAAGAGGCACAGCCGAGACCGTGAATAAACACCAGCGGTTCGCCCTGTCCGGGCAGTTCCTGCCAGCGAACCGTGCAATGGGCCTGTTGCGAATAAAAACTGTTCATTAGCACTCCTTTCAGATGACTGTGTATTTATACAGCTCACCAAAGAGAAATGCCATCGCCAGATTTTGTAGGCCGGATAAGGTGCGCGCACCGCATCCGGCAAAAAGCCGCGCAGGGGCGGCTTTTAGAAGAGTGAAATCAGCAGCGCGACCGGGAAACTCATCGGCCAGGTGGAGCCCACCAGAAAGGCGCTCAGGAAGCGAATGCGTTTGCGATCTTTGGAGAGAAACCAGGTGATAAGTGCACTGATAGCCGCCATGACGGCGTAAAACATCAACATCTTCTGGTACAACGACATTCCAATCACCCAATCTGCTGTTCAATAACCGCGCGCAATATGCGGCAAAAGTTGAGACAGATCAAGTTTTTTTGTTACATATTAACCACATAAAATTTACGGCTAATAACAATTGAGTAGCGTCTGCACCCTCGCCTGGCTTCCCCAACAATTAGGGCCGCAATATGCGGCCCTGGTTTCCGGGACTACTTCTTCACCGGCTGAGGTTTTTTATTACCCGAGTCGGGCACTTTACGGGATTTGTCTTTATCGACTTCTGGCATAAGACGCTCCTTTGTGACCTTCGGAATAAGTAAGTATAGCCTACCTCGGGAGTACCACTTTAAAGTCGCATTATAAATGCACTTTTTGGCAAGTTAACATTAGCTAATCGTGCTGTAATAACCTCACGTTTTACAAGGAGGACGTTATGCTGCGTATTCCGCAAAGCTGTATTCACACCCGCTCAACCCCATTCTGGACCAAAGACACTGCGCCGCCGGGGATTTTCAAACGCCATCTGGATACCGGCACCCGCCCCGGCGTCTATCCGCGCCTCAGCGTGATGCAGGGTGCGGTGCGGTATCTCGGCTATGCCGACGAGACCTCGCCCGAGCCCGACCGCGTCCTGGTCATTGAAGCCGGCCATTTTGGCGTGTTCCCGCCTGAGCGCTGGCACCACATCGAAGTGATGACCGACGATACGTATTTCAATATCGACTTTTTTGTTGAACGCGACGTGTTGTTAAAGTCGTAACTACAGCAGGAGTAGCATCATGAGCAAAGCAACCTATACCGTCACCGTCACCAATAACAGCAACGGCGTGTCGGTGGATTACGAGACGGAAACCCCGATGGAGCTGATGATCCCGGACGTCGCCGCTCAGGTAGTGAAAGATCTGGTCAATACCGTGCGCGCCTACGACACCGAGAATGAGCATGAGGTCTGCGGCTGGTAGTCTGAAGCCGCGCCCCGTTACATTTTGAGCAGTTCTAATACCGTCTGCGGCACCTGATTGGCCATTTTTAGTGCCGCATTCTGGCTCTGCTCCAGGATCTGAGCCCGGGCGAGCTGGCTGGCCTCGGCGGCGTAGTCAGCATCCTGAATGCGGCTGCGGGCCGTTTGCAGGGAGATGCTCTGCTGGGACAGCACCGCTTTGCTGGATTCGAACCGGTTGATCGTCGCGCCATACTGCGAGCGATAGCTGCTCACCTTCTCCAGCGCGGCATCCAGTAATCCCATGCATTTCCTGGCCCCCGCGTCGGTGGACATGTCGGTATTTTCCAGCTGCAGCGTTTTCAGATCCGTCGGCGTGGGCTCTATGGTCACGGACTGCATCGCTTCACCGAAATTAGCGCTGGTGACGACCTCGATGGGACGACTCTGCTTCGGCGGAACCTCCGGGGTAATTGTCGGCGTCGGCAAGGAACCCCAGGTAATCTTGCTGGTAAAGGAGCCGCTTCCCACCACCATCACCAGTAAATCTTCCGTAACGGTATCCAGCGTGACGCGCTCGATGCGGTTCGAGCCGTTGGCCCCGTCATTCCAGGCACCGGTCGCTTTATCTTCATAGCGATCGCCATCCCCGCTGTAGGTGATGGTCATACCGTTATAGTTGAGGGTTTCACCGCTGGCGCTCCAGCTGGCGCCCCCCTGAATCAGCTGCGAGTCGTCATACACCGCCCCGCTGCTGAACCCGTTCTTTGTCTTCAGCACCGATGCGGTGGCTTTAGCATCATCGGTGATGCCGCGGCTGACCCAGGTATAATCTGCGTCCGGGCCGGATAATGGCGTGCCCGTGAGATGTTTACCATCCCGGGTAAATAACTGGATATCGTCATCCAGTCCCAACGAATCAATCGAAATGGTGATGTCTTTCGATCCGGTCGGAATATAAGCCAGCGGAATAATACCGGAACTGAAGGTGTAATCGGTTCCCGACACCGGGAATTTCGTGCTCAACGGCGCAACGTCGCCGATTAATTGCGGCGGTAATATCGGTTTATCGGTCGCCAGCGGATATTGACCAAAGATCTCCGTTTGCTCCGAGACCTGGGTAATATTCGCCAGGATCTGCTGATACTCGGCGTTGATACTGTCCCGGTCGGACGGCGATAAGGTGCCGTTTGCCGCCTGAATGGCGAGACTTTTGGCTCTGATCAGCATAGTGCCGATGTCGCTCAGACTCCCTTCAGCCGTCTGCGCCAGGCTGATGGCGTCATCCAGGCCCCGCGAGATTGCACTGTCCGCATTGATATTGGCGAACATCCGATTGGCAATCGCCTGCCCGGCGGCATCATCCTTTGCGCTATTGATTCGCAGGCCAGAAGAGAGCCGCTCAATGGTCTGGGACAACATAGAGCTATTAATATTCCGGGACTTAAGCGAGAGCCCGGCAATCTCGTTATGATTAATTGCAAGCATGATGAACAGGGCCGTTTATCTGGTCTGACTACTCTATCGGCCTGCTCAAAATTTTATTTAGGAAATATTTAATAATTCCAAACGATATATTCTTACGCCGTGATGTCGGCAGGAAGGGATATATTTTGTTTGATATATTAAAAAATTAAATATATTCAAAATCCGCCGGTTACAGCACAGGCAACCGGCGGCAACAGAAATCAGTGCTTAATCATCACGTGGCGAATAACCGTGTAATCCTCAAGGCCATAAACCGACATATCCTTGCCGTAGCCCGACATTTTCATCCCGCCGTGCGGCATTTCACTCACCAGCATAAAGTGGGTGTTCACCCAGGTGCAGCCATACTGCAGGTGAGCGCTGAGGCGGTGCGCGCGGCCCACGTCCTGCGTCCAGACCGAGGAGGCCAGCCCGTACTGCGATGCGTTAGCCCAGGCCAGCACCTGATCTTCGTCGTCAAATTCGGTGACGCTCACCACCGGGCCAAACACCTCCCGCTGCACGATGGCGTCCTCCTGCTTCGCGCCCGCCAGCAAGGTCGGCTGGAACCAGTAACCTTTACCGTCGTGCTTGCTGCCGCCGGTAATGACCTGCACATGTTCCAGGGCTTTGGCCTCGTCCACGGCTTTACAGACCCGGTCGAGATGCGCTTGTGAACTCAGCGGGCCGAGTTCGGTGCTCTCGTCATTCGGATCGCCGATTTTCAGGCTGGCAACCGCGGCACCCAGTTTCTCCACCAGCGCCGGATAAATGCCCTTTTGCGCATAGATACGACAGGCGGCGGTGCAGTCCTGCCCGGCATTGTAAAAGCCGAAGGTGCGAACCCCCTCCACCACCGCGTCGAGGTCGGCGTCATCAAAGACGATCACCGGGGCTTTACCGCCCAGCTCCATGTGGGTGCGCTTAATGGACGAGGCGGTATGGCCGATGATGTGTTCCCCGGTGGCAATAGAGCCGGTAAGGGACACCATCCGCACCTTTTCATGTCCGGTCAGCGGGTCGCCGACGGTTTTACCCCGCCCGAACAGCACGTTGAGCACCCCGGCCGGGAAGATCGCCTGTGCCAGCTCCGCCAGCTTGAGGGCGGTGAGCGGCGTGATCTCAGAGGGTTTCAGCACCACGCAGTTCCCGGCAGCCAGCGCCGGAGCCAGCTTCCACGCCGCCATCATCAGGGGATAGTTCCAGGGGGCAATCGAGGCCACTACGCCCACCGGGTCGCGGCGGATCAGCGAGGTGTGCCCTTCCAGATACTCACCCGCAGCCGATCCGTGCAGGGTGCGCGCCGCCCCGGCAAAGAAGCGGAACACGTCGGCTATCGCCGGAATTTCATCCCCCAGCACGCAGTGCAGCGGTTTGCCGCAGTTTTGCGACTCCAGCCGGGCCAGGGTGTCGGCATGGGCTTCGATGGTATCAGCCAGCTTGAGCAGGCACTCGGCGCGGCTTTTCGGCGTGGTGCGCCCCCAGCTGGCGAAGGCCCGATCGGCGGCCTGCACGGCAGCATCGATCTGCGCGACCGAGGCTTCTGCGATCTCCAGTAGCACCTCGCCGGTCGCCGGGTTATAGACCGGCTGTTTTTCCCCTTCGCCGTTGACCAGTTCACCATTAATCAGCAGTTGAGTTTGCATAGTATTGTCCTGTTGAAATCAATGTTATTTCCCGCTGCCAGCGACGCTCTCGCCGTCACGGGTTAGCCACCAGGCCCCCAGAATGGGAATGGCGGTCACCAGCATTACCAGCAGGGCCACCACATTGGTCACCGGAACATCGCGCGGGCGACCGAGCTGGTTTAACAGCCACAGCGGCAGGGTGCGCTCATGTCCGGCGGTAAAGGTCGTCACGATGATCTCATCGAACGACAGGGCGAAGGCCAGCATGCCCCCCGCCAGCAGCGCCGACCCCAGATTGGGTAGCACCACGTAGCGAAAGGTTTGCCAGCCGTTGGCACCCAGATCCATCGAGGCCTCGATCAGGCTCCACGAGGTGCGCCGGAAACGGGCAATCACATTATTGAACACCACCACCACGCAGAATGTGGCGTGACCGAGAATGATGGTGAAGAAACCGGGCTCCAGATTGATGGTCTTGAACGCCGTCAGCAGCGCCAGACCGGTAATGATCCCCGGCAGGGCAATCGGCAGGATCAGCATCAGCGACACCGCGTTCTTGCCGAAGAACTCCCGACGCCACAACGCCGCGGCCGCCAGAGTGCCGAGCACCAGGGCAATCACCGTCGACAGGGCAGCAATTTTCAGTGACAACGTCACCGATTCAATGATGTCGCTGCGCCCGGCCGCCGCGCTGAACCACTTCAGGGTCAGCCCCTGCGGTGGAAAGCTGAACGCCGCATCCTCAGTATTAAAAGCATAGATGGCGATAATCAGCAGCGGGAAGTGCAGGAAGATCACCCCGCCCCAGGTGGCAATTTTCAGAAACAGCGGTGCGCGTTCAGAGTGCATCAAACGCTCCCAGGCGCTTCACGAACGCCAGATAGACAGTGATGAGAACAATCGGCACCAGCGTAAAGGCTGCCGCCATCGGCATATTGCCAATCGCCCCCTGCTGGGAGTAAACCATCTGCCCGATAAAGTACCCCGGCGGCCCCACCAGCTGCGGCACGATAAAATCGCCAAGCGTCAGGGAGAAGGTGAAGATCGACCCGGCGGCGATGCCCGGGATCGCCAGCGGTAACACCACGTAGCGGAAGGTCTGCCGCGGGCGGGCACCCAGATCAGCAGAGGCCTGCAGCAGTGACGCCGGCAGACGTTCCAGCGCCGCCTGAACCGGCAGGATCATAAATGGCAGCCAGATATAGACAAACACCAGGAAACGCCCCAGCCCGGAGGTGGAGAGCGTACTGCCGCCGATGCCCGGCACCGTCAACAGCGAGGTCAGTACCGGCTCCAGCCCCATATGGCTGAGAAACCACTGCGCCACGCCGTCTTTCGCCAGCAGCAGCGTCCAGGCGTAGGCCTTGACGATATAGCTGGCCCACATCGGCAGCATCACCGCGATGTAGAAAAAGGCTTTCCACTTCCCGCGGGTGTAGCGCGCCATATACCAGGCCATCGGGAAGGCGAGGATCGCACTGCCGAGAGTAACGGCAATCGCCATCGTCAGGGTACGCAGGATGATGTCGTAGTTGGCAGGGTTAAACAGCGCGCGGATGTTGGCGAAGGTGAGGTCCGGCGTCACCGACATGGTGAAGTCATCGAAGGTGTAGAACCCCTGCCACAGCAGGGCTAACAGCGACCCCAGATAGACTATGCCAAACCACATCAGCGGGCCGAGCAGGAGTAAGAACAGCCCCAGCGCCGGTCGGCGCCAGAACAGCGCCGACAGACGGCTCGCCGGGCCGTGCGGTGCCGGTGTGGGTGCCACGCTCATGTCCATGTCACCCCTCCTCATGCAGCGGTACCATGGCGTCGCGCGCCCACGAGGCGGTCACCATCTGCCCCGGCTCCACTCCCGCGGCCAGCCCGGCACCGGTCAGGTTCGCCTGGCTCACCAGCAGCTTTTCCCCCTCGGCAAGACGGAGCTCGAAACGGGTCGCCGCCCCCTGGAACTGTACGGCCTGCACCCGACCCTGAACCTGAATCTCCCCCTCACCATCGAGGCGGATATGTTCCGGGCGCAGGGAGTAACTTCCCGTCAGGCCGCAGACGCGCTGCGCCAGGGCATCGGTGAAGACGTTTGAGGTGCCGACGAAGCTGGCAACGAACGGCGTGCGCGGGCGCAGATAAAGCTCGCGCGGGGTGTCCACCTGCTCGATTCGGCCATTGTTGAACACTGCCACCCGGTCAGACATCGACAGCGCTTCCCCCTGATCGTGGGTGACGAAAATAAAGGTGATGCCCAGCTCCTGCTGTAGCTTTTTCAGTTCAAACTGCATCTGCTCGCGCAGTTTCAGATCCAGCGCCCCGAGGGGTTCATCCAGCAGCAGCACCCGGGGCTGATTGACCAGCGCCCGGGCAATCGCCACCCGCTGACGCTGGCCGCCGGAGAGCTGCGAAGGCTTGCGGGTTTCCGCGAAGCTGAGGCCGACCTTCTCCAGCGCCTCTCGCGCCTGGGCCTGACGGGTGGATTTGTTAATCCCTTTGACCATCAGCCCGTAGGCCACGTTCTCGAGGATCGACATGTGGGGAAACAGCGCGTAGTCCTGAAAGACGGTGTTAACGTCGCGCTCCCAGGGTGGGAGTTCGCTGGCGTCTTTGCCAAAAATTGAGATGGAGCCCCCGCTCAGCTGTTCGAAACCGGCAATCAGGCGCAGGCAGGTGGTTTTGCCGGAGCCCGAAGGCCCCAGCATGGAGAAAAACTCGCCGTCACGGATCCGGATCGTTACCCCGTCCACCGCACGCACGTCGCCATACAGGCGTGAGACGTCATTAAACTCTACTGCGTACGTCATAATCCGCTCCCTGGCGCTTAACGACCACCCATGATGGCGATGTAGTCCTGAACCCAGCGGCTGTAAGGCACAAATTTGCCGCCGTTGGCGATCGGCGTTTTCCAGAACATGATCTTGTCGAAATAGTTATAGCCGTTGGTTTCACAGCCTTTGTCGCCCAGCAGGGTGCTGGCTTTACAGCCTTCCGCCACTACCGGCAGCGAACCGAACCACGCCGCCAGATCGCCCTGCACTTTTGGCGTCAGCGACCAGTTCATCCACTTGTAGGCGCACATCGGGTGTTTGGCGTCGGCGTGCAGCATGGTGGTGTCTGCCCAGCCCGTCACCCCCTCTTTCGGGAAGACGGTGCCAATCGGCTGCTTCTCGGCCTTAAGGGCGTTGGCCTGATACGGCCAGGCGCTGGAGGCGACCACCCCTTCGTTTTTGAAATCACTCATCTGCACGGTGGTGTCGTGCCAGTAGCGGTGGATCAGCGGGTGTTGATCCTTCAGCACTTTCACGACCGCGGCATACTGTTGTTCCGTCAGCTGATAGGGGTCGGTGATCCCCAGCTCCGGCTGGGTGGCTTTGACGTACAGCGCCGCATCGGCCACATAGATCGGGCCATCGTAGGCCTGGACTCGTCCTTTGTTGGTTTTGCCGTCCGGGAGATTTTGTTCTTTAAAGATGACGCCCCAGGTATCCGGCGGGGTTGGGAACGTTTTGGTGTTGTACATCAGCAGGTTTGGCCCCCACTGATAAGGCGTGCCGTACGCTTTACCGTCGACGTTAAACCACTCCCCTTTGACGATCCGCGGGTCGAGGGTTTTCCAGTTGGGGATCAGATCAGGATTAATTGGCTGAACGCGTTTGCCCATGATCAGGCGCAGAGAGGCGTCACCCGAAGCGGTCACCAGGTCATAGCCGCCCTTCGCCATCAGGCTGACCATCTCGTCGGAGGTGGCGGCGGTTTTGACGTTCACTTTACAGCCGGTCTCTTTTTCAAAGGCGGTGACCCAGTCGTAGGCCTTATCAGTCTCGCCGCGTTCGATATAGCCTGGCCAGGCAATGATATCCAATCGCCCTTCGCCCTGACCGATCTCTTTTGGCGGTTCCGCCGCCTGCGCAGTTAACACCGTCATGCCGAGCGCGCACAGGCTGCTACGGGCAAATTTTTTGCTCATACGTATTACTCCTGTCGTAATGAAATCAGAAGGCAGCCGTGCCGATAAGAATATCTCCTGAATTAAACGTAGACCGCGCCATTGCCGCGCACCCGGCGGGTTGTGGAAATTTCATCAGGTTGTGACCGGGGGCGCATTCCCCGGTAACTGGATTATAGACAAGGGGTTAGCAGACGCAGGCGTTATGCATATTTCCTATGAGCGACAATAAAAAACGCCGCAAATTAATTGCGGCGTTATTAACGGGATAAGAAATAATTATTCAGAGGCGCGGATCAATAGGGCGAAAATACTATTTTTGCTCTTTTAACATCGTGCTAATTATCCGTCCTAACTGGATCACCGCCTGCTCCTCACGCTCTCCCCAGGCCCATGAGGTATTAAAGCGGAAAAACGGCGTCCAGGTGTCGGACGTCGAGAACATCTTGCCCGGCGCAATGCTGATGTGATGTATCAGCGCCTGAGCGCTAAGCTCCCCGGCATCCAGCGGCGCGGGCAGCTCCAGCCATAAGAAATAGCCGCTGTCGCTGTGGTGAATTTTCACTTCGGCGGGCAGATGGCGCAGCAGCGCCTGCCACGCCTGCTGCTTGCGCTCCGCCAGCGTGCGGCGCAGACGCCTGAGATGGGCGTCGTAGCGTTTGGTGGCCAGATAATCCACCAGCGCCAGCTGCATCGGGGAGCTGGTGGATAAGGTGCTCATCAGCTGCAGCTGCTGGATACGGCGGGCATGTTTCCCGGCGGCCACCCAGCCAATGCGAAACCCGGCGACCAGGCACTTAGAGAAGGAGGAGCAGTGCAGCGTCATGTCGCTGCGATCCCAGGCTTTCGCCGGAAGCGGCTTTTCGCGCCCGTAGTAAAGCTCGCTGTAGACGTCATCCTCAATCAGCGTGACGTTATGTTCGGTAAGCAAGGCGATAAGCTGCGCCTTTTTCTCGGCGCTGAGGGTAAAGCCCAGCGGGTTCTGGCCGTTGGTCATCAGCCAGCAGGCTTTGACCGGATAGTCGTTCAGCGCCTGCGCCAGGGCATTGAGATCGATCCCCTCGCGCACGTCGGTGGCCACCGACAGCGCCTTGAGCTTCAGACGTTCCAGCGCCTGTAACGCCCCGTAGAAACAGGGGTTTTCGACAATCACCCAGTCGCCCGGTTCGGTGACCGCCTGCAGGCTGAGGTTCAACGCTTCGAGCGCCCCGGCGGTGATAACAATTTCATCCGGGGAGATGTTCATCCCCTGCTGGGCATAGCGGCGGGCAATGGCGTGTCGCAAATCGACGTTGCCCGGCGGCAGGTTCTCAATCACGCTCATGGCGGTGGCGGTTTTACTGACGTTTGCCAGGGAGCGGTTCAGCTGCTGAAGGGGAAAGAGACGCGGATCGGGAAAGGCAGAGGCAAAAGGCACCACCGAGGGATCGCGGCTGGCCTGTAACACATCGAAGATATAGGTATTGATATCTACCGCTTCGTCGCGCATCACCTGCGCGGGCGGCATCGGCTGCTGCCCGGTCGGACGGGCCGCGACGTAGTAGCCCGACTGCGGACGGGCCACAATGCGCCCCTGGCTCTCCAGCATCTGATACGCATGACCGACGGTCATAAAGCTCATTCCGCTGCTGGTGACCTGCTCACGCAGGGAGGGCAGCTTATCGCCGGGCTGCCAGACGCCAAGTTCGATCTGCGAAATGATTTGCTGCGCCAGGCGCTGGTATTTTTTCATCGGGTTCTCCTTGCTGCATCACAGTGTATATCAGCAGGAGAAAAAAGGCAGGATTAATAAACTGTTATAGGTCGTAGTGAGGATTTCAGCAGGCGTGACGGCGCCCGACTGGCTTACTTACGGAACTCAAACGGCACCTGACGCGCATGGCGTGAGGCCGCTAAATGATCGAGCGTGATCATCGACGATTTGCAGAAAATGCACTTCGCGCCGTGTGGATTTTTGTCAGACACGTCGAAAATGGAAGTACGGAACTGCGAACCATGACAGCACGGGCAACGAAAATGGATAGTAGAACTCATGTAAATCTCCTGAACGTAAAAACGTCAAATACTAAATTGGGCCTTTAAAAGGCGATCGTGGTCTGAGACAAAACTAATCAGAGCGTTCAGAGCGTAAAGAAAAAACCCAAGAGAGGCTGCGGAGAGGCACAACGTGTTGAGAGATGCTTTAAGGGACTGCGACAGATATTTTTTTGGCATTCAAACCGAAAATCCATTTACGCACAACGGCGTGAAGGATGCAAGCGCTTTTATCGATAAAAATTCAGTCCCTTAGTCGGCCCTCCGTGCTCTCAGTCAAATTATTTGATGGCTTCTGTGAAATAAAGGGCATTTTCATTCATCTGGCAATCCGTAAAGTAAGACTACGCTCATTATTTGAAACCAGGATAACCCGACATGAAAAAGATCGGATTTTTGTCATTTGGTCACTGGACACCGTCCCCGCAGTCCGGCACCCGCACCGCCGCTGACGCCCTGCTGCAATCTATCGATTTGGCGGTTGCCGCCGAAGAGCTGGGCGCGGATGGTGCTTACTTCCGCGTCCACCATTTTGCCCGCCAGCTCGCCTCCCCTTTCCCGCTGCTGGCGGCGATTGGCGCGAAAACCAGCAAGATTGAGATCGGTACCGGCGTTATCGATATGCGCTATGAAAACCCGCTCTATATGGCCGAAGATGCGGGTTCAGCCGATTTAATCTCCGGCGGACGTTTGCAGCTGGGCATCAGCCGCGGCTCACCGGAGCAGGTGATCGACGGCTGGCGCTATTTTGGATATGTGCCGGGCGAAGGGGAAAACGAATCTGATATGGCGCGCCGCCATACCGAAGTGCTGTTAGAAGCCCTGCGCGGCGAAGGTTTTGCTAAACCCAATCCACAGCCGATGTTCCCTAACCCACCGGGCCTGCTGCGCGTCGAGCCGCATTCCGAAGGGCTACGCGACCGTATCTGGTGGGGCGCGGGTTCGAACGCTACCGCCGTGTGGGCCGCAAAGCTGGGGATGAACCTGCAAAGCTCCACCCTGAAGGATGACGAGACCGGTGAGCCGTTCCATATCCAGCAGGCAAAACAGATCCGCGCCTACCGTGAAGCCTGGGCCGCAGCGGGACATACCCGCACGCCGCGCGTCTCGGTCAGCCGCAGCATTTTCGCCCTGATGAACGATCGCGACCGGATGTACTTCGGTGCCAGTCGTAACGAGAGCGACAGCGTAGGTTATCTGGATGAGAAAACGCGTGCCATTTTCGGGCGCAGCTATGCTGCCGAGCCGGACAAGCTGATTGCGCAGCTGAAACAGGACGAAGCGATCGCCGAAGCGGATACGTTGTTGCTGACCGTGCCGAATCAGCTCGACGTGGAGTATAACGTGCACGTGATTGAGTCGATTCTGAAGCACGTGGCTCCGGCGATGGGCTGGCGCGATTAATTAATAAAACGCCTCACGTTGTTATTATCACGCGAGGCGTAAATATCGTATTCTTTGAATAAACAAAACAAATATAACCGCACGATATATCTTAAATAACTATGGCACAATATGCCTGGTCTTTGTTAATAAACCAATGTTAAGTAATGGCTGTTTTCGCTAACTGACAAAGGGAGTTTGACATGGCAATACCAGCTTATCTGTGGTTAAAAGATGATGGCGGAGCGACTATCCGGGGTTCTGTCGATGTAAAAGATCGTGAAGGAAGCATTGAAATATTAGGTTTTGGTCACGGCCTTCATTTACCCACAGACAATAATACTGGCAAAATTACCGGCACGCGAGTTCATAGTGCACTGGTATTCGAAAAAGAATTCGATTCATCAAGCCCATATCTTTATAAAGCAGTTGCCCACGGACAAACATTAAAATCAGCTGAGTTTAAGTGGTATCGAATCAACTACTCAGGGCAGGAAGAGGAGTACTTCAATATGCTCCTTGAAGGCGTCAAAGTCGTTTCTATCTGTCCTCTCATGCACGACGTGAAAAATCCCTCAACTGAAAAACATAATCACCTGGAGTCCGTTGCCCTTCGCTACGAAAGGATCACATGGAAGCATTGTGATGGGAATATCATTTTCTCCGATGCGTGGAATGAGCGATGATCCGCTGTACGTTTCATTTAAACGGTGGGCAGATGTCGACCTTAAGTTGTCCGGGGATAGGTTTCTTTCCGGCTTATTCAGGACATGCAGGCGCCAACAGAAATAATCCAGATGCTATCGCCCTGAAAAAGAAAGGCCCATTACCTCCCGGGAAATATTTCATCGTTACTCGTTCCCGTGGCGGCACTGGATCCCGATGGCACGATATGCTCAAAGAACTGGAGAGCGGTTCGAATCGTGACTTTTGGTTTGCGCTTTACCGGGATGATGGGGCTATAGATGACTTAACTTTTATTGGTAATGTAGAACGAGGTGCTTTTCGTCTACACCCAGCAGGTACTTCTGGTATTAGTGAAGGGTGTATTACGTTGCCAAACCATTCTCACTATCGAATTCTCCATCACGCATTATTAAGAACCGGTTCTTTACTCATTACTGCCGAGCTTAAAGCGTTTGGCACTATACAGGTATACTGATGAAACCCAGCACAAGCGTAGTTATATGGTTGATGGAGTTGGCGCTATTGTGTCTCGTTTATTCGCTAATTTGTATCCTTATGCCCGACATCTATTTATATGACATTTACACGGATAGGTTTGGTTTTCTGACCGAAGCACAATGGTATGACCGTTATATTTTCAGTTTGTCAGTGTTATCTCTCCTTTTAACAACGTTTATAATCTGGCTTATCGCCCGATATCTGGATAAGCGCAAAAAACTCTGACGATGACGGGGCATTTGCCCCGTCATTCCGTTAACCTGCTAGCACACACGCCTGTCCGTTAATCGCCAGCTGCACCGGCATATTCACCTGCCAGTTTTGCTGGCTGACCGTTTTAACCTGTAGCGCGTCGGGCCAGCCCGGCGAGGAGAGCATCAGGGTTGAGAGATACCCCGTAAAATCCACCCCGGTAATCATTACCGGCTGCGCGGGATTTTCGCCCGCTGCCAGAGGCGCAATCTGCACCTGTTCAGGCCGCAGCATGATGCGCTTTTCACCGCTGGCCAGAGGATTGTCCACCGGGATGTTGCCCAGAGGACAGGTCGCCACCCCACCGCTCACCTGAGCCCTGAAAATCAGCGCGTCGCCAAGGAACAGCGCCGTGGCTTCATCCACCGGATGGGAATAGACCTCGACCGGCGATCCCACCTGGGCGAAACGCCCTTCACGAATCACCGCGATCTGGCTGGCGAAGGAGAGCGCCTCCTGCTGGTCGTGAGTCACCAGAATCGAAGCTACCCCCGCATGATCCAGCAGGTCCGCCGTGGCTTTGCGGGTCGCGGCGCGCAGTCCGGTATCCAGCGCCGAGAAAGGTTCGTCGAGCAGCATCAGCACCGGCTCCTGAGCCAGGGCCCGCGCCAGGGCCACGCGCTGCTGCTGGCCGCCGGAGATCTCGTGCGGCCAGTGATCCGCCAGGTCGTGGCTGAGCGAAACCAGATCCATCAGCTCTGCTACCCGGCGTCGGTTTTCCTGCCGGGAGCCCTTCAGGCCGTAGGCGATGTTGTCCCCCACCTTCATGTGCGGGAAAAGCCCCCCTTCCTGCGGCACAAAGCCGATCCCGCGCTGGTGCGCCGGGATAAAGGTATGCTCATCAAACAGCGTTTTGCCGTTAAGCAGGATCTGTCCGCTGTCCGGTGACTCGAACCCGGCGAGAATACGCAGCAGCGTGGTTTTTCCCGAGCCGGAGGGGCCGACGATCACCGTCCGGGACGACGGTACCACCGTCAGATCCAGCCCTTCCAGTACCGGGGTCTGGCCAAATTTTTTGGAAATATTCGCTAATTCAATCATCTTACAGGCCCGCTAATTTTTGCGACTGTACATACAATATTCCGGTCAGCGGCAGCGAGATCAGCACCATCAGCAGGGCGTAAGGCGCTGCGGCAACGTAATCGATCTCACTGGTCAGCGCCCAGAAACCGGTGGAAAGGGTGCGTGTTCCCGACGGAGAGAGCAGCAGCGTGGCGGTGAGTTCGTTGGTGATCCCAAGGAACACCAGCGCCCCACCCGCTGCCACACCCGGCGCGGCGAGCCGCATGGTGATCCCCCAGATGGCGCTGGCCTGGGTTTTGCCTAAACTGCGAGCGACGTTCTCCAGCTCCAGCGGCGCCTGGGCAATCCCGGCGCGCAGGTTCACCAGCCCGCGGGGCAGGAACATCAGCAGGTAGGCCAGAAACAGGGTGATTTCAGTTTGGTAGATGGGACGGAAGTAGTGGATGGTTACCGTCACCAGCGCCAGGGCGACCACGATCCCCGGCAGCGAACTGGTGAAATAATTGCATGCTTCCAGCATGCGGAACAGTGGGCGCGGATGGCGCACCGTCAGCCAGGTGACCGGGATCCCGGCCAGCATAATCAGCAACGCGCCGCCGGAGGCCAGCACCACCGTCTGACGCAGCGACAGCCAGAGATCCGCCTGAGTCCAGTTCTCGATGCCGCCCAGCCACAGCCAGCGACCCAGCACCGCCAGCGGCACCACTAACGCCAGCACTATGACCGCCAGGGAGAACAGCTGGCTGACCAGGCTCAGAGGCAGATTGAGCTGCAGGCGATGCTGCTCCCGCGGCGCGCCTGAACCCACCCGGGCGTAACGCGCTTTGCCGCGCGTCGTCCCTTCGAGAGTGAGGAACAGCAGACAGCACAGGGCCAGCACGCCCGCCAGCATATTGGCCGCCGGGCCGCTGAAGGTGGACTGGAACTGATCGTAAATGGCGGTGGTAAAGGTATCAAAACGGATCATCGCGTAGAGACCATACTCCGCCAGCAGATGCAGCGTTACCAGCAGGGCCCCGCCCCAGACCGCCAGCTTCAGCTGTGGCATCACAATACGGAAAAAGACCGCCCACGGCGGGGTACCTAACGAGGCCGCGACATCTTCCAGCGTCGGGTCGAGGCGACGCAGCACCGCCGCGACGGGAAGATAAATAAAGGGGTAATAGGCCAGCACCGAGAGAAACACCCCCGCGCTCAGGCCGTGGATCGACGGTACCGCGCTGACCCAGGCATAGCTCTGTACAAAGGCCGGGATCGCCAGCGGCGCGACGGCCAGGATCGACCAGATGCGTCGTCCGGCCAGGGTCGTGCGTTCGGTGAGCCAGGCGAGCATCACCCCCACCATCACGCAGAGGGGAACCGCGATAATCACCAGCAGCAGCGTATTGCTGAGCAGCTCAGCCACACGCGGGCGAAAGATGAGTGCCTTGACCGTCTCCCAGCCGGTGTCAAAACCAATGACGACCACAAAGGCCGGCGGGATCAGCGATAACAGTGAAAACAGTATCGCGAGCAAAATCATCATCAACGCCGGACGGCGTTGTACCCCACGCCGCCGGACATCCGGCGTGTGGGTAATATTGACCACTGACATCAGGCACTCACCACTGCATTAATTAAAGAAGACCGGCCTGGGTCATCAGGTCGATGACTTTTTTGTTGTTGAGCGTGGAAGGCTCAACTTTCGGCGCGTCCAGATCCTTCAGCGGCACCAGTTTCGGGTTGGATTCGGCATTGACGCCCACCGCGTATTCAAAGGCATCGTTGGTGCGCAGGCTGTCCTGACCCGCTTTGCCGGTGATCCACTTCACGAAGGCCTGAGCCTGCTGCTGATGTTTGCTGGAGGCCAGCACGCCGCCACCGGAGATGCTGACGAAGGCACCCGGATCCTGATGTTTGAAGTAGTGCAGCTGGGTGTTCTTACTGTTTTCACCGGTTTTTGCCTGATCGACAAAACGGTAGTAGTGATAGATCACCCCGCCATCAATCTGCCCGGCGTTGACCGCTTTCATCACCGTGCTGTTACCTTTGTAGGCCACGAAGTTGGTTTTCATCGCTTTCAGCCACTCCAGCGTCGCTTGCTCGCCTTTCAGGGCCAGTACCGCACTGACGATCGCCTGGAAATCGGCCCCGGATGGAGAAGCCGCCCAACGCCCTTTCCACTCTGGCTTCGCCAGATCCATCAGCGATTTTGGCAGCTGGGATTCATTCAGTTTCGCCGGGTTATAGACAAACACCGTGCTGCGCGCGGCGATGCCGATCCAACGGCCATGCGCCGGGCGATACGCCGGGGCGACCTGGTCGAGTGTAGCTTTATCCAGCGGGGCAAAGAGTTTGGCGTTATCCACCAGCACCATGGCCGGGGAGTTTTCGGTCAGGAAGACGTCGGCCGGAGAGGCGCTGCCCTCCTGCACCAGGGCATTGCCCAGTTCGCTGTCGCCACCGTTACGCAGCGTCACTTTGATGCCAGTCTCTTTGGTGAAGCCGTCAACCCAGGATTTGACCAGATTTTCATGCTGGGCGTTATAGACCACGATCCCGTCGTTGTTCTCCGCCGCAACGGCAACAGGTGTGAGCAAAACAGAGGAAATCATCACAGCAAGCGTGCAAAAAGACGATAAGCCATATTTCATACGTTAATCCTTCACAGAAATGAGCACATAACACCAGAGTGGAGAGCGGGCGGATTAAATCACAACGGCATGGAAATGATAATGAATATGATTACCGTTTTTAAATATTGGTAAGAAATGCCGCGGATTGCGACTTTACTTCCATAAAAATCCTGAATCTAAACCATAGGTCATCGCAAGATTAAGAAAGCCTTAAGGTTATACTTCACAGCTATAACAGGATGGTTAATTCACCTTATTTCATTAAACTGTTATAGTTAAATTCCCCTTTTCTGTCTCTGATACTCAGCTTCCAGCCTCATTACCATAACAGCCACACCGATTGACCTTGAGGTTGTGCATGTTTGGTTTAGATGCGTTTCATCTGGCGAGGATCCAGTTTGCTTTTACTGTCTCCTTCCACATTATTTTCCCGGCGATCACCATTGGCCTCGCCAGCTATCTGGCGGTGCTGGAGGGGTTATGGCTGAAAAGTAAAAACCCCGTCTGGCGCTCGCTGTACCATTTCTGGTCGAAGATCTTCGCCGTCAACTTTGGTATGGGCGTGGTCTCCGGGCTGGTGATGGCCTACCAGTTTGGCACCAACTGGAGCGGTTTCTCCCAGTTTGCAGGCAGCATTACCGGCCCGCTGCTGACCTATGAAGTACTGACCGCCTTCTTCCTCGAAGCCGGTTTTCTTGGTGTGATGCTGTTCGGCTGGAACAAAGTTGGGCCGGGGCTGCACTTCTTTGCCACCTGCATGGTGGCGCTGGGCACCATCATCTCGACCTTCTGGATCCTCGCCTCCAACAGCTGGATGCAGACCCCGCAGGGCTTCGAGATCGTCAACGGCCAGGTGGTGCCGGTGGACTGGTTTGCTGTCGTGTTTAACCCCTCCTTCCCGTATCGCCTGCTGCATATGTCGATTGCCGCCTTTCTCAGCAGCGCGCTGTTCGTCGCAGCCTCGGCGGCGTGGCACCTGCTGCGCGGCAACAATACCTCCGCCATTCGCCGCATGTTCTCCATGGCGCTGTGGATGACGCTGATCGTCGCGCCTCTTCAGGCGATGGTCGGGGATATGCACGGCCTCAACACCCTGAAGCATCAGCCCGCCAAAATTGCCGCCATTGAAGGCCACTGGGAGAACCCGCCCGGCGAGCCGACCCCGCTGCTGCTGTTTGGCTGGCCGGATATGGAGCAGGAACGCACCCGCTACGGTCTTGAGATCCCGGCGCTTGGCAGCCTGATCCTCACCCACAGCCTCGATAAGCAGGTTCCGGCGCTGAAGGAGTTCCCGAAAGAGGATCGGCCCAACTCCACCATCGTCTTCTGGTCGTTCCGCATTATGGCCGGGCTGGGGATGTTGATGCTGTTGCTGGGGGCCGTCGCCCTGTGGCTGCGCTACAAACAGCGGCTCTACCACTCCCGGCCTTTCCTGTGGTTTGCCCTGCTGATGGGGCCCTCGGGGTTAATTGCCATTCTTGCCGGATGGGTGACCACCGAAGTGGGCCGTCAGCCGTGGGTGGTGTACGGGCTGCAACGGACCAAAGATGCGGTGTCGGCGCATGGCGATCTGCACATGAGCGTCAGCCTGCTGGCCTTTATTGTGGTCTACACCTCGGTGTTTGGCGTGGGCTACAGCTACATGGTGCGCCTGATTAAAAAGGGGCCGCAGGAAGATGAGTCCTTCCCGACCGAACAGGATGGCCGCCCGGCGCGCCCGCTCTCCGCAGCGAGCACTGAATTTACTACCCGGGAGACACCATAATGGGTATCGATCTTTCTGTGATCTGGTTTGTGATTATCGTCTTCGCCACCCTGATGTATATCGTGATGGACGGCTTTGATTTGGGCATTGGCATTCTGTTCCCCGCCATTCAGGACGCCGACGACCGGGATGTGATGGTCAACAGCGTTGCCCCGGTATGGGACGGGAACGAAACCTGGCTGGTGCTGGGCGGTGCGGCGCTGTTCGGTGCCTTCCCGCTGGCCTATGCGGTGATCATCGATGCCCTGACCATCCCGCTGACCCTGATGCTGATCGGTCTGATTTTCCGCGGCGTGGCGTTTGAGTTCCGCTTCAAGGCGACGCCCGCGCACCGTCCGTTCTGGGATAAGGCCTTTATCGGCGGCTCGGTGCTGGCCACCTTTACCCAGGGCGTGGTAGTGGGTGCGGTGATCAACGGCTTCGCTGTCAGCGGTCGCGCCTTTGCCGGGGGCCCGTTCGACTGGTTTACCCCGTTCAACCTGTTCTGCGGCCTGGGGCTGGTGGTGGCTTATGCCTTTTTAGGCGCCACCTGGCTGGTGATGAAAAGTGAAAACCCGCTGCAGGGGCGGATGCGTCAGGTCTCGAAACGTCTGCTGCTGGCGCTGGTGGGGATTATCGCAGCGATCAGTATCTGGACACCGCTTTCCCAGCCCGCCATTGCCGCCCGCTGGTTCAGCCTGCCGAATCTGTTCTTCCTGCTGCCGGTGCCGATGCTGGTGGTGGTGTTGGGTCTGTGGCAGTGGCGCAGCCTGAATAACCCGCACAGCCACCATCTGCCGTTCCTGTTGACGCTTGGGTTGATCTTCCTTGGCTTTAGCGGGCTGGGGATCAGCATCTGGCCGCATATCATTCCGCCGTCGATTACCTTATGGCAGGCCGCGGCTCCGGCGCAGAGTCAGGGGTTTATGTTAGTAGGGGCGCTGTTCATTATCCCGATCATCCTTGTCTACACTTTCTGGAGCTATTACGTGTTTCGCGGCAAAGTCCAGCCTGGGGAGGGCTATCACTGATGAATCAACCTGTCTGGAAACGTCTGATGTGGATGGTGATTATCTGGGGCGGCAGCGTGCTGGCCCTGGCGCTGGTGGGGATGTTCTTCCGCGTGCTGATGACCGCGGCAGGGTTTAAAGCGCACTAATTGCCTGCTCCCTTTCCCTTGAGGGAGAACATGCGGCTAAAGTGATAGTACCCCTCACCCTAACCCTCTCCCCATAGGGGAGAGGGAACAATCCGGTACCTCATTCACCGACAAAATCTGACAAAACCTTTCCCGTCTTTGAAAAGCTGAATAATAACTCAACGCAACTATCGGCATGATGGCCGCTCAACGTAACCGGGTGGTGGCAGAATGTTTACGAAAGCGTTATTGGTAGTGTTACTGACCTGTGCGTTATTTTCCGGTCAGCTGATGGCGGGTCACAAAGGACATGAATTTTTCTGGGTGAAGAACGTGGACCAGCAGCTGCGCCACGAGGCGGACAGCGATGAGCTGCGCGCGGCAGCGGAGGATTCAGCAGAAGGCTTGCGCGAACACCACCACTGGCAGAAGTCGCGCAAACCGGATACTCACTTTCTGTGATTAACTGCCTTTTCGCTTCGGCAGCGTTTTCAGCAGATCGTCAGGGCTGACGGAGGCAACGATGCTGCCCGGCTGCGGCATTTTGAAGATATGGTTTTTCATCTTGCCGATGACGTGCATTTCGCACGGACGGCAGTCAAATTTCAGGGTTAACACCTCGTCGCCGTTCACCAGCTGCATCGGGGTGGCCTTCCAGCTCTTGATGCTGCCCTTCGCCTGCTTCGGACAGAGGTTGAAGGCGAAGCGCAGACAGTGCTTGGTGATCATCACCGGCACGTCGCCCTTCTCTTCGTGCGCTTCATAAGCGGCATCGATCAGCTCTACGCCGTAGCGCTGATAAAACGCCCGCGCCTTATGGTTATAGACGTTTGCCAGGAACGACAGGTGCGTGTCCGGGTAAACCGGCGGCGGCACGGAGACCGGCTTACGGCTGCCGCGCGGGTAGTTTTCCAGACGCGCCGCGTCCAGCATCTCGGCCGTTTCACGACGGAACTGGTTCAACAGACTGTTCGGCACAAAGAGCGCGCCAGGCAGGTTAACCTGAATATCCCGGGCGTAATAGATAGTCTGGCCCAGTTTGGCGACGCCGTCTTTGAGGTTGTTAAGCGCTTTGTCGGCGTTATTCGCCACCTCAAACTGCCCGTCGAGGGTGTGGGTCACGCTGATACCGTCTTCGCTGGTCATGGTGAGGATCAGCTGCTCTTCCCAGCCGCCCAGCTCGATATCCACCGCAATGCGGCGCTCGCTGGAGGTTTTCAGCAGCGCCTGCTGCCAGTTATGGTCGAGGTTGCGGTTCAGGGCCGCATTCGGACGCGCTTTGTACAGGTCGGCCGGCATTTCGTTTGGCCAGACGCGATAGCGATTTTCAGCAGTTTTCTCAACCGTATTGGCGCGGAAGCCCACTACCTCACGTTTGATCATCACGTTCAGGCCATCGCCATTCGCCAGCGGCTCGGTCACTTCCACGTCGAGATAATCTTTCGCCACCTTCAGCACTTCACCCACCGGCAGGCCGATAAATTTCGGTGAATCGAAGGCGCCGATGTCGTCTTTACGGGCATTCACGAAATAGTCGGTGCTGCCGCGGTGGAAGGTTTTGTCAGTAGACGGGATAAAGAAGTGCTCGGTGCGCCCGGCAGAGCTGCGCGCCAGGCCGCCGCGATCCTCAATGATGGCATCGAGCATCTGACGATAATGGGCGGTGATGTTCTTCACGTAGCTCATGTCTTTGTAGCGCCCTTCGATCTTGAAGGACTGCACGCCCGCGTCGATCAGCGCGCCCAGGTTGGCGGTCTGGTCGTTATCCTTCATCGACAGGAGGTGTTTTTCAAAGGCTACCACCCGGCCCTGATCGTCTTTCAGGGTGTATGGCAGACGGCAGGCCTGGGAGCAGTCGCCGCGGTTGGCGCTGCGCCCGGTCTGGGCGTGAGAGATGTTGCACTGGCCGGAATAGGCCACGCAGAGCGCGCCGTGAATAAAGAACTCGATGGTGGCGTCTGTCGCCTGGCGGATATCGCGGATCTGATTGAGGTTCAGCTCGCGCGCCAGCACGATTTGGGTGAAACCGGCATCAGAGAGAAACTTCGCTTTCTCCACGCTGCGGATATCGCACTGGGTACTGGCGTGCAGCTCAATCGGCGGGATATCCATCTCCAGCACGCCCATATCCTGCACGATCAGCGCGTCGACGCCGGTCTGGTACAGGTCGGTAATCAGACGCTGCGCTGGCTCCAGTTCATCATCATGAAGAATAGTGTTCAGGGTCACGAACACCTTCGCCCCGAAACGGTGGGCGAATGGCACCAGGTCGGCGATATCGCGCAGGCTGTTGCTGGCATTATGGCGGGCGCCAAATCCAGGGCCGCCGATATAGACCGCATCGGCACCGTGAAGGATCGCTTCACGGGCAATGGCGGCATCACGAGCCGGGCTTAAAAGTTCAAGATGATGGGATGGCAGGCGCATACTTCGTCGTTATCCGTTATGGTCAAAATGGCGGCTATTGTAGTCAGAAGTATGGGCCAGTGAAACAGTTTTGCGTGCCTTTAGCGGGGATAATGGATAAGCGAGTGAAAGTGCACCGTCTGGCCGCTGCTGTTGCGGTAGGCGTGCGGTTTATCCCCGGCAAAACGCAGGCCGGTATCGGGGGCTAACGTCTGCCAGATGCCGTCGATCTGCATCTCCAGCTCCCCGCTGATGACTACCACATGCTCAATCACCCCGGCTTCGTGCGGCGTGGACTCGCTGAGCGTGCCCGGCGCGAGGGTAATCGAGAAGTGGTCATACTTCAGCGTCTCGTCCCAGGGGAACAGAGGTTTGACCACCATCGCCTGCTGCTGCGGGTCAAACACCGGCGGGTTCTCCGCTTCGGGCGTGATAAAGGTGGAGAACGGCACGTTCAGCCCGGTGGCAATTTTCCACAGCGTTGAGACCGTCGGGCTGGATTCGTTGCGTTCGACCTGGCCGAGCATCGCTTTCGATACTCCGGTCTCTTCTGCCAGCTTCGACAGGCTCCAGCCGCGCGCCTGACGCAGCGTTTTCAGCGTGATAGCAAGATGTTGCGTGATGTCCATGGTCCCTCCCGTTGCCGCGAGTGTAGCACTTGTATGCTATAACGCACAGTGCTACATTCACGGCTGTTATAACGCACAACGGAGTTCTCATGCGCGCATCCTCGCTCACCTTTCCCACTCTGCTATCGGGTTTTGTTGCCGTACTGGTGGGCTACGCCAGCTCTGCGGCCATTATCTGGCAGGCCGCTGCGGCGGCAGGTGCCACCGCCCCGCAGATCGCCGGCTGGATGACGTCGCTGGGGATCGGCATGGGAATCAGCACCCTGGCGCTGTCGTGGTGGTATAAAGCCCCGGTGCTCACCGCCTGGTCGACGCCCGGTGCCGCCCTGCTGGCGACCAGCTTGCAGGGGGTGACGCTGTCAGAGACCATCGGTATCTTTATCTTTGCCAATGCCCTGATCCTGATTTGCGGCGTGAGCGGCCTGTTCGCCCGACTGATGAAGATCATTCCCCATTCGCTGGCGGCGGCGATGCTGGCGGGCGTCTTGCTGCGCTTTGGGTTACAGGCCTTCAGCAACCTCGAGGGGCATCTGCTGCTATGCGGCAGTATGCTGCTGGCCTGGCTGGTGACCAAAGCCTTTGCCCCGCGCTATGCCATCGTCGCAACCCTGCTGGTGGGCGGTGCGGTGGCGGCGCTCGGTGGTGACGTTGTCACGGACAAGTTAAGTTTCGCAGTGGTGATGCCGGAATTTATCGCCCCGACCTTTAATCTGACCACCCTGGTTAGTATCGGCCTGCCCTTCTTCCTGGTGACCATGGCCTCGCAGAATGCGCCAGGGTTCGCCACCCTTAAAGCCTCCGGCTATCCGGTTGCCGTCTCGCCGCTGATCGTCTTTACCGGCGGGCTGGCGCTGCTGCTGTCGCCGTTTGGGGTGTACTCGATCTGTATTGCGGCGATCACCGCCGCCATCTGTCAGAGCCCGGATGCGCACCCGGATGCCGATAAACGCTGGCTGGCCGCGGCGGCGGCGGGATTTTTTTATCTGCTGGCGGGGATTTTCGGCGGCTCGATTAGCGGGCTGATGGCAGCCCTGCCGCTAAGCTGGATCCAGACCCTGGCGGGACTGGCGCTGCTGGGCACCATCGGCGGCAGCCTGCATCAGGCGCTGCACAATGAGGCCGAACGCGACGCCGCTATCGTGACCTTTCTGCTCACCGCCAGCGGGGCGACGCTGGCCGGAATCGGATCGGCATTCTGGGGATTAGTGGCGGGCGGCGTCTGCTACGCCCTGCTGTTACGCACCCGACGCGCGTAGCTGGGACGGCGTCAGCCCGGTGGCCGCACGAAAGCGGTTGCTGAAGTGGCTGGCGGAGCTGAACCCACAGGCCAGCGCGATCTCGGTCAGCGGCTGGCGGGTGGATCGCACCAGAGATTTGGCCTTCTCCATGCGCCGCTGCATCACATACTGGTGCGGCGCCATCTGCATCGACTGACGGAACATGCGGGCAAAATGAAACTCGCTCAGGCTCGCCTGCGCGGCCAGATCCGCTAACGTCAGCGGCTGGGCCAGATTCTCTTCGATAAAGCCCAGCAGGTTACGCAGCACGTACGGCGACAGGCCGCCCGTTACCGTGGGCAGCGCCCACTGCACGTTGCTGTAATGCTGCACCAGATGGGTCAGAAGCAGCGTCGAGGCGGTACTCAGGGTGAGCTGATTGGCCGACTGCTGCCAGTCGCAGCCGAGGATAAAGTGCCGATACAGGGCGGTAATGCTGGCGTCGTCGCCAAACAGATTTTCATCGAGGGTCAGGCTGTAAGGGCTTTTATCCCAGATCTGCTCCCCGACGCTGCGCAGGTGATCGTCGGTACAGTAAAGGTGGATAAACGACAGATCGTCGCGTATATCCCAGGTGGACTCGCTCTCTTTCGGCATCAGGCAGAAGCGGTCCGGGCCGCCGCCGTTTTTCCAGCCCGCGTTGGTTTTGTGATAGCTCTCGTAACCGTCGGCAATATAGAGGCTCAGGGTGTGGTGATCGCAATATTGCGTAATGGTGTCGCGTTTATTTGACCAGGCCGCCAGCTGGATCCCTGAATTCAGCGCCACGGCATTGTGCAACACCGCTTTATGCCTGCGCAGATTTTCAAAGGCACCGTACATCTCAGCCATAACCACTCGCACACTGATGAATAAGAACCTTCAAGTCTAAAAAGATCTGTCATTCAGTGCCAGTCCTGTTCACTCTCCGTCGGGAAAAAAGCGCAAGAATATGCAAGTCCGGCGCAAGCCTGTGAAAGAAGGCCCTTCTCCACGTAGTCATACTGACCGCAGACTTTGCTGATAAGAGACATAACGATGAATGCATTACTGTACGCGCTGGTGGTCGTGATCTGGGGTACCACATGGATTGCCATCTTTTTACAGCAGGGCCCGGTGCCTGCCCCGGTCTCTATTTTCTGGCGCTTTGCCGTCGCCACCGCCACCATCATGACGGTGCTGTTACTGTTGCGCCGCCTGCGACCGCTCGCCCTGCGCGACCATCTGTATTGCGGCCTGCAGGGCTGCTGCGTCTTCTGTTTCAACTTCTGGTGCTTTTACACGGCAGCGGCCTATATCAATACCGGCCTCGAATCAGTGATTTTTTCAATGGCGGTGCTGTATAACGCCCTCAACAGCTTCCTGTTCTTTGGCCAGCGCCCGCCGTCACGCTTCTGGCTGGCGGCGGCGCTGGGGCTGCTCGGCATTATCACCTTGTTCTGGCACGACCTGCTCGCCAGCGGCTGGAGCGCCGGTCTGCTGTTCGGCATTGCCCTGTCGGCGCTGGGCACCTACGGCTTCTCGCTCGGGAATATGATCAGCCTGCGCCACCAGCGCAACGGGCTGGAAACCATGACCACCAATGCCTGGGCGATGCTGTACGGCACGCTGGTGATGGGAGCCATTGCGCTGATCCGCGGGGATGACTTTACGCCGGTCTGGTCGGTGAGCTATATGGGTGCCCTGCTCTATCTGGCGCTGTTTGGCTCGGTGATTGCCTTTGGCGCGTACTTCACGCTGGTCGGACGGATTGGCGCGGGCAAGGCGGCGTACAGCACCCTGCTGTTCCCGCTGGTGGCGCTCTCATTTTCGACGTTGTACGAGGGGTACGTCTGGCACAGCAACGGCATTGCTGGGCTGCTGCTGATCTTAACGGGGAACCTGGTGATGTTTGCCCGACCGGAGAACTGGTTCAGAAGGCTGCGAACGGCGTAAAAAAACCGGCCTGTGTGATGCAGGCCGGTCTGGTGTTATTTGGTTTTATTCACATCAAACATGGTGGCATCGGCCGCCATGTCATCAACAACCTGCTTCAGGGTCGCGAAGGTCATTGGTGTATTTTCGTTGCTCAGTTCTTTACCTTCACCCTTACGCACTACTTTGATGACCGGCTTGTTGGTCTTAGCATCAATCAATTCGCCTTCAAAGTAGAGATGGGTATCCATGGTACGGTGACCGGTTGCCATCTGCGTGCCCGCAACGACCAGCGCAACAGGGACAACTTCATAGAATTGCAGGCCTTCTTTCTTCGAGCTGACGCCAGTGATGGCGCCACGGAAGATCAGGCTGCGTGGACCTGGCGATGCCACAATCGGCTTACGCTGGCCGACGGCGGTTTTCATTTTGGTGTTGGTATAGTTTAACAGTTCATCCAGCGTGCGCTGACCGATCTGGGTGGTTGGCTTGGGAGTCGGATAATAGGTGATATTATTCCAGACAATGCTGTCGTAGTTTGCTTCGTTATAAGATGGGTCAACCCAGCGCAGCGTCGGTTTACCCGATGCAGAGGTGGTTTCTTTCAGCCCGGAGTAGTCTTTTAAAAAACCTGAATATTGATCAGGTGCCGCCACTTTTGACGCACAGCCGGCGAGAAGCAACAGGCCGGAGAGCGCGGCAACTTTAAATAAAGTATTAGTACGCATAATGGGTGTATCCCTGTTAAGTGCAAATATGCAATTGAAGTTATAGCAAAAGCTGGCTGAAAAAAAAGTGACAAAAAATGAGGAAGACAGCACAAATTGAAAAAAGAGTGCCCGCCGGGGAGACGGGCAGAGTAAACCGTTTATTTTATATCCACTTGCCAGAATAAATGTTTACCGAACGGGTCAATTTCGTAACCTGTTACTTCTTTACGTACCGGCTCGAAAATAGTTGAGTGCGCAATCATTACCGCCGGCATTTGATCGTGCATCATCTGCTGCGCCTGTTTATATAACGCCCCCCTTTTATTCTGATCGGTAATCGTTTTTGCTTCGGCAATAATTTTATCAAATGGCGGATAACACCATTTAGCGGAATTGGATCCACCGTTGGCCGAGGTACAGGTAAAGAGCGGGCCGAAGAAATTATCCGGATCGCCCGTTGCCGTGGTCCAGCCCATCAGAGCCGCCTGATGTTCGCCGCCCTTCACCCGCTTGAGGTATTCGCCCCACTCATAGGTGACGACTTTGGTCTGTACGCCAATTTTCGCCCAGTCGGCCTGGATCATCTCCGCCATCCGTTTAGCGTTGGGGTTATACGGGCGCTGGACCGGCATGGCCCACAGGTCGATGGTCATCCCGTTGGCAAACCCGGCCTCTTTCAGCAGGGCTTTGGCTTTTTCAGGATCGTAATCGTAGTCTTTCAACTCAGTGTCCGCGCTCCAGACGCCCGGCGGCAGCAGGTTTTTCGCCGCGGTGCCGGTGCCCTGGAAGACGGCCTCGATAATGGCCGGTTTGTTGATCGCCATCGCCAGCGCCTGGCGCACCTTAACGTTATCCAGCGGCGGTTTTTGCGTGTTGAACGACAGGAAACCGGTGTTCAGCCCCGCCTTGCTCATCAGGTTGAGATCTTTACTGGCCTTCATCCGGGGCAGATCGGCCGGATTCGGGAAGGGCATTACCTGGCACTCGTTTTTCTCGAGCTTGGCGAAGCGCACTGACGCATCCGGGACGATGGTAAACACCAGGCGGTCCAGCTTCGCTTTGCCCTGCCAGTACTCCGGGAACGCGGTAAACAGAATGCGCGAATCCTTCTGGTACTTCGTCAACGTAAACGGCCCGGTGCCGATCGGCTCCATATCAACTTTCTCCGGGGTGCCGGCTTTCAGCATCGCGTCGGCATATTCAGCGGAGAGGATGGAAGCGAAATACCAGGCCAGGTCAGCCACGAACGGCGCTTCCGGGTGGGCCAGGGTGAAGCGCACCGTATGATCGTCGACTTTATCGATGGCGGTGATCAGCTTGCCGAACTCCAGGCTCTCGAAATTGGAGTAGTTGCCGTTGGAGACGTTGTGATACGGATGATTCGCGTCTTTCTGACGCATGAACGAGAAGATCACATCATCGGCATTAAAGTCTCGCGTCGGCGTAAACAGCTTGTTGCTCTGAAATTTCACCCCTTTACGCAAATGGAACGTATAAACCTTGCCGTCCTCGCTGACGTCCCAGCTTTCGGCCAGGCTCGGCACCAGATGGGTGGTGCCCGGGGTAAAATCCACCAGCCGGTTATAGATCGGTACGGCGCTGGCATCCACGCTGGTGCCCGAGGTATAGAGTTGCGGGTTAAAGTTCTCCGGCGATCCTTCTGAACAATAGACCAGCGTTTTAGCGGCAACGGAGGAACTGACCGTCAGCGCGGCTACGGTCAGTGCCAACGTTGTGAGGTTGCTTTTCATCGCGTTTTCCTGTCTTTTAATTTGACGGCTAATGAATTTTTGTCGTGCCAAACCATAAATAACACTAAAGTGATTTTGCAAACACCTGATAACTCAAATAAAGAAGGATCCACCATGGCTCACGCACTCGCCAGACAATTAACCCAACGCTTCTTTCGCTACCTGGCCATCACCAGCCAGAGCGATCCGAAGGTGAAAACCCTGCCCTCTACCCCCGGCCAGCACGAGATGGCGCGAGCGCTGGCGATGGAGCTGCAAACGCTGGGTCTGGACGACATCGTGATCGACGAATTTGCCACCGTCACTGCGGTCAAAAAGGGCAATGTGCCCGGTGCGCCGCGCATCGGTTTTATCACCCATATCGATACCGTCGACGTGGGATTGTCACCGGATATTTATCCGCAAATCCTCACGTTTACCGGAGATGATCTCTGTCTCAACGCCGAAAAAGACATCTGGCTGCGGGTCAGCGAGCACCCTGAAATTCTGGCCTACCTCAACGAAGAGATCATCTTCAGCGACGGCACCAGCGTGCTGGGTGCTGACAATAAATCGGCAGTAACCGTGGTGATGACGCTGCTGGAGAACCTCACCGCCGAGCATCAGCATGGCGATATTGTGGTGGCCTTCGTGCCGGATGAAGAGATTGGCCTGTGCGGAGCGAAAGCGCTAGATCTGGCGCGTTTTGACGTCGATTTCGCCTGGACTATCGACTGCTGCGAGCTGGGGGAGATTGTTTACGAGAACTTTAACGCGGCGGCGGCGGAAATTCGCTTTACCGGCGTGACGGCGCACCCGATGTCGGCGAAAGGCGTGCTGGTGAACCCGCTGCTGATGGCTACCGATTACATCAGCCACTTCGATCGCCTGCAAACCCCGGAGCACACCGAAGGCCGCGAAGGCTATATCTGGTTTAACGGTATCCAGGCCGGGCAAAACGAGGCGGTGCTGAAGGCCAATATTCGTGATTTCGATCGCGACAGCTTTGCCGCGCGCAAGGCGCAGATTGGCGACGTCGCGCAGAAGATCGCTGCCCAGCATCCCACCGCGAAGGTGAGCTGGCATATCGAAGACACCTACAGCAACATCAGCAATGCGGTGGGAGAAGATCGCCGCGCGATTGACCTGATGTTCGAGGCGATGGAAAGCTTGGGCATCACGCCGAAACCGACGCCGATGCGCGGCGGTACCGACGGCGCAGCGCTCTCAGCGAAAGGGCTGTTGACCCCGAACTTCTTCACCGGGGCGCATAACTTCCACTCGAAGTTTGAGTTTTTACCGCTGAAATCGTTCGAGGCTTCGTACAATACGGCGCTGCAACTCTGTTTGCTGGCGGCACGTTAAGCCGGGTGGCGGCTGACGCCTTACCCGGCCTACAGGGTCTGTATTCATATTGTGCCCGCATTTGTGCCGGGTGGCGGCTTCGCCTTACCCGGCCTACGGAGTGACCTTGTAGGCCCGTGCAAGCGAAGCGCCGCCGGGCAAGGACACCGCAGAGGAATCGATGCGGTCTGATGCCCTCACCCCAACCCTCTCCCACAGGGAGAGGGAGCAAACAAGGTTAAGCCGGTTTACGCGCCAGCAGCGTGGCGAAACGCAGCTTGATGCGATTCCCCTGGGCGTCGGTGCGGTGCAACTCGCCGACGTCTTCGTTGTACTTCAGCTGTTCCCAGCCCGCATAGTAGCCGCTCAGCTCGCCGGTTTTAAACGCAAACGGGAAACCGACGTTGCACGGGTAATCTTCAGTATCCATCGCCGCGACAATCAGGTTATAGCCGCCAGGTTTGGTGCAGCGCTGCATATTGTCGATCAGGCCCGGAATGGTTTCCGCCTGCAGGAACATCAGCACCACGGTCGACAGGATAAAATCGTACTCGCCGTCAAAGCGCAGGCTGTTGAGATCCTTAATCGCCGTTTGTAGGTGAGTGATGCCCTCTTTGGCCTTGATGCTCTCGATGTTATCGATGCTGTTGGCATTTTTATCCCACGCCGTGACATCAAAATCGTTTGCCGCCAGGTAGAGGCTGTTGCGCCCGTTGCCGCAGCCAAGATCGAGGGTTTTGCCCGGTTTAACGATCCCCGCGCTATACACCACCTCGGAGTGGGTGCGGGTCATGCCATATTTTTCGGTAAAGTAGTTCTCATCAAACACAGTCATTCTCTTTCCTCAGCTTGCATAAGCGTTGCTTTGTCTGCACGGACCAACAATTTCCCCTGCATCAGCAGGACAAACGTGCGCACCAGTAATAGCGCAATGATGGCATTGGTAAAAATAAACAGCGGGATGGCGATGGCGTGGAAAAAACCGGACGGGCTACTCTGCCCCAGATGCAGACCGGTAGTGGCCAGCGCCGAGACGCCGAACGAAAAACTCCAGAACGATGCATTAAACGGTTGCGACAGATACCAGGGCATCAGGCGCAGGGTGAACAGCAACTGCAGCAGGCCGTAGCCGAAAAGCATTTTGGCGAAGGTATCGGCTTCGCCGCCGTTGACGCTCAACCAGGCGCTACAGGCCACCAGCGCGGGGGCCAGCTGGATCCCAAGCGACGTGCGCATCGCCGCAGGCAGTTCGCCTGCACTGCGCAGACGTTGCAAAATCACCGGCTCCAGGCTCAGCCAGGAGAAAACGCCCGCGCCGAGAAATACCAGCCCGGCATCATGAAACCCCAGCGCGCCGCAGGCCATGGCGCTGATAAAGTTATTCGCCACCGTCGGCAGATAGAGGCCCGGGGTGGTCGCCTCTTCCGGATGCTTACCGCGCCACAGTCCGGCAGACTGCCATGCCGCATAGCTCAGCTGTACCACCGCCCCGACGGTGAACAGGACCAGCGCCAGCGGACGATACCAGGGCACAAAGCCAATCGCCACCAGCATGGTAGTGGCGGGAAACAGGCTGACAAAGCTGCTCATCACCGGATGGCGCATCTCCGCCAGCACGCTGCGCGGAAAACGTATTGCGCGGGTGATAAAGGCCAGCGTCAGCAGCAGCCAGATCGCCATCGCCAGCATCACCAGGATCTCACCCGGCCAGCGCGTCACCGGCCAGAGGGTGCTGGCGTAACGCCAGGCGAAGCCCATCCCAATGGTCCCCAGCACCATACCGTAGTAGCCCGCGGGTAAATTAAGCACGCGTTCAGTCGCTTGCGTTTTGTACATAAATTTTAATCTATAAAATATATTTGAAATACTAGTTTAAAAGGTTTCATTTGCGGATGCCACTGTTTCGATCAAGCTAAAGTTTGCTACGTTTAGTGGAGAGGACAACTGCGGGCACAGTGATGAAAAAATATCGACTTAGCGATGAAAGCCGTCTGCACCACTGGCAGGACGGTGAGACGAAGACAGCGGTAAAGGTGCGGCAGATTATCGCCGAACGAGATTTCAGTGATGTGAAAAGCGGTACCCGGGGCGGCTGGGTCGACGATGAATCGGCGCTATCTCAGGAGCACGACTGCTGGATCTACGATGAGAACAGCGTGGTATTTGCCGGGGCGCAGGTCAGCGGCAACGCGCGGATCACCCAGCCCTGCGTCATCAGCCATCAGGCGTCTGTGAGCGATAACGTCTGGGTCGACGGGGCGCAAATCAGTCACGGAGCGCGACTGAGCCATAACGTCACGGTGCAATCCTCGGTGGTGCGCGGCGAATGTCATCTGTTCGACAACGCCCGCGTCCTGCACAACAGCATGGTGATCGCCGCCAAAGGCTTAACCCCGGACCCGAGCCAGATCCTGCGCATCTTCGGCGAGGCGACGGTCAGCCAGTCGCGGGTGGTGCATCAGGCGCAGATCTATGGCAACGCCATCGTCAGCTATGCCTTTGTCGAGCATCGCGCCGAAGTGTTTGAGAATGCGCTGCTGGAAGGCAACGAGATAAATAACGTCTGGGTGTGCGACTGCGCCAAAGTGTATGGCAACGCCCGCCTGCTCGCCGGGCTGGAAGAGGATGCTATCCCGACCCTGCGCTACAGCTCCCAGGTAGCGGAAAACGCCCTGGTGGAGGGTAACTGCGTGATCAAACATCACGTTCTGATTGGCGGTGACGCCTGGCTGCGCGGCGGGCCGATCCTGATTGACGACAAAGTGGTGATCCAGGGGCGGGCGCGCATTCGCGGCGAAGTGCTGATCGAGCATCATATTGAAATTACCGATGACGCGGTGATTGAAGCGTCAGACGGAGAAGTGATTCACCTGCGCGGCGAGAAAATGATTAACGGCGCGCAGCACATCACCCGCACGCCATTGCTCGGGGCATTATGAGGTGCAGATCCGGGCGTAAATATTCTGATCGTCATAGCGCCCGTTGAGGAACTCGGCCTCTTTCAGGCACCCTTCCAGCAGGAAGCCGTTGCGTAGCGCCACCTGGTTGCTGGCGGCGTTATCGACGCGGCACTTGATCACAAAGCGGCGGATCTCGCCGCGTCCGGCGTAGTAGCGAATAAAGGCCTCCAGCGCCTGAGATAAAATCCCCTGCCCCTGATGGGCTTCATCCAGCCAGTAGCCGATATAGCCGGTTTTGTTCAGCGGCTCGATGGAGTTGAACGACAGCACCCCCACCAGAACGTTATCACTGAAGATGAGGAACATTTTGGCGTAACCGCGCTGATGCAGCATCTGGTTACTCTGAATGTTCTTGCGGCTGTCGTCTTCGGAGCCAACAAACTGTGGCCAGTTGAGGTAGTCCTGCAGATACGCCCGGTTTTTGATCACCAGATTGTGCAGCTCAGCGGTGTAACGCTCGTCGGTCGCGCGCAGTTCGATACGCTCGGTGACCGGAATAATTTCTTCGTTTGTTGTCGTCATTGAGTCCTCTGCAATGCCGGGCGGCGCATGCGCTTGCCCGGCCTACGGTCTGTGCCGGGCGGTTTAACGCATTACGCGGTCATCAACGTACTGGCGTTTATCCGGTGCCGGTGGGAAGTAGTGATACAGCCAGGTTTCGCTGATCGCCTCACCCTGGCAGCGCAGGAACATTCGCATATCCACCGTATCGGTGGAGTCGCTGGTCGGGTACCAGTCAAACAGGATGCGGTACCCGTCGAACGGCTCCACGTAGAGGATCTCAATTTGCTTCGCTTCACCGCTGGAGAGGGTGATCACCGGCTCGATCCCTTTCGGCGCGGCGGCTTTCAGATCGCCGCCAACAAAGTCGACCGCGAAACGCCGCGACCACACCTGCGGATAATTCTCGCCTGGCGCCCAGCCTTCCGGGAAGCCGCCCATCCCGGTACGGGTTGCCAGCACGTTCGCCAGCGGAGAGCGAACCGGCGGCTTCGCGCTCCAGTAAAGGCGGTACTGGAAGTCGAGCTTATCGCCCGCCTTCACCGGTTTTTCCGGCTGCCAGAAGCAGACCACGTTATCCAGGGTTTCGCCGGTAGTTGGGATCTCCATCAGCCCCACGGTGCCTTTGCCCCACTGGTTGCGCGGCTCGACCCACAGGCTTGGGCGTTTGTTGTACCAGCCCATGATGTCCTGATAGTGGGAGAAATCCCGGTCAAGCTGCAGCAGGCCAAACCCTTTCGGGTTGTTGTCGGTATAGGCGTTGAACTGCAGCTTCTGCGGGTTATTCAGCGGACGGCAGACCCACTCGCCATTACCGCGCCACATCGCCAGACGATCGGAGTCGTGGATCTGCGGGTGAATGGTGTCGCACATGCGACGTTCGTTGTTGCCGCAGGCGAACATGCTGGTCATCGGGGCGATACCCAGCTGCTGGATCTCCTTGCGGGCGTACAGGTGGTTTTCGACGTCCATGATCACCTGCGTCTTCTCGCAGTGGATCACGAACTTATAGGCCCCGGTGATGCTCGGGCTGTCGAGCAGGGTATAGACCGTAAAGCTGGTCGCGCCCGGTTTGACGGTTTCAAACCAGAACGAGGTAAAGTCCGGGAACTCTTCCTGGCTGTCGGCGTAGGTATTCAGCGCCAGACCGCGGGCGGAAAGCCCGTACTGGTAGGTATCATCCACCGCGCGGAAGTAGCTCGCGCCGAGGAAGGAGACGATATCGCGACGGGCCAGCTCCGGGGATTTAAAGGCGCGGAAACCGGCAAAGCCTAAATCGCTCTGCCCTTCCAGCTGTTTCGTGTCGACGCCCGCGTCGTGGTAGTTGAACAGCTCCGGGCGGAAGTGAATTTCACGCGCCTGGGAGGTCTGGCTGTCCAGCGAGAACATGCGCACCCGGCGGCGGAAGCCCATTCCAACGTGGAAAAACTGCACGTCCAGCTGGCGGTTTTCGATGTTGTTCCACAGCGACTGCTTTGCATCGTACTGGATGCTGTTGTAGGCCTGCGGCGTCAGCGTCGCTAAGGTATCCGGCAGCGGACGCGGCGCACCGCCCCACGGTGTTTGCGCCAGGTCATGCGCCATGGACTGCAGCACAGAAAAGTCGAAACGACGGCTCGAACCGTCCGCAATATCCGATTCAGCGGCACTGGCCGCCCGGGAAAAGAGCGCGGTGAGGCCGGAAGTCCCGCTCAGTGCGGCAACGGCCAAAGAGCCTTTTAAAAAACGTCTGCGATTCATGCCTGGAAAAACGTCCTTATGGTCGTGGGGTGGTGGGTTTCGCTCAGGGCGAAACAACGGCAAGAAAGAACATCATTAAGAGGGCACAGCCTAAACAAAAACGGTTAAGAATCCAATTATTGACAGGCGAGAATGTGTCCAAAGGGAGAAAGATTTATATGTCGAGGAGAATTGCCTGAATCGGAGGTAAAGAAATGGTTAAAAAAGCCCCTGCCGGACATCAGCGCCAGGGGCTAAAAGGTCAGATTGTTGTTATTTTACGCTGACATCGATACCCGGGAAGTACTTCTTCGCCAGCTTATCGATAGTGCCGTCAGCGCGGACTTTATCAATGGCGGCATCCAGCTGCTTTTTGGTGGCCTCATCGCCTTTACGCAGGCCATAGCCGATACCGCTGCCGAGAATAGTGTCATCCGACACCGGTTTGCCGATAAAGCCGAAGCCTTTCCCCTGCGGTTTGCTGAGGAAACCGGCCTGCCCGGCGGCAGACATCACCAGCGAGGCGTCGATGCGGCCATTGAGCAGATCGCCCCAGGCCATGTTCTGATCTTTGTACGACACCACGGTGACGCCCTGCTTTTCCCAGTGCTCTTTGGCGTAGGTCTCCTGAATGGAGCCCTGCAACACGCCGATGGTCTTGCCTTTCAGCCCTTCCGGCGTGGCATCTACGGCGCTGCCAGTTTTGCCTACCAGCTGGGACGGAATACGGTAGATCGGCTGGGTAAAGTCGATGCTCTGACGACGCTGGTCGGTGATGTTCATCGCCGAGTTAATGGCGTCGAACTTCTTCGCCACCAGCCCCGGGATCAGCGCGTCAAACGAGGTTTCAACCCAGTTGCATTTCAGCGCTGCGGCGGCGCAAATCGCGTTGCCGAGCTCAATATCAAACCCTTCCAGCTCACCCGAGGCGTTGCGGCTCTCAAATGGCGGATACTCGGCTTCTACGCCGTAACGTAATTCGGTTGCCGCGAAGGAAGAAAACGAACACACCAATCCCAGGCCGACAACGAAGGCTTTTAATTTCATGACTGAACTCCTTAGCGTGGTGTTACCCGACACAGGGCCTGCGCACCTGCCCGTAATGTTGCCTCATCTTTGGCAAAAGAGAGACGGATTAATTTGTTATCTGTCCCGTCGGTATAAAACGCCGAAAGCGGGATGGTGGCAACACCGTAGTCAACAATCAGTCGTTTCACCATCTCGCTGTCGCGCTCGTCGCTGAAGTGGCTGTAATCGGCCAGCAGGAAGAACGAGCCTGCGCTCGGCAGCAGTCGGAACGGTGAATCGGCCATCAGATTGACCAGCAGATCGCGTTTGCGCTGGTAAAACGCCGCCAGCGACAGCCAGGTTTGCGGATCGGCCATGTGCTCGGCAAAAGCGTACTGCATAGGCGTATCGGCGGAAAACATTAAAAACTGATGGATCTTGCAGATCTCTTCCATCAATTCCGCCGGGGCCACGCAGTAGCCGACGCGCCAGCCGGTGACGTGGTAGGTTTTACCAAACGACGAGACGATTACGCTGCGCTCCGCCAGCCCGGGATGGGTCGCCATGCCGTGATGCGGCAGGTCGTCAAACACCACGTGCTCGTACACTTCGTCAGAGAGAATAATGATATCGGTGTTGCGGGTGATGGCCGCCAGCTGCGCCAGATCCTTGGCTGAGAAGACCTGCCCGCTCGGATTATGCGGCGTGTTAATAATGATCATCCGGGTGCGCGCGGTAATGGCGGCACGCACTTCATCCCAGTTCACCGCGAAATCCGGCACCGTCAGCTTGATGGCGATCGGCGTCGCGCCCTGCAGACGCACAATCGGCGCATAACTGTCGAACGAGGGCTCAAAGTAGATCACCTCATCGCCGGGATGCACCAGCCCGCTAATCGCCGAATAGAGCCCTTCGCTGGCGCTGGCGGTGATCAGCACTTCGCTGGCGGGATCGTATTGGGTGCCATACAGCGAGGCGATTTTATCGGCGATGCGCTCTTTCAGCGGTGCCAGCCCGGTCATGGACGCGTACTGGTTGTGACCCGCCTGCATCGCCCGGTGGACGCCCGCAACCAGCGCCGGATCGCACTCGAAGTTCGGCGCCCCCTGTGAAAGGTTGATGGCATTGTGTTCAGCGGAGAGCTGACCGATAACGGTAAAAATGGTGGTGCCAACGTCCGGCAGTTTGGAACGGGGTTGTATCGGAGTACGCAGCGTCATCGGAAATTCCTCTGGTAGAGATGCATAACTATTCAACCCGAACGCTATTGTGGCGACAATCGAATTGTTGTCATAATAGCCATGACAAAAAATCATACCTGGAGGTTCTGTGTCGCGTCGTTCTTTCCCGCTTACCGCCGTTGAGGCCTTTATCGTTACCGGGCGGCATCTGAATCTGACCCATGCCGCCAAAGAGCTGTGCCTGACCCAGGGGGCGGTGAGCCGCAAGATCGCTGCCCTCGAAAGCTGGTTCGGCTTTCCGCTGTTTGAGCGCCACGCCCGCGGGCTGCGCCTCTCCTCCCAGGGCAGCGCCCTGCTGCCGGATCTGCGCGCCTCGTATGAACACTTTCTGACGGTGGCGGACCAGGCGCGCGCTCAGCAAACCGTGGTGCGCCTTAAAGTTCCCACCTGCGCCATGCGCTGGCTGGTGCCGCGGCTGCTGCAGGTGGAGCGCGAACAGCCCGAGTTGCAGATAGCTTTAACCACCACCAACGAGCACAGCGTCAATTTCAAAACCGAATCCTATGACGCCGCCATCGTATTTGGCACCCAGCTCAGCGCCGGGGATCTGCTGTTCGAAGAGGCGTTAACCCCGGTGATCAGCCCCCTGCGCCAGGGCTCTGCCGTGGAGTCACTGACCTTCCTGCACCCGACCCGGGATAAGACCGACTGGTCGCTGTGGCTGGAAAAACAGGCGGAGCTGCCGGCCGTCATGCACAAAAATCAACACTTCGACACCATGGATCTGGCGATCACCGCCGCCATTCAGGGGCTTGGGGTCGCCATTGCCGACGAGACGCTGGTGGCGGAAGACATCCGCGCCGGGCGGCTGGTGCGGCCTTATGCCAGCAGCGTCAGGACCGGCGCCAGCTACCGTCTGGTGCTGCGGGAGTCGCGCGGCAAAGCGGCCGGGCTGGCCGCCTTTCGCGCGTGTCTGCTCAATCCAGGCTGACGTGGTGCTTCATCACCCGCTTAAACAGCGCCATGCGGGCACGCATAAAGCGGTTTTCAAGCTTAAATCCCGCATGTTTATTCACTCCGATGCGCAACAAGACGTCCCGCCTGTGGTGACAGGCAGGCCAGCGCGTCGGGCCATCCAGAGTATCGCACTGCCCGCTGGCATGGCGGGCGAAGCTGACCCAGTAATCGGCAACCTGGGCTGAGAACGCCAGGTCGTTATCATTCACATAGCGCCGGGCGGGCTCAGCCAGCGTGAGGGTATCAAACACGTACGGCACCTCGTTGCCATGCCAGGCCCCGTTGACGTAGGTGGCGTGCTCGGCTTCGGCCACATAGTCGAACCAGTAGCGCCAGCACGGCTGCCCGACCCGCTGCTGGGCCTGCATCACCACAAACCCCAGGGTGGTAAAGGCCATATCGCGGCACACCTGGCGCCCTAACTCGGCATCGTCTTTGATGCCGGGATAGAGCAGCTTGATCAACCCCAGTCCCAGCCGCCGCTCCCGACGCAGCTTCTGGATCTGCCCCGCGAGATCGATACCAAATACCGCCATCACGCTGGCTTCGTCACTGTTGGAGCCCACCATGATCGGCACCGGATGGTGGCGGGCGGCAAAAAAGACCTCCAGCATCGGCTCCGGCAGGACGCAATCCCCGACAATCGGCGCGGGCGCGACGTTCAGCGGAGCCGTCAGCGGCCAGAGCGCCTCGGGCGGGATCGCCCGCAGCTGCTCCGCGGTGGCGTCTTTCAGTCCAAAATGGGCCGCCAGCGCCTCGCCCTTTTTAAGGGCCTGCTCCCGGGGCGTATCCGGCAGGGTGTACCCGCTCTGGATAATCGCCTTATGAAACAGCCCCTTTGCCAGCGGGGAGGCCAGCAGGGAGAGCACGCTGCGGGCCCCGGCGGATTCGCCAAACAGGGTGATGTGGTTCGGGTCGCCGCCAAACTGCGCGATGTTGTCACGCACCCACGTCAGGGCGGCGATCTGATCCAGCAGGGCAAAGTTATGCACCACCCGCTCCTCTTCTCCTGCCAGCGCCGGATGGGCAAAAAAGCCCAGATGGCCCAGCCGGTAGTTGAGCGTCACCACAATCGCGCCGCGCTGCGTCAGGGCCTTGCCGTCATAGGGCGGCAGCCCGCCCGCGCCGATGGTGAAACCGCCCCCGTGCAGCCACACCATCACCGGTAGCGGCGTCGGACGCTGAACCGGAGACCAGACGTTCAGGTAGAGACAATCTTCCGAGAAACGTCCCGGATCGCCCCCGCCCAGCTGCTGGCAATACTCGCTGCTCTGCCAGCTCGACGGCGAAAAGGCAGTGGCTTCACGCACGCCCTGCCAGCTTTCAACAGGCTGCGGCGAACGCCAGCGCAGCGGCCCCACCGGCGGCGCGGCGTAGGGAATGGCGCGCCAGACCTGCACATCGCCATCCGTGATGCCGTTCAGCGCACCCTGGCGCGTGGTGATTATCGGGGAAGCGTCGTTTTCCATACTGACCTTAAGTTAATAACCCATCCCCGCAGAGTACCGTTTTCAGAGCAAACCGCAACGCCGCTTGCTGCGCTCTTCCGCCTCCCGGTAGAGGGTGAACTCATCCAGCACCGGACAGCCCAGCGCCTCCTCAAAGGCATCGCGGCTGGCATTGCCGTGGGTGCGGGCCTGAGTTTCGTTGCCGAGGTTCGACTGGAAGATCCCGGCGGCGCTCACCGGGAGGAAATCTTCATAGGTGATGGGCTGCGCCACCACCCAGCCGCGCTCAATCAGCGGCTGCGGGTCGTCGCCGGGGCCAAAGGAGTGACGATGCGACTCCCCGGCCGGGGTCAGGCGGTAGCGGAACCACGCCAGCCCCTGACGACGCAGGAAGATGTCGCTGTCGGGAAATTCCTGGAACACCTCCTGCAGATGCAGCTGGTGAGTCAGGTTGTCCTTGCCCGTTCCGGCTTCGTTAAGCAGACGATCGTACAGTTCGCGCCCTTTTGGCGTTAAGGCCACGCCGCGCTGCTCGATCTCGCCGAAGCGGGCGGTATGGGTGCCGCGCTGCTCGCCGGCAAACAGGACCGGCTCCTCCAGCGCCTTAAAGCTGGTCTGGCGCAGCAGGAGCGGCATCTCCCGGCGCGGCGGCCCTTCAATCACCATTTTCGGCTCAATGCCATACTCCGGCATCAGAGCCTGGACCCGGTCGATATCCAGGGTGCGCGGCGTCAGGTGGTTGATGTGGCAGCCAGGGAAGCAGACCACGTCGGCAATCAGCCGGTGTTCGTTGTGCAACGCCAGGTAGGTTTCGTGATCGACGGTGGCATGGCGATGCCAGCGGAAGGTCTCCAGCGCCTCCTGGACAAACTCCTCGGCCTGCGCCGGGGTGAACGCCCCTTCTGCTTCGTACAGGTCAATCAGTTCCAGACAGCGGGGAGTGAAGATAGTGCGACGGGCGAGGATCGCCGCCGCCTGCTCGCGCAGGGGAACGTTATCAATCAGATCGAGGCGCAGCAGCGAGGTGAAGATGCGAAACGGGTTGCGGCACAGGGCGGCATCCTCAACCGGACGAAACGCGGTGGAGTGGACCGGCACCCCGGCCTGGGAGAGATCGTAATAGCTGACCGGGAACATCCCCATAATGGCGAACATCCGCCGCAGGGTGGCCAGCTCCAGGGCCGTGCCGACACGGATCGCCCCGTGGCGTTCAAGGTTAAGGCGAGCCAGCTCATCCGCGTTGGCCAGTTGTTCATGCAGTTTCGGGTTATTTTCCAGTACCGCCAGATTCACATCCGCGACCAGCTCCAGCAGCGTCCCGTATTGCGGAACTTCCTGCTGATACATTGCCGACATCGCCTGTGAAAAGGTCTCCCGAATATCATCAGCCGTGATGTTGTTCGCCATGATTTAATGCCTCCAGTGAATATTATCTGGAGTGTAGAGAAGGCCATTGACGGCGTCTGGAAGAATTTACAAATTGTGATCCAGATGGAGAGGCGTACATTTCCTGACGCGCGGAGAAAGGAAGCGATTCAGGCGTCTGCACAACTATTTCCGGGCAGATCCAAAAAATGCTTGTTACTCAATTAGATTGGATGTTAATAATATTTTGCTAGCAGGTTATCAAAATTAAACAACTTTACTTGTCACTTCTCTGCCTCTGTTTTTAACATCGCCTATGGAAAAAAATGGTTTGTTTAGTCAGCGCATTCGTCTGCGCCATCTGCACACTTTTGTGGCCGTCGCTCAACAGGGAACGCTGGGGCGTGCGGCCGAAACACTTAATCTGAGCCAGCCTGCGCTCTCAAAAACGCTGAACGAGCTGGAACAGCTGACCGGTACCCGCCTGTTCGACCGTGGACGACTGGGCGCGCAGCTGACGCTGGTGGGAGAGCAGTTCCTGACCCACGCTATTAAAGTGCTTGATGCCCTGAATACGGCGGGTCAGTCCCTGACGCGGCGCAACGACGTGCCGGGCGATGTGGTGCGCATTGGTGCCCTCCCTACCGCGGCGCTGGGCATTCTGCCTGCGGTTATCGGCCAGTTCCACAAGCAGCAGCGCAACATCACGCTGCAGGTCGCCACCATGAATAACACCATGCTGCTGGCAGGACTGAAGACCGGGGAGCTGGATATTGGGATCGGCAGAATGTCGGACCCGGAGCTGATGAGCGGTCTCAACTATGAGCTGCTGTTCCTGGAATCCCTGAAGCTGGTGGTGCGTCCGCGCCATCCGATCCTCAATGATACCGTGACCCTCAGCCGGGTTATGGAGTGGCCGGTGGTGGTCTCCCCCAAAGGCACCGTTCCGCGCCAGACCGCGGAAACCTTACTGCATGCCCAGGGGTGCAAGCTGCCGTCGGGCTGCATCGAAACCCTGTCCGCCTCCCTGTCGCGCCAGCTGACGGTGGATTATGACTATGTCTGGTTTGTCCCTTCCGGCGCGGTGAAAGAAGATCTGCGCCAGGGCTCGCTGGTGGCGCTGCCGGTAACGACCTCCAGCCCCGGCGAACCCATTGGGGTATTAACCCGCGTGGAAGCCCCGCTCTCCACCGCCACCCAGACGTTGCTCAGCGCCATACGTAAATCCATGCCGGTGTGATCACACTTCCTCTATGCCCGTCTTGATGACGGGCTTTTTGTTTCCATTACTCAAATAATGCGAAATCATTCATTAACAATTGCGCTAAACAATTTAACAGATTTATCATACCCGCCGAATTCACCAAATGGTTCATTCAAATAACGCAGCGGTGAATTCTCTGGCGCTGTAACGGCGTCATGTCCGACTTTTTCATCATGGATCTTTTCTTCTGTTACCCATTTGGTTCAGGCCGGGTTCTGCCTGTCCCATGAAGACAAGATTATTTCAGGAGACAGAAATGGCTATAGGTAATTCGCTACGTGGGTTCCCCCGGATCCTGCTGTGGCTGCTGGTTGGTCTGATGACACTCATCGGACTGGCCGTCGGTGGGCTGGGCTTTAAGCTCGTCACCGTTGGGGGAAGCTGGTACTTCCTGATCATGGGCGTGGTGATGCTGATCGCCGCGTTCCTTATTGCACGTCGCCGCGCCAGCGGCATCGTCCTGTACGCGGTGGCGTTTATCGCCTCTCTGATCTGGGCCGTGAGCGACGCGGGCTGGGATTTCTGGCCGCTGTTCTCGCGCCTGTTCACCTTTGCGGTGCTGGCCTTCCTGGCCGCTATCCTCTGGCCGTTCCTGCGTGGCGCGGGTGAGCCGGTCAACAAAGCCCCGGCGTTCGGTCTTGCTGCCGTGCTGGCGGTGGTCATGCTGGTGAGCGTCGGCTGGATGTTTAAGCCGCAAACGCTGGTTGCCGCTAACGAACCCGTCCCGGTTAAACCGGTAGCCGAGGGCCAGCAGCAGAAGAACTGGGAGCACTGGGGTAATACCACCCACGGCGACCGTTTTGCCGCCCTCGACCAGATTAACAAGCAGAACGTTAACGATCTGAAAGTGGCCTGGGTTGCCCATACCGGCGACATTCCGCAAAGCAACGGCTCCGGCGCAGAAGACCAGAACACCCCGTTGCAGATTGGCGACACGCTGTATGTCTGTACTCCGTACAGCAAGGTGCTGGCGCTGGATGTGGACTCCGGGAAAGAGAAGTGGCGTTATGATTCGAAAGCCACCGCGCCAAACTGGCAGCGCTGCCGTGGCCTGGGCTATTTCGAAGACACCTCTAACGTGACAACGTCACCGAAAGAGACTCAGCCTGCCGCCTGCGCGCGCCGTCTGTTCCTGCCGACTACCGATGCCCGTCTGGTTGCTATCAACGCCGACAACGGCAAGCTGTGCGAAGACTTTGGCGACCACGGCGTGGTTGACCTGAGCGTGGGCATGGGTGACGTGAAGCCTGGCTACTATCAGCAGACCTCCACCCCGCTGGTGGCGGGTAACGTTGTAGTAGTGGGCGGTCGCGTGGCGGATAACTTCTCTACCGGTGAACCGCCGGGGGTAGTGCGTGCCTATGACGTGCATACCGGCAAACTCACCTGGGCCTGGGATCCGGGCAACCCGAACCTGACCGGCCTGCCGCCGGAAGGCCAGACCTACACCCGCGGGACGCCGAACGTCTGGTCAGCGATGTCCTATGACGCGAAGCTGAACCTGATCTACCTCCCGACCGGTAACGCCACCCCGGACTTCTGGGCCGGTGAACGTACCGAGCTGGACGATAAATACAGCTCCTCGATTGTGGCGGTGGATGCCGCGACCGGCCAGGTACGCTGGCATTTCCAGACCACCCACCACGATCTGTGGGACTTCGACCTGCCGTCCCAGCCGCTGCTGTACGATCTGCCGGATGATAAAGGCGGTACCACCCCGGTACTGGTGCAGACCAGCAAGCAGGGCATGATCTTTATGCTCAACCGCGAAACCGGCGAGCCGGTGGCGAAAGTGGAAGAGCGTCCGGTGCCTGCCGGGAACGTCGAGGGCGAGCGTTACTCACCTACCCAGCCGTACTCGGTCGGTATGCCGATGATTGGCAACCAGACCCTGCACGAGTCGGATATGTGGGGCGCGACGCCGGTTGACCTGCTGCTGTGCCGCATTCAGTTTAAAGAGATGCGCCATCAGGGCGTCTTCACCCCGCCGGGCCTGGATCGCTCTCTGCAGTTCCCGGGCTCGCTGGGTGGGATGAACTGGGGCAGCGTCTCGGTTGACCCGAACAACAGCCTGATGTTCGTTAACGATATGCGTCTGGGTCTGGCGAACTACATGGTGCCGCGCGCCAATGTAGCCAAAAACGCCAGCGGGATTGAGATGGGGATCGTGCCGATGGACGGTACGCCGTTCGGCGCGATGCGCGAGCGTTTCCTGTCGCCGCTGGGCATTCCGTGCCAGAAACCGCCGTTTGGCACCATGTCTGCCGTGGATCTGAAATCCGGCAAACTGGTGTGGCAGGTACCGGTAGGCACCGTGGAAGATACCGGCCCGCTGGGGATCCGCATGCACATGCCAATCCCAATCGGGATGCCGACCCTGGGCGCGTCGCTCTCCACGCAGTCCGGCCTGCTGTTCTTCGCCGGTACTCAGGACTTCTACCTGCGCGCGTTCGATACTGCCAACGGGAAAGAGATCTGGAAAGACCGTCTGCCGGTGGGCAGCCAGTCCGGCCCGATGACCTACGTGTCACCGAAAACCGGGAAGCAGTACATCATCATCAATGCGGGTGGCGCACGTCAGTCACCGGATCGCGGGGATTACATCATCGCGTACGCCTTGCCTGATAAGCAGTAATGACCCAGCCGGCCACCTCGTGTGGCCGGTTTTTTTTCACGGCGTGCCGGATAAAGCATTCTGGACCCAGGTCGCCGTTTTGCCGCCCTGGTAATTCACCACCCAGCTCTGTCTGACCCCGGCTGGCCAGCAGCTGCGCATCACCGCCCGCTTCGTCTCGTCAAAGAAAGGTTTATCCCCCGCCGCCTCGTAGTCCGCCGCCCGCCCGTTCAGCTTGACGTTAAACGACACCGTCACCCTGCCGGAGTAGTTCTGCGCCGCCGCCTGCTCGGGATAGCGCGGTTGAACCCGGTAAACATCGCCTTCGCAGTCTGCCTGCCCGCTCTCCGCGGTCGAGGTGCTACCCCCCACGGGAAAGGAGAGGCCGACCCCCACGCCGCCGCTGCCGCCACCGCCGCCTATGCCCACGCCGCCAACTCCTACACTGCCGCCGGACGCACACCCTGCCAGTAACCCTGCGGTACAAACCACCTGCATAAAGTGTTTCATCACCCTGTTCCTCTTCAGCCCTTACAACCAGCATAGCGGGGAATAAAAAAAGGGTTCATGTCGAAACATGAACCCTTATTGCCCGGCGGCGCTTCGCTTGCACGGGCCTACGATTTTGTAGGCCGGGTAAGCGCAGCGCCACCCGGCAAAACCCGTCGCACGGATTACAAAATCAGAAGGTTTCCCAGTTATCGCCATCGACCACCGCCGGGCGCAGCGGTGCGGAAGGCGTGGCCGGGGCGGCTTTGCTGCTGCTACGGGTCTGGGTCATTCCGTGCAGACGGAAGGTGCCGACCGCTTCGGTCAGACGGGCAGCCTGATCTTCCAGCGAGGCCGCCGCGGCGGAGGCTTCTTCCACCAGCGAGGCGTTCTGCTGGGTCACTTTATCCATCTCCGAGATCGCCTGGCTGACCTGCACGATGCCACGGCTCTGCTCGTCAGAAGCCGCCGCGATCTCCAGCATGATGTCGGTGACGCGTTTCACCGCTTCCACGATCTCATTCATGGTATTACCTGCTGCCACCACTTCGCCGGAGCCCTGATCGATGAGCGTTACCGATTCGCTGATCAGTCCTTCAATCTCTTTCGCGGCGTTGGCGCTGCGGCTGGCCAGCGTACGGACTTCGCTGGCGACCACGGCAAACCCACGGCCCTGCTCACCGGCACGGGCAGCTTCCACCGCGGCGTTCAGCGCCAGGATGTTGGTCTGGAAAGCGATGCTGTTGATCACGGCGGTAATTTCAGAAATTTTCTTCGAGCTGCTGGAGATATTACCCATGGTTTTCACCACGCCGGAGACCATCTGGCCGCCACGGCTGGCTTTACCGGAGGCATCTTCCGCCAGTTTGCTGGCGTGATGCGCGTTATCGGCGTTCTGCTTCACGGTCGCGGTCAGCTGCTCCATGCTGGCAGCCGTCTGCTCAATGGCCGCGGCCTGCTGTTCGGTACGTGATGAGAGATCGGTGTTACCGGCGGAGATTTCACTGGTCCCGCGATAGATCTCTTCCGCCCCCTGACGCACGGTGCCTACGGTGCCCACCAGCGAGCGCTGCATGGTTTGCAGGTCGTGAGTCAGACGGCCAATTTCGCTGCGCCCGGTCAGATCTTCTGCCAGGGTCAGGTCGCCTTTGGCGATATGGGCAATACGATTCGCCGCGCGCTGCAGCGGGTTAATCACCGTACGACGCAGCACGACAAAGGTGATCACCGTCAGCACCAGCGCCAGACCAAAGGCGCCGATCATAAACATCAGCCCCAGCTGGGTGCGGGTATGGGCCTGTTCGGTCAGCATATTGGCGCGGTCGGTACGGATCTTGATCGCCTTCAGCAACACCTCGTTATAGGCGTCATCCAGCGGACGCGCGCTCTCATTTTCATGGTTGATAATGGCTTCGAACATGCCGTTTTTGGCATATTTCAGCATCGGCTGCATGCCAGCAATGTAGGCCTGATAGTTCGATTTCAGCTCGCCATCCAGGGCTTCATCCGCTGGGGTACGAACGCCGCGGTTCATGTAAATGGCAAAGCTGTCCTGAGACTGTTTAATACGCTGTTCGGCTTCCGCGATGTTCTTTTTCATCGCGTCCATCTCTGCAATACGGCTGGCGGCACCCGCGTGGATCATGTTGATACGCGCCGTGCGCAGGTGGTTGGAACTGTTTGATAACCCGGTACGCACCTGAATTTCGGCGGTGACATCCTGCTGGTCTTTATCTGCCTGCAGTAAAAAGTAGCCTGCCAGCCCGGCGCTCAGGGCAAACAGCAGAATAATACCACCCAAAATCGAGGAGATAAGCGGAAGCAGCCTGATGTGATGCAGGAAGCCCAGCTTATGCTGCGCCCGAACTGTTGTTGTTTTGTCCATAGCCGTTGACTCTCTCATAGGTAAGATGCGTGGAAACACGCCTGTAAAATAGTCATCGGCACTACACTGGATTTGATTACGGCTAAAATCGCAACACTGGTCACACTTTCGTAATGATTTTCAACGAAATGGCGTCCCGCTGCCCATAACGGCGCAGCGGGAGAGAGAGGGTCTGTTAGTTATCGCCGAAATGGATAACGGTGCGGATGGATTTCCCTTCGTGCATCAGGTCAAAGGCTTCGTTGATCTGCTCCAGCGGCAGGCGGTGGGTAATGAACGGATCGAGCTGGATTTTGCCCGCCATTGCGTCCTCTACCATGCCCGGCAGCTGGGTGCGGCCTTTCACGCCGCCAAAGGCGGAACCACGCCAGACGCGTCCGGTGACCAGCTGGAACGGACGGGTTTTGATCTCCTGCCCGGCACCGGCCACGCCGATGATCACGCTTTCGCCCCAGCCCTTGTGGCAGCACTCCAGCGCCGCGCGCATCACGTTAACGTTACCAATGCACTCAAAGCTGAAGTCGACGCCGCCGTCGGTAAGTTCAACAATCACGTCCTGCACCGGCTTGTCGTAGTCGTTCGGGTTGACGAAATCGGTCGCGCCCATTTCACCGGCCAGTTTGAATTTTTCCGGGTTGGTGTCCACCGCCAGAATACGTCCGGCCTTGGCCTGCACCGCCCCCTGGATAACCGCCAGACCAATCCCGCCCAGGCCAAATACCGCTACGGTATCGCCCTCTTTCACTTTTGCGGTGTTGTGTACTGCGCCGATCCCGGTCGTCACGCCGCAGCCCAGCAGACAGACCTTATCCAGCGGTGCCTGCGGGTTGACTTTCGCCAGCGAGATTTCGGCGCAGACGGTGTATTCGCTGAAGGTGCTGGTACCCATGTAGTGATAGATCGGCTCGCCGTTGTAAGAGAAACGGGTGGTGCCGTCCGGCATCAGGCCTTTACCCTGAGTGGCGCGAACCGCCTGGCAGAGGTTGGTTTTGCCGGATTTACAGAACTTACACTCGCGACACTCGGCGGTGTACAGCGGGATGACGTGATCGCCCGGCTGCAGGCTGGTCACGCCCTCGCCCACTTCCACCACCACGCCGCCGCCTTCATGGCCGAGCACCGCCGGGAAAACGCCTTCCGGATCGTCACCGGACAGGGTAAACGCATCGGTGTGGCACACGCCGGTATGGGTGATTTTGACCAGCACTTCGCCTTTCTTTGGCGGTGCCACATCAATTTCAACAATTTTCAGCGGCTGGCCTGGGCCAAATGCAACAGCAGCACGTGATTTCATCTTGCTTTCCTTTTAGTGATGTCAGGTTTTTATTTTAGATAAGAGCGCAGCAAATGACCGACTTCTGCCATTCTGACCGCCCGCTGATCGGGGGTGGTTTCGCCCGTCACCAGCTCATCTTTGAGGTGAATTTCAACCATCTCGCCCATTAACCCGTTAGCCGCCCCGCGCACCGCGGCGATCTGCTGCAGGATAGCGAGACAGGGTTCGCCGGATTCGAGCGCCCGCTCCAGGGCATCGACCTGCCCGCGAATGCGGCGCACGCGCGTCAGGACACGTTTTTTATCTTCAGGTGAATGTGGCATGGAATGGGCTCCTTGATACTGTAGGGGGGTATGGTATGTGATTTTAGCGCGTAGTGTAAACAGGAATGTTTGTGCAGGTATTGTCAGGGGGGTAATTACAGAACAGGCAGCCAGACTGCCCCGAACAGGGGCAGTCTGGCTATTTCAGGAGTGGACAGTCAATAAACCCTAAGCAGGCGACTTAGATATCATCATGCGTGAAACCGACCACAATCTCGAGCGTATTGCGTATCACTTCGGCAGCATCCTGATCGGATGTGAGTTCAAGGGCATAAATTAATTGCAGGATAATCTGTTTATTTGTCAGATTATCTCCACCGAGCAAGATACATCTTATCGCTGAACCTAATACTGCCGCCTCCTCATATAAGGTATTTCCTGAGGAACGAAAGTAGGACGCCAGCGCCTGGTCGTTTAGCGCATTGAAATGCTGTGTGTGCTGAGTAATGTTGGGTTTCATAGTATCCACTCAAAAAATTAATGTTTCTTAACAGACCTGAAAGGCTCATCGCGCGCGATAAGACGGTGCATATTTTCGATATTATAATTCCCTCTGACGTCCGAATGCTCTCCGGCACTGGCTTTAACCCGTTGTTCTATCTCTACTATCGCGGCCGAAAGCGCATTTCGTCTTTCAGAATCAAATTCTGTACTGGCCATTTTCTTCAGTTTAATGGCGAGAGACCTAAAATTTATTGGACCTTTGTCTTTTAAAATTAACAAAACAGCCTCGCCAATAAGATCGTCTTTCAGTTTTTCAAATCTTGTTCTATGCATAACTTTTCTCACATTGCTGTCGGTAGCAAGGCACTCCGCAGCACGCTATCAATACTATTTTCTGCGTCAGACCTTGCCCACCCAACGCATACTCATATATCGAGTGATTGAAGCTAAAGCAGCGCGTTACTGTTATCGTTCAAAAAAAAGGCTTATTAGCGCGTTATAGTGTGCTATTTCTGCTTCATCATCCGTCTGCTCCACCCGCCGTAATAATTTTGTACAGATAGCCAGTCGGCTCAGATGACGTCCTTCACTCAGAATCTCACCCACGATTAAACCCAGCGTCTCCTGCTGGCTGCGCATGCTGGCTTTATTAAAATAGGCTGTGATTGCCTGAGCTGAACTTTGGCGCGAACTGTTACCTCGCATAGGTGCTCCGTGTCGACGTTGAGTGGTTAAAAACTTGCTAAAAAAATATACTAATTTGTGATAGCTGTACACACCGATTGTACAACTTTCTGGTTTTTTAAATTGCCATCCAAGTTAAATTTAAAAATAATTCATATTTAACAATAACTTACATTTAATAATAAATTTAAAAATTTACAAAAATATTGTACTTAAGCCTTTCATTAATGAAACTTAACTATTATTCATAAACGCGAGAATCCTGCCTGAAACCAAGGATTTCAGCGAATCATATATTGTCCTGAACAGGGAAAATATATTCTCTGGTTTTGCCAGAGTTAAATACTTTTGCCGAACCGCGCCTGACGTTTAATCCCCGCAGTAGGCAACTGCATACTCTTGTCAGGCGCAATTCAGGTATTAAACCGGCCTAATATTTTGATTCATCCGAAACAGGTTTGTGGGGTCGTACTTACTCTTGAGCTCCACCAGCCGGTTCCAGGTGGCCCCATACGCAAAGGCGATGCGGTCGGTCTCTTCCTGAGTGAGAAAGTTGATGTAGGCCCCGCTGCTGGCAAAGGGCTGTGATTTGGCAAAGAACTCCCGCGCCCAGGCGATGCAGCGCTCATCCTCGGCGGCGGTTTCCCAGCGCCCGTGCACGTTCATCACGTAATTCGCATCCCGGCTGGAGTAGGCCATGGCCTCGGGCGCGACGCGGGTCGTCTGGCCGCCAATCGTCCCGATGAATATTTCACAGTGCGGTGACGGCAGCCTGGCCGCGTATTCGATGATGGCATCGATCACACCGTCGCTGATTTGCGCGAAGTTGTGCGACTTCCAGTAGTTGCGCGCCCCTTTCACCAGCAGCGGGTCGAAGGCCTGCTGCCAGGCCGTATAGGGCTGCACCCCGACATGTTCCCCCAGCACCGTGCCGAACTCGCGCAGCGGCGCGATAAGCCTCTCGCCCTCTTCCGGATCGCCCACATAGCACAGGGCCAGCGCGATCATCTCCCTGCCGTGAACCTCCCCGGGCAAGAACGGCAGCGGCGGCGCTTTGCGCGTGACCATCCAGACGTTCAGCTCGTCCGGCATGGTTTCGGTGAAGCGGGCAAACTGCGCGATCACCGATTTGGCCTGCTCAAACGGAAAGACGATGAGTCCGCTCAGCACCTCTGGCCCGACGGGATGGAGCTGGAAGTCAAAGCGCGTCACGACGCCAAAGTTGCCGCCGCCGCCCCGCAGTCCCCAGAAGAGATCCGGGTTTTCCGATTCGCTGGCGTTCAGCTGCTGGCCGTCCGCCGTAATGACTTCGGCAGAGAGCAGATTGTCGATGGTCATTCCGTACTTGCGACTCAGCCAGCCGAACCCGCCGCCGAGGGTCAGGCCAGCCACCCCGGTGGTTGAATTGATGCCCAGCGGCGTGGCGAGGCCATGAGCCTGCACAACCCGATCAAACTCGGCCAGGGTGCAGCCGGGGCCGACGCTGGCCGTGCGGGTAGTCACATCCACCTGCACGTCCTTCATCAGCGAGAGATCGATCATCAGACCCTCGTCGCAGACGGCGTTGCCGGCGATGTTATGCCCACCGCCGCGGATCGAAATGAGGAGATGTTGCGTGCGGCCAAACTGGATGGCGCGGATAACATCCTCCGTGGACGTGCAGCGGGCGATTATCGCGGGTTTGCGGTCGATCATGGCATTCCAGATCTGGCGCACCTCGTCGTAACCGGCATCGTCCGGAAGCAGCACTTCCCCCTGGAAGTGCGTTTTGAACTCTTCGATATTGACCTTCATGATTGTCACCTGGCGTTGTTTAACCCTACTAATTATGGTGGGTTTTGCGCGCCATAGCAGGGTAATTCGCCTTCACCCGATGACCCTAAGCTAAACATTTTCAGCATAACCTTAAGGCAGCGCCTGCGCGGATCGGCCAGACTTAACCTTTTTGTTTATAAGGATGCCACGCGATGAAACGTCTGGTTATGTCGATCTTCTCCAGCCCGGAGTCGCTGCTGCAGGTGATGAGTCAGCAGGAAATTATTGAAGCCGTCGAGGACGGGGACCGCATTATTATCGATCAGGATGGTAACGCCTCGGTCAATTACAAAAGCAAAGAGGTGCGAGAGGACTTTCTGCGCCATGTTAACGCGCTAAAGAGGGCCTGATATGGGAACGGCGATATTTATGGTGCTGATGGTAAGCGGATACTGGTACACCAGTCGCGACCTCTCCACCCGGTTTAAAATTAAGCGCTCCTTCGGCTGGGATGTCTATTTTCTGGTCGCATTGTACGGCTGTATCTTCGTGCTGCAGGGCGTCATCGCAACCGGCCTGCTCTGGCTGGTGCTGCTCGGGTGCTCTTATGCAGCCAATACGTTCCACTTAACCGCCCAGGACAACGCCAACTGGCAAGTGGATTTTATGAACTGGAGCTTTCTGGGGATCCAGGCGCCGGTAGTGGTGATGCTGGCCTTTGCCATCCTGTTTTGTCTTTATCGCTCAAACTGGGCGGGCAGCGCCAGGCTGGACGGTGAAGGCCGGAAAAAGCTGTACAAGCGCCTGTCGCAATCCAGCGGTATTGAACAGCTGCTGTATCAGTGCATGGAGGAAGGCGAGCTGGCGCTGGTGACGCTGAAGTCGCGGCGTATTTATGTCGGCATGATCCATACCGCGACCCTGGAATATGAAAAGACCGCCAATATCGTGCTGATCCCGATGCTCAGCGGCTACCGTGACGGTACCACGCTGAATCTGTGCATTGAGCACAATTACAGCAAGTGGTACGCCGAGCATGACATTACCCTCGATTCACAACCCAGAAGCGCGATGGCCTTCCGAAAGGTGATTATGCTGGATCAAATTGAAAGTCTTTCACTCTTCGATCCCGCCAGCGCCAGCGCGCTGGATCTGGAGCAGCGTGCGGAGAAAATCGACTGATCGGTTCGCCGATCATGAAGATAGCTCATGTTGTCGTGAAATTTAGTCGCTTTCCCTCTTCCAGGGGCTCTGGCATAAAAGATGCATTAACGTATCAGCAACATAAAGACTGAAGTTATAACGCTTCAGTTTTTATGCCAGAGCTCAGGAAGTGAGATGACAATGAATAAAGACTTCACCTTCACGATTAAGCGCAGTCGTTTCGATGAGAATTATAACCCCTCAGAAAACACGCGTATTACCACTAACTTTGCTAATCTGGCCCGGGGCGACAACCGCCAGCAGAACCTGCGTAATACGTTAGTCATGATCGACAACCGATTCAACGCCTTAGCGCACTGGGATAACCCCAAAGGTGATCGTTATTCCGTTGAACTGGATATTATCTCCGTCGAGATGAATATTGATGCGGAAAATAATCGTTTTACCTTCCCGGCCATTGAAATCCTGAAAACCAATATTGTTGATAAACACACCAACGAGCGTATTGAAGGGATTGTCGGGAATAACTTCTCTTCCTACGTGCGGGATTATGATTTCAGCGTATTGCTGCCGAATCACAATAAACATCAGACTGAGTTCAGCATTCCGCAGGACTTTGGCGCGCTACACGGCAATATCTTCAAACATTTCGTTAATTCGCCAGAATATCAGCAGAGCTTTAACAAGCCGCCGGTGATTTGCCTTAGCGTTTCCAATAAAAACGTCTATCAACGCATCGGAAATGAACATCCGGTGTTAGGCATCGAATATCAGCAGCAGGGTTCGTCGCTGACCGAAGCCTACTTCAAAAAAATGGGCCTGCAGGTGCGCTACTTTATGCCGCCAAACAGCGCCGCGCCGCTGGCATTCTTTTTCATCGGCGATTTACTGAACGACTACAGCTTTATCGAGCTGATCGGCACCATCAGTACGATGGAGACGTTCCAGAAAATTTATCGCCCTGAGATTTACAACGCGAACTCGGTCGCCGGGCAACAGTATCAACCCAGCCTGACCAACCAGGATCACTCCTTGACCAAAATTGTTTACGATCGCGAAGAGCGTAGTCAGTTAGCGATTGAGCAGGGAAAGTTTACTGAAAAACATTTCATCAAACCGTACAAAAATATTCTTGAGCAATGGTCTGCTCAGTACGCGCGTTGATTCATTAAAAATATAAGGTCACCTGTTATGAAAACATTGCTCCCCACCTCCACGGCCGGCAGCTTGCCTAAACCGTCCTGGCTCGCGCAACCTGAGACCCTGTGGTCTCCCTGGAAGCTGGAAAATGAGGAATTACTCGCCGGCAAGCAGGATGCGCTGCGTTTATCCCTCGACGATCAGCTGCGGGCGGGCATTGATATCGTCAGCGATGGTGAGCAAACGCGTCAGCATTTCGTCACCACCTTTATTGAGCACCTCAGCGGCGTCGATTTTGAGAAACGCGAAGTCGTTAAGATCCGTAATCGCTACGATGCCAGCGTGCCGACCGTCGTGGGGGCCGTCGCCCGCCAGAAGCCGGTGTTTGTTGACGATGCCAAATATCTCCGTCAGCTCACTACCCAGCCGATCAAATGGGCGTTGCCGGGCCCGATGACGATGATCGACACCCTCTATGACAACCACTATAAAAGCCGCGAAAAACTGGCCTGGGAATTCGCCAAAATCCTCAACCAGGAAGCCCGCGAGTTAGAGGCGGCGGGTGTGGATATTATCCAGTTTGATGAACCGGCCTTTAATGTGTTTTTCGATGAAGTGAATGACTGGGGCATCGCCGCGTTAGAGCGCGCCATCGAAGGGCTGAAGTGTGAAACGGCGGTACACATCTGCTACGGCTATGGCATTAAAGCTAATACCGACTGGAAAAAGACGCTGGGCTCGGAGTGGCGGCAGTATGAAGAGGCGTTCCCTAAACTGCAGACCTCGAATATCGACATCATTTCCCTGGAGTGCCATAACTCGCGCGTGCCGATGGATCTGCTGGAGCTGATCCGCGGTAAAAAAGTGATGGTGGGCGCTATCGATGTAGCCACCAACACCGTCGAGACGCCCGAAGAGGTGGCCAACACCTTACGCAAAGCGCTGCAGTTCGTTGATGCCGACAAGCTCTACCCTTCAACCAACTGCGGGATGGCACCATTATCCCGCCAGGTTGCCAACGGCAAGCTCAATGCCTTAAGCGCCGGAGCGGAAATTATCCGCAGAGAGCTATAAGGTGTAGTTTGAGCGTAGGCCGGGCAAGCGCAGCGCCCCCGGCTTTTCTCCTGAAAAGTCAGCCAGCACCCGCTGGCTGTAAAGACGTCATTCCCAGACAGCCATCGCAAGGGCCGCGACATAAAGCCCGAACCCATACGCCATATGCGTGAGCAGACTCAGCAGGCGAGCCAGCCACGGGCGGGGCGTGCGTGACGCGGCTATACCAAATCCCAATGCGGGCTGCAGGATCATGAAAGGTGCCAGTAACGTTATCAGACCAGTCAGCAGGCCTGCTGCAAGAGTGGGTTCACTGAGCCAGACAGTGCCGTTCAGCAAAAGCGGTATCAAAGCAAAAACTATCCCGGTCAGATAGTGGAATACCCAGCCAGTAAATAACTCACCCGGCATGCGCGGCGTCGAGATAATCGTATGATGGTAAAACCTTCCTCCGGGCAAACTTAATATCCAGCGCCCTACCAGGGCATAGTTCAGTGGCGGAACCTTGAGGAGGCGTTTTTGACACCATGACCATACATCCATCACCAGCGTTGCGCCAATTCCGACGATGACAGTTTTAAAAACAATAAACATATCCAATGCCTGCGTCCTTTTTTCCATGAAATGATAAGCTGAACGCCAGTGTGCAACTTAAAGCATGGTTTAAGTCAATGATGAAAGAACTGGATATCGGAGAAATTGCGGCTCTTGCCGGGGTTACACCCTCAGCGTTGCGGTATTACGAAAAGAAAGGGTTAATCAAACCTGTCGGCCGTAATGGTCTGAGGCGGCAGTACCATGAAAATGTCCTTAGTAAATTGCAACTGATTACGTTGGGACAGGCGGCGGGATTTACTCTGGATGACATTGCGTCGATGTTTGGGACGGAAGGTAAGTTAGCCTTAGATCGCGAGCGTCTTAACCAACGTTCGAGGGAGATTGACGCGACCATTCGCAAACTGCAGCTGTTAAGCCGGGGGCTAAAGCATATTGCGCAGTGTACGCAGCCAGAGCATACCGATTGCGAAGAATTCAAAAGAGTGGTTGCCAAAGGGCTAAGGTTCGTCGGATAAATCCATTTCTTACGCTAAGACCTTCCCGCCACCTTAAAAGTCCAACCGCATCCCTACGCGCCGCGCCGGATCGAAACCCTTTTCAACTTCCTCTTCTTTCTGGCTTCTCAGATGAAGCGGGCACGATTCGCCCTCCACTACCTCAAAACCCAGCGTGGCGTAAAATTTTGCATTGAAGGCGGCCATATTATCTGTTGTCAATGTCGCCCCAGCCAGGCCGCGTTGTTGTCCGGTAGAGAGCAGTGCCTGCATTAACACTCTGCCGATCCCACGGCGCTGCCAGTCTGGATGCACATCAATTTCGGCAATATGCAGCCATCTGTTCTCGACTACGCCTGCTACGAATTCTACGGGGGTCGAATCCGGAGTAAACGCAGCGAGTAGCAAACCGTCGCGGCTGAAATCAGCAAAATCTTTCAGGCTATTTGCGACAGCCTGGCCTGTTACCGCCCCTGCTTCGCGTAGTGTCTCAAAAGCAGCTAATTCAATGGCGCGTAATGCAGCAAAATGTTCAGGCTGCGCAGGGCTGATAGTCATGTCCGGACCTGGGTTTTTCATCTGTTCCTCCCCACTCAGTAAGACCAAATTATGCCTGTCCGCTACCCGCACGTAGCCTGCATATCGATGACAAAGCGCTACCTAACGTCTTCTTTAAACGTGGTTGTGATCTCTGAGAAAAACGGTCAGTACATCCTTAGGTGGGGTGATGCCACTTTCTGAAAGCAGCCAGCCCACCGCGCCCCGATGATAAGTTCCATGAAACAGCACATGGTTGAGCATATCGACAGCGTTCATTTCGCCCTGTCCGCCATCGACAAACTGGAATTTTATGGTTTCTACAAGGTCAGCGGGGGTCATTGAATCGACATGTTGAATATACCACTCTGTGCATTCCGTCATTTTTGTCAAAAGTTCATCTGCAGATGGGGTTTCTGGCGTATTCAACGCAGTCCAGGCGTGCTTCTGACCGGTAACGTTAGCTCGAAAAATCATATCAACGACGTAGATGTGATTCATCAATCTGAGCGTCAGATGGCGCTTTTCTGCATTAGCAGAAGCATCAACGCTTTTAATCGCTTGTAAAGTTTCACTGTCTATCCAGCGCTTATATCTAAACAACGTCACTATTTTGTCTGTACCCATACGCCACCTCTTCTATACTTTTTATTATCATATCAGCAACATACCAAGGCACTCCACTCGCTTTTGCTTCCGGCTCTTCGCCTGCATCATTTCCTCCCATCCTCCGACCAGGACAATAGCTGAATCTGCTGCCCCAACCCGTCGATCCACTATACTGACCAGTGCAGTTATCATTTTTACAGGAGAATACGCACGGTTAATTACCTGACACCTACCCTACTCATAACCATCAGGAGAACAACATGCAAAAGCGTAAGAACCTGAAAGTCCTGCTGATTGCATCAGCAGTCGCAGCGATGTTCAGCACTGTCGGCGTGCAGGCCCAGACGACGGGTGCCGCACAGAGCGACGCCTCAGCCCAGACCAGTTCGACAGGTTCGATGGCTAAGCTCAGCTCCGGCGACGAAAAAGCATTAAAAGATATGGCGCAGGCCAATATCAATGAAGTCGCCGCCGGTAAGCTCGCTCTGAGCAAGGCCAAGAGCAGCGAAGTTAAAGCCTTCGCGCAGAAGATGGTCGATGACCACGGCGATGCCCTGACCAAAGTTCAGACGGTCGCTAAGCAGAAGGACGTGACGCTGCCGACGGCGCCGGACGCCAAACATAAAGCCATGGCCGACAAGCTGGAAAAAGAGAGCGGCGACGCGTTTGACAGGATGTATATGGAAAACGCCGGCACCAAAGACCACAAAATGGTGTTGTCAAAACTGCAGAGTGACGCCAAAAACATCAAGGATCCCGATGTGAAAGCCCTTGCCGATGCGCACGTTCCGGTCGTTGAGCAGCACCTGAAGTCTGCCGAGCAGATGAAGATGCCAGCCAATAAGTAAGTTGTTCGGTGGGTGCCGGGTTCTGCAACCCGCACTACCGCCAGGCAGCATGGCGCTAACTTTGCGAAGCATCCCTTCTGGCACTGTATGGGCGCATGCTGTCTTCCCCTTAAAACCCCCGATTCTGGTGTTACAACGCAGCCCCATTTTGCGCACTTTAACGGGACCGGCACCCTCACATTGCGTCATAAAGACCTGGCCGATCCGGCTCCCGTGCAGCCGGATTTAGAACACAATACCCCCGCCGCGTTGCAGCGTTTTGCATTGCCGACGGCGGTTACTACTGTGATCAACAAAACCTTCTCCGATCCGCTCTATCAACCAGCCTTTCGCTCTCTCACCTATACCCAGAGCGGCCCGGAAACATGCCTGGTTTGAGGCGCTGCGGGTGTTTATTCGCATTGGCTATCAGGACAACTTTCAGCCGAAACGCTTTACCTTTAGCGATGTCGTGGTGACACGATAAACCCGTCTGTACATCAGCCCGATAACGGGCTGATTTCTCAAATGTTCCGCCTGAAAGCGCGATATTCATCACATTATGCCAGGCTTTATATTCATCACCGAAATATAAGGAGCCTGATATGTCGCATAACAACTCACCGGATCAGTACCCTCGCCCTCCCTTCCCCGAGCAGCTTCAACCCTGGCCGGGGCTCGCCTCGCAGATGACGCCTCAGGCCGATCATGGCGAGACCAGCTATCGCGGTACCGGTAGACTCAAAGGCCGCAAAGCGCTTATCACCGGCGGCGATTCATGGATTGGTCGGGCCGTGGCGATTGCCTACGCGCGTGAAGGTGCAGACGTGGCCATCAGCTATCTGCCCGAAGAGGAGAGCGACGCGGCAGAAGTGATCAAACTTATCCAGGCTGAAGGCCGTGAGGCCGTCGCGATCCCCGGCGATATTCGCACCGAGTCCTTCTGCGACACCCTGGTGGAACGCGCGGCTTCGGCGCTGGGCGGGCTTGATATCCTGGTGAACAATGCCGGACGTCAGCAGTTTTCCACCTCGATTCGCACGCTCTCTACCGCCGACTTTGATGCCACCTTCAAAACCAACGTCTATGCCATGTTCTGGATCACCCGTGCCGCCCTCAACCATCTTTCGACGGGCGCCGCGATCGTTAACACCTCGTCCGTACAGGCGTTCGATCCAGACGCCATCGTGCTGGACTATGCCCAGACCAAAGCCGCCATCGTGGCCTTTACCAAATCGCTGGCAAAACAGCTGGCCAGTGAAGGCATTCGCGTTAATGCCGTGGCACCCGGTCCCTACTGGACGCCGTTGCAGGTAAGCGGTGGCCAGCCGCAGGAGAAGATCGTCAGCATGGGCTCCGGCACGCCGATGGCACGCCCGGGGCAGCCGGTTGAAATCGCTTCGCTTTATGTGACTCTGGCCTCGGATGAGAGCAGCTATTGCTCGGGCCAGGTCTGGTGTGCAGACGGGGGTAACGGGACCCTTTAATTACCCGTAACGAGAAGATAACGCGGCCTGCTGCGCCAGACTAAAGGGATGACACATTTGAAAAATGCTAAATACACGATGCCCACACGCGAGGAAGGGTTTATTGGTCTGGGGGATTATGCCGCAATTGGTGAGGGCCGCTCCGTGGCGCTCATCGCCCCGGATGGCTCGATTGACTGGTGGAGCGCGCCCAACCTGGACTCGCCGCCCCTTTTCGACCGGCTGCTTGACCCGAAGATCGGCGGATTTTTCAGCCTGACGCCCACGATTGACTATACCGTCTCGCGCGCCTATCGCGAGGACAGCAACGTTCTGGAAACCCGTTATGAGACGGATGAAGGCACGGTGCTGTTAACCGAATCGATCAACAGCACCCTGGCGGGGCGTCTGCCCTGGAGTGAACTGGCGCGGCGGCTGGAAGGCGTGCGCGGCACCGTGCCTTTCCGGCTCCATCTGCGCTTCGGGACGATGGTCGAAACGCGCTCGCCCTGGCGGTCCGACACCTTCAAGGGCAGCGTTTACCATATCGGCGATCTGATGGCGATGCTGCATACCAGCGAAAACGTCGTCATCACCCGAGCTGATGACGAGGAGATCGAAGCGGAGATCGTCCTCAGGAAGGGCAGCCGGGAGGTTGTCGCCCTGCTCGTCACCCAGAGTGAACCGCTGGCGGTGCCGGACATTCAGGCGATTGATAACCGCATCGAAACCAGCCATGCCGCCTGGCAGGACTGGGTGCAGGGGCTTAAATACGATGGCCTCTATAAAGATCACGTTATCCGTTCCGCGCTGGCGCTGAAGTTCCTCTGGTACTCGCCAACCGGCGCGCTGGCCGCGGCAGCCACCACCTCCCTGCCGGAAGGGATCGGCGGTAAGAAAAACTACGACTACCGCTTTGCCTGGGTGAGAGATGCCTGCCTGATCATCAAAGCCTTTACCTATCTGGGCACCCTTGAAGAGTGTAAGGCGGCGTTTTCCTGGCTGTCGAAAACCATTATCAAGCACGGCCCGGAGATGCAGGCCTGCTATACCCTCGAAGGCGAGCTGGTACCGGAAGAGCAGTACATTCAACTCCAGGGTTACCAGGGTTCGCAGCCGGTGCGAGTGGGTAATAACGCCCGTAACCAGCGTCAGCTGAGCATGTATGCCGATATGCTCGGGGTGGCAAAGCTGTTTGTTGAAGCGGGCCATATCCTCGACACGGGCACCTCGCGCTTCCTCGGACACCTTGCCAATCAGTGCGCCGACCGCTGGCGCATGAAGGACTCGGGGATCTGGGAGCTGCCGGAAGAGCGTCATTACACCCACTCCAAAATGTCCTGCTGGCTGGCGCTGGACTGCGCCGTGGTGCTGGCGGAGCACAGCCATATTGAACCTACATGGAAGGCGCGCTGGGAACGGGAGCGGGACCGGATCCGCGACTGGGTGGAAGAGCACTGCTGGTCGGAAACCCATCAGTTCTACTGTTTCTACGTCGGCGACGGCGGGCAGCTGGATGCCTCGCTGGGGCTGGTTTCACGCTACGGTATGACAGTGAACCCGAAACGCATGAAGCTGACCTACAAGGCTATCCACCAGCAGCTGGGCCATAACAGCGCGATGGTCTACCGCTACAGCGGCGTTGAGCAGGAGGAGAGCACCTTTATTGCCTGCTCATTCTGGCTGGCAGAGGCCTGGGCATCGATGGGCGAACCGGCGGCGGCTGCAGAGAGCATGGATGAGATTCTGCATACGCTGTGCCACCGCGGCAACGTCGAAACCTTCAATGAGATGTTTGATACCCGCACCGGCGCGTGGGTTGGCAACATGCCCCAGGGCCTGAGCCACCTGGCGCTGATCTGCGCGGCGCAGGCCATCAGCGAGCATCAAAGGAAGGAGAAATAAAACCGTCAGGCGCGGCCCGCCCGGATCACCATCATAATGCCGAGCAGCACGGCGCACATCGACAGCAGCATGCGCAGGCTGAATGTTTCGCCAAGCAGTACCACGCCGCCCAGGGTGGCAAGGCACGGAACGCTCAGTTGCACCGTACTGGCGGTCATGGCCTTCATCCTCGGCAGCAGCGTATACCAGAGGGCGTAGGCCGCGCCTGAGGCCAGTGCTCCGGACGTGATGGCTAACAACAGTCCGGGCGCGCGGGCAAATCGTTCCACCGACGGCAAAAGAGAGAGAATGAGAGTGAAAGGTACGGCGAGAATAAAGTTTCCCGTCGTCGCCGGTATCGCCTCCGGCATGCTTTTTCCTTTCACCGAGTAGTACGCCCATGCCAGCCCTGAGCCGATCATCATCAGCGCGCTGGTCGGTTCCGGAGCATGCGCGCCAGGCAGCAGGAGCAGCACGGTTCCTGCCACCGCCAGAAACAGCCCTGCACCCTTCAGCAAACCGATTTGTTCTCCCTGCCGCCAGCCGTAGATGACCATGGCCGTCTGAACGGTGCCGAAAAGCAGCAGCGCCCCCGTCCCGGTATCGATCTTAAGATAGGACCAGGACATCGCCAGCACATACAGCGTTAAGGCCAGGCCGCTGCGCCAGTCATAATGTATTTTCGCTGCCGGTTTTTTTCTGACGCTCATCAGAATCACCAGGAACAGGGCACCGCTGAGGATCCGCACATCGCTGAAGGTCGCCGGATCGATGTATCCGCCGGTCAGCGCCACCCTGCACAGGACGGAGTTCGCGGCAAACGCCAGCATGGTGAGTATTATTTTTCCTGTCATATCGTCTCTCACAAGTGAAACCTGCCCGAAGCCCTTCAGCTATGCCCCCTATCCTATACTTAAGCAAACCTTCGGAGGTAACTATGTGTGGACGTTTTGCCCAGGCGCAGACCCGGGAAGAGTATCTTGCCTTTCTGGCCGATGAAGCGGATTGCGACATCCCCTACGACCCGGAACCTATTGGGCGCTATAACGTCGCGCCCGGCACCAAAGTGTTGCTGCTCAGCGAGCGTGAGGATCTGTTGCATCTCGACCCGGTCTTCTGGGGCTACGCCCCTGGCTGGTGGGACAAGCCGCCGCTGATCAATGCCCGCCTGGAGACCGCCGCCAGCAGCCGGATGTTTAAACCGCTGTGGCATCATGGCCGGGCGATTGTCTTTGCCGACGGCTGGTTTGAGTGGAAAAAAGAGGGGGATAAAAAGCAGCCTTACTTTATCTCTCGCGCCGACGGGCAACCGATTTTTATGGCGGCCATCGGCAGCACGCCGTTTGAACGCGGCGACGAGGCTGAAGGGTTCCTGATCGTCACCGCCGCAGCGGATAAAGGGCTGGTGGATATTCACGACCGGCGGCCGCTGGTATTAACGCCTGAGGCGGCACGGGAATGGCTGCGCGAGTCGGTGAGCGGCCAGGACGCAGAAGAGATTGCCCACACTGCCGCAGTTCCTGCCGATCAGTTCCACTGGCACGCCGTTACCCGGGCGGTGGGGAATGTGAAAAATCAGGGGCCGGAACTAATTGAGGGAATCAGCACCCCTTAACCGCTAACCGTGCCGCCCCATCGCCTGAGAATCGTTTCTTGCCTGGCATCATGCCCGGTTAAGCCTGTTTCAGCTCGTCCAGAAGTTCAGGATGTTTTTCCAGCGCTTTAAACAACAATACTAATGGCCGTGGCGGCGCGACACGTCCCGTTTCATAACGGCTAAAGGCATTGACCCCGCCGCCGAAAATTTCAGCCGCCTGCCGCTGATCCAGATTCAGGCGTTTACGCACCTTAGCGATGAAGTTTGGATCAACCTCTTCGGCGTTGACCTTACGGTTAAATTCCAGAATGGCGGCGAAGTACTCATCCCCTTCTCCATTGCCGAAAATAATTTCGCCGCACGCATCGCAAAACTGCCCTTTAACGGCATGAAAGATCGTTTTCTGGCCTTTGTATTCATAAGCAATATCGCGGCTTTCATGTTGTAGCTCCGCGCCACCGCAAACAGGACATTTCATCTTCATAGCTCCTTAAATGACACCACCAGCACGCTATCCTATATGCCAAATTGTGCAAAGAGGTTAAATCGCCGAAAATAGCAAGTAAAGATAGCTGATGTTGAAATGCGAGGATGGCCGCAGTTCCCGCCGATCAGTTCCACTGGCACGCCGTTACCCGGGCGGTGGGGAATGTGAAAAATCAGGGACCGGAATTAATTGAGGAGAACAGCCGCGCGTAAAATAAAGCGGATGAAATTGATAACCGTTATTTACTGGAATTTACTCACACTCTACAAATATAAAATGTGTCGTAAGCGAAGCGGCAAAATACCATTCAGGAGGCCCCAATCGGGCCCCCGCTTTACACTTAAACAACCTGTTTTGGCCAGCGTCTCCTTTTCGGGAGTGGCACGCATGAGTGGGGGGTGAGGCGGGTTCCACAGACGGAACATACAGCACCATGAGGTTGGGTTTGCGCTGGGCTAAACGTAGTAAAACGAAATCGCGTACTTGTGCAAACCGGGCACTCAAATTTTAGGTTGGGAATAGCCCCTCCGGGCAGGTGAGTAGAACCACCACCTTAACGCAATTATCAATCGACCAGGGATATATCGTATAAAAAACTGCCTTTTCGCCTATATTTCTTTTCGCTATCCATAATATTTCCGCGATAAAGACTTATCTTACCCGTAATAAATCAGAGAAACGCGTGGTATATCGGGGAGATAGCATCTCTCTTTTCATTTGCCATTGCTGTTCGATGCCCTGCCCGGCAAACCAGAGGGTGCCGCGCCCTTCTTTTTTATTAAGTTCGTCGATAACCGCCATCAGCTCTGCGCTGTTGCGCCGGGGAGGATTTTCATCAAACAGATTGAGCTGCGCGACGCCAAGGCTGAAAAAATCGCCCAGCATGACTCCGGCCTTCTGATAGCGCAGCCCCTCTTTCCAGATGGCATCCAGACAGCGCGTTGCCGCGTTAATAATATCCCGGCTGTCCTCGGTGGGCGTCAGCAGTTTGACTGAGGCGCTGTTGCCATAGTAAGGCTCGTTCAGCGCAAATGGCGAGGTCTTCACAAAGGCGGAGATAAACCGGCAGTACTGGTGCTCGGTCCGCATTTTTTCGGCGGCACGGGCGGCATAGCTACAGATGGCCTGGCGCATCGACTCATAATCGCTGATCCGCTCGCCGAACGAGCGGGAGCAGATAATCTCCTGCTTATGCGGCGGATATTCCTCAAACCCCAGGCAGGGTTCGCCGCGCAGTTCCCGCACGGTGCGCTCCAGTACCACGCTGAAGTGTTTGCGGATCACGGCGGTATGGGTATCCGCCAGATCCAGCGCGGTTTTGATTCCCATCGCATCGAGCTTTTTACTCAACCGCCGCCCGACGCCCCACACCTCTTCGACGGGCAGCGCCGCCATCAGTTTACGCTGCCGCTCAACGCTGGATAAATCGAGCACGCCGCCGGTCTGCCGCTGCCATTTTTTCGCCGCGAAGTTCGCCAGCTTGGCGAGCGTTTTGGTTGGCGCAATACCGACCCCGACGGTCAGATGCGTACGTTGCAGCAGCGTTTGCCGAATTTCACGGCCAAAAACCTCCAGATTGAGACAATTACTGACGCCGGTGAGATCGCAAAAAGCCTCATCAATGGAGTAGATTTCGACCCGGGGAGCGATCTCCTCAAGGGTGGTCATCACCCGGTGGCTCATATCGGCGTAGAGTTCGTAATTACTGCTGAAGGTCACAATCCCGTGGCGGCGGAAAATCTCTCGCTGTTTGAAATACGGCGCGCCCATGGTCACCAGCCCTTTCGCTTCGGCGCTGCGGGCGATAACGCAGCCATCGTTATTCGACAGCACCACCACCGGGCGCCCCTTGAGATCCGGGCGAAACACCGTTTCGCAGGAGGCATAGAAGCTATTCACGTCTACAAGCGCAAACATGATTATTGGCGCGCTTTAACGGGCGCGGTAACGCGCGGAAGGATGAATGGCATAGTATCAAATCCATTTAACTGTATATTTATACAGTATCTATGAATTTATGGCGAAATCAAGGTGCTGACGGTAACCGTATCAACCAGCCCCCTGCCCACAAGGCAGGCAAGCACATTTTGGCTGCAACACAGACCGGGAAGTGCTATACTGTATATAATTACAGTAGGAGGCGCATAATGGCTGTTGAAACAAAATTTGTTGTCGTAAGAAAAGGTGAAGAGAAAATGACATTTGCCAGTAAGAAAGAGGCTGACGCTCACGACAAACTGCTCGACCTGGCAGAAGCGTTCACCGACTGGCTGTTACAAAGCAGCATGCAGATGGATGAAACCCAGGCCGAGAATCTTGGGCTGTATCTTGCGGAGCAGAAAGAGGCCGTGCAGCATATTCTGCGTACCAGCAAGCTTCCCGATCTCAATGCTCCAGCTGCAACAGATAAAACAGAGTCAGATGCAGAAGGCAGTAAAAAAATCAGAGCAGTGAAAGCGGCCTGATCGCCAGAAGACATCCTCTGTCGCCGTAAGCGGGAAACTGCTTACGGCTTTTTTTTTGCGTTCAGGGATCCACAGCGGATTCAGACGACGCGGCCTGATAACAGATATCCATTTCATCCAGCGCCGACTGATTGTCTAACCCCCACTGGTACATGTGCTCAATGGGCTCGGCAAAGGTTCTGCCAAGTGGAGTGAGACGGTAATCGACTTTGGGTGGGATCACGTCATACACATGGCGGGCGATCAGCCCCCGCATCTCCAGCTCTTTCAGCGTCTGGAACAGCATTTTTTTGGAAATCCCCTGCAGGCTGCGTTGTAATTCACCGGTGCGGGCCCGTTCATCCGGCCAGTGATACAGCGCGTGCAGCACCATGGTGCTCCATTTAACTGAAAAGAGTTCCATCAGGCGGCGCGGCGGCGAATCCGCATAGAAAAAAAGCTTACCCTCAACCCAGGCTGGCATTGTGCTGTCCTCTGCTTATGGTCACCAAATGGTAACTACTATCAATATGGAACCCTGTTGACTATAGTCTGCCCCCCTGAGGTAGCCAACACCAGCACATTCCAGAGGTAAGATGAAAATCAACGCATTAGTCGCCCATGACGCGGCACAACCCTTAACATCCGGCCAGGTTTCGCTGCGCGCGTTACAAAAGCAGGATGTCAAAATCGAGATCCTCTACTGCGGCGTATGCCACTCCGATCTCCATATGGCGCGTAACGAGTGGGCGGTGAGTCAGTATCCCCTGGTGCCGGGACATGAAATAGTCGGACGCGTCGTGGACGTTGGGGACGAGGCCACCCGTTTTAAGCCCGGCGATATCGTCGGTGTGGGCGTGATGGTCGACTCCTGCCGCGAGTGCCATTTCTGCAAGCACCACGAAGAGCAGTACTGTGAAGCGGGATTTACGGCGACCTACAACGGCATTGATAAATATACCGGGGAAAGAACCCTGGGCGGCTATGCGCAGAGCGTGATTGTCGATCAACATTTTGTGGTTGCTGTACCGCAAAACCTGCCCCTTGCCGGAGTTGCACCGCTGTTGTGTGCGGGGGTGACGGTCTGGTCGCCGCTGCGCCATTTCAAGGTCAAGGCGGGCGATCGTGTTGGGGTTGTGGGTCTGGGAGGTTTAGGCCATATGGCAGTGAAGCTGGCCAGTGCGATGGGGGCGGAAGTAACGCTGTTTACGACCTCCCCGGAAAAGGGCAAAGATGCCCGTCGTCTGGGGGCACAACGGGTGGTGGTATCGCGCGATCCCGCGCAAATGGCCGCCTGCCAGACCTCGCTGGACTTTATCATTGACTGCGTAGCGGCACCGCACGATCTGGATCCTTATCTGGCCACGCTGAAAACCAATGGCCGTCTGGTGCTGGTAGGCATTCCGGATCAGCCACACAACGCGCCGGATATTACGCCCATGGTATTTCGACGCTTAAGCATCAGCGGTTCGTCGATTGGCAGCATTCAGGAAACCCAGGAGATGTTGAACTTCTGCGGCGAGCACAATATTACCGCCGACATTGAAATGATTGGCGGCGAGGATATCGAGGCAGCCTTTGCCCGGATGCTTAAAGGGGACGTTAAGTATCGCTTTGTCATTGATATGCAGGCGACGAACTGGTAGCCCTCTGAGATTGGCGTATTACCGACGCTGACTCAATTCCTGGCGAGCCGTAATCCATAAAAAACCTGCCAGCAAACATCCCGAATTACCGGCAGGTTTTTCGTTACTCGCTCTGCGCGTGAGTGAGGATTTTCGCCATCCACACGCGGTCAATTGCCCCCGTATCATAATGGCCGAGAGTAAAGACCTGGGCCTGACTCATCATTAGCGCCAGTTCGGGGGTGATATTAAAACTTGCCGCAACTTCATGGCGCTCAAGTCCAGGCCGACGCTTACGACGTTCAATACGAAAGCGCAGCTGGTTGTATTTTGCCCAGCCGATCAGCGCCAGAACAATAAGACTGGCCACCAGCAGGTAGATACGCAACGTACTGAGCGTGGTGTAGAACGGCCTGGCCCCCAATAAAGGATCATGTTCAATCGCGTTTAGCAGACCACTGAAAATCAGCCAGCTAAACCCCAGCCAGGCAACGATTGTTAACAGGGAGTCCATCGCGCGTGGAAACAGCCGTTGTTCAGTAAAAATTAAAGGTTGGATCATGGTTTTAACCTCCCAATACCGCGATCGGGACTCACCCAACGAGCTCTGCTGCGTTTGCGGCGCAGCATGACTTTCGGGAAAGCCACAAGCGTAGTGAACAAGCTCAACATCCAGTACACCACCGGAAACCAGATAACCCAGAACAGTGACGCCGCAATACCGTTCTCGTAGCGTCGTTCAATAAACAGACTGACCGCGAACTGCACCAGGCAGACCACGCCCAGCATCAGGCCAGTAAAAGCCGGTGGGAAAAGGTGCTGAACATATAAAGAATCGGGCATCGGAATAAGCAGCCCGATGAGAAACAACAGAATGGTGACGGCATAGGCAAAGGCCCATGCGGTTGACATACAAAACTCAAGAAACAGAGGCCACATGCGCCGGTACTCCCAGCTCCACAAGCGACGCATATTGACAATAAACACCTCCGCCCCCCCCTGCGCCCAGCGCAGACGCTGCTTCCAAAGCCCTATCAGCGTCTCGGGCATTAAAATCCAACACAGCGCACGAGGTTCGAAGAAAATTGACCAGTGGCGCAGTTGTAACTTCCAACTGATATCAATATCTTCCGTGATCATATCCGGGCTCCAGTACCCCACCTCTGCCAGGGCGCGACGGCGATAAGCGGCAATGACTCCGGAAACGGTAAAGACCTGACCATAGACGCGCTGGGTACGCTTGATGAGGCCGATAATAGATGAAAATTCCCCCACCTGGACGCGCCCAATCAGCGTTGAACGGGTACGGATACGCGGATTACCGGTCACGGCCCCCACGCGAGGGTAATTTAGCAGCGGTGCGACCATATACACCGCCGCATCCTTATCCAGCAGCGCATCACCATCAATGCACACCAGAAAATCACTGCGCGCCGCCGCGGCACCCGCCTGCAGGGCTACCGCTTTGCCCTGATTTTCCGCCAGATGAATCACCCGCAGCCGCGTATATTCACTCGCTAACTGGTCCAGCACGGCCGCAGTGTTGTCTTTAGAACCGTCATTGATAGCAATCACTTCTATGTTTTCATAACGTTGCGCCAGCGCCGCTTCGATAGTCTCACGCGCATTCACCCCTTCGTTAAAGCACGGCACAAGAATGGAAATCAGCGGATTGCCTGCGAGCGTAGGTGGCGGTGTGCCCGGCCCCCATGGCCAGTGGCGCTCGCGGTGGAACCAGAAGTAAAGCCCACCGCTTATCCAGAGGGCCGACATAAACAGCGGCCAGAAAAAGACGAAATCAAGGATCACTTCACCGGTAAAAATCACCGCCACGCCGAGCGGAAAACTGAACATCAGGCAAAGGATCAGGAAGGCGATGAGGCGATCGGTCATTTTTGCGGATACCAGTAAGAGGAGAAAGCAGAACGGATCTCTGCCATCCGGGGTTGATCGTTAATGAAATCGTCCGGGTAATAGCCATAGTTTCCGGCACCGCTCAGCTTGAGCTGCCGCATCCACCCGTTAAGCATTTCACTGCTAACACTGTCCTGCCCTGCCCCCTTACGCCAGTCGCGTGCCTGAAGTTCAAAAACCGTTTTATCCAGCGCGCCAGGGTAACGGGCCACCTGCCCGACGAGTCTGTCCAGCCAGGCATTGGCATCGTTGACCGGGACATTTTCCATCAGCGGCATCGCCATCGGGGCGGTCCAGTCATAGGTGCCAAGAAAATCATTCAGATTCTGCGCAAACCAGGTTTCGCTCTGCGGATCCAGTACCGGCATGGCGTAAATGTTGCGGGCGGTTTTGACCTGTGGGCCGCGCACGGCACGCACGGTTTGCGTGAGCTGTCGGGTAAAATCAATCAGGGCGCGACTTTTAAAGCGCGTCCAGCGCGCCAGCAGCTCCGGGTTGGCGCGGATCTGCGCGAGGTTGTCCGGGAAGCCTGCCTGACGATAGGCTTTGAGCGCATCCGGGGAGGCATCCTCAAAGTCGGTCAAAAAAGCGTCATCGTGGAACAGGATGCCGCTGAAGTTGGCATGGCGCGCCAGGTCCTCGTAGATGTCGTTGATTCTCTGGCGGGCAACCGCATTCCAGGGTGACAGGCGCAAATAGTGGCGGTTATCTGGCGCAATTCGTCCGGTGTCTGACGACCACGCCCCCACGCGAGGCACCGAGGAGTCTAACCCAAACGCCAGTACCGGCATCCAGGCGTAAACTTTCACCCCGGCACGGGTCTGCAACTGCCAGGAAACGAAGTTAAACAGATCCGCCCGCATAGGTAGCCAGCGACTGCGGAAATAGAGGGCATGGACGTTGCCGTCCCCTTTCGGATCGGCATAGGCCTGTAAAAAGACATGGGTTATCTTCATATCGAAAACACGCTGGATGAGCAGATCGATATTTTTACGCTGTTGAGTCGGGTTTTTGTCGTACACATAGTCGAGATCGATATGCATAACCCGCATGGTATCAGGTTCCCTGACCTGAGCTATCTGGCTGGCGAAGCTACGCAGCGAAGGGTTGTTGGAAATCAGCACCCGGGGAATGTCTTCCAGATTGGCGGCATTCGCCAGCCCCTGGTTCAGGGTGAAAGCCATCTGGTAGCCCTGCTGATGCGCGAGCTTCAGTGTTGTCCCGCTCGCCGCACCGTAGGGCCAGACCCAGGCTCGCGGAGCTTTCCCGGTGACCTCTTTGATTTTGCCCGAAATGCGCGACAGGTCGGCATTCATACGCTGTTCAAACTGCGCATCCGTTTCGTACTGCCCGCTGGTTTTATCGTAAAAACGGTTAGCGGCCGCGGGCTCCTTACTGCCTTGCGGATTGGCCTGATGGCCGTAATGGGATGCCCAGGTGTGCGCACCCACTTCCACCAATCCCGACTCGCTGGCCTCGCGTACCATCTTCCAGGTGGCAAATTTTTCCCGCGGCGTCTTTAGTCCGCCAAAATCCACCATCGAGTGTTCCGGTGCATCCACCCAACTGCCGACAGGCGCCCACAGAGCAGGCCATTTGAACAACCGAAGCAGCGGCAGAACGCGCGTCGAGAAGCTACTGTATCCATCATCAAAGGTCAGCAGCACCGCCTTTTCAGGCAAGGTGATTTTCCGGGCATGGGCATCCAGCACCTGCTGCACGCTAATCGGGTGGTAGCCGTTATCATTCAACCAGGCAAACTGGTCGTTCAGGGCGCTGGTGCGCACGGACAGATAGCGCTGATCGGCGGCGCCGTCTTCCACGTCATGCCAGGCCAGCACAAGAAAGCTGTTTGTGGGCCAGCGCTGGTCCGCATACAGCGGCGCTCGCTCGGCGGGAGGAAGATAACGCGGTGCCGCGGCCAATGCACACATGCTCATCATCATCCACCCGACGATTACCCTCGCGGCGAGAAGCCATCGTTTCATCATGATGCGCCCTTAAAACCTGACATTCAGTTCAAATGCGAGGGCAATATTGCGCTCCCGCTTCCCATCGTAAGGACGCTTATCCCAGGTCAGTTTCACCCCGGCATCCACTACGTTATTCCATTGAATACGTTGCCCGTAACCAAACTGATTGATGGGCCCCGCGCTGTGCCCTTTTTGCCAGTAACCGCCCGCCCCGGCCTCAAACTGCTGCTTCCAGACCGTGTCGTAATGGCGGTAGAGCACATGTTCGGCGCGCAGCCCTGCAACCGCCGAAACATCACGTTCGGGGTTGTAATAAGGCACATTTTCTTTGCTGTTATAGCTACCGCTGATGCCAGGGATAAAATCCAGAGTGAAAAGTGGCAGCGTCCAGAGGCGTTCTTTACCGCTGATGCCGTATTCCAGTCGATCGTTGCCGTCGGTGAAATGGGCGCCGGAAAGCGAAAGTTGATATTCGCGTCGTTCGTTCTGATACCAGCGTACCCACAGATCGCCACCGTTGGCGTTTACCCCATTGCGCAGGGCACGCAGGGGCGTGTTACGGGATAACCGCTCCGCCGAGCCCCCGACCCGCCAGCTGTCGCTGAAATCGTACCAGCCAGAGAGGCGTCCGCCGATTTTCTGATCGCTGCCATCGTTGCGCCCGGAGACCTCCATTTCGGCCCAGCTATCCCTTGACGTCCATTCCGCGCCCGCCAGCAGGTCGCGGCTTATTCCCTTCCCCTCTTCAAACTCGCCACGGGCAAAGTTGTAGCCGGTAAACAGTCGCCAGTTTTGGTTTATAGGTGGGCTATAAAGCGCAGTGTTGAGGGTAAAATCATGTTTACCACTGATCGGACTGTCGGAGGCGATGCCCTGAGATCCGGCTATCCGCAGTTCAGCTTTGTTATGCACCGCCATCAGTCGTTCAAGCTGCAACGTGGCGGCGTCATCCGGGCTGCGGACAACCACATCCTTCGCCAGTTCGTCGGCCTGCTGCCACTCCTGTAGCTCCATGGCCGTCCATGCTTGTTGCCTTTCCAGCTCCAGGTTGCTGGGTTCAATGACTTCGGCAAGCTTAAGTTCGCGCTCTGCGGCACGAGGTAATCCTCTCGCCAGCAGCACTGACGCATAGGCAATACGCAGTGCCTGGTTACCCGATCCTGTACGCGCCAACCGCTCCGCATGCTTCTCGGCTGCAGGCAAATTATCGATGGTCACCAGATATTCGGTTTGTAAGGTTCTGGCCAGCAGCCAGTTGTCATTGGGCTGCGGCGTGGGAGAACCATAGACCCGGATCAGGTAAGGAGTCTCTTTGCTGTATGCATCCAGTTGTTCTTTCGCCTCGTCGAAATGGTTGTTATCGAGACGGGCATGCAGCAGTTCCTGTTGATCGTCCATGGTCAGCGGCTTTGATGCCAGGGTCGTGCCACGCGGAAAATAGATGCTTTCAAGCAGCGACTCGGCTTTGTCCGGCTGCTTCTGCGCAAGATATGCAGAAGCGACCCATCTTCTGGCGTAGTCAGGAACAGGCGTTCCGCTCGCCTCGAGCGATTCAAATTCGGCGATCGCTTCATCCATGTGTTTGCGGATAACCAGCGCCCCCAGCCGGTCAATTCTGGCGCGTCGCACATCACCTTGCGCCTCGGGATGTTGTTTCCACTCGGCAATCAGCGCGTCATAGCGAGCCAGTGCTTTATCTGCCACCAGAAATCGTTCATCTTCATTGCGGGTGGGCGTGAACGCAGCGCGGACGGTTTGCGCCGCCGCATCCAGTTCAAGTTGACGTGTAATGGCATCAGGCTGCGGGTAGCGCTCTGAAAGGGTCAGCGCGGGGCCGGCAATGCGGTTGGCAGACATGGCAGCCAGCAGCGTGGGCACCACGTTTTTGTTGCGGTCTGAATCGGTATCGATTTGGCTGGCCGCCAGTACTGAATCCCAGTTTTTACCCTGAGCATGATAAACATACGCCAGCAGTGCCTCTCTCTCTGGCCCCGGCTCCTCGTCTAACCAGCGCTGGGCTTCGGTGATGGCCTGCTCGTTACGATGGGCATCTGCGAGCGTCATTATCCAGCCGGTTCGGGCGTCGCTATTGCTGGGCTCACTTTGCAGAACGGTTTCCCAGACGGCCAGCGAGGCATCCCACTTCTTTTGGTTACGCAGCGCGCGGGCGGCAGCGACTTGCCCTCTGGCAGGGATGGCCATACGTTGGCGATAACGATCCCATACCGCCAGCGTCTCAACGTCATTATTGGCCCATGAGGAAACCTGAAGCCAGTCAGCAATCTCTCCCGCCGTTAACTGGGTCTGCTTTTCCCGAACGGCAAGGTATTGCAATAAAGGCTGGCGGTCGCCATCCCGTGCCTGAATAATAAGTTCGTCGTAGGTAGACGCCTGGGCGTATACCCATGTCGGGAACAACATGCTCACCATTAATAAGTATTTTCCTGAACGCAATGGTTTAATAACGCAAAAGGAGCAGGAAATTCTGAACATAGCTATCCCTTTATCTCTGTTTTAACGTGAGCTTTTCATTTACTCATGACTAAAAGATGACAAAAACTTAATAAATAAACAAGAAACAAAAAAGCACAGCCAAATTTAAAATGTCATGCTTTTTTCGTATTTATCATTATCCGGTTAAGGACTACTTCTTTTAAAATCACACCTGAACGCCACTCAAAAAGTTAGCAGCAACGTTTATTTTTTACAAATTCACACAATACGAAAAACACGCCGGAGCGTGCTTTTCATGTTAATTTCATGCTTTCGTATCAGACTTTTTTGCCTACTCAGTAAAATGCCCTGGTAAGCGTCCGTTAAAAATTCTTATCCAGAGAAAGCGTGACATTCCTCTGTCGATAATCATAGAAATCGATATTGCTATCGACCCGCTTATAGGTGAAATTCAGTTTCGGCATCACCCCAAAGAAATAGAGGTCTCGATGCCAGAGCGAGAGGTTATAGATCTGTTCGTTATCTTTGCGTCGCGTCGAGAAGATATCACTGTCGGCCTGGTAATTGCGTCTGGCAATGGCCGTGGTGGCGGCAAAAGAGAGTTGCCAGGGCATCTCAACCTGCACCCCGCTGCGCAAACCTACCCGATGGTTAGATTCACTGCGAGTGAAGGTCTGCTGATCGAGCAGATCGAAGCCGGCAAATCCTGATACCCGGTTACTGAAGGCATGGGACAAGGTTGTGGAAGAGTAACGATTTTGCCCGCGCAAAAATCGATAATCTTCATCATCATAATCCAGTTTCTGATATTCCAGCGCCTGACTCACCTGCCAGGTGGGCGTAAGTAAATAACTGTATTCAGCGCGGACGCCAGGACCAGAAGAATATGCCTCGGTGCCATACCATCTTTTTTCATAAAAAGGCAACAGGGCAAATTGTTGCCGGAAATTACGCCACTGATATCCAGCATATGCACGGGTGGTAATATCATCAAAATCATGATTATTCCAGTAACTCTTACCGTTTACCGTACCCAGAAATCGCAAGCCATGCTGATCGTAGAGTTGAACATCTTTTTGTAATGCGCCATTGAACCAGAAACCTTCACCGCGCTGAGGGAAACTATCCTTATTACGAATAAACAGACGATCGCCAACCCGAATGGTTTTACCCGATGAAGCATTATTTACATTGCTGTCATTCAGATAACTCACGCTGAATGAACCGGTTAATGCGCTGCCTTTCTGAATGCGCTCAAGATATTGTGCAATGACCTGCTGAATATTCTCAGGCGGATTGCTTTGTAATACACGACGAAATTGATAATCAGCCGCGTCAAACTGACGATTTTCAAACATGGCACGCGCTAAATCCAGACGCACCGCAGCAAAGTCAGGATGCCTGGCCAGAATCGCGCGATAGTGTTCAATCGCCTCTGCATAATGCCCCTGGCTACGCGCCAGACCGGCTTTTGCAAAATGAATCAGGGTGGAATCCGGATTAGGTGACGCCGCATAGACAGGTAAAATGGCCTGAACCATCGGCCACTTCTCTTCACGAATGGCCTGATCGAGCAGCGCCATCGCCAGCTCTGGCTGTTCCGCCAGTTGAGCATTGGTAACATGCAGCGTCTTTTCGCCAGTGTCGGTGCGCTTGTCCGGCGTGGTCAGTCGTTCAAAATGGGGAGCAGCAGGAATCGAGTCGGTTTCCGGCGGCGCAGCAAACGCAACGCTGAGCGGGCACAGCAAACTCAGTGCGCCAGTACGCAAAATATTCATAGAAAGGCTTACCATCTGAAGGTCCGGTCAGCCAGGCTGACCGGAAAACGATTTATTGACGTGTCGCGCCAAAGGATGCGTTTTTAGTTGTGTCTGCAAACTGCGCCAGACCGCCTAACTCTTCAGCCGTGGGACCATTGAAATGTCCGGTGAACGTCCCCGCCTGCCCGTCGGATTGCGCATTACCGGTGAAACCACCGTTGGCAATGTTGCCCTGCATCGCAACTTCGCTACCAAAGGTATCATTTCCGGCAATGGTGCCGTTGATGGTTTTCGCAGCGAAATCAATGTTAAAGCGAGCATCACTCAGGTTATTTTCACGCATACCGTGACCCACATAGGTCGCAGTTCCCTGGGTTGGCACGTTAGCCGCGAGCGTGGCATCCCCGGTGTAGAAGACGTCATGCTGACCTTTTTCAAATTGTGTCCAGGTACCGAACGTGGTGTAACTCATACGGCCACAGCACCATGACGTTGAGGAGACCGGGGAATGGTCATCACGGGTGAGCCGCTGGGTTTGCACCAGGCCCGCAGAGATCCCGGTGCCGCGCATAACATATTCACGGCCCTCAGGGGTGGTATAGGTCCAACCAGAAAGGGTACCGCCGGTGGTCAGGCTAACCGGTGCCGTGGCAGGGGTTTCCGGTGTGGTGCCCGTATTGCCGTTATCCGTTTGCACAGGCGCAGTGGTTACCGGGGGCGTGCTGTCGCCACCGCCGCCGCCACCACCACCACCACCACCGCCACATGCAGTCAGCACAAAAGCAGTCAGTAATAAACCAGGTTTTAAGATCCCCATACGCTAAACGTCCTTGGTTGTGAATAAATTCGTAGGATTTGTAACATAATTTTTACGAATAAATTTACGTCAAAACATTCAGCATCTCTAATGAATAGTTATTATCCCCGTTAATTCTAAGATTAATCTTAACAAGCACTTACATGACGTTGCGCCTATGCATCTGTTAATCGGCGTTAATTTAACTTAAGGCGATTCATTAGCGTTTTTTACGCGCTTTCTATTATGTGCCCTTATTCATCCCCTCTTTCCTGCTTATGACAAATAGTGTCACTTAGATCTTTACATTTTTTTCAACATTAAGGATTTCTTTAACGGAACGACGCTGAACGCATTTTAAACCCTATATAGGAGGAATGACGTATGCGTCAGCTTATCCGTGAAATTCTCTCTGCGGGAGATCGCGTGAACCGTACAGCACTGTGCGCCAGGCTAATTGCGGAAGATGGCGCGTGGCGAGCGAGAGGGTGCGTGTAGTAAAGTGTTGGCGCTGGCGGAAGGCCGCGATAGCATTACCGCTCTGCATCAGAATATGCATAACGATACTCAATGCGATATTCAGGCACCAAAAGGACTGGATATACCGCTAAAGAGATAAGTTACGACTCAGGATAAAGCAGACGATACGCATCCGGATTAAATCTGGATTCAGTAATGGTCCGCTTTGTGCCAGGAGCGGACATTGAGGTAATCGAACAATGTTAATTAGTAGGGAGCTGGAATAAATATGATGGTTTGGTTCAAAGTGTTAACACTCACGAAATGAGTGAGTGTTGCACTAGTCTAGCCTCATGTTGCTGATGAAGACATAAATAATGTCGGGGAGCAAGTCAGTTTTCGGTGCCACAACATTTTCCTGATTCACATAGTTTTATTCTTGTTGATCAGGGTAGCGCTACCGAACAAGCCTTCGAAAAAAAGACACTCGGGAACATTTGAGGTACCTGTAAGTGTGGATTGTTGGCGGATACTACTCAAGCGAAACCTTAATAATGTGTGTTTCCGCGAGACTGACAGAATTAGAGAACAGTTTTGTTCCCTTTGGCGCGCTAACTTTTGTAATGACATTGCAAGCTCCAATTCCTTTTATTTTGTTGGATAATGCTGGGGAATCATGTGGAAAATTGAGGCGTTCTACATTTAAGGGGTGCGGCTTAAAGTATTGAATCATAGTTGCTTCAATTGTTTCGATAATATCAGAGAAAGGCAGGATTGGCGGTTCGAGAGGGGATGGGCGATACAGAACAATAGAGGTAGTCTGCTTGCTTGGTCGTCGGTTTTGTTCCGCCAGTAACTTCTGTAGTTTCTCGTGACCCTCACCAAGACGGTCTTGAGCTTCACGTTTCGCCGATTTGGCGATTCCAATGTATTCAATGCGCAATGGAATTGACGGACAGTTTTCCGCGTAAATTAAAAGAAAGGACAGGTTGCATGGAAAGCTCTCAGTACCAGGGCCGGAGCCTCTAAACTCAAAGCTGTCTGGAAAAATACCGTAACTTGTCGCGCGTACATCCGCAAATGGAATCGGAGACCGAAAGACAATTTTGTGCTCCGTAACTGAACCCGGCGTGAACTCAAATTTAACGGTGGATACGAAATGGGTCGAAGAAATTTTGCGTATAGAACTCGGAATAACCTCAGCCCTTGAATGGGTAACTAGAGAGTATATTCGGAAACCACCAAACTCACCCTGTAAAAATAAACGATGATCTTCGCTAATGCGAATTACTTTTACACCCTCCATCATTCCTGGCGGTTGGTTCATATACTCGATATAGGATGGATCGACAACTGTAGCTGGACCGGTTGTAAAATAAAGCATAGGAATATTCATTTATTTAACCTTACATGCATCAATAATAACCTATCAGTCTGTTCTGCAATAGCTTTCTTTAAGCTTGATGATAGCTTCAGCTCTTCGCTCATAAGGGACAACCATACTCAAATCTCCTGCAATGTGGGAGATTTGAGTATGAACACGTCACCGTGGAACAAAGACCGTATCATAGGCCAAAAAAGACCACTTCAGATATCTCATATCTGGGGTATCCGAATCCGACTTGAACTGGAAGGTAAAACGCGCGATTTAGCTCTGTTCAGTATGGCCCTTGACAGTAAGCTACGAGGCTGTGAGCTGGTCAAACTCAAAGTAACTGATGTTGCATATGGTGGCTCTCTTTCAAGCAGAGCAACGGTATTGCAATAAAAAACCGGTACCCCTGTGCAATTTGAGATAACCAAAGGGACAAGAGAAGCTATTACTGCATTGATAAAGCCTGGCAATTTGCACAGTAAAGACTTCTTGTTTCGGTCTTGAGTCGGAACTAACCAGCACATTTCAACTCGGCAATACAACCGAATCTTTCATGGGTGGGTAGAAAAGCTTGGTCTTGAAGATTCGCTTTACAGCACACATTCCATGAGAAGAACAAAACCTTACCTGATCTACAAGAAAACCAAGAATCTCCGGGTGATCCAACTTCTGTTGGGCCATAAGAAACTGGAAAGCACAGTCCTTTATCTGGGTATTGAAGTCGAATTAACAAATGGATGATAAGGTAGTGGTTTATTCACTCTAAAAAGGCTGCGACATGAGTAATGTGATTAGAAAGAATTATCCTGAATTAGGTGAAGTAAAGGCACCTTACGTCCATTCCGTAAAGCATGGCAACACGCTCTACATTTCAGGACTTACTGCCTTTGGCACTGCAGCTCAACACCAGGGTATTACCGAGCAGGCTGAAGAGATCTTCAACCAACTCAGGAAAATCGCCAGCGCAGAAGGCACGGATTTTTCCGCCCTGATTAAAGTGACTCTATTCATCACCTCTTTTGCGGAGATCGACGCGCTACGAAAAGTGTTGTACCGAAATTACGGCGATTGCTTGCCAGCGAGTTCGCTCGTGGAGGTCAGCCGCCTCTTCTCACCGGATCTCTCAATTGAAATTGAAGCGATACTCGGACTTTAATTCATAACTCTTTGCTGAGAGCCCTGCTCTTTTACCCGCCATACACCTCAACACGCGCACCTAATTTCCGGGCTAACCCTGTGGCGCCGTCGCGCATTACCCGGTGGTGGTTCCAGCGAAAAACCGGGCCTGCCAGCGGCGCAAGCAGGTTCATCCAGCGGGTATTGGTGCAGATATCCCAGTCATAGCGGACGATGGTCTCCCGCCCACGGTCAGTCAAAGTCCACACGCCCCGCCCTGTCACCTCGCCGCGGGCCTCCCCTTCCAGCAGGTATAAAGGTTGAATGGTTAAAACATGAATATCAAAGGTGATGCGATACGGGAGCGCGCCCTTCCAGGTGTATCGATGCAGAGCGCCAATCCCGCGAACATCGCCTTTTTTTATTTCGAGGATCTGCTCCAGGCTTCCCCACCATTCAGGCCATAAATCCGGATGGGACAGGATCTCCCAGACCTCCTGAACCGAAGCCTCAACCCGCCAGACGGTAGAAAACTGGAAGTCAGCCATAGCGCAGGTCTCCCGTCAGGGTGCGAAAATATCAGCAGGGAAAGGCACGTTGATCGTCATGTCCTCCATCAGCACGGTTTCCAGCAATTTTCCCCCCAGTCCATAGCTGACCACTTTGCCGGGCAATCCGGATTGTTTATCGAACCAAACCTCATAGCGATGAACCGCATCCACGGTCTTACCTGCCGGGCCAACCACCGACAGATGTAGGGTCGGTTTCCCGGCGACCGTCTCTTCACCGGCAAGAGCGGTGGTGCCCCCCTGCTGCAAACGACGGAGGTTATTCAGCAGCACGCCCATGTCGGATTGATCCACCCGATGACCATTTTCATCCATTATCAGTGGATCCGCGGGCGACAGGTTCAGCACCGGAAAGGTCCCCACGCCAAAGGGCCACAGCTTCACCTTGCCATTGGCCGGATTATAAATAAGCACCGCCCCGGCGTGCGGCGTGGAGAAATCCATCCGCACATAGCCCGGTTTACGGTAGCGATAGCGGATGACTTTGGTTTCATCCTGCGAGGAGACGGAGCGCACCGTCACCTGATAAGACTGGAGTTGGGCAAAACGTTGCAGGGCGCGCGCAACAGGATCGGAGGGGGTAGCGCCCTGCAAAAAAGCGGCGGCCACCACCATCCTGTCCGCGGCGTGCGCAGACTCATGAAGGCTGACGAGCAGCAATGTTGTCAGTATTACTGCCACAGAGAGGACGCCGCCGATGATGGTCTCCTGCAATAACACGATCGGGAATAGGATCAGTATGTCGGATAACCGTTGAATGTGCCGGACAGGTCGTTAAAAGCGGCTCCCTGCCATCTCCCGCGCATCCTCTCCGGCTGGCAAACGGAGCGGCGTAGCCGGGTCGGTTGCCATCTGCCAGATGGCTTGAGCCACCTCCTCGGGACGGGTCACCTTCGCACGTTCATCCTGCATGCCGTGAAAGATTCGCTGGCTAAACGCGGCATATTCCTCAGGGATCTCCCCCATGACGCGTTGCGCATTTTCGCCGAAACGGGTTGCGGGCGAGCGTCCGGGCAGAACCAGGCCCACGCGGATAGTAAAGGGCGCAAGCTCAAGCGCCAGCGATTCCGTGAACGCATTGACCGCCGCCTTACTGGCGGTATAAACCGCCAGCAGCGGCAGCGGTTTGAGCGTGACGGCAGAAGTGACATTCACGATCGCGCCTGAACGCCGTTGTCTGAACTGCGGGAGGAAGGCCTGGGTCATGGCGATGGTGCCAAGGGTGTTGGTTGCAAAAACCTCCCTCACCGCCTCCGGGGAGACCCCTTCAAGCGCGTTTAACATGCCGACGCCAGCATTGTTGACCAGAACATCGATATCACCCGCGTCTGAGACAGCCCGGTCAATGCTCTGCTGAGAGGTAACGTCGAGCGCTAAAAGGCGCAGACGATCGCTTTGCGGGAGGAGCCCCTTCTGCGGGGTGCGCATGGTGGCAATCACTTTCCAGCCCTGCTCAAGAAAGTAACGTGCGGTTTCGAGACCAAAACCGGATGAACAGCCCGTAATCATAACCGTTTTCATATTCACTCCTGCGTGTGGTTGACCTGAGCAAATAATAGACACCCCTCGCCGGACGGACTATATTCAAAAATCCGTCATTCATTAGCAGGAGTCCGGATATGAGCGACCCGTTAGCCGAAGCCATCGCCATGTTAAAACTGAAAGCGGTGCTGACAAAAACGGTAACGGGCGCGGGCAGCTGGCGGATCCGTCGTTCAGACGAGGGGCTGTCATTTTACTGCGCGGTACTTGAAGGGGCGTGTTGTCTTGAGCTTGCAGGACATGATCCCCTCACGCTTCACGCCGGTGATTTCGTTCTGATACCCGCGGCCTATCACTTTGCCTTGACGAGCCTCGTTCCTCCTGCGTCCTCTGACGTAAACACCACGCCCGTCGAAATAGCAGAGAGGCATTTCAGGCTTGGCGATACGCACGCGGCCCCTGAAATGCTGGCCCTCGTCGGCCACTGTATGTCTGAATCGCCCGATGCGGGCCTGCTGGTTTCCCTGCTGCCGGAATGTGTTTTTGTGCGTGATGAACAGCGTCTTTCGCTGCTTGTCGGAATGCTGAAAGAAGAAGCCCAGGCGCAGCGTTCCGGAAAAGCGTTCGTTCTGGCGCGCATCATTGAGCTGCTGTTTATCGAGGCTATCCGGTCTGCCACTTCGCTCGCCACGCCCGGACTGGTGCGTGGCCTGGCCGATCCGCGGATCGGCCAGGCCATACGGCTGATACATCAGGATCCTGCCCGGCGGTGGACGGTGAACGCGCTGGCCAGCAGCTGCGCGTTATCGCGCTCGACGCTGTTTGAGCGCTTTACGGCGTTGACCGGCGTCACCCTCCTCTCCTGGCGCATGACGCTCGCGATACAGCAGCTTTGCCAGAACGGCGTCACGGTCGCGCAGGTCGCTGAGCGGATTGGTTATGGCTCAGCCAGCGCCTTCAGCGTGGCCTTTACCCGCTATGTCGGTGTTCCGCCCGGGAAATACGCGCAGCATCGCGCGGCGGTAACAAACAGCGGGCAGGTTCGTCATGCCGGGGTACAGGTCCCCTGTGAGCGAGAAGCGCGAGTTCGCAACTGAATCGCGAAGGGCATTTATAGCATTTCCGTGTGATAATCAACGGAGGCTGGTCACAGACTCCTTAAAAATTCGGTTAAGTTGCTGCTAACCCAAGTGAGTGGAGGTGCATATTTTTTGAAAATAACCCCCCCTCTAATTTATCATAAAAGGGGTGTGTGCTCTGACCGCTTAATTTTTGACTATAAACTTTATTAGTCTCTCTGAAGCAGAGATTAGTTTACCCATAGTTAATGGAACTAACTTCCCACAAGTATAAATAACACTAAATATTGTAAAAACATAAGCTGCTTTTTCAGCCCCAGTTGATGGGGCATTGAAATTAAGTAGAATGACTGAATAGTAAGTAACAAAAACCGAGAAAATGGAAGCTAACACAATGTTAAGATACTTACTGAAGTTCATAGTTTACAGACCTATGATAAATCAACGAAATGGAGAGCCATTTTTCGACGCAGCCCTGGAATCAGGCTTACAACCTGCAACCATGCCGGCAAGAGAAGAAACAGCACCAGCGGCATAATTAGGTTGAAAACCATTAGCCTGTCCGCCATAAGAAGTACTACCTTTTCAACGAGCTTCCTGCCGATCGTGATTTACCTCAGTACCATGCCCTTCACCACTACTTACTATGGCTATCTGATTAAGGCTTAACTCTCTAATTCCTGACATAAAATCCCTCTTACATTGTTTTGGCAAAATGTGCTGTCTGACTATTGCATATACGAAATGTGTGCGAATAGAGAACATTTGTAATTAAATGTAAACATAAGAGATTACGGAGGTACGCTTACCAATTATCTTAATCCAGCAAAACTCACGATAATTAACGTCTGCTTCTGGCACAAAGTAGACCGTCTGAAGCGTTGCAAGGTCTGCTATGAGCGAGAAGCGGATGTTACCCGTTATCAAAGAATTCAAACGTGCATATCGGCTTCGTGGCCATTCAACTCTCTTTGTTCTCAGGAACTATGAGAAATCCCAATTAAGAACGATAGCGCTGCAGTGTTTACACGAGAATTTATAAAGCACCTGTTCTCCTCCGGGTTGATACCCGCTCATGAAGGTATCCCAGTCATTCCGGCTTTGGTCGTATCTTTCCATCCAGATTTGGATAGTTTTTTCATCTGCTTCGATTATATCCTGAGCCGTAGCATCCCCATGAAATTCACAAGCATCATTACAATGCGTGGCCCATTCCTGATCTTGCCAGGTAAAGATGCCCGGTGTGCGGCACGAAATTTCACTCGACACGGCACAATCGACACATTCAGGATCTATTTCATTAAAAAAATCGACTAAGCCGGATTTAACAGCCTCGCCAGTGTGAATGCAATCCTGGCACAGCATGGCATCATTATCCGCAGGGGAATATTGGGGGCCGATATATTTAACATTGCTAATTTTTTTACAGCAATCACAAGTAAATGACTCATCGGCAAATACTGTCGGCAAGTAGTTGTCGCTCATGTAATTAAATCGGGGCATATATCAACCTTAATTTACTAACTCACTTATTAACACAATAACACAGGTAAAGCGTTATTCCTACGAACACGTAGGTGTCGTCAAAGCCTCTCAGATGGCTGCTATAGGGATGTCGATTACACAGCTTTATTGGATGCATCCGCTTATTCAAAATGACTGTTTTCTGAAGCGGATAAGCAAACTCAACGATTTACTTTAGACAGTTATGGTAAATAAATATCCGCTCCCACACAAAGCGAGCTATGTTGTGGGCCAACGTATGCTCTGAGCGAGAAGCGGAAGTTAAATTAATGGTGAATTTCGAGTCGATTTTAACTCCCGAACAGCAGAATGCGGCAAGCAACGTCCATACATTATGGATGAGTAGTCTCGGTCAATATCATCAGTTATCTTACAGGTGCATTGGAAAGGTTCGCCTGAGGTGGTGTATTCGTAGAATTTTGCATGTTTCGCATTAGCGTTAAAGTCGACCTTAATGACTGCATTTCTTACCCAAATGCCAGGTAATTTCTGTTTAATTAATAGGCTTTTGAGCATTTTAGCATAGCGGTTAACCGTGTAGCTTTGCAGATTGTCTACGGGGTTGGTAATAGGAAGGGTGAGAGGAAGAATCACTGAGGTAAGGCCGTTATCCAGAGCGAACGATTTAATCTGGCCTATTGACCAGTAACCATTAAAGTCGTTGTTTCTGCTTACAAAACTCCCGCTAATAGCATTCGCTATACCTTTTAGTTCACGTCGACGTGCCATAAGTTACTTCCTGATATTGCCATAATAATTTTGAGCAACTTTAACGTTCATTAACATTAGGGCACAACCTCTAAGGCTGCCATCGGGACTTAAGATGATTATCAGCAATGCCACTGGCGATTATTTAGTGCCCCTCTGCCACAAAGCGGACATTCCGGCCTTTTACCTTCTTCTCACGTTATTAGCTCAGTCTTGCAGCAGGCACAAACTCTCGCACGTTGATTGGCGTACCGGCCGCCTTAATCTCCGTATTTTTTACCGGTCAGTACAACCTGAGCCTCAATTTTTTGTCGGCTCTCCTCTGTGGCCGGGTTAAACACCAGCATAGACAGGTCTGGCCGCCCCTCGACCGCAAAGGTCGAAAACTCCAGATCGATCGCCCCGGCCTGGGGGTGATAAATACGTTTCACCCCCTCGCCGTGACTGGCAACATCGTTGCTGCGCCACCAGGCATCGAATTCAGGACTCTGGCGGGACAGCTCAGTAATAAGGCTGTCGGTCTCCGGCGATGCTCCCGCTCGCGCCACGTCAGCACGAAACGCATTCACCACTAGCCGGGCTATCGCCTGCCAGTCATCCTGCGCGCGGCGAACTTGCGGATCGGTGAACAACCGGCGCAGAACGTTACGCTCCGGCGCGGGCAACCGCGAATAATCGGTTAACACGCAGGCGGCGGCGCGATTCCAGGCAATGACATCCCAGGTGATGGTTTTGACGATCGCCGGAATGCTAAAGGCATCCAGAACCCGCTGCAAACGCGGCGTGATAGCGGCAGACACGGTGAACTGCGTCTCGGGTGGATGGCCGAACGCCAGAATAAACAGGTGCTCGCGTTCCGGTGAGGTCAGGCGCAGCCCGCTGGCGATACGGTTAAGCACCTCCCGCGACGGCGCGCCACCGCGCCCCTGTTCAAGCCAGGTGTACCAGGCCGGGCTGATACTGGCGAGCTGAGCCACCTCTTCACGACGCAATCCGGGCGTGCGCCGTCTGCCCGCCATAAAGCCAAACGTGGCGGGATCGAGGCGCAAACGCCGCGCCCGCAGGAAATCGCCCAGTGACTGCATTGCCGTTTGCATCGCCGTTATCCTGTTAAGGTTTATACCCTGATAATGTCTCTACTTTTCTGGTCTGACTATAGCGCTACTCTGTTCCGGAACCCTAATCTGGAGGTGTGTTATGCGAGTTTTTCTGACCGGTGCAAGTGGCTTTATTGGCTCCCGGATCCTCACTGAACTGCTGGCGGCCGGGCATCAGGTCACCGGCCTCGCCCGCTCGGAGAGCAGCGCCCAGGCGCTGAACCGTGCCGGTGCCGACGTCCATCGCGGGACGCTGGACGATCCCGATACCTTAGCCGCAGGCGCAGAGCGTGCTGATGCGGTGATCCATACGGCTTTTGATCATGACTTTCACCGTTTTGTCGAGAATTGCGAAAAGGACCGGCGGGTTATCCACGCCCTGGGCCAGGCGCTAAAAGGCAGCGATCGCCCGTTGATCATCACCTCAGGAACCGGCATCGGCGATGACGGTGCTATGGCCATTGCGCAGGAACATCAGTTTAAAGCCGGGAACCATAATCCCCGGGTGGCAACCGAAATCGAGGGCAATGCGCTGTTCGCGGAAGGGGTGAATGTCCAGGTCGTGCGTCTGCCGCAGGTGCATGACACCCGGCGTCAGGGCCTCATCACCTTGTACATTCAGCACGCCATTGAGAAAGGCGTCGTGGCCTGCATCGGTGAGGGCGATAACCGCTGGTCGGCGGCGCACGTCAGCGATGTCGCCGCGCTGTACCGGCGGGTGCTGGAGGATGGCGAACGCGGCAAGCGCTACCATGCCGTTGCCGAAGAAGGGGTTCCCCTCAGGCAGATCGCGGAAATCGTGGCCCGTAAGCTCAGTCTGCCGCTGATAGCGCTCCCGCCGTCAGAGGCAGAAGCGCATTTTGGCTGGTTCGCCATTTTTGCTGGTCTGAACCTGCGCGCCTCCTCCGCCTGGACGCGGCAACAGCTGGGCTGGCATCCCACCGGCCCCGGCCTGCTGGAGGATTTAGAGCACATGGATTACGCGCAGCTGGAATCGTCCCGCTAGCCATCCTGCCCGGCACTACCGTTGTGGTGCCGGGCGTAAGCGCTACTGGTTATAGGCCCAGTCGGCAGAGGTTGCCAGTGCCCGCTGGAAAGCAGCCCGTCCGCTCCCGGCCAGCCAGGATTCAAAGGTTTGCAGGTGCGGGTTCATCTCTCGCATCGCCGCCAGATCGGCGTTCCCGGCCAGCCGACCGTCATCCACCAGCGCGGTGAGCTTTTGCAGGAATGGGCTGGCGGCCAGTTCGTCGTCGGAAAAACGCGCATAGGGAATGAGCCGTCCCGCCGCCGCGGTGAAAAGTTCCTGTATCCGCACGCCAGTGACAACATCGCTGGCGATATCAAAGGTTTTGCCCTGGAACCGCTCCGGCTGGGCAAAGATGGCGGCCACAATTTTGCCGATGTCTTCCACGGCGACAACCTGCATGGAGCCTCCGGGCGGCATGAAGAAGTGAAAGTGTCCCTCATCAAGCCCGAATCCGGGCATCACCAGCAGCTCCATAAACGCAGCGGGCCGCACGATAGTGGCAGGGAGGGGCAAAGTGCGAATATGCCGTTCGATTTCCGCCTTAGTGTCAAAGTGCGCCACGCCCGTTGGCTTATCACCCACCGCGCTGCCTGAAGAGTAGACCAGGTGCTGGACGCCGCACTCGGCGGCAAGACTGGCGACCGTTTTGCCATAGCGCACCTCATCGTTGTCGGTCACCGTCCCGCCGGGCGAGCTGGGCTGAACGCTGAAGACGCCGTATGCCCCGACCATCGACCTCCTCATGACATCAATATCATCGAAGGTCCCGGCCACCAGCTCAGCCCCGGCCGCCTTCAGCGCGAGTGACGCCGGAGAGGAGGGATTGCGCACCATCACGCGCACCAACCAGCCGTTATTCAGCAGTGCATTCGCCACCGAGCCGCCCTGCTGACCCGTCGCGCCAAACACCAGAATCAGATTCGCGTTACTCATGATTGCGTACTCCCGTGCTCGCCTCAGTCCAGCGATAGTTCCCCTGTTCAACGATATTCAGCCAGCCGCAGGAGGGGCCGGAGAAATGGGCGCTACACCACAGGGCGTGATGTTCCGCACACCACGCCATTGCCCGCCGCCGCGATTGCTCGGCCTGGTGACGATCGCCGCAAAACACCGAGTTCCATTCCGGGTGGCTGAACTGCAACGGTGAATGGGCAATATCCCCGGCAAAAAAGGCATATTCACCGCCAGCGGAGAGGATCAGCGAGGCATGGTCGGGGCTGTGCCCGGGCGTCGGGGTATATTTAATTCTGCCGCCAAATACCGGCTGCGCAGCGACATTAATGGTGTCCAGCAGACCCGCGTCAATAATCGGCAACAGGCTGTCTAGCCATAAGCTCCGGTAACGATCGGTGGTTTTTACCCGAATAAGCTCTTTCTCAGAGCAAATATAACGGGCGTTGGGAAACATCGGCACCCAGCGGTTTTCATGCCACCGTGTATTCCAGCCGACATGGTCAGTGTGCAGATGGGTCAGTAATACCAGGGTCACCTCTTCCGGCTTAATACCGGAGGCCAGAAAATTCTCCAGATAGCGCGTGTGCAACTGATGGTAGAACGGATTATCACCGCGATCGCGGCCATTGCCGGTGCCGGTATCAATCACAATAATATCGTCGGGGGTACGAATGACCCAGCTGTGTATCGACAGCGGAACGATCTGGCGGATCTCGTCGGCGTCCTCGGGCCGAAAATCGCCTGGATATAAATCCGCTGCTGGTATTTCTATTTCCCGCTCCATCACTTTAAAAATATCCGTGTCGCCGGTTCGGTAATGTTGCATTACGTCCTCCGCGCATTCTGCGCATGGTTGATTTATCAGGGTGATGTTCACTATCCTTCTGGCTGGAATAACATTCAAATTGATTATTATGATGAAGAAAATCATTGAAAATGATTTTAGCCGGATAGATTTGAATCTGTTGACGGTGTTTCTGGTGTTATACCGGGAAGCCAGCGTCACCCGCACCGCAGAGGTGTTGCATCTTGGGCAACCGGCCATTAGCGGGGCATTGAAAAGGCTGCGGGAGATGTTCAACGATCCGCTGTTCGTGCGCGGGGCTAAAGGGATGCTGCCGACCCCGCGCGCCGACGCGCTGATGGTGCATATGCAGCCGCTGATGGAAAACCTGCATACCGTAATGTTTGGTGCCCAGGACTTCTCTCCCGCAACCGCAAAGCACACCTTTCGAGTGGGGCTGAGCGACTGGAGCGAGCACTGGTTGATGCCGGATCTGTTGCCCGCCATCGCTCAACAAGCCCCCGGCGTGGCACTGCATATTGTCCCTGCCGATCCCTTTCAGGTTCGCCGGTTGTTGGAAGAGGATGTCATTGATATTGCCGTTTCGCTGAATAAGCAGAGTACGGGGGAGATCCTGAGCGAACCCGTCATGACGATGGGGGTGACCACGCTCTGGTCGGCGGAGCAGATCCCCTGTGATGGACCGTTAGCGCTCAACGATTTTATCGCCCGGGAGCACGTCATGGTGGCGTATCGCGAATCAAACGACAGTGAAATTGGCCGCCAACTTGCCAGCCAGGGATTACAACGGCGCGTGCGCTATGTCACCGCCAATTTTTCGACCTTTCCGCTGCTGCTAACTACCCTGCCGGTTTTCGCCACGGTTCCAGACGGGCTGGCCCGCCGCTGGCAACAGCACTTTGACTTACGCTCCAGCGCGACGCCGGTGAGTTATCCCACGTTTACGCTGTGCATTTTGCGCCACAAGCGCCGGGTACAGGATCCCGCGCTGAACTGGCTGATGGCGCAGTTAAAAACTGTCATGCTGCGCGTTTAGTACCGCGCGGCTCCAGTCATAAAACGCGCGTACCGCAGGCGGTAAATACCTGTTTTGCGGATAGACCAGCGACAGGGGCAGATCATACGAGACGTTATCCATGCAGGAGATGAGCGCGCCGCTTTGCAGCCAGGGCGCAGGGACGCAGATAAAAATGACCCGCGCGGTGCTGGAAGCGGGCGTGAAGCGCTATTTTCCCTGGCAGTTTGGCGTCAATTACGACGTGGTCGGCAAGGGAAGCGGCCAGCCGGTCTGGGACGAACAGTATGATGTCAGAACCCTGCTGCGGGAACAGAGCGATACGGAGTGGGTGATCGTTTCAACCGGTATGTTTACCTCTTTTCTCTTCGAACCGGCATTTGATGTGGTGAATTTGGCGCAAAACACCCTTCATGCGCTCGGAGGATGGGAAACCCAGGTCACGGTCACGTCTCCGGCGGATATTGGCAGACTGACCACGGCAATTTATTTGCAGCAGCCGCGTATTATCAACGAGGTGGTCTTTGTCGCGGGAGAAACCACCTCCTACGGGAAACTGGCGGAGACGGTGGAACGCGTCACCGGACAGACCTTTGCGAAAGACGTATTGACCCTGTCCGCGCTACTGGATGAGCTGCGTGCTAATCCGGATGACGTGATGCTTCGCTATCGCGCCGCCTTCGCCCGGGGCGACGGCATGTGGTGGCCGATGCGCGACACCTGGAACGCGCAAAATAATCTGCCCACGCAGGATATTGCGTCCTGGCTTAACACTGTCGTTTAAGCACCCTCCCTGGCTATCCGCCGGTCACGCCCTGGCGGCACGCCGTACATCCGGGCATATTCCCGGGTGAACTGCGACACGCTGGCATAGCCTACCGTCCAGGCCACCTGGGCGATGCTTGTCCCCTCCGCCAGCATCAGTCGGCGGGCGTGGATCAGGCGCAGCTGTTTCTGAAACTGTAACGGCGAGGTGGTGGTGATCGCCCGGAAATGCTGGTGGAACACGGACACGCTCATCCCCGCCACGCCGGCCAGCTCTTCAACGCTAAGCGTGCGGGAAAAATCCTTACGCAACACGGCAACCGCGCGGCTAATGCGTTCTGAATAGCTGTCCGCCGCACCCAACGCACGGATAGCCGCCCCATGCACGCTGTGCAGCAGCCAGTAGTGCAATTCCCGGCGTAATCCCTCCCCCAGTACGGCCAGCACCTGCGGGTGTTCGACCAGTCTTGTCAGTCGGTAAGCCGCATCCGTCACCTCAGCATTCATCGGCTCAATACCGACGTAAAGTCCGTCCTCCTGCTCTGCCGGGGCCGCGCTCTGCAACTCGCGCAGGATAGCAACATCCAGCTCAAGCACCAGGGCATAATAGGGATGCCGAAGACTGGCTTGGGTGATCTGGCTGGTCGTCGGCACATCCGCAGCAATCACCATCGCCTCACCCGGCCCATATTCAAAACGTTCAGCACCGGTGGTAACGCACTTGCGTCCCTGCAACAGCATCGCAATCAGCGGTCGGTTGATGGCCGCCTGCAGGTCGCCGGGATGCAACGCCCGGATAATCGTTAACCCCGGCACCGGCGTTACGGCCACACCGTGACGATCGGCATGGGTGTCCGCATAACGGCGACAAAGCTCAAACAGTGCAGTATGCATAGGATCCTTTCAGGCAAGTTTTTACGCGATAGTATGCAATAACGGGCGACAAAACGTACCCCAAAAAGAGGAATGAGCAAAAAATAACAAGGATCGGGCAATGCGGGCGGGTGGGCTTCTCTTATTGTAGGGACACCACCCAATAGTAAGGAACTCTCATGAGTAAAATCGCACTTGTCACCGGAGCCAACCGTGGCCTCGGCCGTAATACTGCCCTCGCCATTGCACACCAGGGAGGCGATGTCATCGTCGCTTATCGAGGAAATACCGATCAGGCTGAAGCGGTGGTGGCGGAGATCCGCACCCTTGGCCGCAAGGCTGTTGCCCTCCAGCTGGATATGGCGCAGACGGCGAGCTTCCCGGCATTTGCCGAAACGCTGCGCGCGCAACTGGCCAAAGTCTGGGGGCGCGACACCTTCGACCACCTGATTAACAACGCCGGTCACGGTGAATTTGCCACCCTGGCCGATACGACCGAAGCGCAGTTCGACGGGCTGTTCAGCGTCCATGTCAAAGGCGTGTTCTTCCTGGTACAGACGCTTTTACCGCTGCTGGCCGACGACGGGCGGATCGTCAACTTTTCGTCCGGGTTAACCCGGGTCTCTTACCCTGGATTTTCGGCCTATGCCGCCGCCAAAGCAGCCGTGGAAATGCTGGGCGTTTACATGGCCCGGGAGCTGGGCGGGCGCGGTATTACCGTCAATACCGTTGCACCTGGTGCCATTGAGACCGATTTTGGCGGCGGGCTGGTGCGCGATAACGCCGATGTTAACGCTCAGTTCGCCGCCATGACCGCGCTCGGGCGCGTCGGCGTTCCCGATGACATCGGGCCGATGGTCGCCAGCCTGCTGCGGTACGACAACCGGTGGGTGACCGCCCAGCGTATCGAGGTGTCGGGCGGCCAGACCATCTGACAGGATCTGGGGTCAGCGTGGAAGCAGTTGCACTAATGCCAGTCCCGCCAGCCGCACGGTTTCCTGAAGACGCGCCAGGCTATCCCCCGCCCGTGCTTTCGCGGAGAGGCCAGACATCAGCGTACTGATAAAGTCCGTCAGCCGAACGGCGTCCTCGGGGTGCTGTTCGGCGATATAGGCCCGAATGCTATTTTCAGCCGCGGTATGCAAACCGCACGCCGCCTCGCGTGCCTCGGGATCGTGGCAGTGGGTGCCTTCCAGCACCAGACACCCGGCCGCCGTCGGATCGGCAATATAGCGTCTTGCCGCCTCGTTCAGCACGTCCATCAAACAGTCAACGACCGGACGATCGTGACGCAAAAGCGCCGTAAAGGGGATCGCGCCGGTGTGGCTATAGCGCTCAAGGACGCGGGTATAGAGCCCGAATTTACTGCCAAAGGCCGCATAAAAGCTGGGCGGATTGATGCCAAACGCCTTTGTCAGGTCCGCAATACTGACCGCGTCATACCCGCGCGAATGAAAGAGATATTGTGCCGTTTCAACGGCCTGCTCAGCATCAAACCGACGAGGGCGTCCTGGGGTACGGCCTATTTTTGTAGTAACCACTACATTACTCCTTGACGGCATATGCTGCCGACGAATATTGTAATCCTCACTACAATATCATGAGGAACAGATTATGGCTGCATTACAGAAGAAATCAGTACTGGTTTTAGGCGGGAGTCGTGGGATTGGCGCGGCTATCGTCCGGCGCTTTGCTGCCGATGGCGCGTCGGTGGTGTTTAGCTACGCCGGATCGCCCGACGCCGCCGCGCAGCTCTCCGCTGAAACCGGCAGTGTCGCGGTGCAGACCGACAGCGCCGACCGGGAGGCGGTGATAAAACGGGTGCGTGACAGCGGGCCGCTGGATGTTCTGGTCGTCAACGCGGGCATCGCGCTCTTCGGTGATGCGCTGGAGCTGGATAGTGACGCCGTCGATCGTCTGTTCCGTATCAATATCCACGCGCCTTACCATGCTGCGGTCGAGGCTGCCCGGCAGATGCCGGACGGCGGACGGATTATTATCATCGGTTCCGTGAATGGCGATCGCATGCCCGTCCCGGGAATGGCCTCCTATGCGGTGAGCAAATCTGCCCTTCAGGGGCTGGCGCGCGGCCTGGCGCGTGACTTCGGTCCACGCGGTATTACGGTGAACGTCGTCCAGCCTGGCCCTATCGACACCGATGCGAATCCGGAAAGCGGTCCGATGAAAGAGCTGATGCACAGCTTTATGGCCATCAAACGGCACGGGCGTCCGGAAGAGGTGGCGGGCATGGTCGCCTGGCTGGCGGGTCCGGAAGCCTCTTTCGTGACCGGGGCGATGCACACCATCGACGGCGCGTTTGGCGCATAGTTGTCAGCCGTAAAGAGTGAGTTGTGGCGGGGCGCACAGGCTATGGTTGTGACGCCCCGCGAAACCTGACGTGCCGAATCAGCGCGGAAACTTAAGCCCTGCCAAAAAAAATCGGCTCACCCGGCGATCCGATTTGCTATGTTCAACCACTCATTAACATTAAAGGCAGGGTCATCATGACAACCTATGCTTATGTTGGCTGCCGGACCTCGGCATGGCGCGGCGCGCGTGGAAAGGGGATCAGCCTGTACCGGATTGCGGATTCGGGTCATTGGGAACTGCTGCAATGCGTTGCCTCCGTGCAGGATAACCCCTCCTGGCTGACGCTCGATCTGCCGCGTAACCGGCTGTACGTGCTGCATGGCGATGGCGACCGCGTGGCGGTGTTTAACCGCGATCCTGACACCGGCCTGTTGAGTTTCTGGCAGGATCAAACCACCGGCCCGCGCCACAGCAACCCGGATCTGGATCCCGCCCGCAGAAACAATCCGGTCGCGGCCTCGCTAACCCCCGACGGCAACACCCTGCTGATCGCCAACCACGAAGGGGGCAACATTGCCGCCCTGCCCATAAGCGATCGGGGTCTGGAGCCGCCAGTGCATCTTGCCGCCATCGAAGGCCATACTGCCGCGCATGCGACCCTGTCGCGCCCGCATGAAATCGTTTTTGCCCCGGAAAGTGCGCTGTTTGCCGTGCCGGTTCAGGGCCGAAAGGCTGGCAGCGGCATCGATATGATCCGTCTTTATCACTGGGAGCAGACCCGCTCATGCCTGGCCGATGAGGTGCGGCTCCCGGAAGGCAGCTGGCCACGTCACGTCGATTTTCACCCCAACGGCAGGTGGGTATATGGCATTAGCGAGCTGAGCAGCACCGTCACGGTGTATCATCTCGACCGGGAAAAAGGTGCGCTCTCACTCCAGCAAACCCTCAGCGCGCTGCCTGCGGGCTACGCCAGCCGGAGCGATGCCAGTGAAATAGAGGTGCATCCGTCCGGGCGTTTTGTTTATGCCGCCAATCGGGGCCACGACTCTATCGCCGTATTCAGCATCCATCAGCAGGATGGCTCGCTGACGCTCACGGGATGGGTGCCCTGCGGCGGGAAAACGCCCCGCTTCACCACCCTGTCGCCCGATGGCTCACGCTTCTTCAGCGCCAATGAAGATTCCGACACCATCCAGGTGTTCGATGTGGACGGGGAAACCGGGATGCTGTCAGCAACAGCGATTTCAGTTTCCTCTCCCAGCCCAACCTGCCTCTGTTTTGTCTGATCCCGCCGCCTGCTCTGCCGGGAGCAGGCTGCCGATAAGCGTTTTCACGGAAGGAGAGGCCTGCCCGTAGTCCCGGACGCCGACAAGCAGCTCCCGTTTCGCCCAGGGCTCCGCCAGCGGAATGACCCTGACGCCGCTGTGCAGCGTTGAGGACGCCACTTCATTCACCGGCAGCACGGCAATCCCCAGCTGCTGCGCCACCAGCTCGGCCATCGAGACAAAGCTGCTGACGCGCAGCCCCACGTTGAGGGTTTTTCCCAGGGCGCGCGCCTGCCGCTCAAGGATATGGCTCACGGCGCTGTTGCGGTGCGAGCCGATCAGTTTCTCATTCACGATATCGGCAAAGGTTAACTCGCTGCGCGCGGCCAGGGGGTGATCGGGCCACACCAGCACCGACAGCAGATCGTGCTGCCAGGGCCAGAATGCGATCCCTGCCGCGGGCGTCCAGCTGGAGAAGAAGCCGACGTCGGCCTCGCCTGCCAGTAACCCCTGAACCACGCTCATCCCTGTGTGCTCTTCGATCTCAATATCGGTCTGCGGATAGAGCGACAGATAGTCGCTCACCACCCGCGGGAGATGATTCATCAGCGCCGCAGAGATGGTGTAAATACGGATATGCCCGCGGATACCGGCGGCATAATCACTCAGCTCCTCCTCCATCTTCTCCAGATTGCGGAACACCTGACGGGCATGATAGAGCAGAGAATGACCCGCCGGGGTCAGGGTGATGCCCCTCGGCATACGCAGCATCAGCTGGGTGCCCACCTGCTGTTCCAGCTCGGCGATACGTTTGCTGACCGCAGATACCGCCGTGTGCTTCCTGCGGGCCGCATGGGTAAGGTTTTGCGTCTCCGCGACCGCCACGAAGAGAGATAAAGAGACCAGATCAAAGCGCATCGTTTTATCCGTGATTAGTGTTGCAGTGTTTGCTGAATGACATAAGGCAGAATGCCGCCGTGCCGGAGATAGCGCAGCTCCTGCTGCGAATCGAGGGTCAGCGTCAGCCTGAATTCGCCCAGCCGTTCTGTGCCGCGCCGGATACGCATCCTTAGTGGCGTGCAGCCCGGCTGTAAATGTTCCAGCCCGTCAACGTCAATCTCCTCGCGTCCGTCCATCTCCGGTAAACGCGCCGCCTCGTCAGGCGTGATATGTAACGGCAAAATCCCCATCCCGATCAGGTTGGTGCGGTGGATACGTTCAAAACTGTGCGCCACCACCGCCTTAACCCCCAGCAGCGCCTGCGCTTTGGCGGCCCAGTCCCGGCTGGAGCCTGCGCCATAACGCTCACCGGCAAAGATGACCAGCGGGGTTTCACACTGGAGCCAGCTTTGCGCCGCGTCATACGCCGGGAGGATCTGCTGATGCTGCACATCCCAGGCCTTGCCGCCGCCGCTGCGCTGCGCCTGCGGCAGCAGGCGGTTAACCAGCGCGGTATGAGTGAACGCGCCGCGAACCATGACTTCGTGGTTACTGCGCCGCGTGGAGTAGAGGTTCAGGTCCTGCGGATCTTCATGATGCTCAACCAGCCATTGCCCCGCCAGACTCTCAAGCGGGATCGCCCCGGCCGGAGAGATATGGTCGGTGGTAACGTCATCCCCTAACCACAGGAAGGGGTGCGCGCCAGAGAGGGTCAGCGGCGCGGCGGGATCCCGGGGGAGGCGTTCAAGATACCCCGGACGGCGCAGATAGGTGGAGGCAGCCTCCCAGGGATAATGCACGCTGCCGTGGGCCGCAATCTGCTGCCAGTGCGGGGTCCCCTGCCAGATAATGTCCCGGCGTTTGACGTAGTGCTCCGGTTTCATGATCCGCCCAAGCCACATTTCCACCTCCTCCCGCGACGGCATTAAATCGCGCATAGTGAGCGGTCGACCTGCCTCATCAACGCCCAGCGGGTCGTTCACCATGTCATGAGAGATATGCCCGGCAATCGCCCAGGCAATCACCAGCGCCGGAGAGGTGAGATAGCCGTGTCCGAGCGAGGGGTTCACGCGGCGGGGAAAGTTACGGTTGCCGGACAGGACGCACACCGCCTGCAGCCCGTCGCTCACCAGCGTCTCCATGGCCGGTTGCAGCGCCCCCGAGCTGCCAATGCAGGTCATGCACCCGTAGCCGGTGACGTCAAAGCCCACCTTTTCCAGTTCACTCAGCAACCCCGACGCGCTGAGGTAGTCAGTGACCGCCCGGGAGCCCGGCGAGAACGAGGTTTTGACCCACGGCTTTGGCCTCAGACCGTGTCTGGCGGCATTGCGGGCAAAGAGCGCTGCCTGAATGACAAGCCAGGGATTCGCCGTGGTCGTACAGCTGGTGATGGCGGCGATGGCCACCGCCCCCTGGCGGATCGGCTCCGGGTATTCAGGCCGATCCCAGTGGCGATCCCGCACTTGCGGACTGAGCGTATCGACAAAGCTGCTGCCCGCCTGACCCAGCGGGATCTGTTGATGGGGATTAACAGGCCCGGCCATGCACGGCTCAATGGTCGACAGGTCGAGCGCAATCAGCTGGCTGAATTCAGGCTGCGGTGCATCCGCCGTCCGCCACAGGTGCTGCGCCTGCATATAGGTGCTGATGAGAGCCTGCTTCTCTTCGCTACGTCCGGTTAAGGCCACGTATTCCGCGCTGCGTTCGTCAAAGGGAAAGAACACCACCGTCGCGCCGTATTCCGGGGCCATGTTGGCGATGGTGGCCCGGGATTCGACGGACATGCTGGCTAACGCCGGCCCGGTAAACTCGACAAATTTACCTACAACGCCAGTTTCGCGCAGCAAGCGGGTGATATGCAGGGCCAGATCGCTGTCGCTGACGTCCGGTGACAGCGCGCCTGTGACCGAAATGCCGATCACCTCGGGGAAGCGCAGGGTGACGGGCTCCCCCACCAGCGCGGCCTGCCCTTCAAGCCCGCCCACGCCCCACCCCAGAATGCCGAGGGCGTTGATCATCGGGGTATGGCTGTCGGTAGCGATCATGCAGTCCGCATGCAGGAGCGGCACGGGCGCGGTGGTATCTACCGTCACCACCTCGGCAATGGCTTCAAGGTTCATCAGATGGATGATCCCGGTGCCCGGCGGGATGACGCGGAAATTGTCCAGACTCTTTTCAGCCCAGCGGATAAAGCGGTAGCGCTCCGCGTTGCGGCGAAAATCACATTGCAGGTTCTCTTCCAGCGCCGAGGCGGAGGCATAGCTTTCGACAATCACCGAGTGATCGATGGTCAGTACCGCGGGAATGCGCGGGTTGATCGCCGTGGCGTCGCCGCCCAGCTCGGTCGTGAGATCGCGCATCGCCGCGAAATCCGCCAGCGCCGGCAGGCAGGTGGTGTCGTGGAACATCAGCCGATCGGGATAGAACTCAACCTCGCCGTTGTCCGCCGCCCCGGCCAGCATCTGCAAAAACTGTGGCAGGGCCTCCGGGGAGCGCAGCGCGACGTTTTCCAGCAGCACGCGCAGGCTGAAAGGGATTGTCTCCAGCTGCGCCAGGGGCAGCAGCTGGGTGAGATCGACAAAATGATAGCGCTGATGATCAATCATCAGGTCTGAACGTTTGAGAGCCAGGGGTGATGTCATAGGGCCTTCCGTCACAGCAGTAGGGTTATGTTCCTGAGGGGATAACGTTGCCATGACCGGGACCGGGTGAAAATTGAACGTTGGATAAGATAGCGTTCTCCGATGGAGAACGCTAAGAGGGGTATCACGAAACGGCTAATTCTCTGTCGATAATCTGCTGCACGCTGCCCTCCGCCTGCCAGCGAGTCAGGAGGGCTACGAGATCCTGATAGCGTTCGTCATTATCCCGCGGCACGCAGATAGCCTGGTTTATCTGACCGAAATTGTCCGGCAGCACCCGATATCCGGGGTGTTCTGCGGCGGCGCGCGCCAGCGGCTGGCGGATCCCGGCCGCCATATCCCCTTCGCCATTCAGAAACGCATCAATAGCGGCCTGAGAGGAGGCGAGCCGGTTCAGGGTGGCGTTTTTTAGCTCGCGCGTCAGATGGAGATCGTAGGCTGCGCCTTTACCGACGTTGATCACCACCCCGGTTGTATCCATCTGCGCCACGCTGTGCCACGGGCTGCTGTCGTTAACCAGAACGGTTCCCTGGATCTGGATATAGGGCTGGGTAAAGTGCAGCACCTCTTCGCGCTGAGGATCCACCGCCAGAAAGGCGATATCCCAGAGCCCCTTCTGCGCGTCATCCACCACCTTTCCGGCGGTCGGATAGGTCCTCAACTGCGCCTCCCGGCCCCACTCCGCGGCGATTCTATGCGCCAGTTCAACGGTGATCCCGCCCGGATTGCCGTCCGGCAAGGCTTTCGCCAGCACGGCATTGCCCAGATTAATGGCGAAACGCAGGGGTTGAATACGTGACATGCAGTGCCTCCGAAAAACGAGTAGGGTCAATGAAGTGTATTCCTCACCCGCTTTAATTTATTTACTGCGGGCTGCTTAACACCGCGCAGGAGACGGCGGAACTGACCTGCGGGAAAGCGATCTCTAACCAGTGAGTCTATACGTTATTCTTGCGGCGGAGGGTCAGCGAGGCGCTTAACGAAGCGCTTCCTGACCTCCTTATAACCGTTATTTTCATAAAAATTATGCGCCCTGACCCTTCTTTCACTGCTTGAAAGCTCAATCTGGGTACAGCCTTTATCAAGGGCGAGCCGCTCAGCAGCGATAAGGAGTTTCTGGCCTATACCTGTTCCCCGTGCAGACTCATTGATCACCAGCGCAGAGATCAGTGCCCACAGGCCATTTTCGTGAACCGGGGTAAGATAGTTCACCACGATCACGCCGCAAACGTCCTGCCCTGCTTCAGCCACTAACAGGTTGAAGCTGGTATTTGCTTCGTTAATGTGTCGTGCCAGGTTCTCCGGCTCTGTCTGGTAGCCCAACTGCAAAAAAAGCGTTTGCAGAGAGGGAATATCTTTTAACGCTGCTGCCCTTATTAAGGCCATTGCCATTAACTCCTTACGTTAAGTTCAACGCAAATTTATACCCGCTTCCGGCGTAATTACCCCCCATATTTTATTCATATTCTTTTTGCCTTCTGGCGTAACCTCCATAAAAACTCCTTATTCCTTCCATTTTTCACATCCAGAAATATTCATTCAATATGTAAATAAAAAAAGCCTTTCCAATACACTCCCAAAATGCATAATGAGAACGATCATTCTCACTTTTACAGGATAGCTTTCGATGAGCACAAAACTGGAAGAACGACAGAAACAGCGCCAGGACGAGATCATCATCGCCGCGCGCCGCTGCTTTCGCGCCAGCGGGTTTCATGCCGCCAGCATGTCGCAAATCGCCAGCGAGGCGAAGCTCAGCGTCGGGCAAATCTATCGCTATTTCAGTAACAAAGACGCGATTATCGAAGAGATGATCCGCCGCATCATCGACTCGCGCATCGAGGAGATGCAGGGCAAAACCCTGGTCGAAGGGATGCCGCAGGCGCTTGCCTGGCGACAGACCCTCAGTGAAGACGATGACGCCCTGATGCTCGAGATGTCCGCCGAGGCGACGCGTAACCCGCAGGTAGCCGCCATGCTGATCGAGGCGGAGGCCCGGATGTTTGCTAACGCCTGCGAGCACCTGAAGAAGCAATTTCCCCACCTGAGCGATGACCATATTCGCTGCTGCGTGGAAATCACCGCGGTGATGATCGAGGGCACCATTTACCGTCGACTCACGCCGTTAAAAGTCCCTTCAGAACAATTAGAGCCTATTTATCAGAATATTCTAAAACTGCTTTTCTCTGCGAAGTAATCGCATGTGAATAATTAACGGGAATAAGTCATTTCCCATTTTGTCATTTCCGGCGCTGCCGGAGATGCGGCATCGCTGTGCCTTTAAATAGCCCTCCTCCCGGTTACGCCATTAACCGGGCGGACATCGTTCACCCTGGAAAAAGATTATGAAAACCATAACAACCTCCATCGCGGCATTACTCCTCCTTTCGGGGTGCGATAATGCGCAAACATCTGCTCCCCAGCGTCCTCTTCCGGAAGTGGGGATTGTCACCCTCATGAGCCAGCCGGTGCCCGTTGTCAGCGAGCTGACCGGCCGCACCGCCGCCGCCATGAGCGCCGAAGTGCGCCCGCAGGTGGGTGGCATTATTCAAAAAAGGCTGTTCACCGAAGGCGATAGCGTCAAAGCCGGACAGGCGCTGTATCAAATCGATCCCTCCAGCTATCGCGCCGCGTTTGATGAAGCCGCTGCGGCGCTCAAGCAGGCCCAGGCGCTGGTGCAGGCCGACTGCCAGAAGGCCCAGCGCTATGCGCAGCTGGTGAAAGACGACGGCGTGTCGCGCCAGGACGCGGAGGACGCTAAATCCACCTGCGCGCAGGACAAGGCCAGCGTCGAATCAAAGAAAGCCGCTCAGGAGAGCGCCCGCATTAATCTCAACTGGACCACCGTCACCGCGCCCATTGCCGGACGCATCGGCATCTCCTCCGTTACGCCGGGCGCACTGGTGACTGCCCAGCAGGATACTGCGCTCGCCACCGTTCGCGGGCTGGACAGTATGTATGTCGATCTCACCCGCTCCAGCGCCGATCTGCTGCGATTACGCAAACAAACCCTGGCCACTAACAGCGATACGCTCAGCGTGACGTTAACCCTGGAAGATGGCAGTACCTACAGCGAAAAGGGGCGTCTGGCGCTCACCGAAGTCGCGGTGGATGAATCGACCGGCTCGGTGACCCTGCGCGCCGTCTTCCCGAACCCGCAGCATCAGCTGCTGCCGGGGATGTTTGTCCGTGCCAGAGTGGACGAAGGCATCATGGATGACGCCATCCTGGCCCCTCAGCAGGGCATTACACGCGATGCCAAAGGTGCCGCTACCGCGCTGGTGGTGAACACCAGCAACAAAGTCGAGCAGCGTCAGCTGGAGACGGGCGACACCTACGGTGACAAATGGCTGGTGCTGAGCGGGCTGAAGGCGGGTGACAGGCTGATAGTGGAAGGTACCGACAAAGTCACCGCCGGCCAGCAGGTGAAGGCCGAAGAGATGAAAGCCACCGGAGGAGACGCCTGATGTTTTCCCGTTTCTTCGTGCGTCGTCCGGTGTTTGCCTGGGTGATCGCCATTCTGATCATGCTCGCCGGGATGCTGGCCATCCGCACGCTGCCGGTGGCGCAGTACCCGGACGTCGCGCCGCCGTCGATCAAAATCTCCGCCACCTATACCGGTGCCTCCGCGCAGACGCTGGAAAACAGCGTGACGCAGGTGATCGAGCAGCAGCTGACAGGGCTGGATAACCTGCTCTACTTCACCTCCACCAGCAGCTCGGACGGTTCGGTGAGCATTAACGTCACCTTCGAGCAGGGCACCGACCCGGACACCGCTCAGGTGCAGGTGCAGAACAAAGTCCAGCAGGCGGAATCGCGCCTGCCCACCGAGGTGCAGCAGACCGGGATCACCGTCGAAAAATCCCAGAGCAACTTCCTGCTGATCATGGGCGTGTACGATAAAACCGACACCGCCAGCAGCTCGGATATCGCCGACTGGCTGGTGAGCAATATGCAGGACCCGCTGGCGCGCGTGGAAGGCGTCGGCAGCCTGCAGGTGTTCGGGGCGGAATACGCGATGCGCATCTGGCTCGACCCGGCGAAGCTGGCCTCTTACTCGCTGATGCCTTCAGATGTGCAGAGCGCGATCGAGGCGCAGAACGTGCAGGTTTCCGCCGGTAAAATCGGCGCGCTGCCCTCGTCGAACGCCCAGCAGTTGACCGCCACCGTGCGCGCCCAGTCGCGCCTGCAGACGGTGGATCAGTTCAAAAATATCATCGTAAAGAGCCAGTCCAGCGGTGCGGTGGTGCGCATCAGCGACGTCGCCCGCGTGGAGATGGGCAGCGAGGATTACACCGCCACCGCGAAGCTCAACGGCCACCCGGCGGCGGGTATGGCGGTGATGCTCTCGCCGGGCGCGAACGCGCTTAACACCGCCACGGCGGTGAAGGATAAAATCGCCGAGTTCAAAAAGTCGATGCCGGAAGGCTACGACGTGGCCTACCCGAAAGACAGCACCGAGTTCATTAAGATCTCGGTTGAGGACGTGATCCAGACCCTGTTCGAAGCCATTATCCTCGTGGTGGTGGTGATGTACCTGTTCCTGCAAAACATCCGCGCCACGCTGATCCCGGCGCTGGCGGTGCCGGTGGTCCTGCTGGGCACCTTCGGCGTGCTGGCGCTGTTCGGCTATTCCATTAACACCCTGACGCTGTTTGCGATGGTGCTGGCGATTGGTCTGCTGGTGGATGACGCCATCGTGGTGGTGGAAAACGTCGAGCGTATTATGCGCGACGAAGGGCTGCCCGCCCGGGAAGCGACCGAAAAATCGATGGGCGAAATCTCCGGCGCGCTGATCGCCATTGCGCTGGTGCTCTCTGCGGTATTCCTGCCGATGGCCTTCTTCGGCGGCTCCACCGGGGTGATTTACCGTCAGTTCTCGGTCACCATTATCTCGGCGATGTTCCTCTCGGTGGTGGTGGCCCTGACCCTGACGCCGGCGCTCTGCGGCTCCATTCTGAGCCACACGGCTCCGCACAAGAAAGGTTTCTTCGGTGCGTTTAACCGCTTCTACAGCAGGACCGAGCATGGCTATCAAAACAAGGTGCTGCGTGCTCTGCGCCGCTCCGGCGGCATGCTGGTCATCTACGCCCTGCTCTGCGGCGCGATGGGGTTCGCCATGCTGAAACTGCCGGGCAGCTTCCTGCCCACGGAAGACCAGGGCGAAATCATGGTGCAGTACACCCTGCCGGCAGGCGCAACGGCGGTGCGTACCGCCGAGGTCAGCCGCCAGGTGCGCGAGTGGTTCCTGAACAAAGAGAAGGCCAACACCGACGTGATCTTCACCGTCGAGGGCTTCAGCTTTAGCGGCAGCGGTCAGAACGCCGGGATGGCGTTTGTCTCCCTGAAAAACTGGTCCGAACGTAAGGGCGATGAAAACACCGCTCAGGCCATTGCCCTGCGCGCCACGCAGGAGCTGAGCACCATCCGCGATGCCACCATCTTTGCCATGACGCCACCGGCGGTGGACGGTTTAGGCCAGAGCAACGGCTTTACCTTCGAGCTGATGGCCAGCGGCGGCACCGACCGCGACACGCTGCTGAAACTGCGTAACCAGCTGATTGGCAAAGCTAATCAGGACGTCTCGCTGCACGCGGTGCGCGCCAACGATCTGCCGCAGATGCCGCAGCTTCAGGTGGATATCGATAACAACAAAGCCGTGTCGCTGGGGCTCTCCCTGAGCGATGTTACCAGCACCCTCTCCAGCGCCTGGGGCGGCACCTACGTGAACGACTTTATCGACCGCGGTCGCGTGAAGAAAGTTTATATCCAGGGCGACAGCGACTATCGCGCCGTGCCGTCCGATCTCAACAAATGGTATGTGCGCGGCAGCGACAGCACCATGACGCCGTTCTCCGCCTTCGCCACCACCCGCTGGGAGTACGGCCCGGAAAGCCTGGTGCGCTACAACGGCTCGGCGGCGTATGAGATTCAGGGCGAGAACGCCAGCGGCGCCAGCTCCGGCACGGCGATGAGCAAAATGGAGCAGCTGGCGAATAACCTGCCGGGGGGCAGCACCTGGGCGTGGAGCGGTTTGTCCTTACAGGAAAAACTGGCGAGCGGCCAGGCGATGAGCCTCTATGCCCTCTCAATCCTGGTGGTGTTCCTGTGCCTGGCGGCGCTGTATGAGAGCTGGTCGGTGCCGATTTCGGTCATCCTGGTGATCCCGCTTGGGGTGCTGGGTGCGGCGCTTGCCGCCTCCCTGCGCGGCCTGAGCAATGACGTCTACTTCCAGGTGGCGCTGCTGACCACCATCGGCCTGTCGTCGAAGAACGCCATTTTGATTGTGGAGTTTGCCGAAGCCAAAGTCGCCGAAGGTTACTCCCTGACGCGCGCCGCCCTGCGTGCCGCGCAGACGCGTCTGCGTCCCATCATCATGACCTCGCTGGCGTTTATCGCAGGCGTGACGCCGCTGGCAATTGCCACCGGTGCGGGGGCCAACAGCCGGGTGGCAATCGGTACCGGCATTATCGGTGGCACGCTCGCCGCCACGCTGCTGGCGATCTTCTTTGTTCCTTTATTCTTTGTACTGGTGAAACGTCTGTTCTCCGGTAAGCACACCAACCGGAGGTCATAATGTTTCGTGTAACCGTATTAACGTTAGCGCTGCTGAGCGCGGGCTGCGTGTCGTTAGATCCCTCTTATCAGCGCCCGAACGCCCCCGTCCCGGCGACGTTGCCTGGCGCGCACGGCGAAGCCACCGTCGTGGTAAGCCAGTGGCAGCAGGTAATGAACGACACGCGGCTGAAAAGCGTGGTGACGATGGCGCTGAATAGCAACCGCGACGTACAAAAAGCGATTGCCGATATCGACGCCGCCCGCGCCCAGTACGGTGAAACGCGCTCGTCCCTGTTCCCGACGGTGGACGCGGAGCTGAGCCACACCCGCAGCCGCACGCTGGCCAGCGGCGTCGCGACAAGCGATGAGGCCAACGGCGCGGTCTCCAGCTTCGAGCTGGATCTGTTTGGCCGCAACCAGAGCCTGTCGCGCGCCGCGCGTGAAACCTGGCTTGCCAGCGAATTTACCGCGCAAAACACACGCCTGACGATGGTCAGTGAACTCACCACAGCCTGGGTCACCCTGGCCGCCGATAACAGCAACCTGGCGTTGGCGAAATCCACTCAGGAGAGCGCGGCGAACTCGCTCAAGATTGTGAAGCGCCAGCAGGCAGTCGGCGTGGCGGCGGCAACGGACGTCAGCGAAGCGATGGCGGTTTACCAGCAGGCGCGCGCCAGCGTGGCAAGCTACCGGACGCTGGTGATGCAGGACAAAAATGCCCTCAACCTGCTGGCGGGCGACAGGGTGCCGGACAACCTGCTGCCGGGCACGCTAGAGAGCCTGAGCGATAACGCCATCAAGCTGATCCCGGCGGGCGTCAGCTCCAGCGCGCTGCTGCGTCGTCCGGACATTCAGGAAGCCGAGCATAACCTGTTGAGCGCCAACGCCAACATCGGTGCCGCGCGCGCCAACTTCTTCCCGACCATCTCGCTCACCGCCAGCGCGGGCGTCGGCAGCGATTCGCTGTCGTCCCTGTTCAGCCACGGGATGAAGGTCTGGTCGTTTGCGCCGTCCATCACCCTGCCGCTGTTCAGCGGCGGGAATAACATGGCGCAGCTGCGTTATGCAGAAGCCGAGAAAAAAGGGTTAATTGCGACCTACGAGAAAGCGATCCAGAGTGCGTTTAAAGACGTGACCGACGCGCTGGCGCGCCGGGAAACGCTGAGCGAGCAGCTGGATGCCCAGCGCGAATACGTGGCGGCCGAGCAAAAAACGCTGGACGTGGCAACCCGCAGTTATCAGGCGGGCGCGGGGGATTATCTGACGGTACTGACCGCGCAGCGGTCGCTGTGGTCGGCGCAGTCGTCGCTAATCGCGTTACAACAGACCGACCTGGAAAACCGCATCACCCTGTGGCAGTCGCTCGGGGGCGGCATTCAGTGATATCGTTGCCGGGCAGTGCGTTGCTTGCCCGGCCTACGGGCGCTATATCATTCAGGAGAAACAACATGTTCACCGGCTTGTGTGCTTTCCCGTTAACCCCCTTCACTGCCAGCGGCATTGATGAAGCGGGATTCAGTAAACTTCTGGCCCGCCTGACGGCCGCCCGGGTGGATTCGCTGGGCATTCTGGGTTCTACCGGAAGCTACGCTTACCTGACCCGGGAGCAGCGCCAGCGTGTTGCCACCCTGGCAAAGCAGCATGCCGGCGATATTCCGATGATGGTTTGCGTGGGCGCGGTCAGCACCGATGCGGTGTTGCGTCTGGCTGAGGATGCGCAGGCGGCAGGCGCAGATGCCCTGCTCCTTCCGGCAGTCAGCTACCAGCCGCTCACGGATGACGAGGTATTTAGCCTCTTTGAAACTGTTACCCGGCACGTTTCGGTTCCGGTCTGCGTCTATGACAATCCCGGCACCACCCATTTTACCTTTACGGATGACCTGCACGGACGCCTGTCGTCGCTGGCTGGCGTGCGTTCGATTAAAATTCCGGGCGTCCCGGATACGCCCGCCGCGGCCGTCGATCGCGTCGCGGCGTTACGCCACCGTCTTCGCCCTGACGTGGCGATCGGGATCAGCGGGGATGCGTTTGCCGGGCTGGGATTAAATGCCGGCTGCGAGGTGTGGTATTCCGTATGTGGCGGGTTGTTCCCGGAAACGGCAAAACAGATCACTCAGGCCGCGGCGATGAACGATCCTGCCCGCGTCACCGCCCTGATCGCCCGCCTGGAACCCTTGTGGGCGCTTTTCCGCAAGCATGGCAGAAGCATCCGGGTGATTGCCGCCGCGGCAGGCGTGCTGGGGCTGACCGATACCGACTGCCTGCCCCGCCCTCTGCAGCCGCTGCCAGCGGACGATATTGCAGAGATTGCCCGGGTGATAAACGAGCTGGAACTGAAATAAAACGCCTTTGGAAAATCAGAGCGTCATCATCATTTCATGCCACGCCATCCCACCGTGATCGGATGCCGATGGCTTGATATAGCGGTAGCCAAAATGGGCGTACAGATCGACGTGGCGATCTTTGCACATCAGGTGGATGGTCTTTTTGTTCATTGCCCTCATGCGTGATATGAACTCACGCATGAGCAGCGACGAGTAGCCTTTCCCCTGAAAATCCGGATGCACCACTACGGACATGATCACTGCATTTGGCGCATCCGGATCGTGGCCCACCAGCTCTTTAAACGCTTCGTCGGACATCACCACTTCCCATGCACAGCCCGCATTAATAAACCCGATCACCTGATCCTCCTGCGTCATGCAGAGGAAGCCTTCAGGGTAACGGTGAATGCGGGTAGCAATTTTCACACGCGTTGCCGCTTCATCCTCTTCGTAGGATGTGATTTCAATTTCATAGCAGCGATCAACGTCAGCTGGGGTTGCGTGGCGGAATACCGGGGTGGTCATGTGTTTGCCTCTTCATTATTTTGTGGGCGACAGGTTACCTTGTTCCCGGCATATTTGCGCTGCATGTTATGCACTAACTGGCGCATGCTGGCTAATCCGCCGATTTGACGATAAAGGTCACCACACCAAAGATATCGAGCGAATCTTCGCTGCCCACGAGGATCGGCGAATAGGCGCTGTTCATCGGATTAAGCTGCACCTGGGGTCTGAGCTGGAGGCGCTTTACCGTAAACTCTCCCTCCACCGCCGCGATCACAATATCCCCGTGCTGCGCCGTTCTGGCGCTGTCGACAATCAGCAGATCGCCGTCGCCAATCCCGGCATCAATCATCGAATCTCCGGCTGCTTTCACGAAATAGGTTGAGCTGGGGTGCTGGATCAGCAATTTGTTCAGGTCGATACGCTGTTCCACGTAGTCCTGCGCCGGGCTGGGGAAGCCGCACTGTACAACATCGCTGAAAAGGGGTAGCGCGATCACCTCGCGCAGCGCTGCAAGTTGGTAAAACACCATGATTCGTTCCTCGAATACTGTTTTTATATACAGTAGTCGTAGCGAGGAGCGCAGGCAAGTCACGGGGCTGCAGCGGCTGTTTATTGCGTAACCGCTTCGCTTATAAGTGATTAATGTGTTTAAGAATATTGATTTTGTAAATATTTCATGGCGTTGTATGGACGGCTTCATCTCTCTTGAGTGAACGGGGCGACTCCATTCGCCTTAGTTTTTTGCTTCTACTGCGCTGTTACACGCCAACCAGGCTTTCGAGAGGAATACCAAGTTGAGCATGCAAACGGCGGATCATCGGTAAAGTGAGAGTCCGCGTTCCGTTCAAAATTTCGTAAACACGATTCGACTTACCGATGGCCGGCTCGAGATCCTTAGCACTCAGACCTTGCTGTTCCATGCGGAACTTAATGGCATCAACCGGCGAAGGGGGTTCAATCGGATAGTGCTTTTTCTCATAATCTTCAATTAAAAGGCACATCACTTCAAAATAATCACCTTCTGGTGTATCCAGTTCAGGTTCATTTTCGAACATCGGTTCGACCGCTCGAAGGGCCGCTTCATAGTCTTGTTCAGTTCGGATAGGTTTAATATTCATCGTTTACTCCAGGCCAATCGTATCCGCGTCTGCTGCATTATATTCCTTATGCGTTCCGATAAACTTAACGAAAATCCATCCACGCTGATAGGCAATTGCAACTATTAACCGGTAACTGTTTCCTTTGATATTGAAGACCACACGCCTGTCTTTAAGGATACTGGCACTGCGGTACTGTTCTTTAATTTCTGCTGGAGTTTTCCAGGCAGCTTTTGTAGCTTCATCCACCCAAGCCCTCAGCGGTTGTTCGGCATCGGGGTTCTCCGCCCAGAAATCCCTTAATATTTTCACCGATATGATCTTCATGTACATATGGTAGTCCCAATATGGGACTACAGCAATCCTTTAGTCCCATTTTGGGACATGAATAATGATGCGCCGAGAGGGCGTATCAGAGAAGCAAGGAACGTGAAGTGAACGGAACCACCTCCGCCGCCGCATGTTCCCCCTCACCCTAACCCTCTCCCTCAGGGAGAGGGAACAGTTCGTGCCTGCGTACGGCATGTTCCCCACGCCCCTGACCCTCCCCCTGTACGGTCCGGGAACATTACCGGCCATATTTCCGCGAGCCGATCACGCACAAAATCACCCCCAACGTAATTACCATCATCAGCGGACTCACCCTCTCATGCAGCAGCGTGGCGGACAGCCCGAGCCCCAGAAACGGCTGCAGCAGCTGTAACTGCCCCACCGCCGCGATCCCCCCCTGGGCCAGCCCTTTGTACCAGAAGATAAACCCAATCAGCATGCTGAACATCGACACATAGCCGAGCGCACCCCAGGCCGGAACACCAATGCCGCTGAAGGATGCCGGTATCGTCAGCAGGGAGGCCAGCACCATAAACGGCAGCGCCAGGATCAGCGCCCAGCTGATCACCTGCCAGCCGCCTGACTCGCGGGTGAGCGCGGCCCCTTCGGCATAACCCAGGCCGCAGACGATCACCGCTGCGAGCATCAGCAGATCGCCGGTCAGGGAGAGCGCGGCACCTTGCGAGAGAGCAAACCCCATCACCAGCAGGCTGCCCAGCACCGAGAAGATCCAGAAGGCCCGGGCAGGACGCTCCTTGCCGCGCAGCACCGCGAAAATGGCGGTCATCAGCGGCAGCAGCCCGAGAAACACAATCGAGTGGGCGGCGGTGACATGCTGCAATGCCAGGGCGGTGAGCAGCGGAAAGCCGACCACCACGCCCAGCGAGACCATCAGCAGCGGCACAATCTTCGCGGCGGGCGGGCGTTTTTCCTTTAATCCGAGGATCAGCATCAGGGCCAGCACCCCGGCCAGGGAGGCCCGGGCAAAGGTCAGGAAAAAGGGATCAAAATCCTGCACCGCAATCCGCGTGGCGGGCAAGGAACCGCTGAAAATCACCACTCCCAGCAGGCCGTTGAGCCAGCCTGAAAACGCGTTTTTATCTACCGCAACGTCCATTCCCGTTACCTTCCCGATCTTGAGCCTCTGTTGCGCGGATGGTAGTCTCGTCAATCTAATACAATCAAATTATTGTCATGGATACATTTGATGAAAGCCCGCTACAAAGGGATCGTGGATCGCTACGCCGAGTTGATTCGATCTGCCCAGCTCCCGGCAGGCAGCCGCCTGCCCACGCACCGCACGCTCGCCGCCCGGGAACATATCTCCCTCGCCACCGCGACGCGGGTCTATGCCGAGCTGGAGAAGATGGGGCTGGTCAGCGGCGAAACCGGGCGCGGGACCTTCGTCAGGGAGATCATGCTGCCGTCGGGTCAGGGGATCGATCAGCAGGCAGTCGCCACCGATGTGCTGGATCTGAACTTCAACTATCCCGCCCTGCCGGGCCAGGGGGAGCTGCTGCGGGAGGCGCTCAGGCAGGTCGCCGCCGGAGGCGATATCGAATCGCACCTGCGCTATCAGCCGCATGCCGGTAGACAGGCCGAGCGGGAGATCGTCGCCGCGCATCTCGCGGGGCCGCATTTTCAACCCTCAGCGGACAATGTGCTGATCGTCAACGGTGCCCAGCATGGCCTGACTGTCGCCGTGATGGGGCTGCTCCGGCCCGGCGATGTGGTGGCGGTGGACGCCCTCACCTACCCGGGCTTTAAGGCGCTGGCGGCGCTCTATCACCTGGAGCTTCTCGCCATCCCCTGCACGGAAACCGGCCCGGATCTGGCGGCATTACGTCAGCTCTGCCAGCGGCGTCACGTGCGGGCAGTTTATACCATGCCCACCCTGCACAACCCGCTGGGCTGGGTCCTGAACCGCGAGCAGCGCAGGACCCTGGCGGAGATTGCCCGTCAGCACGATCTGCTGATTATCGAAGATACCGCCTACGGCTGGCTGATCCCTCGCCCGCCACCGCCCGTTGCCAGCTTCGCCCCGGAACGCACGGTGTATGTCACCGGCTTTTCCAAAAATGTGGCAACCGGTCTGCGGGTCGGGGCGGTGGTTTGCCCGCCGGATCTGCGCCCGGCCCTCGAAAGGGCCATCCGGGCTACCACCTGGAATACGCCGTCGGTCATGACCGCCATGGTCTGTCACTGGATCCAGGACGGCACCGTGGCCCGTTTTGAAACGCTGAAAAGACGCGATGCCCGCCAGCGACAGGCCGTCCTGAAAGCGGTGCTGGGCGATCTGCCCTGTATCACCCACCCCGATTCATACTTTGCCTGGCTGCCGCTTGCAGACGAAGCCAGAGCCGATCGGGTAGTTAAGCAGCTGATGGACAACAATATATCAGTCTCGACCGCGGAGCCGTTCTCCACCTCCGGTACGGTACCCCAGGCGATCCGCATCGCCCTCGGGTCGGTAACGATCGATAATTTACGTCAGGCGCTATTGCAGGTCAGAGCGGCAGTGGAACTGGAACAGAGCCGTTAAGCTTATTAAGACTCATCTTAATTTATCCAGAGAAGTGAATTTTTCTGGCGCTTGATCACAGTAAATATTACTCCTGAAATTATTCGGGCCACATGTAACTTTTGCTAACTTATTTATTCAAGCGGATATATTCTCCTCAACCTTCGAAAACACCTAAAATATATTCAGGCAGAGCGCAAAAACGCGCCGAAAGGCTTATTGCAGTTTCTGCCGTTCTGTCTACATTTATTTCTGCACATATTTGAAGAGGTTAATTTCCTCTCAATGAAAATTCTCAACGAAACACTGGAGACATGTTATGACTAAACATCGAGGCGGTTCCGGCAATTTCGCAGAAGACCGGGAACGTGCATCCCAGGCGGGCCGCAAAGGTGGGCAGAGTAGCGGCGGGAATTTTAAAAATGACCCGCAGCGCGCATCCGAAGCCGGAAAAAAAGGCGGACAGAATAGCCGGGGCGGCGGTCGTAAGCCAGCGGCGTAAGTTCTATAATATATTCTCTGTCTGAGCCACTTTTGTCAGACAATATAGTTGAAACGGCGAGACGGTATAAACACCGAACCTTTAACAGGCAGTTCGATAAATTATGCGGAGGTTATATGCTGCATTTGAGAAGAAGAGTTCGCAACGCACGTAATAATCATCGCACCAGTGATGATGTCGGCTGGATTATTCCGGGGGATGCTGAACGTACCCGTTCGCCGGATAGTGGCCCGGCACTCCAGCTCAGAAGAGATGATGACGCCAGCAGTGAGGTGAGGCTCAGCCAGCGTCAGTCGTATCTGGTCAACGCCATGGCGCACCGCGATCTGAAGTAAGCAGCTGTTAAGTGATGCAAACTTGTTGTGCTTTGTTATTTGCCCGGCCTCCCCGCCGGGTTTTTTTATGTCCGCAGCGGCAGCCCGGCGGTCTCTCTGGCACGCAGCACCGTCAGGAGGGTAATCAGCGCCGCCGCCATGACGTACAGCGCCGGGGAGAGTGGGTTGCCGGTCGCGATCAGCAACCAGGCCAGCAGCCACGGCGTCACCCCGCCAAAGAGCGCCACCGCAGAGTTATAGGCAATCGCCATGCTGCCATAGCGGATCCGGGTGGGGAACAGTTCCGCCATCGCCGCGTTGCTGGCACCGTCAAAGGCGGCAATGAACAGCCCCAGCAGCAGCAGCCCCAGCACGGCGGAGAAGACCTCGCCGCTCGCCATCATCTTCATGGCCGGCCAGGCGACGAGGATCAACCCGAGGCACCCGACCAGCATCAGCGGCTTACGGCCCACCCTGTCCGACAGGTAGCCCATAAAAGGCACCAGCACGACGACGGCCAACAGCCCGGAGGTGGTGATGGTGTAAGCATCCAGCGCCGGGTAGTGCAGCGTCGTGACCAGATAAGCGGGAATAAAGGTTTGCAGCATCCAGTGCACCACCGCCTTGATCGCCACAAACCCAATGCAGAAGCCCAGCGCCCGCCTGCCGGTGGTCACGGCGCTGTACAGCGGCGCGGGTTCCGTTTGACGGCTGTTCACCAGCGCCTGAAATTCGGGGGAGTCCTGCAGATTGTTGCGCAGATAAAGACCAATCCAGCCCAGCGGCCCGGCCAGCAGAAACGGAATGCGCCAGCCCCAGTCGTTCATCGCCGCCTCCCCCAGCACCGCGGTCAGCAGCAGCACCAGGCCCGACCCGGCGACAAAGGCCATAAAGCCGACGCTGTCGGTCCAGCAGGTAAAGAAGCCCCGGCGATCGGCGGGAGCATATTCGGCCAGAAAGGTGGTGGCACCTGCGCTTTCGCCCCCGGCGGCAAACCCCTGGATCATCCGCACCAGCACCAGCAGGACCGTGGCAAGCAGCCCGGCCTGGGCATAGGTGGGCAGAAGCCCGATAGCAAAGGTGGCCCCGGAGGTCAGCAGGATCACGGTGGCCAGCACCTTGCGCCGTCCAGTCCTGTCGCCGCGGGATCCAAACCACAGCCCGCCGAGCGGGCGTATCACAAACCCGGCGCCAAATACCGCGAACGATGAGAGCAGCGCCGTCGCCGGGTCGTCGGTCTGGAAGAACTGCATGCCGATGATGGTCGCCAGGGTACCGTAGAGCCCGAAATCGAACCACTCGACAAAATGGCCGATGCCGGTGGCGCACAGCACCTTACGCAGATTGCGGGACACAGGCTTCCCTTAACGCTTTTTCGGCATCATGCGCAGCAGGGTGTTGTCTTTCCAGAAGTAGTGATGAAGCAGCGCGGCAAAGGCGTGGATGCCGATGATAAAGTACCCCAGGTTCGCCAGGGTGACGTGCCAGGCTTTCAGCCTGTCCACCAGGTCGAAATTGCCCTCGGCGGCGTGCGGCATCCCCAGGCCAAAGGCGAACCAGGTGTTGCCCCGGTTATACATCATCACCAGGCCAATCAGCGGCAGGGCAATAAACAGCAGGTAGATAGCCAGGTGGCCTAGATGGGATAAGCCGATATACATCGGTTTTGGCTTAGGCACGATGGGCGGTGCGGGATACTTAAGACGCACCAGCAGGCGCGCCACCATTAATACCAGAATAGAAATACCGCAGGAGACATGGATCATGTTGATCAGCGGGCGGTCGCTGCGGGGAAAAAAGCCGCGAAACTCCATGGCACAGTAGGCCACGATCACCAGCAGAAAAACCAGCCAGTGAATTGCAATTTGCAGGCCGGTATATTTATTGCGCATAGTCTTTCCTGATAGAAGGCTAATAAAAAGGTAAAATAACCAGCTTTCCTTAAAAATTCATTAACTTTTGCCCCCGACTTTTCAAAAACTTCCGCGCAGATGAAGCATCTTCAATTGCCTCGCTGGGCTTCCTGGTCTAAGCCTGGATGAGTTTAACGTCCCGTACATCATCCAGGAGAACACCATGAGTAAGATTGGCATTAACGGTTTTGGTCGTATTGGCCGACTGGTTCTTCGTCGGTTACTGGAAACCCAGGACAGTAACAGCGTGGTGGCAATAAACGATTTAACCTCCCCGAAAGTGCTGGCCTACCTGCTAAAACACGACTCCAACTACGGACCCTTCCCCTGGAGCGTGGACTTCACGGAAGATTCCCTGATCGTCGACGGTAAATCTATTTCGGTGTATGCCGAAAAAGAGGCGAAACATATCCCGTGGAAAGCCGCCGGGGTGGATCTGGTGGTGGAGTGCACCGGGTTCTACACCTCGCAGGAGAAGTCGCAGGCGCATCTGGACGCCGGGGCGAAAAAAGTGCTTATCTCCGCCCCGGCCGGGGAGATGAAAACCATCGTCTTTAACGTCAATGACGACACCATCGAGGCCAGCGACACCATTATCTCGGTCGCCTCCTGCACCACTAACTGCCTGGCGCCGCTGGCGAAGGTGCTGCACGATTCGTTTGGCATCAAGGCGGGCACCATGACCACCATTCACGCCTATACCGGGACCCAGGCGCTGGTAGATGGCCCGCGCGGCAAAGATCTGCGCGCCTCACGTGCCGCAGCGGAAAACATCATCCCGCACACCACCGGCGCAGCGAAGGCCATCGGGCTGGTGATCCCCGCGCTGAGCGGCAAGCTGAAGGGCCATGCCCAGCGCGTGCCGGTCAAAACCGGTTCCGTGACCGAGCTGGTCTCGATTCTGGAGAAAAAGGTGAGCGTGGATGAGATCCACCAGGCGCTGAAAAAGGCCACCGAGGGCAATGAGTCCTTTGGTTATACCGATGAAGAGATTGTCTCGTCGGATGTGATCGGCTCGCACTTTGGTTCGATCTTCGATGCCACCCAGACGGAAGTCACCGACGCGGGCGATGTCCAGCTGGTGAAAACCGTGGCCTGGTACGATAACGAGTACGGGTTTGTCACCCAGCTGGTGCGAACCTTAGATAAATTCGCTGCCCTGTAATCACACCGCGGACAGCCCTGCTGTCCGCAACCTGTGAATCTGTTCAGGTTTTCATTTTGGTAACCCTGCTATAACAAACGCTTTCCAGAGAGGGAGCGTTAATATGGAAGCACTGAGCCGCGAAACATTAGAACAACAGATGGCGCACGCCGTTGGCCGCTCGACCACTTTTACCGTCTGGCCCGATAATGAGGCCCCTGGCGCGCACACCAGCGACGCCGTCTTTACCCCCGAACCCCGCCATACTGGCACCTCCGACTACGATCGCGCAGTCACCGGCATCCGCGCGCCGGAGATCGCCGTTTACGCCCCCGCCCGCCCTAACGGCGTGGGTATTCTGGTGGCACCCGGCGGTTCATACCGTCGCGTGGTGCTGGATAAAGAGGGCAGCGCGCTGGCCTCCTTCTTTAACGCCCGCGGCTATACCCTGTTTGTGATGACCTACCGTATGCCGGGGGATGGTCATGAAGAGGGTGCCGACGCGCCGCTGGCCGACGTGCAGCGGGCGATGCGGGTGATCCGCGCCGGTGCTCAGGAGTGGAAGCTGGATCCGGCCCGCATTGGGGTGTTGGGCTTCTCCGCAGGTGGGCACGTAGCGGCCAGTCTCGGCACCCGGCACGATGAAGCGGTGTATGCCCCGGTGGATGCCGCCGACGAGCTCCCTGCCCGCCCGGCCTTTATGGCGCTGGTGTATCCGGTGATCACCATGCGTGACGCGCATCACCATTCGGGGTCGCGCCATGAGCTGATCGGGGATAACCCGACAGAGGAGCAGATCCACCACTACTCGCTGGAGGAGCGAGCCACCCGTGACGCGCCGCCCACCTTCCTGCTGCATGCCGCCGACGACCCGGCGGTGAAAGTCGAAAACAGCCTGGCGATGTTCAGCGCCCTGCGCCGCCTGGGCGTCCCGGCTGAGATGCATATCTTCGAGCGTGGAAAACATGGGTTTGGCATCCGCGATGCCCAGGGCCTGCCGGTGGCCGTCTGGCCGGAGCTGATGATGAACTGGATTGCGAGCAAGGTGTGAGTCTGTTGTGCCGGGTGGCGGCTACGCCTTACCCGGCCTACAGGACCGGTGCCGGTTTGTGGATGTTGTAGGCCGGATAAGCGCAGCGCCACCCGGCAAGCAGACGGATGTGCCGCCTGATCCCCTCACCCCAACCCTCTCCCGCAGGGAGAGGGAGAAAACCGGTGCCGGGTTGTGGGTGTTGTAGGTCAGGTAAGCGCAGCACCACCCGGCAAGCAGACTGCTCCCCTCTCCCGCAGGGAGAGGGGGAAAACCGGTGCCGGTTTGTGGATTTTGTAGGCCGGGTAAGCGCAGCGCCACCCGGCATGTTCAGCTTCAGGACTGCAAATAGACCACCTGGGTCTGCAGATACTCATGCAGACCGTGTTTACCATCTGCCCCGCCGATCCCGGATTTACGCCAGCCCGCGTGGAAGCCCTGCATCGCTTCAAAGTTCTCGCGGTTGATGTAGGTTTCACCGAACTTCAGCCCTTTGATGGCTTTCATCGCCACGTTCAGGTCCCGAGTGTAAATCGAGGACGTCAGGCCATAGTCGCTGTCATTGGCCATCTTCAGCGCCTCTTCCAGGGTATCAAACACCACCACCGGCAGCACCGGCCCGAAGGTCTCTTCGTGCATGATGGTCATGTCCTGACGCACGTCGAGCAGCAGCGTCGGCGGATAGTAATACCCTTTCCCCTCTGCCGCCTTGCCGCCCAGCACCACTTTCGCCCCCTGCTGTACCGCCAGCGCCACTTTCTGCTCGACGCGCTCCAGCGCCGCAGCGTTGATCAGCGGCCCCATGGCGATGTCGTTGCGCTCGGCCGGGTTGCCAAACTGCACCGCCTTCATCGCTTCGCCGAGACGGTTCACAAAGCGGTCGTAGATGCCTTTCTGCACATACACGCGCTCGGCACAGTTACAGACCTGCCCGGTGTTGATCACGCGGGAGTCAACAATGGCTTTCACCGCCAGCTCCAGATCCGCATCGTCCATCACGATGGCCGGGGCTTTACCGCCCAGCTCCAGACAGACTTTGGTGATGTTCTTCGCCGCCGCGGCCATGATCTTCTCGCCTGCCCCCACGCTGCCGGTCATGCTGACCAGGGCCACTTTCGGGTTGCCCGCCAGCTCCTGGCCCACGGTTTCACCCCGGCCCAGCACCAGGTTAAAGACCCCCTTCGGCAGGCCAATCTCGTCAACAATTTTGGCAAAGGCAATGGCGTTGTTCGGCGTGAATTCGCTCGGCTTGATGACGATGGTATTGCCGGTCAGCAGCGCCGGACCCAGCTTGCGGGCGATCAGGAAGAACGGGAAGTTCCACGGCAGAATACCGGTGGTCACGCCAAGGGCGCGTTTGAACAGCAGGATGTTTTCGCCCGGGCGATCGCTCTGGATAATTTCGCCCTCGTAGCGACGCGCCCACTCGGCCATGTAGTCGAGATAGTCGGCGGTGAACGCCACTTCCACCTCCGCGAGCTGCTGAATTTTGCCGCCTTCAGCCACGATCAGAGCGCTGATTTCACTGGCGCGCTCACGAATACCGGCGGCGATTTTACGCAGCCAGCCCGCGCGCTGAATGGCGGGCAGCGCCTCCCAGTCGGCCTGGGCGCGCTCGGCGGCGTCGATGGCCTTGCGGGCCTCTTCGGCGCTGCCGTCGGGAATACGGGAAATGACCTCTTCGGTGGCGGGATTGATCACATCAATCCAGGCATCACCCTGCCAGGCAACAAACTGTCCATCGATATACATAGGATGTTGTACGGGTACTGTCATGACCTGCTCCTGTAATTGCACTGTTTTTAACAAGTAAAATTATTGTTAAAAACTACAGTTCCCGATCGGCAATCCCAGTCTATCGCGCTGTTTTTGTGAGATATCTCATAAAAGAAACGGGTCAGCAGGAGGAATTAATTACAATTCGACAACAAAGCGTGCCCGTTTGCGGGAAAGCCATCGCAAACGGGCATCAGGTTACAGCAGGGAGCGGCTGGTCAACGCCTCGGTGAGAATGGCGTCGTTACGCAGGATCTGCCAGGCGGCCTCCACCTCGGCAGGAATATCGACATGAACGATGAAATCACGGCCAAGCGGGCCATAGCCGTTAATGTCATCGCGCAGGCGCGGGAGCTCACCCAGCACCAGCGACAGATACCGCTCCACCGGCCACAGCCCCTCGCCGCCGCCGCGGAATACCAGCCCGTCTTCGCTGTTCTGCAGCTGCGGGATGATGCCCGGATGACTGGTCCATTCCGGCGCATCCGGCTTATCGCGCCAGACCCGGGCAAAGGTGGCCATGGTGCGGCGCTGCATGGTCGGGTCCTGGACTACAATCCCGCGTTTCACCGCCAGCTGATGATGGGTAATCATGGCGGCGCTGAAGCGGGCATTTTCACCGCAGTTGGTGGACTGATCTTCCACCAGCAGACGTTCCGACGGAATATGCCAGAACTCACGGGCGATCTCCGCCAGGATGGTGGCTTCGGCTTTACCGGTGGTACGTACTCGGTTGTAACGCGGGTGTTGCGCAATGGCAGCGTATAAAAAGGTGGTCGAATGGCCAATGCCGCCGCTGATCAGCAAAGGGATGGCAAGCTCCGATGCCAGACGACAGGCCGCGTCAATGGAGGGGATCACCGCATTACCGGCCAGCACCACCAGATCCGGCTGCAGCGCGGGCGGATTATAAGGAAGATTATCTTCAGCAAGCCAGGCCCCGACGGTATTGACCGCGGCCAGCGTTTTATCCGGCAGAGATGGGAAGATTGTGAGACTCATCGTTACCTCCTTCCAGCAATTACGTTAAGGGTAACGCGCGGGCCGTCGGTTAACAGAGGATCCCTCTGAAAGCGAAATCGGCAGTTGCCCTATAAGAATAGTCATTAAACTGAAATAACCAGAAACGTCCAAAAATCAGGCGGTTGCACCTGCATTATATGCTGCAATTTACGCCATTAAAAAAATTAAGCGCCAGAAATATCACTATCAAAAGCAGTGATTGCTGCTTATTTCAGCGTGATCTGACCAGTTTTCGCCTCTCACTGCTTGCCAAAAGTAACAGCCCTCCCTAAGTTGCTTAACAATTCGACAACCTTTTTCGTTTATGGGTTGCACCCGAAGCGCGCCGGGTGTCACCCGCTTCATCATCCACTGGGCGGGATCACGGGTATGACACAACAACACGAAAGCAGTACCGCAGTTTTACGCAAAAATAAAAAGGTGCTGATCGCCAGCCTCACCGGCAGCGCCATTGAATGGTTTGACTATTTTCTCTACGGCACGGCCGCCGCGCTGGTGTTTAACAAGATCTTCTTTCCGATGGTCGACCCGGTCATTGGCCTGATTTTGTCGTATCTCTCGTTCTCATTAACCTTCTTTATCCGCCCTATTGGGGGCGTGATTTTCGCCCACATCGGGGATCGTATCGGGCGCAAAAAAACGCTGGTGTTAACCCTGTCGTTAATGGGGGGTGCAACCGTGATGATTGGCCTATTACCCACCTATCAGCAGATTGGCCTCTGGGCCCCGGCCCTGCTGATCCTGATGCGCATTATTCAGGGGATGGGGATCGGCGGCGAATGGGGCGGTGCTCTGCTGCTGGCCTATGAGTACGCCCCGGAGAAGCGCAAAGGGTTCTTCGGCAGTATTCCGCAGGCCGGGGTGACTATCGGCATGCTGATGGCGACTTTTATCGTCTCGCTGATGACCCTGTTCAGCGAAGATGATTTCCTCTCCTGGGGCTGGCGTATTCCGTTCCTGCTGAGCTCGGTGCTGGTGCTGCTGGGCCTGTGGATCCGCAAGGATATCGACGAAACGCCGGAGTTTAAAAAGGTTAAATCTTCCGGCAAGGTGGCCAAAGCCCCGCTGCGCGATACCCTGAAATACCACTGGCGCGAAGTGCTGATCGCCGCCGGGCTGAAGGTGGTTGAGACCGCCCCGTTCTATATCTTCTCCACCTTTGTGGTCAGCTACGCCACCACCACGCTCAGCTATCAAAAATCGCAGGCGCTGGAGGCGGTCACCCTCGGAGCGCTGGTGGCGACAATTATGATCCCGCTGATGGGGCTGCTGTCGGATAAGGTCGGTCGCCAGCGGATGTATGCCGTCAGCGTTTTTGTCCTCGGCCTGTTTATCGTGCCGTGGTTTATGCTGCTCAACACCGGCACCACCTGGGGCATTGTGCTCGCGACCGTGATTGCCTTCGGCGTGCTGTGGGCGCCGGTCACCGCGGTGCTCGGCACCCTCTGTTCGGAAATTTTCACCGCCAACGTGCGCTACACCGGCATCACCCTCGGCTATCAGCTGGGCGCTGCCCTGGCGGGCGGCACCGCGCCGCTGATTGCTACCGGCCTGCTGGCGAAATATCACGGCGACTGGGTGCCGGTGGCCTGGTATCTGGCGATCACCGTGACCATCTCCCTGATTGCCATCTTCTGCGCCAGCCGGATTAAACGCGCGCCGGTCGTCAACGCACAAACCAACGAACTCTGATCCCCAGGCGGCCAGCGTCGCTGGCCGCTATCATACTTACCGCTCACATTTGCTTAACCCGCTATTATCATATTCACTTGAAAGATACTTTGCGGCAGAAGTAGAATCATTAGCCCTCTAATTAATCATTAACACCACAGGTATTTACCGCTATGCGACTGCCCCAACGCGACCCCTATGCTCCTCGCGAGTGGCAGCCTCACGAAAAGCCGATGCTGTTAGGCTCGCCGTCCACGCCGGTGCACAGCACCCCGAAACGCATCGCCTACGGGGTGGTGGGTCTGCTGGTCTGTCTGACCGGGGCGCTGGGCAATGCGATGGTTGCCGCCAACCTGCAAAATTTGCAGGGCACCTTCTCCGCCTGGTCCACCGAGATCGCCTGGCTGCCCGCGGTCTACGTGATGACCAACGTGTCGATAAACCTGCTGCTGGTGAAGTTTCGCCAGCAGTTTGGCCTGCGCGCCTTTACCGAAGGCTTCCTGGTGCTGTATGTGCTGGTGACCTTCTTTCACCTGTTCGTCAACGATCTCAGCTCGGCCCTGATGGTACGCGCCGCCCACGGTATGGTGGCTGCGGCGCTGAGCTCGCTGGGGATCTACTATCAGATCCAGGCCTGGCCGGCGAAGCATCGTCTGAAGGCCCTGACCATCGGCATCACCGGTTCGTCACTGGCGATCCCCATTGCGCGGCTGTTCTCCACCGAGCTGCTGCAGCTGGACGAGTGGCGCGGGCTCTACCTGTTTGAACTGGGCCTGGCGCTGATCTCGCTGGGCTGCGTGATCGCCCTCAAGCTGCCCCCCGGCGACCGGCGCAAGGTATTCGAGAAGAAAGATTTCATCACCTTTATCCTGCTGGCCCCGGGGATGGCCCTGCTGTGCGCGGTGCTGTCGCTCGGACGGCTCGACTGGTGGTTTGAAGCGCCGTGGATCGGCTGGGCGCTGGCAGGTTCGCTGGTGCTCATCGTCTCCGCGGTGGTTTTCGAGCATAACCGCAGCAACCCGCTGCTGAATACGCGCTGGCTCTCCAGCGGCAGTATCCTGCGCCTGGGGCTGATCATGCTGCTGATCCGCATCGTGCTGGCAGAGCAAAACACCGGCGTGATCGGCTGGCTGCAGTATGTCGGCCTGCAGAACGAACAGATGACCCACCTGGCATGGGCGATTTTTGCCGGGATCGCCTGCGGTATCGCCGCCAGCTGCCTGACCATCAAGCCGACCAAACTCGCCTGGCCGATTATCACCTCGCTGGTGCTGATGATTATCGCCTCGCTGCTCGACAGCCAGTCCACCAGCCTCACCCGCCCGGATCAGCTGATGCTGAGCCAGTTCCTGCTCGGATTCGGCAGCGCCTTCTTCCTCGCCCCGGCGATGCTGGCCGGGATTGGCGGAGTGATTGCCGACCCGCGAAACCTGGTCAGCTTTTCGGTGCTGTTCGGCATGAGCCAGAACATCGGCGGCCTGCTGGGTTCCGCGATTCTGGGTACCTTCCAGACCTGGCGCGAGAAGTACCACTCCGGCCTGCTGGCCGAACAGCTCACCAGCCTCAACCCGCTGGTGAATGAGCGGCTACAGCTCTACAGCCAGATGTACCAGAGCCAGATTGGCGACAGCGCCCTGCTGAGCACCCAGTCGGTGCTCCAGCTACAGAACACCAGCACGCTGGAGGCAAATATTCTCGCTTACAACGATACTTATCTTCTGACGGCTGGCATTGCCACCGCCACGCTGGTCTGGATTTTATGGCGCTTGCTGCGCCTGCGCATCACCGCCCGTCTGGCACTGAGAAAGGCCACCGGCAGTCAGTAATGGATAAAAATAAATGATGTTTCTGGAGAAGTTATGAGTCAGCAGGATGCCGCTAAAGAGCAGGCCAATACCCGTAATAATCTGCGCGTGGTGTCAATCTTCGCCGCCGCCGCGATCGGCATCGTCGGCGTGCTGGTGATCCTCTACGCCTGGCAACTGCCGCCCTTTACCCGCCACGTCCAGTTCACCGATAACGCCTACGTGCGCGGCCAGACCACCTTTATCAGCCCCCAGGTCAATGGCTACATCACCGAGGTGAAGGTGCAGGATTTTGAGCAGGTGAAGAAAGGCGATCTGCTGCTGCAGATCGACGACCGCATCTACCGCCAGCGGGTACACCAGGCCGAGGCCCAGCTGGCGATGAAAATCGCCAGCCTGAATAACAACCTGCAGCAGCGCAAAAGCGCCGAAGCGGTGATCCAGCGTAACGATGCGGCGCTGAAAAACGCCCGCGCGCAGAGCCAGAAAACCCAGGCCGACCTGAAACGGGTGAAAGACCTCACCGCCGACGGCTCGCTGTCGATCCGTGAGCGGGATGCCGCCCTGGCGAGCGCCGCCCAGGGCAGCGCCGACATCGACCAGGCGAAAGCCACGCTGGAGATGTCGCGCCAGGATCTGCAGACCGCGATCGTCAACCGCGCCGCGCTGGAGGCCGACGTCGAAAACGCGAAGGCGGCGCTGGAGCTGGCGCAGATCGACCTGCAGAACACCCGCATCGTTGCCCCGCGCGACGGCCAGCTGGGGCAGATTGCCGTCCGCCTGGGTGCCTACGTGACCGCCGGAACCCATCTCACCACCCTGGTGCCGCCGCAGCACTGGGTGATCGCCAATATCAAAGAGACCCAGCTGGCGAACCTGCGCGTCGGCCAGCCGGTGAAATTTACCGTCGACGCCCTGAACGACAAAGCCTATGAAGGCCGGGTGCAGAGCATTTCTCCCGCCACCGGGGTGGAGTTCAGCGCCATTACCCCGGATAACGCCACGGGCAACTTCGTGAAAATCGCCCAGCGCATTCCGGTGCGCATTGAAGTATTGGGCAAGGCAGAAGACGCGGCGCGGCTGAGGCCGGGGATGTCGGTGCAGGTGACGATTGATACCCGGGAGGCAGAATGATCCGCCGCCCGCTCACCGCCCTGCTGATTGCCGCCGCCCTGAGCGCCTGCCAGTCGGTAGATGTCACCCCGGCAAAACCGACCCTGCAAATCCCCGCCCAGTGGCGGGCCAGCACCGGCCCTGCCAGCCCGGCAGAGCAGATGTGGTGGCGTAATTTTCACGACAGCCATCTCAACGCCTACGTGGACCAGGCCCTGCGCAACAACAGCGACGTGCTAATCGCCAGGGAGCGGATCAACGAGTATCAGGCGCGGGTCTATGCCAGCGAGGGCAGTCTGTTTCCCACCCTGGATGCCAATCTGAATGCGGGTCGCGCCCGATCCCAGTCGGCGGCCACCGGTTTGCCCACCTACGGTGCGCTGTATAAAGGCAGCCTGACCGCCAGCTATGACGTGGATATCTGGGGTGTGAACCGCCGCACCACCGATGCCGCCCAGGCGACCCTCGAGGCGCAAAAAGCGGCCGCCGCCGCGGCAGACCTGACGGTGGCCTCGTCGGTGGCCTCGGGTTACGTCACCCTGCTGGCGCTGGACGAGCAGCTCCGGGTGACGCAGTCGACCCTCAAAGCGCGGGAGGAGGCCTTTAACCTGGCGCAGCGGCAGTATCAGACCGGCTACAGCTCGCGCCTGGAGCTGATGCAGTCCGACTCCGAGCTGCGCTCGACGCGGGCGCAGATCCCGCAGGTGCAAAATCAGATTGCCCGCCAGGAGAATGCCCTGACTCTGCTGCTGGGGAGCAACCCGGGGGCGATTGCCCGCAGCGCGGATTTCGACACCCTGACCCCGCTGCGCATCCCGTCGCAGCTGCCTTCGTCGCTGCTTAATCGCCGCCCGGACATTGTGCAGGCGGAACGCCAGCTGATCGCCGCCGATGCCTCGCTGGCGTCCGCGCGCGCCAGCCTGCTGCCGTCGATCAACCTGACCGCCACCGGCTCGATTCAGGATCGCACCCTGCCCGGCCTGCTGGACAACCCGCTGGAGCTGTGGAGCATCGGCGGCAGTATTTTGGCCCCGCTGCTGAACCGGCAGGCGCTGAACGCCCAGGTGGACATCGGCCAGTCGCAGCGTAACCAGGCGCTCTACAGCTATGAAAAAACTGTGCGCAACGCTTTCAAAGAGGTGAATGACAGCCTCGATGCCATCACCCGGTACGGCGAGCAGCTGACCGAGCTGGTGGCGCAGCAGGAGGTCGCCCAGGAGACATTGCGGATCGCGCAGAACCGCTATAACAATGGCTATTCCTCCTATCTGGACGTGCTGGACGCCCAGCGTACGCTATTCTCGGTGCAGACCAGCGTGGTGCAGGCGAAAAATAACCTGCTGCTGGCGCAGATCGATCTGTATAAGGCGCTGGGGGGCGGGTGGTCTGAAAACATGCCCGGTGGCGCTACGCTTACCGGGCCTACAGGATCGTAGGCCGGGCAAGCGAATGCGCCGCCCGGCGTTTTTGGGTGACAATTCTCACTAAGGGGTCAATCTATGCAACAACAGTGGTCTGCCGTAGATAATTACATGATTTCCGAGCTTATTCCTCAGGATGAGGTGCTTGAGCAGGTGCTTGAGAATAACCAGCGAGCCGGTTTACCGGCGCACGACGTCGCCGCCAATCAGGGTCAGCTGCTGGCGCTGTTTGTGCGCATGACCCAGGCCAGGCGCATCCTGGAGATCGGCACCCTGGGGGCCTACAGCAGCATCTGGATGGCGCGTGCCCTGCCACCGGACGGGAAGCTGATCACCCTCGAGGCCGATGCGGTTCACGCGAAGGTCGCACGGCAGAACATCCATCTGGCAGGGCTGGAGCAGCGTATCGAGCTGATTGAAGGCCCGGCCCTGCTCTCTCTTGAACGCTTCGACAACATTCCGCCCTTCGATCTGATCTTTATCGATGCCGACAAACCGAATAATCCGGGCTATCTGGAGTGGGCGCTGCACTACTCCCGGCCAGGCACGTTGATCATCGGTGACAACGTGGTGCGCGACGGAGAAGTGATTAACGGCCAGAGTGATGATGCCCGGGTGCACGGCGTGCGGCGGTTTATTGAGATGATTGGCGATAACCCGCGCCTGACCGCGACGGCATTACAGACGGTGGGCGTGAAGGGGTGGGATGGGTTTACGCTGGCGATGGTGAACGGGTAAGGCATTGTGCGGCCTGATGCCCTCACCCCGACCCTCTCCCACAGGGAGAGGGAGAACACCGTAGGCCGGGCAAGCGCATGCGCCGCCCGGCGTTTTTTAAGCCGAAATCTGCTCCATCGCCTGCAAAATACGCTTGTCGGAGATGGGGTACGGCGTCCCCAGCTGCTGCGCAAAGAAGCTGACGCGCAGCTCTTCGATCATCCAGCGGATCTCCTGCACGTCTTCGTCATCGCGGCGGGTCGGTGGTAGCTTGTTGAGCCACTGCTGCCAGCGCTGCTGCACTGCTTCCACCTTCAGCATCTGCGCCCGGTCGCGGTGCGGATCGACCGCCATCTTCTCGAGACGTTTTTCAATCGCCTGCAGATAGCGCAGCGTATCGCCTAAACGCTTGTACCCGTTGCCGGTGACAAACCCGCGATAGACCAGCCCCGCCATCTGGGCCTTCACGTCCGACAGCCCCAGCGCCATGGTCATATCCACCCGCCCTTTCAGACGCTTGTTGATATTGAACACCGCGGTGAGGATCTGCTCGACCTGCTTCGCAATGTTGACCACCGTCTCGTTGAGTTCGGCGCGCACTTTTTCGTGCAGCTTCGCAAAGCCCTCTTCGGTCCACACCGGGCCGCCCGCGGCGTGGATCAGCTGGTCCACGCCACAGGAGATGCAGTCGTCGATCAGATCCAGCACCTTGCCGTACGGGTTAAAGTAGAGCCCCAGCTTGGCTTTGTTCGGCAGCTTCTCGTGCAGATACTTGATCGGCGACGGGATGTTCAGCAGCAGTAAACGGCGCAGCCCGCGCCACATCGCCTGCTGCTGCTCCTGCGGGTTATCGAACAGCTTGATCGCCACGCTGTCGCGCTCGTCCACCAGCGCCGGCCAGGCTTTCACCTTATAATTGCCGCGCTTCTGCTCGTAGCTTTCCGGCAGCTGACCAAAGCTCCAGATATGCAGCCCGCTCTGTTCGATACCGTCGTCGGCCACGGCAGAGAGGGTCTCCTGCACTTTGCCTTTCAGCGCCTCTTTCAGTTCGGTCAGGGAGCGACCTTCCTGTAGCTTTTTGTTCTTCTCGTCCACCACGCGGAAGCTGATTTTCAGGTGATCGGGCACCTGATCCCAGTGCCAGTCTTCCCGGTCGATGGTGACACCGGTCATCCGGCGCAGCTCGCGCTCCAGCGCATCCAGCAGCGGCAGCTCCAGCGCCGCCACCCGGCCTAAAAAAGCTTCGGCGTAGTTCGGCGCAGGCACAAAGTTGCGACGCACCGGCTTCGGCAGGGATTTGATCAGGGCGATAATCAGCTCGCGCCGCAGGCCGGGAATTTGCCACTCGAAACCGCTCTCTTCCACCTGGTTAAGCAGCGGCAGCGGGATGTGGACGGTTACGCCGTCGGCATCGGTGCCCGGTTCAAACTGATAGCTCAGGCGCAGCTTGAGGTTGCCCTGATGCCAGAAGTTCGGGTAATCGAGCTTGCTGACCTGCTCCGCCCCCTCTTTGATCAACATGCTCTTTTCAAAGTTGAGCAGATCCGGGGTGTCGCGGCTGACCTTTTTCCACCAGCTGTCAAAGTGGCGGGCCGAGACCACGTCGTGGCTGATGCGCTGGTCGTAAAACTCAAACAGCGTCTCGTCATCCACCAGGATATCGCGGCGACGGGTTTTATGCTCCAGCTCTTCCACTTCGCTGCGCAGCTTCAGGTTTTCCCGGAAGAAGGCGTGACGGGTCTGCCAGTCACCCTCCACCAGCGCGTGGCGGATAAACAGCTCGCGGGAAAGCACAGGGTCGATCTGGCTGTAGTTAACCTTACGCGCGGCCACCACCGGCAGGCCGTAGACGGTGACCTTTTCCGTCGCTATCACCGCGCCCTGCGCCCGCTCCCAGTGCGGTTCACTGTAGGAGCGCTTCAGCAGATGTTGCGCAACCGGCTCAACCCACTCGGGATCGATACGTGCGGCAATGCGGCCCCACAGGCGGCTGGTCTCCACCAGCTCGGCCACCATTGTCCATTTAGGCGGCTTCTTGAACAAACCGGAGCCCGGGAAGATGGAGAAACGGGCGTTACGCGCGCCGGTAAATTCCTGCTTATCGGCATCTTTCATCCCGATATGCGACAGCAGACCGGTCAGCAGCGCGATGTGTATTTCACGATACTCCGCCGGCTCGCTGTTCACCGGGATGCCCAGCTCTTTCACCACCTGACGCAGCTGGGTGTAGATATCCTGCCACTCGCGCACCCGCAGGTAGTTAAGGTAATCCAGCTTGCACTGGCGGCGGAACTGGTTCGACGACAGCGCTTTTTGCTGCTCGCCCAGATAGTTCCACAGGTTCACAAAGGCGAGGAAGTCAGACTCTTTGTCGTGGAAGCGGCGATGTTTTTCGTCGGAGGCCTGCTGTTTGTCCATCGGGCGCTCGCGCGGATCCTGAATGGAGAGCGCCGAAGTGATGATCATCGCCTCGCGCACGCAGCCGTGTTTTTGCGCCTCCAGCACCATCCGCGCCAGACGCGGATCCACCGGCAGCTGGCTGAGCTGACGGCCCTGCGGGGTCAGCTTGTAGGCGGTGGCCTGCTCGTCGGTGGTGATCGCCCCGAGCTCTTCCAGCAGGCGCACGCCGTCCTGGATATTGCGTTTGTCCGGCGCTTCGACGAACGGAAACGCCGCGATATCGCCCAGCCCGAGGGCGGTCATCTGCAGGATGACCGACGCCAGGTTGGTGCGCAGAATTTCCGGGTCGGTAAACTCCGGGCGCGACAGGAAATCGTCTTCCGAATAGAGACGAATACAGATCCCTTCAGACACGCGGCCGCAGCGGCCCTTACGCTGATTTGCCGAGGCCTGCGACACTGGCTCAATCGGCAGACGCTGCACCTTGGTGCGGTAGCTGTAGCGGCTGATACGCGCCGTACCCGGGTCGATAACGTATTTAATGCCCGGCACGGTGAGGGAAGTTTCCGCCACGTTGGTCGCCAGCACGATACGGCGGCCGCTGTGGGACTGGAACACGCGGTTCTGCTCGCTGTTGGACAGACGCGCATACAGCGGCAGGATCTCGGTATGGCGCAGGTCGCGCTTGCTGAGCGCGTCGGCGGTATCGCGGATTTCGCGCTCCCCGCTCATAAAGATCAGAATATCGCCCGGGCTTTCATTGCCCAGCTCGTCTACCGCGTCGAAGATGGCCTGCAGCTGATCGCGCTCGGTGTCGTCGGCATCTTCCACCATCGGACGATAACGCACTTCTACGGGATAGGTACGCCCGGAGACTTCAATGATCGGCGCATTGTTGAAGTGGCGCGAAAAACGTTCCGGGTCAATGGTGGCCGAAGTAATGATGACTTTCAGATCCGGGCGACGCGGCAGCAGTTCGCGCAGATAGCCCAGCAGGAAGTCAATGTTCAGGCTGCGCTCGTGCGCTTCATCGATGAGGATGGTGTCGTACTGCATCAGCAGCCGGTCCTGCTGGATCTCCGCCAGCAGGATCCCGTCGGTCATCAGCTTAACCATGGTGTTATCGCTGACGTGATCGCTGAAACGCACCTTGTAGCCGATGCAGCCGCCCGGCTCGGTTTGCAGCTCTTCGGCGATACGGTTCGCGACGGTACGCGCCGCCAGACGCCGCGGCTGGGTGTGGCCGATCAGGCCTTTGATCCCACGCCCCAGTTCCATACAGATTTTAGGCAGCTGGGTGGTTTTACCGGAGCCGGTCTCCCCCGCCACAATCACCACCTGGTGATCGCGCACGGCCTCGAGGATCGCCTGTTTCTTCTGGCTGACGGGCAGGTTTTCCGGGTAGGTAATTTCCGGGCGCGCGGCTTCGCGCAGCACGACCTTACCCGCTGCCTGTTCAATCTCTTTTGCCATCTCCTGGTAGATAGCCTGTTGTGCATCAGGATTTTTAACCTTCTTGACCCCGTGGAGACGGCGGGCAAACCGCTGTTTATCACGCAGCATCAGCGGTTCCAGCTGTTGCATCAGCATCGGGAAGGTTAATTTCTGTTGTTCTGTCATAGCGTTAACGGGCAGTGCACTGCCGGATAAAATCTCTTTTTAATGATTGATATAGAGTACCACATCGCCGGTTTTTGCGCCTTATTCAAAAATTTCGAACATAGGCTTCGATATATTGCGCTATCCCTGCGACAGGATTGTGAATAGAGTGTCAGCAAGCAACGGGGTAACCCCCCCTCATCAAATACATAAAAGGAATCACCCATGAGCAAAGTATTAGTTCTCAAATCCAGTATTCTGGCAGGGTACTCTCAGTCTGGTCAGCTGTCTGATTATTTCGTTGAGCAGTGGCGTGAACAGCACAGCGGTGACGAAATCACCGTCCGCGATCTGGCCGCTCAGCCAATCCCGGTACTGGATGGTGAACTGGTTGGTGCCCTGCGTCCAAGCGATGCGCCACTGACCCCACGTCAGCAGGAAGCGCTGGCGCTGTCCGATGAGCTGATTGCCGAACTGCAGGCGCACGACGTGATCGTGATTAACGCCCCGATGTACAACTTCAACATCCCAACGCAGCTGAAAAACTACTTCGACCTGGTAGCTCGCGCGGGCGTTACCTTCCGTTACACTGAGAAAGGCCCTGAAGGTCTGGTGACCGGTAAACGTGCGGTCGTGCTGTCAAGCCGTGGCGGTATTCATAAAGATACCCCAACCGACCTGGTTGCGCCGTACCTGACCCTGTTCCTGGGCTTCATCGGCATAACCGACGTGAACTTCGTGTTCGCTGAAGGTATCGCCTATGGCCCGGAAGTGGCGACTAAAGCGCAGAACGATGCGAAAGCCGCGATCGACAGCCTGGTGGCTGCATAAGGTTTCCCACTCCCACCGCCCGGTGGGAGTTTTTTTATTCCCCCCTGCTTTAACCCACAACTTTACGAGACGCCTCGTAAATTCAGCATCCCTTAAAATTTTCCTGGCATTATCCTGGTTTTGGTCACGACCGATGTACGCCGTTAGGTGTACAGGGTACCTTTGTCTGGATAATTACAAACGTACGAAGAGGTGTGAAATGGATTTTTTTGACGAACTTAAAACCTCCCTTGAAGAGGCGGTGGAGATCAAAAGCGGGAAAAAAGCCCCTGCCCGCGTGACCCGTTATGAGATTGCCGATGTAAAAGCGATCAGAGAGCAGCTCAACGTGTCTCAGGCTGAAATGGCAAAAGCACTGGGCACCAGCGTGGACACCATTAAAAGCTGGGAATCCAGACGGCGTAACCCAACCGGTCTGGCGGCAAAAGTGCTGGCCACCATCCAGGCAAACCCGGCGTTCTTTTACGAACTGGCTGCGCATTAAATGGTCGCTTTAACGAAGCGAACAGCGGAAATGAAAAAGCCCCAGCAATATATTTTGCCGGGGCTTTTAGGTTACTACCAAATTAATAATTAACATTCATCAACTTAATTACACACTACAACTTCAAAGATGTACGTATTCTCACAGGATTACCGATTAAACAAGTTAACGCTACCTCCTCTGATAAGTATGTGAAATAACATCATTTCCTGTCGTGTACATCACCCACGCGATATATACTCTTGATGCGTTGCCTTAATTGCGTCGCGATAGTCTTAACGCCATACTTACGTCCCCAGATCGCGACCATTACTCTTTGAAACAAGGCCTTACATCATCGCGTTGACTTCCCCATCATGCGATCGTACTGATTTACTGCATGGCCTGAAAGCGTGTTCACACTGGCATTTACTTATTACCAGGACCCAAACTACACTACTTCGTGGCCTTTATCGCATCTCTTTACTGCTTTATTACCGCACCGTGAAACATTTATTTCTCTGTGGTGCTGAGTTCTAATTTACTCATTATAGACGCACTGTCAACACGCAAATCACGCCCTATTATATTTTCTTGTTTAATATCATTAAAACAGATAATTACGTGATCCCGATCTCGTTTTGTCAGGAGTTTTGCCGCTCAGCTGGACGATTTTGGACGCAGATTCTCGTCAAACACCAGCCGCTTACGGTCCGGCTCAACCTCGTGCAGCGGCTCAACCTGATGCATCGTCTGCTTACAGCGTTCCACCAGCGTCTGATACTCCCGGGTGCCCTGCTGCTTCCACGCTTTTTCCTGCTCGCTCAGCACGCGGATCGCTTTGGCCGGGCTGCCGATAATCAGATGGTCGGCCGGCATTTCCGCTTTCGCTTTCACAAACGCGGCCGCACCGACGATACTGTTTTCGCCAATCACCGCCCCGTCGATGATCACCGCATTCATCCCCACCAGCGCATTCCGGCGGATGATGCAGCCATGCAGAATGGCGCCGTGACCAATATGGCCCTCTTCTTCCACCACCGTATCCTGCTCCGGGAAACCGTGCATGATGCAGTTGTCCTGAATATTGGCCCCGTCTTTCACCACGATACGGCCAAAATCGCCGCGCAGGCTGGCGTTGGGCCCTACGTAGACGCCCTTGCCGAGGATCACATCGCCAATCAACACCGCGGTCGGGTGGACGTAGCTCTCGGGTGGAACAACCGGGGTCATCCCGTCGATTTGATATACAGGCACATTACCTCCTTTACGCAGGCGTCAGGCCGCCGAAGCGTTGCCAGTAAGAGGCGCCCGGCGACGGCAGTTCGCCAACGCTGGTCTCCCCTTTCTCACTGACAAACGCCAGCGCACCCGGCGCGACGCGCTGATAAATATTGATGCACAGCTGGCGGGCCGTCTGGCCTGCCCAGTGCGATGGGAGTAACTCTTCCGGCAGGAGCGGATCCTTGAGCACCACCCGGCGATAAAAATGGATCAGCAACAGCTGGATCTGGAAGCAGCGTTCCGGGGTCAGCTCCTCCGGGGTGGCCTCACGCAGCAGCGGCAGCAGCGGCCGGAAGGAGTCGATAAAGGTTTCATACATGACGTTCTGCTCGCTGAGCTGCCAGCACTCCTCAACCCGGGCGCGCAGCGCGGCGCGGGAGAGCGCCAGCGGCGAATGCGCCTCAAAGCAGATCACGTTCTCGGCGACGCCCGCTTCGTGCAGCAGGGTCTGTACGTCCGCCAGCTGTTGCGACGGCGAGGCCATCAGGCTGGGTGCCAGGGTGCCGAAGCCTTGCCAGATCAGCTGCTTTTTCACATCCGCCAGCGTCGCTTTATCCATCCCTTCAGACAACAGCAGCAGCCATTTGCCGTCCCAGGCAGGAAGCTCCGCACGGTAAATTTTCGCCTCTGCTCGCCGGGTTAAGCGCAGCCCTTTGTCGCTCAGCCGGTAAAAGCTGCGTCTGCCGATGCGGACCACATCCAGCCAGCCCTCCTTGTTCAGGCGGAACAGCGCGGTACGCACGAAGCGTTCGCCAAATCCCATCCCCTCCAGCAGTGCCGCCAGGCTACCCAGCCAGACTTCGCCCCCGCGATGGGAGAGCGCATCACCGTACAAAGAGGAGATCAGCGAAGTACCGCTGACGGGAACGGAGCTGACCGCGTGCTGAATAAAGGCGTCGAGTTTACTCATCTGATTCATTCTGTTGTGATTATTTTTCCGGATGAATCATAGCATAGCGCCAGAGGCGCGACCCTCCCCAACATGGAGAGGGTCAGCAGCCAGGTTAGCCGTTGGCGGCGACCTTACGCAGGTCGAAGACGCGGCAGGCTTTGCCTTCGGAACGCGGGATGCTGCCGCAGTTCACAATCGTCACGTCGGTGGAGATCCCCACCATCGATTTAATGCGGTGGCGCAGCTCATGGCACACGTTGCAGCGCTGCTCGTGGGTCAGGGTTAAGCTGCTCTGTTTCAGCTCCACCTTCACCGAAAGCGAATCAAGATGGCCCCGGCGATTGACCTCCAGCTGGTAGTGCGGCGACAGGTGCTCGAACTTCACGATCTCCTCTTCCAGCTGGGACGGGAAGACGTTGACGCCGCGGATGATTAACATGTCGTCGCTACGTCCGCTGATGCGATCCATCCTGCGCATGGTGCGGGCGGTGCCCGGCAGCAGGCGGGTCAGGTCGCGGGTGCGGTAGCGGATCACCGGCAGCGCCTCTTTAGTCAGGGTGGTGAACAGCAGTTCGCCCTGCTCACCGTCGGCCAGTGGCGTGCCGTCGTTCGGGTTGACGATCTCCGGGTAGAAATGATCTTCCCAGATGGTCGGGCCATCGGCGGTTTCGATACACTCCATCGCCACGCCCGGGCCCATCACTTCGGACAGACCGTAGATATCGAGGGCGGTGATCCCGAGGCGTTTCTCAATTTCGCGACGCATCGCCAGGGTCCAGGGCTCGGCACCAAAGACGCCGACGCGCAGGGAGCACTGGCTGGCATCGCCGCCCATCTGACGCTCAAGCTCTTCGATCAGGTTGAGGCAGTAGGACGGCGTCACCATGATCATATCCGGCTGGAAATCACGGATCAGCTGGGCCTGTTTCTCGGTCTGGCCGCCGGACATGGGGATGACCGTCGCGCCTAAACGCTCGGCACCGTAGTGAGCCCCCAGCCCGCCGGTGAACAGGCCATAGCCGTAGGCGACGTGAATTTTGTCCTTCGCGCTGCCCCCGGCGGCGCGCAGGGAACGCGCCACAATGTTGGCCCAGGTATCAATGTCGTTTTGCGTGTAGCCGACCACGGTCGGTTTCCCGGTGGTCCCGGAAGAGGCATGAATACGCACCACCTGCTCCATCGGCACCGCGAAGGTGTCGAACGGATAGTTGTCGCGCAGATCCTGTTTGGTGGTGCACGGGAACTTACGGATATCCGCTAACTCTTTGAAATCGTCAGGGTGGACCCCCGCGGCATCAAACTTGCGCTTGTACATCGGGACGTTGTTATAAGCGTGTTCTAACGTCCACTTCATGCGCTGGGTTTGCAGGGCCTGCAGCTCATCCACGGACGCGGTTTCGATTGGGTCAAGTTTAGTGGTCGAAGTGGCTGTCGTTGTCGTTGCTGTCGTTGTGATTGTCATTGTAGGGTACTCACATTTTATAATTGTTCAGACACGCTCAAGGATCATGGCAATGCCCTGACCGACACCAATGCACATCGTGCAGAGCGCATAGCGCCCCTTACGACGATGCAGCTCGTTGCTGGCGGCCAGCGCCAGACGGGCCCCGCTCATGCCCAGCGGATGGCCTAAGGCTATCGCGCCCCCGTTGGGGTTTACATGCGCAGCATCGTCCGGCAGCCCCAGCTCGCGCAGCACGCCCAGCGCCTGCGAAGCAAAGGCTTCATTCAGTTCGATAACGTCCATATCGTTGATGCTCAGGCCCGCGCGCTCCAGCACGCGGCGGGTGGCAGGCACCGGGCCGAGTCCCATCAGACGCGGTTCGACACCGGCAGTCGCCATCGCCACGATGCGGGTCCGCGGGGTTAAGCCCTGCGTTGCCGCCATCTCTTCGCTGGCGATAATCAGCGCCGCAGCACCGTCGTTGACGCCGGAGGCGTTGCCCGCGGTGACGACCCCACCGGCGCGGAACGGGGCTTTCAGCCCGGCCAGCATCTCCAGGGTGGTGTCCGCGCGCAGATGTTCGTCATGCACCACTTCGGTCACTGCCCCTTTTTTGCCTTTAATCATCACCGGAACGATCTCCTGGGCCAGAATGCCGTTGGCCTGGGCCTGAGCGGTGCGCTGCTGGCTGCGGAACGCGAAGGCGTCCTGGTCTTCGCGGGAAATTCGTAACAATTCTGCTACATTCTCTGCCGTTTCCGGCATGCTGTCAGAACCAAATTGCTGCGCCATGAGCGGGTTCACAAAACGCCAGCCGATGGTGGTATCGAATATTTCATTCTGGCGCTGGAAGGCGCTGGTGGCCTTACCCATCACGAACGGCGCGCGGGACATCGACTCCACGCCACCGGCGATCATCAGGTCGCCATCACCGGCGCGGATGGCGCGGGCGGCAAAGCCCAGCGCATCCAGACCGGAGCCGCACAGGCGGTTCAGGGTGGTGCCGGAGACGGTCTGCGGCAGCCCAGCCAGCAGCAGGGACATGCGCGCCACGTTGCGGTTGTCTTCCCCCGCCTGGTTGGCGCAGCCAAAAATCACATCATCAATACGTTCCGCATCCAGACCCGGATTACGCGCCAGCAGCTCGCGCAGCGGGATAGCGCCCAGATCGTCCGCGCGCACGCCGGACAATGCCCCGGCATAGCGGCCGATGGGGGTACGGATCCCGTCACAAATAAAGGCGTCACGCATTATGCTTCTCCTGTAATAGTGCCGCCGATGCGGTGGGATTTCCCACGGAACAGGGCAACGGTTTTTTGCTGTTGGTTAACAATCTCAATGTCGTACACGCCGGTCTGTTTCCCCTGATGGCGCACCTGCGCGGTGGCGGTGAGCTTGTCGTGGGCAAAGGCCGGACGAACAAAATCGATAGTGCAGCCCGAGGCCACCGCCGCCAGCCCCTGGCTGTTGCAGGCGTAGGCGAAGGCGGTGTCGGCGAGGGTAAACAGCTGGCCGCCGTGGCAGCTTTTGTGGCCGTTGAGCATCTGCGGCGTGACGGTCATGGTCAGGACTGCCATGCCCTCATCCATCTCAATAATGTCGATGCCATAGGCCTGGGCGCAGGCATCGTTTTCATACATGGCGCGGGCGTTGCGCCAGGCGTTATGACTCATAGCTACTCTCCAGAAGCGCACGCTGGCGCAGCAGGGATGACGGGCGATAGCGTTCTTCGCCGTAGTGGCGTTGCAGGTTTTCCAGAAGGATCAGCAGACGCTGCCAGCCAAGCTGTTCTCCCCAGGCCAGCGGACCGCGCGGGTAGTTCACCCCGAGGCGCATGGCGGTATCGATATCCTGTTCGCTGGCGACCCCTTTTTGCAGGGCGTCGAGCGCTTCGTTGACAATCATCGCCACCGTGCGCCAGATCAGCAGGCCGGGATAATCGGCCACCTGCAGGACGCGCTTGCCCTGCTGCTGCAAATGCCAGACCGCTTTCAGTGTCGCGTAGACCGGGTTGCTGGCCGCAGCCGCAATTACTGCGACATCCCCTTCCTGACGATCGACCACCACCACCGGCTGGCCGTAACGGTTCGCCAGCGCCTGGGCAGTCTCGCCCTGGGTTTCGATCAGCAGCAGGTCGTCAATTTCGGTGACACCGTCACTTCTTCGCTGCACGTGCATGGCGCTCCAGGTATCGCCAACGGTCTCCAGCCAGTTCACTGCAGGCTTGTCGCTGCGCCAGTTGTAAACACCCTGGCCGCTCTTTTTACCTAAACGCCCCGCCAGGACCAGCTCCTGCTGCACCAGCGACGGCAGAAAACGACGCTCCTGCCAGAAGGCGTTGAATACCGAACAGGTGACGGCGAAGTTGACGTCCTGGCCGATCATGTCGGTCAACTCCAGCGGCCCCATCGGGAAGCCCGCGCCGTCGCGCAGCGCGGCGTCGATAACTTCCGGCGCGGCAACCTGCTCTTCCAGCGCGCGCCAGGCTTCGGCGTAGTACGGACGCGCCACGCGGTTAACGATAAAGCCCGGGGTGGACTGGCAGCGCACCGGCTGTTTGCCCCAGTTCACCGCCAGCTGGCTCAGCTGCTCCACCACTTCTGCGGAGGTCGCCAGCCCGCTCACCACCTCCACCAGCTTCATCACCGGGGCCGGGTTAAAGAAGTGCAGCCCGGCAACGCGCTCAGGGTGGCGCAGCTCGGCGGCAATGGCGGTAATCGAGATAGAAGACGTGTTGCTGGTCAGCAGCGTGTTGGCCGGGCAGATCTCCGCCAGCTGGGCAAACAGCGCCTTTTTGACTGCCATCTGCTCAGAGGCGGCTTCAATCACCAGATCGGCCGCCGCCAGGGCGTGAATGTCGGTCACCGGAATCAGGCGCTGGAGCGTCTGCTCGCTCGCCTGGGCGCTCAGCTTGCCGCGCGCCACGCGGGATGCCAGACGACTGCGGATCCCGTCGATGGCGCGGGAGATGGCCTCGGCGTTAATGTCATACACCAGCACCGGATGGCCGTGGCTGGCCGCCACTTCAGCGATCCCGGCTCCCATGATGCCGCTGCCAATGACCGCCACGGTATGAATAGTCGTCATCTTATTTCCCCGTGAACTGCGGCGCACGTTTGTTGAGGAAGGCGCTGACGCCTTCGCGGTAGTCGGCGCTGCGTCCGGCCAGGCGCTGATAGTCGCGCTCCAGATCCAGCTGGGCCTCAAGGGTGTTGGTTTCGGCGGCGTTGATCGCCTGCTTGATCAGTCCTAAGCCAAAGGTCGGCTGGGCGGCCAGATGCACGGCCAGCTGGCGGGCGGTGTCGGTCAGTTCGGCGTCATCTACCACCTGCCAGATCATCCCCCAGGCCTGGGCCTGCTCGGCGCTGATCTTCTCTCCCAGCAGGGCCAGGCCCATCGCCCGGGCGCGGCCGGTCAGACGCGGTAGCAGCCAGGTTCCGCCGGAATCCGGCACCAGACCCAGCTTGCTGAAGGCCATCACAAAGTTCACCGAGCGGGCGGCGATGACGATATCGCAGCCCAGCGCCAGGGTGGCACCGGCGCCGGCGGCGACGCCGTTGACCGCGCAGATCACCGGCTTCGGCAGTTTTGCCAGGCGCTTAACCAGCGGGTTATAAAATTTCTCCACCGACATTCCGAGGTCCGGCGCGGGGCTGTTCGGGTCGACGTTACGGTCGTTGAGATCCTGCCCGGCGCAGAAACCGCGTCCGGCCCCGGTAATCAGCAGGCAACGCACATTGTCGTCACGTTCGGCCTGCTTCAGGCACTCGGCCAGCTGAAGATGCATCTCCTCGTTAAAGCTGTTGAGACGCTCCGGGCGATTCAGGGTGATAGTCATAACGCCCTGCTCAACGTGACTCAGAATGAAATCCATGATTAGCGTCCTTTAAAGTCGGGGGTGCGTTTTTGCAGAAAGGCAGCAATGCCCTCACGGCGATCCTCGGTGGCCGCCAGCAGGGTAAAGAGCTGGCGCTCCTGGGCCAGCCCGGCCTGCAGGGCCACCTCCTGAGACTGGCGCAACGCCTGCTTCGCCGCCTGCAACGCCAGCGGCGAGTGGCGCGCCATCAGCGCGGCCTGCTGGAGGGCATATTCCAGGGTCAGGGCTTCGGGGTATACGTCGCTCACCAGACCCGCGGCCAACGCCTGGCGGGCGGTAATGCTCTCCCCGGTCAGCACCATTTTGCTGGCCAGCGATTTACCCACGCTGCGGATCAGTCGCTGGGTACCGCCCGCGCCCGGCATAATGCCCAGCGTAATTTCTGGCAGACCAAAACGGGCATTCTCCCCGGCAATCACCACATCGCACAGCAGCGCCAGCTCACAGCCCGCGCCCAGCGCATAGCCGTTAACGGCGGCAATCAGCGGTTTGCTGAAGGCGTTGATCCGCGCCCACAGCTGGGGGCGAATGTCGTTGAGGGTGGCGGCCAGATCTTTTTCGGCCATCTCGTTGAGATCGGCCCCGGCGGCAAAGAAGCGTTCGTTGCCGCCGATCACGCACACTGAAATCTCGCTGTCGGTCGCGGCGGCTTCGAGGGTGGTCGCCAGCTCGCTCAGCAGAGCATTGTTCAGGGCGTTGCGGGCCGCCGGGCGGTTCAGGGTCAGGTGCAAAACCCGACCCTGACGGGTGACAATCAGATCGCTCATGCCATCCCCTTCGCGTCAAAGTCCACCACCACGTCGTGGGTCAGCGGCAGGGCCTGGCAGCTCAGAACGTAGCCCGCCGCCAGTTCGTCCGGCTCAAGGCTGTAGTTGGTGACCATGTCCACCTTGCCGCGCACCACTTTGCATTTGCAGGTGGCGCAGACCCCACCTTTACAGGCGTACGGCAGATCGGCCCCCTGGCGCAGGGCGGCGTCGAGAATGCTCTCGTCGTCGGCGGTGAGGGTGATCTCGCGGTCGCGCCCGTCCTGGCGCACCGTCACTTTCTGCCCTTCCACCTGTACGGTATGGGCGCGTTTCACGCTGGTGCCCGGGGTGTTAAAGCGTTCCAGATGCAGCGATTTCTCCGGCATCCCCAGCGCTTTCAGCGCCTGCTCGGCGTCGTCCATCATTGCCGCCGGGCCGCAGATAAAGGCTTCGTCAAACTGGCTGAAGTCGATCAGGTGTTTTGCCAGCGCCTGCAGCTTTTCGCCGTCGATGCGCCCGTGCAGCAGCTCGCTGTCCAGCGTCTCCTGGCTGAAGATGTTGACCACCTGCAGGCGGGTCGGGTAGCTGTCCTTCAGATCCGCCAGCGCCTGGCGGAACATCATGCTCTGGCTGCTGCGGTTGCCGTAGATCAGCGTGAACTGGCTGTTGGGTTCGGTTTTCAGGGTGCTGGAGATAATGGCCAGCATCGGGGTGATGCCGGACCCGGCGGCAATCGCCAGGTAGCAGCCTTCACGCTCCGCCAGCGGCTGATAGCCAAAGTGACCCTGAGGCACCATCACCTCCAGCGCCATCCCCTGTTTGATCTCATCCCGGGCATAGCGCGAGAAGCGCCCGCCGTCGATGGCTTTTACCGCCACGCTGATTTCGCCCGGCTGTACGCTGCGGCAGATGGAGTAGCAGCGGCGCAGCTCTTCCCCCGCGAGACGGGCCTTCAGCGTCAGATGCTGGCCCGGACGGAAGCGATATGCCTCCTGCAAAGCCTGGGGAACCGCGAAGGTGATGGTCACCGCATCGCGGGTTTCGGGTTCCACTTTTGCCACCGTTAAGGAATGAAACGTTGTCATGGCGACCTCAAATACATTTGAAATAGTCGAAGGGTTCCCGGCAGCTGTCGCAGCGATAGAGCGCTTTGCAGGCCGTGGAACCAAATTCACTGATCATCGTGGTGCGGGTGCTGGCGCAGCGCGGACAGGTCACCTCGGCGGGCAGATGCGCATGGCAGCTGTGGCCGGCCGGGGGGCTGATGCCGTACTGACGCAGGCGCTCCCGGGCGTCCGGGGTCATCCAGTCGGTGGTCCACGCCGGGTCGAGCTGGAGGGTGATCTGCACCGGGGCATAGCCGTGGGCGCTCAGCGTGTCGCGGATCGCCCCCATCAGATGGTCGGTAGCCGGACAGCCGGAATAGGTCGGCGTAAAGCCGATAGCCCAGCCTTCACCCTGCGGGGTAACGCTGCGCACCATACCTAAGTCGGTAATGGTCAGCACCGGGATCTCCGGGTCCGGGATCTGGCTTAACAGAGACCAGATCTGCGGGACGGCGGCAGGTGCGAGTTCGACGGCATGCTGCATAGTGTTCTCCTGCGTTACCACTGCTGCCCGGGATAAACGCGCTGCAGATACTGCATCTCTGCCAGCATCGGTCCCAGATGTTCGGTGTGCAGCCCTTTACGGCCGCCGCTGCGGTAGGCTGCTTCCTCGGGCACGCTCAGCGTCGCCGCCTTCAGCCCGGCAAAGACTTCCGCTTCCCACTCGTCACGAAGGGTGCGCGGATCGACGGAGATACCCTCGGCCACCAGGGCTAAGTCGATCTCGTCGGCCTCGAACAGCTCGGCGGTGAAGCGCCACAGGTCGTTCACCGCCTGCTGCATTTTCTGCCCGGAGACGGCGGTGCCGTTACCCAGGCGTTCCAGCCAGCCGCGGCTGAAGCGCAGGTGGTAGCGGGCTTCTTTGATGGATTTGGCGGCGATGGCGGCAAGCTGCGCATCGCGGCTCTGGGTCAGACGGGTAAACAGCGCCACGTGCCAGGCGTCGATAAAGTACTGCCGGGCGAGGGTGTCGGCGAAGTTGCCGTTCGGCTGTTCAACCAGCAGCAGGTTGCTGAACTGGCGTTCGTCGCGCTGGAAGGCCAGCGTGTCTTCATCGCCCGCGCCTTCCAGCTCGGCAGCGTAGGTTAAGAAGTTGCGCGCCTGACCCAGCAGGTCGAGGCCGATATTGGCCAGCGCGAGGTCAATCTCCAGCTCCGGAGCATGGCCACACCAGGCCCCAAGACGCTGGGAGAGCACCAGGCCGTTATCACCCAGGCGCAGAACATATTGCGTTAACATTTTCATCCCCGACCTCACATGTGCTCGATGCCATCAGGGATGGTGTAGAAGGTTGGGTGACGGTAGACCTTGCTCTCCGCCGGATCGAAAAACTCACCGCGCTCTTCCGGCTGCGAGGCGACGATTTCGCTCGCCTTCACCACCCAGATGGAGCAGCCTTCGCTGCGGCGGGTGTAGGCATCGCGGGCGTTTTCCAGCGCCATGCGGTCATCGGCGGCGTGCAGGCTGCCGACGTGGCGGTGAGACAGCCCCTGTTTACTGCGGACAAACACTTCGTATAACGGCCAGTATGTTTTGCTCATCGTGATTCCCCTTACGCGACCTTGCGGGCGTGTTGTTTTTCTGCGTGCGCCAGGGCGGCTTCGCGCACCCACGTCCCCTCTTCCCAGGCTTTATTTTTGGCGGCCAGGCGCTCGTGATTGCAGACGCCGCGGCCATTAATAACGTCGTCAAACTCCTGCCAGTCGATCTCGCCAAAACGGTAGTGACCGCTTTCGGCATCGAAGTGCAGATCCGCATCCGGGACGGTCATCCCCAGCATCTCCACCTGCGGCACGGTGTTGTCGACGAAGCGCTGGCGCAACTCGTCGTTGCCAAAACGTTTGATCTTCCAAGCCAGGCTGCGGGCACTGTTCGGGGAGTTGTCGTCGTTCGGGCCAAACATCATCAGCGCCGGCCACCAGAAACGGTTGATGGCATCCTGCAGCATCTGGCGCTGAGCCTCGCTGCCCTGGGCCAGCGCCATGCAGGCTTCAAAGCCCTGACGTTGGTGGAAGCTCTCTTCTTTACAGATTTTCACCATCGCCCGGGCATAAGGGCCGTAGGAGGTCCGGCACAGCGCCACCTGGTTTACGATGGCCGCGCCATCCACCAGCCAGCCAATCACGCCGATATCGGCCCAGCTCAGGGTTGGGTAGTTGAAGATGGAGGAATACTTCATCTTGCCGTCGAGCATCTTCTGGTAGATGTCTTCCCGGGCGCAGCCCAGCGTCTCCGCCGCGCTGTAGAGATAAAGGCCGTGCCCGGCTTCATCCTGCACTTTCGCCAGCAGAATGGCCTTGCGGCGCAGCGTCGGGGCGCGAGCGATCCAGTTACCTTCCGGCAGCATGCCGACAATTTCGGAGTGGGCATGCTGACCAATCTGGCGGATCAGCGTCTTGCGGTACGCGTCAGGCATCCAGTCCTGCGGCTCGATGGCCGTCTCTTGCGCGATTCGCTGTTCAAAGCGTTGTTCTTCCGTCACGTCATCACCCTTATGATTCGTTTAACTAGTAAATTTCATTCAATGATGAATCACTTCGTTTCTTAAAAGTTACACAAAGGTTAAATATAACCCCAAGGAGTGTTTGTTTATTTTGTGATGCGGCTCGCAAGACATTTCAGGAGGCCCGTCCTGGCGCGGCCTGCCGTAGAGTGGAAGATATAGCGAGATCACAATGTTAATAAATCATTAACAAGAAACTTGCTTTTTATGATTCACAAACGAACTATCTATAGTGAAATCACGAACCACCTGGAGAGAAACATGCAGCAGTTAGCCAGCTTCTTGTCCGGCACCTGGCAGTCTGGCCGGGGCCGTGAGCGCAAGATTCAGCACGCCATCAGCGGCGAAACCCTCTGGCAGGTCACCAGCGAAGGGCTGGATATGGCCGCCGCGCGTCGTTACGCCATTGAGCAAGGCGGTGAATCACTTCACGCCATGACCTTCATCGAGCGCGCCGCGATGCTGAAAGCGGTGGCAAAGCATCTGTTGAGCCAGAAAGAGATGTTCTATGCCCTCTCTGCGCAGACCGGAGCGACCCGCGCCGACAGCTGGGTGGATATTGAGGGCGGGATCGGCACCCTTTTCACCTTCGCCAGCCTCGGCAGCCGTGAACTGCCGGACGATACTCTGTGGCCGGAAGATGAGCTGATCCCCCTGTCAAAAGAGGGCGGGTTTGCCGCGCGCCACGTGCTGACCTCGAAATCCGGCGTGGCGGTACATATCAACGCCTTTAACTTCCCCTGCTGGGGAATGCTGGAAAAACTGGCCCCGACCTGGCTGGCCGGGATGCCGGCAATCATCAAACCGGCCACCGCCACCGCTCAGGTGACCCAGGCGATGGTGAAAGCTATTGTCGACAGCGGCCTGGTGCCGGACGGTGCCATTAGCCTGATCTGCGGCGGCGCGGGGGATCTGCTCGACCAGCTCGACAGCCAGGACGTGGTGACCTTTACCGGCTCCGCCGTCACCGGCCAGAAGCTGCGCGTTCATCCAAATATCGTTGCCCGGTCGATTCCCTTTACCATGGAAGCCGACTCCCTGAACTGCTGCGTGCTGGGGGATGACGTTACCCCGGAGCAGCCGGAGTTTGCCCTGTTTATCCGCGAAGTGGTGCGGGAGATGACGGCCAAAGCCGGACAGAAATGTACCGCTATCCGCCGCATCATCGTCCCGCAGGCGCAGGTGGAGGCCGTCAGCCAGGCGCTGGTCGCCCGGCTGGAAAAGGTGCCGTACGGCGACCCGGCCCAGGAAGGGATCAAGATGGGCTCGCTGGTCAACGCCGAGCAGCGCGCCGACGTGCAGGAGAAGGTGGATGCTTTAGTGACCGCCGGCTGCCAGGTCCGTCTGGGCGGTAAAGCTGACCTCAACGCCGTCGGTGCCTTCTTCCCGCCGACGCTGCTTTTCTGCCCGCAGCCGGACGAAACCCCGGCCGTACACGCCACCGAAGCCTTTGGCCCGGTTGCCACCCTGATGCCCTATCAGACCCGCGAACACGCGATGGCCCTCGCCCGCGCCGGGGAAGGTAGCCTTGCCGGGACGCTGGTTACCGCCGATCTGCGCCTGGCGCGTCAGTTTATCGCCGGGGCCGCGCGCGCCCACGGGCGTATCCAGATCCTCAACGAAGAGTCGGCCAAAGAGTCTACCGGCCACGGCTCCCCGCTGCCGCAGCTGGTGCACGGCGGCCCGGGTCGCGCCGGGGGCGGTGAAGAGCTGGGCGGGTTACGGGCGGTGAAACACTACCTGCAACGCACCGCAATCCAGGGCAGCCCGAGCATGCTGGCCGCCATCAGCCAGCAGTGGGTACGCGGGGCCCAGGTGCAGGAGGATCGCGTCCATCCGTTCCGCAAATATTTCGAGGAGCTGCAGCCGGGCGACAGCCTGCTGACCCCGCGCCGCACCCTGACCGAGACCGATATCGTCAACTTTGCCTGCCTGAGCGGAGATCATTTCTACGCCCATATGGACAAGATTGGCGCGGCGGAGTCGATTTTTGGCGAGCGCGTGGTACACGGTTACTTCCTGATCTCCGCTGCGGCTGGTCTGTTCGTTGATGCGGGCGTCGGGCCGGTGATCGCCAACTACGGCATGGAGAACCTGCGCTTTATCGAGCCGGTCAAACCGGGCGATACCATCCAGGTGCGTCTGACCTGTAAGCGCAAGACGCTGAAGAAGCAGCGCACGGCGGAAGAGAAACCGACCGGCGTGGTGGAGTGGTCGGTTGAAATCTTTAACCAGCATCAGCAGCCGGTGGCGCTCTACTCGATCCTGACCCTCGTCTCCCGTCAACGCGGAGATTTTGACGCCTGATCCCCCTCCTGCCGGGTAACGTCGCGCACGTTACCCGGCTTCTGGCACATCTGACAAAACATCTGGCAAATGCAGGCAAACGGTACGCACAGCGTTATTGCTATGTTGGCAATGAATAAACCGCGCGCAGAACAGCGGTCCCGAGTGGATAACAACACATACAACAGAGGTTAATCATGGGAAGCTCCTCAATCTTTTCTCCACGTAAAACGGTGCTGGCGCTGGCCGTTGCTTGTCTCTTTTCCGGTCAGGTGCTGGCTCACGGTGGTGAAGCACATATGGTCGAGATGGATAAAACCCTGACCGATTTTGGCGCGGATGTGACCTGGGATGACTATGCCCAGATCTACACCATCACCAAAGACGGGGCTTTCATCAAAGTGAAGCCGGGCGCAAAAACCGCCATCGTCAACGGCAAATCGCTGACCCTGCAGGTGCCAGTGGTGATGAAAGACAATAAGGCCTGGATCTCCGATACCTTTGTCAACGATGTGTTCCAGTCCGGCCTCGACCAGACCTTCCAGGTAGAGAAGACGCCTCACCCGCTGAACGCCTTGTCAGCGGATGAAATTAAACAGGCCGTCGAGATTGTGAAAGCCTCGCCGGACTTCAAACCGAACACCCGCTTTACCCAGATTGCGCTGGCCGAGCCGGAAAAAGCCAAAGTGTGGGACTTCGTGCTGAACGGTACGGCGGTGGATGCGCCGCGTCAGGCCAGTATCACCATGCTGGACGGTAAATATGTTGTCGAAGCGCTGGTGGATCTGAAGGATAAGAAAATCATGCACTGGGAGCCAATCAAGGACGCCCACGGCATGGTGCTGCTGGATGATTTTATGGCGGTGCAGAAGATCGTCATCGGCAGCCAGGAGTATATCGACGCGCTGAAAAAGCACGGCATCAACGACCCGAGCAAGGTAATGACCACGCCGCTGACCGTCGGCTACTTTGACGGCAAAGATGGCCTGAAGCAGGAAGATCGCCTGCTGAAAGTGGTGAGCTATCTGGATACTGGCGACGGCAACTACTGGGCGCACCCGATTGAAAACCTGGTCGCGGTGGTGGACCTGGTCGAGAAGAAGATCGTCAAAATCGAAGAAGGCGCGGTCGTTCCGGTACCGATGGAGTCACGCCCTTATGACGGCCGCGACCGCGAGTCGGTAGAGCATAAACCGCTGGAGATCGTTGAGCCAGAAGGCAAGAACTACACCATCACCGGCAACATGATCCACTGGCAGAACTGGGACTTCCACCTGAGCCTCGACTCCCGCGTCGGGCCAATCATCTCTACCGTCACCTTTAACGACAACGGCAAAAAACGCCAGGTGATGTACGAAGGATCGCTCGGCGGGATGATCGTCCCTTACGGCGACCCGGACGTGGGCTGGTACTTCAAGGCCTATCTGGATTCCGGCGACTACGGCATGGGCACCCTCACCTCGCCGCTGGTGCGCGGCAAAGATGTGCCGTCCAACGCCGTGCTGCTCAATCAGACCATCCCGGACTACACCGGTGCACCAATGGAGATCCCGCGGGCGATGGCGATTTTCGAACGCTACGCCGGGCCGGAGTATAAGCACCAGGAGATGAACCAGCCGAACGTCAGCACCGAACGTCGTGAGCTGGTGGTGCGCTGGATCAGTACCGTGGGGAACTACGACTACATCTTCGACTGGATCTTCCACGAAAACGGCACCATCGGCATCGATGCCGGGGCGACCGGTATCGAAGCGGTGAAAGGGGTGACGGCGAAAACCATGCACGATCCGAGCGCCAAAGAGGATACCAAGTACGGCACCCTGATCGACCACAACATCGTTGGCACCACCCACCAGCACATCTATAACTTCCGACTGGATATGGACGTTGATGGCACCAACAATAGCCTGGTGGCGATGGATCCGGAAGTGAAGCCAAACACCGCGGGCGGCCCGCGTACCAGTACCATGCAGATCAACCAGTACAACATCGATACCGAGCAGCAGGCCGCGCAGAAGTTTGACCCGGGCACCATTCGTCTGCTGAGCAACACCAGCAAAGAAAACCGCATGGGCAACCCGGTCTCCTACCAGATCATCCCGTACGCGGGGGGGACGCACCCGGTGGCGACCGGCGCGAAATTCGCCCCGGACGAGTGGATCTATCACCGTCTGAGCTTTATGGATAAACAGCTGTGGGTGACCCGCTACCATCCGAACGAGATGTATCCGGAAGGGAAATTCCCGAACCGCTCCACTCAGGACACAGGTCTGGGCCAGTTCAGCAAGGATAACGAGTCGCTGGACAACCAGGATGACGTGGTATGGATGACCACCGGCACCACCCACGTGGCGCGGGCGGAGGAGTGGCCCATCATGCCAACCGAGTGGGTGCATACCCTGCTCAAACCCTGGAACTTCTTCGACGAAACCCCGTCGTTGGGTAAGAAGAAAGACGCGCAGTAAATCCGTAGGCCCGTGCAAGCACAGCGCCGCCGGGCATAGCCGAGGCACTGTGCGGCCTGATGCCCTCACCCCGGCCCTCTCCCACAGGGAGAGGGTGCAAACATTAAAAACGGTCACCGGAGGTGACCGTTTTGCTTTTACCTTGCCGCCGGGCAATGCCGTTGCAAAGTAATTAATTATCCATAAGAGATTTATTTGCTGAATGTATTTGTCTGTTTATAGTTATTTATACCCATGCCGTCCGGGTTGCCTTTCTTAAAACATTTTTTTGGTCATCACGCGAAGTTTTCCCCTACGCCGCTGTATGCACATTGAGAGGTTTTCAGGATGAGATTCAACTTGATAGCAAGAAGCCTTGCGCTCGCCGGGCTTTTTATTTCTGCTGGCACGCCTGCGTTTGCCGCAGAAGCGCCGAAAGACGCCGCCGCCGCCACCCAACAAGCCAATAACGCCCTCTTTAGTCAACTGCCCTTCTCCGATAACACCGACTTTACCGATGCCCATAAAGGCTTTATCGCCCCGCTCCCTACGGAGGTGATCAAAGGCGAACAGGGCAACGTGGTCTGGGATCCGCAGCAATACGCGTTTATTAAAGAGGGCGATAAAGCGCCGGACACCGTTAACCCCAGCTTATGGCGTCAGGCGCAGCTAATTAATATCAGCGGTCTGTTTGAGGTGACGGACGGGGTGTACCAGATCCGCAACCTCGACCTGTCGAACATGACCATTATTGAAGGCACCACGGGCGTCACCGTCGTTGACCCGCTGGTGTCGGCGGAAACGGCGAAAGTCGGGATGGATCTCTATTTTAAAAACCGCGGACAGAAGCCGGTAGTGGCGGTGATCTACACCCACAGCCACGTGGATCATTACGGCGGCGTGCGCGGGGTGGTCGATGAAGCCGATGTTAAAGCTGGCAAGGTGAAAATCTACGCCCCATCAGGCTTTATGGAGGCCGCGGTGGCGGAGAACATTATGGCCGGTAACGTGATGAGCCGCCGCGCCAGCTACATGTACGGTAACCTGCTGAAACCGGATGCTAAAGGCCAGGTCGGTGCCGGGCTGGGTACCACCACCTCTGCCGGGACCGTGACCCTGCTTGCGCCAACCAATATCATCGAAAAAGACGGGCAGAAGGAGACCATCGACGGCCTGACCTATGATTTTATGCTGGCCCCGGGCTCGGAAGCACCGTCGGAAATGCTGTGGTTTATCGAAGAGAAAAAGCTGATTGAATCCGCCGAGGACGTGACCCACACCCTGCACAACACCTACTCCCTGCGCGGGGCGAAGATCCGCGAGCCGCTGCCGTGGTCGAAATACATTAACGAAGCCATTGTACGCTGGGGTGATAAAGCCGAGATCCTGATGGCCCAGCACCACTGGCCAACCTGGGGCAAGGAGAACGTGAATAATCTGCTGAAAAGCCAGCGCGATCTGTACCGTTATATCAACGACCAGACCTTACGCATGGCGAACCAGGGGCTGACCCGGGACGAAATCGCCGCCAACTTCAAGCTGCCGGACTCGCTGGCGCACACCTGGGCCAACCGGGGTTATTACGGGTCGGTGAGCCACGACGTGAAAGCGACCTACGTGCTCTATCTCGGCTGGTTCGACGGCAACCCGGCGACCCTGGATGAGCTGCCACCGGAAGAGGCGGCTAAAAAATTCGTTGAGTATATGGGCGGTGCGGACACCATTCTGCAGAAAGCCAAAACCGACTTCGACCAGGGGAACTATCGCTGGGTGGCACAGGTGGTGAGCAAAGTGGTGTTTGCCGATCCGAACAACCAGGCGGCCCGTAATCTGGAGGCGGATGCGCTGGAACAGCTGGGTTATCAGGCAGAGTCCGGCCCGTGGCGTAACTTCTATCTCACCGGCGCGCAGGAGCTGCGTAACGGCGTGGTGAAAGGCCCGACCCCGAACACCGCCAGCCCGGATACGGTGCGGGCGATGACGCCGGAGATGTTCTTTGACTATCTGGCGGTACACATTAACGGTGAAAAAGCCGGGACGGCGAAATCGGTGTTTAACATCGACCTCGGCAGCGACGGCGGGAAATACAAGCTGGAGCTGGAGAACGGGGTGCTGAACCACACCGCCAATGCGGAAGCCACCGATGCGGATGCCACCATTAGCCTTGACCGCGACACGCTGAACAAAATCATCCTCAAAGAAACCACCCTGAAACAGGCTGAGGACAGCGGTGCGGTGAAGATAACCGGGGACGGTACGAAACTGGATACCCTGCTGGGCTATATGGATAAGTTTGAGTTCTGGTTCAATATTGTGACACCGTAACTTATTGCCGGGTGGCGGCTGCGCCTTACCCGGCCTACGGGACTGTGCGGTTTGTTGTCGGGTGGCGCTACGCTTACCCGACCTACGAACTGTAGGCCCGTGCAAGCGCAGCGCCGCCGGGCATTGCCAACGGCAACTGTGCGGCCTGATACCCTCACCCCGGCCCTCTCCCACAGGGAGAGGGAGCAAACATTAATACCGCACGCACACCGATTTGGTTTCGCACCAGCCGTCCAGCCAGTCCGGGCCGAAATCGCGGCCGGTGCCGGACTGCTTCATGCCGCCGAAAGGCAGGTTGGCGTCGATCAGGGTGTGACTGTTGACCCATACCGTGCCGGCCTGCAGGCGGTCGGTGTACTCCAGTGCTTTACTGATATTTTGCGTCCAGACGCTGGCGGTCAGGCCATATTCGGTGTCGTTCGCCAGGCGCAGCGCCTCTTCGCCGTCGGCGACGCGCACCAGGTTCACCACCGGGCCAAACACCTCTTCGCGGGTCAGGCGCAGGCTGGCGTCCGGGTTAACCACCAGGGTCGGCGAAACGTAGTACCCCTCACCGTTCGGACCGCGATTACCAACGATCAGCTCGGCCTGACGCGACTGCGCCTCGTTAAGGAAGCTCTGCACTTTGTCACAGTGGGCGCGGGAGACCAGCGGGTTGATGTGCGCCTCCTGGGACATACCCGGCCCGACGCTCAGGGATTTCACCGCCTGTTCAAAGCCGCTCACGACGGTATCAAACAGCGGTGCTTCGATGTAAATACGCGAGCTTGCCGCGCAGACCTGCCCCTGGTTGAGGAAGCTGCCGGTCATCAGCCCTTCGATAACCCACGCTGGATCCGCATCTTTCAGGACGATGGCCGGGTTTTTGCCGCCCAGCTCCAGGGTTACGCCCAGCAGGCGATCGGCGGCGGAGCGCGCAATCTGTTTCCCGGTGGCGGTTGAGCCGGTAAAGCTTACTTTGGCGATATGCGGATGGTTGGTCAGCGCCGCGCCACACACCGCCCCGCTGCCGGTTACCACGTTGAAAACGCCGTCCGGGATCCCGGCAACGCTAGCCAGCTCCGCCACGCGCAGCAGGGTCAGCGGCGTGGTCTCCGACGGTTTGATCACGATAGAGCAGCCCGCGGCCAGGGCGGGCATGACTTTCCACATGCCGATCAGCAGCGGGAAGTTCCACGGCACGATCCCGGCCACCACGCCAATCGGCTCTTTACGGGTCCACGCCTGATAGCGGGCCCCCTGCGGCATCGGAATAGAGAGATCCAGCGTCTTGCCGGCGATTTTCGTGGTCAGCCCGGCGGTGTAGCGCATCCAGTTCAGGGTGCAGCCCACTTCAAAGGCGCGGGAGATATTGATGGATTTACCCTGCTCCAGGGTTTCGAGCTGGGCCAGCTCTTCGGTGTGCTGCTCTACCAGATCGGCAAAGCGCAGCAGAATACGTTCCCGCTCAGCAGGCAGTTTGCCTGACCAGCTGCGGGCGACAAAGGCGCGCCAGCCGGACATCACCGCGCGGTCCACATCCTGCGCGCTGGCATCGGCCGTCGAGGCAATCACCTGGCCGGTGGCCGGGTTAAAGATCTCCAGACGCTTTTCGCTGTCGGAGGCGGACTGGCGTCCCTCAATCCAGAGGCCATGTTGGCGATCCAGAAATTGCTGCACGCTGTGCAGTACGTCGACCTGTGTATCAGACATAGCGATTCCTTATTATTCGCAGGGTGTCAACGCAGTCTAAGATGGCTTTGCAGAATGCGCTTTTATCTCTGTGACATTCGCTTTGCCCGCTGTGACAGGCACCGCAAAACGCGACAATAACGCCGTTTCGCTCAGGCCCAGCGCGGAGTTTTTTTCTGGATTTCGCCCCAGGTCACGGGCAATTAGCAACATAAATGCAACAATGTTTAAACATTGACGACGTAGCGGGTATGACGATGGCGTGTGCAAACGAACAGGACAACTACCAGCGCTGGCTGGCGCAGATTAACCAGGTGTGCGGCAGTTTTGCCGCCCGGCCCATGAGCGGCGAGTTTTATGGCGAGCTGGAGTCAACCTGGACCGGTAACCTGAAACTGAGCACCGTCACCGCGGGCGGCGTGAACCTGTTTCGCACCCGTCAGGAGATCAAAACCAGCAACGACGCCTGGTTCTACACCGTGTTTCAGCTGGAGGGGGAAGCGGGACTGGAGCAGGACAATCGCCAGATCGTGCTGAACGCCGGGGATATCACCCTGATTGATGCCTCTCGCCCCTGCTCGATCTACTGGCCGGAAAAATCACGCCAGATCTCGCTCCTGCTGCCGCGTCAGATCCTCGAGCAGCACTTTCGCTTTCAGGGTGTGACCTGCGCGCAAAAGCTCTCCCACAGCCTGCCCACCGTCCAGCTCAGCTACCGTCTGCTGCAGGACAGCATGAATAATCCGGCGTTAAGCGAAACCGAAAGTGAAGCGGCGCTGGAGGCGATGGTCTGCCTGCTGCGCCCGGTATTGCAGCAGCGTGAAAGCGTACAGCCGCGCAAAGAGCGCCAGTTTACCCACGTCCTGACCCTGATTGACGACCATATTCAGGCCGAGCACCTGCGCCCGGAGTGGATCGCCTCGGAGTGTGGGATGTCAGTGCGTAGCCTGTACCGGATGTTTGCCGAGAAAGGGCTGGTGGTGGCGCAGTACATTAAAAATCGTCGACTGGATCTGTGTGCGCAGATGCTGCGCGGCACCCGCGACGACGAGAAGCTGGCGGGGATTGGCTACAGCTGGGGATTTACCGATCACAGCCATTTCTCCACGGCCTTTAAGCAGCGTTTTGGCGTTTCGCCTGGCGAATACCGCAAACGCCACCGCTGATCACTTCTGCATCCATTTGCCGTTGATCCCCTGGACATACTCGCCGGGGTTGGCGCGCGCGACCAGTTTTGTCCCGGCCATTTTCGCCACTTCATCTACCGGAATGTTATTGTTGTCGGCCAGTTTCTGATAGCTGTCGGTGCGGGCCTTGTTGATCTGCTCCACCAGCGCCAGCGTCTCGCGATCCTGACTTCGCGGCGCAATGTACCCGCTCAGGGTTTCCCCCACCCGCCCGGCACTGCGGGCCTCGTTGAGGGTTAACGCCAGCGCGGGTGCGCAGAGCCCCAGCGTTAATATCATCAGCAAAATGCGTTTTCTCATGGCAGCCTCAGAACAGATCGCTGCGTGATTTCAGCAGCGTCTCCACGTCTTTATCCACTTTGATATGGATTTCATGTTCAATTTTGACGTTCATGTTGATGGTGATCGGCTCTTTCGACGCCGCGACTTCGATCCTCGGCGTACAGCCTGTCAGCGTCAGTATCACAATCGCGGTGAATCCACCGGCCAGCTTTTTCATGGTTGTTCCTTACATTCCTTGCCTGTCGGGCAGCGGTTATCCGGTAATGCTGCGTGTTGCTCCAGCCAGGTTTGCAGATTGTCGCCAAAACGCAGGCTGCGCCAGAGGGTAAACAGGTTCTCCTGATGGGTATAGTTGAGGTTAACGGCTTGCGTCTGATCCTCGACGCGGCTGGCGCCACGCAGGGTCGACGCCAGGGTTAATTCACCCAGGTTATCTAAATTGAGTGTCGTCCACGACTGCGAAATTTCCATATAGCGAAGCCAGTTAATCGCCCCCGCCGCCGACCCGTTCTCTTTGGCCAGGGCATCGGCAGTGTCTTTGTCGAGGCGCAGGGTCATCGGCCCGGCATTGGTCAGCCAGCCATCTTTGATGATCCACTTGTCATTGTCCAGCCAGAACGGCAGCGCCCCGCTGAACGGTCCGGACAGGGCAAACTGTTTCGGGTTAACGGCGCTAATCAGCTCGCTGGAGGAGATATTGCTGACCCGCAGCAGAGCCGCATCGTGCTGCGGCATCCGCAGCTGCTGCATGTTTACCTTGCCGCCCAGCAGCTCGACACTGACATCGGTCAGCAGCAGCGGATTCGCCTCGCTCCAGGGGTAGTTCCCCTGCAGATCGGCGGTGATGTTGCGGGCCGTGACCTGATTGATCACTTCGCCAATGCGCAGGGTCACCGGGCCATGGGTGCCCAGCGACCAGGTGCCCTGGCTGAAGCGGAACGGCAGGACAAAATCAACGCCGTTCACTTTGTTATCGGGCATCCAGACGCTGCCGCTTTTTACTACCCCGTGGCCGCCAGCCTCAAAGCCCTGATCCGCCGCCGCGGAGAACGCCACCTGGGCATACAGATCCCCTTCGCGCAGGGTCATTTTCCAATCTGGCGGGACCAGCGGCTGGAAGACGGTCAGGGACTGCTTCGGCCACCAGGCCTGGCCGCGCAGACGCTCCCCGTCCCAACGGCCGTTCAGCTGCACCGGGCCGATCGCTTTGGCGTTGAGGGTACCTTTGAACCGGAACAGGGTGGGATCGCTGCCATCGACGCTGAATTTGACCGTCGAGGGCGGTAATACGCTGCCGCCGGTGAAGGTGGTTTCTCCGGCGTCAAAGGATAACGCGCCGCTGAAGTGCGGCCGGGCGGGATCGCGCTGCCAGCGGATCGGGCTATCCAGCACCATGCGCGGCGTGCTGGCATGCATGGTGCCGTACTTCAGCTGGTCGAATCCGGTCGAGAGTTCGCTGAGTTCAATGACGCTATCGCGCCACTCCCCTTTCCCCGCCACGTCCCAGCGGGCCTGCATCGGCGTAAAGTTGCCTTCGCCCCAATAGCGCCACTGCCACAGGCCGCGATCCGGCAGGAAGTCATTGGCCCGACCGTCGAGATGCAGGGTGAAATCCCCCATCTCCTTTTCATGGGCCTTTAATATTGCCTGTAGACGACCGTCGATGCCGTTGCGGGTCAGCGCCACGCCGGCCAGCGGCCAGCGCACTTCGTCGATATTGAGAGAATCAATGATCCGCCCGCGGGAGCGCAGCAGCGCCCCCGGCGCGAACGCCAGCCGGGGCTCGGCGAGGCTGCCGGTTAACATGGCGGGAAGCTTTGCGTAAAGGATAAGATCGTCATGTTTGGCCACGCCGGTAAGCTGTAACGGCATGGCGCTGTCATCCACGCTCAGCTTGCCGGGACCAAAGGTGAGCACCGCGTTACCTTTCCCGGCATCGCCCTGGGTCAGCACGTTCAGCCGCCCGCTGATGACGGCCTTTTCCGTGCCCTGCTGCCAATTTTCGATTTTAAGCCCCAGGCGTCCGCTCAGGGGAATGCCAGCCCGATCCCAGTGCCAGCGCCCGTCGCTGATGGTCAGCTGTTCGGGAGTCATTTGCCAGGGGAGATCCAGCAGCGGCTCGCCGCTCTCCCGCTCAACCAACACCAGCTGGCCCTGATTGTCCTGCCAAGCCAGATCGGCATCCACCAGCGACGGAAGCTGCGGCACCGAGAAGGTGGCCGTTGCATGCCCCTGCACCGGCAGACCGTCCGGCACCAGCGGCAGGGTGAATTCCCCCACCAGCGTCACCGGCTGCGGGTTATCGGGCAGATTAAGCGTGACGTCGCTGACGGTCAGGGATCGCCCACGGAGTGTGCCACGCAGGCTAAACTGATCCCCATGATAAGTAATATCCTGGCGCGACGGGGTCAGCGAGGCGGTTAATTTCCCCTGCCACTGCTGCCAGGGGGAGAGCGTCAGGCGATCGATGGTCAGCCAGGTATTGGGCAGCAGCGACTGCCATTCGGCCAGCGTTCGCGGTGCGGCGGGCGTAGGCTCGCTGGCAGGAATTTTACTCAGACAGGCGCTGTTAAGATCCAGCCCGGCGATGTCGATTTTCCAGCGGCTCGGGTGACTGAGCGTGGCGTCCTCAATGCGGGCAATCTCGCAGTCGTCCACCAGATAGCGCAGATCGGCGATCACCAGAGCGTTGCGGGTCAGGCGCGGGCTTTTTTCAAAGGCGATCCGGGTGCCAGCGGGCAGCCAGATACCGGCAAGCGTGGGAACCCATTGCGCAAGGGTCAGCAGCAGCGTCAGCGGCAAAAGAACGATCAGCAGCAGTAGCGCGATTGCGGCTTTGTATTTACCCCTCATGGGCAGTTAATATCCTGATTTAGCGAAAAAATTAGCCGACAGTATCGAATATTGTGGCATGTTTCGTCAGGCAGGTGAAGCGAAGGCCTGTTTAAGAATAGATGTGATGTTCCTGAATGTGGGCGTTTTTCTTGTTCGCTCACTCCCTTTCTGAGCAACAAAAAACCGCCTTCATGAAGGCGGTTTATAAAAGTCGTTCTGACGCTATCTTCTGATCACATCGGGGTCATCAGGATCCAGCGGGTCATTCACATCAGGTATGTCATCACCAGGGAAGAGTGGATCGGTGTCACCTGGAAGGGGATCGCTGCCGCCAGGAAGCGGTTCGTCATCAGGAATGGGATCAATATAATCTGGACGATCAGCCATAAAGCCTCCGTCAAAATGTGTTATGAGAGGTTATTTCGATTTATCCGGTTTCTGTTTACTCTTCTCATCTTGATTCTTTTGCGGCTGCTTAGGTTGGTCTTTAGAGACATGTTGTACGGTGGATTTCATTTTGAAACTCCAGTTGTAGATGTAGCACGTCGCCACCATAAAACTATAAGTTACACTTATATTTATATCGAGCGCGACGGCAGAAAATTCCGGTCAGGTGGGATAATATCATCACCTGAACTTATTGAATTAAGTAATATTTTAATATTTGTATGATTATTTGAATCATGCTAACGTAGTTCCAAAACCAGTGGAGAAAGTCTTATGAAACTCGCGGTCTATAGCACAAAGCAGTACGACAAAAAGTATCTGCAACATGTTAACGAGGGATATGGATTCGAACTTGAATTTTTCGACTTTCTGCTTAACGAAAAAACAGCCAAAACCGCGCACGGCTTTGATGCGGTCTGTATTTTCGTTAACGATGACGGCAGTCGTCCAGTGCTGGAAGAGCTTAAAAAACAGGGCGTGAAGTACATCGCCCTGCGCTGCGCGGGCTTTAACAATGTCGACCTCGACGCGGCCAAAGAGCTGGGCCTGCAGGTGGTGCGCGTCCCGGCCTACTCCCCGGAAGCGGTGGCGGAACATGCCATCGGCCTGATGATGTCGCTGAACCGTCGTATTCACCGTGCTTATCAACGCACCCGTGATGCTAACTTCTCGCTGGAAGGGCTGACCGGCTTTACCATGTACGGCAAAACCGCTGGCGTGATCGGCACCGGTAAAATCGGCGTCGCGGCGCTGCGGATCCTGAAGGGCTTTGGTATGCGCCTGCTGGCGTTTGATCCATACCCGAGCGCAGCCGCGCTGGAGCTGGGGGTGGAGTATGTCGATCTGCCGACCCTGTACGCGGAGTCTGACGTGATCTCCCTGCACTGCCCGCTGACCGCAGACAACTACCATCTGCTGAACCAGAGCGCGTTCGAGCAGATGAAAGATGGCGTGATGATCGTCAATACCAGCCGCGGTGGGCTGGTGGATTCTCAGGCGGCCATTGAAGCGTTGAAAACACAAAAAATTGGCGCGCTGGGGATGGACGTGTATGAGAACGAACGCGATCTGTTCTTTGAAGATAAGTCTAACGACGTGATCCAGGATGACGTGTTCCGTCGCCTGTCTGCCTGTCACAACGTACTCTTTACCGGACATCAGGCGTTTTTGACCGCCGAGGCGCTGATCAGTATTTCAGAAACCACGTTGGGTAACCTGAGCCAGCTCGAGAAAGGCGAAGCGAGCCCGAACGCGCTGTTCTGATTGGAATCGTTTGTTCTTAAAGCAATAAATACCCCAAAGAGAATAGAGAGCTTACAGCGGCTCCCTGGTCCGGCTGAAAATCGCTGAGGCGTTTCCTGTAGGCCGGGGCGAGGCGCAGGGACGCGCCGAGAGGGCATAGCCTGCAGGGATGCAGGCTGGTGCCCGACCCGAAAGCCGAAAGGAATAAGCCGAAGGGACCGCAAAGCGGCGATTTTCTTGCCGGGAGCCCGGGTCGCCAGGGTGGTGGCGATTGAGCCACCCTGGCACGTTCACCGGTTCTGGCGCGACAGAGAAGCACTGGTCTGGAAGTGAACGGAACCACCACCAGAGCCGCATGTTCCCCCTCACCCCAACCCTCTCCCTAAATGGAGAGGGGGTAACCTGTGCAAATCATCAACCTACGGCCATCTCTCAACCTCATGAGCCAGTTTCAGATTATCCCGCAAGACAATTCCCGCCAGCGCAATAGACTATGCATTAGCTATTTATGAAGTGAATGTATTGAGAAGAACCATGAAAACGCTCGTCGCAGTAACGATCCTCAGCATGGCGCTGGCAGGCTGTGTCAATCCAGGGAAAGCTTCTGTTCAGGAAGAACAGCTTCAGCAGCACCGCTATGTGCTGCAAAGTATCAACGGCACTGCCATTAACCCGGCCAACACGCCACCGGAAATCGCCTTTGGTGAAGACCTGGCGGTATCAGGCGTGATGTGCAACCGCTTCAGCGGCCAGGGCAAGCTGTCTGACGGCGAGCTCAAAGTTAAAGCGCTCGCCATGACGCGTAAGCTGTGTACCGAGCCACAGCTCAATGACCTGGATCACGCGATCGGCACTATGCTGCGTAACGGGACGCAGGTCGATCTGACGGAAGACGTATTAACCCTGGCGACGGCTGAGACGACTCTGGTCTTTAAACGCGCAGAGTAATCAGTAAGCTCCGCAGGATCCGACGGCAAGCGACTGTTCACTGCAGCGTTTGCCGTTCGGCAGCGCACACATGCCGATGGCTGAGCCATCGAGCTGACGCGCAACGGACAGCGATCCGCCAATCATGGCGCAATTTGCCTGCCCGGAGCTGGACATCGCCGCCCTCATCCCCGGCGCGACGTGCGCGGCGGTAGCCTGCTGTACTGGTTCATTGCTGCAGGCCGACAGTAACAAAACGGCACACCCAACCCAAAATGCTGCGCGCATAATCTCTCCCCACGTTGAATTGCAAAACCTATGCATAATAGGCACCCGACGCCTTGCCGTCGAGAGCCGAAGCGCGGTTTTCTGCGCTGTCAAAACATTTGCAGACTATTTTCAGGCAAAAGTTTGATCAAACCATTGATGGCATTAATAAGCAGGACACAAAAGCGAAAATCGTTTCAGCAGGCCTTTGCTAAAATACAAGGATAACTACAGGACCTGTCGATGTATCACGGGTCCCTCTTTCTTTGCGCAATGTAAGGGTGTCATATGCAAACTATTGACGGGAATGGCGCAGTCGCGTCCGTGGCGTTTCGCACCAGTGAAGTGATCGCCATTTATCCCATTACACCCAGCTCGACGATGGCTGAACAGGCCGATGCCTGGGCCGGAAACGGGCTGAAAAACGTCTGGGGCGATGTGCCCCGGGTGGTCGAAATGCAGTCGGAAGCCGGGGCGATTGCCACCGTCCACGGCGCGCTACAGACCGGAGCGCTGTCCACCTCCTTTACCTCGTCGCAGGGGCTGCTGCTGATGATCCCGACGCTGTACAAGCTGGCGGGACAACTTACCCCCTTCGTACTGCACGTCGCGGCGCGCACCATCGCTACCCACGCCCTGTCGATTTTTGGCGATCATTCTGACGTAATGGCCGTGCGCCAGACCGGCTGCGCAATGCTCTGTTCCGCCAGCGTGCAGGAGGCGCAGGATTTTGCCCTGATCTCCCACATGGCGACCCTGAAGAGCCGGGTGCCGTTTATCCACTTCTTTGACGGTTTCCGCACCTCACACGAAATTAATAAGATTGTGTCGATTTCCGATGACACCATCCGCAACCTGCTCCCGCAGGCGGAGATTGACGCACACCGCGCCCGCGCGCTGAACCCGGAACATCCGGTGATCCGCGGCACCTCCGCCAACCCGGACACCTACTTCCAGTCCCGCGAAGCCACCAACCCGTGGTACAACGCGGTCTATGACCACGTGGAACAGGCGATGGCCGATTTTGCCGCCGCCACCGGACGCGAGTACAAACCGTTCGAGTACTATGGCCATCCGCAGGCAGAGCGCGTGATTGTGATCATGGGGTCCGCCATCGGCACCTGTGAAGAGGTGGTGGATGAACTTCTGAGCCGCGGCGAGAAAGTGGGCGTGCTGAAAGTGCGCCTCTACCGTCCGTTCTCCGCGAAACACCTGCTGGCGGTATTGCCGGAAAGCGCGCGGTCGGTGGCGGTGCTGGATCGCACCAAAGAACCGGGCGCCCAGGCCGAACCGCTCTATCTGGACGTGATGACCGCCCTGGCCGAGGCCTTTAACGGCGGCGAGCGTGAAACCCTGCCGCGAGTGATTGGCGGGCGCTATGGTCTGTCGTCAAAAGAGTTTGGCCCGGACTGCGTGCTGGCTGTCTTCAACGAGCTCAGCGCCGCGAAGCCGAAGCCGCGCTTCACCGTCGGCATCTATGACGATGTGACCAATCTCTCCCTGTCGTTGCCGGAGAACACCCTGCCGTCCACCGCGAAGCTGGAAGCGCTGTTTTACGGTCTGGGCAGTGACGGCAGCGTGTCGGCCACTAAAAACAACATCAAGATCATCGGTAACTCCACGCCGTGGTATGCCCAGGGCTATTTCGTCTATGACTCGAAGAAAGCCGGTGGCCTGACGGTGTCCCACCTGCGCGTCAGCGAGCAGCCGATCCGCTCCGCGTACCTGGTGTCGCAGGCCGATTTCGTCGGGTGCCACCAGCTGCAGTTTATCGACAAATACCAGATGGCCGAGCGCCTGAAGCCAGGCGGCATTTTCCTGCTCAATACCCCGTACAGCGCCGATGAGGTCTGGGGGCGTCTGCCGCAGGAAGTACAGGCGGTTCTGAACCAGAAAAAAGCGAAATTCTACGTCGTTAACGCGGCGAAAATCGCCCGCGAGTGCGGCCTGGCAGCGCGTATCAACACCGTTATGCAGATGGCATTTTTCCATCTGACACAAATCCTGCCGGGCGACAGCGCCCTGATAGAGCTGCAGGGGGCGATCGCCAAAAGCTACAGCAGCAAAGGCCAGGAGCTGGTGGAGCGCAACTGGCAGGCCCTGGCGCTGGCCCGGGAGTCGCTGGCGGAAGTGCCGTTGCAGCAGGTAAACGCTCAGAGCCCGAACCGCCCACCGGTGGTCTCCGATGCCGCGCCGGACTTTGTCAAAACCGTTACCGCCGCAATGCTGGCCGGTCTGGGCGATGCCCTTCCCGTCTCGGCCCTGCCGCCGGACGGCACCTGGCCGATGGGCACCACCCGCTGGGAAAAACGCAATATCGCCGAAGCGATCCCGATCTGGAAAGAGGAGCTGTGTACCCAGTGTAACCACTGCGTGGCGGCCTGCCCGCACTCCGCGATCCGTGCCAAAGTAGTCTCTCCTGAGGCGATGGAAACAGCCCCGGCCAGCCTGCACTCGCTTGACGTGAAATCCCGCGACATGCGCGGCCAGAAATATGTTCTGCAGGTGGCACCGGAAGACTGCACCGGCTGTAACCTGTGCGTTGAGGTCTGTCCGGCGAAAGATCGCCAGAACCCGGAGATCAAGGCCATCAATATGATGTCGCGCCTTGAGCATGTCGAAGAGGAGAAAGTGAATTACGACTTCTTCCTCGACCTGCCGGAAATCGATCGCAACAGCCTCGAGCGGATTGATATTCGTACCTCGCAGCTGATCACCCCGCTGTTCGAATACTCGGGTGCCTGTTCCGGCTGCGGCGAAACGCCATACATCAAGCTGCTGACCCAGCTGTACGGCGACCGGATGCTGATCGCCAATGCCACCGGCTGTTCGTCGATCTATGGCGGTAACCTGCCGTCAACCCCGTACACCACCGATGCCAACGGCCGCGGCCCGGCGTGGGCGAACTCGCTGTTCGAGGATAACGCCGAATTTGGTCTGGGCTTCCGCTTAACGGTGGATCAGCACCGGGCGCGCGTGATGCGCCTGCTGGAGGCGTTTGCCGATAAGATCCCGGCAGAGCTGAACAGCGCCCTGCATAGCGAGGCCACGCCTGACGTGCGTCGTCAGCAGGTGGCGGAGCTGCGTCAGCATCTGACGGGCGTCGAAGGGGCTGAACAGCTGTTAACCGATGCCGATGCGCTGGTCGAGAAATCGATCTGGCTGATCGGCGGTGACGGCTGGGCGTATGACATCGGCTTTGGCGGTCTCGATCACGTCCTCAGCCTGACCGAAAACGTCAATATTCTGGTGCTGGATACCCAGTGTTACTCCAACACCGGTGGCCAGGCGTCGAAAGCGACCCCGCTGGGGGCGGTGACCAAGTTTGGCGAGCATGGCAAACGCAAAGCGCGCAAAGATTTGGGCGTCAGCATGATGATGTACGGCCATGTGTATGTGGCACAGATCTCGCTCGGGGCGCAGCTGAACCAGACGGTGAAAGCGATTCAGGAGGCGGAAGCCTATCCTGGCCCGTCGCTGATCATCGCCTACAGCCCTTGCGAGGAGCATGGCTACGATCTGGCGCTGAGCCACGATCAGATGCGCCAGCTGACGGCAACCGGCTTCTGGCCACTGTACCGCTTTGACCCACGCCGTGCCGATGAAGGCAAACTGCCGCTGGCGCTGGATTCCCGTCCACCGTCGGATGCGCTGGCAGAGACGTTGATGCAGGAGCAACGCTTCCGTCGCCTCAACGCCCAGCAGCCCGAAGTAGCAGAACAGCTGTGGAAAGATGCCGCTGCCGATCTGCAAAAACGCTACGACTTCCTGGCGCAGTTAGCCGGAAAAGCGGAAAAATCGGTCAGCGAATAATCGATATAGCCCGGCATGTCCGGGCTTTCTTTTGGCATAAAAAAACCCGCCAGCATGTGCTGGCGGGCGATCCTGTTCAGTAACAAATAACAGTTACGAATTCAAAACATATTTATTAAATAAATGGATAAAAATACTACAGGCATATAACGAGCCTGAGTCTACTGATTTTATTAAGAAATGAGTAATTTTTGTTTTATATGGATTTAATTAATATATTCACTGAACTTATGACTGTTTCTTTGGCAGTAAATTCTTGAGATTTCACTTAATTGGTAACAATTATGCTTTATCGCTGGAAGAGAGAGTGATTTAGCATGAGACCACTTTCCACCGCAGAAAGTTCCACGGAAAGTTTAAAAATATTAAATATAAAAAACAGCATAAGGAATAGTCACAATGCAAAGAAAAGTACTGGCTCTGATGATCCCTGCCCTGTTAATGGCAGGCGCAGCTCACGCCGCTGAGATTTATAATAAGGACGGCAATAAATTAGATCTTTACGGTAAAGTTGACGGTCTGCACTATTTCTCCGACGACAGCAGCGCTGATGGCGATCAGACTTATATGCGTATCGGCTTTAAAGGCGAAACCCAAATTAACGATACGCTCACCGGCTACGGCCAGTGGGAATATAACATCCAGGCAAACAACACCGAAGGTTCTTCAAATCAGTCCTGGACCCGTCTGGCGTTTGCCGGTCTGAAATTCGACCAGTACGGCTCATTCGATTACGGTCGTAACTACGGCGTGCTGTACGACGTGGAAGCCTGGACCGATATGCTGCCAGAGTTCGGCGGCGACTCCTACACCAAAGCCGATAACTTCATGACCGGCCGTGCGAACGGCGTGGCGACCTACCGTAATACCGATTTCTTCGGCATGGTTGAAGGCCTGGACTTCGCCCTGCAGTACCAGGGTAACAACGAAGGCAGCGGTAACGGTAACGAAGGCACCAACAATAACAATGGCCGTGACGTGCGTCATGAGAACGGTGACGGCTTCGGTATCTCCACCTCTTATGACCTGGGCATGGGCATCAGCGCGGCGGCGGCCTACACCTCTTCCGACCGTACTAACGATCAGGTGAAAAATACGACGGCTGGCGGCGATAAAGCCGACGCCTGGACCACCGGTCTGAAGTATGACGCCAATAATATCTATCTGGCGACCATGTACTCTGAAACCCGCAACATGACCCCATACGGCGACCATGATGATGCGGTAGCGAACAAAACCCAGAACTTTGAAGTGACGGCTCAGTATCAGTTTGATTCCGGTCTGCGTCCGGTGGTCTCCTACCTGCAGTCGAAAGGTAAAGACCTGGGCAAGGGTCAGAGCGATCAGGATCTGGTTAAATATGCTGAAGTGGGCGCGGTTTACTACTTCAACAAAAATATGTCCACCTACGTTGATTATAAAATCAACCTGCTGGACGAAGACGACCAGTTCTACAAAGACAATGGCATCGGCACCGATGACATCGTCGCTCTCGGTCTGGTTTACCAGTTCTGATGAAATTAGCCCGCGTTACGACGCGGGCTATCTCTTTATATTGATTAAACGCTTTGCTTCTTTATTATCCATTTCTGTATCCCGTTCAAATATCCTGACTTTGCCCTCGCCTCTTTTACACACTTTTAGTTGCGCCATCCGGACAATTTGATCCAAGATAAATCTCATGTCTGTCGGCTGTAGAGGACTCGCTATCGTGAACCATCATGCTGTTAAATCTTCGCGCATCGCCTCGATTGCCTACGATAAATGCAACGAAACGCTGGAAGTCCGTTTTCGGGATCACAGCGCCTGGCAATATCAGCCTGTACCCATGCGTATTTTTAACGATTTTTTGAATGTAGTTTCAAAAGGGCGTTTCTATGACGGCGTGGTGAAAGGCAAATTTAAAGAGAGAAAAATTGCCTGAGCGCACATCCCTGTGTCCATGCCACACCGGAGGAGGATCCCGTGATCAATCGTTTTGCGCTGTTTGCGCTGGCCTTCCTGGCCTGCCTGTGGTTCGCCCTCATTTTTGATGTCGCCAATATTGTCGGTCATCTCGGTGATATCCTGCAGCGGCTGGATGGCAATTAGTCCTCTGAAGCATCCTTAGCGCGATAGCTCAGCACGCCGGCTACACCCCCACCACCATCTTTGGGATGATGTCTTCCCTCCATCACCAGCACCTCCGGGAAATCAAACGGCGAGACGCCTTCAATGCAGGCGACATTGACGCCATATTGATCCGGCCTGGAACGCCGCTGATGGAAGGTATAAATCCCACAGACCGAACAAAAATAGTGCACCGCCGCCTGGGTATTAAAACGGTACTCGGTCAGGAGGGATTCGCCCTCAATAATGTCGATCCCGGACAACGGCGCGGAGACCGCAATTGCCCCGCGCATCCGGCAGAACGAGCAGTTGCAGCGTCGGATGGTGTTGAACCCGTCCGAGAGTTCAACGGTAAACCTGACCGCACCGCAATGACACTGGGCAGAGACTTTGTTCGCCATCACAGGCTCCTTTCAGAAAGCATGACCCACACGGGCGGCGTGTCAGCACGCCGCGTACCGGCTAAGTGTAATTCAGTCTCCCCCTCTGCTGCTAAATTCCTGCGCACTCTTTTTCAGCCAGGCTTCCTGAAAGAGTTGCTCTGAGTAGGTGAGTTTCATAACAGGCGCCAGGTACGGGGCATCAAGTTCAATAAGATCATTTTCATTCTGGTATTTGGCGTATTTATCACCGGCGAAAGAGATCTGTTTTTTCACCGCCACATATTTATGCTCCAGCATACTCTGAACCTCATCAAACCGGCTCTTATCCAGCTCAAGCATAATGGCGGTGATCCTTCCCGACTTATTGAAGATAACCGCGTTATTTTTAGCGCCCTCTAATCCCAGTTCGTTATTCGGAATAGAGAAAATATCGCCGTCGCTCCACTTACTGCGCCCCTCATGCAGGGCCGAAGGATAGGCTTTGGTGAACTGCGGCAGCGTGGTTTTACCTAACGTCAGACCCATCGCCGTGGTGTCCGCCCTGGCAGGTGAAATCATTGCCATTAAAACAAACATACCCAGAAGTAATTGCCACTGTTTACTCATCGTTAGCACCTCATCGTATCAGTCTTGTTTTTGCTGACCATCGTCTTCAGTACCTGTCTCTTCGCCATCGTACAGAATTGATCTTCAACAACACATGCGCCTTTTTAGTGAGTGCGCACGGCCAATACAGCACTACTTACTGAGCCAGGGATAGACGCCGTTAGGGTGGAGCGGACCGGGGTGAACGCATGAAAAAGCCACCAGCGAATGCCGGTGGCGTGGGCATGACGCACGGTCAGCTATTTTTTGACGGGTTGGGGCTTTTTATCGCCCGACTCCGGGGCCTCGCGCGGGTCATCTTTTTCAACATACTGCATGACTACCTCCCGTTTTTGTGGATGGACTACAACTATAGCGTTTGTTGCTCAAAACCAGCCAGGCGGCAAGCGTTTGCTGTAAAACGTGCTGACATTCACCGTCGTAATCCGTACCATACACGCCATACTTTTTCATGTTGACCTGCTGCCCCCCATCTTAACGGTGGGCCGCCTGGGCGGCTTTAGCCACAAACGAATTGAGCCACTATTAAATGTTGCAAAATCAAGAAATTAACAAAAAAGATCAGTACAACCTCAACAAATTGCAAAAGCGTCTGCGCCGCAACGTCGGTGAAGCCATTGCGGATTACAACATGATTGAAGAAGGCGACCGCATCATGGTCTGCCTGTCTGGCGGCAAAGACAGCTACACCCTGCTCGAAATTCTGCGCAATCTTCAGCAAAGCGCGCCGGTCAACTTTTCGTTAGTGGCCGTCAACCTGGATCAGAAGCAGCCAGGCTTCCCGGCGCATATCCTGCCGGAATATCTGGAGAAGCTGGGCGTTGAGTACAAAATTGTCGAAGAGAATACCTACGGCATCGTCAAAGAGAAGATCCCGGAAGGGAAAACCACCTGCTCGCTCTGCTCTCGCCTGCGTCGCGGCATTCTCTATCGCACAGCGACCGAGCTGGGTGCGACCAAGATTGCCCTCGGTCACCACCGCGATGACATTTTACAGACCCTGTTCCTGAACATGTTCTACGGCGGCAAAATGAAAGGGATGCCACCGAAGCTGATGAGCGACGACGGGAAGCATATTGTGATCCGCCCCCTCGCCTACTGCCGCGAGAAGGACATCGAGCGTTTCTCCGAGGCGAAAGCTTTCCCGATCATTCCGTGCAACCTGTGCGGCTCCCAGCCAAACCTGCAGCGTCAGGTGATTGGCGATATGCTGCGCGACTGGGACAAACGCTACCCGGGCCGCATCGAGACCATGTTCAGCGCGATGCAGAACGTGGTGCCTTCGCACCTGAGCGATATCAACCTGTTTGATTTCAAAGGGATTAAACACGGTTCGGAAGTGGTAAACGGCGGCGACCTGGCATTCGATCGCGAAGAGATCCCGATGCAACCCGCGGGCTGGCAGCCGGAAGAAGACGATTCTCAGCTGGATGAGATGCGTCTGAACGTTATTGAAGTGAAGTAATCTGTATGCGTCTCAGCGCTACCGCTGAGACGCTCTCCCGTCCGCTTATTTCAGCAGACGAACCTTGCAGGTTTTGCCTTTAATCTTACCGTTTTGCAGCTGTTTCCACGCTTTTTGCGCCACTGGCTGACGCACCGCCACATACACGTGCGCAGGATGCACCGCGATTTTACCGATATCAGCACCTTCCAGCCCAATATCACCGGTCAGCGCGCCCAGTACATCACCCGGACGCATTTTGGCTTTTTTACCGCCATCGATACAGAGCGTTGCCATCTCCGCGGCCAGCGGCACAACGTTGACGTTGGCCGGCGCATCGACCCAGTTCAGTTTGATTTGCAGCATTTCCGCCAGAATATTGGCGCGCTGCGCCTCTTCCGGGGCGCAGAAGCTGATTGCCAGACCGCTGTTACCCGCGCGAGCGGTACGGCCAATGCGGTGAACGTGTACTTCCGGATCCCAGGCCAGCTCGTAGTTCACCACCAGCTCCAGGGACTTGATATCCAGACCGCGCGCGGCCACGTCAGTCGCCACCAGCACGCGGGCGCTGCCGTTGGCAAAACGCACCAGGGTCTGATCGCGATCGCGCTGCTCGAGGTCACCGTGCAGCGACAGCGCGCTTTGTCCGGCCTCGGTCAGGGCATCGCACACCGCCTGACAATCTTTTTTGGTGTTACAGAACACCACGCAGGAGGCAGGCTGGTGAACGCTGAGCAGCTTTTGCAGCAGCGGGATTTTGCCGCGCTGGGTGGTATCGAAGAACTGCTGTTCAATCGCCGGCAGCGCATCGACGGTGTCAATTTCAATGGCGAGCGGGTTTTGCTGTACGCGACCGCTGATGGCGGCAATCGCCTCTGGCCAGGTGGCAGAAAAGAGCATGGTCTGGCGCGACGGCGGCGCAAAACGGGTCACCTCATCGATGGCTTCGCTAAAGCCCATATCCAGCATCCGGTCGGCTTCGTCCAGCACCAGGGTCTGCAGCGCGTCGAGGGAGACCGTGCCTTTCTGCAGGTGATCGAGCAGACGACCCGGAGTGGCGACGATGATATGCGGCGCATGCTGCAGAGAGTCGCGCTGGGCGCCAAACGGCTGACCCCCGCAGAGGGTTAAAATTTTGGTGTTCGGCAGAAAACGCGCCAGACGACGCAGCTCCGCCGCCACCTGATCCGCCAGCTCGCGCGTCGGGCAAAGCACCAGCGACTGGGTCTTATAAAGGGTGGCGTCGATATGCTGTAACAGACCAAGGCCGAAGGTCGCCGTTTTGCCACTGCCGGTTTTGGCCTGCACGCGGACATCGCGTCCTTCGAGGATCGCCGGCAGCGCGGCAGCTTGTACAGGGGTCATCGTCAGGTAACCCAACTCGTTAAGGTTATCGAGTTGGGCGGCAGGCAGTACGTTCAGCGTTGAAAAAGCAGTCACAGTTATTCTCGCGGTAAAAGACTCACATCAGCAGGCGCGTATCCTCGCAGATCTCCGCCTCTGATGCGACATTTTAATCGGGACTTCATCCGGTGGCGGATCCGGCATCGGCTGCGGACGCGGGATCGGTTCGGGAACGGGCACCGGATCGGTGGGAACCGGGTCCGATTGCCGCGTTTGCAGCAGCAGTGTTAAGAGCATGGCCATGTTACCCTCCAGGGGATCGGGTTGTCTCTTTTAGGGTAGTCGCTGCTGGGCTGCAGGCAAAAAAAAGCCGACTTATTTAAGTCGGCGTCGTACGAATCAATTTTGCTATGCAGTAATTCAAAAAAGGAAGTAAGACAATATGGAGCGCAACGCCCATCGCTTGACGTTGCATTCACCTGCGAGAGAGATAGTGCACCTAATGGGTAAATTGTTTTTTGACTTCGCTCAATTAAAATAGCGTTTCAGGCGCACCAGAATGTCAAAATAGTGCAAATTTACAACCATTTACTGCGATGTAACCACCACGCAACACCACCAATTAAAACTACTAACATGATGCAGAACAGTGAAAAGCCAAAGCGGAAGTCTCCACCGGGGATCCCCCCGAGATTGACGCCGAACAATCCGGTTAAGAAGGTGCTGGGCAGAAAGACCATCGCCATCAGCGACATGGTGTAGGTTCTGCGGGAGAGCGACTCCTGCATGACCTGGGCAATTTCGTCGGTCAGGATCGCCGTGCGGGCAATACAGGCGTCGATTTCATCGAGGCCACGCCCCAGCCGGTCGGCAATATCCTGCATTCTGCGACGCTGATCGTCATTCATCCACGGGAGCCGTTCACTCGCCAGACGGGCGTAAACATCGCGCTGCGGAGCCATGTAGCGGCGCATCACGATCAGCTGTTTACGCAGCAGCGCCAGAAATCCGCGAGGCGGAATAACCTGATCGATCAGGTTATCCTCCAGATCGATGATCTTATCGTGCAGCTCTTCAATAAACTCACTGGCATGATCGGTGAGCGCGTCGCAGACATCCACCAGCCAGCTACCGCAATCTTCCGGGCCGGTGCCCTCTTTTAAATCCCCGACGATGTCGTCCAGCGCCAGCACTTTACGCTGCCGGGTCGAGACAATCAGCCGCTCATCCATATAAAGGCGCATCGCCACCAGCTGGTCCGGGCGTTCATCGGTGCTGCCATTAATACAGCGCAGGGTAATGAGCGTTCCCTCCCCCATGCGGGTCACGCGCGGCCGCAGGCTTTCCCCGGCCAGCGCGTCGCGCACGTTGTTAGGCAATAACGGGGTTGAGGCCAGCCAGTGGGCGCTCTCCGGCTGGGTATAGTTCAGGTGCAGCCAGCAGGGATGTTGCTGATCGATAATATCGTCATTGGTAAGCGGTCTTGCCCCGCCCTTACCGTCGAGTAACCACGCAAAAACTGCGTCAGGAACGTTAACTTCCGATCCTTTTATGCCTTCCACAGCGCCTCCGCCAGTAGCTGTTCTTTGCTGTCAGTCTAGACACCCTGGCAAGTTAAGCAACACTTTACTCCGGCATCGCGCTGAATTTGCTCATAAAAGAGACTATTCCTGAAGCAAGCGCGGCGCAGAAAATGCCGGTTCCAGGTGGAAGTTTCGCGTGCGGGTCTGTAACTCAACCACCTGATTTTTTAGCACTGCCGAGGAGCCGGACAGCTCTTCTACCATCCCGACGTTACTCTGAGTGACGTTCTCCAGATCGGTTAACGCCTGAGTGATTTGCGCGATACCCTTCTCCTGCTCATAGGTCGAGGTGGAAATTTCATCCATCAGCCTGCTGACCTGCCCGGAGCCGCTGACGATCTCCTGCATGTTCTTCTCGGCTTCCGCCACCACCATTGCCCCCTGACTGACGTTGCTACTGGTCACAGCGATCAGCGATTTGATGCTTTTTGCCGCCTCGGCACTGCGGTGCGCCAGGCTGCGCACTTCTCCGGCTACGACCGAGAAGCCCTTGCCATGGTCACCGGCCCGGGCAGCTTCAACCGCCGCATTCAGCGCCAGGATATTGGTCTGGAAGGCGATACCGTCGATCATGGTGATGATCTCGGTCATCTGCTGGGCGCATTCGGTAATGGAGTGCATATTATTGGCAACCTGCCCCATCAGCTCGCCGCCCTTCTGCGCTTGTCGGGTCGCCACGTTGGCCTTCTCATTGGCGAGGCGGGTGTTATCAGCGGTGTTTTTGGTAGTGGCGGCCATCTGTTCCATACTGGCAGAGGTCTGGATCAGCGATGCGGACTGCAGCTCGGTTTTAGCTGCCAGCGCCGAACTGCGGGCGGCCAGCTGTTCAGAAAGCCCCATGGCCGTCGCGGAAGAGGAGCGGATTTCACGCACCAGAGTGGCAATGTTGCTCGACAGGGTGTTGATGCCCGGAATCAGTCGCCCCGCGCAGTTATTGCCAAATTCAGGGATCGTGACGCCCAGATTGCCACTGACAACCTCTTCAATGCTTTTTTTAACCGTATTGATGGGTACAACCAGGTATTGGGTCATGTAAAGCAGCAGAAACAGAAAGGCGATGACAAATAAGCTATTAAGTGAAATTAACAGAGAGGTTTGCGGTGCTAAAAAAATGACCAACCCATCAATTAACAGAAACACGACCACCAGATAAGAAAGAATAAAGGTCCTTACGCTAATGTTTCTGAGCATAATATATCCCACAACGGAATGTTTAGATGATAGGGAATATATAGCATTATGCTTTTAATTTTTCATCCTCATTTCATGAGGACAATTTATTAAAATTAAAGGTTTTGAAATTTACTTTAGGGAGGCGGTAAACGCTGTTAGGCCTCAGGCTAACGCGTATTACCTCTGATAAAAAGTATATTAAGCGCCTGACGCAAAGAAAAATCGCGGTCCTGGTAAATTTCATACTTAAGCCGCAAGCACACTCTGCGCGCAGATTCGTTAGCCGGACTTAAACTTCTCGATAATAAATATGTTCTTTGGGCCTTATTAAAAATAACACTAATGTTTTTTAACGCCTGTCCGATACTAAGCATATTTTCGTTTAAAACAGCGATTCTTTAGCTGAGAGCGGATAGTAAAACTTATTTAATAATTGCTGCTGCGTCAGCGGAGAATAAAACTATTCCAGTTGGTAAAATTTATACGAATTTCATACGAATATCACAAAAAAATCCTGCCTGACTCTATGAAGTAGAGTATGTTTCAAAGAAGCCCACGCGTACCGCTCCGTCGTGGATCTCAGGCACCTGACGTGCTGATAATTGAGACAGGCCTATGTCGCTTTCAGGGTTTACTGCGCTGGATCTGCTTAAAACACCCGTTTGGGTCGTATCCCCGATTACGGAGGATGTTCTGTTCGTCAATTCGGCAGCAAAAAAGATCATGCAGGGCGCGACGCTGGACGACCTGCGCAAAGGACTCTGCTCTGCACATGCTCAGGCGACGCTTGCGATGTATGTACCCGATTTAAAAACCCAGCAAGAGATTATCGAAATCTGGAGCGTGCAGGTGAATAACCAGCCGAGCAGCCTCAGCTGTCGGCTCTCGCTGGCTAATGTTGACACCTGCGGCGAGGTCATTATTTTTGAGGGTATTGCCCGGCAGCCGGTAGCCGGTCTCAAAGCCACCAGCTCAGGCACCTACCAGCGCAAAAAACAGGGGTTTTATGCCCGGTTCTTCCAGACCAACAGTGCGCCCATGCTGTTGATCGATCCGTCCCGGGACGGCCAGATCGTTGATGCCAATCTCGCAGCACTCCATTTTTACGGCTATACCCATGATGAGATGTGCACCAAGCACACCTGGGAGATCAATACCCTGGGGCGCAATATTCTGCCGGTGATGATGGAGATTGCGCGCCTGCCCGGCGGTCATAAGCCGCTTAACTTCGTCCATCGACTCGCTGACGGCACGACACGACACGTACAGACCTATGCCGGTCCGATTGAGATCTATGGCGATAAGCTGATGCTGTGCATTATTCACGATATTACCGAGCAAAAACGGCTTGAACAGGAGCTTGAACACGCCGCACTCCGCGACTCGTTAACCGGCCTGCTCAACCGCCGTCAGTTTTATAATCTCACCGATCGGGCTTCACCAACCCATCTTCCGGCCCAGCAGGAGTTCAGCTTACTGCTGGTGGATACGGACCACTTTAAGCGCATTAACGACCTGTTTGGGCATCAGAAAGGCGATGAGGTGTTGATAGCCCTCGCGCGGATGCTGGAGAGCGGTTGTCGGAAAGACGATTACGTTTTCCGCTGGGGTGGCGAGGAGTTTGTACTGCTGCTGCCCCGCACCTCGCTGGACGCGGCGATGCAGATCGCAGAAACCCTGCGTGCGGCGATCGCCCGCATTGCCCTCCCCGGCCTGCCGCGCTTCACCGTCAGCATTGGCGTAGCGCGGCATAACCCGGATGAAAGTATCGACGATCTGTTTAAGCGCGTGGACGATGCGCTGTATCGCGCAAAGAATGATGGTCGTAATAAAGTGCTGGCGGCGTGATGTCGCCTTCTGTCTTTTAATGTATCCCTTGAGGAGTGATTAAGATGAGCAAGAAGATCCTGATGCTGGTCGGAGATTACGCTGAAGATTACGAAACCATGGTGCCGTTTCAGGCATTGCAGATGATTGGCCATCGGGTTGACGCGGTCTGTCCTGACAAAGCCAAAGGCGACTTTATCATGACGGCGATCCACGATTTTGACGGCGCCCAGACCTATAGCGAAAAGCCTGGTCACCGCTTTATTCTCAACGCCGATTTTGCTGAAGTGAAAGAAGAGGATTATGACGCCCTGTTAATTCCGGGTGGACGGGCACCGGAATATCTGCGGCTGAACGAACAGGTGATCAAACTGGTGCAGGCTTTTGACCAGGCACGTAAGCCGATTGCCGCCGTGTGCCATGGTGCTCAATTACTGGCAGCCGCCGATGTCCTGAAAGGACGTACCTGCAGTGCCTATCCTGCCTGTGCGCCGGAAGTCCGCCTCAGCGGCGGGTACTATGCAGACATCGGCATCGATGAAGCCTATGTCGATGACAATCTGGTCACTGCCCCCGCCTGGCCTGCCCATCCGCAGTGGCTGGCGAAATTTGCTGAAGTGTTGCAGAAGTAAGCGTAAGTGGGATATTAGACAGGCTCGGTGGTTTCAGGCCAGCCTGTCAACCGCATCAAAAAAGCGCTCTTCGGTCATGTTGAGGTTCTCTTTTGCACTCTGATGTGGGTGCCGAATAAACCAACCCGTTTCCGGCGCCATGCTCAGATAAAACACCTGCCTGATTCCTGGCGCATCGACATGCAGGGTAACAATACCCGTTTCGCTGCCATTCCAGAGCTGCTCCGGTAGGATACGGACGCTACGGTCGCCGTTTTGCAACCGGATGGCGGTGATGTCATACCGGCATATACCGCTGTTCAGGCTGTAGCCAACGGTGCTCAGATCGTGGAGATGTTTGGTTGAAAACGTCACCTCAATGCCAGACCCCGCAAACCACTGGCCTATTTGCTGCGCAAGATCGTCCATTCGTACGCGAAATGCCCTGACTTCTGCGTCAGCGGATTTTATGCCGGGCGGTATCCCGTCGTTACTGTGCTGCACTTTCCTGAAAAAACGTTCTCTGGCTGACACGTTATCGTCCTGTTATTCCGTCTTGTTTTGTTTTAACAATGCATACCGGGAGATGAGTTGCTGCAGATGCAGTTCCAGCTGACTCTGCTGCGCAGCAGGCCAGGGCTCGCCTTCTGGAACCGCGGCCAACTGGCGCAACTGCTCCTCTGCCGGAACAGTGCCGCTAAAGGATTGCGTGATGGCAAAAACCGCTGATTTCAACTCGCTGACCGTCATGTATTTGCCCTTCTGTTCATCCAATGCATTTAGCCGGTTCGCCAGTTGCTGTAACTGGGTCATCCCCTCATGCCAGCCGTTCATATTTATTGCCGGAAGTGCAGTCGCCTTCATCTGCTGATGCCACTGCTGCGCCAGGGCTTTGCCCTGTTCAGTCCATAGTTTCAACGCCTGCTGCACCAGGCTATCGCCATAGCTGAGAGCCCAGTCAGGCTTTAACTGTAAAAGTCGGGCTAACTGTTGCTGTGTTTGACGGATACCCATCTTGGGTGACAGTGCCTCCGGTCGGAGCGACTGTAGTTGGTCGGCTGAAAGCGTTACGGGCAAAGGAGCAAGGGTGGCCGCAAATTTTACCTGCATAGGGTCAGGCTGGTGCATCGCCTGCCATCCCAGTATCAGGGTTCCGGCCATCATTAGCATAGTCATCATCCCCGCGACAAAAGGCTTCCAGGGCTTCGCCGACGCATGGCTATCTTTTACTTCAGGTTGTGTGACATATACCCTTTTAACTTGCTCTATTGTCTCGTCAGTAGGGATGCCGGCAGCAATATAAGCTTCAGCGGGTATGATAACGCCTTCTGGCTGCGTGCTGTCACTCCCGCCCATACCCGCATTTTTTTCAAGCCGAGCCGCGGCGTTTCGCATCAGAGCGCACAGCGCACCGAGCTGGCTGCTATGTTTTAATTCCAGACGCTGCAGCACGTCGATAAGCGCGTTCAAATGCCCTTCAGCCTCATGTAGCTGGCTTAAATCTGCAGACGTCAGAGTCAGCGTGCGCATCACCTGCTGCAGTCGTTTGCTGAGCGCATTCAGGATTTCGACCCGCACATGCACCGGATGAGGCCAGATTTTGCCCCACTGCCGGACAACCAGCGCCTCCAGTATCGCCAGCCCTTCATTCAGGCCATACAGCCCAGCCAGGTGGGTGCGCACAAGGGTGTACCAGGCTGTTGTCTGGAGTTCCACACCGTTGTGTTCAAATAGCAACAGGCTCAGTTTTTCCGCTTGTTGCCAGTTCACATCCGGACGCGCCGGATGGCTCAACTTATTCATTTCATCGCGCAGGGCGGCGTAATCCGCAAGCGTACGCGGATCACCACCGGTTTTCAGGTGGCGTTCAGGATGTGTTGTCATGGGGGGCAGCCAGAATTAAAAATTATAGTGCGGAGCGGGCATCCAGATACTGCTGTTGTTTCAGATGGCGGATGAGCACCCGGCCTTCGGGCATAAATTCGGTGCCGTAGCGCACCAGGCCGATACCTTTAAGTTCGGCGTCAATGGCGTAGCGCAGTTCGCCGGGCTGCGTCTGCTCCAGCATGACCACCGTGATTTTGCTCAGGCGCGGTTCGTACTTCAGCAATACCGCCGACAACGTGGTAATCAGCTGATGTGCCGAACCCGGCATCCCCTGCAGGATTTTGGTCATATCCGGCAGGCCATAGTCCGGCAGATGCGCCAGCGTACCGGCGCGACAGTTGAGGATACGCTGCATATTATCCAGTACCGACAGAATGGCCTGGTTTTCCTCGTTAACGCTGTGCAGGTCAAGGCCTCCGGCGAAATTGCCATACAGCATTTCATACAGGGAAGGACGGGGCATTTCAGTCCTCCTTGAACGGTTGCAGCGTCAGTTGATTGTTACTGGCTTCCAGAACACGCGGCTTGTCAGGATCGAGGTCTTCGCGCCCAATCACCTGCTTCCAGGTGTTGTTGACCATATCCGGATGGCGGAACAATCCTGCCACTGCCACAAACTGAGCATCGGCCTCCATCGGCATATTAAGGCTGACATCTTCACCCGGTTTCACCACAAGGTCGCGGGTCGCCAGCAGGTCGGCTTTCAGGATCGTGTCGCCGTCCTTAAGGAGTTGCTGATAAACCGTTTTGTCGAAGATTTTGCGGTCTTTTAGCTGGTAGACACGTACCACCACCGGCTCAGAGAGTGAGTGGCTCTCGCGGGAATCGGTGTTCAGTGCTTCACGCGCCGTGAAATCCAGATGGAGCACCTTTATTTTTTTGTAGAAAACAGCATTAAACGCCGATTTGGTACCATCGGCGACGCCCTGCGTAACCCCGCAGCCAGTCAGACTGAATGCCATCAGGGGCATCAGGGGCATCAGGGGCATCAGCCAGAGCGTTTTAGTCAAACTTGTACGTAACACGTAGGTTTCCTTGTTGTGTTTTTGCAGGCTTCAGGCCGGTGTAGTAACCCAGCTCTGTCGTAAAGGTCGGCGGGATATCATCTGCAATCTCATCCTCATCAGCCCCCAGCACACCGTTCATCCCGAGCCAAAACGGGCCCACGCCGAGCGGCGGAACGGCCAGCAGGCGGGTCCGGGTGGTCAGGGTGATCTTTGCCTTAAAACGCCAGCCGAGATAGACACGCAGCATCACCAGAAAATCCAGATACAGCAAACCATCCGGTTTCCAGCCCTGCGCCTCTTGTTCATTATCCGTCGTGAGCGCAACCAGCAGTTGGCTGTTGGGATCCATCGCTTCGTCACCCAGCGGCGTATTGCCATCCAGCAAAAAATCATCATCGCCGTAAAAACCCAACGGCTGGCTGATTTCAACTGGCCGCAGGCAGTACGGGCTGACCTGCACGGTGGTATCCGGGGCCAGCAGGCTCACCAGAGCTTGCATACCCTCCTGGGTTTTCCCCGGTTGCTGCAGCACGCCCAGCAGCGCCAGAAAACGGGACACCGGTGTGGCAATGTGGTCCGCGGTGCCTGGTATGCCCAGTCCTACCAGGCCAAGTAGCGACTGAGAAATGCTGTCAGTGCCGCCCGGCTCAAAGGTGGCCGGATAAGAATATTTCCGCCAGATGCGGTAAAACTGCGTCAGGATGCGGTGGCTGAAAATATCCAGGAAGCCCTGCAGCACGTCATGTCCTTCCCGGCGCTGGGTAATGTCATCGAGATAGGCTGTCGGCAGTGGTGAGTCGACACCATATATCCCCACAAACGTGGTACGAATAACCGGTGGCTTGCTGTCATCGTCTTCGTCATATTCGACGGTTTTCAGCTCGCTGGCCGGAAACCCCATTCCCGGATGCGGCGCAAAGCGTACCGGGTCATCCGCGGGATGGCTGGTCGAGCCCATCAGCGGCCTGCCCGGATTGTGCTTCTCCAGCAGCTGACATAAACGGTAAAAGTTAATTCGGTTAAGATCGGCTTCCAGCCGCGGGGTCAGCCGGGAATGCGGCGGTTGTGCTTCTCTTCCCATTCCAGGCGCTCTCCGGTCGGTTGCAGGGTGATAATCAAGCGGTTAAACAGATAGATGTCGGTATAGAGCGCGAAGAAACGGCTCAGCATTTCGCCGAACAGGCAGATGTCGCCGCGCCCGGCAAAACCGTGGCTGTCGAGCGTCACCTCAATCTGCACGCCACGGACAAGATAGCCCTGCTCAAAGCGCTCGGTTTCGCTGTGTTTCACATCGAGGATGGCTTCCAGGCGGCGGCGGTTCATCTCGCTGTCGGTCCATTCATACAGCGCCAGGGTTCCGCGCAGCACGTCGGCATTATCCATCATCGACAGGAACCCGCTGCCAAGATGGCTCAGCACGCGCCAGTGAAAACGGTCCTGCGCCGGAGGATAGCAGGGCAGCGTCGGCGCACACAGGTTACGCACGGCGATGCTGGCTGAGGTGGTTTTCATCACTGTATCAAGCACGGTGCTTTGCAATGCGCGTCGCGGCAGCTGGCCATTGGTGCCGGTAAGCGTGAGGGACAGGCTTTCGTTTTCCGGCACCGTGTGATTATCAAAGGCTTCGCCGCCAAGGATTAGCCAGGTGTTATACAGTCCTGACGGACCGCGGCGCACGCGGGTATGGTAATAATACTCCGGCGCTTCATGACGCATCATGCCGCCTTTGTGGCGGAAGCTGGAGAACGGTACATAGTTATGCTGGCTTGAGGAGATCACCGAGTCGACGGCATAAATTTCGGTATGGCCATCCTGCACGCGCATCGGGCGCAGCATGTATTCGGTCTGCAGTGAATTCAGCGTCAGCGGGTCAGATTCCAGCGGGAAAAGGTTAATCACCGGTACGCAGTTCAGGCGCAGATGCTTTTCGGTAAAGCTGAAATCATGCTCCCAGCGTTCCGCCAGCACCACGTGGATTTCAAACCAGGGAAGCTCAGCCGGAAAGACGACGGTCTCCAGCCCGCGCAGGCCCGTGAACATAAATTTCTCGCGGAAGGTGAAGTACTCCAGCAAAAGCTGATAACCGCTAAAGCTGCTGCTATCCTTCGGCCACAGCCCGTCATCATCGCCGAATCCCAGCGCGGTGAAATACCCGTCGAGTGGCTTTCTGTCCGTGTCACCCGGCATCCGCAGCCAGAGACGCGCAGTATTCATGGTAAAGGCTTCATGCATGGCGCAGGCCAGCGGTGCGTCTGCATTGAAGTAGAACGGGATCTGGCTGAGATCGGCACGGCTCCAGTCGGCAAGCAGGCTGCAACTGAAGCGCAGGCTGATGACCGAACGCCCGTCAGGATCAGTCGACAGGCGGGCATGCTCCAGTGACAGCGGCTGAAGGGTTATCTCTTTGGTGGTGGTGTACCGGCAGCGCGTGCCCTTCTCGCCGATCGGCCGCGAATTGACCCCGAAGCCTCTGGCAATGCGCATCGGCTCTTTCATCTCGCGCCAGTCGGGTGTGAACTCCACCACCGACATTGACGGAAGGGTGCGCAGGTATTGTGGCCACAGTAGGCTGACCAGCCCTTCTGTCAGCTCCGGCAAATCATCGTCAAGCTTCTCTCGCAGGCGGCCCATCAGGAAGGCAAAGCCTTCGAACAGGCGCTCCACATACGGGTCGCGCGCGCCCGCTTTATCCAGATTGAGCATTGCCGCCTGTTCGGGATGAGCGCGAGCGAATTCTTCGCCAGCTTCCAGCAGATAGCGCATTTCAGCGTCGTAATAACGCAGGGTTAAATCGTCCATAGATAACCAATATGATTGAGTGACTTACTGTGCTCAGGAATAAAGCGAAGCCATGACAGCTTACAACTTAATGAAATGAGATAGTACCGACTAACATTTTTTGCTTAATCGCTTAAAAACCAGAAGAAATACGATATAAATAACAAAAAATGCAATATTCGATGTACAAAAAAAATAACCAAACCATGGAATAGGTTTCGTCAACCAGAGAATCCAGACGTGTTCCAGTTAACACAGGTTCATACGTGTATTTGATATCCATAAATGAAAGGGAAAGAACTGCTGTACTGGCCAGTAAAAATAAGGCTGCGGGTGCACAAACAAGCAACAGACGCTTAATCATTCTCAACTCCCTGGGACTGACTAAATGTTGTGGGAGCATAACCGCTCGAACCTTTTCCGGCGAGCCCACGTCCTCCACATACTGATGGTGGGAGTACGTATTCGGTGGCCATTCCCGGCATCCATCCATCAGGGCGAGCAGCGCATTTCACATAGCCTTTACTCTCAAGAGTCGAAGTATACATAAAGGAAAAAATGACAGAAGTGACGATAAAAACACCAATCAGACCTATAAAGATCCTGTTTGTTTTTTTGCATTTAATAATTGCCTGCTTCTCTCCGTATCGCATGACCATATACCAGTATATACATGGAAAGAGAAGAATTAACGGAATCATTAACAGAGCGGAAACAATCGGTGAAAATACTATATCATTTCCAAATCCAAATAACTCAATAAATGCATCATTTGCAAACCAAAGGGAGCCTAAGGATGAAACACACCAAATAATAACATTCCCCAAAAATCTCCGCTTCGCACTCATAAGTCAATTACCTGGGGAGCCAGATCGCCAACATATCTTTTAACATACTGTTTTATTTCAGATTCTATTACTTGCCGCCCTTTTCTGAGCATTCCATCAATATACATAGCTCCCAAATCGAGTAAATCATTTGAAATTTCCCGGGATTTTTCAACAAACTCTTGCTGTGCAGATTCGATGTACGGTGCCATGAACTCAATCAGACTATCCGTAATACGGTATTTCCTATCAAGCGTGTTTAACACCCAAGCTAAACCAGCTCCAAAGACAAGAACAACAGCGATATTCAGGACTATATACGCAGACATTGTATATAATCCAACAGCATAAAGCGCTGCCGATGTAATTCCTACTTTGACGATATCAGTAGCAAGCGTCCCTAGGAACTTTGCAAGAGTTGTTTCATCATTCAATATAAAATCAATTGTATCTATTACCGACACATATACAAAACCGAGAATCGCACCTTGAATGATGGACTTCTTTAATCCAAATTTTCCAATTCCAGCTTCGATGACTTTGGGGTTCATCTCTGCAAAGACAGGGGCATTGAGTGTTTTCCTGATTGCTGCATAACCACTGATTTTTATCAGGCGTGTTCCTTTGTGGTTAACAAATACCGTTGCGGTTATACCGATGCTTCCCAGTTTGTAAACCATAGCTGAAGCACTGGCTGCATCATCGATATTCGTTGCATATGTTTTAACAGTATTACCAACGGGATTTGCCAAAGCATCTTTCCATGTTTTCTTTACAAAATCCCAACCGTCAATAATCCGCTGACATTCCTCCAGCGTCAGTAAGAGAAAATCATGTCTGTTAGCTCTGAGCATCCCTCGAACATTGTCATCCGGTACGGTATGAGTGTTAATTAACACAGGATATCCTGGCGCTAACATTGTATCCGCCTGTGAGCTAGCCAGAAACGCCTGAGAAAGAGCATTCGCCAGAGATGTCTTTCTAGATTCTCCTGCTGCTGAAGTTGCCCCGGCTGAATTCTTCTCATACGTATCATCCATCATCGATGGAATAAATTTAGCCTTACACGGACATGAACTGTAGCTGTCGAGTGTTCCGGCCATTCGCCTGCCGTGTATGGTATCGTTGTCGATGCCACCGGCTATCCTGTAAAGCCCTACATTGAGACCGCAGGTTACGCTGTCCTGTTCCCGGGCAACCGGTCTACCAAACAGCCGGTGATCCTCTGCACCGGTGGTTATTCTCCCCCCGCAGGTCGTTTTGTCCCCCTGCACCAGATAAAAGCCTTTTGCTGGCATACGTTTCCCTTTTAGCTGAATTCAGTCCCGGTTATCCGCAAAGCACCGCACTGCCTGCCGGGTCCAGCGCAATCAGACCCGCCAGAAGCTGGTCCATCTCTGGCTGTAACCGCGTTTTATCGATTTCACTGCGGGCGGCTTTCATGCGCAGCAGTCTGAGGCGGCGCGATTTCACTTCAAATAGCAGCGCCGGCGTCCACTGCGTGAGAGTGATTAACTGCGCTGCACCGTCAAGTTCATCCAGCAGATGCAACGCCAGTTCATTTTTGCCCTTTTGCTCGGCAACGCGGGCCATCAGCAGGCGTAGCAACCATTTGTCTTTTGTGGAGTCGATACCCGGACGGGTCTGCAGCCAGTGAAGTGTGGCATCCAGGCCGTCAGTGTCCGCTTTCTCCAGCGCTTCCGGCTCAAGGGCCAGAATATCATTGTCCGTCTCACTGACAGCGCTGACCGGCTCATCCCTCCAACCGGACATATCGTCCAGCACGCTCTGGTTTATCCAGTTGAGCGTGACCTCATCGGCAAACGGCGTCCCGTCGTTAAAAGCCAGAGTTTCAAGGCCGGTGAGGCGGCGCAGCAGCCCTTTCAGGTCGGCGGTGATGATATCGGCCAGCACATCCTGCCCCAACTTCATCAGGGCCTGATGGATATACCACTGCAAATCCAGCCAGAGGTGATTGGCGCCGCGCGAGAAAGTGTTGTCAGCCTGCTCCAGTATCTCCAGCCAGCTCTGCTGCAGGTACAGCCGTTTGAGCATGGCCTTCTGGTCAGCCCGGGGCGGTTCGATGCGCGTTTTCCCTTCGGCATCCGGCGCAGGGATCGCTCTCAGCGTGTCGTGACGCAGACTTTTCATCAGTCGGTGTGCGGCAAGCCAGCCATCGGGCTGTTCGCGCAGATACCCTGTCAGAATTCGGGCCTGGGCCAGTAAATCCTGACCGGACGTGATGCGGCTCAGGACCGGTGCGTCATGTTCTGTTGAGAGTGAAGCCTGTGATTGCGCCTTGTTACCCGCGTTCTGCGGTACCACGGCATCCACGCCACCGGCCTTCATCAGGCGGGATTCCAGCGCGCTGTACAGAGCATTCAGCGCTGGCCGTGACGCGTCCGGCTCTGTCTCCAGACTGTCGCGAATAAGCAGCAGCGCACCGGCCGTGTGCAGGGCATCCTCGCGTACTACTTCCGGCCAGAGTGTCAGGCTGTCGAGCACACGGGAGCCCGCAAGCCACTCCAGCGCCGGTTTACGGCTCCGCTCGCGCTGTGGATGAAGTTGAGCGCCGTAGCGTTGCAGCAATCCCGCCAGCAGTTCAAGCCCTTCGGCAAAGCCGGTTTCGCCGTCCTGGTGCAGGCGCGCCCAGCAGTAATAAGTGGCAACCCGGATATCTTTGGCGGTAGTGGTTAGCAGCTTTTCAGCAAGCGTGCATATCAGACCGGTATCAATGCCGGAAAGTTTATTGACCTCCTCCCGGATGCGCTGGAAATCATCGTCATATCCCGGGTCTTCTCCCGTCGGACGGGTAGCGCTGACCGGGGCAAGCCAGGGTTGCCAGCTTTCCGTACGTGCCTGCGCCTGCTGTCGCAGCAGATTTTCATCCATCTGACAGGCAGCAACCAGGTTCGGCAAAGAGTCCATTATTCAATTCCGTCCATATCACTGTCTTCCGTTTTGGTCATCAGCGCCTGAGCCGTTGCCGCGCTGTCGACGCTGAATATCTGCTCCGGCAGCGTGAAGCCACGCAGGGCCAGTAACGCCAGTGGGCCACTGCCCAGCTGTGAGCGCAGTACCCACTGCAGGTTACGACCATCCGGCGCGGTGAAACTCATCATCCACTGGCTGCGGTCAAGCTGCTGGCGCTTGCCCTGGTCCAGCCAGCGAATAAAGCCCCAGACCCCGCTGTAATCCCCGAACAGGCGCGCACCGGCGTTGACCGTGGTCCAGGTCAGCATGGTTCCCGGCCTGTACGTCTCTCCCGGCCAGCGGAAGCTCTGCCAGTCGGCCATCTGGTTGAAGTAATGCAGCTTTTGTCCATCGATGGTCAGCTGGGTTTCCACCACCTGCGGGACCGGGCGCGCCTGCAGCTCAAAGCTGATACCCTGGCTGCCGTCGGTGAACAGAATGTCCGACAGCTGGCTCAGCTGGTTAATGGCCCGCAGGAAGGCCGGGTTAAAGCTCAGCCCCTGGCTGTTGACCTTATCCGGCACCCACTGGCTGCCCTCCTTGTGCAGCACGCCGCTGAGCTCCGTCGTGAGGAAGCGCTCTATGCGCCCGCTGTCCTTGCGCACAAACTCAGCCAGCATCGGCAGGGAGGCATCACTTTTACCTGCAGCAAACGGGAAACGCCCGTCAAACGCGGTATGCCAGTTTGCCACCACGGCGCGGCTCCATTTATCATTCAGGCTCGCCGCCGACGGCTGAAGCACGGTCTCCCAGGCCTGAGTCAGCGGCTGCACAAACATCGTATTCCCGAAGCCGCTCCACTCCTCGCCAAGGCTTGCCGAAATCAGGCTGCCGTACTGCTGTGTGTCGGTGAGGTCCACGCTTTTGCCCTGGAATACGGTCTGCGCCAGGGTCTGCATCATCTCCTGCGGGTCGGAGGCGCTGGCCACCTGCTGCAGGCGCAGGCGCACGCGGGTGATACGGGTCAGATACGTCTGCAGGCTCAGGGAGTTATCCGCTGACATGACGTTGCTGCCTGTGTTTTTGCCCAGCAGCTGAAGCAGCGGGCCAAAGGTTTCATCCAGCGGCCCCTGCGGGCCTGACGCAGACTGGTCAATCACGGGTTTGTCCTGCCCGCCTACGAGGTCTTTAGCTGATTTGATGAGGGAGTCCGACAGGCCTTCGCTTTGCTGACCGGTCTGTCCCTGCCAGGCAAGGGTATTCATCAGGGCAATCAGCGGCGACTGCCGGACATCACTCATCAGCGTCAGCTGGTCGGTGACATCCGCAATGTTGTTTGCCGGATGAAGTCTCAGGTTGTTGAGAAAGCTCAGCCAGCTGCCGGCAAAGTCGGTGAAGTAACGTTGCGTCAGACGGGCTTTCAGTGCTTCCGGCGACAGGTCGGCTGATACAGCTTTATGGGCATCGCTCAGCACCCAGTCGATTTCATCCCGGCGTGAATTTGCAGCCTTATCGATAGCCGGCTGAATACCGCCCTCCCAGGCCTGGCGGGTGAACATGCCCGGCACCACCTCCCCGGTGGTGAACAGCCTGCGGGCATCGGTTCCGCTGGTCATGTCTTCCAGAGACACATCAGCGAAGTTACGACGCACGGATTTGAGCATGTTCTCATACAGGGTGCTTTCCGCGTTACGCCGTCCAATCTGCTGCAGCAGCACCTGTCGGCTCTGACTGACCAGCTGCGCATCCGGCGTGATAGCCCACTGTGGCTGCGCTGGCAGTTCGGAAATATAAAAAGCCCACAAATCCGGCGCCAGGCTCTGCCAGAGGCTGGCTGAGATACCCGTTCGCGTCGGCTGCACGGCTTTCATGGTTTGCGCGTAAAACACACCGTCGGCTTTATCCGGTCGGGACATCATCAGCCAGGCCTTCAGCTGGTCGTAGCCCGGTTTCGCCAGCTGTACGCGCTGGTCGCTGTCAGGAGCGGAGTTTGCCAGCGCGCTGAGCTTCTGCTTCAGAGCGGTATTCGCCGGGTCGCGTATCAGGCGGTTGTTCGCCGCGCCGTACCAGGGAAGCATCGCATCGAGCAGTTGCTGGTTATGGTCAAGACCGAAGCGCTGATACCAGGGCGTGCCCTCCTGAACATTGTGCAGCAGGCGACCCGCGTCGTTTCGCAGTTCGTGCAGGGCCGTCAGCTGGTCATCCGGTACGGAAGGATGCTCCACCAGGGCATGGGCTTGTTGCGCCACAGAGACTATCTGCTGGCGGTTGACCATAAACGACAGCAGCGTCCCCGCACTCCAGAGACCGATGATGGCCATCAGGGTCCAGGCAAGCGTCCTCTCCCACGCCATGCCGACGCGGCGGCCACGTACACGAGTGCAGTCGTCAACGATTCCCTGCCAGGTCGCCGGCAGGGTCAGGGCATGGCGTTGTGACTCCGGGACATATTTCTCAGCGTCGGCTGTCCCGCCTGACGGATGAGTGGGTTTATTCTCCGGCAGGCTGAACATCAGGCCGCGCAGCGGAATGCGCTGCTGGGAGGTATAGAGCCATGGCAGAAGTTGCTGAGCCCGGCGGGCGATACCACCCTCTTTCAGGTTCTGGCCCAGACGCAGCAGGAAGTCGTGGCTGTTGTTCTCGGCGACCTGCCTCATCCCCTGCCCCCGCAGGGCCGGAAGCATCAGCTCAAGCTGGCGGATAATATCGTCTTCTTTTGCACGCAGGGGAAAGCTTGCTCCCACTGCCTGCTCAGGACGCATACGCTGCGACCAGCTGCTGTCGCACAGCTGCCACAGCCAGACCGGGGCGGAATAACGGAGCAGTTCGCTGATTTTTTCCAGTCCGCGTAAATCGTTGTCGCTGATTTGTGGGGTCAGGTTAAGCGACTGGGGCATGACACGGACAATCCCGTCCAGCGGGCGTCCGCGGCGCAGTTTGCGCAGCGCGGCGTATTTTTCGCGGTCAGGCTCCGATGCCAGGCTGCCGCCGTAAATCAGAACGGTACGGTTGCCTTCAAGCCACTGGTTTTGCTGCAGGCCGGGAACCAGCTGCTCGATTGCCGCCTCATCGCCAGTGATTAACAGCAGACGGACTTTGCTACGCCAGTAAAGACTAATACGAGAGCGGAGATGCGCCCGAATTCTGTCACACATGGCCACCGCAGGGTGAACAGGGACTTTTTCACCTTTCCGTTTCTTCTTCTCGTCGTCGCCACGAATATCGTCGATGAGAGCATTAAACTCTTTTTTGCCGGCACTGAGAGCAGCCCGCAGGAGCACAGCCAGCATGATAAATGTGCACCCGGTAATGCAGCCCCCGCCAATAAGCCAGTAAATCTGCTGCTGGCTACCGTCTTCCAGCCCTGCCATGTCTGGATGCTTCCAGACCACAAACGTCATTATGGCAAAGAGTAAAAAGAGAATAAATGCGACAGAAAGATAGCGGCCTTCCGTAGTCTTCGGTGCGAAAGCAAAAGGTAACTTCACGGATCCATCTCCTGTCGGGAAGCAATCGGGGTGATGAGCGTGCTCCACAGCACATTCTGTGTGGTATCACCGCAGATAATCATCTGTGGTGCCTGTGTTTGTTGGGCAATTTCAGTGGCGGCAGCGATGGCCAGCCAAGGGGCTGCGGCTCCGGCATGTCCCATAGACCTGTCGAGTGAAATGACGGAGTCGTCTGCTACAGACTGCGCAGGATGAGCATTCTGACACGCGATCACTTTTGCATGCTGCTCACCCGTCATCCCGGAAAGCCATAAATTTTTCACTACATTTTCTTTGAGTGGGACATTATAAGCGGCCATATTCATCCCCTCGCTCAGTTCACCTGGAGGGGAAGCATCTGGCCGGTGCAGCAACGCGAGAGGTTCGAGTGCATTCTGTGTCAGGCGGTTGCCCAGAAGCAGCGCTACACCGGCCTCAGCTGTGTTGTCGGAATCGGCTGGATTAAACTGGAGCCCCACAATCAATAACATTGCATTATCTTTAATACGTACATTTAACCAGCGGTCAATTACGCAAAGCCCGCTCCCTTCACCATATTCAACAGGAAGAGCGATATTATACTTTTGCCAAGCCTCATCCCAGTAATGGCGAATGCTCTCCAAAGGCAGGGATGTTGTTATATCAAAAACTACGACCAGTGGTAATTTGTCAGGAATTTGTGCAAAAGGAATGTGAGCGATTAACTGTGAAAAAATGTTAGTTATCACGAATTTTGGCGAGTCCTGCGGGCTAGAAGAAAACTGGCTCATTCGGATGCTTTCATTACCATCCCGGTCGACCTGTGAAATGATGATGCTATCGTTGCTTTGCATGGCAATAGCTATATCTTTCTGAGCAACTGATGAGTGGCCGGTAATAAATGTTGCATTCAGTACCTGTAGTGCACGCCGTGCCTTACAGGTTTCGCGTAGAATCCAATGTTCACGCTGTTTGTCAAAAGCGTTTGCTTTACTATCCTGTAATGCCCAAAGAAGAAGACATGAAGAAAACAGGACACTCCACAAAGCAATAGGTAAACCTAGAGCTAATTCCCAAAAGAACATGTTTTCGACATAACTCCCAAATATACGCATTAAGTTAATACTAATAGAAAGCATGACAACCAGAGCAATAAACCAACGAGAAAATCTCAGAGGTTTAGGCCTGGGATAACGTTCTGGAAAATATTTAAGTGTATATGACATTCATTTTCTCATATTACAGGATAGCCAAATTGGCTTGAGATGAAAATGAGGCGAAGATTAAAACCATTGCATTACCAACTCCATTAAAACCCACACTCAAATAAATGACTGCTCTTTTAATAAAGAATTATGGCGGTAATATATTTTATAAAATTTTTGTTTTTTTAAGGGTTGAGAACTGGCGCTACCAGACATTGAATAACCTGACTCTTTGAGGCAATAATTAATAAATGAAGCGCACCAAGGAGTAGAATTACCAACCATTGATGACATATTAACGCCAGTCTTCTTATGGTAGTTTATTCCGCCATCTCCTTCTTTCACACGCCCCCACTTCCATCGAGTCTCTCCCTCCTCGAATGCAACAACCATCCAGGAGTTTCTCTATTCTTGAGTGAGTAACGCAATCGGATTTCCAGAACTAACCCCCCCAACCGATTCCAGCATTTTTTATTGGTACTTACGTCTCTATTTTGTTGTGGTTGTTTATTCACTGATTTTGAGGCTGGAGGATTTACTGCTGGTTTTTCAGACCAATCAGTACTATTCTACCACTTTTGCTTACAGAAATTGATGCTAAGGGTGCATTCATTAGGAGCTGATATATTATACTGCAGAGCTATGCCGTCTACACTCACACTATTTTCCTCCGATATCAAATCGCATCGAAATAAATTTACTTACCTCAATATAATCAAGGGCTACGAGGGAGTATTTTTGAGCTTATAGACTGGCAAATAGATCTTCCCAAAAGCTTAAAATTAATAATATCTTTAACATTCAAGTCATTTTTGAAAATATATACTGGAGATTTTGAGTCAAACGTGTAAATAAATAATTCATTATCGTTAACTGCATAAAAAAGAACACCATCAAACCCGGAAATTTGATCATCAGAGTAAGATGATAATATTTTAGCAATCTGAGTTCTGGCCGATGAGTCTGTTATAGACTTTATTAAAATATTGTCATCAATACCTCCAGGAAGAGTATTCAGATATATATTATCAATATATGGGACATAATCTTTTTGATCACACACAGGGGTACGAGGATTGTCCACACCGTAATAATTTCTAAAAAAACCATCAAGGACATATTTATAATCACTAGCAGACGGCAAGGCCTTAACAAGTAAGGATATTCCACCGGGGTCTCCTGCCAGCACTCTAGATGACAACAACAGTAACACAATTATAATTCTATAATTTTTCATCGACCATCACCTTCATCATTCGCAGATTGAGTATTGCTATCAAACCCGAATAAATTCTTATTAACATTGCCAATATCAATTAAAGATAATTCCACTAAAATTTTTGAATAACATTCTCTATACACCACATAGATATAATACTTATAAACCTTTATATACACTGGAATTTCGTCAATTTTTCTGACGGTCATTCTGAATTTAGATGTTGGTTTCGTGGCACTATATCTCGATAACTTGATAGTACCTTCACCATATGCTTTACCGCATTGATACATCAGACATTATCAATATAAATTAACAATGTAATCATCATCACTAATATTGCTAAAACAATAGAAAAGATAATAGACAGAATCATTAAGTTAAGTCTAAAACTCAGTGTAAATGTGCACTTGAGAAAACCTAATTGGGTATACCTCTCCGCTTTGCTCTTTGCTCTTTAACTTAAAATCAACAATGACACTATGATTATGACGATAGCGTGCAACATTGAATTTATAAGTTACTTTCTTCCCATTACCATCTGGGTAAGCCCCTTCTTTTTCATATATTCCTTCAAAAAACAAATTTGCCTTCCTGATATTATCAAAATCAAGTAACATTCCAGTGCAAGCACCAAACGAAATATAAGCAGAGTTCCATACATTCGAGAACTCATCTCTAAAAAAATTTATTTCTACCTCCCTTTTATGAGAAAGATAATATCTATCTACGGGACCATTTTTAGAGTAATGGGCTTCTGCCCTGTCGAAAAATTCTTTATATTCTTCTAACTGCTCTTCGATTGTACTTTTTTGTGAAATGATCTGCACTACAGTATTAATGACGTGTAGAAAAGAACCCTGGTTGTCGCAAGCCATAGTTTTATCCTTGTAGTTGCTGTCTATATTTATAATTTTTTCAGATGAAAATACTTCATGATTTGAAAACAATATTATGCACGAATAAAAAATAACAGTATTAAGCGTCGCATTAATCTTTTGTAAGATCGCCATGAATTATCGTCTCCAGGCCTGTTGATAGCAACACATCATTATCTCCCGGATAAAGAACCCATGAATTATAAAGTGTTATCAGATCATTAGCTACATTTCCAGCCCCATCAGTTCCATAACATATAATCCCAGTATTTTCATACTTCTTTAAAAAATCAAAATACCAACTATAAGGATTCACAAAACTCCCCATCGTTGTGATTTCATCAGACCCAACACCTTTGATAGGACCACTTCCAGGAGGTGTCGATACACCTCCTGCACTTAAGATATCTCTTGCCGTTTCAGCACATGTGTCATTCATAAAGGCATAATAATGTTCCGTACCTGCATTAACTTTAGCAGTGAACGCATCCGCATTATCCTTAACGTTTATAGCTATTTCCTCGCTGATTTTTAGTCTAAATAGCCGTGTGACTTCAGTTATACTATAATTTGTACTTCCGGGCCTTGCCCCCGAATATTCATCTGTAATTTTTCCTGGTACGGCCAGACCTTTTGGTCCAAAACTAAAAAAAATATCAACCTCATTGTTTTTAGTGATATAAAAAAAAGCATGTCCGTAATCCACAGAAAGATCTTGAATCCCATTGATAAATGCACTTGGATGATTCACCTCAAAACCAACAGTAAGAATATATGTTTTCCTTCTTATCTGAACATTTGTTATGTTTATATCCTCTCTTGAATCCGCACCTGATAACTCAGCGGAAGAGGATGTTTTTTGATCAAACTTATCCACCTTTCTAATCCTTATTAAATAGCCAAATACACACAAACAATGCCTATTTCATTCCCATTAAAAACTTCTGTATTACCATGTTCGTCTGTAACTCCTGAAATTTCCACACCATTACTCATAAGCGCATAGTATTTAGTTCCAGAATAAGGGACGCCCTTCTCATCCTTGAAATTAAACATTCGATTATAAGAAGGAAATATCTCCAGAGGTAATTTTCTTATTTCAGGTTTATTTTGAGCCTGAGTCTGTCTCGCATAATGCCCGGCTCTTGACCTGAAATCCCCGAGCGTCGCCGTCTCAATCGCATTCGCATCCAGTGTGATATAGCTCCCGCCACCGTTCAGCGTGATCTTCTTCTTCGCAAGGATTTTGATTTCATCTTCCGTGCTGACGATGCTGATTTCCTTACGGGCCAGTAATTCCATTAAATCGTTCTGCGCCTGTACCTGCACCGGCCCCTGGTTCGCTATCAGCCTGATCCCCAGCTTGCGCACAAACACGCTCAGGGCATTGCCCACCCCGATGAACAGATTTTTCACCACGCTGACGTCCGCATTTTTACCCGCCGTGGCAATCAGGTTCTGCCCGGCTGAGACCTGAAGGTGTTGTCCGCTGGTCAGCGCCACACCGTCCGGCGCGCTCATCAGCAGCACCGATTTTTTAAGGTCCGTCAGCTGCTGTTCCAGCAGTGTGATTTGCGCCTGAAGGTCTGCCGGGTTCGCGGTCGCCTTCTGCGCGTCATCCGAGATGGACGTCATCTGCGCCCGCGCATCACCCAGGTTGCTGACCGCCGGCTCCATCTCCAGCGCCTGGCCCTGCGCCCTGGCCTGCCCGTCAGCACTGATAAAAATTCCTTTCTGCGCCCGGATGGCCCCCCGGCTGTCGGTTCTGAGCTCAAAGCCTTCCCCGCGCTTCTGTTTCTCACTGTCGACCAGGTGACCGAGATTCAGCTGGCTCTTGCCGCCGTACTCCGTCGAGACCTTGATATGCTCTTTCCCGCGCTCATCGTCGAGACGGATTTTGTTGTTCGCCGGGGTGCGCAGGACGTTGCGTTTATAGTTGCGGATGGTGACGTGGTCGCCGTGGGCCGAGTCGTGCAGCACACCAGAGATATACGGCCGGTCCGGGTTACCGTCCTCAAAACCTATCGCCACTTCGGTGCCCGCCAGCAGCGGCAGGTGCAGGCCGTAAGTGTCGCCGGCATACGGCCGGGACTGACGCACCCACAGGCTCTCGAACCCGGTCTCCCAGTTGTCCCGGTCAAACAGCATGTTAACGCGGTAGCGGCCGTCCTTGTCGATATGCCCGTAGGTGTCATTTTCGGTGGTACTGGTGACGCGGGCCGGTAAGGTGCCGGCCATCACCGGGCGTGAGCCTGGCTCCGGGCGGAAACTGAAATCAGCGCTGTCCGGGATACCGTGAAAATCAACCGCAAAGTCCTCGTCACGCCGGGCATGGCAGTGCATTGCCGTGACGACCACGCCATGGGCGAATACCTCCGCCACTTCGTACCCGCCGGTGACTTTCAGAATCTGCCCCGGAGACAGGGTCGGACAGCTGGTGATGGCCCGGGTCCGGGTCTGGCCATTCAGGTAGCGTTCGTGCCGGATGCGGGCGCAAAACGCCCCGGACTCCGGGGCCGGATTGCGGTCATGGGACGTTCCCGCCGCCAGGTAGTTATCGGCCCAGTGATAGGCATCGCCGTAAGTGGTGCTGTCGCCCCGGGTCGCGTCCACCCGGGTGTTCATGTCTTCCGTGGCCTGACGGTAGTTGTAATCACGGGTGCTGACCTGCTTCTGCACCACGTTGTGACGACATTCCATCTCCCACACCGAGTCCATGCCTTTCGCATGCTGCCCGGACGGCGGCACCGACGGCAGCGTCAGGCCTTTCCCGTAACCCTGCTGGCTGTCGTAAAACTCCACCACGTCAATGTTCAGGCGCGTGTCGGTGGTAAAGCGGAACCAGATACCGACCTCACCCAGCAGGCGGGTGATAAAGTGCAGGTCGTCCTCGCCGTACTGCATCACCTGCTCACGGCGCGGGTACTCTTTACTCAGCGAGAACAGAAAATCCTGGCCGCGCATGCCGTGGCGCTCGCGCAGGATTTTTTCCACGATTTGCGGGACCGACATGTCCTGGTAAATGGCGTTCTGGTGCGAGCGGTCGAGCAGCGCCAGGCGTGGCCGCAGCGTCAGGGCGTAGCGGGTTTCATCTGCGGAGGTGCCAAGCCGTTCAAAACCTGTCACCACGCCCTGTATCACCCGCACCGGCTGCTGGATTCTGATGCCGTAACCCTGGTCAACCGGGGCCTGCAGCGTCAGGGAGCCGGGCTTCATCAGCATCATCTCTTTGCTGATGGCGTGGTCAGCGCTGGTGAACTCAATCCGGTAGCGGAACGGCGTGCTCAGGGCTTCATCACCTTCAAACGCCAGCACATCAGGCTCTGCTTCACATCCCTTCACCGAAAGCAGGTGATGGTTGTGGCTGTATCTTAACGGGGGATTATTACTCATGCGTCCACTCCCTGTTGCACGTCAAACTCAAGACCGATACCCTCGTCTTCGCTCCAGCTAAGGCTTAACGACTGTGGTTTTTGTCTGTCGGCCATACAGGTCAGCAGCTGCTGACTCAGTACCGGCAGAATCTGTTGATTCAGCAGGCTGTCGACGTTGCGCGCGCCGGTATCCGGCAGCAGGCACGCGGCGGTCAGGACGTCATACAGGCTTTCGTCGATATGCGTTGTCAGGCCGTAGTGACGATGTAATCGCCTGCTGACCTGCGACAGCTTTATTTCCACGATGGTGCGCATGGCAGCTTGCGCCAGCGGGCGGTAAATAATGGTCTGGAAGCGGGCTAGCAGGGCCGGCTGGAAATGGTCACGCAGGATCGGGCGCAGCAGTTCGTGCAGCTCGCCTTCGGTCGCATCCGGCTGTTCGTCGAGCAGCTGCATCAGATGGTCGCTGCCGAGGTTCGAGGTCATCAGGATAACGGTGTTACGGAAGTCGATTTCACGCCCTTCGCCGTCGCGCATAAAGCCGCGGTCGAAGACCTGATAGAACAGGTTCATCACGTCGCGGTGCGCTTTTTCGACTTCATCAAGCAGGACCACGCTGTAAGGTCGTTTGCGCACCGCTTCGGTGAGAATGCCACCCTGACCGTAGCCGACGTAACCCGGTGGTGAACCTTTCAACTGGGAAACGGTGTGCGGCTCCTGGTACTCCGACAGATTGATAGTGATAAGCGACTTTTCGCCGCCGTACAGCACATCGGCCAGCGCCAGGGCGGTTTCGGTTTTGCCGACACCGCTAGGTCCAACCAGCAGGAACACGCCCTGCGGACCGTTCTCAGACGTTAGCCCGGTTTTCGCGGCACGCAGTCGCTGGGCTATAGTGCCAAGCGCCACATCCTGACCAACCACGCGTTTACCGATTTCGTTTTCCAGAGTCAGCAGTTCCGTCTGCTCATCTTTCATCAACGAAGACAGCGGGACGCCGGTCCAGTCAGCAATCACGTTGGCAACGGTGCGCACGTCCACATCAACAGAGAGCAGCGGGTTACTCTGCTGCATTTCGTTAAGCTCTTGCTGTGATTTGAGGGTTTCACTCTGGCGGGAGAGATCCTGGCGGCTTTCCAGCAGTTGTTCGGTCAGTTTTAGCTCCTGACCGTACTGCGTCTCCAGTTCATCAAGTTCCACAATCAGGCGCACTTCTTCCTGTTCAATCACCGTCAGGCGTTCACCATGGCTCTGATTACCCACAGCGATATCTTCCAGCAGCGCCTGCTTCTCGATTGCAAGTGACGTGAGCTGCGCACGAATGCGTGTCAACTGTTCTGGAACGGTATCGAGGCTCATACGCACTCGGGCGCTCGCGGTATCGAGCAAATCCACCGCTTTGTCCGGCAGCTGGCGTCCCGTCAGGTAGCGGCGCGACAGCGTGACGGCTGCTCGTACGGCATCGTCGGTAATGTGCACATTGTGATGCTCTGCATAGCGGGATTTCAGGCCACGCAGCATCAGGCAGGCACTATCGTCGTCTGGCTCGTCCACTTTCACCATCTGGAAGCGGCGCTCCAGTGCCGCATCACGCTCGAAGTACTGCTTGTATTCACTCCAGGTGGTGGCGGCAATGGTGCGCAGTTCACCTCGTGCCAGCGCGGGCTTCAGCAGATTGGCGGCATCCGCCCCACCCGCCTGATTGCCTGCGCCGATAATGGTGTGCGCTTCGTCGATAAATAACAGAATGGGCACAGGCGACTGCTGTACTGCATCAATCACGTTTTTCAGCCGCTGCTCAAACTCGCCTTTCACCCCCGCGCCCGCCTGCAACAGGCCCAAATCAAGCGTGCGAAGGCTGACCGTTTTCATGGACTCCGGCACATTACCTTCGGTAATGCGTAACGCCAGACCTTCCACCAGTGCGGTTTTTCCCACACCCGGCTCACCGACCAGGATCGGGTTGTTCTTACGGCGACGAGAGAGGATATCCACCATCTGACGGATCTCTGTATCGCGACCAAATACAGGATCGATTTTGCCCTCTTTCGCTTTCGCAGTGACGTCGAGCGTAAATTTGTCCAGGGCGTTTTGTAGCGCCGGGTTCAGTTCACCCGTATTCATTTCCACTCCGACCGGGCGCCCTACAAACGCCACTTCGCCACCGTGGTTCTGTGCCAGCTCAGCATCGTGCTGCATTTCCGGGCGCTCATCCGACTGCGCGTCCAGCAACGGACGAAGGCGTTCCAGCTGGCTCTGAGCAAGCGTTAACAGTGGCCAAAGGCCGTCGCAGCGTGCCAGTTTCGGTTTATTCACCATGGCCATCAGTAGATGAACACTGCGGATTTGCTCTTCTCCGCTGAGTGAAGCGATCAGCCAGGCTTGCTGCATCAGAGTCTGGATGTCGTCAGACAACTGAGGCCGATGGCGCACAGAGCGGGGTTGCTTATCGAGCCAGCAGAGTAAATCCTGCCAGATGCTGTCCATATCCCATTCGTAACGACGTGCCAGCACCGTCAGATCTCCTTCCCCTTGTTCGAGTAGCTTCAGCAGCCAGTGCTCCGGCAAAATTTCCGCATGGGCGCGGGTCTGGCAGAGCGAAGCCGCGCCTTCCATCGCACGGGCACAGTAAGGGTTCAGACGTCGAAGGAGGATTGCAGGGTTTTCCATGTTGAATTTACTCACTGTTGAGGACCTTTCGGACACGCTACCGCCCCTGGCCGTTACCGAGGCCCATAAGGTCTTGTTTCCGGGATGTGATGTTTTCTTTGCTCAACGTCCGCGACAGCAGACATTCAGCAAAAAAGAAAAAGCGGACAGAGAAGCTCTGCCCGCTTGCGACTTACGCGGTGGCGCGTTCGTTCCAGGAATCGGAATGAATGATGTTGCCGTCTTTGTAGGTCCAGGTGATTTTTTCGTAACGCAGTTCGATCTGCTCGAGGTGGTTATGTTTTTCGAAAGACGGATCCTTGATGTCGTGCATCATCGGATTCACTTTCACTACCTTCACGTTCTCGAGTTTGGTGTTGAAGTACTCCACTTCCTGACCTGCATCGTTGATTTTGTACCACTTGAATTCGGCAGACTTGAGTGTCTGGCCGGTGGTTACCGCCTTGTAGAGATACGGGCTGGAGGAGTCGATTTCCTTGGTGAACAGGAACGGGGTGTGAATACGCGTGCCAGTCAGCTTGCCGGTATTATTATCGGTCGGGATATACAGGTTGTGTTTCTGAGCGACCACTTCGATGCTACCTTCACGATCCTGAACGTCCACTGACCCTTTGATGTCCGCGCCGCCGTCGTCTTTCAGCCACAGATAAACAGGAATTGCCATGGAATTACTCTCCATTGTGTAGTGATGCGTCATCATCCTGCGATGACGCCTGGGTTATGCCGGGTATCTGACAGGCATTGGCCTGCGGTACCAGACTGATTTCGACACGGCGGTTGAGCGCACGCCCTTCCGGGGTGTCGTTTGTTGCGACAGGACGGCTTTCACCGTAGCCCTGCACCGCAAAACAGCTTTCCGGTACGTCACCGGTATCGCGCATCCAGTCGCGAACGGATTCGGCACGTTTCAGGGAGAGCGTCTGGTTGGACTTGTCATCACCCACGCTGTCGGTATGGCCCGTCACGACAATCAGCCAGCCGGGCTTCGCCTTGATGCCGACCAGCGAGTTAACCAGTAGCCTGGTGGATCCGGGTTTCAGCGCCCATCGGCCGGTATCGAAGAGAGACATGCTGTCGAGGCGGATGATTTTTGGCGAGGCGTGTTCTACCTGTTTGACTGGCAGCGGAGGCGGAACATAGGAACGAATCGCCTCCATCAACGGCAGGCGAAGACGCTCGCCGTGGTACAGGCCGAGGCTCATTTTCATCGGCTCACCGTTACGTGCCCACTGGTCCAGCAACGCCGCATCTTCCCGCAATACCTCAACTGCATTAGCCTTTGGCTCGTAGTTGTTCATCGCAATGAGGTCGTAATGCTGAATGTCGAAGCTCACCCGCTGCAGTAACTGCTTGTTGTTCCACGCGCTGGCACACAGGGCGATGACAGTTGCGAGAGTAAACATACAGAATGCCCTTAGCAGGGCGCGGCTTTGCGGCGTGACTGCACCGCCCTGTGGCAACATCGGCAGGATAAAATCAGGTAACGGTATGCCATCCGGTGTTGCAACGGATTGCCAGCCCGGTAGCAAATTCAGTGTGGTATGGTGTGAAAGCCAGCGCTGCCACAGATTTTCATCCAGGGCGGGCGCACCTGACAGGCTCATGTGATAAAGCATCACCGACGGAACGGCGAGTGGCATATCGTCTGACGCAGAGACCAGCGCACTCAATGCTGTCTGCCCCACAAAGCGAACGTGAGCGCTCATCCTCACCTGTACGGCCAGACGATCTTCCCCTCCCTTTTGCGATAACCATGTTCGGATGCTGCACGGTGCTTCATCTGGCTGCCATACCTGCATTGCTTCTCCGTTCAGCGCTGTCTGCCATAGCGGCTGGGAGACGGTCACCCCCGCCACCGCACTGTTCAGGAGTAATGGCACAGCCCGATGGCTATCGCGCCGCACCTGGCCCATTTGCCAGCGCAGTTCATAAAGCCGGGCCGTCATCGCCGCTTCATCAACCTCCTGCTGAGGACAGATGCGGAACATCACCGCCAGCTGCGACACCAGTTCCGGGCGCTTCCACAGGAGATAACGGGCCGTCTGCTGAAGTTCAGCCGTGGCGACCTTCAGCCAGCAACCCTGTGCGGTACGGTATACCGCGACACTGCCCGGCCAGTCGGCCACGTTACCGCACACCAGCACCACTGGCAGGCGGTACGGTGCATCCGGCAGATCGTGCAGCCAGGTATTATCCCTGAGGGGCTCTCCCACCCTGCGACCGGTATAAACCCAGCCTGCGATGACAACCGCAGTGAGTAGCAAAAGCGCAACAATGTGCCAGCCCGAACTCAGCGGTAGAAACAGCTGACACACCAGGGCGGCAAGCAACCCACCCCACAGCCATAACAGCCGAAGATGACGCACACTCATTTTCCGGCTCCCGGCAGCAGCGTCGCAATGAGCTGGTCAAGCCAGTGATTCAGCCCCAGCCACAGTGCTGCGACCAGAACAAGCGACAACCCGATGCAAACTGGCCAGTGACGCAGCCAGTCAACCAGCCCGCTGCGCCCGGCAATGTTCGCCAGCACCGGTTGGTTCTGCGCTGCCTCAAAGGGCGGCACGCGTTCAGTCATCGCACGTACCAGCTGTTCCCGGGCCGGATCTTTAAGGGAATATCCGCCCTTAAAGCCAAGCATCAGTACCCGGTGGAAACAGATCAGAACCGCCATATCCGGTGCAGGTTCCCGCAATACCTGGCGCATCCGTTCATACAGGGCATCCCCGGCATCCATGGTGCCGAAGTATTTCGCCTGCAGCGGGCGGTGATACCATACGATGCAGGCATCATCTTCCACCTGACGTCCCTTGGCCGTTTCATCCATCAGCGCGCACCAGGCATACAATATATGCTGACGGCTGGCGTCACTGACGTTCGCCTGCTCAAGCCGCGCCATCACCTGCTCGATATCGTCCACACATCGCTGCCAGAGAATTTCGCCTTCTCCATCAGCCAGGCGTGCGCCGAAGCGCAGTTCCGTTACCGTCAGCCAGGCATTCGCCATCAGGGCGTCGATATCGATATCCTGATCCTGTTTCATGAGCGCAGCACCGCAAAGAGTTCAAGTTCAGGGTCACCCAGCAAGCCAGGCACATAAAACACGCAGCTTCCTTCCGCCAACATCGCCTGTGCCGCAGGATGCGTCATATCAAGCGTGAAATACTGGTTCTCCAGACGCAGTGGTATAGCCGCCGGAACATGACTCATGGCCTTCAGCGGAATACCGGGATGGGAACTATTCACCACCCTGTCCACTTCATCAGGACTGCCTGCCTTACACTGCAGCGGGAACTGTTCCAGCAGTTGCGCTACCGGAAGCGTAGAGCGTACCGACAGATAGAAATCGGCCTCCTCACGCAACCGCGCATCGTACAGGCGGGCATGCCAGCGTCTGCGCCGTTCATCCCGGGTCATATCAATCGCCAGCACCCGCGATGGCAGACTGGCTTCCAGCAACACGCCCAGCAGGTCAAACAGTGGCGGGAAAACCTCTGTCAGTTGATCGTGGCGGTAAGACGGAATATCGGCCGTGGTGTGGTCAAGAGAAAAGGTCAGAAGGCTACCCGCAAGACCGGCCAGTACCTCATAAAGACGTTCAGGATGGACCTGCGGATGACGCTCGAAGTGATTCAACACTGGCTCTGCGCTGTTTAACGCATTCAGCAGCCAAAACAGTGAGACATCCGCCACCGCAAAGTCGGCCATTCGGTCGTTGCTTTCGCGGCGCATTGCCATCAGACGTTCCAGGCGTGCTCGAAGCTGGCCCGTTAGTTGTTCGAGCTGCTCCATCAACAAGCGGCTCGCCTGCACGCGCATTAGCGGCGGGATAAAATCTTCATCCTGCGACCAGTTGCCCTGGCTGTCGCGGCGCAGACTGGCGACGGTGACAGTCTGATAATTACCGTTGTCATCATCCGCCGCGCGTAGCGTCATTTCCGGCTGCATTACCGCAATCTGGCGGTTGTCATCTCCATAGCGGTTACGTACCTCCCGCCACACCAGACGCCAGCGCACAGGACGCTCCGCGCTCTGCTCCGGTAGCAGGCAATTACCGCCATTTTCATGCTCATGAGGCAACGCCAGCACTACCGTCAGCTCATGGGTTTCCGGTAAGGTCATTACCGGCGGTAGCGCATCAGCGTTATCGGTGTCAGTCAGCGTGCCGTCAGCGAAACGCACACACAGATGGCTGGCCTTCAGTTTTCCCTGTTTCAGCAGTGCCGCATCAAATTCTGCACGAATAATTCCCCAAGGATGCATCGCCCCAAGATGGGCGATGCACTCGGTCTGCCAGGCGGTTTCAGCCGCCTGCTGCTGGAAATGCTGGGGGGAGACCATCTGGCCCCGCCCCCACAGCGGACGATAAATTTTCATCCCTGCTACCGCCTTACGCTTTCGCTTTTGGCATCTGGGACACCAGCGACAGATTTACATCCATCCCTTCCACCTGGAAATGCGGCACCGCATACAGCCGCACGCGGAAGAAGCCTGGATTATCCTCAATGTCTTCCACGACGACCTTCGCATCGCGCAGCGGATGGGAGGCCTGCAGCTCATCGCCCGGGTCGGTCATTTCGGTCACCAGACCGCGCACCCAGGTGTTGAGTTCCAGCTCCAGCAGGCGACGGTCCTTGGTGGTACCGATGTTTTCGCGCTGGATCAGCTTCAGATAGTGCGCGATACGGGACAGCAGGAAGATATAGGGCAGGCGCGCGTTGATGCGGCTGTTGGCCGTTGCATCTGCGGTGTCGTACAGCGCTGGTTTCTGCGTCGAGTTGGCCGAGAAGAAGCAGGCGTAGTCGCGGTTTTTGTAGTACGACAGTGGGATGAAACCGAGATTGGCAAATTCAAACTCGCGAGTTTCCGGGATCATCACTTCGGACGGGATCTTCACCTGGTTGCCGGTACCCAGATCGTACAGATGGATCGGCAGATCTTTCACTGCGCCACCCGCCTGCGGGCCGCGTATCTGTACGCACCAGCCATTATTAATGAAGCTCTTCACCATGTTGGAAGCAAAGGCAAACGACGCGCTGGTCCAGAGATATTTTTCGTGGTCCGGGCCTTTCACCTGCTCAACATAGTTAAAGCTGCGCACCGGTACGGTGTCCGGGCCATATGGCAGGCGTCCGAGCACACGCGGCATCACCAGCCCGATATAGCGGGAGTCGTCGGTATCACGGAAGGATTTCCATTTGATGTACTCGGCGCGGTCGAAGTAGTTGCCGATATCCTTAATGGCCGCCACCTCTTCCATCGACTCTTTCAGGAAGAATTTTGGGCCGACAGAACCGATAAACGGCATATGCGCCGCAGCGGATACTTTGGAGATGTTGCGCAGCAGAGCAACGTCCTGGGGGCTGGCATCAAACTCATAGGCAGAAATCACCGACCCAATCGGCTCACCGCCCGGGGTGTCGTACTCGGCAGTATAGGTGTGCCAATAAAGACCGCTCTGGATAAGCTCCGGCGCATCTTCAAAGTCCTGCCGCAGATCGTCTTTAGAAACATCCAGAATTTCCGTTTTCACATTCTGGCGATAGTCAGTGTTATCGACCAATTGTTTCAGGCCGCGCCACAGGGACTCAACTTTCTGGAATTCTTCATGGTGCATTACCGCATCCAGCTGGCGACTAATTTGAAAATCCAGCTCCGCGATATGGTGATCGATTAGCGTTTTATCCAGCTTTTCCACCTGCTGACCGGATTTACGGATACAGTCCATAAATACCTGCATAGCGGCAGTCAGGCGCTCACCCGCAGGCGCATCGGATAATGCAGCATCATCGAGAAAGTCGTTGATATCGCCCAGGCGGGACGCTGGGGTCAGGTTGATTTTTTCAAATAAGGAGGCGTAAACCCCCTCTTTTTCCAGTACGGTGGTTTGCCCCTGAGCAGAGCCAGTTTCAGTATTTACAGACATCAGCATATTCCCGGTTAATCCATTAAAAGAGATGCCCACGTTTTATTTCGGGGCAAGCGCACTCATTTCGTCGCGTAATTCCTGAGACAGCGCCGGATCCTTAAGAATTTTCTCGAGCTCTTTTCTGAAAGTGGCGTTATCAAGGAGATTGGATTTCAGATCGCGTAACAAATTACGCATCGCCAGCATGGCGCGTAGTTGAGGGATTTGGCGGGCAACCTGTTCGGGCTCGAAATCTTTTATGCAGGAAAAATGCAGTCGGACATTTTCTTCTGTACCCTCGCCAGCCAGCGTATTCTGTACGGCAAGGTTAATTTCCGGGTTAAATTCTGAAAGTACACTGTCGAAGTTATTTTTATTGACGTTGACCTTCTCTCGCTCTGATAACGGCCGGGTCTCTTTACCATTACTGAAATCACCAACGGTTAGAAGCTTAAGCGGCAATTCAACTTTCTTTTGGGCGCCCCCCGTATGGAGAGCCAGTTTGAGATTTATACGTGCCTTGGGCACTTCATTCTGAAATGTATCAGCCATAGCAGTCCCTTTTCCTTAAGGAAGAGTTATTAAGTAAAACTACAATTGTTCGCAAAGGCGATATTAGAACAAGTAATAACAATGAAGCAACTAACTCATGGTCCAAAAATAGACCTCCCTCAAAAGCTTATATTTAATTCCCACCAGCGATAAATATTTAATAAGCGTTATATATTCGCGATACTGATCATTCAGATACATATAAAACAGATCACATACATTAGCGAAATGGATAATATATTAACATCCAGCAACAGCTTTAATAAAAATAGATGAGAATTATTGATTTACAGAAAAAATAAAAGCCAGGATAGGTTCGGGAATAATCTGACATTTAATAAAAAACTGGCGCTTAAACCTGCGCCAGTCCCGGTTATTCCATCCATTTAAAGGCTGTCATAGCCCATCAATGCTTTTCGATATACATCGTGCGGCTATACGCCACGTCCTCCGGGTTGTTAATCGGATACCCTTTCACCCAGGGTTTGATTAAGCGCCCATTGGTGTACTGATAAATCGGCGCGATCGGTGCTTTTTCCGCGAGGATTTTCTCTGCCGTATTGTAATCCGCGTTGCGAGCCTTCGCGGTGGTCTCGAGTGACGCCTGGTTAATCACTTTGTCATAGGCCGGATCGTTGAAGCGGGAGATGTTACCGGTGTGCGTTGAGGTCAGCAGCGAGAGAAACGTCGACGGCTCGTTATAGTCCCCCACCCAGGAGGCACGGATCACATCGAAATTGCCGGTATTACGGCTATCGATATAGGTTTTCCACTCCTGGTTTTGCAGCTTCACATCGACGCCAAGATTCTTTTTCCACATCGACGCTACCGCGATGGCGATCTTCTGATGATTTTCCGACGTGTTGTACAGGAGCGTCAGCTTGAGCGGTTTCTGCGCGTTATAACCTGCCGCCTGCAGCAGCGTTTTGGCCTGCGCGTTCATCTCTTCCTGGCTCATCTGCTCAAACGGGGATGGCTCCGGGGTAAAGCCTGCGGTCACGTCCGGGGTAAAATGCCAGGCCGGTTTTTCGCCAGTGCCCAGTACTTTCTCGGCCATGATCCGCCGGTCGATGGTCATGCTCAGCGCCAGACGCACCCGGGCATCCGCCGTCGGGCCTTTCTGGGTGTTAAAGGCGTAATAATAGGTGCCCAGCTGCGGCGGAGTGTAGACCTGGCCCGGAATGTCCTTCAGCAGCTTCTGATAGAGGTTTTTCGGGAAGGACTCGGTGATGTCGATATCGTTCGCCAGATAGCGTTTGGTGGCAGACGACTCCTGGTTGATCGGAATAAAGGTGACTTTTTGCAGCACCGTTTTGTCGTTATCCCAGTAATGACTGTTGCGCTCGACGACCAGCTTCTCGTTAACCACCCGGTCTTTCAGGATGTAGGCCCCATTGCCCACCAGCGCCCCAGGGCGGGTCCACTCTGCGCTACTCTCCACGTTGGCTTTTTGTACCGGGTAGAAGGCGAAGCTTGCCGTCAGATTGGCGAACCACGGCAGCGGTTTATCCAGCTGAACGCGCAGGGTTCGGTTATCCACTGCGGTCACGCCCAGCTTATCCGGCGTGGCCTTGCCGTCAATAATGGCCTGCGCGTTGCTGATCCCGGCCAGCGCCGCAAACCAGGCGAACGGTGAAGTCGTTTTCGGATCGACCAGGCGCTGCCAGCTGTAGACAAAATCCTGTGCAGTGACAGGGGTGCCGTCAGACCATTGTGCGTTCTCGCGCAGGGTGAAGGTCCAGGCGCGGTTATCGTTACTTTGCCAGCGGCTGGCAACCCCCGGCACAAGCTCGCCCTTTTCGTTCTGGTTAACGAGGCCTTCGAACAGATCGCGGATCACCTGAATTTCGGGCAGCCCTACCGCTTTGGCGGGATCCAGTGAAGCAGGTTCATCTTTAATATGACGCACCAGCTCCTGCTTTGGCGCCAGCGTCGTCCCGGAGGGAACATCCGCAGCAAAAGAATAAGAAGAGAGGCCACACAACCACAGGGCAGAACAAATCAACGAAACCGGATGCTTCATAAGATCCCCTTTGAAATGATGGGTAACGAGCAGATGCGTAATTATTTGTTTCAGAACAGGGAAATGCAAACAACTTCCGTCGGAAAGTTGATATCAGCCGGTTTTGCCCCCGCGCTGAAACTATTTGATTAACCGTGTGTTTTGCACAACACTGCCAGTAGTATAACTCTGATTCAGGAACGTCTATGTCCCTAACTCGCCCAAGAACGGAACGTGGCGCTTTCCCGCCTGGAACCGAACATTATGGCCGTTCATTCCTCGGCGCGCCCTTGATCTGGTTCCCTGCCCCGCAGGCCGATCGCAACAGCGGCCTGATCATTGCCGGAACCCACGGAGATGAAAACTCCTCCATTGTGACCCTCTCCTGTGCCCTGCGCACTCTGGCCCCTGAGCTGCGTCGCCACCATGTGGTGTTAACCGTCAACCCGGACGGCTGTCAGTTGGGGCTGCGCGCCAACGCCCGCGGCGTGGATTTGAACCGTAACTTCCCGGCGGCCAACTGGCGTGAAGGTGAGACGGTCTATCGCTGGAACAGTGCGGCGCAGGATCGGGATGTGGTGCTGCTGACCGGGGATAAACCCGGCTCTGAACCGGAAACGGAAGCGCTGTGTCACCTGATCCACAAGCTGCATCCGGCCTGGGTGGTATCGTTTCACGATCCGCTGGCCTGCATTGAAGATCCAGCCCATACCACGCTGGGACGCTGGCTGGCTGATGCCTTTTCGCTGCCGCTGGTCACCAGCGTCGGATATGAAACGCCGGGTTCGTTCGGCAGCTGGTGCGCGGATTTAGGCCTGCACTGCATCACCGCCGAGTTCCCGCCGATCTCGTCCGACGAGGCCAGCGAGAAGTACCTGAGAGCGATGACCGATCTGCTGCGCTGGGAACCTCAGAGATGAACCACGCCGGTGGTGTAATGCAGCGCCGGTGAAACGTCCACCGCCAGCCAGGTCGGGCCATCCAGATCGGCAAACTGTACCTCGCCCGCCAGCGGTAACGCCGCATTAATCGCCCGCGAGGTGCAGAGCATACAGCCGAGCATCAACGCAAAACCGTTCTCCCGCGCCTCGGCGGCCAGCGCCAGCGCCTCGGTGATCCCCCCGGTTTTATCCAGCTTAAGATTCACCATCTCATAGCGACCTTTCAGGGCGGGCAGGCTCGCACGCGTATGGCAGCTTTCGTCGGCGCAGATGGGCAGCGGATGAATGAAATTTGCCAGCGCGGCATCGTCGCCAGCAGGCAGGGGTTGCTCGAGCATGGCGACATCCAGATCGGCCAGCAGCTGGCAGCGGGCGGCCAGCCCTTCACTTCGCCAGGATTCGTTAGCATCGACGATCAGCGTGGCCTCCGGCACCGCGGCGCGAATGGCGACCATCCGCTCGCTGATCAGGCGATCGTCCAGCTTCACTTTCAGCAGGCGCGCCCCGGCGGCATACAGGGCTTTGGCGCTGGCGGCCATCTGGGCGGGTTCGCCGATCACCACCGTCTGCGCGGTCACCACCGTTTGCGGCAACGTCACCCCGGCCAGAGCGGCTAGCGGGATCCCCTGCTGGCGCGCAGCTAAATCCCACAGGGCACAGTCGATGGCGTTGCGCGCCGCGCCGGGCGGCAATAGCGCCTGCAGGGCTTCCCGGCTAAGCCCTCGCTCAAGCTCCGGCCCCAGCGCCATAATCTGCGCCATCACCGAGGCGATGCTTTCACCATACCGCGGGTAAGGGGTACATTCCCCCACTCCTTTAACACCCTCTTCCTCTATTTCGACCACCACCACGCAGGCCTCGCTCCGGGTACCCCGGGAGATGACAAACGGCGTATGCAATGGCCAGGCTTCTTCATAAACCTTGAGGGTTCTCATCACTCACTCCTGTATAGCGGCTTCGCGTAAATAGGGTTTGCTGTGCTATTGGCTGATGACATACACTAACGGCGACGTTAACTATATGTAAACAGGAAGATAACTATGTCACAACTCGTTCATTTCCAGGGCAACCCGGTTTCTGTTGCAGGATCCATTCCTCAGACTGGCAGCAAAGCGCAGGCATTTACGCTCGTGGCAAAAGATCTGTCTGACGTCGTGCTGAGCCAGTTTGCCGGCAAGCGCAAAGTGCTGAACATTTTCCCAAGCATCGATACCGGCGTGTGTGCCGCATCTGTGCGTAAATTCAACCAGCTGGCGACAGAAATGGACAACACCGTTGTGCTGTGCATCTCCGCCGACCTGCCGTTCGCCCAGTCCCGTTTCTGCGGTGCCGAAGGCCTGAGCAACGTTATCACCCTCTCCACCCTGCGTAACCCGGAATTCCTGGAGCAGTACGGTGTGGGCATCGCTGAAGGCGCACTGAAAGGCCTGGCAGCCCGCGCGGTTGTGGTGATCGACGAAAACGACACCGTCGTGTTCAGCCACCTGGTAAATGAAATCACCACCGAGCCGGACTATGCCGCCGCGCTGGAAGCGCTGAAAGCGTAATACCAAAAAGAAAGCCTCCCTGCGGAGGCTTTCTTGTTTTTACTCGTCACCCTTCTTCTGGCTCAGACCATACTCGCGCAGTTTATTGGCGATAGCGGTGTGAGAAACCCCCAGCCGTTTCGCCAGCTTACGGGTGCTGGGATAATTACGATAAAGCTGCGTCAGCACCGAGCGCTCAAACCGGCTGGTGATGTCATCCAGCGACCCTTCCATCGCCTCTTCGCCTACCGCCACCGTACCGGCGTCGTAATCCGGCAGTAAAATATCCTGGGGCCGTAGCTCATAGCCTTCAAGCTGGGTCAGCGCCCGATAGATCGCGTTCTTCAACTGACGGATATTGCCCGGCCAGCCGTAACGGGTGAGTACCGTGTTGAGATCGGCCGAGAACTTCGGTCGTGGGATGCCCTGCTCATCGGCAAAGCGCGCCACAAACAGCTCGGTCAGCGGCATGATGTCCTGTGGACAATCGCGCAGCGGCGGGATATTCAGCGTCAGCACGTTCAGGCGATAGTAGAGATCTTCCCGGAAGACGCCCTTCTGCACCAGCTCTACCAGATTCTTTTGGGTGGCGCAGATCACGCGCACATCCACATGCACCTCATGATCTTCCCCCACCCGACGGAAGGTTCCGTCGTTGAGGAAACGCAGCAGTTTGGCCTGCATGCGTGGCGACATTTCGCCAATCTCGTCCAGCAGTACCGACCCGCCGTTAGCCTGCTCAAAGAAGCCTTTTTTACCTTCCGGGGCGTGGCCGAACAGCTCGCTTTCAACCGCATCTTCCGGGATAGAGGCACAGTTCAGCGCCAGGTAAGGTTTAGCCGCGCGCGGCCCTGCCTGGTGTACCGCATGGGCCAGCAGATCTTTGCCCGTACCGGTGTCGCCGGTGATCAGCAGCGGTGCCGCCAGATTCGCCAGCTTGCGTGCCTGCTCTACCACGTGGCGCATTTTCGGGCTGACGGCAATAATCTGGCTGAAGGCGCCGACATCCTGGCTCGACAGGTTTTGCAGCTGACGTCCCATGCGCACGGTGGAGCGGAGCATGATCACCGACCCGGTCAGGGTGCGGTCGTCGTTGTCGCCCTGCAGGTAGACCGGGGTGATCTCCATCAGGAAGTTCTGCCCGTTGATGATCACATGCTCGCTGTGGGTCGTTCGCGGATTACTCTCCAGCCAGCGCTGGAAGTTGAAGCCGGGGATCAGCTGAGCGGCATTTTGACTGCTCAGTTTCTCCTGCTCCTGGGCAAACAGCTGGCAGCTCGCCAGGTTGGCCCGGTCAATTTTGCCCTTCAGATCCAGGGATAAGAACGGCTCCGGCATCGCTTCCAGCAGCGCGCTGAGGGCCAGATGCTCACGCTCGGAGGGCATCCACGGCACGGTGCGCACGTCCGTAACGCCAGCGATACGGCGGATTTCAGCCATTAAACTGCTGAATGTATCGAATGCAATTTCGGCAAAGTTCAGGTAAATCTTCCCGATAGGGTCGATCTCAATCCCGCGCAGATCAATGCTACGCAAAACAAGGAGATCGAGTAACTCGCGAGTCAGGCCGAGACGGTCCTTACAAAACACTTCCAGACGCATGGGAAAATCACTCTATAAACCAGTAACTCTGAAATGATAAGCCAGATATCGGCGATCGGGAAGAAGGCTGTCAACAAATATTGACAGCCTGTGAGGCGAGTGGCGGAATTATGTGCGAGGCGGAATGGTTACTGCGGTTTTTTGTTGAGTGTTTCTTTCAGCTGGCCGATTAATTCCCGGCGGAAATCGCCCAACCGTGGTTTATCGTCCGCTGTCCACGGCAGAGGACGGCACAGCTCCATCGCTTTAATCCCCAGCCGTGCGGTGAGCAGTCCGGCACCAATCCCCTGGGCCGCGCGAGCCGACAGGCGCGCGGCCAGATCCTGCGACATCCAGTCCATCCCCACTTCGCGTACCACCTCACTGGCCCCGGCAAAGGCCATATTGAGCAGCACCAGGCGGAACAGACGCAGGCGGCTGTAATAACCCAGCTCAATGCCATACAGTGTGGCGATGCGGTTGATCAGCCGCAGGTTGCGCCAGGCGATAAAGGCCATGTCCACCAGCGCCAGCGGGCTGACGGCGATCATCAGGGTCGATTCCGCCGCCGAACGGCTGATCTCTCGCCGCGCCTGACTGTCCAGAACCGGCTGGACCAGATGGGCATACAGCGAGACCACTTCCCGGTCGTTCTGCGTTTCATGGATCGCGGCGTACCAGCGTTGCAGTGCCGGATGAGACTGATCGAGCCCGGCCTGTTTCGCCAGTTTTTCGCAAAACGCCCGTCCGTTACCGGTACCGTGGCTGTGGAGCAGATCCCGGGCTTCGTCACGCTCGTGCGCGCGCTGGCGCAGTCGCCATAAGCGTCGCCATTCGGTGGCGATGGAGCCCACGCCCGCACCGACAATCAGAGCGCCTGCCGCGCATCCGCTCAGCGCCACCCAGTCCTGGGTCTGCCAGGCATCGATCGCCCATTGCACGCCCTGCCCCACCACCGTAACGCCGGTCAGCAGCAATCCGGCGCTGACCATTTTACGCCACAGGCTGCGTTTAGGGCGCAGCGCAGCCTCGACCACGGCTTCTGCCTGCCCCTCTTCGGCGGGGAGCATATCGGCTACTATCGGAGCAAACTGCCCGGCCTGAGTCGTATCAAAAGTCTGTGCCGCCTTAAAGGCCTCCTGCTGTTCCTGCTCCAGCGTACCGCTAAAATCCATGCGCGGTTTTAAGGGTTCGGTCATCGCAATTTATCTCCAATTAAAAACTCCAGCGCGGCATCGAGACGAATATGCGGCAACGGCTGGTCAACATTCATTGTCTGCGGACGGAAAGCTTCGAACTGGAAGCCCTGCTTTTGCCAGAATGCCTGGCCGGGCAGCCGGGCAGGCACCTCGCCAGGATAAACCGTCAGCGGGGCACCATCGCTGAGCCGATGCCCGCGCAGCGCCGGGATTTTTTCTCCATTGACGTCAATCAACCCGCTCTGGGTAGACTGCACCGAGGCCAGCCCCAGGCAGTCCATGCTGATGCCCTCAAACGCCGCGTTCTGCCATGCATCCTGCACCAGCTGTTGCAGGAGCGACACCATATTGGCGTGCTGATCCACAGTGAGGTGATCGGCCTTGGTGGCGGCGAACAGCAGTTTGTCGATCACCGGTGAGAACAGGCGGCGAAACAGCGTGCGCTGCCCATAGTGGAAACTCTGCATCAGTTGAGTGAGCGCGAGACGCATATCGTTGAAGGCCTGCGGCCCGCTGTTGAGCGGCTGCAGGCAATCCACCAGCACAATCTGGCGGTCGAAGCGTAAAAAGTGGTTGGTGTAGAATCCCTTCACCACTTTTTCGCAGTAGTAGTTGAAGCGCTCGCGCAGCATCCCGGCGTTAGAGTGTTTATCCGCCTGGGCAAGCTTCGATTCACCGAAGGCGTCCACGTCCGGCCAGGGGAAGAATTGCAGCGCCGGGGCACCGGCCATATCCCCCGGGAGCACAAAGCGGCCGGGCTGGATAAAGTGCAGTCCCTCTTTTTTGCATTGATGCAGGTAATCGGTCCAGGCTTCCGAGATGGCCGCCAGCCGATTTTCGTCGGCGGGTGCCAGCGGATCCAGCCCCTCACACAGTGCGCGCCAGCGGGCCGACCACTCCGCGCGCTGCCCCTGCAGCAGGCCGGTCATCTGTCGCGACCAGCTCAGATAATCCTGGGTCAGCATCGGCAGATCGAGCAACCATTCGCCGGGATAATCGACGATCTCCAGATAGAGGGTGGAGGTCTCTTTAAAGTGACGCAGCAGCGAATCGTTGGAACGATAGCGCAGCGCCAGGCGTATTTCGCTCACGCCGCGGGTCGGGGTAGGCCATGTCGGCGGGGAGCCATACAGCTGAGCCAGCCCTTCGTCATAGGTAAAACGGGGAATGCCAAAATCGCGTTGGGGTACGCGCTTCACGCCGAGCAGGCGCTCTTCGCGCACGGCGCTCAGCAGCGGTAAACGCGCCCCGGCATGCAGATTGAGCAGTTGATTGACCATCGCCGTGATAAAGGCGGTTTTGCCGCTGCGGCTCAGTCCGGTGACCGCGAGGCGCAAATGACGGTCAACCCCGCGATTGACCAGAGAATTGAGTTCATTTTTAAATCGCTTCATCGCCATCCTGTTCTGCCTGAAGGAATTATTGTTCTGAGAAATATGACATGGGGACAAGGAGAAGGGAATAAAAGCGCCGCAACGGCACGTCCAGCGGTGTGCCGTTGCGATCTATTTCAGTTTACCGGAGAGCCGGTTCGCGAGCTTTTTCAGCATCGGCTCCAGCGCCACCGCCAGCAGCATCCTGACGGGTTTACGGGCGACCGATTTGATCGCCCAACCCGCCACGCCTGCCGGACCGTAACGCAGGGCGGTGAGTAAAACCAGCTTACCTGCGAATTTCAGGCCCGGCTTTACCTGCTGCCCGGCCTGTTGCCAGCGTTGATTCATAGTCGATCTCTCAATTAAAGCTGACGAAAACGGCTTCGCAGCGAGAACGTATCAGAGGTGACATACCGCTCCATCTCGCGCAGGCGTTGCTCACCTGCCGAGAGTTGGGCATCCACCGCGTCCAGCAGCTCGCTGCTGGTTGGGGCGTTTTCATCGCTCATCGCGCTGTCCGGCATCGGATCCAGCACGAAGGATAAAATGATGTAGGCCACCAGGGTAATAAAGGCCAGCCCGAAGAAAATGGAGAGCACCGTCACCACCCGCACCAGCTTCACTGGCACGTCGAGGTAGTGCGCCAGCCCGGCACAGACGCCGCGTACCATTCCCTGTTGGGGGATACGCCACAACTTTTTATTCAGGTTCAGTCTGGCCATTAGCGATCCCTCCAGTTCGGATGTTCCGCATCCAGGATCGCTTCCAGCGCCTGAATACGTTCACGCATTTTATTTGCGTCCTGAGTTAATTGCGCCAGACGCTGCTGTTCGCCTTGCGACAGCTCCCCCCGGGAAGAACGGTTGCTGTAATGCAGCCACAGCCAGATCGGCAATACAAACAGCACGAAAATGGTCAGCGGAATGGCAAGAAAAAGCGCGCTCATGTCTACTCCTTGTCTTACGATGAGTGGCGGCGCCAGCCGGCGCCGCAGGTGTTATTATTGATTGTCTTGTTTCATTCTGGCCTTCAGCGCGGCCAGTTGCTCGCTGATTTCATCATCCGCTTTCAGGTCAGCAAACTGCTGATCCAGCGTCTTCTGTTTGCCAAAGCTGTGGCTTTCGGCTTCGGCTTCCATCTGATCGATACGGCGCTCAAACGACTCGAAACGGGCCATGGCTTCGTCAATCTTGCCGCTGTCGAGCTGACGGCGCACGTCGCGGGAAGAGTTTGCCGCCTGATGGCGCAGCGTCAGCGCCTGCTGGCGGGCGCGGGTTTCGCTCAGTTTGTTCTCCAGCTCCGCAATCTCTTTCTTCATGCGGGCCAGGGTTTCATCCACCAGCGTGACTTCTTGTTCCAGCGTGACCACGATGTCGGTCAGCTTCTGCTTCTCGATCAGCGCCGAGCGGGCCAGATCGTCTTTATCTTTACGCAGCGCCAGTTCCGCTTTTTCCTGCCATTCGTTCTGCTGGGCGGTGGCCTGTTCAATGCGGCGTGAGAGCTGCTTCTTCTCAGCCAGCGCACGGGCAGAGGTGGAACGCACTTCGACCAGTGTATCTTCCATCTCCTGAATCATCAGACGCACCAGCTTCTGCGGATCTTCCGCCTTTTCCAGCAGCGAGTTGATGTTGGCGTTCACGATGTCGGCAAAACGAGAAAAAATACCCATAATTGAATCCTCACATTTCTGTTATCGGGCTAAGCCCTGCTGTTTAGCTAATACAAATCCCGTGCCAATTTTTTATCTTATTGATTTTACGTAAGGTGATTGCTTTTCAACCCGTTCCAGCCTACTCTCGCTTGGTGAATTACACCAAAAAAGGGTTAATTTCATCATGGCTGAATTTAAAGATACATTACTTGGGGAAGCCAATAGCTTTCTTGAGGTACTGGAGCAGGTTTCGCGCCTGGCACCGCTGAATAAGCCGGTACTGATTATCGGCGAGCGCGGTACCGGGAAAGAGCTGATTGCCAACCGCCTGCACTATTTATCCGGACGCTGGGACGGGCCGTTTATCTCCCTGAACTGCGCCGCGCTGAACGAAAATCTGCTCGATACCGAACTGTTCGGCCATGAGGCAGGTGCTTTTACCGGCGCGCAACGGCGCCACCCCGGGCGTTTCGAGCGCGCCGACGGCGGGACGCTGTTCCTCGACGAGCTGGCCACCGCCCCGATGCTGGTGCAGGAAAAGCTGCTGCGCGTGATTGAATATGGCGAGCTTGAGCGCGTGGGCGGCAGTCAGCCACTACAGGTAAATGTGCGTCTGGTGTGCGCCACCAACGCCAATCTGCCGGAGATGGTTGAGCAGGAGCGGTTTCGCGCCGACCTGCTCGACCGTCTGGCGTTTGACGTCGTCAACCTGCCGCCGCTGCGCGAGCGGCGCAGCGATATCATGCTGCTGGCAGAGCAGTTTGCCATTCAGATGTGCCGCGAGCTGGGTTTGCCGCTGTTCCCTGGCTTCAGCCAGCACGCCCGCGAAACGCTGCTCGACTACCGCTGGCCAGGCAATATCCGTGAGCTGAAAAACGTGGTTGAGCGTTCCGTCTATCGCCACGGCAGCAGCGACACCGAGCTGGATGAGATTGTGATCGATCCTTTCAATCGCCCCACGCTATCCTCAGCCAGTAAGCCCCACGCCGCAGCGCCGCTCACCCTGCCGCTGGACTTGCGCCAGTTTCAGCATGAGCAGGAAAAGCAGCTGCTGGAGCAGAGTCTGCAGGAGGCAAAATTTAATCAGAAACGCGCGGCTGAACTGCTGAGGCTGACCTACCATCAATTGAGGGCATTGCTCAAAAAGCATCAAATGCGCTGACAATATCAGCACTTATCCGCAGACATTTTTACGAAGCAGGTGTAAGTGCGATACACTTTGCAGATCGTCACTAAAAACCTTAAAAATTATGCGTCTGGTTTTCTCGTCCCTGATTGCGCTCTGTCTGTTAAGTAGCCAGGCTTTTGCTGCGCCCACGCCTGCGGATCGCGCCGATATTCGCGACAGCGGCTTTGTCTACTGCGTCAGTGGGCAGGTCAATACCTTCAACCCGCAGAAAGCGAGCAGCGGCCTGATCGTCGATACCCTCGCCGCGCAGCTGTACGATCGCCTGCTGGATGTCGATCCCTATACCTACCGCCTGGTGCCGGAACTGGCCGAAAGCTGGGAAGTGTTAGACAACGGCGCTACATACCGTTTTCGTCTGCGTGACGATGTGAACTTCCAGACCACGCCGTGGTTTAAACCCACCCGTAAACTGAATGCGGATGATGTGGTCTTCACCTTCCAGCGCATCTTTAACCGCGACCATGCGTGGCACTACGTCAACGGCGGCAGCTTCCCCTACTTTGACAGCCTGCAGTTTGCCGATACGGTGAAAAACGTGCGCAAGCTGGATAACCGCACGGTGGAGTTCACCCTCGCCCGTCCGGATGCCTCCTTCCTGTGGCATCTGGCGACGCACTATGCCTCGGTGATGTCCTCCGAATACGCCACCCAGTTGACCCTGCAGGACAAGCAGGAGCTAATGGATCGCCAGCCGGTAGGCACCGGGCCGTTCCAGATCGCCGAGTATCGCGCCGGGCAGTATGTGCGCCTGCAACGCCACGAGAAGTTCTGGCGCGGCAAACCGCTGATGCCTCAGGTCGTGGTGGATTTAGGCTCCGGCGGCACAGGTCGATTATCGAAACTGCTCACCGGCGAGTGCGATGTGCTGGCATGGCCCGCCGCCAGCCAGCTGACCATCCTGCGCGACGATCCACGTCTGCGCCTGACGCTGCGTCCGGGGATGAACATTGCTTATCTGGCGTTTAACACCAATAAGCCGCCGCTGAACAACCCGGCCGTGCGTCACGCTCTGGCGCTGGCGATCAATAACCAGCGTCTGATGCAGTCAATCTATTACGGTACCGCAGAAACCGCCGCCTCAATCCTGCCCCGCGCCTCGTGGGCTTACGATAGCGAGGCTAAAATTACTGAATACAACCCGGATAAATCACGCGAGCAGCTCAAGGCGCTGGGGGCGGATAACCTCACTCTGCAACTGTGGGTGCCCACCAGCTCCCAGGCCTGGAACCCGAGTCCGCTGAAGACCGCCGAGCTGCTGCAGGCCGACCTCGCCCAGGTGGGCGTCAAGGTGGTGATTATCCCGGTCGAAGGCCGTTTTCAGGAGGCGCGCCTGATGGACATGAATCATGATTTAACCCTTGCAGGCTGGGCAACCGACAGTAACGATCCGGACAGTTTCTTCCGGCCGCTGCTGAGCTGCGCGGCGATCGATTCACAGACCAACTATGCCCACTGGTGCCATCGCGAGTTTGACGACATTCTGCGCAAAGCGCTGTCGACCCAGCAGCTGGCGGCGCGCATTGATGCCTATGACGAAGCACAAAATATTCTGGCTAAAGAGCTGCCGGTGCTGCCGCTGGCCTCCTCCCTGCGTCTGCAGGCGTACCGTTACGATATTAAAGGCCTGGTGCTCAGCCCGTTTGGTAACGCGTCCTTTGCCGGCGTCTCCCGTGAGCAGCAAGAAGAGGTGAAAAAACCGTGATTATTTTTACCTTACGTCGGCTGCTGTTGCTGCTGATCACCCTCTTCTTTCTGACCTTTGTTGGCTTCAGCCTGAGCTATTTCACGCCCCACGCGCCGCTGCAGGGTGCCTCCCTGTGGAATGCGTGGTGGTTCTGGTTTGAAGGCGTGCTGCACTGGGACTTCGGCGTCTCCAGCATTAACGGCCAGCCCATCGCCGAGCAGCTGAAGGAGGTGTTCCCCGCCACCATGGAGCTGTGCATCCTGGCGTTCGGCTTTGCGCTGGTGGTCGGGATCCCGGTCGGGATGCTCGCCGGGATCACCCGCAACAAGTGGCAGGATAAACTCATCAGCGCCGTCGCCCTGCTCGGCTTTTCGGTTCCGGTATTCTGGCTGGCCCTGCTGCTGACGCTCTTTTTCTCGCTGACGCTTGGCTGGCTGCCGGTGTCCGGGCGCTTCGACCTGCTGTACGCGGTGAAGACGGTCACCGGTTTCGCGATTATTGACGCCTGGCTCTCAGATTCGGTCTGGCGCCATGAGATGATTATCAGCGCCGTGCGTCACATGGTGTTGCCGGTGCTGGCGCTGGCCGTTGCGCCGACCACCGAGGTGATCCGCCTGATGCGCATCAGCACCATCGAGGTGTTCGATCAGAACTATGTCAAAGCCGCCGCCACGCGCGGCCTGTCGCGGCTGACGATTCTACGTCGCCATGTCCTGCATAACGCCCTGCCGCCGGTGATCCCGCGTCTTGGCCTTCAGTTCTCCACCATGCTGACCCTGGCGATGATCACCGAGATGGTCTTTAGCTGGCCGGGTCTGGGACGCTGGTTGATCAACGCCATCCGCCAGCAGGACTACGCGGCGATCTCCGCTGGCGTGATGGTCATTGGCGCGCTGGTGATTATTGTTAACGTGATATCCGATATTTTGGGCGCTATGGCTAACCCGCTGAAACATAAGGAATGGTATGCCTTACGATAGCGTATACAGTGAAAAGCGCACGCCTGGGGCGTTGCGCACCGCGTGGCGTAATTTCTACGGCGACACCACGGCGATGATCGGCCTGTACGGCTGCGGCGGCCTGGTGCTGCTGTGCGTGCTGGGATCCTGGTTTGCCCCCTATGGCATCGACCAGCAGTTTCTTGGCTATCAGCTGTTACCGCCCTCCTGGTCGCGCTATGGCGAAGTCTCGTTCTTCCTCGGTACCGATGACCTCGGGCGCGATGTCTTAAGCCGACTGCTGAGCGGCGCGGCGCCCACGGTCGGCGGTGCCTTTGTGGTTACCCTGGCGGCCACGCTGTGCGGTCTGTTGCTCGGCATTGTCGCCGGGGCAACCCACGGCCTGCGTTCGGCGGTGACAAACCATATTCTCGATACCCTGCTCTCTATTCCGTCGCTGCTGCTGGCGATTATCGTAGTGGCATTCTCCGGGCCACATCTGATCCACGCCATGTTTGCGGTGTGGCTGGCGCTGCTGCCGCGCATGGTGCGTTCGGTCTATAGCCTGGTTCACGATGAGCTGGAAAAAGAGTACGTGGTTGCTGCCCGTCTGGATGGTGCCACCACCTTAAATATTCTGTGGTTCGCGGTACTGCCCAACATCGCCTCCGGGATGGTCACCGAGATCACCCGCGCCCTGTCGATGGCGATCCTCGATATCGCCGCGCTCGGTTTTCTCGATCTGGGCGCGCAGCTTCCTTCCCCGGAATGGGGGGCGATGCTGGGCGATGCGCTGGAGCTGATCTATGTGGCACCATGGACGGTAATGCTGCCGGGTGCCGCGATTATGATTAGCGTGCTGCTGGTAAACCTGCTTGGCGACGGTATTCGTCGCGCCATTGTGGCGGGGGTGGAATAATGCCGTTACTGGATATTCGCAATCTGACGATTGAATTTAAAACCGGCGAAGGCTGGGTGAAAGCGGTTGATCGCGTCAGTATTACGCTGAGTGAAGGCGAGATCCGCGGCCTGGTCGGCGAGTCAGGATCGGGCAAGAGCCTGATTGCCAAAGCCATTTGCGGCGTGGCAAAAGATAACTGGCGCGTCACCGCCGACCGCATGCGCTTTGACGATATCGACCTGCTGCGTCTCTCCGTCCGCGAGCGACGCAAGCTGGTAGGCCACAACGTGTCGATGATTTTTCAGGAGCCGCAGTCCTGTCTCGATCCGTCGGAGCGGGTAGGCAAACAGCTGATGCAAAACATTCCCGCCTGGACCTATAAAGGCCGCTGGTGGCAGCGTTTTGGCTGGCGTAAACGCCGGGCCATCGAGCTGCTGCACCGGGTGGGGATCAAGGATCATAAAGACGCCATGCGCAGCTTCCCCTATGAGCTGACCGACGGCGAGTGCCAGAAAGTGATGATCGCCATTGCGCTCGCCAACCAGCCGCGCCTGCTGATTGCCGACGAACCGACTAATGCAATGGAGCCCACCACTCAGGCGCAAATTTTCCGCCTGCTCACCAGACTTAACCAGAACAACAACACCACCATTTTGCTGATCAGCCATGACCTGCAGATGCTGAGCAAATGGGCGGATAAGATAGACGTGATGTACTGCGGCCAGACCGTTGAAACCGCGGGTAGCGAAGAGCTGGTGACCATGCCGCACCACCCCTATACCCAGGCGCTGATCCGCGCTATCCCCGACTTTGGCAGCTCCATGCCGCATAAAAGCCGCCTCAACACCCTGCCGGGGGCGATCCCGCTGCTGGAGCAGTTGCCGATCGGCTGTCGGCTGGGGCCGCGCTGCCCTTATGCGCAGCGGAAATGCATTGAAACCCCACGCCTGGCCGGGCCGCGGAACCATCTTTTTGCCTGCCATTTCCCGCTGAACATGGAGAAAGAGTGACATGGTCGAAACCCTGCTGGAAGTGCGCAACCTGAGTAAAACCTTTCGCTATCGCACCGGTCTTTTTCATCGCCAGACCGTCGAAGCGGTGAAGCCGCTGAGCTTTACCCTGCGCGAAAAGCAGACTCTGGCGATCATCGGGGAGAACGGTTCGGGGAAATCGACGCTGGCGAAAATGCTGGCCGGGATGATCGAACCCTCCGATGGCGAAGTCTTAATTGATGACCATCTGCTGAAGTTTGGCGATTATTCGTTCCGCAGTCAGCGGATCCGCATGATTTTTCAGGATCCCTCAACCTCGCTGAACCCGCGCCAGCGTATCTCGCAGATCCTCGATTTCCCGCTCCGTCTGAATACCGATCTTGAGTTTGAAGCGCGACGTAAACAGATTATTGAAACCCTGAGGATGGTCGGGCTGCTGCCGGATCACGTCAGCTATTATCCGCACATGCTGGCCCCCGGTCAGAAACAGCGTCTGGGTCTTGCCCGGGCGCTGATCCTGCGGCCAAAAGTGATTATCGCTGACGAAGCGCTGGCCTCGCTGGATATGTCGATGCGTTCACAGTTAATCAATCTGATGCTGGAGTTGCAGGAGAAACAGGGTATTTCGTATATCTACGTGACCCAGCATCTGGGGATGATGAAGCACATCAGCGATCAGGTGATGGTGATGCATGAAGGCTCGGTAGTGGAGCGCGGCAGTACCGCGTCGGTGCTGGCTTCGCCGCTTCACGATCTGACAAAACGCTTAATCGCCGGCCATTTTGGTGAAGCCTTAACCGCCGATGCATGGCGCAAAGATCGCTGACCTACCGCTGCACAGAGTGGTCGGATTACACTGTTTGCGACACATGCTATTATCGCCGCGTTTTAACGACGGTTGTCTGTACCGAAGACAGCCGCCACAACATTGATTAAAAGGATTAGAGCTATGGGTTTTCTTTCCGGTAAGCGGATTCTGGTGACTGGCGTTGCCAGCAAACTGTCCATCGCATACGGTATCGCACAGGCGATGCATCGCGAAGGCGCTGAGCTGGCATTCACCTACCAGAACGACAAGCTGAAAGGCCGCGTAGAAGAGTTTGCCGCGCAGCTGGGTTCCAGCATTGTTCTGGAATGCGACGTTGCACAAGATGAAAGCATCGATGGCATGTTCGCTGAGCTGGCAAAAACCTGGCCGAAATTTGACGGTTTCGTTCACTCCATCGGTTTTGCACCTGGCGATCAGCTGGATGGCGACTACGTGAACGCGGTGACCCGTGAAGGCTTCAAAATTGCTCACGACATCAGCTCCTACAGCTTTGTGGCGATGGCAAAAGCCTGCCGCAGCATGCTGAACCCGGGCTCTGCCCTGCTGACCCTCTCCTATCTGGGTGCTGAGCGCGCCATCCCGAACTACAACGTGATGGGTCTGGCGAAAGCCTCTCTGGAAGCCAACGTGCGTTACATGGCGAACGCCATGGGTCCGGAAGGCGTGCGCGTGAACGGGATCTCTGCGGGTCCAATCCGTACTCTGGCCGCGTCCGGCATCAAAGACTTCCGTAAAATGCTGGCGCATTGCGAAGCCGTTACCCCAATCCGCCGCACCGTCACCATCGAAGACGTGGGTAACTCCGCGGCGTTCCTGTGCTCTGACCTCTCTGCTGGCATCTCCGGCGAAGTGGTTCACGTTGATGGCGGTTTCAACATCGCCGCAATGAACGAGCTGGAAATCAAATAAGTTCGTCACCTTCCCGCTGCGGCGGGAAGGTTTTGCCCGCCTGTTCGCCCCGTTTTTCCCCTCGTTATTCCGTTCCGCTATTTGTTATCACCTAACAATATTTTTCCGCTTATCCGCCTTACGCCAGGATATTGATCGCCATTTTGAGATCAAGGAACGCACATGGAACAACGCCGTATTTCTGGCAAAGGCCACTGGTATCATGAGACCCAGTCCAGTAGCAGCCCGACGGAAGTCCTGCCTTTGGTTCCCGAAGCCGCACAGGTCGCGGATCGTTTTTTGCTGAACCTCACGTTACCGGCGTCGCTGCTGGCGGCCTGTGAACGCTGGTTAACCCCGGCCCGGGCGCTGTGTGACCTCTTTTTCCCGCGTGCCGTGCCGGTCAATCGCCTGCGCACGCTCAGCGCGTATGACCGTTTCAGTACCGCGCTAACCGTGGCCCAGGTGTGCGGCGTGCAGCGTCTTTGTAATCACTACGCCGCCCTTCTCGCCCCGCTCCCCGGTCCTGACTCCTCCCGTGAAAGCAATCGCCGCCTCGCCCAGATCACCCAGTATGCCCGCCAGCTTGCCAGCTCACCCGACGTCATCGACAGTAAGGCGCAGCAGGAGCTCGATGAGGTGGGCCTGACGGTGTATGACATCGTGACCATCAACCAGATTATCGGTTTTGTCGGTTTTCAGGCGCGGGTCGTGGCGGTGTTTCAGGCCCTGCTCGGCCATCCTGTCCGCTGGCTGCCCGGGCATCACATCCCGCCGCATGCCCTGATTGACGATAATGCGCTGAACATGGACACATGGGCGCCTGTGGTGCCAGGCGTGGAGCAACGGAACGCCAGCGCACAGCAGCTGGCGTCGCTCGAGCGCTGGCAGACCGAGCCGCTATTGCAGCAGCTTACGCCGGTACTGTGCCATGAACCCGCTATCCTCGATTACACCGGTGAAATCCTGGTTAGCGGGCTTCATGCTGCCGAGCCAGCCGATGCGCCGGATGAGGCGGTGCAACGTGCCGTAGAACAGCTGGCACGCTCTCCGGATCGGTTCAGCGCCGCGCAATTTACCCCGCTGACGGATGAGGGTCTTTCCCCGGCTCAGGCTATCAACCTGCTGACCTGGAGCGCTTTTTGCGGCTGGTTGAACCGCCTGAAAATCGCCATTGGCAGAGGCGAATAACCCTACTCATTACCTAAAGAGCGCTTGCTGTAGCAGTGAGATTCGCGTAAAACTGTCAGCCGCTCAATGGCTACGAAAATAGATCACTATGCTCCAGGACAACCCGCTGCTAGCGCAGCTTAAACAGCAACTGCATTCCCAGACGCCACGTGCTGAAGGGGTCGTAAAAGCCACGGAAAAAGGCTTTGGCTTCCTTGAAGTCGATGCACAGAAAAGCTACTTCATTCCGCCACCGCAGATGAAGAAAGTGATGCACGGCGATCGTATTACCGCCGTGATCCATAGCGAAAAGGATCGTGAATCCGCCGAGCCTGAAGCGTTAATTGAACCGTTCCTGACCCGCTTTGTGGGTAAGGTACTGCGTAAAGATGACCGTCTGTCCATCATTCCGGACCATCCCCTGCTGAAAGACGCCATCCCTTGTCGCGCCGAGCGGGGCGTTGCGCATGATTTTAAAGAAGGTGACTGGGCCGTGGCAGAAATGCGCCGTCACCCTCTGAAAGGCGACCGCGGTTTTTATGCCGAACTGACCCAGTTTATTACCTTTGGCGACGACCATTTCGTGCCATGGTGGGTTACCCTGGCGCGCCATAATCTGGAAAAAGAGGCGCCAGAAGGCGCAGCGACGGAGATGCTGGACGAAGGTCTGGAGCGTCGCGATCTCACCGCTCTCAATTTTGTCACCATCGACAGTGCCAGCACCGAAGATATGGACGATGCGCTGTATGTCGAAGAGCAGGCTGACGGCAAACTGCTGCTAACCGTGGCGATTGCCGATCCAACGGCCTGGATTGCTGAAGGCACCCCGCTGGATGAGTCCGCCAAAATCCGCGCCTTTACCAACTATTTGCCGGGCTTCAACATCCCGATGCTGCCGCGCGAACTGTCTGACGACTTGTGCTCGCTGCGCGCCAATGAAGTGCGCCCGGTCCTCGCCTGTCGCATGACCATTGCTGCCGATGGCACCATCGAAGAGAACATCGAATTCTTTGCCGCCACCATCGAGTCGAAAGCCAAGCTGGTTTATGACGAAGTGTCTGACTGGCTGGAAAACAGCGGTAGCTGGCAGCCTGCAAATGACGCCATCGCCGAACAGATCCGTCTGCTGCAGCGCGTCTGCCTGAGCCGCAGCGAGTGGCGTAAGACCCACGCGCTGGTGTTTAAGGATCGCCCTGACTACCGCTTCATTCTCGGTGAAAAAGGCGAAGTGCTGGATATCGTTGCCGAACCGCGTCGTATCGCTAACCGCATTGTTGAAGAGTCGATGATTGCGGCGAACATCTGCGCGGCCCGCGTCCTGCGCGACCAGCTCGGGTTTGGTATTTATAACGTCCATACCGGCTTCGACCCGGCTAACAGCGAAGCGCTGGCTGCCCTGCTGAAGACTCACGACGTGCACGTCGATCCGCAGGAAGTCCTGACCCTGAACGGCTTCTGCAAGCTGCGTCGTGAACTGGATGCGCAGCCGTCCGGTTTCCTCGACAGCCGCATTCGCCGTTTCCAGTCATTCGCTGAGATCAGCACCGAACCGGGCCCGCACTTTGGCCTGGGTCTGGAAGCCTATGCGACCTGGACATCCCCAATCCGTAAGTATGGCGATATGGTTAACCACCGTCTGCTGAAAGCGATCGTCAAGGGTGAGACCATCGCCCGTCCTCAGGACGAGACTACCGTGCAGATGGCGGAGCGTCGTCGCCTCAACCGCATGGCGGAGCGCGATGTCGGCGATTGGCTGTATGCCCGCTTCCTGAAGGACAAAGCCGGGACCGATACCCGTTTTGCGGCCGAGATCATCGATATCAGCCGTGGCGGCATGCGCGTTCGTCTGGTGGACAACGGCGCCGTAGCCTTCATTCCGGCGCCGTTCCTGCACGCCGTGCGTGACGAACTGGTCTGCAGCCAGGAGAACGGCACCGTTCAGATCAAAGGGGAAGTGGCCTTTAAAGTGACCGAAGTTATCGACGTCACTATCGCTGAAGTCCGCATGGAAACACGCAGCGTTATCGCCCGCCCAGCCATCTGATTGTCGCCTGCTAAAAAGTCGGATCCGCCCACCCCGGGCGATCCGACTTTTTTATTACCTCTGAAACGCCATACTCATTATTTTCTCTTACCTTTTCCTCCCACAAATGGCAAAAAGCGATCACAATTATTAGCGGCAGAGGCATTCACGTGATAATGGGCATGAGGAATATTCATTCGCCGGTATCCTTTTTCGCCGTTCTCGTTCTAATATAAGAATACCGGGAAAAAACAATAAGTTTAGCCTGCCATAGCCGCCGTGTAAGCACGATCAAACCGACTGGAAATGCACAATCTGTGCAATTAAGTGCGCCTGGGAGAGAGCATGATTGACGATCTGGAGCAAAATTTGCTGTTTCGTTACATGGGCACCCACAGTCCCTGGTGGCGGCTGGCGGCGGACAGCAATGCTCTTCATCTTGCGGCCAGTGAAAGCGCCGATACGACGCAAGTTGTTGCGCTCTCCGATGAGCAGGCCAGCCATATCCGCCAGATGACGGTGATCACCTCCAGCATAACCATGACGCTCTCCCTGTACGGTACCGAGGTACCTGTGCACCTGGTGGGCCGTAAAATCAATAAAAAAGAGTGGGCCGGTACCGCCTCCGCCTGGCATGATACCTCCGCTGTCGCACGCGACCTGGCGCAGGGTCTCTCCTTTGCCGAACAGGTAGTTTCTGAGGCCAACTCGGTCATCGTCATCCTCGACCGGCACGGCAATATTCAACGCTTTAACCGCCTGAGCGAAGAATATACCGGGATGAAAGAGCATGAAGTCATTGGCCAGAACGTTTTCAAGCTGTTTATGAGCCGCAGCGAAGCCGCTGCCTCCCGCCGCAATATCAGCGGTTTTTTCCGGGACGGAAGCTCCTATGAAGTGGAGCGCTGGATTAAAACCCGCAAAGGGCAACGCCTGTTTCTGTTTCGTAATAAATTTGTGCACAGCGGCAGCGGCAAAAATGAAATTTTTCTTATCTGTTCCGGCACGGATATCACTGAAGAGCGCCGCGCCCAGGAGCGACTCCGGGTACTCGCCAATACCGATACCATCACCGGCCTGCCAAACCGTAACGCCATCCACGATATGATCAGCGAAGCCATCGACACGCGCGGCGATACTCAGGTGGGCGTGGTCTATCTCGACCTCGATAATTTCAAAAAAGTGAATGACGCCTACGGGCATATGTTCGGCGATCAGCTCTTACAGGCCGTGGCGCTGGCGATCCTCAGCTGCCTGGAAGATGGCCAGGTACTGGCCCGTCTGGGTGGCGATGAGTTCATCGTGCTGGCCACCGGCACCTCGCAGGGCGCGCTGGAAGCCATGGCCTCGCGGATCCTGACCCGGCTGCGCCAGCCCTTCCGTATTGGCTTAATCGAAGTCTATTCCGGCTGTTCGCTGGGTATCTCCCTCGCCCCGCAGCACGGGACCGACCGTGAAAGCGTGATCCGCAATGCCGATACCGCCATGTACACCGCCAAAGAGAACGGGCGCGGCACGTTTTGCGTCTTCTCGCCCGAGATGAATCAGCGCGTCTTTGAATACCTGTGGCTGGATACGAATCTGCGCAAGGCGCTGGATAACGACCAGCTGGTGATCCACTACCAGCCGAAAATCACCTGGCGGGGCGAGGTGAAAACTCTCGAAGCGCTGGTTCGCTGGCAGTCGCCGGAGCGCGGGCTGATCCCGCCGCTGGAGTTTATCTCCTACGCCGAGGAATCGGGGCTCATCGTGCCCCTGGGTCGTTGGGTCATGCTGGATGTGGTGCGCCAGATCGCGAAATGGCGCGATAAAGGTATCAACCTGCGCGTGGCGGTCAACGTATCGGCTCGTCAGCTGGCGGATCAGACCATCTTCAGCGATCTCAAACAGGCGTTGAAAGATCTTAACTTTGAGTATTGCCCGGTGGATGTGGAGCTAACAGAAAGCTGCCTGATTGAGAACGAAGAGCTGGCACTGTCGGTTATCCAGCAGTTCAGCAAGCTGGGGGCACAGATCCATCTCGACGATTTCGGCACCGGTTATTCGTCGCTGTCGCAGCTGGCCCGCTTCCCCATCGATGCCATTAAGCTCGATCAGGCTTTTGTCCGGGATATCCATAAGCAGTCGGTGTCGCAGTCGCTGGTACGCGCGATTGTTGCCGTCGCCCAGGCGCTGAATTTGCAGGTGATTGCCGAAGGGGTGGAGAGCGCAAAAGAAGACGCCTTTCTGACAAAGAATGGCGTCAACGAACGACAGGGTTTTCTCTTTGCTAAGCCCATGCCCGCTGTCGCATTCGAGCGATGGTTTAAACGTTACCAGGCACGCAACGCGCGCTAGCTGGCTTTACGCAGGCCTGATGCGGTGTGGCGATCCTGAAGCTGAACCAGCCGCTGCATATAGGCTACGTCCTTCGCCTGCAGGCAGAATGCGGCGTCCACCCAGTCTTCCGTGATGTCCATCAACTCACTGCGCGGCAGTTGCAACACCCGCTGACGGGCGCGAAGCATGGCTCTGACGCCGTTCATCTTTGGTTGTAACGTGTCGATGAAGGTCCGTGCCGCCACGTAGCCCTGACCGGGTTCGAACAGCACGTCCACCAGCCCCTGCTGCTGATACCACTCCGCCGTGTGTGACTCCCCTTTGTAGATCAGCTCCTCTGCCAGTTTCATGCCGGAACGGCGTGCCACCAGCGAGTAGCCTCCCATGCCGGGGAAAAGGTTAAAGGCGATCTCCGGGAAGCCTAAACGCGCATCCCGCTGTGCCAGTAAGAAGTGGTGCGCCAGCGCGGCCTCAAACCCGCCGCCAAGCGCACTGCCCTCCACCATCGACAGAGTAATCGCCCCGGTATCGAAGCCACGCGACGCAGCGTGAACACAGTCCACACAGGCGCGGGCATACGCCCGAAGCGCTTCTCGCCGACCATTCTCAATGCACTCAACAAAAAAGCGCAGATCGCCGCCGGTGTTGTACATATCCGGCACCAGCGATCCGGTTACCCAAAAATCGACCTCGAACCCGGACTGCCTTACCAGCCAGGACAGGTTCATGATCTCCTCAATCAGGGCATGATTGAAGCATGGGCGTGGCTGCGCTCGCAGCATCATCCACACGGTGCGTCTTTCCTCTTCATAGTAAGCTGCGAGTTGGGTGAATCGTACAGAATCAGTAAACAGTTTACAGGTAGCCTGATTGATAATTGTCATAGTCCAATTCCTCATAGAAAAAAGCGCCTTGCGCGCAGAATTAGACTAATGCACTACCTAAGTTCCCTGCATAAAGAAGTAGGAATATATCACTACTATTAATGTACTTTCGTTAGCACACTTTTTCCCTTCTCTTTTGCCTTCAATTTCTGCATCATTGAATTTATTCACTTTTCATTTAGGGATGAGATTATGTCTGATATCGATGCACTAAAAGTTGCCCAACGTATTGATACTGTGCTGGATATTCTGGTTGCAGGTGATGTGAACTCTGCTCTGCGTAATCTCGAGATATTAAAATCAGAATTACTGGCCCAGGCGGGCGCGCAGAAAAATGCCGACACGGCACAGCCTAAATCGCCGTGGGAAGTTTAAGGGTCACAGCAGCTCGCGTGGTTATGTCAGTTTTCAACTAACGGCTCGGCCGTTTTAATATGGATGCTATGAATTCCCGACAACAAATAATATTACAGATGGTGATCGACACAGGACGTGTGAGCGTCGTCGATCTGGCTAAAAGTACCGGCGTGTCTGAAGTCACCATCCGCCAGGACCTTAATCTTCTGGAAAAAATGAGTTATCTGCGCCGCGCGCATGGCTATGCCGTGCCGCTCGACAGCGAAGATGTCGAAACGCGCATGATGAACAATTACGCCCTGAAACGTGAGCTGGCGGAGTTTGCCGCTTCTCTGGTCAATAACGGCGAAACGGTGTTTATCGAGAACGGCAGCTGTAACGCCCTGCTGGCACGTACCCTGGCCGAGCAGAAAGAGGAAGTCACCATCGTGACGGTGAGCAGCTACATTGCTCATCTCCTGAAAGAGACGCGCAGCGAAGTGATCCTGTTGGGCGGCATCTATCAGAAAAAAAGTGAAAGTATGGTTGGCCCGCTGACGCGCCAGTATGTTCAGCAGGTTCATTTCAGCAAGGCTTTTATCGGCATCGATGGCTGGCAGCCGGAAACCGGCTTTACCGGACGGGATATGATGCGTTCGGACGTGGTGAACGCGGTGCTGGAGAAAGGCGGGGAAGCCATTGTGCTCACCGACAGCACCAAGTTCGGCGCGGTGCATCCCTACACCATGGGCCCTGTCTCCCGCTTTAGCCGGGTGATCACCGATGAAGGCATCAAAGCGGCTCACAGCGAGACGTTGCAGCACGACGGGCTGATCGTCGATATCGTCAAAAAACCTGCCTGAACCCACCTCTGCGCCCGCCTCGTCGGGCGTTTTCCTTTGTCCTACCGCTCTGAGATTATTCTGACCATTCCTTTAAGACTATTTACCTGTTGGATCAGGGATAAAGACGTAGAATTAATGTTAGCGATATAACAGGAAGTGACTATCACCTGCGTGATTTTGTAACGCCTGCGCGAACAGTTTCATGGAAAACTGGCTTAATAGTTTTACACTTATTTAAGCAGAGTTAATTCCGTGGATCACTATTTCAGGAGAACGAGTTATGTCTATTAACAGCAAAAAATTATCCGCTGCTATGCTGGCTGTCACGCTGGCGTTATCACTGAGTGCATGCTCCGGCATGAGCAAACAGAGTCGTAACACTGCGATTGGTGCCGGTGCCGGTGCAATCGGTGGTTCAGTCTTAACTGATGGTAGTGCCCTGGGGACCTTAGGTGGTGCCGCGGTGGGTGGTATTATCGGTCATGAAGTGAGCAAATAAATAAATACTGATTGCCACCGCAGTCAGTTATAAGACCATGTTGTTTCTGGTCTAAGCTGAATATAAGAATATTAAGCCACGGCTCAGGCCGTGGCTTAATTGTTTCTGAGCCGCGTTAACCGCCCGCTAATTTAACTTTCATCCCTTTGGCTTCCAACAGGGATTTAATCAGATCTCGCTTGTCGCCCTGGATTTCAATTACGCCATCCTTGACCGCCCCGCCACAGCCGCACTTTTTCTTCAGTTCGGCGGCAATGGAGGCCAGGGTGGCATCGTCGGCATCAATGCCGGTCACCAGGCATACGCCCTTCCCTTTACGTCCGCTGGTCTGGCGCTGAATGCGGACAATGCCGTCACCTTTTGGGCGCTCAGCGACCGCTTTCGGTTCATCGATGCGCCCGGTGTTAGTTGAATAGACCAGGCGACTGTTGGTATCGCGCATTACGCCCCCTTGCGAAGTGATGCGTTGATGTCTTTCAGGGTTTGGGCCGGATCCGCAGACTGGGTTACCGGACGACCAATAACCATATAGTCCACGCCCGCCGCCAGCGCCTGCTCCGGGGTCATAATGCGGCGCTGATCGCCGGCGTCGCTTCCCTGAGGGCGAATGCCGGGAGTGACCAGCTTAAAGTCCTGGCCGATGACGCTTTTGAAGCGCACCGCTTCCTGCGCTGAGCACACCACGCCATCCAGCCCGCAGTTTTGCGTAAGGCGCGCCAGACGCTCGGCATGCTCTGCCGGTGACAGTGTCACGCCGAGATCCAGCAGGTCGCTGGCTTCCATGCTGGTCAGCACGGTGACAGCAATCAGTAACGGCGCGTCTTTGCCAAAGGGCTGCAGGGCCTCGCGGGCAGCGGTCATCATTCGCGCCCCGCCTGAAGCATGGACGTTCACCATCCAGACGCCCAGCTCGGCCGCCGCGGCAACCGCATGGGCCGTGGTGTTAGGGATATCGTGAAATTTCAGATCCAGAAAGACATCAAAACCGCGCTGCTGCATGTCGCGCACAATTTGTGGGCCAAAGAGCGTGAACATTTCTTTGCCGATTTTCAGGCGGCATTCGCGCGGGTCAATACGATCAACGAACGCAAGCGCGTTATCGCGATTGTTGTAATCCAGAGCGACAACAACAGGAGATTCAGTAACTGCGCGGGAAGAAGAGGGAGCTACAGACGTCATGACCGGACCTTCTCGTCGATGGGCGCCGCATCGGCGCGGGAATGTTAAACGGCGTGCATTCTACCTGTGCTTCGCTGAAATTAACAGGCTCCATTTTCCGTCCTGCCGGGCCAAAGCGCGCACCGGTCAAACTGAAATCGACCAAGAAGTATGTTGTAACTAAAATGGGCTTTTTTTTAAAGATTACTGCCCATCGAGGCCGCGAATCGGCTTGATGGTGGACCAGGCGCGGCAAGACGGACAGTGCCAGTACAGCGTATAGGCGGTGAAACCACACTTCTGACAGCGATAGCGCGGCTTGCTGCGGATCTGCTCGCCAACCATGTCGCGCAGCGCCATCAGGCTCTCTTTGGCGCGACCCTCTTCGGCATCGTGCAGGTGGTAATCCATCAGCTTGTGGAAAACGCGCATGGTGGGATGACGCTGCAGCTGGCGGGTAATGTAGACCTGCGCCGTGTCACTGCCTTCGTGCTCCTGGACGACATCGGCCAGCATCAGCTCCGCATACGCCCCGGTGTTCTCTTCCACGCAGCGGCGCAGGAAGGCCACCCACTCTTCGGCCATCCCCAACTGCTGATAGCAGGTTTGCAGCATCTCAAGGGTTTCGCTGACCAGCTCTTTATCCTGATCGATAACCCGCAGCAGGCTTTCTACCGCTTTCTGATAATCCCCTTTCGCCATGTAGACGCGCCCCATCATGATGGAGACGCGCGCGCTGCTGCGATCGGCGGCAGCGCCCTTGCGCAGAAGCGCCATGGCTTTATCCATATCTTCATTGCCCATCTGCTGCAAGGCCAGCTCGCAGTAAAAATGGGCAATCTCAACGCGCTGTTTGTCTTTACCCAGCTTCACCAGACGTTCTGCTACGTCGATCGCTTTCTGCCATTCGCTGGTGGCCTGGTAAATCTGCAGGAGTTGTTGCAGGGCGCTGATGCGAAAATCGGTTTCATCCACCAGCTGGTTGAACATCTCTTCGGCGCGATCGTACAACCCTGCCGCCATATAATCGCGACCCAGCTGTTGTACGGCCAGCAGACGCTGCTCATAGGTTAATGAGGCGCTTTCCATTAAGGTCTGGTGGATGCGGATGGCGCGGTCGACTTCGCCACGAGAGCGGAACAGATTGCCGAGGGTAAGATGGGCTTCAACGGTGCCGGTATCCTCTTTTAACATCTCAAGGAACAGGTCGACCGCTTTATCCTGTTGGTTGCTCAGAAGGAAGTTAACCCCGGTCACATAGTCGCGTGAAAGGCGGTTAGCTTCATCCTGTTTTGTTTGTTGCGCACTTCTGCGGCCCATATACCAGCCATAGGCTGCGGCTACAGGCAAAAGCAGAAACAACAACTCCAGCATCTTCGATTATTCCTTCGCTACCGGCACACCTGAACTTACCGGAACGTCGGTCGGGGGCGCAATTTGGTATTCAAGACGTTTAATTTTACGTTCGGCACGGGCCAGTGATACGCGAACTTTCAGCCAGAACAGGCCGCAAATAAGCCAGCCGATCGCAAACCCTGCCGCAAAGAGCACAGCCAGCAGGCTGGAAATCCGATATTCGCCTTGCGCCAGCAGATAATTAAAGGTTACCTGTTGATCGTTTTGCGCACCCAATGTGACGGAAATGACGAAAATCGCCAACACCAGTAAGAAAATGAGTAAATATTTCACATTACTTCCCGTTATGTGGTTTGAGCGAATAAAGAGTGTTCACCATAGCGTAGCCAGCCTTATAAACTACCATTTTCAGGACGGGCGCGAAACGGAAAAAGCATCGCGCCACGCTTAGATCTGCGGCTAAATATGAGAATTTCAACCGCAGTCAGCTTTCCTGGTCTCTGTCGGCTATTTCCCGCTTCTCTTCTACCGGTGGTGTGAGTGGGCCACAGACGCGCTGAGCAAGCCAGGTGGCGAAGGTGATCAGCAGCCACGACATCAAGGTGGCGACCACCAGGTCCCGCGGCCAGTGCATGCCGAGCAGCAGACGGCTCGCCATGACGCCCGTCGCCCAGGTCAGCAGAAACGCGATGGTCAACGTGCGTCGACGCGGCCACAGCAGCCCTACCCCCAGCAATGCCCAGCTGGCGGCAAACATGGTGTGTCCGGACGGGAAGGCAAATCCGGTCTCTTTTTGCCAGTGCTTGCGTAAAAATGTCGGCACAGCCTGCTGTTCAGTAAGCTGTTCTTTCACCAGAATACCGCGGTCTTTACGCTTTAAATTGTAGAAGTCGTTGACCGGGACATGGTGAGTTTTTTCCAGCCAGACGACAAACGGACGCGGCTCCTGAACCCGATCTTTCACCAGGGATTTTAGCCCCTGTCCGATAAGGATCACGCCGGCAAGAATGGCAAAGAGCATAATGGCCGCCCGTAGACGAAAGCGCAGACACCACAAAAACCAGCCGCACAGCAGCGTGTGGGTAATGATGCCCCAGGGTTGGGTGACCGTCTCCGTGATCCAGAACAGCGCCTTCAACCATCCGCTATTCGCGCCAGGCTGCCACTGCCAGCCTGAGATCCAGACAGCCACAGGCATGATGAGCAATATCCCGGCGCCAACAGCCGTACGGCGGGCAATTGAAAGCATGTTGTCTCCTTTTTTCGATAAGCCCCACAATCATAACTGAAAAAACAGAGCTGCGTAAAAATGTCGGATTGTGCGTTTAACGTTCGTTAAGCCGGCGGTGATTAGGTGAACCTGTGAAGCTTGTGGCAAAATAAGACAATACCGACAGCCAAACAGGCAACAGACACAAGGCGTGTCAGCATTTTCTGGAGAATCACATGCAGCTTAAACGTGTGGCAGAAGCTAATCTGCCAACCCCCTGGGGCGATTTCCTGATGGTGGGTTTTGAAGAACTGGCAACCGGGCAGGATCACGTTGCGTTAGTGTTCGGGGATACCTCCGGGCAGACGCCAGTCCTCGCGCGCGTTCATTCCGAGTGTTTAACGGGTGACGCCCTGTTTAGCCTGCGCTGCGATTGTGGTTTTCAACTGGAAGCCGCCCTATCGCACATTGCGGAAGAAGGCCGCGGCATTCTGCTGTATCACCGTCAGGAAGGTCGTAATATCGGCCTGCTGAACAAGATCCGCGCCTATGCCCTGCAGGATCAGGGGTACGATACCGTGGAAGCGAACCACCAGTTAGGCTTTGCTGCCGACGAGCGTGATTTCACCCTGTGCGCCGATATGTTCAAGCTGCTGGGTGTGGACGAAGTGCGTCTCCTGACCAACAACCCGCGTAAGGTCGAGATCCTCACCGAAGCCGGAATCAACATCGTTGAACGTGTGCCGCTGATCGTAGGCCGTAATCCAAACAACGAGCACTATCTCGATACCAAAGCAGCGAAGCTTGGGCATCTGCTTAGCGAGTAAAACGAATAGCCCGGCAACGCAATGCGTGCCGGGCTGGTTACAGCGTATTAATTCAGCATATTGCGAATCACATAGTGCAGAATGCCGTCGTTCTGGTAGTAGGTAAGTTCTGTAGCAGTATCAATTCGACAGCGACAGTTCACGACCTCGGTTTGCCCATCCGCACGCGTCAGTTTGACCGGTACGGTGGCGCCTGGCGTCAGACTTTGCAGATCCGCAATATCAATGCGCTCCTCCCCGGTCAGCCCCAGCGTTTTACGCGATGTCCCCTGCGGGAACTCCAGCGGTAAAATCCCCATGCCGATCAGATTTGAACGGTGGATACGTTCAAACGACTCAGCGATCACCACGCGCACGCCCAGCAGCCGTGGGCCTTTTGCTGCCCAGTCGCGGCTCGAGCCAGAACCGTACTCTTTCCCGGCGATCACCGCCAGCGGCGTGCCTTCCTGCTGATACTTCATTGCAGCATCGTAAATCGAGACCACTTCCGTGCCTGGCAGATGGCGGGTCATACCGCCTTCAACGCCGGGAACCATTTCGTTGCGGATGCGGATATTGGCGAAGGTGCCGCGCATCATCACCTCATGGTTACCACGACGCGAGCCGTAGGAGTTGAAGTCACGTCGCTCCACGCCACGGCTCTGCAGATACCGCCCGGCCGGGCTGTCCGCTTTAATGCTCCCCGCCGGGGAGATGTGGTCGGTGGTCACCGAGTCGCCGAGGATGGCCAGCACCCGCGCGCCGTGGATATCTTCCAGCGGTTTGGGTTCCGCTAACATCTCATCAAAGAATGGCGACAGGCGGATGTAGGTGGAATCATCCTGCCAGCTGTAGGTATCCGAGCGCGCCACCTCAATGGTTTTCCACTCCGCCGTGCCTTCGAACACTTCGGCATACTCCTTGCGGAACATGTCGGTGGAGACTTTTTCCACCGCGAGGGCGATCTCCTGCGCTGACGGCCAGATATCTTTCAGATAAACCGGATCCCCTTTGCGATCGTGCCCCAGCGGCTCGGTTGCGAGGTTGATATTCATGTTTCCGGCCAGGGCATAGGCCACCACCAGTGGCGGTGACGCCAGCCAGTTCGTTTTCACCAGCGGATGGATGCGGCCTTCAAAGTTCCGGTTGCCCGAGAGCACCGCCCCGACCGTCAGGTCACCCTGCTTGATCGCCGTCTCGATAGGATCCGGCAGCGGCCCGGAGTTGCCGATACAGGTGGTACACCCATAGCCGACCAGGTTAAAGCCCAGCTCATCCAGGTATGGCGTGAGCCGCGCCTGAGCCAGATAATCGGAGACCACTTTGGAACCCGGGGCGAGCGAGGCTTTGACCCATGGCTGGCGTTTCAGGCCAAGCGTGACGGCTTTTTTTGCCAGCAGCCCGGCAGCCATCAGCACGCTGGGGTTAGAGGTGTTGGTGCAGGAGGTAATAGCCGCGATCACCACCGCACCATCCGGGAGCTGGTACGGGTGACCGTTCATAACGTAATCAATGGGGCGGCGATCTTTCTGCGCGGTGTTAACCTCCAGCTCATTGCTGGCGGCAAACGCCTTCGGCACATCCGGCAGGGCAACCCGATCCTGGGGACGTTTCGGGCCGGCGAGGCTGGCTTCCACTTCGCCCATATCCAGTTCAAGGGTGCTGGTGAACACCGGTTCATCACCCGCATTACGCCACATCCCTTGCGCTTTGGCATAGACTTCTACCAGCTCGACCTGTTCGCTGCTGCGTCCGCTGAGACGCATATACTCCAGCGTCACACCGTCAATCGGGAAGAAGCCACAGGTCGCGCCATATTCTGGGGCCATGTTGGCGATGGTGGCCCGGTCAGCCAGCGGCAGCGAGTCGAGACCGTCACCGTAGAATTCAACAAATTTGCCCACCACGCCGTGCTTACGCAGCATCTGGGTGACAGTGAGCACCAGATCGGTGGCGGTGATGCCTTCGCGCAGTTTGCCGGTCAGCTTAAAGCCGACCACATCAGGGATCAGCATGGATACCGGCTGGCCAAGCATAGCGGCCTCCGCTTCGATACCCCCTACCCCCCAGCCCAGCACGCCCAGACCGTTGATCATGGTGGTGTGCGAGTCGGTACCGACCAGCGTATCCGGATAGGCCACCCACTCTTTATCCTGCAGCTCACTCCACACCGCCTTGCCGAGGTATTCGAGGTTGACCTGATGGCAGATGCCGGTGCCGGGTGGAACAACGCTGAAGCGGCTGAAAGCCTGCTGGCCCCACTTTAAAAAGACATAGCGCTCGTGGTTACGCTCCATCTCCAGACGCACGTTCTCTTCAAACGCCTCATCATCACCAAAGTGGTCGACGGTCACAGAGTGGTCAATCACCAGATCCACAGGGGAAAGCGGGTTTACTTTGGCGGTATCGCCGCCAAGACGTTTAACCGCCTCGCGCATCGCCGCCAGATCGACCACCGCCGGGACGCCAGTAAAGTCCTGCATCAGGACCCTGGCTGGCCGATAGGCTATCTCCCGGTCAGCATGGGCATTTTGCAGCCACCCGGCGAGAGCGTGGATGTCCTCGGCGGTAACAGAGACGTCATCCTGCCAGCGCAGGAGGTTTTCCAGTAACACTTTAAGCGACTTGGGTAAACGGGCGATGTCCCCAAGTTCCCTGGCGGCCAGCGGCAGGCTGTAGTAGTGATAGGTTTTGTTCTCGGCCTGCAGTGTGTCCTTACTGGCTTCGCGTAAGGTTAACGACATAAGCTCCTCCTTAATTACCGGGATTGCGATACCCTGACCTTTCTCAGGGCCGTAATTAAAGATAACACATCGTCACCGTAACGATTTGATAACAACCCAAATGGACAAATTTACAGAGGAATGGAGAGGTCAAAAACAAAAAGCCCCGCTTTCGCGAGGCTTTATTTTTCAGTGTAGGGAGAGCGAGATAAGCTGGTACCAGAAGAGAATCGACAGGGAGAACGCGGCGATCCACGACCAGTATTTGACTCCGGATATATTATTCATCATTGTGACACCCGTCTTTATTTATTTGTTTACGGCTGAGTCTGGCTCAGTTCGGTATTGCTGAAGTGTATTTATTAAAGAGTACAAAAGCGCACCGGATTATTAATGCACTATGCCTGAACGGCAGAATTATTGTTTTTTGTTTTCGTCTTCTGCGAACGAATCAATGAAGGCTTGCTGCTGCGGTGACAGCGTCCAGGAAGCCGGCGTGTGTTCAGTCACTTCTTTACGGACTTTGCGGCGAGTGTCACGTTGCTGACACATAGGTTTCACTGCTTCACTGCGCCCCTGTACCGTCATAGTTAACCCCAGAATTTCCAGACCAGTAACGCCACCACCACCCAGAACAGCGTGGAACCGAGAAATACCGCCAACCAGGCTTTGCGCTTGAGCCCTGGATCCCGCTGCGGCTCATGACGTCCTGACGGCATTGCTAACCTCGTACAATCGACTTTGCTTATCATTTGGCTACCAAACAATTGGTATAAGTAATCATCACTGAGATAAATCCTAAAGAAACTTTAGTTGAAAATCCAGCGAATTTACGAATCGTATAGGGTTAAATATTTAATCTTTTGAGCGGATAGATATAAATGAAACGGGGAATTTGCGTAGCGGCTATTTATTTTCTATTTTAGTTGCCTTTTTGTAACAGAGTCGGAAAAAAAGCGCGGTAACGTTATGGTTACTGGGATAAATGAAAGGGTTAAAGAGAGGGATTCTAATTCAGATTAATACGGGGATAGCGGTATCTTTCCCGCAGGAAAGATACCGCAGGGTATTATTTTTCTGGCAGCTTAATATCTTTAAACATCGCTTCGATGTCTTCGTTGGAACGCAGCGCCACTGCGGTATCCACCACATCGCGGGTCAAATGTGGTGCGAATCGCTGAATGAAATCATACATATAGCTACGCAGGAAGGTGCTGCGGCGGAAACCAATTTTGGTGGTGCTGTGGCCGAACACCCCCTGGGTATCCAGGCGCACCAGGTCAGGATCGGCAACCGGATCTACCGCCATGCTGGCAATTACCCCGACTCCCAGCCCCAGCCGCACGTAGGTTTTGATCACGTCGGCATCGGTAGCGGTAAAGACGATCCGTGGGGTTAACCCTGCGCGATTAAATGCGGTGTCCAGCTCCGAACGGCCGGTAAAGCCAAAGGTGTAGGTCACCAGCGGATACTGGGCAAGTTCTTCGATTGACACCGAGGTTTTGGCCGCTAGCGGATGTTCCGGGGTCACGACAATCGAGCGATTCCAGTGATAGCAAGGCAGCATGACCAGGTCATCGTATAGATGCAGGGCTTCGGTGGCGATAGCAAAATCCGCATTGCCCTTCGAGACCGCTTCGGCAATCTGCGTCGGCGAGCCCTGATGCATATGCAACGAAACGCGAGGATAACGCTCAATAAAGCCTTTGATCACGCCAGGCAGAGCGTAGCGCGCCTGAGTGTGGGTGGTAGCGATATACAGCGAGCCTTTATCAGGCCAGGTGTGCTCACCTGCTACAGATTTAATGGCATCGACCTTGGACAGCACTTCGCGGGCGATACGGATGATCTCCTGCCCCGCCGGTGTTACCTGGGTAAGGTGTTTACCGCTGCGGGCGAAAATCTGGATGCCCAGCTCATCTTCAAGCATACGGACCTGCTTACTGATGCCGGGTTGCGAGGTATAAAGACCTTCTGCGGTCGAAGAGACGTTAAGGTTGTGGTTGACCACCTCAACGATATAGCGAAGCTGCTGTAGTTTCATGCCGGACCATCCGATTGAGCGCACACGGGCAATCGCTTAAGACGATTTGATAATAAGAAAAGGGTTAACTATAACCACTATATCATTTATATCATTGCTGTATAGCCCGTAACAAAAAATAATAACCAGGCAACAAAAAAGGGCCGGATGTCCGGCCCTTTCACAGGTAAGTTACGGTAATTAAGGCTTATTTCTTACCTTCAACCCATTTTCCGTCAACATAAAATGCTGACCAGCCGGTCGCTTTACCGTCTTTCTCAGAAGCAACATACTGCTGCTTGGTTTTACGGCTAAAACGCACCACCGTTTTATTCCCGTCGGGATCCTGCTGCGGCGCATCAGCCAGATAGCGCAGCTTCTCTGCCAGGCGGTCGCGGAAGCGGTACAGCTCCTCCACCAGCGGCGCACGGGTTTCACGTGATTTCGGGAAGGTGTTGGCCGCCAGGAAGACGCCCGCCGCACCGTCACGCAGGACGAAGTAGGCGTCAGACTTCTCGCACGGCAGCTCCGGCAATGGAACCGGATCTTCCTTCGGCGGTGCCACTTCACCGTTACGCAGGATCTTACGGGTGTTTTTACAGTCGTCGTTGGTGCAAGCCATGTACTTACCAAAACGCCCCATCTTCAGGTGCATTTCAGAACCACATTTTTCACATTCGACGATCGGACCGTCATAGCCCTTAATGCGGAACTCGCCCTCTTCGATTTCGTAGCCGTCGCAGGTCGGGTTGTTACCACACACGTGCAGCTTACGTTTTGGATCGATCAGGTAGCTGTCCATCGCTGTGCCGCACTTATTACAGCGGCGCTTGGCGCGTAATGCGTTTGTTTCCGCATCGTCACCTTCCAGCACGTTCAGCACTTCGTTTTCCGGCACCAGGTTGATGGTGGTTTTGCAGCGCTCTTTCGGCGATAAGGCATAGCCTGAGCAGCCGAGGAACACGCCGGTGGTGGCGGTACGGATCCCCATCTTGCGGCCGCAGGTCGGACAGTCAATGCTGGTCAGCACCATCTGGTTCGGCTGCATGCCACCCTCTTCAGGGTCTTTCTCGGCTTTTTCCAGCTGGTTGGTGAAGTCGCCGAAGAAGCTGTCGAGCACCTTCTTCCACTCGGCTTCGTGGTTAGCAACCTGGTCAAGGCTGTTTTCCATCTGCGCGGTGAAGTCGTAGTTCATCAGCTCGCGGAAATTAGCTTCCAGGCGATCGGTGACGATTTCACCCATTTTCTCGGCATAAAAACGGCGGTTTTCCGTACGCACATAGCCACGATCCTGGATGGTCGAAATGATCGACGCATAGGTGGACGGGCGACCGATACCGCGTTTTTCCAGCTCCTTCACCAGAGAAGCTTCGCTGAAGCGTGCCGGTGGCTTGGTGAAGTGCTGGGCCGGGGTCAGCTCAACCAGGGAGAGTTCATCCCCGGCGTTGACCGCTGGCAGAGTTTTATCTTCATCGCCCTTACGCAGCGCAGGCATGACTTTGGTCCAGCCATCGAAACGCAGAATACGTCCACGTGCCTTCAGGCGGAAATCACCCGCACCGACGGTGAGCGTGGTGGAGTCGTATTGCGCTGGCGTCATCTGACAGGCGACAAACTGGCGCCAGATCAGCTGATACAGTTTCTGCGCATCGGCTTCCATATCCTTCAGGGATTCCGCCAGAACAGCCACGTCAGAAGGACGAATTGCTTCGTGCGCTTCCTGCGAGTTCTCTTTGCTGTTGTACTGGTTGGCGCTCTCTGGCAGATACTTCTTACCGAAGTTATCGCCAATGTAATCACGCACCATGTTTACCGCGTCCTGGCTCAGGTTGGTAGAGTCAGTACGCATATAGGTAATATGGCCCGCTTCGTACAGACGCTGCGCCATCATCATGGTTTTCTTCACGCCGTAACCCAGACGGGTACTTGCCGCCTGCTGCAGCGTGGAGGTGATAAACGGCGCGCCCGGCTTGCTGCTGGTCGGTTTGTCTTCACGATCCAGCACCTGATAGCGTGCTTTCTCCAGCAACGCGACCGCGGCCATAGTCTGTTCGCGGTTTTCAGGACGGAATGGTTTGTCGTTCTGGTGCGACACTTCCAACGGTAAAGTATCGCCACCCGGCGTGGTTACGCTGGCGTCGATTTCCCAGAACTCTTCTGGCACAAACGCTTTGATTTCGCGTTCACGTTCAACCACCAGACGCACGGCTACCGACTGTACGCGGCCTGCTGAGAGGCCACGAGCAATCTTTTTCCACAGCAGTGGAGAAACCATGTAACCCACGACGCGGTCCATAAAGCGGCGCGCCTGCTGAGCGTTAACACGATCGATATTCAGCTCGCCCGGCTTTTCAAAAGCCTGACGGATCGCGTTTTTGGTAATTTCGTTAAACACCACGCGGCTGTAGCGGGTGTCATCTCCCCCGATCACTTCCCGCAGGTGCCATGCAATGGCCTCCCCTTCGCGGTCAAGGTCGGTTGCGAGATAGATATGGTCGGCTTTTTCCGCCAGCTGTTTCAGCTCGGAGACGACTTTCTCTTTACCCGGCAGCACTTCATACTGTGCCTGCCAGCTATCCCACGGGTTAACCCCCATGCGATTTACGAGCGCGCTACGTTCATCCTTTTTAGGCTTTTTGGCCCCTTTGGTGGAGGTAGAGTCGGCGCTCTTCTTGGCTGAGCCACTGGTCGGCAGATCGCGGATATGACCGACGCTGGACTTAACCACGTAGTCACTACCCAGATACTTATTGATCGTTTTGGCTTTTGCCGGGGACTCAACGATAACGAGAGCTTTACCCATATTCACCTTTACCTAATTTGTTTCTTCCAGGAATACGTCGCGTGAGTTCACCTTCCACTGCCGACGAGACATCTATATAACGACGTCATTAGTGGATATCAACCCCCTTTCGGTCCAGCCGCTAAAAACGACTTCGGCCAGGTGGTTGAGTTTACGGGCTTTTTCTCGCTCCGGTGTGACTGCACGACGAGATTTAGGTCGAATGTCAAGCAAATCTATTGCCAGAATGACGAAAGCGCACACTCTACCTGATAAAATCCGTTACGCAACTTTATTAGCATGCAAAAGCAAATCACGCCAGCGCTGTCCGTCTTGCTCAGCATGCCTGAAAACGGGGAAAATTTGCTCCCGGGACCGCGGCGGCGTAGACTAATGTCACTGTTTAAGGAGGGGATAATGCAGCAAACTACCCAACCCATTGACCGCGTAACCTTGCTTGCCGAAGCAAATAAACTCATTCGTGAACATGAAGACACCCTGGCAGGGATCGAAGCCACAGGTGTGGAACAACGTAACGGTGTGCTGGTGTTCAGCGGCGATTATTTTCTCGATGAGCAGGGGTTACCTACCCCACGCAGCACGGCGGTGTTCAACATGTTTAAATACCTGGCCCACGCGCTCTCGGATAAGTACCACCTGGTCGATTGAAGCAAAACGCGAGGCACTGGCCTCGCGTTTTTCTTTACAGCAGGGGTTTTTGCCCACGCTGTAGCCAGCGGAGCAGCAGTCGGTCCGCGCTCTCCGCAGCGCTGTTGGTAAAGCGATCCATCAGCTTTTTCTTGCGGGTGTAGCGCACGCCTACCAGCTCGCGGCCCTCCATCAGCCCCAGCAGCAGATCGTCGCTGGTCCCCACCTGATCCACCAGCCCCTTCTCCAGTGCCTGGGTGCCATACCAGTGTTCGCCGGTCGCCACCTGCTCGATATCAAGCGACGGGCGCATCTGGTGCACGAAGCTTTTAAACAGCTGATGGGTGTCATTCAGATCTTCGCGGAACTTCTGCCGTCCCTCTTCGGTATTTTCGCCGAGCAGCGTCAGGGTGCGCTTATACTGCCCCGCCGTGTGCAACTCAACGTCAATATCTTTGTTTTTCAGGAAACGATTGAAGTTCGGGATCTGCGCCACTACGCCAATCGAACCAATAATAGAGAAAGGCGCGGCGACGATTTTATCGGCCACACAGGCCATCATGTAGCCACCGCTGGCGGCAACCTTATCGACCGCTACCGTCAGCGGGATCTGTTTGTCACGCAGGCGCTGCAGCTGCGAGGAGGCAAGCCCGTAGCCGTGCACCACCCCGCCGGGGCTTTCGAGACGCAGGACCACCTGGTCTTCGGCTCTGGCCACCGCCAGCACGGCGGTGATCTCTTCGCGCAGGGAGGAGACCTCATGCGCATCCATACTGCCTTTAAAATCCAGCACGTAGACCCGCGGTTTTACCGCTTCCGGGCGCTGCTCCAGCTTTGCTTTCTGCTTTGCGGCTTTCGCGTCAAGCTTGTGCTTTTTCTTCTGCGCCTTATGCCACAGTTTTTGCTGATGCGGGTCGAGCAAGGCCACCGACATCTCTTCCTGCATCTCCGTGTACTGCTCGCTTAACCGGGTAATCCGCAACTCGCCGCGCTGACGTTTGCGCTGCGTCAGGTTGACAATCAGCACTGCAATCACCGCAATGGCAATCACGACCGTTGCAATTTTGGCCAGAAATAAACCGTATTCAGAAAGTAATTCCACGCGTCCACCTTGGTTTAACCACTTGTTTTCTCACCCAGTGTACAACAGCCTCCGCCAGGCGTCTCGCACCTGACGATACCCTTGCGAGGCGTCTTCAGGAATGTTTATTTATGAATGAAATATTTGCAAATTGTTAATTTTACAGCGAACTCACCGGTAGACTGATTGTAATCAGGCGCGCTTTCGGGCATAAAGCCGAAAAGAGACCGCACAGCATGGGCCGCGCCAACGCGCGCCAGAGGAGTGACCTTGCACTATCAACCCAAAAAAGATCTACTGCAAAACCGTATCATCCTGGTCACCGGTGCCAGCGACGGTATTGGCCGTGAGGCGGCGCTGACTTACGCCCGCCATGGCGCGCACGTTATTCTGTTGGGCCGTAATGAAGAAAAACTGCGCGACGTTGCTCAGGCAATCGCCAGCGAGGGTGGCGCTCCGACGCACGCCTATACGCTCGACCTGTTAACCTGCACCCCAGAGGAGTGTCAGCAGCTGGCCCGGCGTATCGCCGAAGACTATCCCCGTCTGGATGGGGTATTGCACAATGCAGGCTTCCTCGGGGAAGTGCGCCCGATGGATGAGCAGACCCCTGAGATCTGGCAGCAGGTGATGCAGGTCAACGTCAACGGTACCTTTTTCCTCACCCAGGCACTGCTTCCTTTATTACTGCAGTCAGATTCCGGCTCGCTGGTGTTCACCTCTTCCAGCGTCGGACGCCAGGGACGTGCCAACTGGGGCGCCTATGCTGCCTCGAAATTTGCTACCGAAGGGATGATGCAGGTGCTGGCGGAGGAGTATCAGAGCCGCCATCTGCGCGTCAACTGCATTAATCCCGGCGGCACGCGTACCGGCATGCGCGCCAGCGCGTTCCCGACGGAAGATCCGCTAAAACTAAAAACCCCTGCCGATATCATGCCGCTCTATCTATGGCTGATGGGCGACGACAGCCGCCGGAAAACCGGCATGACCTTTGATGCCCAACCCGGCCGTAAACCAGGAATATCGCAATGAGTGATGAACGTCATCAGCAGCGCCAGCAGCGCCTGAAAGAGCAGGTCGATGCCCGCGTTGCCGCGGCACAGGATGAGCGCGGGATTATTATTGTCTTCACCGGCAACGGTAAGGGCAAAACCACTGCGGCCTTTGGCACGGCGACCCGCGCCGTCGGTCACGGACAAAAGGTGGGCGTGATCCAGTTCATCAAAGGCGAGTGGCCGAACGGCGAGCGTAATTTGCTTGAGCCTCACGGAGTGGAATTTCAGGTTATGGCGACCGGTTTTACCTGGGACACCCAGAACCGCGACACCGACACCGCCGCCTGTCTGGCGGTCTGGGAGCAGGCTAAACGCATGCTGGCAGATCCGTCGCTCAACATGGTGCTGCTCGATGAGATCACCTACATGGTGGCCTACGACTACCTGCCCTTGCAGGAGGTCATTGATGCGCTGAACAACCGTCCGACGCACCAGACGGTGATTGTCACCGGGCGCGGCTGTCATCGGGATATTCTGGAGATGGCGGATACGGTCAGCGAGTTACGCCCGGTCAAACACGCCTTTGATGCCGGCGTGAAAGCGCAAATCGGTATCGACTATTAACAAAAAACCCGGCAATGCCGGGTTTTGTTTTTTAGCCGTTGTTGTTACGGCTGCCAGAGCGGCGATTATTGCCGCTGACCTGGCTGTGACGTTTGACCGCCCGGCGGATCTGGTTCGCCTTCATGCGACGACGATCTTTCTCTACCGCCACTTTTGAGGTGGTTTCCGGCGTGAGCTGCACCAACTCACGCAGGTAGTTGGTCTGGGTTAAATCCAGCTCGGTATAGCCGCCACGCGGCAGCCCTTTCGGCAGCAGGATATCACCGTAACGCACGCGGATCAGACGGCTAACCTGCACGCCAACGGCTTCCCATAGACGACGCACCTCGCGGTTACGGCCTTCGGTCAGGGTCACGTTGTACCACTGGTTAATGCCTTCCCCACCGGTAAATTTGATGGTTTTGAAGGCGGCCGGGCCATCTTCGAGCTGCACGCCGCGGGACAGATCGCGGATCTTGTTCTCGTCAACTTCACCAAACACGCGAACTGCGTATTCACGCTCGACTTCACGGCTTGGGTGCATCAGACGGTTTGCCAGCTCACCGTCGGTGGTGAACAGCAGCAGACCGCAGGTGTTCACGTCCAGACGACCTACAGCGATCCAGCGCGCACCGCGCAGTTTTGGCAGGCGGTCGAAGACGGTCGGACGGCCTTCCGGATCGTTGCGGGTGCAGAGCTCGCCTTCTGGCTTGTAATAGGCCAGCACGCGGCAAATTTGCTCGGCAGACTCTTTCACCGAGATCAGATGGCCGTCGATGCGGATTTTCAGGCCTGGCACGATCTCCACACGATCGCCCAGGGTGGCGATTTTACCGTCCACGCTGACACGACCTGCTTCGATGATGGTTTCGATTTCACGGCGTGAACCGTGGCCGGCGCGGGCCAGCACTTTCTGTAACTTCTCGCTCATTGAGCTTCCTTCAGGTGTCGCCTTCACAGGCGTCTGGTATACTTTCGAAAACAACGAATTAAACTAAAACAAAGCTTAACTCGCTGATCTATAACTCTTTCATAGCACACAGTATGGCAGACATTGTGTCGCACATAGTGATTCATGGCCGCACATACTACACGAATTTTAGACTAAATGATTCAACAAGTTTTGCGCAGCCGAGTTCTGGTGCTGATAACCTGAAACAAACCCAGCGGATTGCCCCTCTCGTACCGCGTGGGGCATGCATGTTTCGTTATGCCGTAGGGCGATCGTTCCAGGCATCGGTGTGCTGAACGTTGCCATCCACGATGCACCAGGTGATTTTTTCGTATTGAATGCTAACGCTTTCTACGTGATTCATTTTATCGTTACCCGATAATTTAACGTTAGGCACAGCGCAGTTAACGCCAGTGATCTTCACGTTTTCCATCAACACCCTGTAGTAGCAGACTTCTTGTCCTGCATCGTTGATGTGATAAAACTTAATTTCCGCACTTTTCAGCGTCTGGCCTGTAGCGGCTGCTTTATAAAGGTAGGGCGTCGAGCTATCCACTTCCTTTTCAATCATCATGGATGAGTGCTGGCGTGTTCCGGTGATTCATCGTCTTTCAACCGCATTATAAGGAGGTATTGGCATTTTATTTTCTCCTTAATTTTTCTGATTAACTTCATTGTCATAGCATAGATAAATATAGCCCCAGGTAAGATAGTAATTATATGAATGTACAAATACAGATCATAAAAATTATCCGCGCCATTCTCGTCCGGTCAATAAATATGATGACCAATGCGTGTGGCTAAGCCATCATATTAAACGCGCGAGGGAAATAAGCAGAGCATTAATATCAGGGCCATTATAGCGTGGAAAATAATGCTAAATAGATGGCCCCGTATTGGAGGACGTTACAGGAAAGGTTTTACGTCCCCCACCCCTTCACGCAGCACCACCGGCGCATCTTCCGTTAAATCGATCACCGTGGTCGGCTGTTGGCCGAGATAGCCACCGTGAATAATCAAATCCACCTGCTTCTCAAGACGGTCTTTAATCTCATCCGGGTCGGATTCGGTAAAGTCGCTGCCTGGCAGCATCAGTGACGTGGAGAGCATCGGCTCGCCGTGCGTCTCAAGCAGCGCCTGAGCAATCGGGTTAGACGGCACGCGCATCCCGATCGTTTTACGTTTTTCCTGCAGCAGGCGGCGCGGCACCTCTTTTGTCCCCTTGAGGATAAAGGTGTAGTTCCCCGGCGTGTTATTTTTGATCAACCGAAACGCCACGTTATCCACGTAGGAGTAGGTTGATAACTCAGAGAGATCGCGGCACATCAGGGTAAAGTTATGCCCGTTAGGGATGTGACGGATCCGGCAAATGCGCTCCATCGCGCCTTTGTCTTCAATCTTACAGCCCAGCGCGTAACCCGAATCGGTGGGATAGACGATAACGCCGCCCTTACGCACGATCTCCACAGCCTGATTAATCAAACGCGGCTGCGGATTGTCAGGATGGATATAGAAAAATTGACTCATACTTCCCTCTCTTCAATTGGCGTTGGCTGCTCCCAGAGTTGCCACACCGGCTCGACGCCGGCAGGTAACCAGAGCTTGCGCCCCAGCTCGATCCAGGGGCAAGGCTGATGGAAATCAGAGCCCTGGGAGCCAAGGAGGCCGTACTGGCGGGCATATTCAGCCAGTTGACTGCGCTCGTTGGGCGCCTGCTGACACTGCGCGACTTCCATCGCGTCCCCGCCGTGTTCGGCAAAGTATGCCAGCAAACGTTTCAGCCATTTGGCGGAGAGGTCGTACCGCCCGGGATGGGCCAGCACCGCCTTACCGCCAGAATGATGAATGACATCAATAACTTGTTCTATTGTACACCACTGGGGAGGAACGTATCCGGTTTTCCCCCGTGCAAGATATTTTTTAAATACATCCGCGATGTTATTCGCCTTCCCGGCCTCAACCAGAAAACGGGCAAAGTGTGCCCGGGTGACCGCGCCGCCTTTGGCCAGACGCAGCGCCCCTTCCCAGGCGCCGGGGATATGGGCTTTATCCAGCCGCTCGGCGATCAGTTCTGCGCGCAAAACGCGACGCGCCTTCTGCTCATCCAGCAACGCGCGCATGGCCGGGTTCTCAATATCAATGTTCAGTCCGACGATATGGATCTCATGATTTTCCCAGACGGTAGAAATTTCCACGCCTGCTATGAGTGTAAGCGGCAATTCACTGCGGGCAATCTCAGCCCGCGCGGCCGCAATAGCCTCGGTGGTATCGTGATCGGTGATCGCCAGCGTACCGACGCGCATTTCATGGGCACGGTGGACCAGTTCTTCGGGCGTAAGCAGGCCGTCAGAGGCCTGAGTATGGCTGTGTAAGTCGTAAATCACTGCGTAATTCGTGTCGCTCAAAGCGGCTCCCGTCACTCATCTTCAATATCTGCGCCGCCATAATAGCGGTATGTGATGAAATTCTGAAATCGGGGGGTTGACATTAGGCCATCGAACTAGTTAACTAGTACGCAAGTTCACTCAACGAGGTATCTGAAAATGACGGCACATTTCACCCTGCATAGCTGGTGGCGCACCTCCTGATTATCGGGCAGTGTCGTACGTCTGCGTCATGCAAACAGATACCTGGCCCGCCACTGAGCGGGCTTTTTTATGAACAGAATAAAGAGAACAAAAAATGCAAACAGCCAAACCGACCCTCGAACTGCTGACCCGTGAGGCGGCGTATCGCCACAACCCGACCGCCCTGTTCCATCAGGTCTGCGGCGCACGCCCTGCTACGCTGCTGCTGGAGTCGGCAGACATCGACAGTAAGGACGACCTGAAAAGCCTTCTGCTGGTCGACAGCGCGCTGCGTATCACCGCCCTCGGCAACACCGTCACCCTGCAGGCCCTCTCCGAAAACGGCGCAGCGCTGCTCTGTTTGCTGGATGGCGTTCTGCCGGCAGGCATTGAGAATGAACATCGCCCGGACCAGCGGATCCTGCACTTCCCGCCGGTCAGCCAACTGCTGGACGAAGATGCTCGCCTCTGTTCTCTGTCGGTGTTTGATGCCTTCCGCCTGCTGCAGAATCTGGTGAACGTGCCGGAACATGAGCGCGAAGCGATGTTCTTCGGCGGGCTGTTTGCCTATGACCTGGTGGCCGGTTTTGAAGAGCTGCCGGAGCTGGAGCAGGGGAACCGCTGCCCGGACTACTGCTTCTATCTGGCAGAAACCTTACTGGTGATCGACCACCAGAAAAAATACACCCGCATTCAGGCCAGCCTGTTTACCCCGTTACTGGCTGAGAAACAGCGTCTGGAACAGCGCATCGCCCAGCTGCTGGCGCACATGAATGAAGCCCCACCGGAATTGCCGGTGCAGCGCGTGGAGCAGATGCATTGTGACGTCAGCCAGACGGACGATGAGTTCGGCGTGGTGGTTCGCCAGATGCAGAAAGCGATTCGCGCCGGGGAAATTTTCCAGGTGGTGCCATCCCGTCGCTTCTCCCTGCCCTGCCCGTCCCCGCTGGCGGCCTACGACGTGCTGAAGAAGAGCAATCCCAGCCCGTATATGTTCTTTATGCAGGATAACGATTTTACGCTGTTTGGCGCTTCGCCGGAGAGCTCCCTGAAATACGACGCCACCAGCCGTCAGATTGAAATCTACCCGATTGCCGGCACTCGCCCGCGCGGTCGCCGCGCCGACGGCTCCCTGGATCGCGATCTCGACAGCCGCATTGAGCTGGAGATGCGCACCGACCAGAAAGAGATGTCCGAGCACCTGATGCTGGTGGATCTGGCGCGTAACGACCTGGCGCGCATCTGCACCCCGGGCAGCCGCTACGTGGCCGATTTAACCAAAGTGGACCGCTACTCCTTCGTGATGCACCTGGTCTCCCGCGTGGTGGGCGAGCTGCGTCGGGATCTGGATGTGCTGCACGCCTACCGGGCCTGCATGAACATGGGCACCCTGAGCGGCGCGCCGAAAGTCCGCGCTATGCAGCTTATCGCTCAGGCCGAAGGTCGCCGTCGCGGCAGCTACGGCGGTGCGGTGGGTTACTTCACCGCCCACGGCGATCTCGACACCTGCATCGTGATCCGCTCCGCCTACGTTGAAGAAGGCATTGCTACGGTTCAGGCGGGCGCAGGCATCGTGCTCGACTCGGTTCCGCAGTCTGAAGCTGACGAAACCCGCAATAAGGCCCGCGCGGTACTGCGCGCGATTGCGACCGCCCATCACGCACAGGAGATTTTCTGATGGCTGACATTCTGCTGCTCGATAATATCGACTCATTTACCTACAACCTGGCAGATCAGCTGCGTGCTAACGGTCACAACGTGGTGATTTACCGTAACCATGTTCCGGCTCAGACCTTAATCGACCGTCTGGCCACCATGCAAAACCCGGTGCTGATGCTCTCCCCGGGGCCGGGCGCGCCAAGTGAAGCGGGCTGTATGCCGGAGCTGCTGACCCGCATGCGCGGCAAGCTGCCGATCATCGGCATCTGTCTGGGTCACCAGGCGATTGTCGAAGCCTACGGCGGTTACGTCGGCCAGGCGGGTGAGATCCTGCACGGCAAAGCCTCCAGCATTGAACATGACGGCCAGGCGATGTTTGCCGGGCTGATGAACCCGCTGCCGGTAGCGCGCTATCACTCGCTGGTGGGCAGCAATATCCCGGCGGGTCTGACCATTAACGCCCATTACAACGGGATGGTGATGGCGGTGCGTCACGATGCAGACCGGGTGTGCGGCATGCAGTTCCACCCGGAATCCATCCTGACTTCCCAGGGCGCGCGCCTGCTGGAGCAGACCCTCAACTGGGCGCTGCAGAAGCTGGAGCAGACCAACAGCCTGCAGCCGATTCTGGAAAAACTCTATCAGGCGCAGACCCTGAGCCAGCAGGAGAGCCACCAGCTCTTCTCCGCCGTGGTACGCGGCGAGCTGAAGCCCGAGCAGCTGGCCGCCGCGCTGGTGAGCATGAAAGTGCGCGGTGAGCAGCCGCAGGAGATCGCTGGCGCGGCCACCGCCCTGCTGGAAAACGCCGCCCCGTTCCCGCGCCCGGACTATCTGTTCGCGGATATCGTCGGAACCGGCGGCGACGGCAGCAACAGTATCAATATCTCCACCGCCAGCGCCTTTGTGGCCGCAGCCTGTGGGTTGAAGGTGGCGAAGCACGGCAACCGCAGCGTCTCCAGCCGTTCCGGCTCGTCGGATCTGCTGGCCGCTTTCGGCATCAATCTGGATATGAACGCCGAGAAATCCCGGGATGCGCTGGACGAGCTGGGCGTCTGCTTCCTGTTCGCTCCGAAGTATCACACCGGATTCCGTCACGCGATGCCGGTGCGCCAGCAGCTGAAAACCCGCACCCTGTTTAACGTGCTCGGGCCGCTGATCAACCCGGCCCATCCGCCGCTGGCGCTGATTGGCGTCTACAGCCCGGAGCTGGTGCTGCCCATTGCCGAAACCCTGCGCGTGCTCGGTTATCAGCGCGCCGCGGTGGTACACAGCGGCGGGATGGACGAAGTCTCCCTGCATGCGCCAACCCTGGTGGCAGAGCTGAATAACGGCGAAATCAAAAGCTATCAGCTTGAAGCCGCAGACTTTGGTTTAACGCCGTATCACCAGGAGCAACTGGCAGGCGGCACCCCGGAAGAAAACCGTGACATTCTGACGCGCCTGTTACAAGGTAAAGGTGAGCCCGCGCATGAGGCCGCTGTGGCCGCTAACGTCGCCATGCTGATGCGTCTGCACGGCGAAGAAGATCTCAAGAATAACGCGCAAAAAGTGATGGACGTGTTGCGCTCTGGCTCAGCCTACGACCGAGTGACCGCACTTGCGGCAAGAGGGTAAATAATGCAGACCGTATTAGCGAAAATTGTTGCCGATAAGGCCATCTGGGTTGAAGCCCGTAAAGCGCAGCAACCGCTCGCCAGTTTCCAGAATGAGGTAGTGCCGAGCAGCCGTCGTTTTTATGATGCCCTGCGTGGCGCACGCACCGCGTTTATCCTGGAGTGCAAAAAGGCCTCCCCGTCGAAAGGGGTGATCCGCGATGATTTTGACCCGGCTCAGATCGCCGCCATCTATAAGCACCACGCTTCGGCCATTTCGGTGCTGACCGATGAGAAATATTTCCAGGGTAGCTTTGATTTTCTGCCTATCGTCAGCGGGATCGCCCCGCAGCCGATTTTGTGCAAAGACTTTATTATCGACCCGTATCAAATCTGGCTGGCGCGCTTTTATCAGGCCGACGCCTGCCTGCTGATGCTCTCCGTGCTGGACGACGAGCAGTACCGCCAGCTTGCCGCGGTGGCGCACAGCCTGAACATGGGCGTGCTGACCGAAGTGAGCAACGAAGAGGAGCTGGAGCGCGCCATCGCCCTGGAGGCGAAGGTGGTGGGTATCAATAACCGCGACCTGCGCGATCTCTCTATCGACCTCAACCGCACCCGCCAGCTGGCGCCGCGTCTGGGCGCTGGCGTGACGGTCATTAGCGAGTCCGGCATTAACAGTTATGCCCAGGTGCGCGAGCTGAGTCACTTCGCCAACGGTTTCCTGATTGGTTCGGCGATGATGGAGCAGGCCGATCTCAGCGCGGCGGTGCGTCGTGTCCTGCTGGGTGAGAACAAGGTCTGCGGCCTGACGCGTCCTCAGGATGCCGCGGCGGCTCATGAAGCGGGTGCTATTTACGGCGGGCTGATTTTTGTTGAGTCCTCCCCGCGCAACGTCAGCGAAACCCAGGCGCGCGAAGTGATTGCCGCCGCACCACTGCAGTACGTGGGCGTATTCCGCAATGCGGCCGTCGAAAAAGTGGTTGCCACGGCAGAGGCGCTTTCGCTCGCCGCCGTGCAGCTGCATGGCAGCGAAGACCAGAGCTATATCGATACCCTGCGTGAAGCCCTGAGCCCGCAGGTGCAAATCTGGAAAGCGCTGAGCGTGGCCGGGACCCTGCCGCCGCGCACGCTCAATCATGTTGATAAATACGTGCTGGATAATGGCCAGGGCGGAACCGGGCAGCGTTTTGACTGGTCGCTGCTCAACGGCGAGAAGCTGGATAACGTCCTGCTCGCCGGGGGCTTAAGCCCGGACAACTGCGTTGAAGCCGCCAAGTCAGGCTGCACAGGTCTCGATTTCAATTCAGGCGTTGAGTCGCAGCCGGGCATCAAAGATGCCGGCAAGCTGGCTTCGGTGTTTAAAACGCTGCGTGCATATTAAGGAAGAGAAGATGACCACATTATTAAACCCTTACTTTGGCGAATTCGGCGGCATGTATGTGCCGCAGATCCTGATGCCCGCCCTGCGCCAGCTGGAAGAGGCGTTCGTGAGCGCGCAAAAAGATCCGCTCTTCCAGGCTGAATTTACCGACCTGCTGAAAAACTATGCCGGTCGTCCGACGGCCCTGACCAAATGTCGTAACCTGACCGAGGGCACGAACACCACGCTGTATCTGAAGCGTGAAGATCTGCTCCACGGCGGCGCGCATAAGACCAACCAGGTGCTGGGTCAGGCACTGCTGGCAAAACGGATGGGCAAAACCGAAATCATCGCCGAAACCGGTGCCGGTCAGCACGGTGTCGCTTCGGCGTTGGCCAGCGCCCTGCTCGGCCTGAAATGCCGTATCTACATGGGGGCCAAAGACGTTGAGCGTCAGTCACCGAACGTCTTCCGTATGCGTCTGATGGGCGCAGAAGTGATTCCGGTATACAGCGGCTCCGCCACCCTGAAAGATGCCTGCAACGAGGCGCTGCGCGACTGGTCCGGTAACTATGAAAATGCCCACTATATGCTGGGCACCGCTGCGGGCCCGCACCCGTTCCCGACCATCGTGCGTGAGTTCCAGCGCATGATCGGTGAAGAGACCAAAGCGCAGATCCTCGAAAAAGAGGGGCGTCTGCCGGATGCAGTGATCGCCTGCGTGGGCGGTGGCTCTAACGCTATCGGTATGTTTGCCGATTTCATCGACGACACCAACGTAGGGCTGATTGGCGTCGAACCTGCCGGTCACGGGATTGAAACCGGCGAGCACGGCGCGCCGCTGAAGCATGGCCGCGTGGGGATCTACTTCGGCATGAAAGCGCCGATGATGCAGACCGACGAAGGGCAGATTGAGGAGTCCTACTCCATTTCTGCCGGGTTGGACTTCCCGTCCGTCGGGCCGCAGCACGCCTACCTGAACAGCATCGGCCGCGCCGAGTACGTGTCGATTACCGATGACGAAGCGCTGGAAGCGTTTAAAACTCTGTGCCGTAAAGAGGGGATCATTCCGGCACTGGAGTCTTCCCACGCGCTGGCCCATGCCCTGAAAATAATCAAAGACAACCCGGAAAAAGAGCAACTGCTGGTGGTGAACCTTTCCGGTCGCGGTGATAAAGACATCTTCACCGTTCACGATATTCTGAAAGCACGAGGGGAAATCTGATGGAACGTTACGATAACGTGTTTGCTGAGCTGAAAGCCCGCAAGGAAGGCGCCTTTGTTCCCTTCGTCACCCTGGGGGATCCCTCTCCTGAGCAGTCGCTGAAAATTATCGACACCCTGATTGCAGCCGGTGCCGATGCCCTGGAGTTGGGCATTCCCTTCTCCGACCCGCTGGCCGACGGCCCGACCATCCAGGCCGCCACCCTGCGCGCGTTCGCCGCAGGGGTGACCCCGACCCAGTGCTTTGAGATGCTGGCGACGATTCGCCAGAAATACCCGACCATTCCCATCGGGCTGCTGATGTATGCCAACCTGGTCTTCAACCGCGGCATCGACGAGTTCTACGCCGAGTGCGCGCGCGTGGGGGTGGATTCCGTGCTGGTGGCCGATGTGCCCGTCGAAGAGTCAGCCCCGTTTCGCCAGGCGGCGATGCGTTACAACGTCGCGCCAATCTTTATCTGTCCGCCAAACGCCGACGACGAACTGCTGCGCCAGATCGCCTCCCACGGGCGCGGGTATACTTACCTGCTGTCCCGCGCTGGGGTAACGGGTGCGGAGAACAAAGCCGCCCTGCCGCTGCACCATCTGGTTGAGAAACTGGCGGAGTACCATGCCGCACCGCCGCTGCAGGGCTTTGGTATTTCGGCCCCGGAGCAGGTCTCTGCGGCGCTGGGAGCCGGGGCTGCCGGGGCGATTTCCGGTTCGGCAATCGTGAAAATTATCGAGAACAACGTCGACAGGCCTGAGCAGATGCTGAGCGAGCTGAAAACCTTCGTCAGCGCCATGAAAGCGGCGACCCGTCCGCAGTAATGACATCGCCGTCTGGTTTTGCCAGACGGCTTCTTGCGTAAATTGATCCCTTCGAGCTTTAATGCATTTAACGCTGTTCAAATGAATTTCCCGGCGTATTATCCCCCCGTCTTTTATTCTTTCCCCTTAAACCTTCTGAGTTCAGAGGCTTATCTATGTCGTGGCAACACTTTAAACAGGCTTATTTAATTAAGTTCTGGTCCCCCGTTCCTGCGGTTATTGCAGCAGGCATCCTCTCCACCTATTACTTCGGCATCACCGGCACCTTCTGGGCGGTTACCGGCGAATTCACCCGCTGGGGCGGTCAGCTATTGCAGCTGGCAGGCGTTCACACCGAAGAGTGGGGCTACTTTAAACTGATCCACCTTGAAGGCACCCCGCTCACCCGTATCGACGGGATGATGATCATCGGCATGTTCGGCGGCTGTTTCGCTGCCGCGCTGTGGGCTAACAACGTCAAACTGCGCATGCCGCAGAGCCGGATCCGCATCGCCCAGGCGGTAGCCGGCGGTATCATCGCCGGGTTTGGCGCGCGTCTGGCGATGGGCTGTAACCTGGCCGCGTTCTTCACCGGAATTCCCCAGTTCTCCCTCCATGCCTGGTTCTTTGCCCTGGCCACTGCCGTGGGCTCGTACTTTGGCGCACGCTTTACGCTGCTGCCGCTGTTCCGTATTCCGGTCAAAATACAAAAGGTCAGCGCCGCCTCGCCCCTGACCCAGAAGCCGGATCAGGCGCGTCGTCGCTTTCGTCTCGGGATGCTGGTCTTCTTCGGCATGCTGGCCTGGGCGCTCTGCACTGCCCTGAATCAGCCCAAACTCGGGCTGGCGATGCTGTTCGGCGTTGGCTTTGGTCTGCTGATTGAGCGGGCGCAGATCTGCTTTACCTCGGCGTTTCGCGACATGTGGATCACCGGCCGCACGATGATGGCCAAAGCGATTATCGCCGGGATGGCAGTGAGCGCCATCGGCATTTTCAGCTACGTCCAGCTGGGCGTGGCGCCAAAAATCATGTGGGCCGGGCCAAATGCCATTATCGGCGGGCTGCTGTTCGGCTTCGGCATCGTGCTGGCGGGGGGCTGCGAGACAGGCTGGATGTACCGCGCGGTGGAAGGCCAGGTTCACTACTGGTGGGTCGGTCTGGGTAATGTGATTGGCTCCACCCTGCTGGCCTACTGGTGGGATGATTTTGCCCCAGCGCTGGCAACCCACTGGGACAAGGTTAATCTGCTCGACACCTTTGGCCCGTTGGGCGGGCTGCTGGTGACCTACCTGATGCTGTTGATCGCCTTTTTGCTGGTTCTGGCGCAGGAGAAACGCTTCTTTCGTCGCGCTGCCATGAAAACTGCATTACGTGAGGATGCCGCATGAAAGAGATCGTTCCCGACTACCGCCTCGATATGGTGGGTGAGCCCTGCCCCTACCCGGCCGTTGCTACCCTTGAAGCCATGCCGCAGCTGAAAAAAGGCGAGATCCTCGAGGTGGTAAGCGACTGTCCGCAATCCATTAACAACATTCCGCTGGATGCCAAAAACCACGGTTATACGGTGCTGGATATTCAACAGGATGGTCCCACCATCCGTTATTTGATCCAGAAATAATGCCCGGGTGGCGACATGCCACCCCTCTTTCTTAAGTATTAATCCCATTTTCTTCAGGATATCCCAATGGAGTCTATGCTTTACATTGACTACAAAAGGAGAACGTTATGTCAGACCAAAATCTTGATAATGATGCACAGTATGCTGGTGAAAAAGCCAAGAACAAACTGAATGAGGCTGCCGGTGCTGCACAGCAGCAGTTTGGCGAGTTTGTTGATTCGCCAAAACACCAGTTGAAAGGTGCCGGGCGTAAATATGCCGCTCAGGCCAGTGACGTTGTGAGTGATGTTACTGACGCGGTGAAAAATAATCCTCTTACCGGCCTTATTGCCGCAGGGGCGGTAGGTATTGTCCTCGGCCTGTTGCTGGGTCGTAAATAAATAAAAAAAGGCCCTTCGGGGCCTTCTTTCTATCAGAAGCGATAGCCCGCCGAGAACATAAATACCCACGGATCCAGGCGAGTGCTGATATTTTGCTGCTGATCCCCCGCCTTAAAGCGCACCTCGGTGTCGATATCCATATACCAGACCGACATGTTAATCAGCCAGTCGCGGTTGATGAGGTAATCCAGCCCTACCTGCCCCGCCGCACCCCAGGAATCTTTCAGGCTCAGATCGGAAAGTCCCGCCGCTTTACCAGTGTCGTTAAACTTCTCATCAAAGAAGGTGGTGTAGTTAACCCCGGCGCCAACATAGGGGCGAACCTTGCTGCCCGCATCGCCGAAATACCACTGAGCCATCAGGGTGGGTGGCAGATGGTGAACCGTGGCGATATCCCCGGTTGGGCCCGTACCGACCTTATGACGAAACGGCGTGGCTGCCAGCAGTTCAACGCCGACGTTATCCGTCGCCATCCAGGTAAAGGTCATCCCGGCCTGGGTATTGTTACTGACGTTAAAACCGCCCAGACCCAGAACGTTGTCCGAGCCTTCCGTAGGCCGTACCGTGGCGGTTCCCAGACGGAAAAAGAACTCGCCTGCTTCGTGGGCCATTGCGCCGCCGGAAAGCGTGCTCAGAATCAGTGCTGCCATCGCTGTTTTTTTCATATCCATTCCCTCGTTATGGTTTTATTGAAGGACGGAATATACCCATAAATGATTACTAAGTGATCTCGTCGGGATCACATTAGATTCAGCGATTTAACATTCATTGATCTAAATTAATTTTTTCAACTTCTGGCAAAAATTGGTAGTTGGTGCTGAATCAATTTTGTCATTTCAGGCAAACAAAACGCAGCGCGATAGCTATCGCGCAAAATAACAGCGACGCATTACGGGCGCTTTACAAAGATATGCTTTTCCATACAAGGCTTGATACTGCCACCGGGCAGTTATCCAGGGTACAATTGCCCGCTAATCAATACCTGCAATACTCAAGGAGAGTGCATGTCTATCACGGCGAAGTCTGTCTACCGTGACACGGGGAATTTCTTCCGCAATCAGTTCATTACCTTTTTACTGATCGCCTTGTTGTGCGCATTAATCACGGTGGTACTTGGTCATGCCTTTTCGCCGAGTGAGGAGCAGATTGCCAGCCTGAGTCAAGGCGATCAGATCGCCAGCAGCGTCGGGCTGTTTGAGATGGTGCAAAATATGACGCCAGAGCAGCAGCAGATCCTGTTGCGCGCCTCTGCCGCCACCACGTTTTCCGGTTTGATTGGCAATGCCATTCTGGCGGGGGGCGTGCTGTTAATGATCCAGCTGGTCTCGGCCGGACATCGCGTCAGCGCCCTGCGGGCGATTGGTGCCAGCGCACCGCTGCTGCCAAAACTGTTTATCCTGATCTTTTTAACCACCATGCTGGTGCAATTAGGGATTATGCTTGTTGTGGTGCCGGGGGTGCTGTTAGCCATTGTGCTCGCCTTCGCGCCAATTATGGTGGTGCAGGACAGAATGGGCATTTTTGTCGCTATGCGTAGCAGCATTCGGCTGGCATGGTCTAATATGCGTCTGGTTGCTCCGGCGGTAATGAGCTGGCTGCTGGCTAAAACCTTGCTGCTGCTGTTTGCGCCAAACCTGGCCGTACTGACCCCGAACGTTGGCGCCATCGTGGCAAATACGGTGAGCAACCTGATCTCAGCGGTATTGCTCGTCTACTTGTTCCGCCTGTATACGTTAATTCGCCAGTAATTTTTCTGATGGCCTGGGCATCCCGCACAGGCTGTCGCCGATGATGGAATCGAAGAATGAAGCAGTTTCTTGATTTTTTACCCCTGGTCGTCTTTTTTGCCTTCTACAAGCTGTATGACATCTATGCGGCAACCACCGCCCTGATCGTCGCTACGGCGATAGTGCTGATCTACAGCTGGGTGCGCTACCGTAAGGTTGAAAAGATGGCCCTGATCACCTTCGTGCTGGTGGCCTTTTTCGGCGGGTTGACCATCTTTTTCCACAACGATGAATTCATCAAGTGGAAGGTAACCGTGATCTACGTACTCTTTGCCGGTGCCCTGCTGTTCAGCCAGTGGGTGATGAAAAAGCCGCTTATTCAGCGCATGCTGGGTAAAGAGCTGGCCCTGCCTCAGAGCGTCTGGTCGCGCCTGAATATCGCCTGGGCGGTGTTCTTTATTCTCTGCGGTCTGGCGAATATCTATATCGCCTTCTGGCTGCCGCAGAATATCTGGGTCAACTTCAAAGTCTTTGGTCTGACCGCGTTAACGCTGATATTCACCCTGCTGAGCGGCATCTACATCTATCGCCACATGCCGCAGGACGACAAGCAGTAATCCTTCCGCCAGGCTTAATCAGCCTGGCGTTTTCTTCTGTTCTCTCTCGCTGTAAATCATAGTAGCATCCCGCCTGAAGTCCTCCGTAATGAGTAGAGTCCATAATGACAACAACGAACGCCCCTCAGGGCGAACTGGTATTACGCACACTTGCAATGCCCGCCGACACCAATGCGAACGGCGATATTTTTGGCGGCTGGCTGATGTCGCAGATGGATATGGGCGGGGCGATCCTCGCCAAAGAGATTGCTCAGGGCCGGGTGGTGACGGTTCGGGTCGATGGCATGACCTTTCTGCGCCCTGTCGCAGTCGGTGATGTCGTCTGCTGTTACGCGCGCTGCGTGAAGCGTGGAAATACCTCGGTGTCGATCAACATTGAAGTGTGGGTGAAGAAAGTCTCTTCTGAGCCTATCGGCCAGCGTTATAAAGCAACCGAAGCGCTGTTTATCTATGTCGCCGTGGATAACGACGGCAAACCGCGGCCATTGCCCCAGGTCTGAGGTTCAGGCCAAAAAAAAGCCTCCATCAGGAGGCTCTTCTCTTTATTCCATCTGTGCCCCGCCGTTGAGGCGGAAAACAATATTCACGATCAGCCCGCTGCCGGGTTTACCGGCTTCGTAACGCCATTTGCGCATCGCGGTCTTCACATCCCGCTCAAACATATTTGATGGCTGCGCGGAAAGGATTTCGACATTATCCACCCGCCCGTCTGCGGTCACGTCAAATTTCACGCGAACACGCCCTTCAATGCGTAACGCCTGCGCACGCGCCGGGTAGACCGGCTGGTTACGGCTCAGGGCACGTGGGCCGGAAGGTGCCGCAACGACAGGCTTAGCGGTTGTTGGCGAAGCGTTCATCACCGGACGGGCCGGGGCCGCTCTCTCAACCGGCTGGGTAGTGCGAGGCTCAACCGGGCGCTCTTCACGCTTCGGACGCTCTTCGACCTTTTTCTCCGGCTTCGGTTTTGGTTTCGGCTTCGGTTTTGGCTTGGGCTCCGGTTTATGGATCACCACAGGCGCTTCTTTTGGCGGTTCAGGAACGATTTCGGGTTCCGGTTCCGGCTCGGGTTCGGCAACGGGTTCCGGTGGTGGCGCGACCTGCACGGGCTCCAGCTCCGCAGGGGTTACCATGGTCACAGAAATCGGCTGCGCGGGCGCTGGCATTTCAATAACCTGATGTACCGATGTGTAAAGCAGACCCGCCACGACGGCTCCATGAATTCCGACGGACAACAGCGTCGGCCAGGGAAAGCGGCGAGGGAGTTCAAGGGTCATTGAAGTCATAATCGTTTCAGTTAAAAAGCCAGGCCCTGATTTTAAATGCAAATAGCAATCATATTCAATAAGCCAGTTACACTTCACCTGAATTAACCGTCTGTCAGGCGAAAAAAGGCACGCATTGAGCAGGGTTTTAACAATGTTGCCATCTTTACATTGCAGTCCCCTGCACTTTCACATAACGTAATTCACACTTTTATCGGTTAAGGAGCTCCGCTGTGCTTTATGTGATTTTCGCTGCAGATGTTGCTGATTCTCTGGAAAAACGTCTCTCCGTGCGCCCTGCCCACCTGGCGCGCTTACAGCTGCTGCATGACGAAGGCAGATTACTGACCGCAGGCCCCCTGCCTGCCGTCGACAGCAACGATCCGGGGGCGGCCGGCTTTACCGGCTCGACGGTGATTGCCGAGTTTGAATCGCTCGAAGCGGCTCAGGCCTGGGCGCAGGACGACCCTTACGTGGCAGCTGGCGTGTATGACAACGTCGTGGTGAAGCCATTTAAGAAAGTTTTCTAGGATCAAAAAAGGCTCCTTATCAGGAGCCTTTTCTCATTAGTGCAGCGACGCCAGCCGCGCCGCGAACCCGACAAACAACAATCCGATTAAGCCATTCCCCAGCTTCGCCAGTTTCTTTTTGGTCTTCAGGTAGCGCGTGACAAAGGCCCCGGAGAAAATCAGGAAGCTCATATAGATAAAGCTAATCACCTCCAGCGTGATCGCGAGGATCATAAACGCCACGCCGGTATTGTTCGCCTGAACGTCAATAAACTGCACAAAGAACGAAACATAGAACAGGATCGCTTTCGGGTTGGTCATACTCAGCACCAGCGAACGCTTCATGATGGTTTTTGCCGGTTCGATACCACCCGCTTCGCCCTGCTGTTTATGCCGGATCACCGACCAGAGCATCTTACCGCCCAGCCATAACAGATAAAACGCCCCGAGATAGCGGACAATATTGAACAGCACCGGGGTGGTCTGGATCAGCGCCGCGACCCCAGCCCATGCGAGAAACATCAGCACTGCATCGCCGATAAACACGCCGCTGGCGGCCAGATAGCCTTTTTTTACGCCGTGACCAATGCCGGTTTTTAAGACAAACAGGGTATTAGGGCCCGGAACCAGAACAATGAAAATAGCCCCAACAACATAGGTCCAGAAATTAAGTACACCAAAATCCGCAAACACTTCATCCTCCTTTTCGAAATCGCGAATCTTTAAAAAACATCGGGCACCTCAGAGGGTGCCCTTGTGTCATTCAGTAATCCTGAACGGCGAACAGCAACGCATTGCGATGACGGTTCGTACTGCATTTTCTGATGGCGTGGATACGCATATTACGGCGGGATTGTGCTTCCAGCCAACGCGCTTTGCGACGACCTGTCTGTCGCAACATGCGCCAGCGCCCTACTTCTGTTCTACTGCGCTTCATGTTAACAACTCTTCCCAAAACAGAGCGCTCATTATAGACCCTTGCCTGCGGCAAACCAGCGCTTTTATCTGGCGTTTTTATTTGCCAGAAAAATCCTGACGCGTAAACTCTTAACAATACGCTTTCAAAAGGATTTTTTATTATGACAACCTTCTACACCGTGGTGAGTTGGCTGCTCATTCTGGGATACTGGCTGCTCATCGCGGGTGTAACATTACGCATCCTGATGAAGCGCAGAGCCGTTCCCTCCGCCATGGCATGGCTGTTAATTATTTTTATCCTGCCGCTGGTCGGCATTATTGCGTATTTATCCTTCGGCGAGCTACACCTCGGTAAACGGCGGGCGGAACGCGCCCGCGCCATGTGGCCTTCTACGGCTAAATGGCTCAACGATCTGAAATCCTGCAAACATATTTTTGCCGAGGAGAACAGCGACGTCGCCGCCTCCCTGTTTCAGCTCTGCGAGCGCCGTCAGGGCATTGCCGGGGTCAAGGGCAACCAGCTCCAGCTGATGACCACCTCCGATGACGTGATGAATGCGCTGATCCGCGATATTCAGCTGGCACGGCATAATATCGAGATGGTGTTCTACATCTGGCAACCGGGTGGGATGGCCGATCAGGTTGCGGAGTCCCTGATGGCCGCCGCGCGCCGGGGCATTCACTGCCGTCTGATGCTCGATTCCGCTGGCAGCGTGACCTTTTTCCGCAGCCCCTGGGCGTCGATGATGCGCAATGCCGGGGTGGAAGTGGTCGAGGCGTTAAAGGTCAATCTGCTGCGTGTGTTCCTGCGCAGGATGGACCTGCGCCAGCACCGTAAAATGGTGCTGATCGACAACTACATCGCCTATACCGGCAGTATGAACATGGTCGACCCGCGCTTCTTTAAACAGGACGCCGGCGTGGGCCAGTGGGTCGATCTGATGGCACGTATGGAGGGCCCGGTCGCTACCGCGATGGGGGTTGTCTACTCCTGCGACTGGGAGATCGAAACCGGCAAGCGCATTCTGCCCCCACCTCCCGACGCCAATATCATGCCGTTCGAGCAGGCCAGCGGGCACACGATCCACACCATTGCCTCCGGTCCGGGCTTCCCGGAAGATCTGATCCACCAGGCATTGCTGACCGCGGCCTATTCCGCCCGCGAATACCTGATCATGACCACCCCCTACTTTGTGCCGAGCGACGATCTGCTGCACGCCATCTGTACCGCCGCCCAGCGCGGGGTTGATGTCAGCATCATCCTGCCGCGCAAGAACGATTCGGTGCTGGTCGGCTGGGCCAGCCGGGCCTTCTTCAGCGAACTGCTGGCCGCCGGGGTGAAGATTTACCAGTTCGAAGGTGGGCTGCTGCACACCAAAAGCGTGCTGGTGGATGGCGAGCTTAGCCTGGTGGGGACGGTTAACCTGGACATGCGCAGCCTGTGGCTCAATTTTGAGATCACCCTGGTGATCGATGACGCCGGTTTTGGCGGCGATTTGGCCGCCGTCCAGGACGACTATATCTCCCGCTCCCGCCTGCTGGATGCGCGCCTGTGGGTGAAAAGGCCGCTGTGGCAGCGAATTACCGAACGACTGTTTTACTTCTTTAGTCCGTTGCTGTAAAACGTGCCCAACCAACGATGTTAAACAGGTAGTCATCATGGAAATGGATCTGAACAATCGCCTGACCGAAGACGAAACGCTTGAGCAGGCCTACGATATCTTTCTGGAACTGGCCGTCGATAATCTCGACCCGGCAGATGTGATCCTCTTCAATTTGCAGTTTGAAGAGCGCGGCGGTGCCGAGCTGTTCGACCCGTCTGAAGACTGGGAAGAGCACGTCGATTATGACCTGAACCCGGACTTCTTTGCCGAGGTGGTCATTGGTCTGGCAGATGAAGATGGCGGCGAGATCAACGACATCTTTGCCCGCGTCCTGCTGTGCCGCGAGAAAGACCACAAGCTGTGCCACATCCTCTGGCGCGAATAAAAAAAGGCTGCGAATGCAGCCTTTTTTATTGGGTTTTCCCGAATTAGAGCGGGTCGACCTTCAGGCAGGACACTGCATGGCGGAAGCTGCCTTCCAGCACCGGACGCGTCTTCGCACACTCCGGCCCGGCAATCGGGCAGCGGGTACGAAACACACAGCCGGATGGCGGATTGATTGGCGACGGCAGTTCCCCTTCCAGAAGCTGAATCTGTTTATTCTTCTCCAGATCCGGATCCGGCACCGGTACCGCAGACATCAGGGCTTTGGTGTACGGGTGCAGCGGGTTGTGGTACACCTCATCATAGGTGCCCAGCTCTACCGCATGGCCGAGATACATCACCAGCACGCGATCCGAGATGTGCTTCACTACCGCCAGATCGTGGGCGATAAAGATCAGCGACAGACCCATCTCACGCTGCAGTTTTTGCAGCAGGTTAACCACCTGCGCCTGAATCGACACGTCCAGCGCCGAGACCGGTTCGTCACAGATAATCAGCTTCGGCTCGAGGATCAGCGCCCGGGCAATGCCGATACGCTGACACTGGCCGCCTGAGAATTCGTGCGGATAGCGGTTGATCAGGTTAGGCAGCAGACCCACTTTCATCATCATCGCTTTGACGCGATCGCGCACTTCCGTACGCGGCATTTTAGGATGATAGGTGCGCAGCGGCTCAGCGATGATCTCGCCGATGGTCATACGCGGGTTCAGAGAGGCCAGCGGATCCTGGAAAATCATCTGAATGTCGCTACGCACGGCGCGCCACTCGTCAGGTTTCATCCCCAGCAGATCTTTGCCCAGCCAGGCCACCTTGCCCTCTGTGGCTTTTACCAGCCCGATAATCGCGCGGGCAAAGGTGGATTTACCGCAGCCCGACTCGCCCACCACGCCCAGGGTCTCCCCTTCGTACAGACGCAGGGTCACGCCATCCACGGCCTTCAGGGTTTTCGAAGGTTGCCAGAACCACTGCTTACCATCTTTGATATCAAAGTGGACTTTCAGATCCGCGATTTCGAGCAGGACATTACGTTTTTCGTCAATGACAGTCATACCAGCTCCTCGTACGGCTTAAAGCAGGCACGCAGACGGCCTGGGGCAAACTCTTCCAGCGGTGGCGCGCTGTTGCAGATCTCCATCGCGTGTGGACAACGCGGCTGGAACGGACAGCCTTTCGGCAGACGCAGCAGGTTTGGCGGGTTACCCGGAATGGTCAGCAGCGATTCACCTTCCGCATCGAGACGCGGGACGGCGTTGAGCAGGCCGATAGAGTACGGGTGCGCCGGATGGTAGAACACATCGCGCGCTTTACCGTACTCCATGGTACGACCGGCATACATTACCAGTACTTTGTCGCAGATCCCGGCGACCACGCCCAGGTCGTGGGTAATCATGATGATTGCCGTATTGAACTCGCGCTTCAGCTCGTTCAGCAGGGTCATGATCTGCGCCTGAACGGTCACGTCCAGCGCGGTGGTCGGCTCATCGGCAATCAGCAGTTTTGGCCGACACAGCAGAGCCATGGCAATCATCACGCGCTGGCGCATCCCGCCGGAAAACTCGTGCGGGAACATGCGCATGCGCTTGCGCGCTTCCGGCATTTTCACCGCATCCAGCATCTTCACCGACTCTTCAAACGCTTCGGCTTTGCCCAGCCCTTTATGCAGCATCAGCACTTCCATCAGCTGCTCGCCCACACGCATGTACGGGTTCAGGGAGGTCATAGGATCCTGGAAAATCATTGAGATCTGCTCGGCACGCAGCTTGTTCAGCTCGTTTTCCGGCAGGTTGAGGATCTGTCTGCCGTTAAAGGTGGCAGAACCTCCGATGACGCCGTTTTGCGCCAGCAGGCCCATCAGCGCAAACGCCGTCTGGGATTTACCTGAACCGGACTCACCCACGATCCCCAACGTCTCACCCGCCCTAAGGCTGAAGTTGAGATCGTTTACCGCGGTGACATCGCCATCCGGCGTTTTAAAGGTGACGCGCAGATCTTTCACATCCAGCAGAGCATTGCCCTGCTGTTGGATTTGTGGCGCAGATGCCGTTTCAATTATGGTCATGGCGGCGCTCCTTAACGGTCTTTCGGATCGAGGGCATCACGCAGGCCATCGCCGATAAAGTTGAAACAAAACAGTGTCACGACCAGGAAACCTGCCGGGAACAGCAGCAGCCACGGTGATACTTCCATGGAGTTCGCGCCATCGCTCAGCAGCGCACCCCAGCTACTCAGCGGCTCCTGGGTACCGAGACCAAGGAAGCTGAGGAAGGATTCAAACAGGATCATGCTCGGCACCAGCAGGGAGGCATAGACCACCACCACACCCAGCACGTTCGGCACGATATGACGGACCACGATATTGCCGGTAGAGACCCCACCCACCTGCGCCGCTTCGATAAACTCTTTGCGCTTCAGGCTCAGGGTCTGGCCGCGCACGATACGCGCCATATCCAGCCAGGAGACCATGCCGATCGCAACGAAGATCAGCAGGATGTTCTGACCGAAGAAGGTCACCAGCAGGATCACGAAGAACATGAACGGGAAGGAGTTGAGGATCTCAAGGATACGCATCATCACCGAATCCACTTTGCCGCCGAGATAGCCGGACAGCGATCCGTAGAGGGTACCCAGAATTACCGCCACGAAGGCCGCGGCGATGCCTACCATCAGCGAGATTCGTCCGCCGATGGCCACACGGACCAGCAGGTCACGCCCGGAGGAGTCGGTACCGAAGTAGTGACCCGATGCGCTATCCGGCGCGTTAGACATCATGCCCCAGTCGGTGTCGAAGTAGCTGAACTGCGACAGCATTGGCGCGAAGGTCACGAACAGCGCAATAATCACCAGCACAACCAGGCTGGCAACCGCCGCGCGGTTGTGCATAAAGCGACGGCGGGCATCCTGCCAGAGACTGCGTCCTTCGACTTCCAGTTTTTCACTGAAGTTTTCCAGCGCCTCGCTGTTTTTCTTACTTAACATCATGGCGAGCTCCAGTGTCAGTAGCGGATTTTCGGATCGATAACGGCATACAGCACGTCAACAATCGCGTTAAAGAAAATGGTCAGCGCACCGACGAGGATGGTCAGACTCAATACCAGCGAGTAGTCGCGGTTCAGCGCGCCGTTAACGAACAGCTGGCCGATACCTGGCAGACCATAGATGGTTTCGATAACCATTGAACCGGTAATGATACCGACGAATGCCGGGCCTAAATAAGAGAGAACCGGCAATAACGCGGGCTTTAACGCGTGACGGAAAATAATCCGGCGCATTGGCAGCCCTTTCGCGCGAGCGGTACGGATGAAGTTAGAGTGCAGCACTTCAATCATCGAACCGCGGGTGATACGCGCGATGCTGGCAATATAGGCCAGTGACAGCGCCACCATCGGTAGGATCATGTACTGCAGCGCCCCGCCGTTCCAGCCGCCGCCGGGCAACCATTTCAGGGTGATGGCAAATATCATGACCAACAAGGGTGCGACGACAAAACTCGGTATGACGACCCCGGTCATTGCCACCCCCATTACGGCGTAGTCCCATTTGGTATTTTGATTCAGCGCGGCAATGACGCCCGCGGTGACGCCAAGAATAAGGGCCAGTAAAAATGCCGCGGCGCCTAATTTAGCCGAAACGGGGAAGCTGGAGGCCACCAAATCGTTTACGGAATAATCTTTATATTTAAATGACGGGCCGAAATCGCCGTGGGCCAGCTGCTTCAGATAATTGAAATACTGGGTGGAGATCGGATCGTTTAAATGATATTTCGCTTCGATATTCGCCATCACTTCTGGCGGCAGCGTACGTTCACCGGTAAATGGACTACCCGGCGCGAGACGCATCATAAAGAAGGAGATCGTGATGAGAATAAATAGCGTTGGGATCGCTTCAAGACAGCGACGTAGGATAAATTTCAACATTGCCCGTACCTTCTGGCGTGTGCCTATATAGTATTACGATGAGTAGACACCGTGGGGCAAGCATCGCCTGCCCCACTCATTGCCATTAATGCTTGATAATATACAAGTTTTTAACGTAGATATTATCCATCGGGTCTTTACCGGTGTAACCACCTACCCACGGTTTCACCAGACGGGCGTTCACGTAGTAGTAAACCGGTACGATCGCAGAGTCTTTATCGAGCTGCTGTTCTGCTTTCGAATACAGCTCAGCGCGCTGCGCTTCGTCTGTGACTTTCAGGGTATCGCCGATCAGCTTATCGAACTCTGCGCTCTTATAGTGCGCGGTGTTGTTCGAGCTGTCGCTCAGCATGGTATTCAGGAAGGAGGTCGGTTCGTTGTAGTCCGCACACCAGCCTGCACGCGCCACATCAAAGGTGCCCTGATGACGGCTGTCCAGGAAGGTTTTCCACTCCTGGTTTTCCAGCTTCACGTTCGCACCCAGGTTTTTCTTCCAGATGGAGGAGACGGCGATAGCCAGTTTTTTATGCAGATCGGAGGTGTTGTACAGCAGGCTGAAGGTCAACGGCTTGTCAGCGGTATAACCGGCTTCGGCCAGCAGTTTCTTCGCTTCTTCGTTACGTTTTTCCTGTGACCAGCCGAACCACTCTGGCTGAGTCAGTTTTGCACCGTCGGTGTACGGCGGGGTGTAGCTGTATGCCGGCAGGTCGCCCTGGTTTTTCACTTTATTCACGATGATATCGCGATCCAGTGCCAGCTTGAGAGCGGTACGCACGCGGACGTCAGTGAATGGCGCTTTCTGGTTGTTGATCTCGTAGTAATACGTACACAGATACGGGTCAACGTGAACTTCAGTCGGGATCTCTTTTTTCAGCTTCTGGAACAGTTCGATCGGCATGTTGTTATAGGTCATGTCGATTTCGCCGCTGCGGTAGCGGTTAACGTCAGTCACTTCAGAAGAGATTGGCAGGTAGGTGACCTGATTGATAACGGTTTTCGCGTTATCCCAGTAATTGGTATTACGCTCCAGGTCGATACGTTCGTTAACAACCCAGGCTTTCAGCTTATAGGCACCGTTGGTGACGATATTGGCTGGCTGAGTCCACTTCTCGCCGAATTTTTCAACCGCTGCTTTTGGAACTGGGGAAACGGACGGGTGAACCAGCAGTTTGTAGAAATACGGTACTGGCTCGCTCAGGGTAACTTCAAAAGTATTGTCATCAATCGCTTTTACGCCGAGATCGGTAACCGGTTTTTTGCCGGTGATGATGTCATCGATATTGGCGATATGACCATATTGCAGATAGCTCGCGTAAGGAGAGGCGGTATTTGGATCCGCCAGGCGCTGCCAGCTATAAACGAAATCGTGTGCGGTGACCGGGGAGCCGTCTGACCATTTTGCGTCTTTACGCAGGTGGAAGGTCCAGACTTTAAAGTCTTTGTTTTCCCATTTCTCAGCCACCCCAGCGACCGGATGGCCGTCTACGTCAGTGACCAGCAGGCCTTCGAACAGGTCGCGGTTAACGTTAGACTCCGGTACACCTTCAATTTTGTGCGGATCCAGAGACTGGACCTCAGCACCGTTGTTACGCACCAGCGTTTGCTTCTCCGCCAGTTGTACTCCAGCAGGAACGTCAGCAGCCATTGCAACGTTACCCGCGATTAGCGCAGTTAAAATCCCCGCCGCGACCAGACTTTTTTTTGTGATGATGGACATTGTGTTGATACTCCACTCTTTATAATTACTGGTTTTTTACCAGCCTGTTTAATTCCCCTTTTTGGGGTTCCCTGACAACGTAGGAGTTTATGCTGCTGTCAGGCGTTTTTACTTCTCGCTATCACCGACTTTACTATTACTAACGGCTCGTCTGGCCGCCTTGCGTCGATTCTTAACAGGCCTCCCCTGTCGAGGCCCGCCTTAATTTTTTTAGATCAAAATCGTTAATGAAAAAGGTTCTCATCTAAAAAATTTTGCGGGAAATATAGGGCCGGAAAATACCAAATGGCTTTCTCGGGTGCCAATACATTTTGCAAATTTGTTAACCAATTCTCTTTTACGGAAGTTACCGTCACGCTGTGGGCTACCCTGCCGCGCATCAAAAGCGGAAAAAGTCACCGCTATTCAATGGGATGTAGAAAGAGCTCTCGACGATAGCGTCGCTGTGCTGAGGACGACGCGTTGTTTGTACAAAAAATTAACAACTGTCTCTTATTTAGCACATTCATCTGAATCATTCAGCAAATTACTAATATCATCTCAGTTATCCCGCAGCAAGCCCCAGAGTATCGTGTGAGTAAAATAACAGTCTTATTGCACGGAATATGAACAGCGTGCCAGGGAGGTGGGTAACAAGTCGTTGATAGTTAACAAAACAAAATTATTAGTAAAATTTATTATAGTTAACGCGTTTTTCAACTTTCATTATATGATTTGCTGATAATGACAAAAAAAACGGCGCCACCGGCGCCGTACTTTCATCTGAAATGGTTAACCCAATAAACCCGGGAATATTGATTTCAGTCCGGTAACAATAAATTCAATCCCCAGCGCCATCAGCAGCAAACCCATAATACGGGTAATAACGTTGATGCCGGTCTGGCCAAGCAGTCGCACCAGCCAGGGGGCAAGGCGAAATACGCCCCAACAGCAGAACGCAAACAGCGCAATGGCGATCGAGAAGCCAATCAGATGCATCAGGTTGTGGTAGCGGGTTCCCCAGACAATAGTGGAACTGATGGCGCCCGGCCCCGCCATTAAGGGCAACGCCAGCGGCACCACGCCGATGCTTTCACGGATAGCGGTCTCTGATTTTTCCTGCTTGTTTTGTTTGTCTTCCCCCAGCTTGCCGCTGATCATCGACATCGCGATAGTCACCACCAGGATCCCGCCGGCAATCCGGAACGAATCAATAGAGATGCCAAAAATCTGTAATATAGAGTCGCCAAGATAGAGAGAGGTCAGCAGGATGATGGCCACTGAAAGGTTAGCCGTCAGGTTAGTCTTATTCCTGGCAAGCGCGGTTTGATAGCTGGTCATGCTAATAAAGACAGGGATAATGCCCACCGGGTTGACCAGCGCGAAAAGACCAATAAAAAACTTGAAATAGGTTGGAAAATCAAAGAGCGATAGGCTCACAGTTAGCTCCGCTGGTAAGCAAGACTCAAAGTAAAGATATGGCAAAACCAATAACCGCGCAGAAGATACGCTTTTTACGCATGCACTTCATCACAATATTGCGAATTATAGTGGTTTGACGATGTAAAATATTTGTGTACTAAATGCATGCCTGTGTTTCAATTGCTTTTGCAATTACTTAACATTTGACGAAACACCCCAAAATACCCCTGCTGAAAGGTATCAGCTTATGGATAAATTGATACAGATCATGTTTTCCGTACTCAGAAGTGAGTAATCTTGATTACGCCACCACGGAGACTCAGTATCTGAACGTAGGCTACTGATGGGAGGCTCTTTTAGTAAATCAGGGGAACGATAGAAACGTTAACACCTTGTTTTTATGTAAGTTAAGCAAGTGGCAATGACGCTGACTATACTGTTTTCGTGTCGGGCAGCTGATTTACTAAAAGAGTTTAACATTATCAGGAGAGCATTATGGCTGTTACTAATGTCGCAGAGCTTAACGCACTTGTAGAGCGCGTAAAAAAAGCCCAGCGTGAATATGCCAATTTCACCCAAGAACAGGTTGATAAAATCTTCCGCGCCGCCGCTCTGGCTGCTGCAGATGCTCGAATCCCTCTCGCTAAAATGGCCGTTGCCGAATCCGGTATGGGTATCGTTGAAGATAAAGTGATTAAAAACCACTTCGCTTCTGAGTATATCTACAACGCCTATAAAGATGAGAAGACTTGCGGCGTCCTGTCTGAAGATGACACCTTCGGTACCATCACCATTGCAGAGCCTATCGGCATCATCTGCGGTATCGTTCCGACAACCAACCCAACTTCTACTGCTATCTTCAAATCGCTCATCAGCCTGAAGACGCGTAACGCAATCATTTTCTCTCCACACCCACGTGCTAAAGATGCGACCAACAAAGCGGCCGATATCGTACTGCAAGCGGCGATCGCTGCAGGTGCACCGAAAGATCTGATCGGCTGGATCGATCAGCCTTCTGTGGAGCTGTCTAACGCACTGATGCACCACCCTGACATCAACCTGATCCTTGCGACCGGTGGTCCAGGCATGGTTAAAGCGGCTTATAGCTCCGGTAAACCGGCTATCGGCGTAGGTGCAGGTAACACTCCGGTTGTTATCGACGAAACTGCCGATATCAAACGTGCTGTTGCATCCGTACTGATGTCTAAAACCTTCGACAACGGCGTAATCTGTGCTTCCGAGCAGTCCGTTGTAGTGGTTGACTCCGTATACGACGCCGTTCGCGAACGTTTCGCCAGCCACGGCGGCTACCTGCTGCAGGGCCAGGAACTGAAAGCCGTTCAGGATATCCTTCTGAAAAATGGCGCACTGAACGCCGCTATCGTGGGTCAGCCAGCGTACAAAATCGCTGAACTGGCAGGCTTCACCGTTCCGGTTACTACCAAGATCCTGATTGGTGAAGTGACTGATGTCGATGAAAGCGAGCCGTTTGCTCACGAAAAACTGTCTCCAACGCTGGCAATGTACCGTGCGAAAGATTTCGACGACGCGGTCATTAAAGCGGAAAAACTGGTTGCCATGGGCGGTATCGGTCATACCTCCTGCCTGTACACCGACCAGGATAACCAGCCTGAGCGTGTGGCGCACTTCGGCCAGATGATGAAAACCGCACGTATCCTGATTAACACCCCTGCTTCTCAGGGTGGTATCGGTGACCTGTATAACTTTAAACTCGCGCCTTCCCTGACTCTGGGTTGTGGTTCATGGGGTGGTAACTCCATCTCTGAGAACGTTGGTCCTAAGCACCTGATCAACAAGAAAACCGTTGCTAAGCGAGCTGAAAACATGTTGTGGCATAAACTTCCGAAATCTATCTACTTCCGTCGTGGCTCTCTGCCAATCGCGCTGGATGAAGTGATTACTGATGGCCACAAACGTGCGCTCATCGTGACTGACCGTTTCCTGTTCAACAACGGCTATGCAGACCAGATCACCTCTGTGCTGAAAGCAGCTGGCGTAGAAGTGGACGTGTTCTTCGAAGTTGAAGCTGACCCAACCCTGTCTGTTGTTCGTAAAGGCGCAGAGCTGGCAAACTCCTTCAAACCAGACGTGATCATCGCGCTGGGCGGCGGCTCCCCAATGGATGCAGCCAAAATCATGTGGGTTATGTACGAGCACCCAGAAACGCACTTCGAAGAACTGGCGCTGCGCTTTATGGATATCCGTAAACGTATCTACAAGTTCCCGAAAATGGGCGTGAAAGCAAAAATGGTTGCGATCACTACCACTTCCGGTACCGGTTCTGAAGTCACGCCGTTTGCCGTTGTAACCGACGACACCACTGGCCAGAAATACCCACTGGCAGACTATGCCCTGACGCCGGACATGGCAGTTGTTGATGCCAACCTGGTGATGGATATGCCGAAATCACTCTGTGCGTTCGGTGGTCTGGATGCCGTTACTCACGCCCTGGAAGCTTACGTTTCTGTGCTGGCGTCTGAGTTCTCTGACGGTCAGGCTCTGCAGGCGCTGAAACTGCTGAAAGAGAACCTGCCAGCATCTTATAACGAAGGCTCTAAAAACCCGGTTGCCCGTGAGCGTGTGCACAGTGCCGCCACTATCGCCGGTATCGCGTTTGCGAACGCCTTCCTGGGTGTGTGTCACTCCATGGCGCACAAGCTGGGTTCACAGTTCCACATTCCTCACGGTCTGGCGAACGCCCTGCTGATCTCTAACGTTATCCGTTACAACGCGAACGATAACCCGACCAAGCAGACTGCATTCAGCCAGTACGACCGTCCGCAGGCGCGTCGTCGCTACGCAGAAATTGCTGACCACCTGGGCCTGAGCGCACCTGGTGACCGCACTGCTGCGAAGATCGAGAAACTGCTGGGATGGCTGGAAAGCATTAAAGCTGAACTGGGTATTCCGAAGTCTATCCGCGAAGCCGGTGTTCAGGAAGCTGACTTCCTGGCACACGTAGACAAGCTGTCTGAAGATGCCTTTGATGACCAGTGTACTGGTGCGAACCCGCGCTACCCACTGATCGCAGAGCTGAAACAGATTCTGCTGGATACCTACTACGGCCGTGAATATTCAGAAGGCGTATCTGCACCAGCTACTCCTGCTGCTGTAGTCGTGCCAGTAAAAGCGGATAAGAAAGCGAAGAAAAGCGCTTAATTAGTCGCTAAATAAAAAACCCGCTCCGGCGGGTTTTTTTATGTCTGTCATACAGGCTGAATAGAGAGCCTGTGAAATAGCGCTGTTAACGACGGCAGGCGTCCTGAATGGCCGTCAGAGAGCCGACAACCAGCGCCTCTTTATAATGCTTACGGCAAACTGAGACATAGCGTTCATTGCCGCCAATCACCACCTGCTCACCTTCCGCATAGGGTTTACCGGCCTGATCCAGGCGCAGCACCATACTCGCTTTGCGGCCGCAGAAACAGATAGTTTTCAATTCAACCAGTTTATCCGACCAGGCCAGCAAATACTGGCTGCCAATAAACAGCTCGCCGCGAAAATCAGTGCGCAAACCATAACAGAGCACCGGAATATCCAGCTCGTCGACCACTTCTGATAACTCATGCACCTGCTGACGCGTTAAAAACTGGCTCTCATCCACCAGCACGCAATGCACGGCCTGAGTGGCAACCTCGGCGCGGATCTCTGCCAGCAGATTGGTTTGTGGGTTATATAGCTTAGCCGGTGATGAGAGACCAATTCGCGAGCTAACCTTTCCGCTGCCAAAACGGTCATCGATCTCTGCGGTGTAAACCAGGGTCTGCATACCGCGCTCCTGGTAATTGTAGGAGGATTGCAGTAATGCGGTCGACTTACCTGCGTTCATTGCTGAATAGTAGAAATACAGTTGTGCCATTGGCCCTTAAACCCTAATCAATGAGTATTATTACCGATGCGCGATTGTACCATATTTTGTCTGGTCTTCCGTGCTGTAGCACGCTTTACGGTGGTTCCGCAGCCTTTTATCCTCTGCCTGGATATACACCGGGCGTCGATAAACGCCGATTAAAAACCGGAAATGAATTACGGTTTTAAAACGGTAAGTTCAGGAAAATTCTGTTATTTCGATGACGAAACAGGCTCAGAAATGAAGCAGGAATAATTAACAGTTTCAGCGGGCAACCGTGTTTTCAGTACTAATACGAAAGGTTGATATTTATCCGGAGTAACAATAATTCCGGATAAAATTACCCACAAAAAAAAGTTCGCCGTCAGGTTTACAACGCATCTTTTGATAACGTAACCCACTTTTGGCTGCGGGAATTTAAGTTAGCGTTATTAATAATAGTGACAAATATTGGGTGTTTTTTAGATTCCTTACATTCTGACCTATTGCATATATCAATTTATGCCTCTATTATTAGTTCAACAAACCCCCCACATTATAAGTTTGAGATTACTACAATGAGCGAAGCACTTAAAATTCTGAACAACATCCGTACTCTTCGTGCCCAGGCGAGAGAATGCACTCTGGAAACGCTTGAAGAAATGCTGGAGAAATTAGAAGTCGTTGTTAACGAGCGTCGTGAAGAAGAAAACGCCGCGGCTGCTGAAATCGAAGAACGTACACGTAAACTGCAGCAATATCGTGAAATGCTGATCGCTGATGGTATTGATCCAAACGAATTGCTGAACAGCATGGCTGCCGCTAAAACAAGCACCAAAGCTAAACGCGCTGCACGCCCGGCTAAATATAGCTACATCGATGAGAACGGCGAATCTAAAACCTGGACCGGTCAGGGTCGTACTCCAGCTGTTATCAAAAAAGCCATGGACGAGCAAGGTAAACAACTGGACGACTTCCTGATTAAGGAATAAGTCAGCGAATCATCCGAAAAATCCCGCTTAATGCGGGATTTTTTTATGCCTGTGTTTTATACGGTGTGACATTCAGTTACATGCTGTCATATAAAGTTTAAGCGACCATTATTCCCCGGCGGAAGGTTAGCCTTGCTGAAAAAGCGCATAAAAAAACCGGTGTAGCCAGGCTATCACCGGTTTTTTGCCTGACGCATCAGCGCCTGGTTAGTTTTTAATGCCCAGCGTCTCTTTCAGCCAGCCTTTAAATTCTTCACCCAGGGACTGGTGGCGAACACCATATTCAACGAAGGCCTGCATGTAACCGAGTTTATTACCGCAGTCATGGCTCTTACCTTTCATATGGTAGGCTTCTACGGTCTCTTTTTCGATCAGCATGTCGATGCCATCGGTCAGCTGGATTTCGTCACCGGCGCCTGGAGGCGTTTTCGCCAGCAGCGGCCAAATCTCTGCGCTCAGGACATAACGCCCTACTACAGCCAGATTAGACGGCGCTACGTCGGCTTTTGGCTTCTCAACCACGCCCACCATTGGCACGCTGTCGCCCGGCTTCATCTCGACGCCCTTGCAGTCGACAACGCCGTACGCGGTCACGTCTTCAACCGGCTCAACCATAATCTGGCTGCTGCCCGTTTCGTCGAAACGTTTAATCATTTCTGCCAGGTTATCCTGGGACAGATCGGATTCAAACTCGTCGAGAATAACGTCCGGTAAAATAACTGCCACCGGCTCGTTACCGACAACCGGATGGGCGCACAGCACGGCATGACCCAGACCTTTTGCCAGACCCTGACGAACCTGCATAATAGTGACGTGCGGCGGGCAAATAGACTGCACTTCCTGCAGAAGCTGACGCTTAACACGTTTTTCCAGCATCGCTTCGAGTTCAAAACTGGTATCGAAATGGTTTTCGATAGAGTTTTTGGATGAATGTGTTACCAGCACAATTTCAGTAATGCCGGCGGCAATACATTCGTTAACCACATACTGGATTAATGGCTTATCAACGAGTGGCAGCATCTCTTTTGGAATTGCCTTCGTTGCTGGCAGCATCCTGGTTCCCAACCCGGCAACCGGGATAACGGCCTTTGTCACTTTCGAATTTACGGCAGCCATTGAAACTCTCCTGAACTGTTCATGTTTTGAACTTTAGTCTGCATTAATAACGCGTTCAGTATATCAGTCGGAGGATGGAGTCCGGGTCTGAAAAGGACGCGCTACCGCTTAATTAGGATAAATACGAATGAAAACGTGTACCGATAGTAGCATTGCCGATGAAACGACGGTAAAGCTATCTACCGTTAAAATTTCAACTGATTATTCCGTGGACAACATTAAGCGCAACCGACCCCCTGTCCCCCAAATTTGGCATTGCCAGGAGGTGCAGCGGTGGCTTATTTGATTGAGATACGTATTGCCTAAGGTTCCTAACGGAACGCCGTTGCTAACCTGAATATGATGGTCACCAGTATTAAGCGTGGCATTAAGTCCCGCAGAAACCAAAATCAAATTTTTCAGCCCGCTGTGGTAATAACCCACCAGTAACGGAAACTGCCCGGGCAAACTTGCCTGACGCAGCAGCTGGTTAACCTGTTTAAGTAAACTCCCTAACTCTGGCAGGCGTTGTCCCTGATGAGAAAGTTGTTCCTGAAGCAAGCCGTTAAACAGGGCGCGTAATAATAACGCAGCCAGCACGCCATTATCCCCCGCCCGGGTCACGTCCAGACAATAAAACGCCAGATCGTTATCGGATAACGGAGCGATATCCAACACCAGCCCAGGTTGGTCGGCCGCCATCAGCTGACGGTAATTCACTTTGCATCCGGAGATGTTCTGTTGCACCGGTGGCTGCAACTCCTGCAAAAGCTTCGCCGCCGCAGTGGGGTTATTCACCAGCGCATCCCAGTCCTGAAAAAGTCGCTCCTCTTCTTCTACCCGGGAATTAAACATATTGGGATAGAGGCAGGCGAGGACGGTTTCACGCAGGCGATTAAGATCTTTCACTGGCTTAAGCAGGACATCCTGCACGCCCAGACGCAACGCTTTAGCGATGTCGGCCATATTCTCGGTGGCAGAAATAACGAGGATAGGGATCTGGTCCCCCGCGTTACGTAAATGCTCCACCAGCTTCAGGCCATTCATCCGCGGCATAGCGATATCGCAGATCATCAGATCGGGCTTAAGGCCCGCCATTTTTTCGAGGGCGTCGACGCCATCCCCCGCGAGTGCTGTTGTTGCTCCCAGTGATGAAAGCCACGAATCCAGTAGTGAGCGGAAAACAGGCTCGTCTTCAACTATCAGAATTTGTTTCCCGGCTAATGGCTGTGTCATGGTCTCTCCCGGCGCTGACAATAGATCAATAGTGGCATGCTATCGGTACTATCGCCTGTCAGATTTTGCTGAAGTAATCAAAAAAAGCGTGCTCAGGCAGAAGCCCGCACCAAAGGTAATAATTCATCCATTTTCTTCTCGACAGCCTGCGCGCCAGCGGCTATCGCCGCTTCTGCACGATGGAAATCGAGCGTTGAAATTTGTGGACAAAAAGGTTGAATCAATATATCCGGCGGGTCACCCGCCATTCGATTGCGTTTCAGGCGATTTTCCAGCACCTGAATGGAGGTCGTCATTATCTCCATCGCGGTCGGCGCGGCGACCCGTTTACGCGTCGCCACACGGCTCAGCCGCCCGCGCAGCTTTTCATGCCAGGCGAGATCGTCGAGTGCGCCGTCATCCGTTTGGGTGTTTACCGGCATCAGGTCCTGCTGCATCAGGTGGGCATCATGCTGGAGATCGACCGCAATGACGATATCGGCCCCCATCGCGCGGGTCAGAGAAATGGGTACAGGATTAACAACGCCGCCATCCACCAGCCAGTAGCCATTATGCGGAACCGGCGCCATCAGGCCCGGCATGCTGCAGGAGGCGCGGACGGCAAGATGGATATCGCCTTCGGTGAACCAGATTTCGCGGCCGGTGCTGAGGTTGGTCGCGACCGCGCCGAAAGGCATCTGGCAGCTGGAGAATTCGGTCAGGGGCATAACCTGGCGGAAACGGTTAAAGACGCGTTCACCGCGTAATAACCCACCACGCTGCCAGGAGAGATCCATCAGGCGCAGGACGTCCCAGTAGCTAAAGGATCGTACCCAGGTTTCGAGCTCGGGGAGTTTGCCACACGAATAAGCGGCCCCCACCAGAGAACCGATTGAACACCCTGCGACAATGTCTATTTCGATACCTAAACGTTGTAAGGCATTGATCACACCAATATGCGACCAGCCCCGGGCTGCTCCTGAGCCCAACGCCAGTCCGATTTTAACTTTTCTCATTAGCCCTGTTTAACGTCCCCTGGATTCCTGGCATAGCGTCATTGCAACCGCTCAGTTAACATAGTGCCACCCTGGCGTCATGCGCCATTCATTTTTACGTATCAGGAAGAGCATCGTGTCTCAACTCTGTCCCTGCGGTAGCGCCCTCGAGTATAGCCTATGTTGCCAGCGATATCTTACTGGAGAACAGGTTGCACCCGACCCGGCCTCACTGATGCGGTCCCGATATACCGCTTTTGTGATGCGGGACGCAGACTACCTGATTAAAACCTGGCACCCCTCGTGCCATGCCGCTGATTTTCGTCAGGAGATCGAGGCCGGATTTGCGAACACGCAATGGGCCGGGCTGACCCAGTACGAAACGGCGGCAGGCCAGGATGAGAACGAGGGGTTTGTCAGTTTTGTGGCCCGCTTTACCGAGCAGGGAAAAGCGGGTGCCATCATTGAACGCTCGCGTTTTTTAAAGGAGGGCGGACGGTGGTACTATATTGACGGTACGCGTCCGCAGTTCGGTCGTAACGACCCCTGCCCCTGTGGTTCAGGTAAAAAATTTAAAAAGTGTTGCGGGCAATAAGGCCTGACGACACCGTTTCAGCAAACACGCAAAGGATTTTCCGGCAATGCAATCAACACAACGCAAAGTGCTGCGCACCATTTGTCCCGACCAGAAAGGGCTGATCGCCCGTATTACCAACATTTGCTACAAGCATGAACTGAATATCGTGCAGAACAACGAGTTTGTTGATCACCGTACCGGTCGCTTCTTTATGCGTACCGAGCTGGAAGGGATTTTCAACGACGCGACGCTGCTGGCCGATCTCGACGGCGCGCTGCCGGAAGGCTCCGTCCGCGAGCTGACCCCAGCCGGTCGTCGCCGGGTGGTTATCCTGGTCACGAAAGAGGCGCACTGTCTGGGCGATCTGCTGATGAAAGCCAACTACGGCGGTCTGGATGTGGAGATCGCCGCGGTCATTGGCAATCACGAAACCCTGCGCACCCTGGTCGAACGTTTTGATATTCCGTTTGAGCTGGTCAGCCATGAAGGCCATACCCGCGAAGAGCATGATAATTTGATGGCGCAGGCCATCGAAGCGCATAACCCGGATTACGTGGTGCTGGCGAAATACATGCGCGTACTGACGCCCTCTTTCGTCTCTCGCTTCCCGAATAAGATCATCAATATTCACCACTCATTCCTGCCGGCCTTTATCGGTGCGCGTCCTTATCACCAGGCGTATGAGCGCGGCGTGAAGATCATTGGCGCCACGGCGCACTACGTGAATGACAACCTGGATGAAGGCCCAATCATCATGCAGGACGTGATTCATGTGGATCACACCTACACGGCAGAAGATATGATGCGTGCCGGACGCGACGTCGAAAAAAATGTGTTAAGCCGGGCGCTGTATCAGGTGCTGGCGCAGCGCGTCTTCGTCTACGGTAACCGAACCATCATTCTTTAATCCTGTATAAAATGAATTGATTAGCTTTGCGGCTTTATGCGTAAAAATCAGGCAAACGATTCAATTTAGCAAAGGAAGTCTTTACAGTGGCGCGTCATTTGATATGATGCGCCCCGCTTCCCGCAAGGAAGCAGGCCAGTAAAAGCATTACCCCGTGGTGGGGTTCCCGAGCGGCCAAAGGGAGCAGACTGTAAATCTGCCGTCATCGACTTCGAAGGTTCGAATCCTTCCCCCACCACCATCACTTCCAAAGTCTACCGACTCTCAAACAAGCACATTGCCTTATATTCTCCCGATGCAGGGAAGGATGAGAAGCTTCGACCAAGGTTCGATTCGAGCGTAGCGAGAAAGCGTTGCCGCAGGCAACGACCCGAAGGGCGAGGCGCAGCCGAGTAATCCTTCCCCCACCACCATTATTCACCACAGCGATGTGGTAATACCGATGAGATGTAGCGAAGTTTGCACTTATCGGGAAGGGTGAGAACCTTCGATTAAGGTTCGAGTCGAGCGAAAGCGAGACAACGTTGCCAAAGGCAACGGCCCAAAGGGTGAGGAGCGAAGCGACGAATAATCCTTCCCCCACCACCATCTCCACGCTGTACCTCAAAATATGAATTACCCCTGGTGGGGTTCCCGAGCGGCCAAAGGGAGCAGACTGTAAATCTGCCGTCATCGACTTCGAAGGTTCGAATCCTTCCCCCACCACCATCACTTCCAAAGTCTACCGACTCTCAAACAAGCACATTGCCTTATATTCTCCCGATGCAGGGAAGGATGAGAAGCTTCGACCAAGGTTCGATTCGAGCGTAGCGAGAAAGCGTTGCCGCAGGCAACGACCCGAAGGGCGAGGCGCAGCCGAGTAATCCTTCCCCCACCACCATCACTTCCAAAGTCTACCGACTCTCAAACAAGTACACTGCCTTATATTCTCCCGATGCAGGGAAGGATGAGAAGCTTCGACCAAGGTTCGATTCGAGCGTAGCGAGAAAGCGTTGCCGCAGGCAACGACCCGAAGGGCGAGGCGCAGCCGAGTAATCCTTCCCCCACCACCATCATTATCCGGCCTCCGCGCACCCGCTCCCCCGGTGGCGCTGCGCTTACCGGGGCTACAAAACGACAACACCGCACCGTATCCGTAGGCCGGGTAAGGCGCAGCCGCCACCCGGCAAAAAACGCTACAACGGTGGCAACCGACGCGTCACCGGCGAACTCTTCACGATCGACGTATTGCACTGGGCATGTTCCGCCAGTCCGTCCAGCAACGTATCCAGCTGCTCAATCGAGCGCACCACCAGCCTGATGACAAAACAGTCTTCGCCGGTCACTTTGTCGCTTTCAATACACTCCGGCATCGCCTGAATATATTTGTCTACCTGATGTAATAACCCTGGCAACGGCCGCACGCGCACCAGCGCCTGCAGGGTATAGCCTAACGCCGCCAGGTTCACCCGGGCGCCATATCCCTGAACAACGCCCCGCTCTTCCAGCCTCTTTAATCGCTCTGCCGTGCTGGGTGACGTGAGCCCAACCCTACCGCTCAGCACCTTCAGCGACATGCGCGCATCCTCCACCAGGCAGGCCAGAATCCGGCAGTCGATCTCATCGATAAGGTAATCCATATCATTCACCTAATTTATAAAAGCAAATATCGTTTATCACCTTAATTCAGCGCTGTAAATCCGGATACTTTTCTTTAACAATAAGGTCATTAATCAGGAGGTATATGATGCGTGACATTCAACAGGGCGTCTGGCAAATGAGCCTGGCGATGCTGATATCCGGTTCCATCGGCGCGTTTGTTCTGCTTTCCGGCTTACCGGTAACCGACGTGGTGTTCTGGCGCTGTCTGATCGGTGCCCTTGCGCTGTTTCTTTTTATTCGTTTCAGTAAACAGCCTTTCAGCCCGCTAACCAAAGTCACGCTGAGCCTCGCCATTCTTGGCGGCGTCGCGCTGGTGGTGAACTGGCTGCTGCTGTTCGCCGCCTTTGAGCGTATCTCGATCGGACTGTCGACGGTGGTCTACAACACCCAGCCGTTTATGCTGGTGCTGATGGGCATACTTCTGGGCGAAAAAGTGAGCCTGGTGAAATGGGGCTGGTTATTCCTCGCCTTTGGCGGCGTGGTGATTTTGCTCTCCAGCGAACTGACGGGCGGGCATGAAGCCGGATGGCTGGCCGGTATCGGTCTGGCGCTGGGCGCGGCTTTCTTCTACGCCCTCACCGCCATCATCACCCGGAAGTTAAAGAGTATCGCGCCACAGCATATCGCCTTTATTCAGGTCCTGACCGGCGTAGTGATGCTATTGCCGCTGGCGCATATGCCCGCTTTATCAGGTGATTTCCCGTGGGGGATTTTATTGACGCTGGGGATTGTCCACACCGGGATCATGTATCAGCTGCTCTACAGCGCCATTCAGAAGCTCCCTACCCCCATTATCGGCTCGCTGTCGTTTATCTATCCGGTGGTTGCGCTGATTGTCGATAACCTGGCGTTTGGCCATGCGCTGAGCCTCACCCAGCTGGCGGGCGGGGCCTTGATTCTGCTGGCCGCGGCGGGCAACAACCTCGGCTGGGGCGAAAAAAAACCCCGCCAGAGCGGGGTTCAGATTAAAACAGCGGATTAGCGACGGGCGCGTACAATCTGATACCGGCGCGTCAGGTACTCCACCGGCGCGCTCCAGATGTGCACCAGACGGGAGAACGGGAAAAGCAGGAACAGCGTCATACCCAGCACCAGGTGCACGCGGAAGACAAAGGCCACGCCGTCCAGATGCTCAGACGCCCCGCCGTGGAAGGCCACCACCGACTGCGCCCAACCCACCAGCTTCAGCATTTCGCTGCCGTCCATGTGTTGCGCAGAGAACGGAATCGTCAGCAGACCCAGCGCACACTGGATCATCAGCAGGGAGAGGATCAGGATATCCGCCCCGGTGGTGGTAGCACGTACGCGCGGGCTGAACAGGCGACGTTTCAACAGCATCAGGCCGCCCACCAGGGTCATCACTCCGCAGGCACCGCCGGCAATCATCGCCATCTTCTGCTTCACATCCATCGGCAGGAAGGATTCATACATCCAGTGCGGGGTCAGCATCCCAAGGAAGTGACCGGCAAAGATACCCAGAATCCCGATGTGGAACAGGTTCGAGGCCATGTTCATCCCTTTGCGATCCAACATCTGGCTGGAGGCGGCGCGCCAGGTGTACTGGCCGTAGTCGTAACGCAGCCAGCTACCAATCAGAAATACCGAACCCGCAATGTACGGATAGATATCGAAGAAGAACATATTCAGGAAGTGCATTATTGCTGTCCTCCGTTAGAGATATTCAAATATTGCGGGGCAACGGCACCGGCAAAACGACGCTGGTGAGCAGAGATTTCCGACTCGCCACAGCTCTGGTCAGCAAAGAACTTCACCTGCTCTTCTTCCCAGACCGCATCCAGCGCTTGCGGAGTATCGTCGCGGGCCTCATCGGCGATTTTCTCCGCCACTTTTTCACTGTCGATAGCCGCATTTGCCAGCTTCACCAGCAGATCGAACAGCACCGCATAGCGGCTTTCACGCTGCTGAAGCCGCGCGCCGAGCAGCGCCAGGATCGGCGCGATATCCTGCAGACCACCCAGCGCCTCCTCTTTCGGCAGCTGCGCCAGATACTCCAGGTACAGCGGCAGGTGATCCGGCAGCTCGCGGCTGTCGAGCTGCATACCGTGCTGCTCGTACTGCGCCATCAGATCGACCATCGCCTGGCCCCGATCGCGGGATTCACCGTGAACATGTTCGAACAGCAGTAACGAGGTGGCGCGGCCGCGGTCAAACAGCTGGCTGTAGTCAGACTGTGCATCCAGCAGATCGCGCGCTAACAGGTCGCGCAGGAAAATGCCAAGCCGCTGGGCATCCTCTTTGTCCAGGTTTTCCGATGACGCGAGTGCATCGAAGAGTTCCTGTTGATGCTGCACAAGGGCAGCATCCGGGTACTCGAGCAAACGCGAAACAATGACGAGTTCAATCATTGGTGCGGCTCCGTTTTGCTGGTCACATCCATCGCATCAATGCGGCGGCTGTTGAACAGGTTGAATTTGCTGTCAGAACCGTGGCAACCGTCGCCGAAGGTAAAGCCACACCCGCTTTTCTCAGGGAAGGCTTCACGCGCCAGCTCACGGTGGCTGCTCGGCACCACGAAACGATCTTCGTAGTTAGCAATTGCCAGGTAGCGGTACATCTCCTGAGCCTGCGCTTCGCTTAAGCCCACCTCTTCCAGCGCGCGGGTATCGATGACGCCGTCAACGGTCTCGGCACGTTTGAAGTGGCGCATCGCCAGCATACGTTTCAGGGCCAGCAGTACCGGCTGGGTGTCACCCGCGGTCAGCAGGTTTGCCAGATACTGAACCGGGATACGCAGGCTTTCGACATCCGGCAGGATACCGTTGCCGCCCAACTCGCCCGCATCCGCGGCAGACTGGATCGGCGACAGCGGCGGCACATACCAGACCATCGGCAGCGTGCGGTATTCCGGGTGCAGCGGCAGGGCCAGCTTCCAGTCCATCGCCATTTTGTAGACCGGAGACTGCTGCGCGGCGTCGATCACGCTCTGCGGAATGCCGTCCTTCAGTGCCTGAGCGATCACCTTCGGATCGTTCGGATCGAGGAACACGTCCAGCTGACGCTGATAGAGATCTTTCTCGTGCTCGGTGCTCGCGGCATTTTCAATCGCGTCCGCGTCATACAGCAGCACGCCGAGGTAGCGGATACGGCCTACGCAGCTCTCGGAGCAGACGGTTGGCATACCGGCTTCGATACGCGGGTAACAGAAGATGCACTTCTCGGACTTGCCGCTCTTCCAGTTGAAGTAGATCTTTTTGTACGGACAGCCGGTGATGCACATACGCCAGCCGCGGCACTTATCCTGGTCGATCAGGACGATGCCGTCTTCTTCACGCTTGTAGATGGCGCCGCTCGGACAGGTCGCCACGCACGCCGGGTTGAGGCAGTGCTCGCACAGGCGCGGCAGATACATCATGAAGGTGTTTTCGAACTGGCCGTACATCGCCTTCTGCATGTTCTCGAAGTTCTGGTCTTTGGCGCGTTTTTCGAACTCGCCGCCCAGAATCTCTTCCCAGTTTGGCCCGCTGGTGATCTTGTCCATACGCTGACCGGTGATCAGCGAGCGAGGACGGGCGATCGGCTGGTGTTTGCTTTCCGGCGCGTTATGCAGGTTCTGGTAGTCAAAATCAAACGGCTCGTAGTAATCGTCGATGCCCGGCAGATGTGGGTTAGCAAAGATTTTACCCAGCAGCAGCGCTTTGTTACCCATGCGCGGCACCAGCTTGCCGTTGATTTTACGGATCCAGCCGCCCTTCCACTTCTCCTGGTTTTCCCAGTCGGTCGGGAAGCCGGTGCCCGGCTTGCTCTCTACGTTGTTGAACCAGGCGTACTCCATCCCTTCACGGCTGGTCCAGACGTTTTTACAGGTGACCGAGCAGGTGTGACAGCCGATGCATTTATCCAGATTCAGCACCATGCCGACTTGTGAACGAATTTTCATTTTACGCTCTCCTGTACCTGGTCACACCCTTCGCCGTCTAACCAGTTAATATTCTTCATCTTACGTACCACCACGAACTCATCGCGGTTCGATCCTACGGTGCCGTAGTAGTTAAAGCCGTAGGCCAGCTGCGCATAGCCACCGATCATGTGGGTCGGCTTCGGCGTAATACGGGTCACGGAGTTGTGGATCCCGCCGCGCTGCTCGGTGATCTCTGAACCCGGCAGGTTAACGATACGTTCCTGCGCGTGGTACATCATGGTCATCCCGGCCGGTACACGCTGGCTCACCACCGCACGCGCCGTCAGGGCACCATTGCTGTTGAACACTTCGATCCAGTCGTTATCTTCAATACCCAGATCTTTGGCGTCCGCTTCGCTCATCCAGACAATCGGGCCGCCGCGCGACAGGGTCAGCATCAGCAGGTTGTCGCTGTAGGTGGAGTGGATACCCCACTTCTGGTGCGGCGTCAGGAAGTTCAGCGCCTTCTCCGGGTTACCGTTCGATTTCGCACCCATCACCGCTTTCACAGAGCGGGTGTCGATTGGCGGACGGTACACCAGCAGGCTCTCGCCGAAGTCGCGCATCCACTGGTGATCCTGATACAGAGACTGACGACCGGACAGGGTGCGCCATGGGATCAGCTCGTGCACGTTGGTGTAACCGGCGTTATAAGAGACATGTTCATCTTCCAGGCCAGACCAGGTCGGGCTGGAGATAATCTTGCGCGGCTGGGCCTGAATATCGCGGAAGCGAATTTTCTCTTCCTCTTTATTGGTCGCCAGATGCGTGTGATCGCGGCCGGTAAACTCGCTCAGCGCCGCCCAGGCTTTCACCGCGACGTGGCCGTTGGTTTCCGGGGCCAGGGTCAGGATCATCTCTGCCGCATCAATCGCCGTGTTCAGCATTGGCTGGCCTTTGGCCGGGCCGTCCGCTTTGGTGTAGTTGAGCTTACGCAGCAGATCCATCTCGGTCTGGGTGTTCCAGGCAATCCCCTTCCCGCCGTTACCGATTTTCTCCATCAGCGGGCCGATAGAGGTAAAGCGTTCGTAGGTCGCCGGGTAGTCACGTTCAACCGGAATGATGTGCGGCGCGGTCACGCCCGGGATCAGGTCACATTCGCCTTTTTTCCAGTCCTTCACGTCCAGCGGCTGCGCCAGTTCGGCGGCGGAGTCGTGCTGGATAGGCAGCGTTACCACGTCGGTCTCTTTGCCGAGGTGTCCCACGCAGACTTCAGAGAATTTCTTCGCGATGTCCTTGTAGATATCCCAGTCGCTTTTCGATTCCCACGCCGGATCAACGGCCGCAGACAGTGGATGAATAAACGGATGCATATCCGAGGTATTCATGTCGTCTTTTTCGTACCAGGTGGCGGTTGGCAGCACAATGTCGGAGTACAGGCAGGTGCTGGACAGACGGAAGTCCAGGGTCACCACCAGATCCAGCTTGCCGTCGAGGCCGTTGTCTTTCCACTCCACCTCTTCCGGCTTCACGCCGCCCTGCTTGCCGAGATCTTTACCCTGGATACCGTTTTCGGTACCGAGCAGGTATTTCAGCATGTACTCGTGGCCTTTACCGGACGAGCCCAGCAGATTGGATCGCCAGATAAACAGGTTACGCGGATGGTTTTTACCGTTTTCCGGCTGTTCCGCCGCAAAGCGAATCGAACCCTCTTTCAGGGATTTGACGGTGTAATCCACCGGCGTCATGCCCGCCTTCTTTGCCTCTTCGGCGATGCGCAGCGGGTTGGTCCCCAGCTGTGGCGCTGACGGCAGCCAGCCCATGCGCTCTGCGCGCACGTTGAAGTCAATCAGGTGGCCGCTGTAGCGGGATTTATCCGCCATCGGCGACAGCAGCTCCTGCGCGGTGACCGTTTCGTAGCGCCACTGGCTGGAGTGGTTATAGAAGTAGGAGGTGCTGTTCATGTGGCGTGCCGGGCGCTGCCAGTCAAGGGCAAACGCCAGCGGCTGCCAGCCGGTCTGCGGACGCAGTTTTTCCTGGCCCACGTAGTGCGCCCAGCCGCCGCCGCTCTGACCGACGCAGCCGCAGAAGATCAGCATGTTGATCAGGCCGCGATAGTTCATATCGAGGTGATACCAGTGGTTCAGACCGGCACCGACGATGATCATCGAACGACCGTGGGTCTTATCCGCGTTATCGGCAAATTCACGTGCGGTACGGATAATGTGCGCCCGCGGTACGCCGGTGATCTGCTCTGCCCAGGCCGGAGTGTAGGCTTTGACGTCGTCATAGTTAGTGGCGCAGTTTTCATCGTTCAGACCGCGCTCCAGACCGTAGTTGGCCAGGGTCAGGTCGTAAACGGTGGTCACCAGCGCGGTGGAGCCGTCGGCCAGCTGCAGGCGTTTCACCGGCAGTTTGTGCATCAGGATGTTCTGCAGCTCAACCTTGTTGAAGTGCTCAGTACCTTCGCCGCCAAAGTACGGGAAGCCGACATCGGCGATCTCGTCCTGGCTGCCCAGCATGCTCAGACGCAATTCGGTCTCTTCGCCGGAAGTGCCATCGCGCTGCTCGAGGTTCCATTTGCCCTTCTCGCCCCAGCGGAAACCGATGGAACCGTTCGGCGCAATCATGTCGCCATTGCTGTTGTAGGCAACGGTTTTCCACTCAGGATTGTTTTCCTGGCCCAGCGCATCCACCAGGTCGGCGGCACGCAGCATACGGCCTGCGGCGTAGTACCCGTCGCGCTCTTCCAGCATCACCAGCATTGGCATGTCGGTATATTTGCGCACGTAGTCGGTGAAGTACTGGCTTGGCTTGTCGAGGTGGAACTCACGCAGCATCACGTGGCCCATCGCCAGCGCCATCGCGGCATCCGTACCCTGCTTCGGTGCCAGCCACAGGTCGCACAGCTTGGCGATTTCGGCGTAGTCCGGGGTCACGGCAACGGTTTTGGTGCCTTTGTAACGCACTTCGGTAAAGAAGTGCGCGTCCGGGGTACGGGTCTGTGGAACGTTAGAGCCCCAGGCGATGATGTAGCTGGAGTTGTACCAGTCAGCGGATTCTGGCACGTCAGTCTGCTCGCCCCAGGTCTGCGGAGACGCCGGCGGCAGGTCGCAGTACCAGTCGTAGAAGCTCAGGCAGGTGCCGCCGATCAGCGACAGATAACGCGCGCCAGAGGCATAAGAAACCATCGACATCGCCGGGATCGGTGAGAAGCCCGCCACGCGGTCCGGGCCGTAGGTTTTGACGGTATAGACGTTAGAGGCGGCAATCAGCTCATTCACTTCCTGCCAGGAAGAGCGGACAAAACCGCCGCGGCCGCGGGCCTGCTTAAAGCTTTTCGCTTTGTCGGCATCTTCGATGATAGAGGCCCAGGCCTCAACCGGATCGCTGTGCTGCACCTTCGCTTCACGCCACATTTTCATCAGGCGTTTACGCATCAGCGGATATTTCAGGCGGTTGGCGCTGTAGAGATACCAGGAGTAGCTGGCGCCACGCGGGCAGCCACGCGGTTCGTGGTTTGGCATATCCGGGCGGGTGCGCGGGTAGTCGGTCTGCTGCATTTCCCAGGTCACCAGACCGTTTTTCACGAAAATCTTCCAGCTGCATGAGCCGGTACAGTTCACGCCGTGGGTGGAACGGACGACTTTGTCATGCTGCCAGCGCTGGCGGTAACCGTCTTCCCAGTCCCGGTTGGTCTCCAGAACCTGGCCGTGCCCATCGGCAAAAGTTTCACCCTTCTGTTTGAAGTAGCGAAACCGGTCCAAAAATTTGCTCATCGGGTATCTCCTGTGTGGAGCCTGTGGCTCTCTAAATCGACATTGCTGATTTGCAGCGAAGGTAACGCTCTGAAAGATGGCGGGAATTGATAACGATCAAGAGGAACGGGGGATACGAAGGGAGGCTAATCCGGGACTACCCCTAAAGCGGTACAAAAACCCACGTTTCAACGCATTGTTTTGTATGGGTATTTTTAATTTATCGTACAAAAGCATGCGTTGCCGATGCGCAGAGGGGTATTAAGGGGTAGAGCGCCCTGATAAGCGATGACGATCACAGTGGTGGCGCGGCAGACACGGCAGCTTCGATAAGTATGTTGTAACTAATTGGCGAATAAAAAAAGCGCGGCACCAGGCCGCGCAAACGGATAATCAACTTACTTATTTTTTATTAGAATTGCGTCCATATACCAGCCAGGTGACAAACACGCAGACGATATAGAAAACGAGGAAGATTTTCATGGCTCCCGCCGGCGAGCCGGTCAGATCCAGCGAAATGCCAAACGCTTTCGGGATAAAGAAGCCGCCAATCGCGCCAATTGCAGAGATGAAGCCCAGCGCAGCGGCGGTGTCGGTGGCAGCCTCACGCATGGCCTGCTGCTCACTGCCGCCCTGCGCTTTTACGCGATCCATCGTCAGCTTACGGAAAATCACCGAGATCATCTGGAAGGTCGAGGCGCTACCCAGCCCGGCGGTCAGGAACAGCACCATAAACACCGCGAAGAAGGCACCAAAGTTGCCGCCCACGCCGTTCACCGGCAGGGTCATAAACAGTAGGGCACAGAAGATCGCCATCACCACAAAGTTCACCAGCGTGACGCGGGTCCCGCCCAGACGGTCGGAGATCATCCCCCCGGTAGAGCGCGCCAGGGCGCCAATGAACGGGCCGAAGAAGGCATAGTGCAGGATCTGCACGTCCGGGAACTGGGTTTTCGACAGCATCGCAAACCCGGCGGAGAAGCCGATAAAGGAGCCGAAAGTCGCCAGATAGAGCAGCGCCATGATCCACAGATGGGCACGCTTCAGCACCGGCAGCTGTTCGCTCAGGGAGGCTTTCGACGCCGCCAGATCGTTCATGCCAAACCAGGCGGCCAGGGTTAATACCACCAGGAACGGCACCCAGATCCACGCCGCGTTCTGCAGGAACAGGTACGAGCCATCGGCCTGCTCAACGCCCGCACCGCCAAAGGCCGCAAAGATGGAGACTGAGATCGCCAGCGGTGCAATCAGCTGCATAACGCTGACGCCCATGTTGCCCAGGCCGCCGTTGATCCCCAGCGCCCCGCCCTGCTTCTGTTTCGGGAAGAAGAAGCTGATGTTGGCCATGCTGGAGGCAAAGTTAGCGCCGGCAAAGCCGCACAGCAGAGAGATAATCACAAAAACGCTGAACGGCGTAGAGGTATCCTGTACCGCAAAGCCCAGCCACACGCACGGGATAATCATGATCCCGGTACTGAACGCCGTCCAGCGGCGACCGCCGAACAGCGGCACCATAAAGGCATAAGGCACACGCAGCAGCGCACCGGAAAGTGCCGGCAGCGCCGTTAACATAAACAGCTGATCGGTGGTAAATTTGAAGCCCACTTTTGGCAGGTTGACGGCGACGGCGCTGAACAACATCCAGACGCAGAACGCCAGCAGCAGACAGGGAACGGAGATCCACAGATTACGACTGGCTATACGTTGGCCGCGCTGTTGCCAGAACGCCGGATCTTCCGGACGCCACTCGGTAATCGTCGCGCCAGAATCCCTTTCGGGGGTAGTTGAGTGACTCATAGACACCTCTGATTCTTAAAAGATGCTACAAAGATCAGGGTTTTAAGCAGACAGGAAGTTGATATAAATCAAGGGGAAGGCGGGCAAATTCCGCGGGCAAAAGTCGCTATACTCCCTGATGAGTAGCGTTATTCGGTAAAAAAGATGTGGTTTTTCACGGTGCTGCTACTCCCCGCTTACCCCCTCCTCCCATTCGTCCGACAAATGGCAATTAGTAGGTAATCCTTTTGAGGTATGGGTATACTCCAGGGTATGCCTGAGAATAGAGCCCCTGCCGAGTCCAGGCATTGTCAGGAGCCAGACTGCCCTATGTTTAAACGCTGTTTTTCACCGCTGACGCTGGTTAACCAACTGGTGCTGATTGTCATGCTGTCCACCGCAATCGGGGTGGCGGGGATGGCAATTTCCGGCTGGCTGGTCCAGGGCGTTCAGGGCAGCGCGCACGCCATCAACAAAGCCGGTTCGCTGCGCATGCAGAGCTACCGCCTGCTGGCGGCGATCCCGCTGGAAACCAAAGACCAGGCGTTGCTCGACGAAATGAACGCCACGGCGTTCAGCCCGGCGCTGCAAAGCGCGGCGCGACGCGATAACCAGCAGGCGCAGCTGAAAGCCCTGCAGGATTACTGGCAAAACCAGCTGGCACCGGGACTCCAACAGGCGCAAAACCCTGATGCGGTCGCCAGCGACGTCTCCGCCTTTGTCAGCCGGATCGATAATCTGGTCACCGCCTTCGACAGCAGCACCGAGCAACGCATTGAGCGGGTGGTGCTGATGCAGCGGCTGATGGTGCTGTTTATGGCCCTGCTGCTGGTGTTCACCATTCTCTGGCTACGCGCCAGACTGCTGCACCCCTGGCGGCAGCTGCTGGCGGTGGCCCGCGCGGTGACCCAGCGCGATTTTACCCAGCGCGCGCATATCCACGGGCGCAACGAGATGGCGATGCTCGGCGAGGCGTTGAACACCATGTCCGGCGAGCTGGCCGAAAGCTATGCGGTGCTCGAGCAGCGGGTGCGGGAAAAAACCGCCGGGCTGGAGCACAAAAACGAGATCCTCTCCTTCCTCTGGCAGGCCAACCGCCGCCTGCACTCCCAGGTGCCGCTGTGCGAGCGGCTCTCGCCGGTGCTTAACGGCTTGCAGAATTTGACCCTGCTACACGATATCGAGCTGCGGGTGTATGACCTGGAAGATGAAGAGAATCATCAGGAATTTACCTGTCAGTCAGATATGAGCTGCGATGAAATCGGCTGCCACCTCTGCCCACGCGGACTGCCGCCGCTCACCACCAGCGGCACGACCCTGAAGTGGCGGCTGGCGGATAACCTGACGCAGTACGGCATTTTACTGGCCACCCTGCCCGCCGGACGCCACCTGAGCCACGATCAGCAGCAGCTGGTCGATACTCTGGTGGAGCAGCTGACCGCCACCCTGGCGCTCGACCGCCATCAGGAAAAGCAGCAGCAGCTGATTGTGATGGAAGAGCGCGCCACCATTGCCCGGGAGCTGCACGACTCCATCGCCCAGTCGCTCTCCTGCATGAAGATGCAGGTCAGCTGTCTGCAGATGCAGGACACCGACCTGCCCGAGAGCAGCAAGCAGCTGCTGAGCCAGATCCGCAACGAGCTGAACACCTCCTGGGTGCAGCTGCGTGAGCTGCTGACCACCTTCCGCCTGCAGCTGACCGAGCCCGGCCTGCGTCCGGCGCTGGAGGCCAGCTGCCAGGAGTTCAGCGCCCGGCTCGGCTTTACCGTCACGCTGGACTACCAGCTGCCGCCGCGGTTTGTCCCCTCTCACCAGGCCATCCATCTGTTGCAGATTGCCCGCGAAGCCTTAAGCAACGCGCTGAAACATTCCGGGGCGACGGCGGTCTCGCTCACCGTGAGCCAGCACGATAACCAGGTGAAGCTGGTGGTGCGCGACAACGGCTGCGGCCTGCCGGCCAACGCCGAAAGAAGTAACCACTACGGTCTGATTATCATGCGTGACCGCGCACAAAGCCTGCGTGGAGACTGTCAGGTCCGCCCAGGCGAATCAGGCGGAACCGACGTTATCGTCACCTTTATTCCCGAAAAGCCTCTTTTCACTGCCCAAGGAGAACACCATGTCTAGTCAGGATCCAGCCACAATCCTGTTGATCGACGACCATCCGATGCTGCGCACCGGCGTAAAACAACTTATCAGCATGGCCTCGGATATCACCGTTGTGGGCGAAGCCAGCAACGGCGAACAGGGTATTGAACTGGCCGAAGCGCTCGATCCTGATTTGATCCTGCTCGACCTCAACATGCCCGGCATGAACGGCCTCGAAACCCTCGATAAGCTGCGCGAGAAATCCCTCTCCGGCCGCGTGGTGGTGTTCAGCGTTTCCAATCATGAAGAGGACGTGGTTACCGCCCTGAAACGCGGTGCCGATGGCTACCTGTTGAAAGACATGGAGCCGGAAGAGCTGCTGAAATCCCTGCAGCAGGCGGCGGCCGGTGACATGGTGCTGAGCGAAGCCCTGACCCCGGTGCTGGCGGCCAGCCTGCGCGCCAACCGCGCCACCTCCGACCGCGACGTCAGCCAGCTGACCCCGCGCGAGCGCGATATCCTCAAGCTGATTGCCCAGGGCCTGCCAAACAAGATGATCGCCCGCCGTCTGGACATCACCGAGAGTACGGTGAAAGTGCACGTGAAGCATATGCTGAAGAAGATGAAGCTGAAATCACGGGTGGAAGCCGCGGTGTGGGTACATCAGGACCGTATTTTCTGACTTTACTCGCCCGGCAGCAGCGCCCAGCGCGGATCCTCTTCTGGCAGGGCCAGTAGCGGCTGCGTCAGAGCCAGCGTGATCTCATTGGAAGAGACACGCTGCCCGGCTTTATCTTCCACCACCACCGACAGCTTCCAGCGATTGCTCGCCCCCTCGCGGTTATCCCACGCCGGCAGAATGATGCTCCAGCCATCGCTGTCGCTGGCCTGCGCCGGTGAGGTCAGACTCAGCGCCTGAGTATCCCCCTGCCAGTGCAGCGTCCGCACCCCGTTACGGCTGCGAATATCCAGCTTCAGCACCACCGTCTCACCCGGCTGCAGATCCCACGGCGGCGTCGCCAGCCATACCGACAGCGTTTTGCGCTGGCGGAACTCCAGCACCGGCAGGCTCTCGCGTTCCGGCGGATCGTAGCGGCTGCCCCGCAGCGAGCGACTGTCCATCACTTCGCTGGCGGAGAGCTGTTTTTTCAGCGGCACCCCAAAGCGATAGTTAAGCTTCAGGCCGAGGTTATTCTGGCTCACTCCGCTCTCCCCCTGCTTGTGCGCGGCGGAGAAGGTCACCAGCGGCACCGGGGTGTAATCGAGTCCCAGATTGACCGCCAGCGGGTTGCGATAGCCGGTCCCGGTGTGAAACAGATCGACGTTGTCGCCGTAGTACTGCTCAAAGCTGACGCTGGTATTGAGGTGATGCCAGAACGGCAGCCAGGCTTTAGCGGTGACGTCGTACCCGCGGGCCATGCGTTGCTCCTCTACCGCCGAGCTGTCACGCCAGCTGGCAAAGGGTTGATAATAGTTGGCCGACAGCCGCAGGTATTCGCCCCAGGCTTCGGCGCCCAGCCCGGCGCGCTGCAGATTTTCATCCAGCAGATTGTCGTAAAAGGTGTTGTAACCCAGCAGCCATTTGCCCGCCACCCAGCGCTGGCCGATGCCCGCGTTGCTGACCAGGCCGTCCTCCTGCTGGGTCAGGCCGAGCTGGCTCCAGGTCAGATAGCGATTGTTGTCCTGCCAGGGGATAAACCAGCTGCCCTTGCTGCCGGTGAAGCGCCCCTCATCATCCACCAGCAGATCGACGCTGGCGTTTCCCCAGGGAGAGAGCCACGATTCGATGTGCTGGTTGACCTCCTGGCTGACCGCGTCCCGCACCTGGCTCAGGGCAAACTGCCGGGCCTGCTCTTCGGTGGTCAGGCCGTTGTCGGTCATGCTGGCCTCGCCGAAGGCTTTCGCCATCTCCGCCAGATGCTTTTCGCCCTCTCCCGTTGGGGTCGCCATGCCTAAGTCCGGCAGGCTGTCGCCGTTATTATCAAAGGGGTTTTGCGCCTGTTGGATAAAGGAATTCGGAGCAGCATGAACGGCTCCGGCAGAACAGAGGAGGAGAAACAGCCAGCGAATGCGGGGAGAAACAACCATCACCGTCGTGAAAGGGGGCCTGTGTTGAGAGAAAACAGAGATAACACCTTAGCGTGATTGGGGAAAAATTTCAGCCCTAAGGGAAATTTCAGGAATAACCTGAAGATTGTCGGGTGGCGCTACGCTTACCCGACCTATGACTGCCTGGGGTGCCTGTTTGTCGGGTGGCGCTGCGCTTACCCGACCTATGACTGCCTGGGGTGCCTGCTTGTCGGGTGGCGCTGCGCTTACCCGACCTACAACTGCCTGGGGCGCCTGCTTGTCGGGTGGCGCTACGCTTACCCGACCTACAACTGCCTGGGGTGCCTGCTTGTCGGGTGGCGCTGCGCTTACCCGACCTACGACTGCCTGGGTGCCTGCTTGTCGGGTGGCGCTGCGCTTACCCGACCTATGACTGCCTGGGTGCCTGTTTGTCGGGTGGCGCTACGCTTACCCGACCTACGACTGCCTGGGGCGCCTGCTTGTCGGGTGGCGCTACGCTTACCCGACCTACAACTGCCTGGGGTGCCTGCTTGTCGGGTGGCGCTGCGCTTACCCGACCTACGGTCCCGTAGGCCTGATAAGCGTAGCGCCATCAGGCGTTTGACACCCGCACAGAAAGCATCTCTTTTAACTCCGGCACGCAGGAGCCACAGTTAGTCCCACAGCGCAGTTTCGCCCCCAGCGCCGCCGCCGAGTCGCAGCCTTGCGCAATCGCCGCACGGATCGCGTTTTCGCCGACGCTGAAACAGCTACAGATCATGCGTCCGGGCGCCACACGCTCGCCAGCACCCTGCCCGTTCAGCAGGGCATGGCGTTCGGCCAGCGCCACCGGTGGGGTACGAAACGCCGCCTCGATAACGCTATGCGCCAGCGTCGGCAACTCTGTGTCCTGCCAGAATCCCAGCATCAGTGCTCCGTCATGCCAGGCCAGGACGCTGCTGCGCTCGCCGGTTTGCGCAATTTGCAGCTGCCAGCCCTGTGCGGTGCAGTGTGCCATCAGACACGCCAGCAGGGGCTTGTCCCCTGCCAGGGTCAGGCGCGACACCCCGGTCGTCGCCTTGCGCCACCAGTGAACGTGCGTCGGCAGACTCAGCGCCTCCCGGCTGTACAGCTCGCCCTGCCAGGCGGGCTGCCACGGCATCAGCCGCACCGCGGTTTGCTTGCTCTCCGGCTGGCCGGAATGGGGATCGCAGCGCCCCTCCACCAGCGCATTAACCTTGCCCTGGCGCGAAAAACCGCTGTTCCAGTGCATCGGCACAAACAGCTCCCCGACGCGCTGCCCGTCACTCATCCGCGCCCGGGCCACCATCAGCCCGCGCGGGGCGCTGATGCGCGTCAACTGTCCATCCTGAACCCCCAGCCGGGCGGCGTCCTGCGGCGAGATATCCACCGTCGGCTCATCCCGGTGCTGCATCAGACGGGGGACATAGCCGGTGCGGGTCATGGTGTGCCACTGATCCCGGAGTCGGCCGCTGTTGAGCATCAAGGGATAGAGCAGATCCGGCGTGGCGCCGTGCGGCTGCGGAATAACCGGCACCTGCCGGGCGTGGATTAACGCCTCGCGGTTGATCGGCCACTGCCAGGGGGTGAGGCTATCCCACTCCGCGCGGGTGAGCTGGGTCAGCGCCGCAAGGTTCAGCTGCCGCTCGCCGGCGTTCTCAAAGGCCGTCAGTGCGGCGTGTTCGGTAAAGATGGCGTGAGGATGATCCCAGGCAAAGGCCGCGCCGTGGCCCAGCCGCTCCGCAATACGGGCGATGATCCACCAGTCGGGTTTCGCATCGCCGGGGGCGGGCAGGAAGGCGCGCTGGCGCGAGATGCGGCGCTCGGAGTTGGTCACCGTCCCCTCTTTCTCGCCCCAGCCGAGCGCCGGAAAGCGGATATGGGCGAAGCGGCTGGTGTCGGTATCGCGCATCACCTCCGAAATCATCACCAGCGGGCAGGCCGCCAGGGCCTGACAGACCGCATGGCTGTCCGGGAGCGACACCGCCGGGTTGGTGCCCATGATCCACACCGCTTTCACCTCCCCGCGGGCAATGGCCTCGAACAGCTCCACCGCCATCAGACCCGGGGTTTGCGCCAGCCGCTCCGTCCCCCAGAAGCGCGCCACCCGGCTCAGATCGTCCGGGGTGAAGTTCATGTGCGCCGCCAGCTGATTCGCCAGCCCACCCACCTCGCGGCCGCCCATGGCATTGGGCTGACCGGTCAGCGAAAACGGCCCGCAGCCTTCCCGGCCGATTTTGCCGCTCGCCAGATGGACGTTGATAATGGCATTGCACTTGTCGCTGCCGCTGGTGGACTGGTTGATCCCCATCGTGTAGAGCGTCACCGCCCGCGGGGCGGCATTAAACCAGGCGTAAAAGGTAGCGACCTCGTCGGGCGACAGGCCGCAGGAGTCCGCCACCCGCTCAGGCGGCCAGTCGCGGGCCTGCTCAGGGTCAATGGCGTGCAGCAGGCCGACAAACAGCCCGGCATCGCTGCCCGGCGTCAGGGCCAGATGCAGGTCGGCAAGGTCGCAGGTCGCGGTGCGCCGCGGGTCGATCACCACCACCTTCATCGCCGGGTTAGCGGCGCGCGCCTGCACCAGCCGCTGATAGAGCACCGGGTGGGTCCAGGCGGCGTTGGAGCCCACCAGCACCGCCAGGTCGGTCTGCTCCACGTCTTCGTAGCTGCACGGGACGATGTCCTCCCCGAAGGCGCGCTTGTAGCCCACCACCGCCGAGGACATGCAGAGCCGGGAGTTGGTGTCGATATTGGCGGCCCCGATAAAGCCCTTCATCAGCTTGTTGGCGGCATAGTAGTCCTCGGTCAGCAGCTGGCCGGAGGCATAAAAGGCCACCGCCTGCGGCCCGTAAGTGTCGATAATCTCGCGCAGGCGGGCTCCCGCCGTGTCCAGCGCCTGCGCCCAGCTCACCGGCAGGTCGTCCACCTCCGGGTGCAGCAGCCGGCCCGCCAGGCCGGTGGTCACCCCGAGCGACGAGCCTTTGACGCACAGCCGCCCGACGTTGGCCGGATGGCTGTCGTCGCCGCGCACGCTCACCTCGCCGTTGTCGACGCGGGCGATCACCCCGCAGCCCACGCCGCAGTAGGGACAGGTCGTTTGGGTTTCCGTCATGAGGCCTCCGCGCGCATCACTAACTCTTCGCTGCCCACCAGCACCCGGTCGCCGTCAAGCTTCACCGGCCAGGCGCGCACCGCCACTTCGCCGGTATCAACCTGCCGCCCGTCGCGCAGGCGGATCCGCGTTTTATACAGCGGGGAGATCACCACCGGCTCGCCCCCGGCATCGCCGAGAATACCGCGGGAGAGCACGCTGGCGCTGCCGCCCGGCTCCCGGTCTTCGAGGGCATAGACCGCTTTGCCGAAGCGGAACAAGGCAATCAACTGTTCGCCAAGACGGGCACCGATCCCGGCCTCCTCGGGGATCTCCTCAAGGGTACACACCGCCTGCCAGCGTTTCGATGCCACCGGGGCGGCATCGAGGGTGCGGAACTGCGCCAGACGCCCTGGATCCTGCAGGGTGGTCTGCCATTCGCACTGGTAGGTGTCCACCACCCGCTGCATCTCCTGCTCCAGCTCGTCGGCAATACCGAGGCTGTCGTCGATGATCACCTCCCGCAGATACGCCAGCCCGCCCTCGAGATTGTCCCGCCAGGTGCTGGTGCGCTGGAGGCGATCGGCGGTGCGGATGTAGAACATCAGGAAGCGATCGACGTAGCGCAGGAGCGTGGCGTCATCGAGATCGCTGGCAAACAGATCCGCGTGGCGCGGCTTCATCCCGCCGTTGCCGCACAGATAGAGGTTCCAGCCCTTGTCGGTGGCGATCACCCCCACGTCCTTGCTCTGGGCTTCGGCGCACTCTCGCGTGCAGCCCGAAACGGCCATCTTGATCTTGTGCGGCGCGCGCAGCCCCTTGTAGCGGTTCTCCAGCGTCACCGCCAGCCCGGTGGAGTCCTGCACGCCGTAGCGGCACCAGGTGGAGCCGACGCAGGATTTCACCGTGCGCAGGGATTTGCCGTAGGCGTGGCCGGTTTCAAACCCGGCGTCGATCAGCTGCTGCCAGATCTCCGGGAGCTGCTCGAGCCGGGCACCAAACAGGTCGATACGCTGCCCGCCGGTGATTTTGCTGTACAGCTGATAGCGTTTGGCGATCTGCCCGATGGCGATCAGCCCGTCGGCGGTCACTTCTCCCGCGGCCATACGCGGCACAATCGAGTAGGTGCCGTCCTTCTGGATATTGGCAAAGTAGCGGTCGTTGGTGTCCTGCAGCGGCAGATGGGCCGGTTTCAGCAGGTATTCGTTCCAGCAGGAAGCCAGCACCGAGCCCACCAGCGGCTTACAGATCTCGCACCCGTGGCCCTGGCCGTAACGGCCGATCAGCTGCTCAAAGGTGTGGATGCGGTTGACGCGCACCAGGTGGTAGATCTCCTGACGCGAGTAGGCGAAGTGCTCGCAGATATCCTTCTTCACCTCCACGCCCTGGGCCGCGAGCTGGAACTCCATCACCTGTTTCACCAGCGCGCTGCATCCGCCGCAGCCGGTGGCCGCTTTGGTGCACTGTTTTAGCGCCCCGATGTCGGTCGCGCCGTTGCTCACCGCCTGGCAGATATCGCCTTTGCTGACGTTATGGCAGGAGCAGATCTGCGCGCTCTCCGGCAGGGCCGCCACGCCCAGCGCTTTCGGGGCGCTGCCCGCCACCGCGGGCAGGATCAGGGTCTCGGGATCCTTCGGCAGACGGATGTCGTTGAGCATCATCTGCACCAGGGTGGCGTACTCGCTGGCATCGCCCACCAGCACCCCGCCCAGCAGGGTTGTGTTGTCGGCGCTGACCACGATCTTCTTGTAGATCTGCTGTGGGCCGTGGGTCCACTGGTAGCTCTGCGCGCCTGGGGTGCGGGCATGGGCATCGCCAAACGAGGCCACATCTACCCCCAGCAGCTTGAGTTTGGTGCTCATGTCGGCCCCGGTGAAGGCGTTCGCCTCCCCGGCCAGCGCGGCACTCGCCACCCGCGCCATCTGGTATCCGGGGGCTACCAGGCCATAGATTTTCCCTTCCCAGAGGGCGCACTCCCCGATAGCGAAGATGTCCTCGTCGGAGGTACGGCACTGGTTGTCGATGGCGATCCCGCCCCGCTCGCCCAGCAGCAGATTGCAGCCCCGGGCCAGCGCATCCTGCGGGCGGATCCCGGCGGAGAAGACCACCATGTCGGTGGCCAGCTCGCTGCCGTCGGCAAAGCGCAGCACCTTGCCCGCGTCGGTATCGGCAATCTCGGTAGTGGCTTTGCTGGTATGCACCCCCACGCCGAGGGCTTCGATTTTGCGCCGCAGCATGGCGGCCCCGTCGTTATCGAGCTGCACCGCCATCAGGTTCGGGGCGAACTCCACCACGTGGGTCTCCAGCCCGAGCTGTTTCAGGGCGTTGGCCGCCTCCAGCCCCAGCAGCCCGCCGCCGATCACCACCCCGGTGCGTGAACCTTTGGCGTGGGCAGCGATGCTGTCCAGATCGTCAAGGGTGCGGTAGACGAAGCAGCCCGGCAGCTCGCGCCCCGGCACCGGCGGCACAAAGGGCCAGGATCCGGTGGCCAGCACCAGCTTGTCCCAGTGCGTTTCGTGCCCGCCCGCGGTGCGCACCACCCGGGCGTCGCGGTCGATGGCGACAATCGGCTGGGACAGACGCAGCTCAATGCCGTTATCGGCAAAGAAATCCCCGGCCACCATCGACAGCGAGTCGGCGCTGCGTCCGGCAAAATATTCCGACAGATGGACGCGGTCGTAGGCGGCATAGCGCTCTTCACCAAAGACCACAATCTGGTATTGCTGATGCAAACCGCGGTTCACGCAGTCTTCAAGAAAATGGTGGCCGACCATGCCGTGCCCGACCACAATCAGAGTAGGTTTTGTCATCGCGTTTTGTCCTGCAACCTGCGGCTGCGTAGTGAATCGATCGAACAGCCAGTCCGCCTGGGCGGGTTCTGACGTAGCCAGTAAATCGGTCAGGGTAGCCGCGCTGCGGCACTCTCCCATCAGCAGCACGCCTGCCAGGGTGCCGTTGCGCACCAGCAAGCGACGGTAGTGGCGGGTCAGCGGATCCCAGCTGGTCCATACCGCGTCATCCTGTTGCGCGTTCATCTCCCCGACGCTGAACAGCTCAATGCCGGTCACTTTCAGGCGCATGCCGTTGTGCATCGGGGTAAAGGGGGTGACGTGTTCCCCGGCCAGACGGGCGGCGAGGATCTCCGCCTGAGCCAGGCACGGGGCCACCAGCCCCCAGGTCTGGCCGTTGATTTCGCAACACTCGCCGATGGCGCTGATGCCCTCTAAGGCGGTGCGCATCTGGTCATCCACCCGAATCCCACGCCCGCAGGGCACCCCGCTTGCCTGCGCAAGGGCAACGTTGGGCGTCACGCCGGTCGCCAGCACGACGCGTGCGGCAGCTAAGGTGCGTCCGTTGCTGAGGGTCACGCTTTCGGCTGCAATCGCCGTCAGGCCGCCGCTCAGCTCGCAGCCAATGCCCCGCTCCGCCAGCGCCTGTTCCAGCAGCAGCCCGGCCTGCTGATCCAGCTGCTGATCCATCAGCCAGGGGCCACGATGGACTAACGTGACGTTGTCACCGTGACGTTGTAACGCTGCGGCGGCTTCCACCCCGAGCACCCCGCCCCCCAGCACGACTGCCGGGCCGGGGGTCGCCAGAATGGCATGAACGTCATCGAGGGTGCGGAAGGTAAAGACGTGCGGCAGGTCGCTGCCGGGGATCGGCGGCACAAACGGCTGCGAGCCGGTGGCAAATACCAGCTCATCCCACCCCATCAGCCGTTTGTCGGTGCGCAGCATCCGCGCCGCGCACTCCACCGCCAGCACCCGCTCGCCGCTCAGCACCGTGACGCCGCGCTGTTGATACCAGGCGTCATCGTGCAGCTGCGTGGCGGCGGCCGCTTTCTCGCCGCCGAGCACCGGGGAGAGCTGAATGCGGTTGTAGGCCGGTGCCCGCTCGTCACCAATGACGGTAATGACGAAGCGCCCGGGCGCGCGGTCGGTCAACGATTCAATCAGTCGCGTTGCCGCCATGCCGTTTCCAATAATGACCAGGCGCATAGTGGCGCTCCTCAGGCCGCTTTCGGCTGTTTTTCGTAGAGGAAATGGAGGATCTGCTGACGCATATGGTGATAGCGGCTTTCCTCCGCCAGCTGCACCCGGTTACGCGGGCGCGGCAGGTCGACGCGTAAAATTTCCCCCACCGTCGCCGCCGGGCCGTTGGTCATCATCAGGACCCGATCCGAGAGCAGCACCGCCTCGTCGACGTCGTGGGTAATCAGTACGATGGTGGTGTTGAGCTCCTGCTGAATTTTCATCACCGAATCCTGCAGGTGAGCGCGGGTCAGGGCATCCAGCGCGCCGAACGGCTCATCCATCAGCAGCACTTTCGGCTTCATCGCCAGGGCCCGGGCAATGCCGACCCGCTGCTTCATGCCGCCGGAGATCTCCCCCGGACGCTTGTGGATGGCGTGCCCCATCTGCACCCGATCGAGATTGTGTTCGATCCACTCCCGGCGCTCGACTTTGCTCATGCTGCGGCGGAACACCTGATCCACCGCCAGCGCCACGTTGTCAAAGCAGGTGAGCCACGGCAGCAGGGAGTGGTTCTGGAACACCACCGCCCGCTCCGGGCCCGGCCCGGCGATTTCCCGGTTGTCGCAGATCAGCCCGCCTTCCGTCGGCAAGGTGATCCCGGCGATCAGGTTGAGCAGCGTCGACTTGCCGCAGCCGGAGTGGCCGATCAGGCTGACGGTCTCCCCTTCGTGAATATCAAAAGAGACGTTCTGCAGCGCCAGAAACTCGCCGCTGGCAGTGGAAAAACGCTGGCTGACGGCCTGGACCTGAATAAGTGGTTTCATGTGCGCTCCTTATTTTTCCTGCCAGCTGAAACGGCGGGCGATCAGCATCAGCCCCTGCTCCAGCAGCAAACCCACCACGCCGATAATGACGATGGCGATGAGAATGTTTTCGACGTTGAGGTTGTTCCACTCGTTCCAGATCCAGAAGCCGATCCCCAGCCCCCCGGTAAGCATCTCGGCGGCGACGATCACCAGCCAGGCGATGCCGATGGAGAGACGTACCCCGGTCAGCACCGCCGGTAGCACGGCGGGAAACAGAATGCGGCGCATCATCGTCCACTCGGAGAGTTGCAGCACCCGCGCCACGTTGAGGTAGTCTTCCGGGATGCGGCGCACCCCTTCGGCGGTGTTGATGACCATCGGCCAGATCGAGCAGATAAAAATGGTCCAGCTGGAAGCGGGTTCCGCCTTCTGGAACAGCAGCAGGCCAATCGGCAGCCAGGCCAGCGGGCTGACCGGGCGCAGCAGCGCAATCAGCGGGTTAAACATGCGGGCCAGGAAGGTGAAGCGGCCAATCATAAAGCCCAGCGGGATCCCCACCATCGCCGCCAGGCCAAAGCCGATGGCAACCCGCTGCAGCGAAGCCAGCACGTTCCAGCCCACCCCCATGTCGTTCGGGCCATCGCGGTAGAACGGATCCGAAAACAGGGTGATGGCCGAGTCCAGGGTGCTGAGCGGCGTCGGGAAGCCTTTGCTGTTGATGGCCGCCAGCTGCCAGGCGATGACCAAAAGCCCGAGACCGAGCAGAGCCGGAATAAGGCGTTGCAGCAGGTCGTTGATCCGGCGGGCAAACGCAGGCGTGCGGCGGCGTACCTGCACCGGCGGCAGCGCGATCACCTCCCCGCTGACCGGCGCGGCGGGTGCCGCTTTGGTGTTCACTTTTTTCATATCAGACCCCTGTACGGTGAAGAGTGAAACTGTTGGCGTAGCGATGGGGATCGCTGCCGTCCCAGACGGTGCCGTCCATAAGCCGGCTGCTGCGCAGCGGCGACGATGGCGCACGAATGCCCCCCACCGCCGTGGCGGCGTCCTGCCAGACGTCGGTGCGGTTGATGCGTTGGGCGATGGCGGCGTAGTCCGGATCGGTTTTCAGCAGCCCCCAGCGGCGGAACTGAGTTAAGAACCACATCCCGTCGGAGTGCCACGGATAGCTGACCGCCCCGTCCTCAAAGAAGCGGATCGGATGGGCATCCTGCCAGCGCTGGCCCACGCCGTTGTCGTACTCGCCCAGCATGCGGCCGGTGAGGTACTGCTCTTTGGTGTTGAGCCAGGCGCGACGAGCCAGTAGCCGGGCGGTCTCTTCTTTGTTCTGCGGGGAGGCATCGATCCAGCGCTGGGCCTCCAGCAATGCGCTGACCAGCGACCGGGCGGTGTTGGGGTGGGCATCAACCCACTCCCGGCGGGTGCCGAGGATCTTCTCCGGGTGTTCCGGCCAGATGGACTGCGAAGTGGCGGCGGTAAAACCGATGCGATCGTTGATGGCCCGGGCGTTCCACGGCTCGCCGACGCAGAAGCCGACCATATTGCCGATGCGCATGTTCATCACCATCTGCGGCGGCGGCACCACCACGGTGCGCACGTCGTCAAAGGGGTTAATGCCCGCGCTGGCCAGCCAGTAATAGAGCCACATGGCGTGGGTGCCGGTGGGAAAGGTGTGGGCGAAGGTATAAGTGCCCGGCGCCTGCTGGCCGATTAGCTTCTTCAGCCCTTCGACGTCGCGCACGCCCTGCTGGGCCAGATCGCTCGACAGAGTGATCGCCTGCCCGTTCTGGTTGAGGGTCATCAGGTTGGCCATCGGCTTGGGTTTGCCGGCAATCCCCAGCTCCAGACCGTACAGCAGGCCATAGAGAATGTGCGCGGCATCCAGCTCTCCAGCCACCAATTTGTCACGCACCGCCGCCCAGCTGGCCTCTTTGGTAGGCACCAGGGTGAAGCCGTATTTTTTATCGAACCCTTTGTACGCCGCAATCGCCAGCGGCGCGCAGTCGGTAAGCGGGATAAAGCCCACGCGCACCGTCTCGAGTTCCGGTTTATCGGAGCCTGCGGCCCATGCGGCCTGCATCACGCCCGGCAACATCAGCGCCCCGCCTGCCAGCGCGCTGGCCTGTAAAAAACGCCGCCTTGTCCATTCCACCATGCTCACTCCTGAAAAAAGCCCAAAAAAAAGCGCCCGGCAGTGCCGAAGCACTGCAGGACGCCTTTATCCTCAAGACGAACGCACCGCCGTTGGCGCGTTGTCTTAAATTGTGAATGAACTAATGCAAAGCCGATGCCAGATTTTAACGGCTTATTTTCCGGGCCTTTTCTGTCATCCCGCCACCACAACGCACCTCAACCATGCAGGCGTTGCCCGCCAGAGGTGCATCTACTCCTGCCAGAGCGCTTTCACCGTCAGCAGCGCCCGGGCGATATCCACCATTCGCTGGTTCTTATCCATCGCCATCTTGCGCAGCTGGCACCAGGCCTGCTCCTCGCTCATCTGCTGATGGGTCATCAGCACGCTTTTGGCTTTATCGATCACCTTGCGCTCCTCAAGGCTGTCGCGCATCGAGGCCAGCTGGCGGGAGAGCTGTTCAATCTCCCGCGCCTGCTGGCGCACCAGCGGCAGGAGCGGCTTTTGCGGATAGAGGGCCAGCGGCGCTTCCGACGGCGGCTCCTCCGGCAGAGCGTCGTCGGCCCGGTTAATCAGCGCCTCCACGGCCAGCATCAGATCGGCAATCTGCATCTCTTCGAGGCCGCGCAGATGTTCCAGACGTTCGGTTTGCAGCGAGAACCAGTGCAGTGCCAGCACGCCCTTATCCGCTGCGGGCTGCCGCGTGCAGGCCAGCCGCCGCAGCTGTTCGGTTTCGGCCCCCGGTACGCTGAGGGTAAAGTGATCATGTACGCTGGCGGGGGTGAGGGAGAGAAAGACCTCGAAGCAGGCCTGCTGCCCGTCGATGCGGTCCACCAGGGTCTGGCGCATCTCCTCGCTGAAAAAGCCCTGGGTAAAGCCGATTGCCCCCAGCGCCCGCTCCTGGCCGACCAGCTCTTTGCCCTGCATCAGGCTATAAAGGGCAACAAACCGGCCGGCGAGTTGCGGATCGTCAATGCTGTCATTGAGCTGGGGCACGATACTGAGCAGGTTGCGCAGCGCGCGGCTGTAGCGCTCCATCGCCACGTCGGCGGATAAAGCGCAGGCGGCGATCGCCTCGCGCAGCGCGGGGAGCTGCTCCAGGCTCTGCAGGGCATTTCCTACCCGTTCACTGAGGGTGCCGCTCGCCGTCAGCGGCGTGCCGAGCGCCAGGTGCAACGCCTGGAGGTGATCGTCCACCAACGCCCGGCTGGCCTTACACTCAAGAGCGTACAGCGTGCCCTTCGAGCAGAGCCAGATGTTGGAGGCCCCGCGTTCGCACTGTAGCATGTGCGCAAGATGGCCGATCCGGCTCACTAACGTGCCCAGCTGCGCCAGTTTGCACAGCTGCTGTTTACGCATCAGCCTGGCGTGCTGAAACCATTCGGTGGCGCCGGTGATGTTCGTCATGCTTTCTCTCCCGGGTCAGTGTTTGACAGAGAGAAGCAATTTTCATGCCTTTTTACCTTTCAGGAGTCGAGATGCAGAAGATCGTGATTGTCGCCAACGGCGCGGCCTATGGCAGTGAATCCCTGTTTAACAGCCTGCGGCTGGCGATTGCCTTACGCGAGCAGGAGGGCGAGCTGGATCTGCGCCTGTTTTTAATGTCCGACGCGGTGACCGCCGGGCTGCGCGGCCAGAAGCCTGCCGAGGGCTATAACATCCAGCAGATGCTGGAGATCCTCACCGCGCAGAACGTGCCGGTGAAGCTGTGCAAGACCTGCACCGACGGCCGTGGCATCAGCGCCCTGCCGCTGATCGACGGGGTGGAAATCGGCACCCTGGTGGAGCTGGCGCAGTGGACGCTGTCCGCCGATAAACTATTAACTTTCTAATAATGATTTAACTAAAATATTTTTTTCTTATGAGCGCGGTTCCAGCATCAAGTTTGCCTGCCCGATGCCGATAGGCTTCTTACAACAACACAGCAGGTATTACATTATGTTCAGGTCAATTCGCGCTCGTATTATTGCGGCGACGGTCGGATGTCTGATCGCCGCGCTCCTTCTGAATACCGTGATTAATTTCCAGGTCACGCGCCAGGACAATCAACAGTCGCAACGCGACATGCTGGCCAGCACCAGCGCCAGCCACGGCCTCGCGATTGCCGACTGGGTTAGCAGCAAAACCACCATTATTAACTCCCTGCAGAGCGTCGCCCTGAGCGACGATCCGGTGCCGATGTTCAAACAGCTGGCGCAGGCGGGCGGGTTTATCAACGTCTACATGGGCTACGCCAGCAAAACCGCGAAGTTTTCCAATCCTGACGGGGTTCCTGCCGACTACGATCCGACGGTGCGCCCGTGGTATCAGCAGGCGGTGAAAGAGGATCGCGCCATCGTCACCGCCCCTTATGTCGATACCGGCACCAAAAAGCTGGTGGTGACCTTTGCGGTGCCGGTGAAAGAGAACGGCGAGCTGAAAGGCGTGCTGGCGGGTGATGTGGCGATGGACAGCGTGATCGCCAACGTGCGCGGCATTCGTCCGACCCCGGCCAGCAGCGGGCTGCTGATTGACAGCGACGGGACGGTGATCGCCGCCAATGACCCTGAGCTGACCCTGAAGGCCTTCACCGATGTCATCCGCGGCGTTGATCTGAATGTCCTGAAGAGCGGCAAAAGCGCCGAAGGCCAGTTTAACGGCGCGAGCAAAACCTTTGCCGCCACCCCGATTGCCGGGACCCAGTGGCAGCTGATTGTCGCCCTCGACAGCGATGATGCCACCTCCGGGATGCGCACCCTGCTGAAGGCCTCCTCCCTGTCGCTGGTCATCCTGGTTCTGCTCAGCGCCGTGGTGGTGCATTTCGTGATTGCCCGTCTGCTGAAACGGCTGTCGGAGATTCGCGATGCGATGCACGCCATCGCCAACGGCACCAACGATCTCTCCCAGCGTCTGCCGGAGAAAGGCGAGGATGAGGTGGCGCAGATCGCCCATGCCTTTAACGCCTTCAGCGATAAACTCTCGGTGGTGATGGTGCAGCTGCGCGACGCCAGCGCCTCGGTGAAAAACGCCGCCCAGGAGATCGCCGCCGGTAACCAGGATCTCTCTGGCCGCACCGAGCGCGCCGCCTCCAGCCTGCGCGAAACCGCCAGCGCCGTGGAGCAGATCACCGCCTCCGTTGCCCAGTCGACCGAATCAGCCGCCATCGCCAACGAACAGGCGGGCAAAGCCTCCGAGGCCGCCACCCGCGGCGGCAGCGTGGTCTCCCAGGCGATCACCACCATGCAGTCCATCGAAGCCGCCTCGACCAAAATTGGCGATATCACCAGCGTGATTGACGGCATCGCCTTCCAGACCAACATCCTGGCGCTTAACGCGGCGGTTGAAGCCGCACGTGCGGGTGAGCAGGGCCGTGGCTTTGCGGTTGTCGCAGGTGAAGTGCGCAGCCTCGCCAGCCGCAGCGCCCAGGCGGCAAAAGAGATTAAAAGCCTGATCGACTCCACCACCGACAGCGTGGCGACCGGTTCACGCTATGTGCACCTGGCCGGACAGAGCATGGATGAGATTGTCACCAGCATCGGCAGCATGTCGGGGATCATGCGGGAGATCACCGTGGCGACCAGCGAGCAGATGAAAGGCATTCAGGAGATCAACCGGGCAGTGACGCACCTCGACAGCATGGTCCAGCAGAACGCCGAGCTGGTGGTGCAGTCCGCCGCCGCCGCCAGCGCGTTGCAGGGCCAGGCAGGCGAGCTGGCTGAAACCGCCGGACATTTCCGCATTTAATGTTAACCCGCTGCCTGAAAGCGGAGGAAAGCGGCGTCCGCTGAACGCTTTCAGGCATATTGTCATTTTTGTTTAAGGGTTATGCCATTTTTTGATCAAAATCAGCACCTCTGACCTTCCCCTTTGGTGTTATGCCATGAGTGAATTGTGAACAACATCACGTTCAGGATTAGGCGCAGGGAGAGCGTTGTTTTCAGATACGGGGTAAAAAAATGGCATTGGTAAAAGCAAGTCTGACGTTGTTTGGCGGGGATACGGTAGTGGTGCGCTGTTCAGAGCGTTGTCATATTCATCTGATGAGTAACAAAGCACCACGTAAAACGCAGGCGGATATTTTAAGCGTGCAGGACAGGGACAGCGCCTGGCTCACGGTGCCCTACACCGGCACCTGGGAGGTGCTCATCGACAGTCACAGCCAGTCGCTGGAGCACTCCATCAGCTACGTCGCTGCCTGATTAACAATCGCCCGGTAGGCTGCAAAGCCACCGGGCGTTTTTTCAGGCAAAGCTCGCGCTCAGCGGGCTATCGGGCTGGGAACCGTCCAGCAAGGCCCGCACCCGCGACACCAGCTCATTCAGACAATCATCCTGCATGCCCAGCCGGGTCAGCTCCTGATCGAGCGAGAACAGATACTGCGCGTTAGTCCCGAGCGGGCCGCTGGCCGCGGCAATCAGCGGGGCAATCACCTGCGCCCGGGTATCGGCTTCAAACAGCGGATGGCGCGGATCCATAATAAACACCAGCGCATTGACGGTGCGTCCGTCATCGAGGTCCAGCTTGCACCAGCTCGGCATATAGCAGCCGGTGATCATCTCGCGCTTCCACAGCAGGGCCAGCTCCTCTTCCAGCGTCGCATCCGGCAGGCGATAGGCCACGCCCGTGGTGCGTCCGCCCTCTTTTAGTGCAAGCATGCGTCCTGGCTGACAGGCGCTACCGCGGCCGGCGGTCAGACGCAGACAGAAGGCGCGGTGCCAGCCCGGCAGGGTGCCGGTAGCAGATTCGACAAACTCCAGCGCCGGATTCCACATCAGCGAGCCATAGCCGAAGAGCCACACCGGACCGTTGTCCGGACGGCAGGCAAGCGTTGCAGCCAGCGATGCCGCCCGCTGTTCGGCTGACCACAGCAGCGATTCTTCAATCGCACCAAAGGCCGTTTTACAGTCGGCCTTCATAAGAAAATCACGCGTTAACATATTGCACCTCCGCCACTGCCTGCTTCCCTGCCCACGCTTTTTTGAACCTTCCGGGTCTTTTTACTGCTCAATTAGAAAGCAGTACCGTGACGATATGCAATAATTTCGCCGGGTGCAACAGGACGACAGGTCAACCGCCACAAAAGTCAAAATGCAGGGTGCAAACTATTAAGCACAGGCAATCAGGCTGGCGCTATTTCTTCTTGTGCCATTTGTCATCGTCACCCTTCTCGTAGTCATTCTTCACTGCCGCCCAGGCCACGCGGTGCGCGGTCTCCTCCCGGCTGGCATCGCCCCGGCGGTCCTCTTCATCCTTGTACTGATCCCAGGCGCTGTTGAAAGCTTCTTTATAAATATCCTGCGCATGCGCCGGCAGCACGTGCTTAACGTTATCCGGTAAATCACTTTTCGATTTGTATGGCATATCAAACCCCTCTTTTTAATCAATTAATAAGTGTGGTAGACAATGCCAGAGGCTTCCAGTGAAATTGATAATCGGATAATTCTTTTGCTTAATTCACTGTTATTAAGAATATATTTATCTAAGAGTGGTCATTATGATGCTCTCAGGCAATAATCTATCTATACCGTAAAATTAAGTAAAATATCATCAGAATGTAACGCTAATCTGTTAATTTAACGTCCTCTTTTTCTAACTACTATTATAAGCACCTGCAACTCTGGAGAATCACATGACAACTGCACACGAGACGGTGAAAACCCGTCATAAGGAGACGTCTCTCATTTTCCCGGTGCTGGCCCTGGCCGTGCTGCTCTTCTGGGGAAGTAGTCAGTCACTGCCAGTGGTCATCGGCATTAATATTTTGGCACTTGTGGGTATTCTGAGCAGCGCCTTCAGCGTTGTCCGTCACGCCGACGTGCTGGCCCACCGTCTGGGAGAGCCCTACGGCTCGCTGATTTTAAGTCTTTCCGTCGTTATTCTCGAAGTAAGCCTCATTTCCGCACTGATGGCGACCGGTGACGCCGCGCCTACCCTGATGCGCGATACGCTCTACTCCATCATCATGATCGTAACCGGGGGTCTGGTCGGCTTCTCGCTGCTGCTGGGCGGGCGTAAATTCGCCACCCAGTACATGAACCTGTTTGGGATTAAGCAGTATCTGATCGCCCTCTTCCCGTTGGCGATTATCGTGCTGGTGTTCCCGATGGCGCTGCCGGGTGCCAACTTCACCACCGGTCAGGCCCTGCTGGTGGCGTTGATCTCAGCGGCAATGTACGGCGTATTCCTGCTGATCCAGACCAAAACGCACCAGAGCCTGTTCGTCTATGAACACGAAGACGAGGGTGACGATGATGACCCGCACCACGGCAAGCCGTCCGCCCACAGCAGCCTGTGGCACACCGTTTGGCTGATCGTGCATCTGATTGCGGTTATCGCGGTCACCAAGATGAATGCGGGCCCGCTGGAAACGCTGCTGACCGAGTTGAACGCGCCGGTGGCCTTTACCGGCTTCCTGGTGGCGCTGTTGATCCTCTCCCCGGAAGGGCTGGGTGCGCTGCGTGCGGTGCTGAACAATCAGGTGCAGCGCGCGATGAACCTGTTCTTTGGTTCGGTACTGGCGACCATCTCCCTGACCGTTCCGGTGGTGACGCTGATTGCCTTCCTCACCGGCAACGAGCTGGTGTTTAGCCTGGGTGCCCCGGAGATGATTGTGATGGTGGCATCGCTGCTGCTGTGCCAGATTTCGTTCTCAACCGGGCGCACCAACGTGCTTAACGGCGCGGCGCATATGGCGTTGTTTGCGGCCTATTTGATGACGATATTTGCGTGACCGTAGTTTTGCCGGGTGGCGGCTACGCCTTACCCGGCCTACAAAGACTGCCCGGTGCGGCCTGATGCCCTCTCCCACGGGGAGAGGAAGAACACATAAAAAAAGGCAACTTACGTTGCCTTTTTGCTTTTATTTCGCGGGTTTTTTATTAGTTGGACGTATCCAGCTCTTCAAAGTTCTTAACCAGGTCGTCAATGGCTTTGATCTGTTTCAGGAACGGCTCCAGCTTGTCCAACGGCAGTGCGGATGGGCCGTCGCATTTCGCGTTGGCAGGATCCGGGTGCGCTTCGATAAACAGACCTGCCAGACCGGTTGCCATACCGGCGCGCGCCAGTTCGGCAACCTGCGCACGACGGCCGCCAGAGGCTGCGCCAAACGGGTCGCGGCACTGCAGGGCGTGGGTCACATCGAAGATCACCGGCGACTGGTTAGAGACGTTCTTCATCACGCTGAAGCCCAGCATGTCGACGACCAGGTTGTCGTAACCGAAGTTAGCACCACGGTCGCACAGGATCACCTTGTCGTTACCGCCTTCGATAAATTTATCGACGATGTTCCCCATCTGGCCAGGGCTCACGAACTGCGGTTTTTTCACGTTGATCACTGCGCCGGTTTTCGCCATCGCTTCGACCAGGTCGGTCTGACGGGCGAGGAACGCTGGCAGCTGGATCACGTCGACGACGTCAGCAACAGGCTGCGCCTGGCTTGCTTCGTGGACGTCGGTGATCACTTTCACGCCAAAGGTCTGCTTCAGCTCCTGGAAAATCTTCATCCCCTCTTCCAGGCCCGGGCCACGGTAAGAGTGAATAGAGGAGCGGTTGGCTTTGTCAAAAGAGGCTTTGAACACGTACGGGATACCCAGCTTCTGGGTCACGGTCACGTAATGTTCGCAGATACGCATCGCGAGATCGCGGGATTCCAGAACGTTCATGCCGCCGAACAGCACGAACGGCAGGTCGTTCGCCACGTTGATATCGCCAATGCTAACCACTTTTTGTTTCATAGGATCGCCTTATTCAGGGTGAATCGGAGTTAAGATTAATGCAGTGTAATCTGTTTATGCGCGATGGAATTAATCTGCGCGCGGATCATCTCGCTGATCGGATCTTCCGGGCACTGCTCAACGAAATAACTCAAATCAGTCAGCGCAACGTGATCGCACTCGAGCTGGACGTAGATCAGACCGCGATCGCGGATCTCATACGGATCTTCCGGGTTAAACTGCAGCAGCACTTCACTGGCTCGCAGCGCCAGCTCCATCTGCCGCTCTTCCATCAGCGCCGATTTTAAGGTATCCAGCAGCTTACGCACCACTTCAGCGTTATCCGCTTCGTCCAGATCTTCGTTATACAGCTCCGCCATAGGGTTGATATTGCCCTTCAGCCAGACATCCAGCGTGTGATCGTCGAGGGTGTCGCCGTTGAACGGGTTAATTAACCACATTTCACCGTCAAGCCACTCGGCGCGCAGCAGCATCTGCGTCGGGAAGATGACCGGCACCAGCGGAATATCCAGGCGGTGCGCCACCCATAATAAAATAGCCCCCAGGGAGACGGCGCTGCCCTGACGGTTTTTCAGTACCTGATCGAGCCACAGCGCATCGGAGAGTCGATACACGCCACGCGTATCGCAAAAGCCCCATTCGCCGTAGAACAGCTCAATCAGTTTCTCCAGTTGCCAGTCCTGCGGGCGCGCCTGACTTATCTCTTCACGCGCCAGACTCACCAGATTCTCCAGCTCGTCGTAGACGTATTGTGAAACGAAATCATCGCGGATCATCTCTGATACTTTGATCATTCCATCGCACAACGGCACTTTGTTAAATTCGAAATCGGCCAAGGACTCCATGACTTACCCCAGTAACGGTATTCTTGTGGTGGCGAGTTTAATGATGATGTACAGCACCACCAGCCCCAGCAGAAAGGCGATAAACCCCACCTGCTGGCTGCGCGGACGATGACGTCCCAGCGCAATAAAACCCAAAACGATGTAGATGATAACGCCAAACAGCTTCTCAGTCAGCCATGCACCGTCATCGGTGAACGGCAGATAGCCTGTTACCCACATCAGCCCCGCGCCCGACGCAAAGAGTACGGTGTCGATGCAGTGCGGCAGCACCCGCACCCAGCGGGCGTTGATCAGCTGATTATTGCTGTAACGCCACCAGTAACGCAGCGCGAAAAAACTGATGGTCAGGGTGACGGCAGCCACATGCAAGGTAATCAGCACAGAGAAGCTGTTCATGGCAGTTGGCCCAGCGTCAGGCGCTCATTGCCGCCATAGTCGCGACAGGTTTCGACGCGTTCAAAACCAGCCTGCAAAAAGAGTGCCCGCACCGCTTCGCCCTGCGTCCAGCCGTGCTCCAGCAGCAGCCAGCCGCCGCTCACAAGGTGTTGACGAGACTGAGTGATGATATGGCTAAGATCGGCCAGGCCGCAATCGGCCGCAACCAGCGCGCTGCGCGGCTCGAAGCGCACGTCGCCTTCAGCGAGATGCGGGTCGGCTTCATCAATGTAGGGCGGGTTACTGACGATGGTCTCAAACTGCCGGTCGGCAAGGGCGGAGAACCAGCTGCTGTGCAGCACGGTGACGTTAGGCAGCGCCAGACGCTCAAGATTGCGCGTCGCCAGCGCCACCGCATCGGGCATGACATCCACCGCGGTGACCTGACAATCCGGGCGTTCACTGGCCAGCGCCAGGGCAATGGCCCCGGTGCCGGTGCCTAAATCGAGAATGCGCGCGGGCGTGGCGGGCAGTCGCGCAAGGGCCTGCTCCACCAGACACTCGGTGTCGGGACGGGGGATCAGGGTGGCCGCGGAGACATACAGCGGCAGCGACCAGAACTCGCGCTCGCCCACCAGGTGCGCCACCGGCTCGCCGGTTTTGCGGCGGGCCAGAAGTTCATCAAGCTGAGCCTGTTGTTCGGCGGTCAATTGCGTCTCACCAAAGGCGAGAATGTACGTGCGCGCTTTGCCCGTCACATGCTCCAGCAGGATCTCCGCATCGCGACGGGGGCTTTCACCTCCCGCCAGCTCGCGTATCGCCTGCTGTAGCCAGTGCTGAAAATCCATTAATCCTGCTCTGCCAGCGCCGCCAGCTGATCGGCCTGGTACTCCTGGACGATAGGTTCGATCAGGGAGTCCAGCTTGCCCTCCATGGTCTCATCCAGACGGTAGAGCGTCAGGTTGATGCGGTGATCGGTCACGCGGCCCTGCGGGAAGTTATAGGTGCGGTTACGGTCGCTGCGATCGCCGCTGCCCAGCAGGTTGCGACGGGTCGAGGCTTCGGCCTGCTGGCGTTTCGCCATCTCTGCGGCGTGAATACGGGCGCCCAGCACCGACAGCGCTTTGGCTTTGTTTTTGTGCTGGGAACGTTCGTCCTGGCACTCAACCACGATGCCGGTTGGCAGGTGGGTGATTCGGATTGCGGAATCGGTGGTGTTTACGTGCTGACCGCCCGCGCCGGAGGAGCGGAAGGTATCGATACGCAGATCCGCCGGGTTGATGTCCGGCAGCTCGGCTTCCGGCAGCTCGGGCATCACCGCCACGGTGCAGGCGGAGGTGTGGATACGGCCCTGGGATTCGGTAGCCGGGACGCGCTGTACGCGATGGCCGCCGGATTCAAACTTCAGGCGACCGTACACGCCGTCGCCGCTGATTTTGGCGATCACTTCTTTATAGCCACCATGTTCGCCTTCGTTGGCGCTCATGATCTCCACGCGCCAGCGGCGGGATTCAGCATAGCGGCTGTACATGCGGAACAGATCCCCGGCAAACAGGGCCGCTTCATCCCCGCCGGTTCCGGCGCGGACTTCGACAAAGGCGTTGCGTTCATCGTCGGGATCTTTCGGCAGCAGCAGCACCTGCAGCTGTTGCTCCATCTCTTCCGCGCGGACTTTAGCATCCTGCAACTCTTCCTGCGCCATCTCGCGCATTTCCGGGTCGTCGAGCATAATCTGCGCGGTTTCGATATCTTCCTGAACCTGTCGCCAGTCGGTAAAGCATTTTGAAACATCACTTAATTGTGCATACTCGCGCGACAGGGCGCGAAAACGTTCCTGGTCGGCAATGGTTGCGGCATCACCGAGCAGCGCCTGAACTTCTTCATGGCGCTCGTGCAATGCTTCCAGTTTGGCGACGATAGAGGGCTTCATAGGCGTAAGTGCACCTTATAATAATAAAATGGGTATGGCGCGCTATTCCAGCCCGAGGCTGTCGCGCAGAATATTCAGGCGTTCATCGTCCCCGTCACGGGCGGCCTGTTGAAGTGATTTGGTTGGGGCATGGATCAGGCGATTGGTCAGTTTCCATGCCAGTTCCTGCATGATGACCTGCGGATCGCCGCCCTGCTCGAGGGCCGCCATCGCTTTGGCAGTCAGTTCATTACGGACCTGTTCCGCCTGACCGCGGTACTCGCGAATGGTCTCGCTGACGCTTTGCGCGCGCAGCCAGGCCATAAATTCGCTGGTTTCCTGCTCGACGATCGTTTCAGCCTGCACCGCTGCCGCTTTACGCTGGGCAAGGTTGTGCGAAATGATGCTTTGCAGATCGTCCACGCTGTACAGATAGGCGTTCGCCAGTTTGCCGACATCGGGCTCGACATCGCGCGGAACGGCAATATCCACCAGCAGCATCGGCTGATTACGGCGGGACTTCAGGGCGCGCTCCACCATGCCTTTGCCGATGATCGGCAGCGGGCTGGCGGTAGAGCTGATGATGATATCCGCTTCGCTCAGACGGGCGTCGATGTCGCTGAGGGCAATTACTTCCGCCCCCACTTCATCCGCCAGCACCTGAGCGCGCTCGCGGGTGCGGTTGGCGATCATCATCTTTTTAACTTTGTGTTCGCGCAGGTGGCGCGCCACCAGCTCGATGGTTTCACCCGCGCCCACCAGCAGTACCGAGACCGTGGAGAGCGATTCAAAGATTTGTCGCGCCAGAGTACAGGCAGCAAAAGCAACCGAAACGGCACTGGCGCCAATATCGGTTTCGGTTCGCACTCGCTTGGCGACGGAGAAGGATTTCTGGAACATGCGTTCCAGCTCGCTGGCCTTAAGGTGGCCTTTTTGCGAATCAGCAAAGGCTTTTTTGACCTGGCCGAGGATCTGCGGCTCGCCCAGCACCAGCGAATCGAGACCGCTGGCCACGCGCATTAAATGGCTGACCGCATCGTTATCCTGATGCCAGTACAGGCTGTTGCGCAGCTCTTCTTCGTTCAGATTGTGGTACTCGCATAACCAGCGCACCAGCGCTTCGTGCAGGTTATCCTGCTCTTCAACGCTGAGATAGAGCTCAGTACGGTTGCACGTAGACAACACCACGCCCCCCTGCACCATCGGCTGGGCAAGCAGACTTTCCAGCGCCTGGTCGAGCGTGTCCGGCGAAAACGTTACACGTTCTCGCAGTGATACCGGGGCTGTTTTGTGGTTAATACCGAGTGCTAAAAGGGTCATATGAGCGGGAGTAGTACCAGCGTTAATAAGGTTAGCAGGCCGCATCATACAGGATGCGCGAGATCAATAAAAGAGACTGCCCCCTTTCGGAGTAATAGGTTATCAATTGTTATTAACCAAAATAATTCGCGTTGCAGGAAGGCGGCAAATGAGCGAATCCCCTGGAGCTTACAAAAGTAAGTGACTGGGGTGAGCGAATGCGGCCAACGCATCTGCAACGTGAAATATGAAGGTTAATTTGATGATTTAAGACAATATGAGCGTAGACGCTGCCGCTACCGGGCGCTAGCATTAAGCGATATAACTGCCACGTTTCTCAAGGATTTGTCACCATTATGACCAGACTCATTCGCCTGCTGCCCCTGGCCGCGCTGGTGCTGACCGCATGTTCCATTACGCCGCCGAAAGGGCCGGGCAAAAGCCCGGATTCGCCACAGTGGCGCCAGCACCAGCAAGAAGTGCGTGCATTAAACCAGTATCAGACCCGCGGGGCCTTTGCTTATCTGTCCGATCAGCAGAAAGTGTATGCCCGCTTCTTCTGGCAGCAGACCGGTCAGGACCGCTATCGCCTGCTGCTGCTGAACCCGCTTGGCAGCACGGAAATGGAGCTGATTGCTCAGCCTGGTAGCGCGCAGGTCACCGACAATAAAGGCAAGAAATACACCGGTACCGATGCCGAAGAGATGATTGGCAAGCTGACCGGGATGCCTATTCCGATTACCAGCCTGCGTCAGTGGATCCTTGGCCTGCCGGGCGACGCCACCGATTATAAGCTCGACGACCAGTACCGCCTGAGCGAAGTGAACTACAGCCAGAACGGTAAAAGCTGGAAAGTGGTGTACGGCGGCTACGACAGCAGCAGCAAGCCGGCCCTGCCGTCCAGCCTGGAACTGACCGAAGGCGGCCAGCGCATCAAGCTGAAAATGGATAACTGGATTGTCAAATGATGACCCACTGGCCTTCGCCCGCAAAACTGAACCTGTTTTTATACATCACCGGCCAGCGTGCTGACGGGTATCACACCCTGCAGACGCTGTTTCAGTTTGTTGACTACGGCGACACGATTTCCATTGAACTGCGCGATGATGGACAGATCCGGCTGCTGACGCCGGTCGAAGGCGTGGCCGACGAGGATAACCTGATCGTGCGCGCCGCCCGTCTGCTGATGCGCGCCGCAGAACAGTCCGGGCGTCTGCCAGCGGGCAGCGGCGCGGATATCCGCGTGGAGAAACGTCTGCCGATGGGCGGCGGGCTCGGCGGCGGATCGTCTAACGCCGCCACCGTGCTGGTGGTGCTCAATCATCTGTGGGGCTGCAGTCTCACGGTGGATGAACTGGCCGCGCTCGGGCTGACGCTCGGGGCCGACGTGCCGGTGTTTGTCCGCGGGCATGCGGCTTTTGCCGAAGGCGTGGGCGAGATCCTCTCCCCGGTGGAGCCTGCGGAAAAATGGTATCTGGTGGCCCACCCGGGGGTCAGCATTCCGACGCCGGTTATCTTTAAAGATCCGGACCTTCCGCGGGATACCCCAATAAGGTCAATAGAAACGTTATTAAACTGTGAATTCAGCAACGATTGCGAGGTTATCGCAAGAAAACGTTTTCGCGAGGTTGATGTCGCGCTTTCCTGGCTGTTAGAATACGCGCCGTCGCGCCTGACTGGCACAGGGGCCTGTGTCTTTGCTGAATTTGATACGGAATCCGCTGCACGTCAGGTGCTCGAGCTGGCTCCAGAGTGGCTGCATGGTTTCGTAGCGCGTGGTATGAACATCTCCCCGCTGCAGCAGGCCATTCTGGCGCAATCTGAGTTTCGGTGACAACGTCACCCTGTTCCAGACGTTGCATCGCGCTCTTTAATACACCGCCTGGATAGCATTCGCCTGGCCCGCACAGTTTACGGCGAACTATCCACCACTGGACGCATGCCTGAGGTTCTTCTCGTGCCTGATATGAAGCTTTTTGCTGGTAACGCCACCCCGGAACTAGCACAACGTATTGCCAACCGCCTGTACACTTCTCTTGGCGACGCCGCCGTAGGTCGCTTTAGCGATGGCGAAGTCAGCGTACAAATTAACGAAAATGTACGCGGTGGTGATATTTTCATCATCCAGTCCACCTGTGCTCCAACTAACGACAACCTGATGGAACTGGTTGTTATGGTCGATGCCCTGCGCCGTGCTTCCGCTGGCCGTATCACTGCTGTTATTCCTTACTTTGGTTATGCCCGTCAGGACCGTCGCGTCCGTTCCGCACGTGTGCCAATTACCGCAAAAGTTGTTGCTGACTTCCTCTCCAGTGTTGGCGTTGACCGCGTTCTGACGGTTGACCTGCATGCCGAGCAGATCCAGGGCTTCTTCGACGTTCCGGTTGATAACGTATTCGGCAGCCCAATCCTGCTGGAAGACATGCTGCAGCTGAACCTGGACAACCCGATTGTGGTTTCTCCGGACATCGGCGGCGTGGTTCGCGCACGCGCTATCGCCAAACTGCTTAACGATACCGACATGGCGATCATCGACAAACGTCGTCCACGCGCTAACGTTTCTCAGGTGATGCATATCATCGGTGACGTCGCTGGCCGTGACTGCGTGCTGGTTGACGACATGATCGACACCGGCGGCACTCTGTGCAAAGCCGCCGAAGCGCTGAAAGAGCGTGGTGCAAAACGCGTATTTGCTTACGCGACTCACCCGATCTTCTCCGGCAATGCAGTGAACAACCTGCGCAACTCCGTCATTGATGAAGTTGTAGTGTGTGACACCATCCCACTGAGCGACGAAATCAAAGCGCTGCCAAACGTGCGTACTTTGACCCTGTCCGGGATGCTGGCCGAAGCGATTCGTCGTATCAGCAACGAAGAATCCATCTCTGCAATGTTCGAACACTAATCGGACGCAGTCGAAAAACCCGCTACGGCGGGTTTTTTTGTCTGTGGTATTTATTTGTATGATTAATGCCTCCTTCACCTGCCATTGACATGACAGATGATGCGCACATGGATAATGATTGTGAAAAACGCTTCCTCTCATGTTCTTCCCTTCCGCGCCCTCATCGACGCCTGCTGGAAAGAGAAATATACCCTGTCACGCTTTACCCGTGACCTGATCGCCGGGATCACCGTCGGCATCATTGCCATTCCGCTGGCGATGGCGCTGGCGATTGGCAGCGGCGTGGCACCGCAGTACGGCCTGTACACCGCCGCCGTCGCCGGGATTGTGATTGCCCTGACCGGCGGGTCGCGCTTTAGCGTCTCCGGGCCAACTGCGGCTTTTGTCGTGATCCTCTATCCGGTTTCCCAGCAGTTCGGCCTCGCCGGGTTGCTGGTGGCGACCCTGATGTCCGGGGTATTTTTGATTTTGTTCGGCCTGGCGCGCTTTGGCAGGCTGATTGAGTACATTCCGCTTTCCGTCACGCTGGGCTTTACCTCGGGGATCGGCATCACCATCGGGACCATGCAGATTAAGGATTTCCTCGGCCTGCAGCTGGCCCACGTGCCGGAACATTACCTGCAAAAAGTGGGTGCGCTGGCAATGGCGCTGCCGACGGCCAACCCGGGCGATGCGGCAATCGGCGTGGTAACGCTGGGCACGCTGATCCTCTGGCCGCGGCTGGGTATCCGTCTGCCCGGGCATCTGCCCGCCCTGCTGCTGGGCTGTGCGGTGATGGGAGTGGTCAATCTGCTGGGTGGTCACGTCGCCACTATCGGCTCGCAGTTCCACTATGTGCTGGCGGATGGCTCCCAGGGTAACGGTATCCCGCAGCTTCTGCCGCAGCTGGTGCTGCCGTGGAATATGCCCGGCTCCAGCTTCACCCTGAGCTGGGATTCCCTGCGCGCCCTGCTGCCTGCCGCTTTTTCAATGGCGATGCTGGGGGCGATTGAGTCCCTGCTCTGCGCGGTGGTACTGGACGGCATGACCGGCACCAAACACAAAGCCAACAGCGAACTGGTCGGCCAGGGACTGGGGAATATCATCGCTCCGTTCTTCGGCGGGATCACCGCAACGGCGGCCATTGCCCGCTCGGCGGCGAACGTGCGCGCCGGGGCAACCTCTCCGGTCTCGGCGGTGATCCACTCGGTACTGGTGATCCTCGCCCTGCTGGTGCTGGCTCCCCTGCTGTCGTGGCTGCCGCTGTCGGCCATGGCGGCCCTGCTGCTGATGGTGGCATGGAACATGAGCGAGGCGCATAAAGTGGTGAACCTGCTGCGCCGCGCGCCAAAAGACGACATCATCGTGATGCTGATCTGCATGTCGTTGACCGTGCTGTTTGACATGGTCATTGCCATCAGCGTCGGGATTGTACTGGCCTCGCTGCTGTTTATGCGCCGCATTGCCCGGATGACCCGTCTGGCGACGGTCAACGTCACGGTGCCGGACGACGTGCTGGTGCTGCGGGTGATTGGCCCGCTGTTCTTTGCCGCCGCCGAAGGCCTGTTCAGCGATCTGGAGTCGCGCATTGCGGGGAAACGGATTGTGGTCCTGAAGTGGGATGCGGTCCCGGTGCTGGATGCAGGTGGGCTGGACGCCTTCCAGCGCTTTGTACAGCGCCTGCCGGAAGGCTGTGAACTGCGGGTGAGCAATCTCGAGTTCCAGCCCCTGCGCACCATGGCCCGCGCAGGGGTGAAGCCCATTGCGGGTCGTCTGGCGTTCTATCCGAACCGCGAGGCGGCGTTAGCGGACCTGTGACATCCGCCGCTGCATCATGATGCCAATCGCCTGCTGGAGCCACCCAAGCACAGCAGGCGTCATCCAGGTTCCCTTCATCAGATGCGGCTCCTGCTGCATCGCCTGACGGAATTTTTGCTGCGTTGCCGGGTGAGTACCCGCATAAGACTGGAACAGCTCCAGCCAGTTTTCGGCCAGCTGTTGCGCTGCGTCAGCCGCGGGATCCCACGCTTCCGACTGGGCCCGGTGCAGCTTCGCCACCAGTGGCGGCCACTCCATCATGCGATCAAAATAGTGCGTCCGGGTAAAGGCCATCTCTTCCGGCGAGAGGTAATTTTCCCAGATGATAAGCTTTGATTCGGCAAATGCCCGGGTGATGTAATCCGTCATCTCCGCCGTGATGCCCGTTTGTTCGCGCATCTGCGGCTCAACGCTGTGCATCTCGTTGAGCCGGGTCAGAAACTCCGGTTTGCCCGCCGTGTCCTGCTCGAGACGCACCATCCAGCGCGTGGCCAGCTCCCTCGCTCGGGGATCCGCCACCGCAACATTATTCTCCAGCAGGGTTTTCGCTTCCTGAACCAGCGCGGCCCAGATATCGGCCAGCGCCTCTTTGTGCTGCGCAAATGGCAGCTGCTGTAACTCTTCTTTGCTAAACCAGCGATCGTACATTTTCATCAACTCCAGAGTCTGTAGCCAGGACTCCAGATCGAGATCCTCATGGGCTTCGAGCCCAGCGCGTAAATCCACAAGCCGGTCGCGCAGCGTGGTGATGCTGCGCACCTGCTTATCCAGCAGGCGGATTTGCGCCTCGAGCAGTTCCGATAGCGAGAGTGAATCTTTCTCCAGAAAGTCCCTGATTTCAGCAAGTTCCAGCCCTGCCTTAGCCAGCGCCTGAATCATATGCAGACGCTGAACATCGGCCAGATTGTAGAGCCGGTAACCTGCCGCGCTTCTGGCAGAAGGCAGCAGCAACCCTGTTTGCTCATAGTGGTGCAAGGTGCGCACGGTGATCCCGGCGCGTTTCGCCAGTTCCCCGACCTGAATTAACATAACGGCTCCTTCTTGTGCCAGTGGCGTCACTCTGGAGCCTTACGTTACGTGAGGGTCAATACGTGATGCAAAAAAAACGACTCCAGAGGGAGTCGTTGCGGTGTTCATTGGTTTAGCACGTTAACTGTGCTTATGCTGATCGCGACGGCAGCGCTTATCGTAGTGACGCACCCACCAGTATCTGTCGCAGACCTGCTCATGACCGCTGACGCGGGCACCCGCCAGCCACAATACAGCACCCAGGAAGATGCTCAGCACTGCACCATGTGCAAAGTATTGCGGCAGGTCAAGTTGCGGCAGCTGGTTTAAAATGGAATAACCGACACCGACAACCATGACCGTCAATCCCAACCCCATCAGCACGTTACCGAGTAACGAAGCGTTTCTGCGTTTCATATGTCACCTCCGGAACTTTGGGTTGCAGGGAAATAATCTCCCTAATCCTTGTGTGTAAAGTATAGACAACACCCCTTTTGCTGATTGCGTGAGGGATCACATTTACGCACATCGGTGCAACAAAACTTTACAAATAAGCCTTTGAGTAGCATGAAATTCTAATGATTCAGGTGCGGTATTATTCAGATTCAGCGTGACGGCGCGCAGAATTTTGTCAAGCGACGCGGCAGACAGTACACTACGCGCCAGACTTAGCACTTTCAGGAACAAAAACGTGACGATTAAACTGATTGTCGGCCTGGCCAACCCCGGCGCGGAATATGCGGCCACCCGCCATAATGCGGGCGCCTGGTATGTTGATCTGCTGGCCGAGCGGTTGCGCGCTCCCCTGCGCGAGGAACCGAAATTCTTCGGCTATACCTCACGCGTGAACCTGGCCGGAGCCGATGTGCGTCTGCTGGTACCGACCACGTTTATGAACTTAAGCGGCAAAGCCGTTGCCGCGCTGGCCACCTTCTACCGAATCAATCCGGATGAGATCCTGGTAGCGCACGACGAACTGGATCTGCCGCCGGGGGTGGCAAAATTCAAACTCGGCGGCGGTCACGGCGGGCATAACGGCCTCAAAGACATCATCAGCAAACTGGGCAATAACCCCAATTTTCACCGTTTGCGCGTCGGTATCGGTCATCCGGGCGATAAAAACAAAGTTGTCGGCTTTGTCCTCGGTAAGCCCCCGGTTTCGGAACAGAAGCTGATCGACGAAGCGGTTGACGAAGCGGTGCGTTGCACCGAAATCTGGCTGCAGGATGGCTTAACCAAAGCGACTAACCGTCTGCACGCTTTCAAAGCGCAATAAGCGGCGCGAGACGCCTTTTTTGCCCCGCAGCCTGCGGGTTACGTGTATAATAGGCAAAGTTATTTACTTTTCTTCGACTCGTTAATGTTAACGTGTTGAATATCAAGACATTAAGGTGATTCAGAAATGGGATTCAAATGCGGTATCGTTGGTCTGCCTAACGTTGGCAAATCCACCCTGTTTAACGCGCTGACTAAAGCGGGCATCGAAGCAGCTAACTTCCCGTTCTGCACCATCGAGCCAAACACCGGTGTCGTGCCAATGCCCGATCCGCGTCTGGACCAGCTCGCGGAGATCGTTAAGCCGCAGCGCATTCTGCCAACCACCATGGAGTTCGTGGACATCGCCGGTCTGGTAAAAGGCGCGTCCAAAGGTGAAGGCCTGGGCAACCAGTTCCTGACCAACATCCGTGAAACCGAAGCCATCGGCCACGTTGTCCGTTGCTTTGAAAACGACAACATCATCCACGTGAACAACAAAGTGGATCCGGCTGACGATATCGAAGTGATCAACACCGAGCTGGCGCTGTCTGACCTCGACACCTGCGAGCGCGCTCTGCACCGCGTGCAGAAGAAAGCCAAAGGCGGCGATAAAGACGCGAAAGCGGAACAGGCTGCGCTGGAAAAATGTCTGCCACAGCTGGAAAACGCCGGCATGCTGCGCGCGCTGAAAAACCTGACCGAAGAAGACAAAGCGGCGATCAAATACCTGAGCTTCCTGACCCTGAAGCCAACCATGTACATCGCTAACGTCAACGAAGACGGTTTTGAAAACAACCCATACCTCGACAAAGTGCGCGAAATCGCCGCGGCCGAAGGTTCTGTAGTGGTTGCTGTCTGTGCCGCAGTGGAATCTGATATCGCCGAGCTGGACGATGCCGACCGTGAAGAGTTCATGGCCGAGCTGGGTCTGGAAGAGCCTGGTCTGAACCGCGTGATCCGCGCCGGTTACGAACTGCTGAACCTGCAGACCTACTTCACCGCTGGCGTGAAAGAAGTGCGTGCATGGACCATCCCTGTTGGCGCGACCGCTCCACAGGCGGCGGGTAAGATCCACACCGACTTCGAGAAAGGCTTTATCCGTGCGCAGACCATCGCCTTTGAAGACTTCATCACCTACAAGGGTGAGCAAGGCGCGAAAGAAGCGGGCAAGATGCGTGCTGAAGGGAAAGACTACATCGTTAAAGATGGCGATGTGATGAACTTCCTGTTTAACGTCTAATCGCTACTAAACAGACAAAAAATCCACGCGCTTGCGTGGATTTTTTTTATGACACTCAAAGCTGATGCAAACCTGCCTCTGCGGCCTCCTGGCGCCAGTCCAGCAATACCTGGTAAGACTGGCGCGTTGCTTCGCTGAACCCGCCAATAAACAGAGCCGAACAGATCTCCCGGTATTGCGGAGCGCTCACCAGCACCTTAAGCGCGGCGCGTATCGCCTGTAGCGTTTCTGGTGAGGTACTGGCGGCGGTAATCAACGGGAGTCCCGGCGCCAGTGGGCTGCGGTCGATTACCACCAGCCCCGAAAGCAGCTCAGGCTCATGCCTCTGCAGCAGAGCCCAGGTCACACAGTCGATGGCCGCGATATCACCCTCACCGCGCCGGAGATCGATTAACGACTGGCGATGACTACCGCTGAAGGTCACGCCGGAGAAAAAACGCCCCTGCTCCGCCAGGGGAGCAACCATTTTCAGCAGCACGTTGTAGCCGGACTGCGAATCCGGGGCATTACATACCACCCGCCGACCGCGAAAATCGGCCAGCGTGTTATCGCTATCCTGCGCCCGCACCACCAACAGGCTGCGGTAGTTTCGCCCCTCGCAGCCCGGCGCGGTGTAGTGGAAACAGCCGACAACCTGCACATCCGGCAATTGTGTCACCAGTGGAAAGCCGCAGGTCTGGCTCAGAACGAGGCCGGGATGTCGCCAGTGCGCCAGCAGCGCTTCTCCGACAAACGAGGGGCTCAGGCTGCCCGCCGCCACGCCGCCGTCAGCCAGCAGCCGTTGCACCGCCCGCCACAGCGCCCCAGTGTCCGCGCGGTTAATGTTATACATGGGAAATGCCAACGCCTCACTCATGACCTTCACCTCTGGCAATGCCAGGATGTACCGTAACATCCACCGGCGTGCGCCAGAAATGCCGCAGCCATTGGCCATAGCCCTGCACCACAAAGCCCTGGTTTCGCTGCTGGTACGCCTCACGATTTTGTCGGTAGAGGGTCTTCAGACCGTACCAGGGTACGCCGGGGAGATCGTGATGCACTGAATGGTAGTTGAGATTTAAAAACAGCACCTGCCAGAACACCCCGGCCTCGTTAATCACCGAGCGCGCCAGCGGATCATCCGCCGCCCGGTGCTCCAGGAACGAGCGCACTTTGGTCAGGGCCAGCGCCGGGTAGCTCACCGCCAGCACAAACCAGAGCGGCGAAAACCCTCGCTGCGCCATCCAGAAAAACAGCCCGGCGAGCAGTGCGCCGTGAACCAGCCACATCGTCATCGCCGCATACTCCAGGCGGCGAAATGCCATCAGCGCGCTGCCGAGCGTCTGCACGATATCCAGCAGCGGCGACAATATCAGCCGGCCGACAAAGGTATTACGCGCCCGGATCGCACGTTTGCGCCACGGAGAGAAGCGTGCCCAGCTCGCCCCGGAAAGGTAATACGATTCCGGATCGTCCACCGGCACGGTAAGACTCTCGTGTCGGTGGTGCGCCAGATGGGAATCCCGGTACAGGCCGTAGGGATACCAGACCGCCAGCGGCAAGGTGCCAAACAGCTGGTTAAGCCAGGGGAAACGCGTGGGATGACCGTGGATCAGCTCATGCTGAAGCGACATGTACCAGGTGCTAAATCCGATCAGTAACAGGGTAGCGGGAATGAGGCCGAGCCTGTGCCAGTACGCCAGCGTGATAAACCAGCCGCCGTAAATCACGACGATTAACAGCCAGGTCGGCAATTCGCTGCGCCACAGCAGGCTGGCCGAAAGGCGACGGATCTGCTCGCGCTGGTCTGAGTGTAAGTAGAGGGCCATTCCTTCCGACGCCGTTTCCTTCAGGGACAAGATGGTGTGACCATCCGGGATAACGCCTGGAATGACAACGAACTTAAATCGCAATGCTTTGCCACAAATAGCACACGGCAAGCCAGCACTGACGAAAGTAAACTTGACTTATTATGTATTGAAGGTACTTTTCAGGACATGAAGAAGATCCTGATTATCGTTCCTGATGGCGGTATGTTGTTTGAGGCCGCAGGCATTGCCGACATTCTGACGCAGGCCAACCAGCTGCGCCCGGAAGGCCCCTGCTACCGGATTATTATCGCCACAACCCAGCCCCACCAGGTGATCCACGGTCAGTCCGGCCTGAACCTGCTGGCCGACTACCGCCTGCCGGAGCTGGATCCGCGCGAGCCGCTCGACACCATCATCATCACCGGACGCGGGCTCAACGAGCAGGAGAGCACGGCGGTTGTCGACTGGCTGCATCTCGCCGCTCCGCACGCGCAGCGCATTGCCTCGGTCTGCGGAGGCGCGCTGCTTCTGGCGCAGGCTGGAGTGCTGGATGGCCGCCGGGCAACTACCCACTGGCGGCTGCTGGAAACCCTGCAAAGCCGCTGGCCGCAGGTGAAGGTTGAAAGCGGCCCGCTCTATATTCAGGACGGCCCGGTCTGGACATCCGGCGGCGTCAGCACCGGGTTCGACCTGACGCTGGCGCTGGTTGAGGAGGATTACGGCTTTAGCCTCGCCCGTGACGTCGCACAGGACATGGTGATGTATCTGCGCCGCCCCGGCGGACAGCTGCAATTTAGCCGCTATCATTTGCCGCAGCCCGGCAGCTCCGGTCCGATCGCAGAGCTGCAAAACTGGATCCTGCAAAACCTTACTGCGGATCTGTGCGTGGAAAAGCTGGCGGAAAAAGCCGCGATGAGTCCGCGCAATTTTACCCGCGTCTTCACCCGCGAAACCGGCGCATCCCCTGCCCGCTACGTCACCGAGGCGCGTCTGGCCGCGGCGCGACATCTGCTGGAGCAAACCGCTGAGCCGCTGGAGCGCATCGCGGAACAGAGCGGGTTTGGCAGCAGCATCAATCTGCGCCGGGTATTCGAAAAACAGCTCCACCTGACCCCCGGCGAGTACCGCCAGCGTTTTCACAGTCGCAAAATGGCTTAATGTGATCCTTTTTTGTCATTTACGCCATTGCACCTGCCGCCTACAGTGACTCCAGAGATCACAGAAAAGGAGTCAATCATGGTTAAGGTCGGTATTAATGGTTTCGGCAGGATCGGACGTAATTTCTTACGCGCCGCGCTGGGCAACCCGGATATTCATATAGCAGCGATTAACGATCTAACGGACAGTAAAACCCTGGCCCATTTACTGAAATACGACTCCCTGCTCGGCACCCTGCCGGCAGCCGTCGAAGCCGGTGAAGGCGTGCTTCAGGTGGATGGTCAGCGCATCGCCGTATTTAGCGAACGCGACCCGGCAAACATCCGCTGGGCTGAGGCGGGAGTGGATGTGGTTATTGAGGCCACGGGCTTTTTTACCGAGCGCGAGAAGGCGGCGGTCCATATTCACAGCGGCGGCGCAAAGCGCGTCATCATCTCCGCGCCGGGTAAAAACGACGACCTGACGGTGGTGATGGGGGTTAACGATACCCTGTACGATCCGGCGCAACATTTCGTGGTCAGTAACGGCAGTTGCACCACCAACGGACTGGCACCCGCGGCGCAGGTACTGCACCAGCAGTTTGGCATTGAGCACGGACTGATGAACACCACCCACGCCTATACCAACAGCCAGGCGTTGCACGACCAGCCGGAAAAAGATCTGCGCGGCGCGCGTGCGGCGGCCCTGTCGATTGTGCCCTACTCCAGTGGGGCGGCGAAGGCGCTGGGGAAAGTCATTCCTGAGCTGGATGGTCGGCTGACGGGCTATTCGCTTCGCGTGCCGGTGCCGGTGGTTTCCATCGTCGATTTGACCGTTACGCTGAGCCGGGAAGTCACCCCCGAAGAGGTGAACAACGCCTTTCGCAGCGCGGCGGCGAGCGGGCCGCTGAAGGGGATCCTGGGATACAGCGATGAGCCGTTGGTCTCCAGCGATTACCAGGGCGATCCGCGCTCCTCAATTATTGATGGACTGTCCACTCTGGTGATTGGCGGCAGGATGGTGAAGATCCTCGCCTGGTATGACAACGAGTGGGGATTCTCGAATCGGCTGGTGGATCTGGCGCTGCTGATGGATCGCAAAGGCGTGTAATCGTCTCTATTGGCTGACACACCTGCAGCCCCACTAAAAATCCACGCCAGTGCGTGGATTTTTTTGATCAAGGGATAGCAGATTATTTGTTTCCCGTTAAAAACACCTCCACGCCATACGCAGGAAGCGGATAATGATGCCCCCTGAGTACCTCGCCGTGGAGTAACGGTTTTAGCTCCCGGCTTTCTTCTGCCAAATCAAGCGTGACGGCCCGATCGCTATAGTTCTGCACAAAAACATACGCCTGGCCTTCGCTCTGCCTTGCTGATGCGACGACACCTTCCGGCAGTTGCATAGAAGTGCAGGCGGTAACACCATGCTGATGTGCAATCGCCTGGTAAAAATCCCGCAGAAAATCAACGCCGGTTCTGGCCGCCAGATAGTAGGCCTGCCCTTTGCCATAGAGGTTACGGGTTAACGCTGGCCTGCCCGCGTAAAAATCCTCCTGATAAACACCCAGCACCTCAGCCGTTTCCGCATGGATCACATCACAGAGTTCCCGGCATTCATAATCCCGTACCGGGCGATCCCAGATGGACGATGTGATGCTTATTTGATTCGTTTCGCCGTCGTACAGACCGTCAATCTCTTCCGACCAGATCCCCAGAACGTTGCGCAAAGGCCCGGGGAAACCGGTGGTAAAGCACAGGTCATCCGGGTTGACGATCCCCGTCCAGTAGGTCGCAATAAACACCCCGCCAGCCGCCACGAACTGATTAACGCGTTCGGCAAAAGCGTCATTCACCATATAGAGCATCGGCGCGACAACCACCCGGTAACGGCTGAGATCGGCGTGTTGGGAAACGATATCCACCGGGATACTCTGCTGCCAGAGCGCCTGATAGTGCTGCTGCACCGTCTCTTCAAACTTAATGCCACAGTTGCGTGGCCCGGCAGCATCGTTAACCGCCCAGCGGTTATCCCAGTCATAGACCATCGCCACCTCAGCCCGATAATCCGCGCCCGCCGCAGGTGCCAGTTTTTCCAGCACCGCCCCGACCTGCTTTACGTCCTGCCCGACGCGGGTATTGATGTGGCCGACATGATCCACAACCGCACCGTGTAATTTTTCGATCGAGCCGCGGCTTTTTCGCCACTGGAAATATTGCACCGAGTCGGAACCGTGGGCCACCGCCTGCAGAGCCGACAGCAGGTGCATCCCCGGTCGTTTCAGCTTGCTGACAGCCTGCCAGTTCGTCGTCCCGGGCGTAGACTCCATCAGCAGGAACGGCTGTCCATGTTTCAGGCTGCGCATCAGGTCAAACGTGAAAGCCGTGTACGCGGCGATATCCTGCTGCTGTTGAGGTTTATGCCACTCCGGATAGCTGTCCCAGGAGATGAAATCCACCTCCTGCGCCAGCCGCCAGTAGTCGTAATCACTGAACACGCCGTGGAAGTTAGTGGTCGCCGGTAACGCAGGATTGAAGGCTTTCACCGCCTGAATTTCATGGCGGCAAAACAGCGCCACCTGCTCACTCATAAAGCGTCGCCAGTCGATATTCAGCCCATGAACCGACTGTTCGCCCAGAGGTCCCGGCGAATGGATCTGGCTCCAGCTTGAATATTCATGACTCCAGAATGAACTCCACCAGCGCTGGTTCAGGTTCTCTAAGGTTTGATACTTCTGCTTCAGCCAGTGGCGAAATGCCTGCTGGCAGATTTCACAGTGGCAGTCGCCGCCATACTCATTGGAGATATGCCAGGCCAGGACGCCTGGATGATGCGCATAACGTTTCGCCAGCTGCGCGTTAATTTTCCCGGTCAGGCGTAAATATTCAGGAGATGATATACAGTGATTATGTCGTTCCCCGTGCAGATTTTTGGTCAGATCTTTATTGGTTCGCAGCACCTGCGGATATTTTTCTGATACCCAGGCGGGCCTTGCACCACTCGGTGTTGCCAGGAAGACATAAATCCCATTGGCATAAAGGGTATCCAGAATGCTGTCCAGCCAGCCAAACTGATATTCGCCTTCTGCGGGCTCAAGTTTGGACCAGCTAAATATGCCCACCGACATCACATTGCATTTGGTCTCTTTCATCATCGCGATATCTTTCTCAAGAATATCGGGCTGAGTGAGCCACTGGTCGGGATTATAATCCGCACCGTGTAAAAAATTGAGTTGTGTAAATAACTTGCTCATCACCTTCTCCTTTATGCTAAAGACTCTCTCTCTGGAGAAAGCGTAATCACCTTGTCTTTTTTGTTTCGCAGCGAAAAGACCGAGAACAGCGTAAAGAGTCCTGAAACAACGCCCAGAATAATATAGGTATTGGCAAACCCTATCGTGTCGTATAAATGCCCTACCACCGGGGAGTAGACCGTCGTCGCTATGGATGCTGCAAACAGCACCAGTAAATAGATTGTGGAGGACAACTTATGGTCAAAATTCTGCGCAATAAACTTAAAGACGGAGATCAGAATTAACGGTTTTTCAATGGCGTGCATCATTTTCACTGCGGCGATCCATACCGGGCCCAGCGGCACCGCCGACCCCAGAATACGTACCGACATAATCGTTCCGGCAATCACCAGCGCCCACTTCGCGCCGACGCGGTTAACAAACCACGGCATCAGCCCCAGGAATAAGGTTTCGCCACACACCTGAATCGATGCCAGGGTGCCGTACCATTTATTCCCTTCGTCAACGCTCGGGAACTGTAATGAGAAGTACTGGGCAAACTGCTGGTCGTAAGTGTCATAGATTTGCGTGACGAACAGCGTAAAGATAATCAACATCCAGAACTGCTTGTCTTTCATTAACTCAAAAACATGCCCGGCTTTTAATGAAGAGGTCATTTTTTCCTCTTCCAGCGTGACGGTAATTTTGGTCAGCATAAAGCAGACCGCCGCTAACACGATGGCAATACTGGCCAGCCAGAACGAGAGGTTTGGGTTATCGTTAATATTGCGCCCGACAATATACGCTGCGGCCGCCCAACCCAGGGAGCCCCACATTCTCACCCGTCCATATTCGAAAGCATAACGGCGCGATATTTTGTCGATATAGGAATCAATGACACCACACCCGGAGTTAAAAATTACCCCCAGATAGATACCGCCCAGAATCGCACCCAGCCAGAATGAGCTCACCAGCAAGGGGGCATAGACATAAATAAAGAACGGTCCGACCGGCAGCAGCAGCGCAATAATTAAAAAGATGAGCGACTTTTTGGTACCAAATTTATCGGAAATAAAACCAAAGAACGGCTGCATGGTCAGGGCAATAAAGGCGTTTATCGCATATAACCACCCGGTTTGGGTGGCGCTGATCCCTAAATGCTGTGTCGTCCAGATAACAAAAAAGGCCATCGTCGACGACCAGGCAAACAGGTAGAGAAAATCAAAAATGCTTAAAAGGACGTAGTTCCTTTTACCGGTAACCATATTTTTCTTCCTCAAGAAGGAACAGGATCGGTGCTTCGCTGAAGGCTCAGTGAGTAGCGTTCTTTTGGGTCCTGTCAGTGCTGATATGCAGCGCGCGTTATCGTCACCAACAAAATGTACGACGTTCACATCAATGTGTTACATACAATACCTGACAAAAGTCGCGAACAACTCCCCTTGATGAAAACTGCAAGCGATATCACAGAACGCAATTTTAAAAGCGCCAAAAGGTGAGCAATATCACCAAATTGCGCCATGTGAACGTATGACATTTTGATATAATGTCTGCTCGAGGCGGTGATGAAACGCGTATTTTTAGTCACGAGATAAGAAAGGATTGAGGGTGAATAAAAACAGAAATGCGACGCTGGAAGATGTCGCTCGCCAGGCGGGTGTCTCCTATCAGACGGTGTCCCGGGTACTCAATAAATCGGTAAACGTGGCTGAAAAAACGCGGATTCGTGTCGAGCAGGCGATTGAAGATCTGCGCTACGTTCCTAACCGCCTGGCGCAACAGCTGGTCGGGAAACGCACCCAGACGCTGGGGTTAGTGACCACCTCCCTCGCGCTGCATGCGCCATCGCAAATCGCCGCCTCCGTGAAAAAGCACGCCCGCGAAGCGGGATACCAGGTTCTGATTTCGATGATTGATGAAGCAGACCCCGCCGCCATTCAGCAGTCCATCAATGATTTTAAATCTCAGTTTATCGACAAAATTTTAATAAACGTCCCGCTGGAAACGCCCCCTGCCCGGGAGCTGGCCGAACAGAACACCGATGTCACCTGCCTGTTTCTCGACGTCGCCCCGGATAGCGGGGTGTTTCACGTCATCTTCGATCCGGCAAACGGCACTCAGGAGAGCGTTAAACGCTTATGTGAACTGGGGCATCACAACATTGCCCTGATGCCGGGGCCGCAGAACTCTGTTGCGGCCAAATTGCGCCTGGAAAACTGGTTAACCAGCCTGGCGGCATTCGGCAAAACGCCCGCGACCGTGATCTTCGGCACCTGGGATGCCCAAAGCGGTCACGACGGGGCGCAACAGCTTATCGACAATAAGATTGAATTCAGCGCCCTGCTGGTGGGCAACGACCAGATGGCACTGGGCGCACTGAGCGCACTGAATAAGGCGGGCATCGCGGTACCCCGGCAGGTTTCCATCATTGGTTACGATGACAGTTATGAAAGCGCCTTCTTTATTCCTTCGCTCACCACCGTGCGGCTTGATTTAGACGCCCAGGGTAAAGAGGCGGTGACCCGAGTGCTCGCGGCGACCGAAGAGAGTGTGCCTGACAATTGTATTTTGCCTGCAGAGTTTATCTTGCGTGATTCGATTGAATTGATGTCGCAGGTATAAATGAGACTGTGTAAGCAGCATGCCAGGATTCTGCACTCATCTGCGCAGACTGATGCTGACAATGGTAAGGCTACCAACAAGATGCAGAGAGCATTCCTGGAAGCAATAAAAGCAAGGCGCTTTCCACAGCCTCGAAAATAGCCAGTCAGTAACGTTACTGACTGGCGTTACACTTTCCGATGCCCTTTTAATGACACATTCTCATTATCGTAAATACCTGCGAATACGCATCCTTGTATTCGCCGCCGTTCTCATGATAACAACCGATAAAGCTATTGAAAATAAAGTCGGAATGAGAAAGAACCACCAACTTTAACGCCATCTACATATGCATCACCTTTTGGATACATGTTTTTGGCACCAGGCCCAAACTTCGAAAATAAGAACACCGGTGCTTCATAGTCTGGTTTTAATGCCCACCAGGTAATGGAGTTATCCTGAATACAGCTATCGCATTTTAACCGTAAGCGATAAGTCTGGTTTTTTAATAATTTTGCATGATGCAAATCAAACCATGCATAAGAAGTATCATTCAGTGTCTCCATCTTGACTGGCTCACGCGTGATCACTACCCCAGACCGATCCAACAATTCCAGCGTCAGTTCCCCGTGATTAGTTCGTGCAAAGGTAGCCAGCATTAATTCAACACCATTAATGGAATTTGACTCAGCCATGAATGTCTGTTCAAAAGTACGCCCTCTTGTCAGAAATCCATAGTGGGTGTCAAAAAGGGATTGCTCTACAAATATGCTCGATTGCCACATACGTAAATCTGAAAACTTCACTAATGCTGGATAAAATGAAGTGACCAAACCGGCTACCATAATTGTCGTAACAGATAGCTGAACTATTTTGCTATTCAGGCGAGACATCACCCTCGCTATTATTAAAGAAAAAATAGGTAAAAAGCCAAAAAAATATCTGGCCTGCATTGCTCCTGTATAACCTGTATTCAGATGCAATTGTCTAATTGTAAACAGATAAATTACAAAAAATAAAACAAATCCTATAACCAAAGAAAACTCAAGATTAAAATTACTTCCATTTTTTGTTGTTTTCTTAACGAGGATATATGCTGCCATAATCCCCAGCATAATCAAAATGCCTTTTAAAATAATGGCTCTAATTTGACTATCAATAAATTGAACATGACCATAGGGTATGACAAGGCTTAATAAATTATTTTGAAAGAAGTAAACCACAAATTCTAATAAAGTGAATCTTTTCGACGTTGGATTATCAACAAAAAACCACGTTGCAGGATTACCCTGGGGAGCCGGATAAAACTTACCGTAACTTGCATGAATGCAGGCGAAATAAAGAACTACAACTACCCCAGATAAAAATACAAGTAACCATTGTTTAAGAGAAATTTTCTTTATTATTTTTATTAAGGTGAAGTAGTTGAACAACGAAACTGACGCTATCAGGCAGACGATAGCTAACGAACCCGTCGCTTTACTAAGTGAAGCGATAATACCACCAGCACAAATCAAAACGATATTCGAAGTAAGGACTGCCTCCTCTCTTTCTCTTCTCAATAAATCTATCAAACCGTAGATGAAAAAAGTACATCCCAGAATGTTAATTTGATCATTATTTATTGCACTACCCAAAACCACAAACATTGGAATAACTAATAAAAAAGCCCCTCCAACAAAAGTTGCCAGCAGAGATTTTGTGTTTTTGTATACCAAATTACATGTCATTGTAATAATAATGACAGAAATAGCCATGCTTACATACCGACCTAAGCTCGCATAGTTATCTTGTAAATTCAGAAGCTTTGCCAGTTCACCAACAATCATATAATACAAAGCTGGATGATTAAGGTAGTTTAGCTTTTCCTTAGAAAAAATCAGACCCTCATTATAATTAGGGAAATTATTTTTAATAACATCAGCCACATATCCCATATGGGCTAACTCATCAGGAAAAGTCCCCGGATAATAAGAGTGGGAATACCCCAATCCCAGGATGACAAATAACAAAGAAAGAAACGCGGTGATGATAAAAACTTCTCGTTTTTGCTTGCGCATAATAATCATCTTATCTTAATGTGATAGAATATATATAGAAAAAACAATCACCCACAACTGTCGTTATTCGACTAAGCACGACAGCGATTACAATATCAATCTCAGCGAAAAATGGTCGCAATAATAAAATAAGTATAAACTCTCGGACGCCTACCCCCGCCGGAGAACCAGGCGTGACAAGCCCTGCCAGCCATGCAATGACATAGGCACCAATAAGTGGCAATGTTAGTGCGGGATTCAGGAGCCAATCATCTGAGACTATGTACAAGACGCTGACAAAAACGCCACCAGAAACTAATAAGAAAGAGAAATATCTGGCGATTACCTTTATTAAATTCCCCTTTCCTTGCTGTTGAAGTCCGTATGTGATTAATAACGCAACAATGGCAAACAGTAAGAGACTATAATAAATATTGAATGCTGGATATAACAGGGGTAACATCCATAAGATAAAAACAGCGCCTGTTACAATTAAAAGCAACAGTTCCAGAAAAGTAGTCTTAGCTATCGCCTTTCCAGAAAAACCATATGACATCGCCAGTATTTGTCTACCGGCAAACTGAAAGATATTGCCAGGCACATATTTAGCTAACTGGGTCATGCCGTAGATCCGGGTTGCAACCCGATTACCGATCGCCTGTTCCTGGCCCACCATCAAAATACGCCACGCTGAGGCGAGGATGGTGTTGGCGGCACCATAGACACCCGCTAATAATAAAATGAGCAGCAGTAATTTTACGGTGAAGGTATCGTCGGGTAACTGCTTCCAGTATTGCGTAATCCGGTGCCCAACAAAAATGACACTTAATATAGCAATGACACTCCCTGAATAATTCAGGGCCTTACGTAAATTACTTTTCGTCATACGGCACGCACAACAACATAGTCCATGGGAATGGTGAAGAAACCTCCACGATTTTGAAATATTTTCCGACAAATCTGATAAATGATTTTTTTGACCAGTGCTGAATATGTCCTGGCGTGTTACCAAAACTTTTTAGATATTTCCCGCGGACCATGTTTAAACCACACCAGATTGGTTCCCGTGGAACACTGATGATCAGATATTTATCGGCCAGGCTTTGTAATACCTTCATCGCTCTTTCAGGATCTTCCAGATGTTCCATTACTTCACAGCAGACGATCAAATCAGCATTATCGGTTCCAGGCTTAAGATCATAGATACTTTTTGCGTTAAAGACCTCAGGTCTCAGATTCGCTGCCAGCGCATTTTCACGTGCCAGGGAAATAACATCATGCGAGAAATCACTGCCGACCGCAGTTTTCCCTTTACCATTCCATTTATTTACCCAAAAACCCTCTCCGCAGCCAACCTCATGAATGGTTTCAGGATTAGCTTGCGCAACAAATTGTTCCAGCGAAGAATCAAAACCATTCATCATCCATTTAACTATCGGATTTTTAGAGCCGTATTTGTCATAGGCATTCCCGAAAACCACGCCATCTTCTGACTTCCCGCCCGATACTTTGAAATTCATAGTCACCTCGTCTATTTCTGTTCTAATTTTTTATCAGCTTTATCTGCTTCATTCGAAGACAGTTGTGCGACCTTAAAGCGCAAATCTTCAAGCAGTTTTCTGTTGGCTGATAACAGATCGGTGATAAAGGCAACAAGAATAGTTTGAAAGCCCATCCCCATCAGTATCGATGCTAAGATTAATGACTGAATATAACCATTTCCGTCACCCGTGATATATTTGTACAAGAACCGGACGCCTAATAAAAATCCAGAGGTGAAAAGCACGGCACCAATTGCGCCAAAGAATCGGAATGGACGATATATAACAAAAATACGAACGATGGTAATAATGCTTCTTTTGATATACGACGAAATACTTTTTACCAGACGCGACGGGCGCAAATCTTCATTCACCCGAACAGCAACCGACGTAATGGTGATATTTTTCTGGCCTGCCTGAATAATGGTTTCTAAGGTATAAGTGTAGTCATTAAAAACCATCAATTTTTGCGCAGTCGCTCTCGACATTGCTCTGAAACCACTTGGCGCATCAGGAACATTGGTATTACTGGCTACACGCACCACCCAACTTCCCAGTTTTTGCAGGTATTTTTTAATTGGCGAAAAGTGATCAATAGCTGAAATAGGCCGTTCACCGATAACCATTTCTGCACGGTGTTCAAGTATAGGCGCAACTAATAAAGGAATATCATCCGCGGAGTATTGATTATCCGCATCGGTATTCACGATAACATCCGCATTTAAATTCAGACAAGCATCCAGCCCCGTCATAAATGCTTTTGCTAACCCTTTATTACCGGCATGCTTAACAACATGATCAACACCATTTTGTCTGGCGACGTTGATGGTGTCGTCAGTACTACCATCATCGACAATTAACCATTCAACTTTATCAAAACCATTTACCTGTCTGGGCAGTGCATTTAACGCAATAGCAAGTGTTTCAGCTTCATTGTAACAGGGGATTTGTATGATTAATTTCACTTTCCCTTCACCTTACTTTTTCCATGCCGGAGGGTTTTAGCCATTTATGAACTGCAAATATTTTATATTTAAACGAATCGCTTTACAAACTTTCGGCAATGAGTGCTGTGTAACCAGCAAACAGATTTTACTGGCTAATGAGAGATTATTCTCAATTAAACAGCGTTAACTATTTCATCACATTCAATTAAAAAGGAAGAGCCACTCATCTTCCTGGTCCGCCGTGTGAGCAAGACGACTCACACAATCTGTCGGATGCTGTTCATAATTTATAATTTAAATGACTGTTTATAAAGGTAATTATTTAAGTTCGTTATGGCACAGTTGAAGCAAACCCTCTCCGGTACGCCGCAGGCGTGGTCGACAGCTGATTTCTGAAATGATGACGCATCGTCGCCACGCTGCCAAACCCCACCTGCTCGGCAATCCGCTCTATCGACAGCTGGCTGTTCTCCAGCAGGTCCTGGCTGCGGCTCAGGCGGGCGTGCAATAACCACTGGGCGGGCGTTTTACCGGTCGTTGCGGCAAAACGACGCAAAAAGGTGCGCGGGCTCATGCCGACAAATTTCGCCAGCGAATCGACGCTGTGCGGCGCGGCAATGTTTGCAAGCAGGTAATCAAACAGCGCCCCCAGCCGATGGCCCTCATAGGCGACGGGCACCGCCTGCTGAATAAACTGAGCCTGGCCGCCGTCGCGATGCGGGGACACCACCAGCCGACGCGCCACCTGGTTTGCCGCCACGCTGCCATAATCCCGGCGCACCAGGTGCAGACACAGGTCGATACCCGCCGCGCTTCCGGCGGAGGTCAGGAGATCACCGTTGTCGATATAGAGCACGTCAGGGGTCACCTGAATGGCGGGATAGCGCTGTTGCAGCAGGTCGGTGTATCGCCAGTGGGTGGTCGCCTGACGGTTGTCGAGTAGCCCTGCGGCGGCCAGCACAAAGACCCCGGAGCAGATGGAGAGGATCCGCGCCCCACGCCGATGGGCGGTGACAAGCTGCTCGCACAGTGCGGCGGGCACCGGGACATCAGCCCCTCGCCAGCCGGGAACGATAATGGTGCCGGCCTGCGCCAGCAGCTCCAGCCCGCCGTCGACCATCAATCGGATGCCGCCCGTGGCGCGCAGCTCCCCCGGCTCGACACCCGCCACCGCAAAGCGATACCAGCTATCCCCCATTTCGGGGCGGGCAAGGCCAAAAATTTCCACCGCAATGCCAAATTCAAACGTACATAAGCCGTCATAGGCCAGGGCGACCACCAGAGAATTATTCATCACCGCACTCAGGGCATTTTTGTCATGATCCTGATGGTATATGGCATTTCTGCCAGCTGTCAAAACCGCGCTGCCGCCGTAGAGTTACGCCTCAACCCTGGAGGAAACAATGAGCTATGTGACTGATTACCCGACGGCGACGGCGGAAAACGCGGCAAACCATTTTTTACAGCGACTGAGTGTGGAAACAGATTGCGCCGATGTCTGGAGCGCCTTCAATCAAGGGGATATCGATTTTGTGCTGCTGCACGTGGTGGGCAGCCCGGAGAGCTTTGCCCGGCGCCACATTCCTGGTGCCCTGCATCTGCCTCATCGGGAGATCAATGCCCAGCGGATGGCAGCATGGCCAGCCGATACGCTGTTCGTGGTCTACTGTGCCGGGCCGCACTGCAACGGTGCCGATCGCGCGGCGCTGAAGCTGGCGCAATTGGGTCGTCCGGTGAAGATAATGATGGGTGGCATGACCGGATGGGCTGACGAAGGGTTTACTTTTAACGATCGGTAAAATACCCGCGACCCCGTATTAACGCCGGGGTCGCTGGCACTCCCCTTACCTGCCCGTCGCCGGATAGATCGTCTGTTCCGGCAGCACCCGGCGATCAAAACGTCGGAACGCGTAGTAAAGCGCCGCCGTGCAGAACCAGCCGATGATCCACGACACATCGTTGTCGGCAAAGATCCACGTCAGAGAGCCGTGGTAGAGCGGGTTCTCAATGAACGGCAGCTGGATCAGCACGCCAATGGCATACACGCTGATACCAAACATATTCCAGTATCCGTAGCGTTCGCGCGGATCGAACAGCGCCGGAATATCCACCGCCTGACGGGAAATAATAAAGTAGTCGGTCAGGCTGATGGCGCTCCACGGCACGAAGAACGCCAGCAGGAACAGCAGGAAATGGGTGAAGTGTTTCAGGAATGCAGGCTCGCTGAGCAGCGCAATCACGCAGGAGATGGCCACCATCAGCACCACAAAGATCACCCGGCTTCTCTGGCTTAACGTGGTCTGGTTGCGAAAACCCGACACGATAGTGGTCAGCGACATAAAGCTGCCGTAGGCGTTCAGGGTGGTGAAGGTGATTTTGCCGAAGCAGATCGCAAAGTAGATCACCATCGCCATGGCTTCGCTTTTACCCAGCCCGACGATATAGCTCACCTCATGGCCCTTAAAGGCGCTGCCGGCAATCGCGGCGGTGATCACCCCGAGGGTCATCGAGGCCTGGGTGCCGAGCACCGTGCCGCTGAAGACCGAGAAGAAGGTTTTCACCCCGGAGACGTCGCGCGGCAGATAGCGTGAATAGTCTGACACGTAGGGGCAAAACGCGATCTGCCACGAGGAGGAGAGCGACACCGCCAGCAGGAACATCGGCATCGAGAAGTGGTTATTCTCCGCAATTGCCGCCAGGTCGCTGGACATCAGCAGGGCGATAAACAGATAGACAAACGCCAGGACCCCCACCACGCTCGCGACCTTGCCGAGCTTGTGGATCACGCGATAGCCCAGCACCGCAATTACGATAATGATCGCGCTGAACAGGATCATCCCCGCCACGTTGGACACTGACAGCAGTTTTGCCATCGCCTGTCCGGCCAGCACCGTGCCGCTGGCGGAGAAACCCACGTACATCACGCACACCAGCACCAGCGGGATCACCGCACCCAGCACGCCAAACTGGGCGCGGCTAATGATCATCTGCGGCAGGCCCAGACGTGGCCCCTGTAGCGCGTGGAACGACATTACCGTCGCCCCGAGGATCTGCCCCACCAGCAGGCCAATAATCGACCATACCACATCGCCGCCCAGCACCACCGCCAGCGCACCCGTGACGATGGCCGTGATCTGCAGGTTGCCGCCAAACCACAGCGTAAACTGACTGAAGGGGTGGCCGTGACGCTCATTATCCGGGATGTAATCGATAGAGCGCGTTTCCGATATCCGCGTCCCGTTTTTCTTTGACTGCTCTTCTGAAGACGAAAAAGACGACATAGTTTCCTCTCTGAATGGATGATTAATGGCCGTCAGACACCCTGCCTGCGTCAGGTAAAAGCCACCTGACAGCTCATGTATATACAACCATTGACATCTGCCGACACGGATCTGATGATGGATTTGTGAACTGAACTGTGAATAATTTGTAATTATTATGAAAAGCATCTGTAGCGCAGATGCATTATCAACTCCCACAATCTGGGCTAAACGGACATGATTACCCCTTTTACGCTTGCTTCTCTGCCTGTCACCCCGTGGAAAAACGGAGCGGGCGAAACCCGCGAAATCGTCCGCATTCCCTCTGGGGATGCCCCCTTTCTGTGGCGAGCCAGTATTGCCACGCTCGGCCAGGATGGACCTTTTTCCCTCTTTCCCGGCGTCGACCGGGTGATTATGTTGCTCGCCGGTTCCGGGCTGTGGCTGCGCGGCGACAACCTGCTGCATCGCCTTGAGCCCGGCGTGCCCTGGGCTTTTCCCGGGGAGTGGCCGCTTGCCAGCGAGGGCATCACCGGGCCGGGCATGGACTTTAACGTGATGACCCAGCGCAGCCGTGCCCGGGCGCAGGTGACGATTGCCAGCCGCGCTCTGCGACCCGGCGCGGAGGGTATTGCGTATGTGCTGAACGGCCACTGGCAGTTAGCCGGAAAACATCACTCATCAGGCAGCGGGATCTGGTGGCAGGGGGAGACGCCGGGTGAGCTTGTGCCACACTCAGAGGAGGCGTCGCTGCTGCTGGCGGAGATCCGCCGCCATGACGAAAGACCAGACAGGAGTACAGATGAGTAACAACAGACGAGCGGTTCCCGGGATCCGTCATTACGCCGGACCGGCAGGCGGCTGGGGAGCCTTAAAAGCCACGGCGATTGCCGTGCGTACGCAGATGGACGCCTTTGACGCCCCTGCAACCCTGCTGCGCACCAACCAGCCCGACGGCTTTGACTGCCCGGGCTGCGCCTGGCCGGACAAAGAGCACAAGTCCACCTTCCAGTTTTGCGAGAACGGCGCCAAAGCGGTGACCTGGGAAGCAACCACCAGGCGCGTCACGCCGGAATTTTTCGCCGAACATACGGTCAGCGCCCTGTGGGCGAAGAGCGATTTCGAGCTGGAGGGCTATGGCCGTCTGACCCATCCCATGAAGTACGATCCCCGGAGCGACACCTTCCGCCCGGTGGAGTGGGACGAAGCCTTTGCCCGGATCGGCGAGGTACTGCGCGGCCTGGCACCGGATCAGGTGGAGTTTTACACCTCCGGGCGCGCCTCGAACGAAGCCGCGTTCCTGTATCAGCTGTTTGCCCGCGAACTGGGCACCAATAACTTCCCGGACTGCTCCAATATGTGCCACCAGGCCACCAGCGTTGGCCTGCCGCGCTCCATCGGGATAGGTAAAGGCACCGTCTCGCTGGAGGATTTTGACCACACCGAGCTGGTGATCTCCATCGGCCACAACCCGGGCACCAATCACCCGCGGATGATGGGCACCCTGCACGAGCTTGCCCGCCGGGGCGTGCCGATTATCGTCTTTAACCCGCTGCGCGAAACCGCGTTAGAACGTTTTGCCGATCCGCAAAGCGTCAGGGAGATGGCGACGTACAGCGCTACCGATATCGCCTCGACCTACTATCAGGTAAAAGCCGGGGGCGACGCCGCCGCGTTAAAAGGCATTGCCAAACATCTGCTGGTGCTGGACGCGCTGGATCACGACTTTATCGCCGCCCAGACCCAGGGGTTCGCCGGGTTTGCCGCTGATATCGCGGCAACATCCTGGGAGGCGATTGAACGGGAGTCGGGGCTCAGCCGGGCCGATCTGGAGAGCGTGGCGCAGATCTACGCCAAATCCCGCGCCACTATCATTACCTACGGCATGGGGATCACCCAGCACAACAAAGGTACTGCCAACGTGCGCCTGATTGCCGACCTGCTGTTGCTGCGCGGCAATATCGGCAAGCCCGGGGCGGGCATCTGCCCGTTGCGCGGCCACTCCAACGTGCAGGGCAACCGCACGGTGGGGATCACTGAAAAACCGACCGCCGCCTTCCTCGACCGGCTGGGCACGGTGTTTGGCTTTACCCCGCCTGCCGCCCACGGCCATGATGCGGTGCAGGCCGCCCAGGCGATGATTGACGGCGAGGCGAAAGCGCTGCTGTGCCTCGGGGGCAATTTTGCCGTGGCGATGCCCGATCACGATAAAGCCTTCCCGGCGCTGAAAACGCTGGATCTCAGCGTGCATGTTGCCACCAAGCTGAACCGCACCCACCTGCTGGTGGGTAAAGAGACGTATCTCCTGCCCTGCCTCGGGCGCACCGAGCTGGACATGCAGCGCAGCGGCCAGCAGTCGATCACCGTAGAGGATTCGATGTCGATGGTGCACGCCTCCAGCGGGAAGCTAAAACCGGCCTCGCCGTGGCTGCGCTCGGAGCCGGCCATTGTCGCCGGGCTCGCCCACGCCACCCTGACGAACAGCAACACCGACTGGCTGGCGCTGGTGGCCGACTACGACCGTATCCGCGACCGGATTGAGCAGACTCTTCCCGGCTTTGAGAACTTCAACGCCCGCATCCGGGTGCCTGGCGGTTTCCGCATGCCGCTGCCACCTACCGAGCGCATCTGGCCGACCGCCAGCGGCAAGGCGATGTTCTCTCTGTTTGATGGCGTAACCGAGAACAGCCCGGGGGAAGGCGAAAACGTCCTGCGCCTGGTCACCCTGCGCAGTCACGACCAGTACAACACCACCATCTACGCCCTGGATGACCGCTATCGCGGGGTGTTCGGCCGCCGCGACGTGCTGTTTATGAACGAAGAGGATATGCAGCAGCTGGGGCTGGAGCACGGCGATCGGGTGGATATCACCACCGCCCTGCCCGACAGCCAGCAGCGCCTCGACGACATCACCCTGGTGGCCTACAACATTGCGCCGGGCACGGTGGCCGCCTACTACCCGGAGGCTAACGTACTGGTGCCGCTGAATTATCTTGATAAAGAGAGCGGCACGCCGTCGTATAAATCGGTGCCGGTGCATATCACTCTGCGTTCAAAAGAGATTCGGACGTTATAAAACGTCATGCGCCTTAACCCGGCAAAGGTGTCTTCACGTAGACAGATTATCTTATTTAGTTCATGCTAAGACTATATGAGTGACGCTGAGCTGAGGAGTAATCACATGACGAAGCACCTGAACCTTGACTCTGAAGCCCGCGGCGATCGCGATCTGATCGCCATCAGAGCCGCAATGAATATTCTGGATAAATGGGGCTGCTCGACTGAGCAACAGCAGAACATTCTGCAGCTCTCCAGAGCGGCGCTCTACAAATACCGCCAGAAAGAGACGAAGACGGCCTCGCTGACCCACGATCAGTTAACCCGGATCAGCTACCTGCTGAATATGCACTCGGCGCTGCGGATCGTGTTCAGCAACCCGGAGAACGTCTACGGGTTTATGTCGATGGCGAACCACAATGCTTACTTCAATGGGGCAACGCCGTTATCCCTGATTGAAGGGGGCGAGTTCGGCAACCTGCATGAAGTCGCCAAGCGGGTGGACGTCCTGCGCGGAGGCCTGTCCGGATGATTCATCCCGAACTTCCCAGAACGGCACTGACTCCCGTCACCGGTTACCGCCTGCTCCATACCAAGTATCCTGCCATTTACGTGTTCGAGGACGTGGCCACTCCGGAGGAGTTCGACGTTCTCTATGACATTCAGAAATTAACGAATCCGCGCCTGACGCAGGAGGTGGGTAATCTGGATCTGCTCCCTCGTGAGGAGTGGGTGCTGGGGATCCGCGGGGCGCATTACGCGATGGCGGCTTTCACCCACATCAACCCCGACGGCAGCCGTTTTTCGAATGGCGATTTTGGCGTCTATTACCTCGGAGACTGTCAGGAAACAGCGCTGGCCGAAGTGGTCTACCACTGCCAGCGCTACTGGCGGAACGTACCTGAACTGAAGTTCGAACGATTCGAGTACCGTTGTCTGGAGACGGAACTGAGCGGCTCGTCATTTACCGATATCACCGGCCTGCCGGACACGCATCCCTGGTACCATCCAACGGACTACCGCGCACCGCAACAGCTGGGTGCCAGCCTGCGCGTCGCGGGTGAAACCGGTGTGATTTACCGCTCGGTTCGTCACCGGGAGGGCATCTGCTGGGCGCTGTTAACGCCGAAAAACATCACCAGCATTATTCAGACCTCCCTGCACCAGATCATCTGGGACAAAGGTATTGTCAGCGTCGGGCTGGTGACCCCCACCTGAGCACAGCATTCAGGCATTTTCACCATCTAAAATCGAGGTGCCGTAAGAGTTGTCGATGGTGCAGAGCCAACGGTCGTTTTCCTGGCGGAAGACATAGGTTGCCCGACGCGTTAACTCAGCGGTTCCACCCAGTTCATCGGGATAAAAAAGCTGGGTTTCCATGATCACCAGCGCATCGCCGCCACCTTCGATAATCTCCATTTCGCCCTGTTTCACGATCAGCCGATCCTGAAAATAATCGGAGATGGAAATAAACGCGTTGCGGATATTGTTTTTACCTCTGACAATCGTCCCGGGCTTGACCACCAGCACGGCGTCTTCTGCGTAGTACTCCATCAGCGAGTCAAAATCTTTGGCGGAGATCGCCCTGTCACAGGACTTAATGATCTGGCGAAGCGGATGTTCGTTCATGCGGTATTCTCCTGGTGAGTGGCTGCCTGTATTCACTCTATCACTGGATCGCCAACTTTGTAGGCCGGGCAAGCGAAGCGCCCCCGGCATATCTATTTTGTTTGAAGATTAATGCGCTAAAAAATACCCCGCCGCGCAAAACGCCACCACCCCGGCAATCACCGTCGCAAATAATCCACGGGTAAGAATGCCCACCAAGGTGGCAAACCCCGCCGCCAGCAGCGAGATGCTGATCCCGGAATCGGTCATCGCGGGCTTGCTCAGCAGTTCGGCGGCGACCAGGGCGGCCATGATGGCGGTGGGGATAAAGCTCAGCCACTGCAGCAGCACCTCCGGCAGGCGAAAGCGGGATAACAGCAATACCGGCACGGTACGCATCAGGGCGGTGACCAGCGCCGAGGCGAGAATGGTCAGCAGAATATGTCGTTCCATCCTATTTTCCTTTCCGGGTGCGTAACAGTAGCGTCGCCAGGGTGGCGGCAAGAGAGGCGGCCACAATCACCACCAGGCTGAGCGAGCCACTCCCGGCAGTTAACAGCGTAATGACCACCGCAACCGCGATATTGATCGTTTCCAGTACCTTTCTGCGGCTGGCGAACCACATCATCAGGATCAGGCCGATAAACATCGACACCAGGCTGAAACCCAGCCCTTCCATCAGCGATGCAGGCAGCGTGGTCGCCAGCCAGGCACCGGTCACGCAGGCGATAATCCAGTTCAGCCAGGCGGTCACGTTCAGGCCCAGCATCCAGGCATAGCTGATGTTGCCCTGCGGGCTGGCGCGCTGTACCGCCACGCCGAAGGTTTCATCCGTCAGCAGCAGCCCGCTGACCACCTTTTGCAGCGTCGTGTAGTCGCGAAAAAAGACGCTCATGGACGAGCTCATCAGCAGGTAGCGCAGATTGACCAGCAGCACGCTCAGCACCACGGAGGCCATCTCCGCTCCCGCCGCCCACAGGGAGTAAAACAGAAACTGCGCCGACCCGGCGTAGAGGGCGCTGGCCAGCAGGGCAATTTGTCCGGTGGTAAAACCCGAGAGGGTGCCAATCGCCCCGGCGGCAAAGCCAATGCTCCAGTAGCCCGCAATGGTCGGAATACAGGCGGCAATACCGGCCCGAAATTCGCCCGTCGCGGACGCGGGGTGCCCGGTATGTATCTTCGTTAACATTATTGCTTCCCTTGTATTGCTTAGTGCGATAACTATCTTAAGAATCAACAACAAAAGCCAGAGTAAAAATGAGTTCTGGTTTGTAGGCCGGGCAAGCGAAGCGCCCCCGGCATTGCTCCACCCTGCCACGATGCGCACTATTTCAGACACTCAGTTTTAACGCGCGAAATACCGCCATCACCATGCCAATGATAATAATGGCGATCAGTATGCTGATACTGCGCATAACAGCCTGAACGGGCGCGGTCAGCCATAACGTATCCTGTATAAAAACGATGATCCAGGCCACGGTAAACTGACGCCCAAAATAGCTGATGGACGGTTTTTCCTGCTGCAGATGACACCCCAGCCATAATCCCGCGACCAGCGTGGCGATATAAACCGGGGGATAATGATGCATGAAGGGTAAAAGGAGCAAACTCAACAGCGTAGCGGCCATACAGCCGTATAAACGTTGCTGCATTCGCTGGCCGATCTGCTGCTGTGCGGGCTGAGTCGAGGCCGGAAGCATAAAAACGGCCAGTACCGAAACCATCGCCTGCCAGAATCCCGTCATATGAAAAGCAAGCAGTACCGGCGTCAGCAGTAACAGCGTGATCCCGGCCTGGAGGGGTAACAGCGGTCGTCGGGGTGGCTCAGGGTGACTATTTTGTTGCGGCGATACAGCCTGTTTACGCCGGTTCAACGGATAAAAAAGTACCGTAATCGCAATACAGACAATACAGCCCAACACCACCTCTTCGATGCGGTTAAACGTAAACCGCAACAGATGACGAAACTCATTGTTCTTCTGCGCTTCCGCCATCACCATCATGGATGTGACCGCGCCCAGCACCCAGGAATATGACCAGCGGGAGACGTCCGCCCGCCATACCGCCACGCCCCCGACTATCGTGCAGAACAGGATCAAAAACGCCGCATCCTGGATCAGATACGCGGAAAGCAAGAGCGCCAGCACACCGCCAAGCACGGTCCCTGTCACCCGGTTGAAAGCCCGAACCGTCGAAGCCTTTACTGAGGTGTTCATCACCGCATAGCTACTCAGCGCTGCCCAGCCAGGGTAATCGAACCCCGCCAGATCGGACAACAGCACCGACACCAACACGGCAGCGATGACCTGAATCGCGAAGGTTTCTTTCAAGGTTGCTGCAGCCAGACGACGTAGCCATTGTTTGAGTTGAGCAGTTGGGGAATGAAAGCGGATGTTCACGATCTGCCCCCTCTTTTGTATGTGGCTAACAAGGAGTGTAGTTAGCCGCGCAGGGCAAGCCAATCACCCGGTATGACCTTTCTGGAAGCCGCCTCGCAAAGGCTCAAGTAACCTGATGTAATTCGGGGGGGAGTCTTTTTTCCAGGGGATCGGCGTCGTAGAGTGACGGCGTTGCGGCACATCCGCAATCGGGCGTAGGAAATCATGGATATAACCGGTTTGCTGCATGATAGGGTGTGGTTGTGGGCGAAATTTGTGAAGGAGCCGTATATTGCGGTGCAACAAACGTAGTTGAAAATTATTGAACGTTTTCGAATAATATTATCGACGGGGCTGTAGAGCGCCCCGCTCAGAAATTTGTAGATGAGGTATGGAAAGATGACTATGCGTAAGGTTAACGCCTGGCCATTTATAATCTGGCGTATCATGCATAACCCTAAAACCTTACCCCATCAACCTTTAAATATAAAAGAAAATTTGAATTGTTCTCACGCCTATTTTTTGAAACCACTATCGGATAGATTCAAATATACTGTAGCCCTCATTTCACCCTCTTTAGCGGAAGGCAAATCCTTTGTGATTTGATATCTCGTGGAATGAGTAGACAGGATCCATTGTTCTTCGCCTGGAACTTTTCTTGCCGTTATACTTCCATCTTCGAATCTGGCTAACGCGCGGTCAAATGCGGATTGCGCCCCGATTGAAAATGCTTCAAGAATCAGTTGATCGATGTTTTCATCATTGTTTAACCCTTTAATTTTAAGTTGTTCGATTAAGTTTTCTAATTTTGCAGTGGGTATTTTACCCGTTGCTTTGACATCAAACTCGCTTTCAAAACGAGTGACAACCTTATTAATGGATTGTGAGTGTGCTTCCGCTTTAATTTGATGGTATCGCATTAATACATCCGATTATGAAGTTGACAAGTAGTTGATAACATAAAATGCGTAAAGACCTATGACATCGACATGACTAAAACACCACAATCAATTGTGATAGTCATATTTCTAATTGATGTCAATGAATACAAATTCTGGCCCCGCATGATAATTTAAGTTTAATCAGTTAAACTACAAACGTTAATGGACGTTGTAAAATATTAGCAACGTCCTGAAAAAACTCCTGCTTCAATGTCTTTTAGAGATGAGAAAATCATTTAGAATTTCAGATGCCTTCATCTCAGTAAATTTTCACGATTCGTTTACTGCACTAGACTCGATGAACGTTTTTCGAGCTACATTTCCTACGACATTTGTTGAGAGACCATCAAATGTGCCACCGATAACGCCGCCTACTAGTGGAATCATTTTACCTAAGTTGATTGCCCCTTTTTGACCAAATTTTGTGAGCAATCTAAATCCTACCATCTTGTTGATGGCAAAAATCGTCTCCTTTGAGATGCTCTTAATCAACTGAGCAGACATCTTCGAACCGATTACGATGCCTGTTCCTTTAAGAATATCTTTTGCAGCATTGCCCGCAAGGCAAGTGTAGACCAGCGCTTTAACGCGATCGTCTTTAACGTCATACCCTCCCATAACGGCTATTGCGGTTATCATGCGAATTTGGACATACATTACAGTTGCGATACTGGCAGGGATTGCCACTGGCATCGTGATAACCCCACCCAGTCCGGAAACAAAGCCGGTGGTAACCGATTTAGTATTTTGCCATCTGATGAGAGAATTCACCTTTGCCACTAAATCCTCTTCTCCCTTCAGGTAGTTATCAGCCATTTCATATGCTGAATCCGTACCTGGGATGCTCCCATCCAGGGCTTTTTCATAAGCCCAGTCAAGGGCTTGCATTATTTTTCCTTCACTAATTTTCTCAGCCATTTCCCTATCCTCTTAACAAAAACAGTAACCCTTATGTTTATCGACCTTTTTAAAATTTTCTTTAAGTTGAAATTGGCAAAACATAGGTATTACTCATTGTTTTCTCCAAAAAAAACGGGGCCGCTATGCGACCCCGGCTCTCTCAACTTTTAATACTCACTCCATAACCCGCGCCCGCTTCCCTCTCTGCTCTTCCCCACCTTCATTCGCTTCCACCAGCGTGAAACTAAAGTTCACCTCCGTATGCTCCCCGTCAAGATCCCGCGCCTTCGCTACAGCCGCATCCGTAATCTTCACCGGATCCGCAATCAGCTCCGCGCGGGTCGCAAAGGCAAAGTCATCCCACAGATACTCATCCCCGTTCAGGTTGATCTGGGTGGTCAGGTGCTTATATCCCGGGGCCGACACGAAGAAATGCACGTGCGCCGGGCGGTTACCGTGGCGGCCAATGGCGGTCAGCAATTTCTGGGTTGGGCCATCCGGCGGGCAGCCGTAGCCGCAGGGCACGATGCTGCGCACCGTGTAGCGGCCATCATCACCGGTACGGACGCGGCGGCGCAGGTTGTATTCGCTCTGGGACTGGTCGAAGAAGGAGTAGCCACCGAGGGTGTTGGCGTGCCAGATATCCACGATAGCGCCTGCCACTGGCTTACCCTGCAGATCGGTTACCTGGCCCTGGAGCCACATGGTTTCGGCCTGCTCCTGACCGTCATCCATGCGGGCAAAGCCTTCGCTCAGCGGCGCATTCGCCACGTACAGCGGGCCTTCGATGGTGCGCGGGGTGCCTGATTCGTTGCCGGATGCCGCTTCTTTCTCGTCGGCACGCATATCCAGATAGTGCTCCAGGCCCAGACCGGCTGCCAGCAGCGCCGCTTCCTGGCGTCCGCCCAGCTCGTTGAGGTAGTTCACCGCCACCCAGAACTCTTCGTCGGTCACGTCGAACTGCTTGATGGTCTTGCACAGATCGCTCAGCAGCTGGTGCATGATGTTTTTCAGACGATCGTTGCCGCCGGTAGAATTTAAGCCGCTGCTGATCGCCAGTAAAGTGTCCAGTTCGGTTTGATGTACAGGATTCACAGACATTGCATCTTCCTCTTTGTAGGGTACGTTTGTTGTTGTTTTTTGACGACTAGTGTTCGTTATGAATCGAGGACGGATGCATGCACAGGGGCTGCACGCTGATCTCCATCCACGGGTAGAGCGGCAGCGCGGTCAGGATGTCGTGCAGCTCCTGGTTGTCCGCCACGTCAAAAATGCTGACGTTGGCGTACTGCCCGACCACGCGCCAGATGTGCGGCCATTTGCCTTCGCGCTGTAAACGCTGGGAGTAGGCTTTCTCTTTCGCTTTGATCGCTTCTACTTCTGCCGACGGCAGCGACGACGGGATGTTGACCGTCATTTCCACTTTAAAAAGCATCGCGTTTTCCTCTTATTGCCGTGCGTAATGACGCAGCTTGTCTTCGTCGATGTCGACGCCCAATCCTGGCCCCTGCGGTAACGTCACCTGTCCCTCGCTGAACTCCAGCGGACGTACCACGATGTCATCCTTCAGCAGCAGCGGGCCGAACATCTCGGTGCCCCACTGCATTTTTACCGTCGACCAGGCGTGCAGCGAGGCCACCGTGCCGAGCGTGCCTTCCAGCATGGTGCCGCCGTACAGCGCCACGCCCGCCGCCTGCGCCACGTGCGCCAGCTTCAGGGTCTGCGCTGGGCCGCCCGCTTTGGCGATCTTCAGGGCATACGCGCCGGTAAAGCCGCCGCTTGCCAGGGCGTAGCCGTCATGGCTGGTTGCTACCGCTTCGTCGGCCAGAATGGGCACCGCAAAACGCTGGCTGAGGGTGATGAGTCCTTGCCTATCCCACAGTGGGATCGGCTGTTCCACCAGGTCGATGCCGCCAGCCTGCAGCTGGGTCATACCTTTGATGGCGGTAGTCAGATCCCAGGCCTGATTGACGTCGACCCGCACGCTCACCGCATCCCCCAGCGCGGCTTTGATCGCCAGGGCGTGATGAACGTCCACATCCAGCCCGCGGGCGCCGATCTTCAGCTTGAAGGTGTTGTGCCGTCCTTCCGCCAGCAGGCGTTTGCCCTCTTCAATGTCTTTTTGCGTGTCGCCGCTCGCCAGGGTCCACAGCACCGGCAGGCGCTGCGTCAACGCCCCGCCCAGCAGGGAACTCACCGGCAGCCCCAGCGCTTTGCCCTGGGCATCAAGGAATGCGGTTTCGAGGGCGGATTTCGCAAAGGTGTTGCCCTTCACGCTGGCGTTCATCTTCTCCGCCAGGTCAGCCACGCCGTGGAACGACTGGCCGCACAGCAGCGGGGCCAGATAGGTTTCAATCGCGGATTTGATCGCCTCCGGGCTTTCCGAGCCGTAGCTGAGGCCACCGATGGTGGTGGCTTCCCCCCAGCCGGTAATGCCGTTGGCGCATTGCATGCGGACGAGGGTCAGCGTCTGGCAACCCATGGTCGCCATCGACAGCTTGTGCGGGCGAATGGTCGGGATATCCACCAGCCAGCAGGCCAGGGATTCAATGGTGATACTCATGTCGCAGCTCCTGCGGTTAAAAAGGCGATCACATGGTGATTAAAGGCGTCCGGGCAGGCCACGTTCGACAGATGTGAGGCGGGCAAGGCGACGCATGAGGTCTGCTTCGCCTGGGCGGCAAGCCACTGTGCGTCCTGCACGGTAGTGACCGGATCCTCAGTACCGGCAATCACCCACATCGGGCGCAGCATGGCGGCCACGTCTTCGCGCAGATCCGCCGCGGCCAGCGCTTCGCAGCAGGCGGCATAGCCTTCGGGCGGGGTAGCGGCGAGATCGTCGATCAGCAGCTGGACTATGCCGGGGTTTTGCTTGCGGAAGGCCGGGGTAAACCAGCGATCCGCCGCGGTGCTGGCGACCGGGGCCATCCCCTGCTGACGCACGGTGGCGGCACGCTGCAACCAGCCTCTGGACTCGCCGATCTTCGCCGCGGTATTGGCGACCACGATGCGCGGAAAGCGCGACGGGGCATGACGGTTGAGCCACATCCCGGTCATCCCGCCGAAGGAGATACCGCAGAAGAAGGCGTGCTCAATATCCAGATGATCCAGCAGATCAATCACGTCCTGCCCCAGCGAGTCGAGGGAGATGCCCCCTGCCGGAACAGGTGAGCGACCGTGCCCGCGGGTGTTGTAGCGCAGCACGCGGAAGTGCTGAGTGAGCTCAGCCATCTGCGGCTGCCACATCTGCCAGGTGGTACCCAGCGAGTTGGAGAGCACCAGCACCGGGGCCGTCTCCGGGCCATCGAGGCGATAGTCGAGATCCATTCACGCCTCCTCGGTTTCGGCGTTGAGGGCAAAGGTCAGCGCCACCGGGGTGACGGACCGGAGGTACTCTTCGGTCACGTCGCCAAACAGCTCGCGCACCACAATGCCTTCGGCGGTGATATCCATCACCGCCATGTCGGTGTAGATCCGGTCGATGCAGGCCATCCCGGTCAGCGGATAGGTGCAGGCCTGGACGATTTTGCACTCGCCCTGACGGGTCAGATGTTCGGTCATCACATACACCCGCTTCGCGCCAATCGCCAGATCCATCGCCCCGCCGACCGCCGGAATGGCGGAGGGTTCGCCGGTGCTCCAGTTCGCCAGGTCGCCGCGCTCTGAGACCTGATAGGCCCCCAGCACGCAGATATCGAGGTGGCCGCCGCGCATCATGGTGAAGGAGTCGCCGTGGTGGAAATAGCAGCCGCCGTCGAGGAGCGTCACCGGCTGCTTCCCGGCGTTAATCAGCTCGGGGTCTTCTTCGCCCGGCTCTGGCGCAGGGCCCATGCCAAGAATGCCGTTTTCGCTGTGCAGGAAGATCTCGCGATCCGCCGGGAGGTAGTTGGCAATCCGGGTCGGCAGGCCAATACCCAGATTCACGTAGGCCCCTTCGGGGATGTCCCGGGCGATGCGTTCGGCCAGCTGTTGATGGGTCAGTTTATTCACGGGATCTCCTTATGCCGTCTTTGGCAGGCGAACGGGCGCGACCGTCACCAGGCGTTGCACAAAAATCCCCGGCGTCACCACCGCTTCCGGGTCGAGTTCGCCGAGGGCGACTATCTCGCTCACCTGGACAATGGTGCAGCTGGCGGCGGCGGCCATGATCGGCCCGAAGTTGCGCCCGGTTTTGTCATACACCAGGTTGCCCCAGCGGTCGGCCTTCAGGGCCTTGATCAGCGCAAAATCGGCTTTCAGCGGGTACTCGAGGACATAATCTTTGCCGTCGATGTGGCGGGTCTCTTTGCCCGCCGCCAGCTCGGTGCCAAACCCGGTGGGGGTGAAGATCGCCCCCAGCCCGGAGCCGCCCGCCTGAATGCGCGCCGCGAGGTTGCCCTGCGGCACCAGCTCCAGCGCGACTTCGCCGCGGCGGTAGAGGTCGTCAAAGACCCAGGAGTCGGTCTGGCGCGGGAAGGAGCAGATCACCTTCTTCACGCAGCCGGCCTTCAGCAGCGCCGCCAGGCCATAATCGCCGTTACCGGCGTTGTTGCTGATCAGAGTCAGATCCCGCGGCTTACGGCGGATCAGGGCGTCCAGCAGCTCGGCGGGCTGTCCGGCGGGGCCAAAACCACCCACCATCACCACCGCGCCGTCAAAAATGTCGGCCACGGCGGCATCGGTGGCGGCAATCCGTTTATCAATCATTTGCTTACCTCGTTGTTTTTATGGGTGGGCGGCAGGCTGCGCAGGGCGATCCACGCCAGCAGCGCGTAGGCCATCAGCAGCAGGGAGACCGGCCAGGAGGCGTCGAAATGCATCAGCAGCGCTACCGCCAGCATCGGCCCGAGGCCGCCGGAGAAGATCGAGCCCACCTCGTGCCCCAGCGCCAGGCCGGAGTAGCGCACGCGCACCGGGAACAGGTCGCTCATGATGCAGGGCTGGGTGCCGATCATCGCCCCGTGGCAGAACGGCAGGCCGAGCAGCATCGCCAGCATGATCCAGCCGTAGTCCCCGGTGGAGAGCAGCCAGAAGAACGGGAAGGCCATCACCAGCAGGCCGATCACGCCGATGTAGTAGACCGGCTTCAGGCCGATGCGATCCGAGAGCGCCCCCCAGAACAGGATCGAGAAGAACTCCACCAGCATCGCCAGGGTCACGGCGCTGATGATCTCCCCGGTGCCAATCCCGATGTGTTTGGCATAGACCACCGAGAAGGTGAAGAAGATGTAGGAGGCCCCGTTCTCCGGCAGGCGCAGGGCAATGGCCTGCAGCAGCGCCTTCGGGTGTTCGCGGATCAGCACCATCAGCGGGATCTTCTCGTGCTTCGCCTCCGGTTTTGCCTGAGCAAAAGCCTTGCTCTCGCGGATGTTTTTGCGGATATAGACCCCGACCAGGAAGATCAGGATGCTGAGCAGGAAAGGCACGCGCCAGCCCCAGCTCATCAGCTCGTCTTCCGGCAGCTTCTGCACCAGATAAAAGGCAAAGGCCGAGAGCACAAACCCGCCAGAGACGCCCATCTGGCTCCAGGCGGTAAAGTAGCCGCGACGCGATGCCGGGGCGTTTTCGCTCAGCATCAGCACCCCGCCGCCCCACTCGCCACCGGACGCCACGCCCTGTAAAAAGCGCAGGGTGATGAGCGAGATCGGTGCCCAGATGCCAATCTGGGCATAAACCGGCAGCAGGCCGATCACGAAGGTAGTGGCCCCCATCAGGGTCAGGGTCATGATCAGCGTCATCTTGCGGCTGTAGCGATCCCCGATATGGCCGAAGACGATGCCGCCCAGCGGACGGGCGAGAAAGCCCACCGCAAAACCGGAGAAGGCCAGCAGCGTGCCCTGCATCGGGTCGCCGCCCACCGGGAAGAACAGCGGGCCGAAGACCAGCGCCGCGGCGGTGCCGTACAGAAAGAAGTCATACCATTCCAGGGCATTGCCCAGCACCGAGGCGATCACCAGCTTGCGCAGCTGTCCGGCATCCTGCGTAACCGCAGCCGGGGCGGCGGTGGTTTGAGTCACGACATTGCTCATCCGCGTTACCTTTATTGTGGGTGTCAGGCTTCCAGGTCATGCCCGACGGCATGATAGCGACGGTTGAAGTACACCAGCCCGCGCGGGGCTTCGCTGATGCGGATCGCCTGCACCTGGCAGTAGAAAACGCTGTGGCTGCCCACTTCATGACAGGTGTCGATCAGGCAGTCGAAGCTGGCGACCGACGAGCTGAGCACCGGCGCGCCGCTGGCCAGCACCTGCCAGGAGTCATACTCAAAACGCTGTTCGGAGCGCAGGCTGGCGTTGGCGAACACCCCGGAGAGATCCTGGTGGTCGCTGGACAGCACGTTGACGCACAAGGCCCCGTTCCGCTTGAAGTGCTCGTTGGCAAAGGAGTTGCGGTTCATGCACACCAGCAGCGTTGGCGGCGAGTCCGTAACGCTGCACACGGCGGAGGCGGTAAAGCCAAACTTGCCCGCCGGGCCGTCGGTGGTGATCACCGAGACCGCACTCCCCAGCTGCGCCATGGCATTACGAAATTCGGTTTGCAGTGTCATAAGGGTTTCCTCACAGATCGATGACTAAACGGGCGCTTTTGGCCCGGGAACAACACAACAAAATCTGGTCGCCGTCGGCTTTCTCTTCATCGGTCAGGTAGCTGTCGCGATGGTCCGGCTCGCCCTCCAGCACGTCGGTCAGGCAGCTGCCGCAGATCCCCTGTTTGCAGGAGACGCACACCTTCAGCCCGGCTTGCGCCAGCGCCTCGACGATGCTCTGGTTCTCCAGCACCTGCACGGTGATGCCGCTGGCCGCCGCGAAGACCTCAAAAGCCGCGCCGCCGGTTTCCACCTCGACGCTAAAACACTCCTGATGCACCTGCTCCGGGCGATAGCCGCTTGCCGCGGCCTGCTGAGTAACCGCATCCATCAGCCGGGTCGGGCCGCAGGTGTAGACGTGGGTATTGGCCGGGACGTCGGTCAGCACTGCCGAAAGGTTCAGGCGCTGGGTGTCGCTGAAGTGCAGCTGAACGCGGTCGGCATACGCGGCCTGCTCCAGCTGAGTCATAAAGGCTGCCCCCTCGCGCGTGCGGGTGCAGTAGTGCAGGCTGAACGGGCGTCCGGCGGCGTGCAGCTCGGCGGCCATCGCCAGCATCGGGGTGATGCCAATCCCGCCGCCAATCAGCAGGCTGTGGCTGGCGGTCTCATCCAGCGCAAACAGATTGCGCGGATCGCTGACCTGGATCCGATCCCCCACGCTCAGGGTATGGGCAGCCAGCGAACCTCCCTTAGATTGTGTCTCTTTCAGAATGCCGAGCTGGTAGTGGCGGCGATCTTTTGGGTCGCCGCACAGGGAGTACGGACGCACCAGGTCCTCTGCCAGATGCAGATCGATATGCGCCCCGGCGCGGAAGGCCGGGAGGTCGATACCCTCAGCATGCGCCAGGGTCAGCAGGACCACCTCGCCCTGCAACTCCCGCCTGATAACCTGTAATGTCAGCATGTTGACTCCTTAACGCATAAACAGGCCGCCGTTGATGTCCCAGGTCGCCCCGGTGACAAACGACGCCTGCTCAGATGCCAGCAAGGCCACGGCTTGGGCGACAAACTCCGCTTCACCCAACTGACCGACCGGGATCATCTGCAGCAGCCCGGCCATCTTCTCTTCCGGCACCAGAGCGTGAACCATCGGCAGATCCAGCGGCCCGGGGGCGATGGCGTTTACCGTCACGCCAGATTTGCTCAGCTCGCGGGCGAAGATTTTGGTCAGGGTCAGGATCCCGCCCTTCGAGGCCGCGTAATGCGCCCCGGAAGCGGTGCCGCCGTTCTGCCCGGCTAAGGAGGCCAGGTTGATGATGCGGCCGTAGCCGCGGGTGGCGAAGTAGCGCCCCAGGGTCTGGCAGCCGACAAAGGTGCCGCGCAGGTTGGTGGCGATCACCCGGTCGAACTCCTCCACCGTAATCTCCATCACCGGGGTGGCGAGGGTCAGAGCGGCGCTGTTGACCAGCACCTGCAGGCTGCCGAAGCGTTCAATGGTCGCCTCGAGCGCCTGCGTGAAATCCTGCGGCTGGCAGATATCCAGCCCCAGCGCCAGCACCCTGCCCTGGCCGTCATCGAGACGATCCGCGGCCTCCCGGGCACGAGCCACATCGACATCGGTCAGCACCACCTGATAACCCTGCTTCAGCAGATGAGCGGCAATCGCGTTGCCCAGCCCGGCGGCCGCGCCGGTCACTAATACGGTTTGCGTCATGAAGGGCTCCTCAGAGGATGTACCCGATGCTGTGCAGCACATCGTCGCTGTTGACCAGGCGGATCACCTTCTGGGTAATCAGCAGCTTGCCGTCCTGCGGTTTCAGGTGCCAGGTGATGTCTGCCGCGTAGTGGCGGCTGTGGCCTTTGCGGTGCTCCCACAGGGATTGCGCCCCGCGCACCACGATCCGATCCTCGCTGGATTCCAGCAGGCGGAAGCGCGACAGGGTGCGCAGGGTTCTGGCGCGTGGGGTGGTGGAGATTGACTCCCCGCTGTAGAGGCGCTTTACCCGGCGCTCGCGCATGTGGTGATCGTCGCAGGCGTAGTTGAGGGTGTTTTTGAAATCTTTCTCGTTCGGGTCGATGGGCACCACGTACAGGCCGTCGCGCTGCCACAGATCCAGCCAGGCGTTGAACTCGCCCTGGTCCAGTAGATCGCCTTCGAGGTTGATTACGGACATCGCCGCGAACAGCACAGAATCTGGCGTCATCATTTTTCGCTCTCCGTCATTAACGTTTTCCACTGCTGGTAGGCCGCGCGCATTCCGGTTTCGGCGCTGACGTCGCTGCGCAGGCCGTCGTCGGTGCGGTACTCCCCGGCCAGGCCGCGGTTGAGCATGATCCACAGGTCGTCCCCCGCGGTGGCCCCGCGCTGGACGCGCTCCCAGGCCTCGGAGTCATCCGGGGTGCCAAAGCCCATCGGGCCCTGGAAGTGTTCGTGCAGGCGCAGACGCGCCTGGTTGGCGATCTCCGGCCCGCCGTCCATGGTGATCACCGCGTGATGGATCTCGGTTTCCATCACCGAGATCGGCTGCAGGACGCGGAAGAAGGCCATCGAACAGGCGATGTTCGGGAACAGGTTGAGGTTGAAGCCGGAGCCGCCCACCGCACGCACGATGCGACGGACTTGATCTTCGTCGTGCTCTTTACGCAGCGCATCGGCCAGCTCAACAAAGCGTTCCGGGATCGGCGCATCGAGATTGGCCTCCAGATCCACCAGCTCGGGGATCATCACCATCACGCTGTGGCCGTTGCCGAGATCTTCGACATAGCCACTGCCGTCGACGAAGTTGAGCATCTCTTCGGTCTGCTTATCGACCGAACTGAGGAACGAGCGGTGAACCACCGGGAAGTGATAGCCGTCGGTGGTGTTCTCCAGCTGGATCTTCCAGTTGCCCGGGAAGCGGAAGCGGTGCGCAGGCCCGGTCTTGATCGGGTAGCCCGCCCCCTGCTTCATAAACAGATCCATCCACTTCTTCGCCGCGCCGAGGAAATCCTCCAGCGGTTCGATCTCCTCGTTAAAGGTGGCGAACACCATGCCCGCGTACTGTTCGGTACGCAGCGACACCAGCCCCAGCTCGTTCTTCTCCAGCTGGTCGGCGTAACTTTCCGGGTGCGGCACGCCGCGCAGGCTGCCGTCGAGGGCGTAGCCCCAGCCGTGGTACGGGCAGACGAAGCTGTTGGTTTTGCCGCTGCGGTGCTCGCAGACGGTGGCTGCCCGGTGGCGGCAGCGGTTCAGCAGGGTGTGAATGGCCCCTTTACGGTCGCGCACCACGATCACCGGCTGGGTGCCGATCTCGGTGGTTTTGAAGCTGCCGGTCTCCGGGATCTCGCTGACGTGCGCCACCCAGACCCAGGTCTTCGTGAAGATACGATCCAGCTCCAGCTGGAACAGCGCGTCTGAGGTATAGAGCGAGGTGTGGACGCGGTCCGCCTTCACCAGGGCTGCGATCTCCTCCCGCGTCGGGACGGGCTGCGCCGTGGTATCGATATTTTTGACATTGATGATGTGGTCACACTGCATAATCTCTCTCCTGCTCGTCGTCGGGGTTCTAATTGTTGTCAGGTACCGGGAGCGCATCCGCCGCCTGCCAGTGACTCACCGGCCTGCTGAACAGGTTGCGGGTGGTGAAATGGCGCATGGTCATCACCCCCGCCTCGCGACGGAAAATAATCTGTAACTCGGCGGCGTTCAGGTGCGCACCGCCTGCGGTAAAGGCGGAGGTTTGCAGCATCAGCCAGCGGCCGTGCAGCTCGCCGTCGGCATCCTGATACAGCGCTTCCGAGCATAAAAAGTGGCCGTTGAGGGTGAAGTGCGCGGGGTGGCGGACGTAGCCCGCCATCATCGCCTTAATCGCCTCGCGCCCCTGATGCCTGCCCAGCCGGGTAGCGTATGGCTCACCCACCCCTTCCCAGCAGGCGTCTGCGCTGAACAGCGCCCCGATGGCCTGTACCGTCGCCATGTTGTCCAGCCGATCGCACAACCGCATGTAGTTGCTGATACAGACCCGGGCTGCCTGCTGATCTTCAAGCTGCTGTAAACGCAGCGCATCCTGTGGGCTCATGGTGGGCTCCGTTACTGAACGATCAGTTCACGCCCGACGCGGGCTTCGATCTTGCAGTACTTCCACAGCTTGCTCTCGCCTTCGCCCACCGGGGTGGTGCGGAACAGGTTGCAGACGGCCACCACGCTGTCGAGGTTGTCGGCATCGGCCAGCACGTAGGTGGTCCAGGGCGAGGTGGTGGACGGGCCGACCATCAGGCGGTCGTCGTCCATGTTGCCGATCACCCGGATGCCCTGGGTTTCGTCGATGCCTTTCATCATCACGCCGAACGCGCTCCACACCTGTTTGGCTTCCGCCGGGGTGGCATCAAAAAAGTTCTGGTTTACGCCGATGCAAAACAGCACGCGTAAGGTTGTTGTCTGGCTCATCTGTTGCTCCTTTCGTCAAAATTACAAATAACCCGGCAGTGGCTGGCCACCGAAGTAGACCGTACCGGCGTTGAGATATGAGAGGTCGCCCATAAAGGCGTGCTGGGTGATCACCATGGTGTCGCGCACGTAGCGTTGCAGGGGGCTCTTCATGGTGATGCCGCCCATGCCGTTCAGCGCCAGCGCCTGACGGGTAACCTCGGCAGCCACGCGGGTGACGTGGGTGGAGGAGAGCCGCAGGGCGTTGATCTGCTCGCAGGCGGGTTCATCCCCGGCGAGAATGCACTGCCAGACATCGTCGATGGCGTCGTAGAACCAGGCCCGGGCAGAGCGCAGATCCGCTTCGCAGCGGGCAATCTGCATCTGCGCCTGCGGACGGTCTGCCAGCCGCGGGGCACCGGTCACCGACTGCTGACGATGGGCAATGGCATAGATTTCATTCAGGGCGGCACGGGCCACGCCGAGCGCCACCACCGAGAGCACCTGGGTGGCGAGGGAGAGCACCGGATAGCGATAGAGCGCCCCGTCGAGGTTCAGCGCGCCGCCGCGCACGAAGGTCCACTCCCGGGGCACAAAGGCGTCGTTGACCACCAGATCGTGGCTGCCGGTGCCGGCCAGCCCGACGGTGTTCCACACCGGGTCGATCTGGACGCTGTCGCGCGGCAGCACCGCCATCCGCGGCAGGGTTTCCCCGCTCTCCGGCAGGATGCCGACGCCAAACACCGACGCGCCCATGCTGCCGCTGGCAAAGCCCCATCGTCCGGTCACGCGATAGCCGCCGTCGGCCAGCACCGCCTTCTGCGGCGGGAAGATGCCGCCAGCGAAGACCACGTCCGGGCCGTCACGGTAGAGTGCTTTCAGGGTGTCCTTTGGCAGCGCGCCGAGATAAAACGGGCTCATGCCGAAGCTTGCGACCCAGCCCGCGGAACCATCGGCGGTGGCGATCTGCTCGATCAGCTCACAGAACTGCGCCGGGGAGCACTCCTCGCCGCCGTAAAGTTTGGGGACCAGCGCGCGGTAGACGCCGACCTGCTTAAACCGGGCGATGATGTCGTCAGAGATATGACGCTGTTGCTCAAAATCGGCGCTGCGGGCCGCAACGTCATTCAGCAGTGGAACGAGTTCCTCACGAACATGAACGGCTGACATAGCTTCCTCCCGAAAAGAGTGTGCGGCCCGCAGAGAGACGAGCGCTGCCGCAATGAGTGGTACTCACTGAGTTATTGTTAAAACTGTGTTTGCTAAAACGGGATGGTTAGCGGCGTCGTCGTTCAGCCAGCCATTCGGCGGCCTGGATCAGCAGGCCCTCCTGCCCCTTGGCGGCGATCAGCTGCAGCGCCACCGGGCGGTTATGAAGCGTGCCCGCAGGCAGGGTCAGCGCCGGGTGGCCGCTGAGGTTGAACGGGCGCACCAGCCTAGTGAGATTGACCACGCTGAGCGGATCCTGCGCCTCCTCCAGGGTCGGGGGCAGCTCCGGCAGGGTGGCCAGCGCCAGCAGCGGGGTTGTCGCCAGCCGGGCATCGACCTGAGCGGTAAACTGGCGGCGGATCGCTTCGGCGGCGTTCAGGGCCTCAGCATCAATGCTTTCACCGGCGCGGATGCGGGTTGCCACGTCGGCGGAGACTCTCGTATCGCTTAATAACGGGTTAAAGGCCTGCCAGTTTTCGCGGCTGATGACCGTCAGCCCGGCGCGATGCGCGTCCTCCAGCAGGGGCAGTTCAACCTGCTGGGGGTGCAGGTCGGCCTGGGCAAGGAAATTCAGCAGCAGCGCGTCAACGTCGCTGCTGGCCGCCGGGATATAGCCGATGGCGGGCAGCGCGGTCAGCGGCGCGTTCACCGGAATGGCAAGACGGGTCAGAACCTGGCGCAGAACGTTGCTGCTGCGGGCGAAGATGCCCACGCAGTCCAGCGAGCTGTGGGCCGGCATCACCCCTGCCCGGCTCAGCATGCCGTAGGTTGGTTTTAAACCGAGGATCCCGCAGCAGGCGGCGGGCATCCGCACCGAGCCGCCGGTGTCGGTGCCGAGAGCGAAATCCACCTCACCGGAGGCCACTACCGCGGCCGAGCCGCTGGAGGAGCCGCCGGGGATCAGGTCAGGAAATTGGGGGTTTATGGGCGTGCCGCTCCAGGGGTTGATCCCGGTGACGCCAAACGCCAGTTCGTGCAGGGTGGTTTTTCCGGTCAGGACGCAGCCCTGTCCGAGCAGGGTCGCCACCACGTCGGCATGCTGCTCCGCCGCCGGGTTGGATACCAGCGCCGGGCAGCCAGCGCGGGTCGGGAAGCCAGCGATGTCGAGGGTGTCTTTCACCGCGAAGCAGAGGTCGCCCTCGCCGAGGGTAAACCGCTCTACGTAACCATTGCTCTCAGTAACAGGCTGCATAATTCGCACCTCAACCAGAAAAAACGAATCATATTCGGGCGGAGCAGTCTGCGCTGCGATTCGACCCACGTGAACTCAGGTCAATCATGGAAGATTTAGATGAATATTCAAGTAATTTTTCACGTTAATTTTACGTAAAAATAACATGGAAACATTTTTATAACACTTGCGAGAGGGAGGGTTATGATGATGATAATTAACAATAAAAACGGCGCGGACAGCAAAAAAAAGCCGCGCTGAGTGACAACGCGGCATGTATTTAAGTGGTTGTTTTAAAGCATATTAAAGGGAATTTTTAAGGCGGTCACAAATCCGTAATTCTCTCCGTGATGCCCTCAGAGCTCGTTCAGATTATCGAGCACCTTCGCCAGCGACAGGTTCATTTTTTCCATCTGCGCGGCGGTCATGCCCTTAAAACCCTTCTCGAAAACCTTGCTGGCAAGGCGGTGTGCCTCGGCCACTTTTTCACGTCCGGTCTCGGTCAGCATCACCTCCGTGACCCTGGCGTCCTGGACGCTGCTGGCGGTGGTCACCAGGCCGTCATCACGCAGGCGACCGACGATTTTGGTCACGGTTGGCATCTTGGTCATCGCATATTCGGAGATCTGCGAGATGCTGGCCTTACCGTACTGCTCGGTAATCATCAGCACCCGAAAGCGGGAAACATCGAGCTGCACCTTTTTCAGTGTGATTTCCATAACTTGCGTGTAGCGCGCATAGACATTCACGATCCAGTAGAACGGGAACTCTTCGCGATGAAAAGTGGAGCCGGTGTCTGATGATGGTGTGGTTTGACTCATGAAATGACGTTCCAGAAGTGATGCAATGGCCGCAATTATACCCGCTATTGTCCGCCCGCTATAGCCACTTCACCTCAAGCAATGGCTTCTCTTATTACCTCCGCGCCACGAAAGCCGATCGATATCGCAATATGATTCGAAAACGCTACGTGATTAACAATTGCGTATCATTTTTCAAACATAACATTGACGTTTATGTGTGCGATTTCCTATACGTTAGCGCACGTGTTCAGGTTGCACGATACAACAATACCAATAATCGCCATGTGGAGCTTTTCATGAACGAGAGTCCATCGCTGGAACCGACACGCACCGACGTGCTGGCTCCGCCTTCCCCTGCTGACGCCACGCTCGATCCGCGTCAACAGCGGGTGATTAAAAAGTTATTCCGCAGACTCATCACTTTTTTGTTCATCCTGTTCGTCTTCTCGTACCTCGATCGCATCAACATCGGCTTTGCCGGGCTGACGATGGGCAAGGATCTGGGCCTCACCAGCACCATGTTTGGCCTGGCAACAACCCTGTTTTACGTGATGTACGTGATCTGCGGGATCCCCAGCAACGTGATGCTGAGCGTGGTGGGTGCGCGACGCTGGATCGCTATTCTGATGGTGGTGTGGGGGATTGCGTCCACCGCCACCATGTTCGCCACCGGCCCTGGTAGCCTGTATGTGCTGCGTATGCTGGTGGGGATCGCCGAAGCCGGTTTCCTGCCGGGCCTGCTGCTCTATTTAACCTTCTGGTTCCCGGCGCACTACCGCGCCCGTGCCAACGCCCTGTTTATGATTGCCATGCCGGTGACCATGGCGCTGGGCTCGCTGGCCTCCGGGTACATTCTCAACCTCGATGGGGTGATGAACCTGAAGGGCTGGCAGTGGCTGTTCCTGCTGGAGGGCTTCCCGTCGGTGATTCTGGGCTTTGTAGTGTGGTTCTGGCTGGACGATAGCCCGGATAAAGCCCGCTGGCTGACCCAGGATGATAAAGCCTGCCTGAAGGAGATGCTGGAGGCGGATCGCCTGAATGCCGAGAGCACCCAGCAGCGTGAGCGAGCCGCGCTGGCGCCGAAGCAGGGCAGCCTGCTGCGGGAGCTGTTCACCCCGACCATCATGCTCTACACCCTCGCCTACTTCTGCCTGACCAATACCCTGAGCGCCCTGAGCGTCTGGACGCCGCTGATCCTGCGCAGCATCAGCGAGGAGAGCAGCAACGTGACCATCGGGATCCTGAGCGCTATCCCGCAGGTCTGTACCATCGTGGCGATGGTCTGGTGGAGTAAGCGTTCTGATAAGCGCAACGAGCGTAAGGTCCATACCCTGCTGCCGTACCTGTTTGCCGCCGCAGGCTGGATCCTGACCGCCACCAGCAGCGATCCGATGCTGCAGTTCACCGGGATCGTGATGGCTTCGTCCGGTGCCTTTGCGGCGATGGTGATCTTCTGGACGACGCCGGACCGCTCGATTTCCCTTCGCGCCCGCGCCGTGGGGATTGCGGTGATCAACGCCACCGGGATGACCGGTGCCGCGCTGGGCCCGCTGCTGATGGGGCTGATGAAAGATATCACCGGCAACTTCAACGCCGGGATCTTTATGGTGGCCGGTTTCCTGGTGCTGGGCGCGGTGGTAATTGCGTTGATTCCAATGAAAAAGGCAGCGCAGCAATAGTGGCATCGCCGGGTGGCGGCTACGCCTTACCCGGCCTACGGTTTTTGTAGGCCCGGCAAGCGCTAGCGCCGCCGGGCATTCAATCTTACTCCGCTGCCACCGGTTTCACCCGAACCCCGGCAAAGACCATGACCATCGCCGCCACCAGCAGTACGCCGCTGGCGGTGAAGACTCCACTCGCACCGTTGAGATCAAACACTGCCCCACCGCCTGCTGCACCGGCACCGATCGCCAGCTGGATCGCGGCAACCATCAGTCCGCCCGCGCTTTCGGCCTCGTCGGTAACGGTGGTCGCCAGCCAGGTGGACCAGCCCACCGGCACCAGACTGAAGGCAAAGCCCCACAGGCTCACCAGCAGACCGTCCACCAGCGCCAGATGCCCAAAGGCCACCATCAGCAACGCCAGGATCCCCATCGCCAACGGCACCAGCGCCAGAGTGAGACGCAGGTTGCGCGCCAGCAGATGTCCGGCGATGGAGGTACCGACGAAATTCGCCACGCCAAAACCGAGCAGGATCAGGGAAATGGTTTCCACGCTCGCCTGCCCTACCGTCTCGAGGAACGGACGCAGATAGGTAAAGAAGGCGAAATGACCGCTGAAGATCAGAATGGTCGCCAGCAGACCGCCGATCATCCCCGGACGACGCAGAACCCGCAGCAGCGTGCTGAGGCTGCCGCTGTTTTCAGGGCGCATCGACGGGAGGACCCACAGCTGCCACAGCAGAGCCAGCGCGCTGGGTATCACGCCGAGGATGAAGACGTTGCGCCAGCCGATCAGGCTGCCGAGATAGCTGCCCAGCGGCGCGGCCACCACGGTGGCAATCGACACCCCGGAGAAGATAATGGCCAGCGCCTTTGGCACGTCGCTGGCGGGCACGAGGCGCATCGCGGTGGCGGTGGACATCGCCCAGAACCCGCCAATCGCCACGCCGAGCAGCAAGCGCCCCATCAGCAGGACATGCAGCGAGGGGGCGAAGGCGACCATCAGGCTGGAGATAATTTGCAGCACCGAGAAGAACATCAGCACCCAGCGGCGGTCGATGCTTTTAGTGGCGGAGGTGATCAGCAGGCCGGTGACCAGCGCCACCAGCGCGGTGGCGGTGACCGACTGCCCGGCCACCCCCTCGCTGACCCCAAGACTGGCGGCCATGGGCGTCAGCAGGCTGGCAGGCAGAAACTCGGCGATGATCAGGCCGAATACCCCCAGCCCCAGCGACCAGACCGCGCGCCAGGCGGGTCTGGCCGGGGCGTTGGCCTCGTTTGCGGCGATGGATGAATGCATTTGTAATACTCCCGTTAGGAAAATGTGACGTATGTCGCAAAGCATAGGCAGTTCACCGCGGACGATCTATGACATATAATCTTCACTTATTGATTATTCGTCCGGGAATAAAGAAATGACGCTACAGTCGCCTGATTTGATCAGTGAATTGCTGCGCGGGATGCGCCTGTCGGGGGTGAAGTACCGCCGGATTGAGGCCAGCACGCCTTTTGGCGTGGCCTTCAGCGCGGCCGCGGGAAAAGCGCAGTTCCACTTTATCAGCCGCGGTCCGGCGGTACTGCGGATGCACAGCGGCGCGCGTTTCGAGCTGAACAGCGGCGATGCGGTGTTCATCCCCAACGGCGATGCCCACGCCCTGCTCTCCGGGGATGAGGCGACGGTCACGCCGGTTTCGGCTTTCCCAAGCGAGCCGATCTGCAGCAGCGTCTGCGACATCCACTGCGAGCCCTGCCCGGACAGCGATAACGTGGTGATATTCAGCGGGTGTATGGATTTCGATCTCGGCGGGATGCAGCCGCTGATCAAGGCGATGCCGGAGGTGATGATGGTCAGTCGCCTGATGACCACCTGGCCGGAGATCCATCCCCTGCTGGAGGCGATGGAGCGGGAGTCGATGACCCGCCAGGTGGGATTTGCCGGGATCCTCGCCCGGCTGGCGGACGTGGTGGCGGCGCTGATTGTGCGCGGCTGGGTTGAAGCCGGGTGCGGGAAAGCCACCGGCTGGATCCAGGTGCTGCGCGATCCGCGCCTCAGCCGGGCGATCTACGCCATGCACCAGCAGCCGGGGGTTAACTGGAGCGTGGCAGAGCTGGCAAAAGAGGCGGGAACGTCGCGGTCGGTGTTTGCCGAGCGGTTTCTCTCGGCCACCGGCACGACCCCGGCGAAATACCTGACCGAGCTGCGGATGCGGCTGGCGATCCAGTATATCGGGCAGGAGAATCAGGCGATTGAGACCGTGGCGCTGCGCCTCGGCTACGGCTCGCTGGCGGCATTCAGCCGGGCGTTTAAGCGGATTGTCGGCCAGTCGCCGGGGGCATTACGCGAAGCCGGTCAGACTCCACAGGAGATCTGACCGGATTGACTAATGGTTAAAGCCAGCTCTGCTGCGACGGGGTGCCTTCGCTGCGTTCCTCACGCGGCAGCTCGATGGTGAGCGTGGAGAGGTGTTTTGACCACAGATCCGCCACCCATTTCACGCCGCGCGCGGTAAAGCGCGCCTGGGACCAGGTGTGCTGGTTTTCGCCCACGCCGCTGTGCAGCGTAAAATAGCCCGCGTCGATATGGTGCTGCGGCGGAACCAGATTGCCGCCGACGCGCTGCATGATATTGCGCTCCAGCAGGAACTCGCGGAACTGCGGCTCTTTGGCCTTCAGCATTTTACAGAGCTGACGAAAACCCATCGCCTCTTTCACTCTGACGAACTGGTCAAAAAACACCGCCTTTGGGGCCCAAAGCGCAAGCTGCTCCTCCGCCCGGTGGCATTTTTCATACTGCTCGGCCCAGGCGCGCGCCGCCGCGGCCGGGTTAGTGAAGTCCGGGAGATTGGCGTTTCTCTCACGCTCCTGCCAGCGATCCAGCATGGCAGCCGTGAAGCCCGGTGAGATGCGCGAAACCGTCAGCAGGGAGTCTCGTTTGTTCAGCATAAACTCCTGCCGCGTTTCACCTTCGCGCTCGTACAGACTGGCCGTTACCGGCTGCGAAAGACGCTGCGCTGTTTCCAGACTCTTCACCATGCGCTTCACCTCGGTATGGGCAATACCGGTCATCTTAGCGATTTCGCGGCTGCTGATGGTGGCAAGCGGGTTGTTGGACTGGAAAGTTTGAACAGGAATTACCATAGGTTTCACCCCTCACTCATACATTACTCGGGTAATTTGCTCTAATAGTATACAAATACCTGTTCAAATATCCAGTATAATTTTTAAGCGTACCCTCTGAAAAGCAGGCCACGCCTAAGTTGCCGTAATCAGGACGGTTTTGGCGACGTTGCCAGGCTTTCCAGTTCCCGCGCGTCATGGCTACAGAAAAAAGTGATATCCCTGGCGTGCGAACAGGAGAGCTCGCGCAGCCGCTGCTGGTTGCGCCGCCGGGCATCGTTGTCCATCGCCATCATCCACTGGTAAAAGCGCAGCCCGGGGGTACAGTGGCGCTGCGGCTGGCGCATCTCCTCCCGGTAAAACCAGGCGTCACCCCCGTGCAGCAGCCACCCCTGCGGCTGCTGCACGGCAATCCCGGCGTGGCCCGGCGTGTGGCCGGCCAGCGGCACCAGCAGAATCTCCGGCGGCAGTCCGTTGAGCGCCGTTACCGCATCGAAGCCAAACCAGCGCTCGCCCTGCACCTGATAGCCCTCCCAGCCAGAGGTGGCGCTCCACTGTCCGGGGCGATAGCGCTCCCGCTGCAGCCAGCTGTGGCGCTGCTGCGCCGTGTCGATCTCCTGCTGCATTAAATGGATGCGCGCGTGGGGGAAATCGGTCAGCCCACCCGCGTGGTCGAAATCGAGGTGCGTCAGAATGATATGGCGGACGTCGGCCACGCTGAAGCCCAGCGCCTCGACCCGGGCGCGCGCCGTGAGCGACTCCCGACGCTGGATGTTATTCAGCACCCGGAAAAAGCCCGACAGCCTGGAGGGGTCGCGCACGTCCCCTTGCCCGAAACCGGTATCCACTAACACCAGCCCGTCGCGCTCGGTTTCAATCAGCAGGCAGTGGCAGACCAGGTGCGCATGCAGCCCCTTGCTGAAACCGTCGTAGAATGCGCCGCCCAGCGGGCACATACACCCGCAGTTAAGGTGATGGATCTTCATATCGCCTCCTCATCAACGTGATTGCGTCTGCTGGCTCTGCTCGGACGTGCCAAAATAGGCGGTGTCGCCGTGGCCGTGTTCACCGCTGCCCTGCACGCGCCGGAGCTGAATGACCTCGCCCTGCTGCCAGGCATTCGCCCCTTTCGCCACCGGACGAGCAACGATATCGGCACGCTGGCGTTTAATCTCCTGAGTATCGATCCCCAGACGCCGATCGCGATCCGCCAGCAGCGCCGGATCGAGCTGCCCTTCCCCGGTAAAGCCCATCATCAGGGCCGGTATGCCGAGCGGCAGGGTTTTGTCGCGGTCCGTATGCCAGGTGTGCCAGGTTTTGCCGTAGGTGTTGACGATTTTGCTCATCAGCGCCTTATCAGCAACAGCGGGCAGGCCGGGGGCCACCAGACTGCCCGATTTCACTTCATACTGATGGCTGTGCCAGAGCTTTTTCTCCTCCGGCGGCAGGGTATTAAACAGGCGCTCGCTGATGATGTACTCGACGCCCATCAGCCGGGCATCCTTCGTATTGCCGTCGTAAATGACCGCCTGCATCACATCTTCATTAAGCACCGTCACGTAGTGGTGGGCCTCCATCTGCCCGTTTTTATCCCCACTGTAAAAATGAAAGCCGTCGAGGTAAGCGCTGATGGCTTCCACCGGCGGGCGGGACTGAATCACCTGGGCGCCCGTTTCCAGGGTGCGCATTTTGGCAGAGGTGCTTTCACCGGGGATAGGTGTCTGCGGCGGTGAGTTGTTCGCCCCGCAGCCGGCAAGTAGCAGGATGGCAGGAACGATCAAAGGTAACGATTTCATTGGCACTCCCTTTCATTAAGCCCAGTTATGAAGGTAGTGCAGGTGCGGAATGCCAGCCAGACGTTGCAAAGAGTCTGGCTGGCATGGGGTCAGAAGTAATACTTAAAGCGCACGCGGCCACCGTAGCGGGAGTCGGTGCTGTCATGGCCCTCGTTTGGATGGGCTTCAATCCACGAGGCGTAGGCCCCGAGGTAGATATTAAAGTTTTTCATTTTCATCACGTTGGGGAACAAATACGAGGCGTGCAGCGTATGGATGTCGTAATCGCCCGGATCGGTTATCCAGCAGTCGCTGTCACAGTCGGCATCCAGCCCGGCAGCGTTAAATCTGTCGATTTCGTTATGGGCATAGATATAGCCCAGCTCAAAATTCTTCCACAGGCCGTTCATCCCGGCGCTGAAGTCGGTTTCGTCGCTGGCGTCCATCCAGGCGGCGTTGAGATTAACCACCACGCCGTTATCCGGATCGGTTTTTTGCCCGTTCCAGCTCATGGTCAGGCCGTAGCCGGTGCGATCGGATTGATCGACCCAGCGACCTGCGGCATCCCGGTAGCCGTAGGCGTTATTGACCAGATTGCTCTCCATCGCCAGCGCCGTGGAGAAGCGCCCCTCAGTCCAGGCGATAACCGGACGGACATAGGCCACGTTTTTGTCATTATCCAGCGCCATGCCGTGGTACTGCTTATCAACAAACAGCGAGCTGCCGTTTTCCAGCAGGGTATTGACCTCAAAGTAGAGGTTGCCGAGGTTTTTACTCATCAGGAAATTACCGCCGCTGTCGCTGCGTCCGCGCCCCTCTTTCATCATGTAGAGGTAGCCGTAACCGTCGCTGTAGAGATCGTTGGCCGTGTTGCCGGAGTATTCGACAAAGGTATCCTGATTGAGCGGGAACATGTCGTAAGCTTCGAAGCGCCCGACTTTGATTTTCCAGTCGTTTTCCTGGCCGAAGAAAAATACCGCGTCATCAAGGTTCATCCTGCCGGTAACATCCGCCAGCGGTTGCACTGAGAAACCGGCAACCTGCCCGTTACTCATCCGCCGGTAGCCGTCAAAACCCAGCAGCAGGCGGCCATTGATATCCCAGCGTTCATTGTTTGACGGAGCCCAGTCCTTGTTGGCGCTGGTTCTCGTGGAGGTAAGGCTGCCGCTGCGGCTGGCGGCGTCCATATTCAACTCCACGTCGCCGTAGAAGCGTAAATCGCCGTAGCCGGAGAGGGTCAATTTGGGGGCCGGGCTAACAGACGGCTCTGCGGACTCAAGGTTTATGGTTGGCTTCGTTTGCGTCTGCTCCAGCGCCGCAATTTTCGCTTCGGCTCTTGCCAGACTGGCTTCCAGCCGGGCTATTTTCTCGTCCACGCTGTCCGCTGGCGTGGCCGCCAGGGTTGATGCCGGAATACAGACGCTGGCCAGCAGCGTAATAGTATTGATACGCATAGATTCCATCCTGTAGGGTTAATTTTGATCCACTGTTTGATTACGACTTAGCAAACTGGCCCTTATTTAAATCGCCCACCACGTTATTCATCGTCTGTTCGTCCAGGCGATAGAATTTAATCGCCAGCGCGGTCAGCAGATAAAAGAGTGAAGGGATGAGGGTAAATAACCAGATAATGCCCTGGATCGCCTGCGACGATTGCACGACGCTGCTGGTTTGATATTCAAAGCCGGCCAGAACCCAGCCGAGAATAGCACCGCCAACGGCCACCCCTAATTTAATAACAAAAATATTGGCGGCGACGTTCATACCGGTAATGCGGCGCTGCGTTTTCCACTCGCCGTAATTATTGGCGTCGGTAATCATCGACCACTGCAGCGCGCCATTTCCGCCCTGCACCGTCTGGATCAGAAAATGCGCCACCAGAGGAATGATCCAGTACTGTACCGGTAGCCAGAAACAGACCACGCCCAGCCCGGCATTAAGCATATTGATCCAGAATGAGAGTTTGATTTTACAAAAGCGCGTGCCCAGCGGCTGCGCCAGCACCGAGCCCAGCATCGAGGCGATCATCCCGCCCAGCATAAACAGCGAAATAATAGTGGTGCCTTGTTTCAGCACGGTATTGACGTAGTAGACCACCGCTCCGCCGCGGATCACTACCGCCACCAGCATCATGAAGTTGTAGATCGACAGAATGCGCCACTGCTCGTTGCGAAACAGAATTTTGACGTCACGAACAATGTTCAGGTTTTCTTCTTTGATCGGCTGGACCCGCTCTTTGGTAGTGACGAAACAGATAATAAACATCAAACAGCCAATGCCACCGAAAAGGGCCATAGCCACCTGAATGCCGGTGGCGCGATCCTGCGGAAACAGCATGTCAGCCAGCGGCAGGATACAGGCGGTACCCAGCGCGCCCCCGAGTGGGGTGATGGCAAAACGCCAGGATTGCAACGAGAGGTTTTCCCGCGGGTCGGAGGTTAACGCCGCGCCCAGCGAGCAGTAGGGAATATTGATGGCGGTGTACATCAGGGTCATAAAGATATAGGCCGCCACGGCGTAAACCACCTTTCCACTGTCAGAAAACGACGGGATGGTGTACACCAGCACGCAGCTCACCGCGAACGGAACACAGATCGCCAGCAGCCAGGGGCGAAAACGTCCCCAGCGCGAGGAGGTCGCGTCGGCAATCGCCCCCATGATCGGATCGGTAATAGCATCCAACAGCCTGACCAGCAAAAACATGGTGCCCATCACCGCCGGGGGGAGTCCGTAAATATCCGTATAGAAATAGGCGAGGATCGCTACCGAGGAATCAAATACAATATGGCTGGCCGCATCGCCGAGGCTATAACCTATTTTTTCTTTTACCGCTAATTTTTCCGTTGACGACATTGTAGGTCTCTCCCTGTTATTTTTAGTGCGCTTAATAGTACTGCCGACATAATTCCCACATCCCTGGAGGCGCAATCCATTATGTTTTCTCGCTAAGAAGTTATGATTTTCGCTTTATGTGATCCGTGCGATTAATCGTTATTTACACGGCAAATGAATTACGCGTTTTATATATTTATATGCCCGTATTGAGCCCCCATTAACGCAGCGGTAAATAGTCTGGTTTTACTGAAAATGGGACATCCAACACGCGAAGTTGCAGATATTCGTCTAAGGTTTTCAGGTGATTAATGACAGCGGCCACGCTGCCCAGCGAACTTAGGAGAACAACCATGATGAGACCTCAACGCCACGCAACCTTGCGGCTGGCGATTGGCGGCATCCTGCTTGGGATCACCGCCTTCAGCTACGCGGACGACCAGTCCAGCGGCCAGAAACAGCCCCCGGACATCCTGTTTGGCCCGCTGTTTAACGATGTGCAAAGCGCCAAACTCTTCCCCGACCAGAAAACCTTTGCCGATGCGGTGCCGAAAAACGATCCTCAGGCGATCCTTGCCGATTACCACATGCAGCGCAAACAGTCCGGCTTCGACCTGCGTCATTTTGTCGATATGAACTTCACCCTGCCGACGGAAAAGGAAAAGTACGTTCCGCCTGCCGGACAGAGCCTGCGCGCGCATATCGACGGCCTGTGGCCGGTGCTGACCCGCACCACCTCCAGCGCCGGGAAGTGGGATTCGCTGTTGCCGCTGCCGAAACCTTACGTGGTGCCAGGCGGGCGTTTCCGCGAGATCTACTACTGGGATAGCTACTTCACCATGCTGGGGCTGGCCGAGAGCGGGCACTGGGACAAAGTCGCCGATATGGTGGCTAACTTCGCTTATGAACTGGATAGCTGGGGCCATATCCCCAACGGTAACCGCAGCTACTATCTGAGCCGCTCCCAGCCGCCGTTCTTCTCCCTGATGGTTGAACTGCTGGCGACCCACGACAGCGAGGCGCTGAAAAAATACCGTCCGCAGATGGAAAAAGAGTATGCCTACTGGATGGAAGGGGTGGATGCCCTCCAGCCGGGTCAGGCCAGCCAGCGGGTAGTGAAGCTGGACGACGGTGCCGTGCTTAACCGCTACTGGGACAATCGCGACACGCCGCGCCCGGAATCCTGGCTGGATGACATCAACACCGCGAAAAAATACCCGAGCCGCCCGGCGACCGAGATCTACCGCGATCTGCGTTCCGCCGCCGCCTCCGGCTGGGACTTTAGCTCACGCTGGATGGACGATCCGCAGCAGCTGGGGACGATCCGCACCACCAGCATCGTGCCGGTAGATCTGAATGCCCTGATGTTCAAGATGGAAAAACTGCTGGCGAAGGCCAGCCAGGACGGCGGGGACAGCGCGGCGGCCAGCCGTTACGAGGGTCTGGCATCCGATCGCCAGAAAGCGATGGAGCGCTATCTGTGGAACGACAAACAGGGCTGGTATGCGGATTACGATCTGAAAACCAAACAGGTGCGCGATCAGCTGACCGCCGCGGCGCTGTTCCCACTGTACGTGCAGGCGGCCTCCCAGGAGCGTGCGGACAAAACCGCCTCGGCCGCCGAAGCCCAGCTGCTTAAAGCCGGCGGGATAGCGACAACCAACGTTAACAGCGGTCAGCAGTGGGATGCGCCAAACGGCTGGGCACCGTTGCAGTGGGTGGCCGCCGAAGGCTTGCAGAACTACGGCCATAAAAAAGTGGCGATGGATGTGACCTGGCGCTTCCTCAGCAACGTGCAGCACACCTACGATCGCGAGCAGAAGCTGGTGGAGAAATATGATGTTTCCACCACCGGCACGGGCGGCGGCGGCGGTGAATATCCGCTGCAGGACGGCTTTGGCTGGACCAACGGCGTGACGTTGAAGATGCTGGATCTGGTTTGCCCGCAGGCCAACCCTTGCGACAAACTCCCGGCCACACAGCCTGCGGCCAATGATGAACCGGCGTCTACGACCCCAGCGGCTACCAGTGACCAGCCAGCGGTAACAACGCCACCGGCGGCCAGTACCCCGTCTACTTCACAGCCAGCGGCTAATGATGAACCGGCGCAAACGCAGAAAAGCGTTGGGCAGTAAGGTTTTGTAGTCGTTGTAGGCCGGGTAAGGCGTAGCCGCCACCCGGCGATGTGGCACCAGTGCGGCCGGCTCCCCCTCACTCCAACCCTCCCCCTCAGGGCTGAGGGATCCCCACAAATAATATTCGCACGGACGGATCCCCTCTCCTCTTTGGGGAGAGGGTTAGGGTGAGGGGGAACATGCGGCTCTGGTGGTGGTTCCGTTCACCTCATGTCCCTTGCTTCTCTGATACACCAGAACCGGTGAACGTGCCAGGGGGGCTCGCCGCCTCGCCCCGGCCTTCCGGAAACGCTTCGGCGATTTTCAGCCGGACCAGGGAGCCGCTGTAAGTCATTTATCGTTATGTGATTATTTCATTGCTTTAAAGGCAATAAAATTACTGGGGATTCATCAGGGAGAGGGAGAAAATCCCGGCCCAAAAAAAACGGCTCTTACAAGAGCCGTTTTTATGCGTGTCAGGCGCGTCGTACCATCCTGTAGACAAGAAGCACGATAATGGCGCCAACCACGGCGACCAGAAAACTTTGCAGGTTAAATCCGGTTACACTGCCGCCGATGCCAAACATCGTTGCCAGCCAGCCGCCGACAACCGCACCTACGACCCCAAGGATACATGTCACAATAAAGCCGCCACCATCCCGTCCCGGCATGATGAACTTTGCGATAACGCCAGCGATCAGACCAAATACAATCCAGGCGATGATACCCATAGCGATGCCCTCTTGCAGAGTTAAGCTTGCGCAGAACACCCGCCCGCGCGAGTCATATAAGTATAGGCAATCGGCGGAAAACCATTTTGAGTACACTGACTTAATTGCGGCTCTGACGAAAAAATAATTGCTGGTTTGTATTAAGTTCCGCGGTCCGGTGCCGATAACGCATCCACAGACTGTCATCTATCCAGGAGCCTTGGGGCGTGAGTAATTACAGTGAGCAGTTCCTGAAAACTAATCCGCTGGCTGTATTAGGGGTAATACGCGACCTGCAAAAACAGGACGTTCCCGTGCGTATCAGCTGGGGAAACAACCAGTTCATCAGCAAAATTCTGGATGCTACGCCAGAGCGGCTGGTGATGGATTTAGGTAGCCAGGAGTACGACAACCGCCAGGTGCTGCGCGCAGAAATCATCACCGTCGCCGCCGACACCCAGGGGGCGAAAGTGGAGTTCGACCTGCCAAAACTGGAACAGGGAACTTACCAGGGGCTGCCCGCCTTTATCACCGCCCTGCCCACCTCGGTGTGGTGTATCCAGCGCCGGGAGTTTTTCCGCATCAATGCGCCACTGCATCCAGCCTACTTCTGCAAAGCCAAAATGCCGGACAAGAGCGTGATCCGTTTTCGTCTGCACGACCTGTCGCTGGGCGGCATGGGCGCGTTGATGGATAGCGCGAAGCCGGAAGCCCTGGTCGAGGGGATGCGCTTCTCGCAAATCGAGCTGGATATGGGCGGCTGGGGTCGCTTCTTCTTCGATGCGCAGTTGATCACGGTGAGCGAGCGTAAAGTGGTGGACAGCAAAAACGAAACCATCACCACGCCGCGTCTGAGCTTCCGTTTTCTTAATGTCGGGCCAGGCCCGGAGCGTGAACTGCAGCGGATTATCTACTCGCTGGAGCGTGAAGCGCGGGAGCGCGCCAACAAGGTGCGTTAAGCGCCACCGGGCAGCGCGTGGCTGCCCGGCAACGGATTACATGGCGTCCATCGCCTTCTGTACCTTCCAGATGTAGCGCGGTGCCTGCGGGGCGGGGTGATTGTTGACGACGTGCTCAAAGAACTCGTCTTTGTCCATGTCGTTGATCTCGGCAATCGCCTTTTTGCGATCCGAGGAGAAGGTGCGCAGCAGCGCGCCGGCCCCGTTAACGTAGGAGACCACCAGCGCATACTGCATCACTTCCGGATCCTCAATCCCCTGCAGGATCCCGTGCTCCAGAATGCTCAGGTAAGCGGTACCCATCGAAATATTGCGCTCCGGGTTCTTCAGCTCGCTGGTGGACGGCTGTCCGCTCCAGCCCATATGCCGGTAGACTTCCCGTCCCGCGGTAGAGGCTTTCAGCTGCATCAGCCCTACCGCGTTCGATTTACTGACCAGATTCGGGTTCCCGCCTGACTCCACCGCAATGATGGCGGTCACCAGACGCGGGCTGACGCCCCAGGCTTGACCGGCTTTTTCGCTGATCGGCATCCACTGCATCGCCCGTTTTACCGGGACCTCCGGGTTCCATTCCGGTTTCTGGTAATCCTGCTTTGAACTGCATCCTGCAAGCAACACAATCAAAAAAGCAAACCATCTCAATTTCACGTCATCTGTCCTTATGGTCATTCATCGCTGTTACCCTATCCTCCGCTTGATGAAGGATGCGCTCAGGCGGCATGATATATACATTTAGATTTATAAGTCAGCAAGGAAATGCCATGTCTCAGTTTCATCTCATCGCACCATCAGGTTACTGCATTAATCAGGAAGCGGCCCAACGGGGCGTTGCGCGTTTACTGGACGACGGGCATCAGGTGCAAAATCAGACAATTATACCCCGCCGCCAGCAGCGCTTTGCCGGAACCGAGGCGCAGCGCCTGAGCGACATCAACGCCCTCGCCCGCCTGCCGGGTGCCGACCAGATTGTGCTGGCGGTACGCGGTGGATACGGTGCCAGCCGCCTGCTGGAGCAGATCGACTGGCAGGGGCTGGCCGACCGCCAGCAGCAGGATCCGCTGCTGATTTGCGGCCACAGCGATTTCACCGTCATCCAGCTCGGCCTGCTGGCGCTGCATAACGTCATCACCTTTAGCGGCCCGATGCTGGCCGGCAACTTCGGCGCACCGGAGCTGAACGCCTTCACCCTGGATCATTTCTGGCGCGCGCTGCAAAACCCTGCCTACTCGGTGGAATGGCAGGGTGAGGGCCCGGCGTGTGAACGTGCAGGCCAGCTGTGGGGCGGCAATCTGGCGATGGTGGTGTCGCTGATCGGCACCCGCTGGCTGCCCGCCATTGAGAACGGCATTCTGGTGCTGGAAGACATCAACGAGCACCCGTTCCGCGTGGAGCGCATGCTGTTGCAGCTCCACCATGCGGGGATCCTCGACCGCCAGCAGGCGATTGTGCTCGGCAGTTTTAGCGGCTCGGCGGCCAATGATTACGATGCCGGATACGATCTGGCGACCATGATCGACTACCTGCGCTCCCGGGTGTCGGTGCCGATTATCAGCGGGCTCGATTTTGGTCATGAACAGAAGACCGTCACCCTGCCGCTCGGTGCGCAGGCTTCGCTTGTTCACGCCGCAGGTAAGACCTCTTTGACCCTGAGCGGTCATCCGGTGCTGCAGGCATAAAAAAAGCCCCGAAAGCACCGGATTTCCACGCTGCAAGGGGCGTTAATATGGTAGGGTTTTAGTATCAGTCACCGCGTCACGCAGGGAGTACGCACACATTGGATGCCGCAGCAATAATCAGTCTTTTTATCCTGGGTTCAGTTCTTGTAACCTGTAGTATTTTATTGAGTTCATTTTCTTCTCGCCTCGGCATCCCCATTCTGGTTATTTTCCTCGCCATCGGCATGCTGGCGGGGGTTGATGGCGTCGGGGGGATCCCCTTCGATAACTACCCCTTTGCCTACATGATCAGTAACCTCGCCCTGGCGGTGATCCTGCTGGATGGCGGGATGCGCACCCAGGCCAGCTCGTTTCGCGTGGCGCTGGGTCCGGCCCTGTCGCTGGCGACGGTCGGGGTGCTCATCACCTCCGGCCTGACCGGGATGATGGCGGCGTGGCTGTTCCATCTGGACATCATGGAAGGGCTGCTGATTGGCGCCATTGTCGGCTCCACCGATGCCGCGGCGGTTTTCTCGCTGTTGGGCGGCAAAGGGCTGAACGAACGTGTCGGCTCGACGCTGGAGATTGAGTCCGGCAGCAACGATCCGATGGCGGTGTTTCTGACCATCACCCTGATTGAGATGATCCAGCAGCATGAGACCAGCCTGAGCTGGATGTTCGCCTGGCACATCATTCAGCAGTTTGGCCTCGGGATCATCATTGGTCTCTCCGGTGGCTACCTGCTGCAACAGATGATCAACCGTATCTCGCTGCCTGCCGGGCTCTACCCGCTGCTGGCCCTGAGCGGCGGGATTCTGATTTTCGCCCTGACCACCGCGATGGACGGCAGCGGCATTCTGGCGGTTTATCTGTGCGGCTTCCTCCTCGGGAATCGCCCGATCCGCAACCGCTTTGGCATCCTGCAAAACTTCGACGGACTCGCCTGGCTGGCGCAGATCGGCATGTTCCTGGTGCTGGGGCTGCTGGTGACGCCGTCGGACCTGCTGCCGATTGCCGTTCCGGCGCTGCTGCTGTCGATATGGATGATCTTCTTTGCCCGCCCGCTGTCGGTGTTCGCCGGCCTGCTGCCGTTCAAGGGCTTTAACCTGCGCGAGCGGGTGTTTATCAGCTGGGTGGGGCTGCGCGGCGCGGTGCCGATCATCCTCGCGGTGTTCCCGATGATGGCCGGGCTGGATCATGCCCGCCTGTTCTTCAACGTGGCGTTTTTCGTGGTGCTGGTGTCGCTGCTGTTCCAGGGCACGTCCCTGTCATGGGCGGCGAAAAAGGCCAGGGTCGTGATCCCGCCGGTAGGCTGGCCGGTCTCCCGCGTGGGGCTGGACCTTCACCCGGAGAATCCGTGGGAGCAGTTTGTGTACCAGCTTAGCGCCGACAAGTGGTGCGTGGGCGCCTCGCTGCGGGATCTGCATATGCCCGCCGAGACGCGTATTGCCGCCCTGTTCCGCGATAACGCCCTGCTGCACCCCACCGGGAGCACCCGGCTGCGCGAGGGGGATATTCTCTGCGTGATTGGCCGCGAGCATGACCTCCCTGCTCTCGGCAAGCTGTTCAGCCAGTCGCCGCCGGTCGCGCTGGATCAGCGCTTCTTTGGTGATTTTATTCTGGAGGCCAGCGCCAAGTTTGCCGACGTGGCCTTGATCTACGGCCTGGATGAGGGGCTGGAGTATCGCGATAACCAGCAGACGCTGGGCGAGATTGTCCAGAAGCTGCTCGGTGCCGCGCCGGTGGTCGGTGACCAGGTGGAGTTTGCCGGGATGATCTGGACCGTGGCGGAGAAAGAGGATAACGCCGTGCGGAAAGTGGGCGTGCGCGTGGCGGAGGATAGCGAAGAGTAACGTCCCCGGTTTTGTAGGCCGGGTAAGCGTAAGCGCCACCCGGCATTTGGCTCCAGAGTTCATGCCGGGTGGCGGCTGCGCCTTACCCGGCCTACAACGACTTCACACCGTAATAACGGGCACGCGCGGGGCTAACGCGGTTAACAACTCGTACCCGATGGTGCCCGCCGCGGCGGCGACATCGTCCACTTTCACCTCGTTGCCCCACAGCTCAACCGGCGTACCGATCCCGGCCTGCGGACAGGGGGTCAAATCAATCGCCAGCATATCCATCGACACCGTGCCGACCGTACCGGTGCGCACGCCGTCCACCCACACCGGGGTGCCTGACGGGGCGATGCGCGGATAACCGTCGGCATAGCCCCCGGCGACGATGCCGATCCGCTGCTCGCCCGAGGCGCGATAGCGGCTGCCGTAGCCCACGGTATCCCCCGCTTTCAGGGTCTGGACGCCGATGATTTCACTGCGCAGGGTCATCACCGGCTTCAGGCCGCTGTTGGCGATATCCTGCCACTGCCCGGACGGTGACGCGCCGTAAAGAATAATCCCCGGCCGTACCCAGTCAAAATGCGCCTCCGGATGCCAGAGGGTGGCCGCCGAGTTAGAGAGCGAGCGCGGACAGTCCAGCCCTTCCGCCGCCTGCTCGATACGCATCATCGGCGCCACGATGCCGTCGGTTTTTTCCGCGTCGGCAAAATGGGCCATCAGCGTCATCCCGCCGACGTTTTTCGCTGCCCGCAGCTGCTGCCAGACGCTGTGTACCCGATCCGGCTGAAAACCAAGGCGGTTCATGCCGCTGTTCACTTTCAGGTAGATATCGAGCGGGGCGTGCAGCTTCGCATTCTGCAACGCCTTGACCTGCCAGTTGCTGTGCACGCTGGTGGTCAGGCGGTACTTATCAAACAGCGGCAGTTCATCGCTGTTGAAGAAGCCTTCGAGCATCAGGATCGGCCCTTTCCAGCTGCGCTCGCGCAGCAGGATCGCCTCTTCCAGATTGAGCAACGCAAAGCCATCGGCCGCGCTTAATGCGCTCCAGATGCGATCCAGACCGTGGCCATAAGCATTGGCTTTGACCACCGCCCAGACGCGTGAAGCTGGCGCAGCGCGACGGACAATTTGCAGGTTATCCTTCAGGGCCTGCAGATCCAGCTGAGCCAGAACAGGACGGGACATGACGACTCCTTGTTAGTTATGCGCGCCGTGTAAATGTTGTGGACGTGACGGAGTAAATCCCGGACGGTAGCGCGCGACGCTTAAATCATCAAACGGAATAGCGGGTGTGCGCCCGGAGATCAAATCACTGAGTAACTGCCCTGAACCGCAGGCCATCGTCCAGCCCAGCGTGCCGTGGCCGGTGTTGAGCCACAGGTTCTTAAACGGGGTGCGGCCGACTACCGGCGTGCCGTCCGGGGTCATCGGGCGTAGCCCGGTCCAGAAGGTCGCCTGTTCAATAAAGCCGCCCCGCGGGAACAGGTCACCAACGACCATCTCCAGCGTTTCACGACGCGGCTGCAGCAGCTCGGTGTTAAAGCCGACGATTTCCGCCATTCCTCCCACGCGGATCCGGTTGTCAAAACGGGTGATCGCGATTTTGTATGTTTCATCAAGGATAGTTGAAACCGGGGCACCGCTGTCCTCTTTCACCGGGATGGTGAGCGAGTAACCTTTCAGCGGATAGACCGGAATATCCACAATGCCTTTCAGCATGGCGGTGGAGTACGAGCCAAAGGCCATCACGTAGGCGTCGGCTTTCACCACTTCGTCACCGCACAGCACGCCGTAGATATTCTCTCCTTCATACAGAAGCTTATCGACTGAGGTGTTGTAGCGGAATTTCACCCCCGCCTGCTCCGCCATCCGGGCCAGATTCTGGGTGAAGAGCTGGCAGTCGCCGGTTTCGTCATTCGGCAGACGCAGACCGCCGGTCAGCTTGTGCGCCACTTCTGCCAGCGCCGGTTCAACCTGCGCCAGCTGGCTGGCTTCCAGCAGCTGATACGGTACTCCGGCATCCTCCAGAACGGCGATATCGCGGGTGGCGTTTTCGTACTGCTGGGCGGTGCGGAACAGCTGCAGCGTGCCCCCCTGGCGGCCCTCATACTGAATGCCGGTAGAAGCGCGCAGCGCTTTCAGGCAGTCGCGGCTGTACTCCGCCAGACGCACCATCCGCCCTTTGTTTTCCATGTAGTGCGAGGTGTCGCAGTTGCGCAGCATCTGCCACATCCACTTGAGCTGGAACTGCGTGCCGTCGAGACTGATCGCCAGCGGCGCATGACGCTGGAACATCCATTTAATCGCCTTCAGCGGCACGCCCGGTGCCGCCCAGGGCGCCGCATAGCCCGGAGAGATTTGCCCGGCATTGGCGGCGCTGGTCTCCAGCGCCGGACCCGGCTCACGATCGATGACGGTCACGTCGTGCCCGGCCTGACTCAGGTACCAGGCGCTGGTTACGCCAACAACGCCACTTCCCAGTATGACAACACGCATAGCCACTCCCTTAATAAGCAAAAGAACAATCTTCTGATTACATATTGATAACCCAGCTGAAAATATTATTCAACATAGGCCTTTTTTATGGTGACATATCTCACACCTTCCCCTGCTGACGCGGGTAGCGCGGTTTTGGCATCTCCTGCTGCGCGGCATTTTTAACCAGCATTTTATTCTGTTACACACCCCTTTTTCGCCACGTGAAAAACGGGAAATCGCAAAGAAAAAAATAGCGTGCCAGCACGCTTTTGAATGGCGTGTTCTATGCTTGAAAAGAGGTTCTCCAGACAGAGAGAGCTACCAACAATGAGGGCGCGCTAATGGCTACTATTGATTCCATGAATAAGGACACCACACGTCTGAGCGATGGACCCGACTGGACATTCGAGCTGCTTGACACCTATCTGGCGGAAATTGACCGGGTGGCAAAACTCTACCGTCTGGATGCTTATCCCCATCAAATCGAAGTGATTACCTCCGAACAGATGATGGACGCTTACTCCAGCGTCGGGATGCCCATTAACTATACCCACTGGTCGTTTGGCAAAAAATTCATTGAAACCGAACGGCTGTACAAACACGGCCAGCAGGGGCTGGCGTATGAGATCGTCATCAATTCCAATCCCTGCATTGCCTACCTGATGGAAGAGAACACCATCACCATGCAGGCGCTGGTCATGGCGCACGCCTGCTACGGACACAACTCATTTTTCAAAAATAACTACCTGTTCCGCAGCTGGACCGATGCCAGTTCGATTGTCGACTATCTGATCTTTGCCCGTAACTACATTACCCAGTGCGAAGAGCGCTACGGGGTGGAGGAGGTCGAGAAGCTGCTCGACTCCTGTCATGCGCTGATGAACTACGGCGTAGACCGCTACAAACGCCCGCAGAAAATCTCCCTGCAGGAGGAGAAAGCCCGGCAGAAAAGCCGCGAAGAGTACCTGCAAAGCCAGGTGAATACGCTGTGGCGTACCCTGCCAAAACGTGAAGAAGAGAAAACGGTCGTGGAAGCGCGCCGCTACCCTTCCGAGCCGCAGGAGAACCTGCTCTACTTTATGGAGAAGAACGCCCCGCTGCTGGAGCCGTGGCAGCGTGAGATCCTGCGCATCGTGCGTAAGGTGAGCCAGTACTTCTATCCGCAAAAACAGACCCAGGTGATGAACGAAGGCTGGGCAACCTTCTGGCACTACACCATCCTGAACCACCTGTATGACGAAGGCAAAGTGACCGAACGCTTTATGCTGGAGTTCCTGCACAGCCACACCAACGTGGTATTCCAGCCGCCTTATAACAGCCCGTGGTACAGCGGGATCAACCCGTATGCGCTGGGCTTTGCCATGTTCCAGGACATCAAGCGTATCTGCCAAAATCCGACGGAAGAGGATAAATACTGGTTCCCGGATATTGCCGGTTCCGACTGGCTGGAGACGCTGCATTTCGCGATGCGCGACTTCAAGGATGAGAGCTTTATCAGCCAGTTCCTGTCGCCAAAAGTGATGCGTGACTTCCGCCTGTTTACGGTGCTGGATGACGATCATAATAACTATCTGGAGATTTCGGCGATCCACAACGAAGAGGGGTATCGCGAGATCCGCTCCCGCCTCTCGGCCCAGTACAACTTAAGCAATCTGGAGCCGAATATTCAGGTATGGAATGTGGATCTGCGCGGGGATCGCTCCCTGACGCTGCGCTATATCCCGCACAACCGCGCCCCGCTGGATAAGGGTCGCAAGGAAGTGCTGAAGCACGTCCATCGCCTGTGGGGCTTTGACATTATGCTTGAGCAGCAGAACGAAGACGGCAGCGTGGAGCTGCTGGAGCGGTGCCCGGTGAAAGGGAATATGTTGTAATTCGGTGCGGCTTGTTTTGCCGGGTGGCGCTTCGCCTTACCCGGCATACGAAGGTTGCAGATTTTGTAGGCCGGGTAAGGCGAAGCCGCCACCTGGCAAAAAAAACCTCTCATCTGAGAGGTTTTTTATTTTAGCGTCCCTGAATCACCAGGTCGCCAGGCAGGGATTTCTGCATCCGATGCCAGATCTCACCGCTGTCACGGCCGTAGCGGCGCACGGTGTCGTACACCTGGTCATGCATGCCTTCTGAGCACAGCTCGCTCAGCTTATGGTAGAAGCCGAGCGCCAGGCTGCGGGCTTCCGGGTTGGCGAAGTAGTGACGACCGATGCGGGTGTAGAGCCCTTTCATGCCGTTGAGGATCAGGCCGTAGATCGGGTTACCCGAGGCAAATGCCAGGCCGCGGAAGACGTTATAATCCAGCAGGGCAAAAGCATCGGCGTGATCTTCCACGGCGGTGGCACGCGCCAGCACTTCCAGCGCCTTATCCGGGTGCTGGCGGAACGCCGTACGAATAAAGATGGTGGCGATGTTGGTACGCACGGAGAGCAGATTATCAATCAGCTGCGGTACGCTCTCGTGATCGAGGCGCGCCAGCGTTTCAAGAATATTCAGACCCGACGTTTCCCAGAAGTTATTCACTTTGGTCGGTTTGCCGTGTTGGATCGTCAGCCAGCCATCGCGGGCCAGTCGCTGCAACACTTCACGTAAGGTGGTACGTGTGACGCCAATCAGTTCAGAGAGTTCGCGTTCTGCGGGAAGGATCGAGCCAGGGGGGAAACGGTTATTCCAGATGCTCTCGATAATGTACTCTTCCGCGAAACCCGCCGGGCTTTGCGCCTTAATGACCATAGTGAGTTTTCCATTAACTGCTTTTTACAAAATTCACTCATCATACCAGAGGCAGACTGAGGCAGATAGCGCAGCGAGGCGAGAAAAAAGGGATCGCCGTTTTATTTTTATCATTTAAAAGTCGGGCCTGCGCGCCTTGCCCGGCACGCTTTGCGTATACTGAAGACGTAATTATGTGACGGGCAAGGAAATCTGTTGTGGAAATGTCTTATAGCCGCGCCCTGTGGCGCAATTTTTTAGGCCAGTCACCTGACTGGTATAAAGTGACCCTGGTTGTTTTTCTGGTGCTTAACCCGCTGATCTTTGTTTTCGATCCCTTCACCGCAGGCTGGCTGCTGGTCGCGGAGTTCATCTTTACCCTGGCGATGGCGCTGAAATGTTACCCCCTGCTGCCGGGCGGCCTGCTGGCCTTCGAGGCGGTGGCCATCGGCATGACCAGCGCCGAACATGTGAAAGAGGAGCTGGCAACGAATCTGGAAGTGCTCCTGCTGCTGATGTTTATGGTGGCCGGGATCTACTTTATGAAGCAGCTGCTGCTGTTCATCTTTACCCGCCTGCTGCTGAGCATCCCCTCGAAAACGCTGTTGTCGCTGGCCTTCTGCCTTGCGGCCGCCTTTTTATCGGCCTTCCTCGATGCGCTGACCGTGGTCGCGGTGGTGATCAGCGTCGCCATCGGCTTCTACGGGATCTATCACCGGGTGGCCTCCGCGCAGCCGGAAGATAACCTGCAGGATGATAACCACGTCGATGCCCACCAGCGTGAGGTACTGGAGCAGTTCCGCGCCTTTCTGCGCAGCCTGATGATGCACGCGGGCGTGGGCACTGCGCTGGGCGGGGTGATGACCATGGTCGGAGAGCCGCAGAACCTGATCATCGCCAAAGCCGTGGGCTGGAATTTTACCGACTTCTTCCTGCGTATTTCCCCGGTCAGCGTGCCGGTGCTGGTGTGCGGCCTGCTGACCTGCTGGCTGGTGGAGAAGTTTAAATGGTTTGGCTACGGTACCCTGCTCCCGACCCCGGTGCGTGAGGTATTGCAGCGTTATGATGATGAAAGCCGCAGCAAACGTACCCGGCAGCAGAAGCTGGGGCTGATTTTTCAGGGGATCATTGGCGTCTGGCTGATTTTCGCCCTCGCGTTTCATCTGGCGGAGGTGGGGTTAATCGGCCTGTCGGTCATTATCCTTGCGACCTCCTTTACCGGCGTCACGGACGAGCACGCTATCGGCAAAGCCTTTACCGAAGCACTGCCCTTTACAGCCCTGCTGGCGGTGTTTTTCGCGGTGGTGGCGGTGATTGTCGACCAGCAGCTTTTTGCGCCGATCATCCGCTACGTGTTGCAGGCCGAGCCGGATGCCCAGCTGTCGCTGTTCTATCTGTTTAACGGCCTGCTGTCGGCCATCTCCGACAACGTGTTTGTCGGCTCGGTCTATATTAATGAGGCCAAAACCGCGCTGCAAAGCGGCGCGATAGACCAGCAGCAGTTTGAGCTGCTGGCGGTGGCGATCAACACCGGGACCAACCTGCCCTCCGTTGCTACGCCGAACGGCCAGGCGGCGTTCCTGTTCCTGCTCACTTCGGCGCTGGCACCACTGATAAGGCTCTCTTATGGCCGGATGGTGTGGATGGCGCTGCCCTACACGGTGGTATTAACCGTCGTCGGTTTGCTGTGCGTCAAAATTACCCTCATTCCTTTTACCCAATGGATGTTGCAGACGGGTATACTGACGGCGCATTAAGTGAGTAAACCGGGCAGTTTCCTGCCCGGTTGCACTTTCGAATGATAAATATCCGATTACGTTATATTTTGCGCGCTGAGGCTGGCGCGCGAATTGTTTTCGTTTACACTGCGCTTTCTATACCTGTTCCAGGGAAATGATTATGTTGAAATTTTTGAACCAGTGCTCGCGTGGACGCGGAGCATGGTTGCTGTTGGCCCTGACCGCCTTCGCGCTCGAAATGGTGGCATTGTGGTTCCAGCACGTGATGTTGCTGAAGCCCTGCGTGTTGTGTATCTATGAACGCTGCGCGCTGTTTGGCGTGATGGGTGCAGGCCTGGTCGGCGCCATCGCCCCGAAAAGCCCGCTGCGCTACGGCGCGATTGCCATCTGGCTCTACAGCGCCGGTAAAGGCCTCCAGCTGGCCTGGGAGCACACCATGATCCAGCTGCATCCGTCACCGTTCCAGACCTGTGATTTTGCCGCCCGCTTCCCGAGCTGGCTGCCGCTGGATAAGTGGCTGCCGCAGGTCTTCGTGGCAAGCGGTGACTGCTCCGTGCGCCAGTGGGAGTTCCTGACCCTCGAGATGCCGCAGTGGCTGGTAGGTATTTTTGCGGCCTTCCTGGTCGTGGCGCTGCTGGTGCTGATTGCCCAGCCGTTTAAACCGAAGAAACGCGATCTGTTTGGCCGTTAATGCCCGGCGGCGCTGCGCTTGTACGGGCCTACGTTGTTAGTAGGCCGGGTAAGCGCAGCGCCACCCGGCAATAAAAAAACCCGCCTCGGCGGGTTTTTTATTAGCTGCGATTGGGATGATTCAGAATATGGTCTTCCCAGTCCCGCACCTCGGATTCCCGCACCGCAATGTGGCGCACCGAGATGCGCTCGCCGTGCATCGCCGCTTTCGAACCGGCCAGCAGCGGGTGCCACTTCGGCAGATCTTTCCCTTCCGCCAGCAGGCGGTAGGCGCAGGTCGGCGGCAGCCATTCGAAGGTGGGCAGGTTGTCGCGGGTCAGCTTGATGCAGTCCGGCTCTAACTCAAAACGGCGCTCGTAGTTACGGCACTGACAGGTTTTGATATTCAGCTGGTTGCAGGCAACGTTGGTGAAATAGATTTCGTCCGAGTCTTCATCCATCAGCTTATGCAGGCAGCACTGCCCGCAGCCATCGCACAGCGATTCCCACTCGGCGTCGGTCATGTTGTCGAGAGTCTTGGTTTGCCAGAAAGGGATTTCGCTCATAAGGATGTCCACACGTCAAAATAAAGCGCACCTTATAACCAGTCTGGCACCTCGATGCAAGTTTTGCCGCCCAAAAGGGGCGGCAAGCGGGGATTACAGCACGCGGGTTTTAAGTGACAGGCCGTTAACGGCCAGCTCCAGCTCGTCGCCGCCGGAGAGCGGGCCTACCCCTTCCGGGGTGCCGGTGAGGATCACATCGCCCGGTTTAAGGGTGAAGAACCGGCTCATATAGGCAATCAGCGGCACAATCTTGTGGATCATGTCGGCGGTGGAGCCCTGCTGACGCACCTCGCCGTTGACCTTCAGGCTCAGGGTGGTGTTCTGCGGATCGTCTTTAAATTCCGCCACCGGAACGAACCCGGAGATGGGGCACGAATTATCAAAGCCTTTGGCTTTTTCCCACGGCTGGCCCGCTTTCTTCATTTTGCCCTGCACGTCGCGCAGGGTCAGATCCAGCGCCACACCATAACCGGCAATCGCCTTCTGGACATGATCTTCAGAGGCCTGACGCAGCGTGGCGCCAATCAATACCGCCAGCTCCACTTCATGGTGAACCGATCCCAGCCCCTGGGGTAATGCCAGCGGCTGGCGGATATCACAGAGCGCCGTTTCCGGTTTAATGAACAGCACCGGCTCGTCCGGTACCGCACTTCCCATTTCCTGAATATGCTTTGCGTAATTACTGCCTACGCAGACGACTTTACTTACCGGATAATCCAGTAAAGCGCCTTGCCAGTTATGATGTTGATACATATACGTCCCCTGAACGGTTAATGTGACGCTGACAGATAATTCTTAAACTATTTTTTCCCCTGCGCCTCAAGATGCTGTTTGAGTAAATTCTCTTGCGGCGGAGGGAGTTGTAAATAATAGCCCTGTTCGGTTAAGGCTGTTTTGACTTTTTCCAGATCGGCGTTGCTCAGCTGCTTGCGCCCGTCGAGGGGCATCAGCATCACCAGCTGCGGCTTACCGAAGTTTTTCAGCAATGCCTCAGGCACGCGGGAAAAATCGTCCTTTTTTTCGACATACAGGTAGGTCTGGTCGCGCTGGGTACTTCTGTAGATCACACAAAACATATATTTACTCTGAATTAAGCGGGAGGGTGACTTGCCTCAATATAATTGTGACTATAACATGCCTGATACTCTTCGGAATATCACGCCGCACAGGTCGTGGTAAAAGCAAATTGAGTAAGGCCAGGATGTCAAACACGCCCATCGAGCTTAAAGGCAGTAGCTTCACCTTATCAGTGGTTCATTTGCATGAAGCAAAACCCGAGGTTATTCGTCAGGCGTTAGAAGACAAAATCGCGCAGGCGCCCGCATTTCTGAAACATGCGCCCGTGGTCATTAACGTAAGCGGCCTCGACGCGCCGGTTAACTGGCACCATTTGCAACAGGCGGTTACCGCCACCGGCCTGCGGATTGTGGGCATCAGCGGCTGCAAAGACGCTGAGCTGAAAGCCGAAATCGATCGGGCGGGTCTTCCGCTGCTGAACGAAGGCAAAGACAAAGCTCCACGCGCAGAGCCCCCTGCCCCGCCAGAACCCCCTGTTACCCCTGTCACAAAAACGCGATTGATTGATCTGCCCGTGCGTTCCGGTCAGCGCATTTATGCGCCAAACTGTGACCTGATTGTGACCAACCACGTCAGCGCGGGTGCAGAGCTGATTGCGGATGGCAATATCCATATTTATGGCTCAATGCGAGGCCGCGCGCTGGCAGGTGCCAGCGGCGATCGCGATGCGCAAATTTTTTGTACCCACCTGGAGGCGGAGCTGGTCTCCATCGCAGGTGTTTACTGGCTGAGCGATAACATCCCGGCCGAATTTTCTGGTAAAGCGGCACGTCTGCGGCTGGCAGACAACGCTTTGACCGTTCAACCGTTGAATTGATCCCTTTTTAACAAGGAATTTCTATGGCACGCATTATTGTTGTTACTTCGGGTAAAGGAGGCGTTGGCAAGACCACCTCCAGCGCGGCCATCGCTACTGGTTTGGCCCAGAAGGGAAAGAAAACCGTCGTTATCGATTTCGATATCGGCCTGCGTAACCTTGACCTGATCATGGGTTGTGAACGCCGCGTGGTGTACGATTTTGTGAACGTGATTCAGGGTGACGCCACGCTGAATCAGGCAATGATTAAAGATAAACGTACCGACAATCTCTATATTCTTCCCGCTTCACAGACGCGCGACAAGGATGCGCTGACCCGTGAAGGCGTGGAAAAAGTGCTCGATGAGCTGAAAAAAATGGAGTTTGATTTCGTGGTCTGCGATTCACCGGCAGGCATCGAAACCGGCGCGCTGATGGCGCTCTACTTCGCCGATGAAGCCATCATCACCACCAACCCGGAAGTGTCGTCCGTGCGCGACTCCGACCGTATTTTAGGGATCCTCGCCTCAAAATCCCGCCGTGCGGAAAATGGCCAGGAACCGATTAAAGAGCACCTGCTGCTGACCCGTTATAATCCGGGTCGTGTCAATAAAGGTGATATGCTGAGTATGGAAGACGTGCTCGAGATCCTGCGCATCAAACTGGTTGGCGTCATCCCGGAAGATCAATCCGTGCTGCGTGCCTCTAACCAGGGTGAACCGGTTATCCTCGACGCTAACGCAGACGCCGGTAAAGCGTATGCGGACACGGTAGATCGTCTGCTCGGAGAAGAACGTCCTTTCCGCTTCATCGAAGAAGAGAAGAAAGGTTTCCTCAAACGCCTGTTCGGAGGATAAGTTATGGCATTACTCGACTTTTTTCTCTCGCGGAAAAAAAGCACCGCCAACATCGCAAAAGAGCGTCTGCAGATTATCGTGGCAGAACGCCGCCGCAGCGACGCGGAACCGCATTACCTGCCGCAGCTGCGTAAAGACATTCTGGAAGTGATCTGTAAGTACGTGCAGATTGACCCGGAAATGGTGACCGTACAGCTGGAGCAAAAGGACGGGGATATCTCGATTCTGGAGCTCAACGTGACCCTGCCGGAAGCGGAAGAGTCGCGTTCTTAAGCGTAGCTGTTGCCGGGCGGCGCGATGCTTGCCCGGCCTACGGATTTGTAGCCCCGGCAAGCATCGCGCCGCCGGGGGTTACAGAGCACAGTTACTGCGGATACTCTTCCAGTAACGCATTCAGGCGATCGGCCATCAGTTCCCCGCGCCAGCCTGCCATCAGTTCCGGCGTACCGTTCTGCGGTTTCAGCTTCCAGTGCGCGTTCAGCAGCTGGTTGATCTGACGACGTGAGGCCAGCAGCTCGGCGCTGACTTTGCTCTCCGTTGCCACTTCCTGCACCAGGGCTTTGATCGCCTTGAACGCTTTGCGATAACCCGGCATATCCATCAGGTTTAACAGCGGCTGCGGCAGTGCCTCTTCCGGCAAATCCTGCGCTTTCGCCACCAGCGCCAGCAGGGTTTTGCCGTGGAAACGGATCTCTGAGCCGGAAAGGCCAATGCTGTCCAGTTCGCCCAGGCTACCCGGCATATAGCGTGCCACGGCCCACAGATGCTCTTCACGCACCACGAAGTTCACCGCCAGGTCGCGCTCCCGCGCCTTACGCAGACGCCAGTCGGCCAGCAGCTGCAGACAGGCCAGCTGGCGGGTGCGCAGCTGCCAGGCATTGCTGATGTCGCGCCACGCCTCTTTCGGATCGGTGGTCTCCTGACGACGCAGCTGCGTCATCCGGCACTCATTCAGGGCGGCAGGCAGCCAGCCGGAGGCTTCGGCCTCTTTCATCAGCTGACCGGCAATTGGCAGCAGGTAGAACACGTCCGCCGCCGCGTAGTCGAGCTGGCGTTCCGTCAGCGGGCGCGCCAGCCAGTCGGTGCGGGATTCGCTCTTGTCGATCGCCAGCCCGGTGTACTCCTCCACCATGGCGGCAAAGCCCCAGGACAGCGGACGACCGGCAAACGCGGCAAGGATCTGGGTGTCGATCAGCGGTTCCGGCATGATGCCGAAGGTATTGAGGAAAACTTCCAGATCTTCACTTCCGGCATGCAGATATTTGGTGATGGCGGTATCCAGCAGCAGCGCACGCATCGGCGCCCAGTCGGTGATCCCCAGCGGGTCGATAAGCGACACATGTTTACCGTCATACATCTGAATCAGACCCAGCTGCGGGTAATAGGTGCGGGTACGGACAAACTCGGTGTCCAGCGCGATGGCGGGTGCGTCACGGGTGACATCGCACAGCGAAGCCAGCTCGTCGTTGGTGGTGATCATCTGGTAATTCAAATCATACTCTCTTTGGTTTGCGCCCATAAAAAAACGCCGGCATGGCCGGCGTCTTGGGTGACTAACACGAAGCTCAGGCTTTATTGTCTACTTTGGCGCGCGCTTCGTCACGTAATTCTCGTCGTAATATCTTCCCGACGTTCGATTTGGGCAGCTCGTCGCGAAACTCCACCAGTTTCGGCACTTTGTAGCCGGTCAGCTGGCGACGGCAGAAGGCGATCAGCGCCTCTTCGGTCAGGGAAGGATCTTTTTTCACCACAAAGATTTTCACCGTTTCGCCGCTGCTGCCCGCCGGTACGCCCACCGCGGCCACTTCCAGCACGCCGTTGTGCTGCATCACCACGTCTTCGATCTCGTTCGGATAGACGTTGAACCCGGAGACCAGGATCATGTCTTTCTTACGATCGACGATGCGCAGGAAACCTTCGTCATCCATCACCGCGATGTCACCGGTGTGCAGCCAACCGTCTTTGATGATTTCGTCGGTAGCGTCCGGGCGCTGCCAGTAGCCCAGCATCACCTGCGGCCCGCGGACGCACAGCTCGCCCGGCTCGCCATGTGCCACTTCGTTATCGTCGTCATCCACCAGTTTGGCTTCGGTGGAGGGCACCGGCAGCCCGATGCTGCCGCTGTGGTAGTCGATGTCGTGCGGGTTCACGCTCACCAGCGGGGCGCACTCGGTCAGGCCGTAGCCCTCCAGCAGGTACTGCCCGGTGAGCTTGACCCAGCGCTCGGCCACCGCCTGTTGCACCGGCATTCCGCCGCCCGCCGACAGATGCAGGGTCGAGAAGTCGAGCTGCTGGAACTCTTTGTTGTTCAGCAGCGCGTTAAACAGGGTGTTCACCCCGGTCATGGCGGTAAAGGGATATTTCGCCAGCTCTTTGACCAGCCCCGGAATGTCGCGTGGGTTGGTGATCAGCACGTTCTGTCCGCCAAGTTCGATAAACAGCAGGCAGTTCATGGTCAGAGCGAAGATGTGATAGAGCGGCAGCGCGGTGATCACCAGCTCTTTGCCACGATGCAGCAGCGGCCCGTAGGTGGCGTTCACCTGCTCGAGGTTGGCCAGCATGTTGCGATGGGTAAGCATCGCGCCTTTTGCTACCCCGGTGGTGCCGCCGGTGTATTGCAGGAAGGCCAGATCCTGAGGAACTACCTCCGGTTTTACGTACTGCATCCGGTAGCCGTTGTGCAGGGCCCGGCGGAAGGAGATAGCGTCCGGCAGGTGGTATTTCGGCACCAGACGTTTGACGTATTTAACAACGAAGTTAACCAGCGTCCCTTTGGCGGTGGAGAGCTGATCGCCCATCCGCGTCAGAATGACGTGTTTCACCTGGGTCTTGTCGACCACTTTTTCCAGGGTGTGCGCAAAGTTGGAGACAATCACAATTGCCGAGGCGCCGCTGTCGTTGAGCTGGTGCTCCAGCTCACGCGGGGTGTACAGCGGATTGACGTTAACCACGATCATCCCGGCGCGCAGGATGCCGAACAGCGCTACCGGATACTGCAGCAGGTTAGGCATCATCAGCGCCACGCGGTCGCCTTTTTGCAGGCCTAAACCCTGTTGCAGGTAGGCCGCAAATGCCCGGCTGCGCTCTTCCAGCTTACGGAAGGTCATTACCTCGCCCATGTTCACAAACGCAGGTCGATCGGCGTAGCGCGTCACGGAGTTTTCAAACAGTTCAACCAGGGATTGATAACGGTCAGGATTGATCTCTGCAGGAACATCCGCAGGATAACGGTTAAGCCAAACCTTCTTCACTACATCACCTCTGAAATGCGTGTTCGTCGTCATCACAGCCCCGGTTAATAAACAAGTCGTTAACATAATATTAACTCAGCGTACCAGTTTATTAATTGCCCGGATTTAAGGTTGCGAAGCGCGTCACTATTTATTTTTGTTATAGCGGTTAAAAAAACGAAACAGCGGCAGGGCCGCTGTTTCTTCTTTAGTCATAACAGAGAGTTACTCTGTTACCACCGTCCGAACCTGAGCCGGTCCGGGACCGTAACCTGGCCAGCCGCCGTAGCCGTAGCCATATCCATAGCGCCACGGATGCGGGCCCCAGTAGAAGGGATCGATAGGCTGCGGCGGCATCATCACCTGCTGCACCACATGCCAGCGCTTGTAGCCGTTGGTTTGCAGGGTCATAAATTTATACGGCGTGTTGCCAATCTTGCCCTGCTCCGCGCCGGTAATGGTACCGACAACGGTGATCAGCTGGCCACGGAAATCCACCGGGTCGAGGAAACCATTAATATCGGCATAGATGCGCCCGCGCGAGGCTTCACCCAGAATCGGCCGCGCGCCGCTGTCCAGCGGAACGGTGGCAATTTCCAGACGGGTTTTCCCCTGCTGGTTCATCACCTCCACCACTTTGCCGCCAAAGCGTGCTTCCTGGCCGACGTACAGTTCCGGGGCGTTCATCACCCGAACCAGATCCTGCTGCGGCGTCGGGCTGCTGCCCTTGATCGCATCAGGTACAGAGACACATCCTGTTAATGCCAGGGCCAGCGCCCCGACGGTCAGCAGGCGAACCACATATTTTTGAACCGCCATGATGCGACTCCTTTTTCTCAGACTCTGATACTGAGATTCACTCCCGGCCCGGAAGTTTCTTCCACGCTACGGTGTTTCGCAAATAAACCGGCTCGGCCTTCTCGACCGCCACGGTGTTTCCTGCGGCCAGCAGCTGACGGGCGATAGGCAGCATATCTTCGGCGGCAGGCAGCAGTACCTTGCCGTCCACCAGGGTCAGACCGCTGTCGTTGGCCATCTCTGGCCACGCTGGCCAGCCGGTGCCGACGGTTGCCCACTCACCGGAAAGCTGCTTCATGCGTTCGCCTGCTGCGTCCGGGGTGAGTACAGCTTCGCTCTCTTCACCATGCCAGACGCCCTGCTCATCGCGGGTGTATTCTGCCCAGTAGACTTCGCCCATGCGGGCGTCGATAGCGGCCAGTACGCGGGTGGCGCCGGTATTGCGCCAGGCACCCTCCGCCATCGTGGCAAGGGTCGAGACGCCGATCATCGGTAGTTCAGCGCCCAGCGCCAGCCCCTGAGCAATGCCGATACCGATACGCACGCCGGTAAAGCTGCCGGGGCCGCGACCATAGGCCAGGGCATCGAGGTGATTCAGGGAGGTGTTGCCCTCGGTGAGGATCATCTTCACCAAAGGCAGGATACGTTGGGTATGTTCCCGGGGGCACTCTTCGAAATGAGCACAGAGTTTACCGTCGTTCCACAGGGCTACAGAGCAGGCCTCTGTGGCGGTATCAATAGCCAGAATTCGCATGTGTTGTCGCGCTCTCGCAAGGGTCAGTCACAAAAAGGCGCGCATTTTAACACACCCGTCAGCAAATTACTCCGACTGAGACGCGGCCAGGAAACGCACCGCGCGATCGATATCCCGGGTACGCGGTGCCGGCGGCAGGCTGGCGACAAAGGTGGCCCCGTAAGGGCGCATCACCAGTCGGTTATCGCAGATCACCAGCACCCCGCGATCGTCCACGTCGCGGATCAAACGCCCCACCCCCTGCTTAAGGGTGATGACCGCATCCGGGAGCTGCACCTCGTCAAAGGGATCCCCGCCGCGCAGGCGGCAGTCTTCCATCCGCGCCTTCAGCAGCGGATCGTCCGGCGAAGTAAAGGGCAGTTTGTCGATAATTACCAGCGACAGCGCGTCGCCGCGCACGTCCACCCCTTCCCAGAAGCTGCTGGTCGCCACCAGCAGCGCGTTGCCCGCAGTGACAAACTGCTGCAGCAGCTGGCCTTTGCTGGTTTCACCCTGCAACAGCACCGGCAGAGTCATGGTGGCGCGGAACTGCTCCGCCAGGTCGCGCATCATGGCGTGGGAGGTGCAGAGCATAAAGCAGCGGCCGTTATTGGCCTCGATCATCGGCTTGAGCATCGCCGCCAGATGGCGAGCGGCGCCGGGCTGATTGGGCAGAGGCAGATTACGCGGCACGCAGAGCAGCGCCTGGGTGGCGTAATCAAACGGGCTCGGCAGCAGCAGGGATTTGGCCTCTGCGATGCCAAGACGTTCGGTGAAGTGGTGCAGATCGTCGTTGACCGACAGCGTGGCGGAGGTAAAGATCCAGCTGCCCGGCTTTTGCGCCATCACGTCCTGGAACTTATCGGCCACGGTGAGCGGCGTCAGGGCGAGGGTAAAATGGCGCGAATTGCATTCGTACCAGTAGCTGTAGCCTGGCTGGTTAAACTCCTTCAGCCGTTTCAGACGGGCGCGGTAGAGCGTGGCGCGCTCGAAAGCGGCATCCAGCAGGGCCGAGCGCCCGAGGGAGAGCTTAGCCACGTCGTAGCAGAGTTCCAGGACGTCATCGAGCAGCAGCAGCGCGCGCTGAATATGCTGATCGGCCAGCAGTTCGCGCAGATTGCCGCGATAGCCCGGATCGCCCAGCTGCATGCGGAAATCCTGCGTGCTTTGCGCCAGACGGTCAGCGCACTTCTGTAGCTGCTGGGTATCTTTCAGTTCGGTGCGGTAGGCGATGGTGAAATCTTTCGCCAGGTCCAGCAGCTGGCGGCTGGAGAGAGACTGGCCGAAATACTGGCTGGCGATATCCGGGAGCTGATGGGCTTCATCGAAGATCAGGACGTCGGCCTCGGGGATCAGCTCGCCAAAACCGCTCTCTTTCACCACCATATCCGCCAGGAACAGGTGGTGGTTGACCACCACCACGTCGGCATCCATCGCCGTTTTACGCGCTTTGACCACGAAACAGTCTTTGTACAGCGGGCAGTCGCTGCCCAGACAGTTGTCGTTGGTGCTGGTGACCAGCGGCCAGACGGCGGCGTCTTCGGCCACGCTGGCGCAGGTGCTGATATCGCCGTCCTGAGTCTGGTTAGCCCAGCTGCGCAGGATGATAACGTCGCTGAGGGTCTGCACCGGCAGATCGCCTCCCGCCAGCGCCTGCTGTTCGAGGCGTTCAATACAGAGGTAGTTGGAGCGCCCTTTCAGCAGGGCCAGACGGCCTTTGTATTTCAGGGCTTTGGCGACGGTGGGCAGATCGCGGCTGTAGAGCTGATCCTGCAACGCTTTTGAGCCGGTGGAGATGATCACCTTCTTTTTAGCGCGCAGCGCGGGCGCGAGGTAGGCATAGGTTTTACCGGTGCCGGTGCCCGCTTCCACCACCAGCGGCTGGGCGCTGTCGATCGCCTCGGCCACCGCGTGCGCCATCTGACGCTGCGGCTCGCGCGGCTTAAAGCCGGGAATTGCCTTTGCTAACTGTCCGTCTGCTGCGAAATCGTCTGCCACTCTGCCCCCTGTATTTTTGCACAGGGGATTATGTCAGGCCGATCGTTCTCGCGCCAGTCGAGAGTGACGCAGGCAAAACAATATGGCAGTCTTGCCCGCTGAAACAGACACTAACGAGGAAACGTGAATGACAATTGTGCGCATTGATGCCGAAGCCCGCTGGTCAGATGTGGTGATCCATAACCAGACCCTGTACTACACCGGCGTCCCGGCGAATCTGGATGCCGATGCCTATGAGCAGACCGCCAATACCCTGGCGCAGATCGACGCGGTGCTGGAAAAACAGGGCAGCGACAAGTCCCGCATTCTGGATGCGACCCTTTTCCTGGCCAATAAAGACGATTTTGCGGCAATGAACAAAGCCTGGGATGAGTGGGTCGTGGCAGGTCACGCGCCTGTACGCTGCACGGTACAGGCGACGCTGATGAAACCGCAGTATAAGGTTGAAATTAAGATTATCGCGGCGGTGTAAGGGGCGTTACTCCTCTTCATCCTCATCTTCAAAACGCGCCACGATCCGCTCGCCGGTATGGTTGGCGCGTAGCTCTTCTGCCACCTGCGAAATAGCCTGTCCGCTGCTCATCCCCTGGGACATCAGCTCCTGAATGCGCTCGACGGCCTTTTGCTGCTGGTCGTGGCTCAGTGAAGGTAAACCTGCAAACATCGTCAACTCCTGCTAAATTATCAGCGCTAATTATTTCACGCTGCCCGGTAGTCTACCACCCATGAACCCGTTATCCCCCACTGTTTTGACATTACCCTGGCGTTCGGACGCCGCAGAATTCTGGTTTGCGCCAATCAGCCATCTGCCGTGGGCGATGCTGCTGCACTCCGGCCACGCGGATCACCCCTACAGCCGCTTTGACATTCTGGTGGCCGACCCCCGCGCCACGCTGGTGACCCACGGGACGGATACGCTGATTGACGGGGTTCACTCTGACGCCTGCCCGCTGAGTCTGCTCCAGCGAGCCATTGACGATATGAATCTGTCCTGCACGCCGAACCCGGACCTGCCCTTCCAGGGCGGCGCGCTGGGGTTGTTCGGCTACGACCTTGGCCGCCGCTTTGAACAGCTGCCGGAACTTGCCGGGCGCGATATCACCCTGGCGGACATGGCCGTGGGCCTGTACGACTGGGCGGTGGTGGTCGATCACCATCGTCAGCAGGTGTCGCTGGTCTGTCATGGCGATGCTGAGGCCCGGCTGGCGTGGCTTGAATCACAACGCGCACCCGACAATCTGCCCGCGTTCAGACTCACCTCCGACTGGCAGGCTAATATGACCGCGGCGGAGTACCATGAGAAATTCGACCGCGTGCAGGCGTTTCTGCACAGCGGCGACTGCTATCAGGTCAATCTGGCCCAGCGTTTCCAGGCCCGCTATGAGGGCGACGAGTGGCAGGCCTTTACCCGGCTGAATGCCAACAACCGCGCCCCGTTCAGCGCCTTTTTGCGTCTTGAAGAGGGGGTTATCCTCAGCCTGTCGCCGGAGCGTTTTATCCATCTGGCGGAGGGCACCATCCAGACCCGGCCGATCAAAGGCACCCTGCCGCGCCTCGCGGATGTGGAAGCCGATCGCCAGCAGGCGGAGAAGCTGGCCGCCTCGCCGAAAGATCGCGCTGAGAACCTGATGATTGTCGATCTGATGCGCAATGACATTGGCCGGGTGGCGGAGCCGGGAAGCGTGCGGGTGCCGGAACTGTTCGTGGTGGAGCCCTTCCCTGCCGTGCATCATCTGGTGAGCACCATTACCGCGCGTCTGCCCCACACGCAGACCGCGTGCGATCTGCTGCGTGCCGCCTTCCCGGGCGGGTCGATCACCGGCGCGCCAAAAGTGCGGGCGATGGCGATCATCGACGAACTGGAGCCCCATCGTCGTAACGCCTGGTGCGGCAGCATCGGCTATCTCAGCCTGTGCGGCGGCATGGACACCAGCATCACCATTCGTACCCTGACGGCGGTAGAGGGACAAATTTACTGTTCCGCAGGCGGCGGGATCGTGGCTGACAGCCAGGCCGCGGCGGAATATCAGGAAACCTTTGATAAAGTGAATCGTATTCTGCAACAACTGGAGTGCTAACTGGTGAATACCCTCGACCTGACCCTCGATCATTTTTTATCGCGTTTTCAGCTTCTGCGCCCGCAGGTGAACAGCACATCGTTGAACCAGCGTCAGGCGGCGGTGTTGATCCCGGTGGTGCGTCGGGAGCAGCCCGGCCTGCTGTTGACCCGGCGCTCGGCGAAGCTGCGTAAACATGCCGGTCAGGTGGCATTTCCCGGCGGCGCGGTGGACAACACCGACGCCTCGTTAATTGCCGCCGCCCTGCGTGAGGCCGAGGAAGAGGTGGCTATTCCCCCGCACAAAGTCGAGGTGATTGGCGTTCTGCCTCCGGTGGACAGCGTGACGGGTTTTCAGGTGACGCCGGTGGTGGGCATTATCCCGCCGGATCTGCACTATCACGCCAGCGTGGACGAAGTGGAGTCGGTGTTCGAAATGCCGCTGGCGGAAGCCCTGCGTCTGGGCCGTTATCATCCGCTGGATATTCAACGCCGTGGCCACGATCATCGGGTCTGGCTCTCCTGGTATCAGCATTATTTTGTCTGGGGCATGACGGCGGGAATTATTCGCGAGCTGGCGCTGCAGATCGGCCTGAAACCTTGACTATACTTTACATTCGCCGCTTTTTTGCACCTTTGCGATCCGCCTCCCGCTATTAGTTAAATCCGCCCCAGGCATTAGTTAAATTCATGTGAATAGTTGAGCTGACGGCGGGCTTCCCTCTTACACTATGCGAAGTTATTACATCGTTACTGGAAACCCGGTAACCCTGTCAGGAGTGTTAAAGTGATTAGTATATTCGACATGTTCAAAGTGGGGATTGGTCCCTCTTCTTCCCACACTGTAGGCCCGATGAAGGCCGGTAAACAGTTCGTCGATGACCTGGTCGAAAAAGGATTACTGGACAGCATTACCCGCGTGGCCGTGGACGTTTACGGTTCACTGTCGTTAACGGGTAAAGGCCACCACACCGATATCGCCATTATTATGGGTCTGGCCGGAAATATGCCGGATACCGTAGATATTGACGCCATTCCGGCGTTTATCCGCGACGTGGAAACGCGCGGTCGTCTGCTGCTGGCGAATGGCCGGCAGGAAGTGGACTTCCCACAGGACGACGGCATGCGTTTTCGCAGCGACAACCTCTCGTTGCATGAAAACGGGATGCAGATCCACGCCTTCAGCGGCGACAAAGTGGTCTACAGCAAAACCTATTACTCCATCGGCGGCGGCTTTATTGTCGACGAAGAGCATTTCGGCCAGGACGCAACGGGTGATGTGCAGGTGCCTTATCCGTTCAAATCGGCGAAAGAGATGCTGGATTACTGCCATGAGACCGGCCTGTCCCTCTCCGGCATGGTGATGCAGAACGAGCTGGCGCTGCACAGCAAGAAAGAGATTGAAGACTATTTCGCCAACGTCTGGCAGACCATGCGCGCCTGTATCGATCGCGGCATTAACACCGAAGGCGTATTGCCGGGCCCGCTGCGCGTGCCGCGTCGCGCCTCTGCCCTGCGCCGGATGCTGGTGACGACCGATAAGTACTCCAACGATCCGATGAACGTGATCGACTGGGTCAACATGTTTGCCCTGGCGGTAAACGAAGAGAACGCCGCCGGTGGCCGCGTGGTGACCGCGCCGACCAACGGTGCCTGCGGTATCGTTCCGGCGGTACTGGCCTACTACGATCACTTTATCGAGTCGGTGAGCCCGGATATCTATATCCGCTACTTCCTCGCCGCGGGCGCGGTGGGTGCGCTGTATAAGATGAACGCCTCCATCTCCGGCGCTGAAGTGGGCTGTCAGGGTGAAGTGGGCGTGGCCTGCTCAATGGCGGCAGCCGGTCTGGCTGAACTGCTGGGTGCCAGCCCGGAACAGGTGTGCGTGGCGGCGGAGATCGGCATGGAGCATAACCTCGGTCTGACCTGCGACCCGGTTGCCGGCCAGGTGCAGGTGCCTTGTATCGAACGTAACGCCATTGCCTCGGTGAAAGCGATCAACGCCTCACGGATGGCGATGCGCCGTACCAGCGAACCGCGCGTCTCGCTGGATAAGGTGATCGAAACCATGTACGAAACCGGCAAAGACATGAACGCCAAATACCGCGAAACCTCCCGCGGCGGTCTGGCCATCAAGGTGCAGTGCGACTAATCCTCTCACGGAGCCGCTGCAACTTTCGTCTTTCATACCTCCTTCGCCCATCTGATACAGATGGGCGAATTTTATGACCTTTTCTCGTTACCTGAAATAATGCCCACTACACTACCTGAGTTGCCACGGGCATTGGTGCCAGTGGTTCTTCGGGTGGCCGTGGCATGCAAACAGCTCACAGGATAATTACCGATTATCGCCGCAAACGAATTATCGTCTGCGTGGCGCTGTCACTTACCACTCTCGTTTGCACCTTAACCGTTGGCTTTATTTCGCAGCGCAATTTAAATCAGGAATCTACCGTCTCCTTCGTGTCGCATGCTGTCGAGACGCTGGATAAGATCCTCCAGCCGCTGGAGACCGGCCGCGACGTGGTCCAGCCGCTGATCGGCCTGCCGTGCGTTGAGGTCAATTTTTTACTGCGTAAACAGGCCGCCTCCCTGCAAACCGTGCGATCGATTGGCCTGATCAAGGACGGTATTCTCTACTGTTCCAGTATGTTCGGTAATCGCGATATTCCCATCAGCGAGTTCCAGCCCCGACTGCCCGCCTCCCAGCCTTTGCTGCTCCTTACCACCGACCAGGCTCTGCTAAAAGGCAGCCCGGTGCTTATTCAGTGGTATCCGGTGCCCGGCCAGAGTGACGATGGGGTGATGGAGATTGTCAATATCGATCTCATTGCCAGGCTGCTGCTGGAGCCCCAACTGCCAATCATCAACGACGTTAACCTCAGCGTGGGCGGTAAACACCTGAACCATGAGCGCGAGCTCTCGGATGCGCTGATGTTTGACAGCGATGAGACGGTGTATCAGCAGGCCTCGAGCAATTTCCCGTTCACCATTACCGTTAACGGGCCTGGCCCGACGGACCTGGCGCTGAGAAAACTGCCCTCCCAGCTGCCCCTGGCGGTGATATTCACCATGCTGGTGGGCTATATCGCCTGGCTTGCCACCGCCAGCCGCATGAGTTTCACCCGGGAGATTAATTACGGGCTGGCTGCCGGTGAGTTTGAGCTGTTTTGCCAGCCGCTGATCGATGCCAAAAATCAGGATTGCGTGGGGGTGGAGATCCTTCTGCGCTGGAATAACCCGCGGCAGGGGTGGATATCCCCGGATATCTTTATCCCGCTGGCGGAAGAGCACAACCTGATTGTCCCCCTGACCCGCTATGTGCTGATTGAAACCGTCAGCCATCTGGCGATATTCCCGCCCGCGTCGGGGTTTCATATTGGCATCAACGTCGCGGCCGAACACTTTCGCGACGGGATGCTTCTCCACGATCTGAACAGCGTCTGGTTCAGCGCCAAGCCCGCGCAGCAGCTGGTAATTGAGCTTACCGAGCGCGAAACCCTGCTGGAGATGGATTACAACATTGTGGAGGCCCTGCATCAGAAGGGGGTCAAGCTGGCGATCGATGATTTCGGCACCGGCAACAGCTCGCTGTCGTGGCTGGAGAAACTCAATCCGGAAGTGCTGAAAATTGATAAATCCTTCACCGCCGCGATTGGCACTGATGCCGTTAATTCGACGGTGACGGATATTATTATTGCTCTGGCCCAGCGCCTGAACATTGAGCTGGTGGCCGAAGGGGTGGAGACCTGTGACCAGGCGAGACATCTTCGCCTGCACGGCGTCGAAATTCTGCAGGGGTTCCTGTACGCGCATCCCATGCCGTTGCGGGATTTCCCGCAGTGGCTGGCGAAGAGTTCACCTCCGCCACCCCCTCACAACGGGAACATGATGCCGTCGTTACCCTGATTACTCTTCTTCGTCGTGGGCAGACTGCTCTTTAACAATGCGCACCAGGTCAACGCGGTAATCATTGGCGGTCACGATCGTTATCTTCAGCGGCGGTAATTCAAGCACATCACCGGAACGCGGAATTTGACCGTTAACGGCAATCACCAGACCGGCCACCGTCGCGATATCGTCGTCGTTATTGGTCAGATGTTCCAGACCCAGCGTATGCTGCAGCGCATGCAGGTCGGTGGTACCTTTTACCAGCCAGCCATCATTATCGTTAATGATTTCCGGCGTTTCGTCGGCATCCGGGAACTCACCGGCAATCGCTTCCAGCACGTCCAGCGGCGTCACCAGACCCTGCACCACGCCAAACTCGTTGGTCACGATAACAAAGCTACCCCGGGCACGGCGCAGCACGCCCAGCAGGTTGATCGGGTCGAGGGTCTCCGGCACCACGATGGCAGGCGAGGCCGCGGCAATGGCTTCCACATCCACGCCCTCTTCCAGCGCCACCAGCATCTCTTTCGCACGCACCACGCCGATGATCTCATCCAGCTCGCCGCGACAGACCGGGAACAGGCTGTGCGGGGAGGAGAGCAGCTGCTGGCGGATTTCCGCCACGCTCAGGCTGGCATCGACCCAGCTGATCTCGCCGCGCGGGGTCATGATGCCACGCAGGGAGCGCGAGGCCAGCGACAGCACGCCGTTGATCATATAGCGCTCTTCTTCCACAAAGGCCCCTTCCGGAACCGGCACCGGGACATGGTTATCGCTGTCCTGCTGCGCTTTGGCTTCACGGCGGCCGCCCATCAGACGCAAAATCGCATCCGCGGTACGGGCACGCAGCGGCTGGTTCGACTGCTGGCGAATAAAGTTGCGGCGGGCAATCTGGTTAAACATCTCTATAATGATCGAGAAACCAATTGCGGCGTACAGATAGCCTTTCGGAATATGGAAGCCGAAACCTTCTGCCACCAGGCTCAGACCGATCATCAGCAGGAAGCTCAGACAGAGCACTACCACGGTCGGATGCTGGTTGACGAATCGTGTCAACGGCTTCGAGGCGAGCAACATCACCGCCATCGCAATGACCACGGCGGCCATCATCACCGGGAGATGATTCACCATACCGACGGCGGTAATTACCGCGTCGAGGGAGAAGACGGCGTCCAGCACCACAATTTGCAGTACCACCACCCAGAAGCTGGCGTAGCCTTTGCCGTGCCCATCGTCATGCTGGCGGTTTTCCAGCCGTTCATGAAGCTCGGTTGTGGCCTTGAAGAGCAGGAATATCCCCCCCAGCAGCATGATCAGGTCACGCCCTGAGAAGGTGAAGTCGAATGCGGTGAACAGCGGTTGCGTCAGCGTCACCATCCAGGAGATGACCGACAGCAGCGCAAGGCGCATGATCAACGCCAGTGACAGGCCGATTAATCGTGCTTTATCACGTTGTTTAGGCGGAAGTTTATCCGCAAGGATGGCAATAAACACCAGGTTATCGATGCCGAGTACAATCTCAAGCACGACAAGCGTGAGCAATCCTACCCAGATTTGCGGGTCCATTAAGAATTCCATGACAAGCTCCTGCTAAAGGAATGGCTAAACGGCGCCGCGGCAAAGGCGGGCGAAACGGTAAAAGGCGTAAACAGTGAGTGGCGCGAATCGCCGGTAAGGCTGGCCAGAGTTGGCCGGGTGTGTGACTGGCGTCGGTGACGGTCCATACAGTGGGCTACTGCCCAATACTCCTGACAAGTAAACGGACGCTAAACATATCAGAGACCTGGGCTTTATGGCAAAGATTTACTTTCCTTTGCAAACAGATGTTTCAGCGCTTTTTTTGATCACAGAAATATCTCATTGGCTTAGGCTAAATTACGGATCTTCATCACATAAATTATTTTTTCACTGTCTAAAATAAATCGCGTAAGAATTCGTTAATTGAACTCTAACCCTTATCTGAATCGATTCGTTCTTTCGAAGAAGATCACTAATGTCCTGACTCGTTATGGGCATTAACGATAATAAAAGGAGGTAGCAAGTGACTATTGCTATTGTTATAGGCACACATGGTTGGGCTGCAGAGCAGTTACTTAAAACCGCAGAAATGCTTTTAGGCGAACAGGAAAACGTCGGCTGGATCGATTTCGTTCCCGGTGAAAACGCCGAGACACTGATAGAGAAATACACGGCTCAACTGTCCAGACTGGATACCAGCAGCGGCGTATTGTTCCTTGTTGACACATGGGGTGGCAGCCCGTTTAACGCCGCCAGCCGCATTGTGGTCGATAAAGAGCAGCACGAGGTGGTCGCCGGGGTCAATATTCCGATGCTGGTTGAGACCCTGATGGCACGCGACGACAACCCGAGCTTTGACGAGCTGGTGGCGCTGGCGGTCGAAACCGGTCGCGAAGGCGTGAAAGCGCTAAAAGCGAAACCGGTCGAGGTTGCAAAACCTGCCCCGGTGGCTGCTGCCGCGGCGAAACCCGCTGCCCCGCTTAAGCCGATGGGCCCGAACGATTACATGCAGATTGGCCTTGCGCGTATCGACGACCGTCTGATCCATGGCCAGGTGGCGACACGCTGGACCAAAGAGACCAACGTTCAGCGCATCATCGTGGTGAGCGATGAAGTGGCCGCCGATACGGTCCGTAAAACCCTTCTTACCCAGGTAGCTCCACCGGGCGTGACCGCACACGTGGTGGACGTCGCCAAAATGATCCGTGTTTATAACAACCCGAAATATGCGGGCGAACGCATCATGCTGCTGTTTACCAATCCGACCGACGTGGAGCGCGTGGTCGAAGGCGGCGTGAACATCAAGTCCGTCAACATTGGGGGTATGGCGTTCCGCCAGGGTAAAACCCAAGTGAATAACGCGATTTCAGTCGATGAGAAGGATATCGAAGCCTTCAACAAACTGAATGCACGCGGTATCGAACTGGAAGCCCGTAAGGTTTCCACCGACCAGAAACTGAAAATGATGGATTTGATCGGCAAAGTCGGGAAATAACCCTGCGCTGATTTTCACATAAAGCTTATGTCATAGGAGAAGTACAATGGAGATTACCACTCTTCAGATTGTGCTGGTGTTCGTCGTCGCTTGTATAGCGGGTATGGAATCCGTACTTGATGAATTTCAGTTTCACCGTCCGCTGGTTGCCTGTACGTTAATCGGCGCCGTTCTCGGGGATATGAAAACCGGTATTATCATCGGTGGTACCCTGGAAATGATCGCCCTCGGCTGGATGAACATCGGTGCTGCGGTTGCACCCGATGCGGCGCTCGCCTCCATTATTTCTACCGTTCTGGTTATCGCCGGCCATCAAAACATCGGTGCCGGTATCGCGCTGGCTATCCCGCTGGCGGCGGCAGGCCAGGTTCTGACCATCATCGTGCGTACCATCACCGTTGCATTCCAGCATGCGGCTGATAAGGCGGCGGAGAACGGCAACCTGACGGCCCTCTCCTGGCTCCACGTCTCGTCCCTGTTCCTGCAGGCGATGCGTATTGCTATTCCGGCGGTCATCGTGGCGATTTCTGTGGGTACCAGCGAAGTTCAGAGCATGCTGAACGCCATTCCTGAAGTCGTGACCGGCGGTCTGAACATTGCCGGCGGCATGATCGTGGTAGTGGGTTATGCGATGGTCATCAACATGATGCGCGCAGGCTATCTGATGCCGTTCTTCTACCTCGGTTTTGTTACCGCGGCCTTCACCAACTTCAACCTGGTGGCACTGGGTGTGATTGGTGCGGTAATGGCTATCCTCTACATCCAGCTGAGCCCGAAATATAACCGCGTAGCCGGTGGTGCACAGGTTGCTGGTAATAACGATCTCGATAACGAACTGGACTAGCAGGTGAGCGACATGGTTGATATGACTAAAACTACCCCTCAGAAAAAACTGACTCCAGGGGATATTCGTGGCGTGTTCATCCGTTCTAACCTGTTCCAGGGTTCATGGAACTTCGAACGTATGCAGGCGCTGGGCTTCTGCTTCTCGATGGTGCCAGCGATCAAACGCCTGTACCCGGAAAACAACGAAGCGCGTCGTCAGGCGATTAAGCGTCACCTGGAATTCTTCAACACCCATCCTTACGTTGCGGCCCCGGTACTGGGCGTAACTCTGGCGATGGAAGAGCAGCGTGCGAACGGTGCCGAGATCGACGATGGTGCCATCAACGGTATCAAAGTGGGTCTGATGGGGCCGCTGGCAGGCGTCGGTGACCCGATCTTCTGGGGTACCGTGCGTCCGGTCTTCGCGGCGCTGGGTGCAGGTATCGCCATGAGCGGCAGCCTGCTCGGTCCTCTGCTGTTCTTTATCCTGTTCAACGTGGTGCGTCTGGCAACCCGTTACTACGGCGTGGCGTACGGCTACCGTAAAGGCGTGGATATCGTTCAGGACATGGGCGGCGGCTTCCTGCAGAAACTGACTGAGGGGGCGTCAATCCTCGGCCTGTTTGTCATGGGGGCGCTGGTGAACAAGTGGACGCACGTCAACATCCCGCTGGTGGTGTCTACCATCACCGGCCAGGATGGTCAGACGCGCGTCACCACCGTGCAAACCATCCTTGACCAGCTGATGCCGGGCCTGGTGCCGCTGCTGTTAACCTTCGCCTGTATGTGGCTGCTGCGTAAGAAGGTCAATGCGCTGTGGATCATCGTCGGCTTCTTCGTTATCGGTATCGTGGGTTACGCTATCGGTCTGCTGGGTCTGTAAGGTTGTATTGAATACACCGGGGGCATAAATGCCCCCGTTTTTTTTATCCGGAGGATGAATGACGGTCACGGACATCGTACTGGTTGTCTTTATAGTTGCCCTTCTGGCGTATGCCATCTACGACGAATTGATCATGCCCCGCCGCAACGGCGCGACGTTGCTAACGATCCCCCTGCTTCGCCGCGGCCGCGTTGATGCCGTCATCTTTGCCGGCCTGCTGATGATCCTGATTTATAACAACGTGATGAGTCAGGGGGCGTTATTAACCACATGGTTATTATGTGCCCTGGCATTAATGGCGTTTTATCTGTTCTGGATGCGGGTGCCGAAAATAATCTTTAAACCTACTGGATTCTTTTTCGCCAATGTCTGGATAGAATATAACCGCATTAAAGAGATGAATTTATCGGAAGACGGCGTGCTGGTGATGCAATTAGAGCAGCGTCGTCTGCTTGTCCGGGTGAAGAATATTGACGACCTGGAGAAGATATACAAATTACTTGTTAAAACTCAATGAGATAGAATAATAGCATTGGCTATATTTTGACGAGAAAGTTACTTTGTCTTATAGCCAAAGCTATATTTTCTCAGGGAATACACGCCATATTATTAACGTTATTTTCACATCAAAATCTAAATGAAAATCGTTATCAAACAGCCAGTCAAATAATACATTCAGGTTGTTGTTTTAACTTCTCAAAATATGTTAAGGTTGCGCCCGTCGTTGGGGAGTAGCCGATTTCCGGCATGCCGGAAATGTACGTGTCAACATACTCGTTGCAAAACGTGGCACGTACGGATTGTTTCTGCGTCAGGCAGCACGATCAGGCGAGACCATAGACGCATCAACTGCTGTTTACTGGGGGCAGTGATGTGTCATATGGATATTCCCGGTCTGGACGCGCTAATGAACCTCTCTGCAACAATTCTTCTGGCCTTTGGTATGTCTATGGATGCATTTGCTGCTTCCATGGGTAAAGGCGCCACGCTGCATAAACCTAAGTTCTCCGAAGCCCTGCGTACCGGTCTTATCTTTGGTGCTATCGAAACCCTGACGCCGCTGATCGGCTGGGGTCTGGGGATGCTCGCCAGCCAGTTCGTACTGGAGTGGAACCACTGGATCGCCTTTATCCTGCTGACTTTCCTCGGCGGACGTATGGTTATCGAAGGCATTCGTAACGATGTTGATGCAGACGAGCCCGTTCAGCGTCACGGCTTCTGGCTGCTGGTCACTACCGCCATTGCCACCAGTCTTGATGCGATGGCCGTCGGCGTAGGGCTGGCGTTCCTTCAGGTGAACATCATTGCCACCGCGCTGGCCATTGGCTGCGCGACCTTAATCATGTCCACCCTCGGGATGATGGTTGGCCGCTTTATCGGCCCGCTGTTAGGGAAACGCGCCGAGATCCTCGGCGGCGTGGTATTGATTGGTATCGGGGCTCAAATCATGTGGAGCCACTTCGCCGGTTAACCGACGCGCTGCCAGCAGTGGATGCTAAAATCTGTCTGGCAGCTGAAGTATTCCTGCTTTGCCAGCGTCTCCCACACCTCCGGTTTTGCCCGCCATGCAAACGGCGTCATCTGCAACAGCGCCACCGCCTCAGTTCCGCTCAGGGACATGTTATACGCCAGCGACTGCTCCTCCCGGAGCGCAAAACCTGCCAGCTGCTCTGAGTGCGGCGCATGCAGCAGGACGTCGCTATAAATCAGCCCCTTCAGCTCCATCAGGTGACGCGGGCCCGGCGTGACGGTAATCACCCAGCCGCCCTCTTTCACCACCCGGGCCAGCTCTTCGCCTTTGCAGGGCGCGTAGATGCGAATCACCGCATCCATGCTGCGCTCTTCGAACGGCAGACGGTGGCTGGACGCCACGCAAAAGGTGACCTGTGAATAGCGTTTGGCCGCGGCACGAATGGCGGATTTAGAGACATCCAGACCAAAGGTCGCGGCACCCTTTTCCTGTGCGGTATCGGCAAAGGCGGCGGTGTAATACCCTTCTCCGCAGCCGATATCGAGGATCGATGTCACCCCTTCAGGCAGTAATGCTGCCAGCTTACCGGCAACCTCGTCGCGCAGGGGCTGATAATGGCCGGCATCGAGAAAAGCTCTGCGGGCCTGCATCATCTCCGCGCTGTCGCCCGGATCGCGGGAACGCTTATGCTGCACCGGGAGCAGATTGACATAGCCCTCTTTCGCCATATCGTACCGATGCCCCTGCGGGCAGGCGTAACTTTTATCCGTGTGCGTCAGGGGCGCGTGGCAAAGAGGACAGCAGAATGTCATGGGAACTCCGGACAATCATAAAGGGCGAAAGTGTACCGCTAATCGCCCCGCTATAAAACGGCCTTAACGCATTACAATGAGATGGCTGGAATCGGCCGGTAAGCCATCAGGCTTGATGTTTTCGATGCGCAGCACGTCGCCCATAATCTGGCTGAACACCGGTGCCGATACCGCCCCGCCGTAATAGGCACCGTTTTGCGGATCGTTGATCACCACCGCGAGGGCAAACACCGGACGGCTGGCCGGCGCGACGCCCGCGGTATAGGCCACGTATTTATCGACATAGTTGCCGCCGTCATCGATTTTTTTCGCTGTACCGGTCTTCACCGCCACCCGGTAATCACGCACCGCCGCCTTGACCCCGCCGCCTCCCGGCAGTGCCACGCTCTCCATCATGTGTTCCACCTCCTGCACAATTGGGGCAGGCATCACCTGGGTACCGATGACCGGCGGGTCGATGCGGGTGATGGAGAGCGGGCGTTCCAGGCCATAGCTGCCAATGGTGGCATAGACATGCGCCAGCTGGAGCGGCGTAACCATCAGGCCATAACCAAACGCAAAGGTGGCGCGATCCAGCTGGCTCCAGAACTTACGCTCAGGCAACAGACCGCTGCTCTCCCCGGTTAGTCCGAGGCCGGTAGAGCGACCAAAACCGAACCCGTGATAGGTATCCAGCAGCCGCTGGATCGGCATCGCCAGCGAGAGGCGGGACACGCCGGTGTCGCTCGATTTTTGTAGGATGCCGGTCAGCGTCAGCTCCGGGTAGTAACCGACGTCGCGGATGCGATGTCCGGCCAGGGTGTAGGGGTGGGTGTCGATAACGCTGTCCGGCTGCACCAGCCCCTGCTGCAGCGAAGTCATCAACACCAGCGGCTTGACGGTGGAGCCCGGTTCAAAGGTGTCGCTGATAGCGCGATTACGAAAATCATTCAGGGTGGCACCGTCACGGTTATTCGGGTTGAAATCCGGGAAGCTGGCCATCGCCAGGATCTCCCCGGTCTGCACGTTGATTAGTACCGCCGCGCCCGACTCCGCTTTATTCCACGCCACGGCATTGTCCAGCGCATCCTCCGTGAGCGTCTGCAGCCGCTCGTCAATGCTCAGTTGAATGTTATGCGCAGGAACTGGTGGGACTTCGGTAATGTTCTCGATCACATGCCCGTAGCGATCTTCACGGACGCGTCGCAGGCCGGGCTTGCCGGTCAGCTGCGCATTAAAACTTTTCTCGATCCCTTCGATGCCCTGCCCGTCAATATTGGTAAAACCGATAAGGTTGGCCGCCACGTGTCCGGCCGGGTAGAAACGTCGGGACTCATCGCGCAGGCTGATACCCGGCAGATGGAGTTTGTCGATCCACTGGGCCTGGGCAGGATCCACCTGGCGGGCCAGATAGATAAAACGTCCCTGCGGATTGCTGTTAATCCGCGCGGAAAGGGTGGTGAGCGACAGATGCAGGGCGTTGGCTAACGCCTGCCAGCGATCGTCAAACCCGACCCCGCCTTTTGCCAGCACCGTTTTCGGATCGGCCCATACCGCCTGCACCGGCACGCTCACCGCCAGCGGTCGCCCTTCCCTGTCGACAATCATCCCTCGGGGGGCGTTAATCGCGACTTCCCGCAGCGAGCGCATATCCTCCTGCTTGACCAGTGGATCCGGTTTTACAATCTGCAGCCAGGCGACGCGCCCTAACAGGAAGACCAGACTACCCAAAATGGCCAGACAGAGAAGGGCAAAACGTAACGGGGTGAAGTTTGCTGCGGGATTGACGGGTTTCTTTTTCACCAGGGCTCCAGGGCTGAATAACAACGCCCTGATTTAACGGCAAATTTGCAACCTGAGGGGGAAAACAATGCTAATACTCTCGCAGCTTTGCAACAAACTGCAAACAGAAACGTTGATGGTAACACTTTGAAAAGATTGCATTAAAAAGCCCCGCATACGCGAGGCTTTATCTCTGCAACTGAAACGTCGGAACGCTTCAGACAAGGCAGGGGTTCGATCAGATAGCGGTTACGTTAACAGCAGCCGGACCTTTCTGGCCGTCCTGAATTTCGAACTCAACGTTCTGGCCTTCAGCCAGAGTTTTGAAGCCGTTACCCTGGATTGCAGAGAAGTGTACGAACACATCTTTGCTGCCGTCAGCAGGAGTAATGAAACCAAAACCTTTAGACTCGTTGAACCACTTAACTTGACCTTTAATCTTTGCCATTTGCAAAATTCCTTAGAATGTTTTCTTAGCCCGCGGGCATTCACTGAGATAAAACTGAGACATTACTGCATGAGGCACTAATATAAGGTTCGGCAGAGAAGCGGTATTCAACGACAACGTGTTTACTCAGGACTTCTTTACTGAAAATGCCACACATAAACAGAACTGTACCTCGTTTGACCCAAACCGTGTTATCACACACAACTTAAATAATGGCAAGCCATTTTTAAACGTGTCTCGATCAGCCGCACAAATTCAGGGACTGATTTGCCACAATCTGCACAGTAATGCACTTACGTGTATACATAGCCCGTATGTTGCTCGATCAGTAACCGTCAGGGTAGACGCTGTTATCAAAGACTTTTTTACCTTAGACCAATAACTTCATGTCGTCCAGCAAGCGAGGCCGATTTCGTGCGGCAGTTATTTCCGTTAGAACATTTGGTAAGAAGTTATGCTGATTTTATCGCAACGGCAGGCATTTGTTTCTTTGAAAAAAAACAACATCTGGCGCTTCGCTTGTTTAACTTATATACACCGCAACGTTGATTGTCGCCATGCGGCAAAATAATGATATTTTTATGAACATTGCTCAAAAAAAAGCAATCAAAACGTTTCGATTAAAATAAAATATGATCGGCGTCGGTTTAATAAGGAATAAATACTGAACGAACAAAGAATAGTTTATATGGGTAAATATTGACCAATACGTAAGGGCTGAAAGTTGTCGCCCGGCAGCGATAAATCCGTCAACGCCTGAGCAAGCTCTCTGACCGGTTCATCCAGCGACTCATCCGCCAGCTCAAACACGCCCCAGTGGATCGGGATCGCCCGAGGCATGCCCAGCTGTTGCCAGAGCGCCACCACCGCCTGCGGATCCATATGATGCACCGACATAAACCAGCGGGGAGCATAGGCACCGACGGGTATGGCAATGGTATCCAGTTTTCCCAGCCGCTGCGCAATGGTCAGCAGCTCTGGAGTGTAGCCGGTATCACCGCTGAACCAGAAGCGCTGGTTTTGCCCCTCAAACACCCAGCCACACCAGAGCGAGCGGTTACGATCCCACAGGGTGCGCATGCTCCAGTGCTGTGCCGGGACGGCGGTGAACCCCAGCCCTTCGAAGGTATAGCTTTGCCACCAGTCCAGTTCGACAACCTGTTTTGCCCCGCGACGATGACACCACTCCCCCAGGCCTAACGGCACGAAAATGGTCAGCTGCGGGAAGCGCCGCAGAAGCTGGCGGAACGTGGCGGAGTCGAGGTGATCAAAATGATTATGGGAGATGACCAGCGCATCCAGTGGCGGAAGCGCCGCAACGCTCATCACCGGGGGCGTTTTTCTGATCGGCCCGGCAAAGGGCACCGGGGAGGCGCGGCGGGAAAACACCGGATCGGTGAGAATGTATTTTCCGTTCAGGCGCAGCAGCAGGCTGGCATGTCCCAGAAACCAGACGCCGTCTTCATCATCGGTATTGAAGGTGACAGGCTGCCACCACTGACGAATAAACTGGTCGTAGCCCTGTTCGGGCGGTTTTGGCAGACCGGCGGCTTTTCGTTCTTTCTGCCAGCGTTCGACATCGCCGGGTTGATGCTCAGCGTTATTTGGATTGCGGAAACCCTGCGGGGTGTGATGCGCGAGGGAGGCGTTATACCAGGGATTGCTCCAGGCCATACTCACCTCCCCTGACTGGTTAGCGTTCGGCTACCAGACGAATAAAGTCATCGTCCTGGCTGTCAGCCGTCTCTTCTGCCGCTTTTGGTGCTTCTTTCTCTTCCGGTTCATTGGCTTCGCACAGGCGGCGCAGCAGCGCGTTCTGTCGTTTCTGCAAATCGACTAATGTTTCCAGCAGTTCGATTTGCTCATTGGAACGGGAGCTTGCTCGGTTGACGAAAAACCACAGCACCAGCCCCACGATCAGCAATACCACCGAAATCGCCAGAGATGCCACATTAAGCATCCCGGAATTCACTAACTCACCCATTTCACCCCCCAATAAAAACGCCCATTCTAGCACTCGCGTTAAGGAAGGAAATCATTTGCGATAAAAATGCCTGTTACCAGGGGATAAACTTATTGATAGAACAAATACCGCTAAAAAACTGTACATCCTGGTCGCACATCACATTGATGGTCTGCGTCCAGAGCAACACACAGGCCACCAATACCAGCACCAGAATTACCCAGCGTATTTTTTTCACTCCACTCTCCGTCCCATAACTGCCTGATGCCAGGTTATCATGCACAACTTAAACCATGCCTAACTGTAACGTGAAGATCGGCCTTTCGGAATCATAGGCTTGTTAACGCGACTGTATCGGTTACGCTAAGCGACAGTCATCAAAAAAATGAGGCAATAATGCGCTTTTTTATTCGCACACTGATTGTTATAGCCCTGATCTGGACGGGCTTACTGCTCGCAGGCTACGGCGTGTTGACGGGCAGTAAAGAGAATGCTGGCGGGCTGGGTATCCAGTGCCAGTACCTCACCGCACGCGGGTTTAGCACTGCGCAGTATATTCATTCTGACAGCGGCATTATCGGTCTCTCACGCTGCCCGCTGCTGCGAAAGAGCGAGACAGTGGTCGATAACGGCTGATCCCGGACATAAAAAACGCTGCCATCAGGCAGCGTTTTTTTATGCAGGAATAACTCAGAACGGATAGTCGTTGTAACCCATCTGCTCAGAAATCTTCCGCGCCGCCGTGTGCAGCATTTCCACGTATTCGTGAAGATGCTCTTCCGAGAAACGCAGCGTCGGGAAGGAGATACTCAGGCCGGCAATCACCACGCCGAAACGGTCGAATACTGGTACGCCGATGCAGCGCAAGCCTTCTTCCTGCTCCTGGTTATCTTCGCCATAACCCTGCTCACGCACTTTATCCAGCACCGTTAACAGCTCGTCAGTGGTGGTGATGGTGCGTTCAGTGCTGCGTTTGTACTCGACGTTCTCGAGGATCTGCTTCACTTCTTCGCGGTCGCGCCATGCCAGCAGGACTTTACCGATAGCGGTACTGTACAGCGGGTTGCGGCGGCCAATGCGTGAATACATGCGCAGGTTATACATGGAGTCGATCTTATGGATGTAGACGATGCTGTCTTCATCCAGCGCACCCAGGTGCACCGTCTCTTTCGTCAGACGAGAGAGTTCGCGCATCTGAATATCCGCGCTACGGATCAGATCGACGTTCTGCAGCGCGCGCGCGCCCAGTTCAAATAACTTCAGGGTCAGGGAGTACTTCTCAGACTCGCCTTCCTGAGCAACATAACCCAGTGATTTCATGGTCTGTAAAAAGCGGTAAACGGTGCTTTTTGACATCATCACACGCTGGGACAGCTCAGTAATACCAATTTCGCGCTCTTCGCCAAGCGCCTGCAGGATGCCGAACACCTTTAACACAGAAGAAACAGAATCTGGCTGTTTATCCAAATCCGCGATTGCCATTAATCACCTCAACGCAAGTGTTTTATAAAATTCAGAACCGGTTTTTATTATAAATTCGCCGCCGCATTGCTGCAATCAATCCTGGCTTACCTGGTTACAAATCTGCGACATATAACCGAAATAACAGTGATAATATCGTTACCCTGTTAATAATAACCCGTGCTTCTGATTCATTCTCATGACAAAAATCTCCACAGATGGCCTGCCTTTACCGCAGCGCTATGGTGCCATTGCGACCATTATCATCGGTATTTCCATGGCCGTGCTGGATGGCGCCATCGCCAACGTCGCCCTGCCGACCATCGCCAGCGACCTGAATGCCTCGCCTGCCAGTTCGATCTGGATCGTTAACGCCTATCAGATAGCGATTGTCATCTCGCTACTCTCGTTCTCTTTCCTGGGAGACATGTTTGGCTACCGCCGGGTGTATCAGTGCGGACTGGTGGTCTTTACCCTCACCTCCCTGTTCTGCGCCCTTTCGGACACCTTGCACACCCTGACGCTGGCGCGCATTGTTCAGGGGTTTGGCGGCGCGGCGCTGATGAGCGTCAATACCGCGCTGATTCGTCTTATCTACCCGCATCGGCATCTGGGCCGGGGGATGGGGATCAACTCCTTTATTGTCGCCGTCTCCTCGGCGGCAGGCCCGACAATCGCCGCGGCGATCCTCTCGGTGGCCTCCTGGCAGTGGCTGTTCCTGATTAACGTCCCGCTGGGGATCGTGGCGCTGCTGTTCGCCCTGCGCTATTTACCCGCCAACGGGCCAAAAAGCAGCATGCCTAAATTCGATCTGCCGAGCGCGGTGATGAACGCCCTCACCTTTGGCCTGCTAATCACCGCCCTGAGCGGTTTCGCCCAGGGGCAATCGCTGACGTTGATTGCCGCCGAGGTCGTGGCGCTGCTGGCGATCGGCTTCTTCTTCGTGCGTCGTCAGTTGGCGCTGCCGGTGCCGTTACTGCCGGTGGATCTGCTGCGTATTCCGCTCTTCTCCCTCTCCATCTGCACCTCGATATGCTCCTTCTGCGCGCAGATGCTGGCCCTGGTCTCCCTGCCCTTCTTCCTGCAGAGCGTCATTGGCCGCTCGGAAGTGGAAACGGGTCTGCTGTTAACGCCCTGGCCGCTGGCTACCATGGTAATGGCACCGCTGGCAGGCTATCTGATTGAGCGGGTGCATGCGGGACTGCTGGGGGCGCTGGGGATGGTGATAATGGCGGCCGGTCTGTTCGCCCTCGCCCTGCTGCCCGCGGCACCGCACGATCTGGATATTATCTGGCGGATGGTGCTTTGTGGGGCGGGCTTTGGTCTGTTCCAGTCGCCAAATAACCACACTATCATTACCGCCGCTCCGCGCCATCGCAGCGGCGGCGCGAGCGGCATGCTCGGGACCGCCCGCCTGCTGGGGCAAAGTACCGGCGCGGCGCTGGTGGCCTTGATGTTCAACCTGGCCGGGCAAAGCGGCACGCATCTGGCGCTGCTGACTGCCGGCACGCTGGCTACCGTCGCGGCCATCATCAGCGGGCTGCGGATAACGCAGCCACGTTCGCAGGCATAAAAAAAGCGCGTCCAGGGACGCGCTTTTTATTTGCGATACGAAGCCGTTATTTCAGGTACTCGCCGCTACGCAGCGCTTCAATACGCTTGTCCAGCGGTGGGTGGGACATGAACAGCTCGCTCAGCGATTTTGATTTACCGTTGATGCAGAACGCCATCATGCTGGAGGCTTCCTGCGGCTCATAGCTGGTTTTCAGACGTTGCAGCGCGGCAATCATCTTCTCACGGCCCACCAGTTTGGCTGAGCCCGCATCCGCATGGAACTCACGGTGACGGGAGAACCACATGGTGATGATGCTCGCCAGGATACCAAACACCAGTTCCAGCACCATGGAGACCGCAAAGTAGATCAGCGGGTTGCCGTTACTGGATTCTCCTTCCTCGCGATCGCCACCCATAAAGCCTGCGGCAATCTGCGCAAGAATACGCGAGATAAAGATAACGAAGGTGTTCACCACGCCCTGAATCAGGGTCATGGTTACCATATCGCCGTTGGCAATGTGGCTGATCTCATGGGCAATAACCGCCTCGGCTTCGTCACGGCTCATGTTCTGCAACAGGCCGGTACTGACCGCTACCAGAGAGGCGTCACGACGCGCTCCGGTGGCGAAGGCGTTGATATCCGGCGCGTGATAGATCGCGACCTGCGGCATGGCAATACCCGCCTGGCGGGACTGGTTGGCAACGGTGGTCATCAGCCACTGTTCCATATCGTTACGCGGTTGCTCAATAACCTCGCCGCCCACGGACTTGAGCGCCATCCACTTGGACATCAGCAGCGAGACAAAGGAGCCACCGAAACCAAACAGCAGCGCCATGATTAACAAGCCCTGAACGCTGCTCGACTGAATTCCTGTCAGGCTAAGTACCAGCCCGAAGACCACCATGACCGCAAGGTTGGTGAGCAGGAAGAGCGCGATTCGCATCATAATATTCTTTTAACCTCAGTTTAACAAAACGCACTATGCGATTACCCACATCGTATGGGTATTCCGCATATTTTCAAGGATTGCCGCGACGTAAGTCACCAGAAAGACACAACTTTACATAATGAAATGACTGGCTGACGGCAGGATGCGGTTAACAAAAAAACAGGCACAATTTCTTGTGCCTGTTTGAGGGTTATTTTGCCGGGGCGGGGTCGCCGACAGGATGGTCTTTTTCCAGTTGCGCCAGGTCAATGGCGATCTTCACCGTCTCATCAAGATACGGATCGGGCTCCTGGTAGTCCTTCGGCAGGTCGTCCAGTTTTTTGAGGAGCGGTTTACCTTCACGTTTAAAGCGGTCGTTAATACGCGCCAAACGTGTTGCATCGTCCTCTTCGTTCTCTTTCAGACGCTGAGCGTAGTTCAGAGAGACGATATTGCGTTTCGCTTTCAGGGCATTGAAACGGGCAATGTCCTTCACGATGTACTGGAACTCAGGATCTTTGGCGATGCGATCGTCATGCTGCTTCAACAGCGCCGGACCAAACTGAGTCATATCGCCCGACTTCACGTAGGTGGCAGCATTTACGCTATCCCACGGCAGCGCGTTATCCTCGAACTTCTCGCCGGTTTCCGTCTCTTCAGTGCCTGTCGGCATGATGATATCCGGAGTCACGCCTTTACGCTGAGTACTGCCGCCATTCACGCGATAGAACTTTTGAATGGTGTACTGTACCGAGCCCAGCGCCGGCCATTCCGGGCGCAGCATCTGATCGTAAATGCGGTTCAGGGAACGATACTGCTGTACCGTGCCTTTCCCGAAGGTCGGTTCGCCCACAATCAATGCGCGGCTGTAATCCTGCATGGCGGCGGCAAAGATCTCCGATGCCGAAGCACTGAAGCGATCGACCAGCACCACCAGCGGGCCTTTGTAGTAAACAACGCCATCGGTATCGGCGTCTTCACGCACTTTACCGTTGTTGTCGCGTACCTGTACCACCGGACCGGACGGAATAAACAGGCCCGAAAGCGAAACCGCTTCCGTCAGGGCACCGCCGCCGTTGGTACGCAGATCGATAATCACGCTCTTAACGTTTTGTTTTTCTAGCTTCTGCAGCTGAACCTTGACGTCGTCCGTCAGGCCTACGTAGAAGCCAGGAATATCCAGCACGCCGACCTTGTCTTTACCTACGGTTTTCACCGACATTTTCACCGCGCGATCTTCCAGACGGATACGCTCACGGGTCAGGGTAACGATACGGGTCTTGGTGCCTTTACCGGCAGGCAGAATTTCCAGACGGACTTTACTGCCCTTCGGCCCTTTGATCAGGGCAACCACATCATCCAGACGCCAGCCGATAACATCGACCATGTTCTGGCCTACCTGACCCACACCCACAATGCGATCGCCTACGCTAATCGCCTTGCTCTTGGCGGCAGGGCCACCGGCAACCATGGAGTTGATCACGGTGTAATCGTCGTCCATCTGCAGCACCGCACCGATCCCTTCAAGGGAAAGGCTCATTTCGGTGTTGAACTGCTCGGTGTTGCGCGGAGAGAGATAGTTGGTGTGCGGATCGATTTCGTGCGCGAAGGCGGTCATCGCCAGCGAGAACACATCTTCACTGTTGGTTTGCGCCAGGCGACGAATGGCAAATTTGTAGCGGCGGGTCAGCGTTTCGCGGATCTCTTTCTCATCTTTACCGGTGAGTTTGAGGCTCAGCTCATCGTACTTCACTTTGCTGTCCCACAGCGCATTCAGCTCGGCTTCATCTTTCGGCCACGGCGACTTACTGCGGTCAAGATTAAAGGTGTCGTTACCCGTGAAGTCCATCGGACGTTCAAGCACCTTAAGCGCATACTGATAGCGCTCGAAACGGCGTTTCTGCGACAGGTTATACAGGTCGTAGAACAGGTCCAGCTTGCCGCTGCGTAACTCGTCGCCAACCTCAGACTGCTTTTTGGCAAACTGTTCGACATCGCTCGCCAGCAGGACGTTGTGACTGTAGTCCAGCAGGTTCAGATAGCGGTCGAAAATTTTTGTCGAAAAGGCCTTATCCAGGTCGAACTGACGATAGTGCGAACGGGTGAAGCGCGAGGTGACGCGCTCACTGACCGTTGCGTGCTGAGTCTCTTCCTTCAGTACCGGAATTTGATCGACACGCGTAATCTCGTCCACAGCGAAAGCGTGGCCTGTTATCGCAAACAGGCCAGCCAGCGCGGTGAGCTTAAAAAATGTGTTCATGCCGGGCTTGGCCTCCGTTTTAGAACAACAAGTGTTCTGCGCGTACAATCATTGACAGACCAGAAGTCAGCTGTACACGAACGCCATCTTTGGTGATTTCCAGTACGGTGGCATCCATAGCATTATTACCCGCTTTCACCTTCAGAGACTGACCGACGCTCAGGGCGGTGATGTCAGAAACCGGGGTGTGGCGCGGCTCTTCACGAGGCGCACGCGGGGCTTTTGCCGCAGGTTGCTCAGCACGTGGCTTACGCTCGGTGTTCTCTTTGCGACGTGGGGCAGGACGTGGCTTACGTTCACGGCGAGGCGCTTCTTCCTGGCCATTGGCCGCGGCCGCTTCGCGTTTCTTCGCCTGCTGTTCAGCACGCTGAGCCTGAACTCGCGCTTTGGCTTCTTCGAGCTGCTTACGGGCGTGCTCAACGTGTTGCTCATCCAGCACACCGCAAGGGTTGCCGTCGAGATCGACACGCGTCGCGCCCGCTTTGATACCGTACAGGTAACGCCAGCTCGAAGTATAAAGACGTAAGGCGGAGCGGAGTTGGGTTTTGCTGAGGTTCATCTCACCTTCAACACGCTCTACCAGATCCTGAAAAATACCAATCTTCAGGGGACGAGCTTCGCCTTCGGCACTAAAACATTGAGGAAAACGTTCGGCCAAAAACGCGATAACTTCTTTACTGCTATTCAACTTAGGTTGATTTTCCATGAAATTTCCTGATTACAACGGACGTTGCCGACAAGCCGCAGGCATGAACAGGCGTCATTATAATGACGCCATCGCTAAATGCTACGTTATCCGTTGATTATCCTGCGACGCTCGCAAAGAATTTATGATAATCGGTCGCGGCGAGAACGTTTTCAAGGTTCGCCACCAGCTCGCGCAGCCCCTGCTCATCCTCGCGGGTAAAGCGATTGAAGACCGTGCTGTCGATATCCAGTACACCGATAATCTGATTATTCACTTTCAGAGGAAGTACGATTTCAGCATTGCTGGCGCTGTCGCAGGCGATATGCCCGTCGAACGCGTGGACGTCGTCAACACGCTGCACCTGGTCTTGCGCTACCGCGGTACCACACACGCCGCGCCCGACCGGAATACGTACGCAGGCCAGTTTGCCCTGGAAGGGCCCCAGCACCAGCGTCTCGCCTTCCAGCAGATAGAAACCGGCCCAGTTCACATCAGAAAGACGTTCGAAGAGTAACGCGCTGGTATTCGCCAGCGTGGCTAAAAAACTGGTTTCACCCGCCATCAATGCCTGAAAGTCACGGTTCAAATCCGTGTAGAATTCTGTTTTGTTCATTATTCAATCACTTGGTTGTCTTACAAAATTACAGCATAGCCTATTAAAATAAGCATTATTTACGTTCATGCTCAAGATGAATCCATTCATGAGTTAAGATAACTATTAACTATCCTTTTTTAGCGCGACCGATGGCTCTTAAAACACCGAAAATAACACCGGCGAAAAAGATTACTGTGCATGCGGTCGGCGATGCGCTGCCCCGTGAACATTATCAGCGTTGCCCACAATGCGATACGCTTTTTACGTTGCCAAAGATGAAATCATACCAAAGTGCTTTCTGCCCGCGGTGCAACGCAAAAATCCGCGATGGACGCGACTGGTCCCTGACGCGACTGGCCGCGATGGCCGTCACCATGATGCTGCTGATGCCCTTTGCCTGGAGCGAGCCGCTGCTCAGTTTGCACCTGTTAGGCCAGCGCATCGATGCCAACCTGCTGGAGGGGATCTGGCAGATGACCCGCCAGGGCGATCCCCTCACCGCCTCGATGGTGTTGTTCTGTACCGTCGGCGCGCCGGTGGTACTGGTAGCCGCCATCGCCTATCTGTGGTTTGGCAATATTCTGGGGATGAACCTGCGCCCGGTGCTTCTGATGCTTGAGAGGCTCAAGGAGTGGGTGATGCTGGATATCTACCTGGTAGGGATCGTCGTGGCCTCAATCAAGGTGCAGGATTACGCCTGGCTGCAGCCCGGCAGCGGCCTGTTCGCCTTTATCGCGCTGGTGATCCTGAGCATTCTCACCCTCATCCACCTGAACGTGGAGCAGCTCTGGGAGCGGTTTTATCCCCAGCGCCCCGCTACCCGCTACAATACCGATCTGCGGATCTGTCTGGGCTGCCACTATACCGGGCTGCCAGACGCCCGCGGCCGCTGCCCGCGCTGCCATATTCCGCTGCGCCTGCGCCGCCACAACAGCCTGCAAAAATGCTGGGCGGCGCTGATCGCCTCGCTGATATTGCTGTTACCGGCTAACCTGCTGCCCATCTCGGTGATATACGTCAACGGGGCGCGTCAGGAAGATACCATTATGTCGGGCATTATCTCGCTGGCGCAGAGCAACATTGCCGTTGCGGCCGTGGTGTTTATCGCCAGTATTCTGGTGCCCTTTACCAAAGTTGTCGTGATGTTTACCCTGCTCGTCAGCATTCATTTCAAATGTGAACAGGGGCTGAGAACCCGCATACTGCTGTTGCGTTTCGTGACCTGGATTGGCCGCTGGTCAATGCTGGATCTGTTTGTTATTTCGTTGATGATGTCGCTGATCAATCGCGATCAGCTCCTTGCTTTTACTATGGGACCCGCAGCGCTTTATTTCGGCACTGCGGTGATATTGACTATTCTTGCAGTGGAATGGCTGGATAGCCGCTTACTTTGGGATGCACATGAGTCAGGAAACGCCAGCTTCGCCGACTGAAGCGCGAGTTAAAACAAAACGTCGTATTTCCCCTTTCTGGTTGCTGCCGGTTATCGCGCTGATGATCGCCGGCTGGTTAATCTGGACCAGTTACGAGGATCGCGGCAATACCATTACCATTGATTTCCAGAGCGCCGACGGCATCGTTGCGGGTCGTACGCCCGTGCGTTTCCAGGGGGTTGAAGTGGGGACCGTCGAGGATATCTCGCTGGACAAGAACCTGAATAAAATTGAGGTTCGCGCCAGCATCAAGTCCGACATGAAGGATGCCCTGCGGGAAGAGACCCAGTTCTGGCTGGTGACGCCAAAAGCCTCGCTGGCGGGAGTGTCAGGGCTGGATGCGCTGGTCGGCGGGAACTATATCGGCATGATGCCGGGTAAAGGTGAGCCACAGGATCACTTTACCGCCCTGGATACCCAGCCGAAATACCGGCTCAACAACGGCGATCTGATGATTCATCTGCACGCGCCGGATCTGGGCTCACTGAACAGCGGGTCGCTGGTCTACTTCCGCAAGATCCCCGTCGGTCGCGTCTACGATTACGCCATCACCCCTAACAAGCAGGGGGTGACCATCGACGTGCTGATCGAGCGGCGCTTCACCTCGCTGGTGAAAAAAGGCAGTCGCTTCTGGAACGTCTCCGGGGTCGATGCCGACCTGAGCCTGAGCGGGGCCAAAGTGAAGCTGGAAAGCCTGGCGGCGCTGGTGAATGGCGCTATCGCCTTCGACTCACCGGAGGGATCTGAGCCCGCCACCCAGGAAGATGATTTCGGCCTGTACAAAGATCTGGCCCACAGCCAGCGCGGCGTGATCGTCAAGCTGACCCTTCCCTCTGCAGATGGCCTGAAGGCCGATTCCACGCCGCTGATGTATCAGGGGCTGCAGGTGGGACAGCTTACCAAAATGACGCTCAATCCAGGCGGTCTGGTGACCGGGGAAATGACCGTTGACCCGAGCGTAGTCGATCTGCTGCGGGAAAAAACGCGCATCGAAATGCGCAGTCCTAAGCTGTCGCTCAGCAACCCCAGCGTCAGCAGCCTGCTCACCGGCAGTACCTTTGAGCTGATCCCCGGCGGCGGCGAACCGGTCGATCATTTCACCATCGCCCCGGCCGATAAAGCGCTGTTACAAAAACCTGGCGTCCTGACCGTGAGCCTTAGCGCCCCGGAAAGCTACGGTATCGACGCCGGCCAGCCGCTGATTTTACATGGCGTGCAGATTGGCCAGGTGCTTGAGCGTTCGCTCACCAGCAAAGGGGTCACCTTTGAGGTGGCGATCGATCCGCAATACCGCGAGCTGGTGCATGGCGACAGCAAATTCGTGGTCAACAGCCGGGTGGATGTCAAAGTCGGGCTCGACGGCGTCGAGTTCCTGGCAGCCAGCGCCAGCGAGTGGATCAGCGGCGGGATCCGCATCCTGCCGGGTGAGAAAGGCGCCATGCGCGACAGCTACCCGCTGTATGCCAACCTGGACAAAGCCCTGGAAAACAGCCTGAGCGATCTGCCGACCACCACGCTTACGCTGGTGGCCGACACCCTGCCGGACGTACAGGCAGGCTCGGTGGTGCTGTATCGTAAATTCGAAGTGGGGGAAGTGATCCTCGTGCGCCCGCGCGCGAATGCCTTTGATATTGAACTGCATATCAAACCGGAATACCGCAAGCTGCTGACCAGCAACAGCGTGTTCTGGGCTGAAGGCGGGGCCAAAGTGCAGCTGAACGGCAGCGGGCTGACGGTGCAGGCCTCCCCGCTCTCCCGCGCCCTGCGCGGTGCTATCAGCTTTGACAACCTGAGCGGCGCCAGCGCCAGCCAGCGCAAAGGCGACAAGCGGATCCTCTATCCGTCTGAAACCGCTGCGCGCGCGGTAGGCGGCCAGATCACCCTGCACGCCTTTGATGCGGGCAAGCTCGCCGAAGGGATGCCGGTGCGCTATCTGGGGATTGATATTGGTCAGGTCCAGAGCCTGAAGCTGATTACCGCCCGCAATGAGGTGCAGGCCACGGCGGTGCTCTATCCGGAGTATGTCGATAACTTCGCCCGCACCGGAACCCGTTTCTCGGTGATCACCCCGCAGATTTCCGCCGCGGGGGTGGAGCATCTGGATACCATCCTCCAGCCCTATATCAACGTCGAGCCTGGCCAGGGTAAACCGCGCCGCGACTTCGAGCTGCAGGAAGCGACCATCACCGACTCACGCTATCTTGATGGCCTGAGCATCGTGGTGGAGGTGCCGGATGCGGCATCGCTCGCTATCGGGACACCGGTGCTGTTCCGTGGCATGGAAGTGGGTACGGTCACCGGCCTGACGCTGGGGACCCTCTCCGACCGGGTGATGGTGGCCCTGCGCATCAGCGATCGTTATCAGCATCTGGTGCGTAACAACTCGGTCTTCTGGCTGGCCTCCGGCTACTCGCTTGATTTCGGCCTGACCGGCGGGGTAGTGAAAACCGGGACCTTCAATCAGTTTATCCGTGGGGGGATCGCCTTCGCGACGCCGCCGGATACGCCGCTGGCACCGAAATCTCAGCCCGGCAAGCACTTCCTGCTGCAGGAGAGCGAGCCGAAAGAGTGGCGCACGTGGGGAACCGCCCTGCCACGTTAATGCCTGCGCTCCGGTGCAACCCACCGGAGCCTTTGTGGTACACTGCGCGCCTCTTTTTACTCCCTGTGGTGCGCTCGTGTCTCAACGTCCCGTCTATCTGCCAGATGAATTTCTGGCGCAAATGCGCCAGGCTCTGCCTGACCCTCTCGCTCTTGATGCGTTTATCGCCGCCTGCCAGCGCCCGCTGCGCCGCAGCCTGCGCGTCAATACCCTGAAAATCAGCGTCGCGGATTTCCTCACGCTGGTCGCCCCCTACGGCTGGCAGCTGACGCCGGTTCCGTGGTGCGAAGAGGGGTTCTGGATCGAACGTGACGACGAAGAAGCCCTGCCGCTGGGCAGCACCGCCGAGCACCTGAGCGGGCTGTTTTATATTCAGGAAGCCAGCTCCATGCTGCCGGTTGCCGCGCTGTTTGCCGACGACAATATGCCCGCCCGGGTGATGGACGTGGCGGCGGCCCCGGGTTCCAAAACCACCCAAATCGCCGCGCGGATGAATAACCAGGGCGCAATCCTCGCCAATGAGTTCTCTGCCAGCCGCGTCAAAGTGCTTCATGCCAACATCAGCCGCTGCGGGATCCGCAACGTGGCACTGACTCATTTTGATGGCCGCGTGTTTGGCGCCGCCCTGCCGGAAGCCTTTGATGCGATCCTGCTGGACGCCCCCTGCTCCGGCGAAGGGGTAGTGCGCAAAGATCCCGACGCGCTGAAGAACTGGTCCGTGGCCAGCAATCTGGAGATCGCCGCCACCCAGCGCGAGCTGATCGACAGTGCCTTCCATGCCCTGCGCCCCGGCGGGACCCTGGTCTACTCCACCTGCACCCTTAACCGCGACGAGAACGAAGCGGTCTGCCTGTGGCTGAAAGCGCAGTATCCCGACGCGGTGGAATTTCTGCCGCTGAATGACCTGTTCGCCAGCGCGGGTGAATGCGTCACCCCGGAAGGCTTCCTGCACGTCTTCCCGCACATCTACGACTGCGAAGGCTTCTTCGTGGCGCGGCTGCGCAAAACCGCCGCCATCGCCCCGCTGCCCGCCCCGAAATTCAAGGTGGGCAATTTCCCGTTTACGCCGCTCAAAACGCGCGAAGCCGCGCAGCTTACCGCTGCGGCAAACCAGGCGGGTCTGCAATGGGACGATAACCTGCGCCTGTGGCAGCGTGACAAAGAGGTGTGGTTATTCCCGACCGAAATTGAGCCGCTGATCGGTAAAGTGCGTTTCTCCCGCCTCGGCATTCGACTGGCCGAAACGCACAACAAGGGTTATCGCTGGCAGCATGAGGCAACGATCGCCCTGGCCGGCCAGGACAACACCTTTGCCTTAACCCAGCAGGAAGCCGAAGAGTGGTATCGCGGGCGCGATGTCTGGCCGCAGGCGTCTCCTGCCGGGGATGAAGTGGTGGTGACGTATCAGGGTTTCCCCATCGGGCTGGCGAAAAAAGTGGGCTCACGCCTGAAAAATAGCTACCCGCGCGAGCTGGTTCGCGACGGTCGCTTGTTTACCGGTAACGTCGACGCGAGCTAAAAAAGGCATTTTTTTACTGGCGCTTTTGCTCTCCATTGACCAGGCTGAAAAGTGGGCGACTATACTGGTCGTACCAGAACACAGCGAGATGATGGAGAGCATTATGACGAAAACCAATGTGCGCATTGGCGCATTCGAAATCGATGATGCCGAGTTAAACGGCGATACGCAGGGCGAACGAACGTTAACCATCCCCTGCAAGTCTGACCCCGATCTGTGCATGCAGCTCGACGCCTGGGATGCAGATACCAGCGTCCCGGCTCTCCTCGATGGCGAACACTCAGTACTGTACCGTGAGCATTACGATCAAGGTTCCGATGCCTGGATTATGCGCCTTGCATGATTCGGAGAGAACCCGCCCGCAGGCGGGTTATTTGTTAACGTATTTTCCCCTTCCCTGAATCATCCCCTACAATATTAATACGATAGTGAATGCTGAGGGGCATGATGTACGCACTGGTGCTGTTTATTTGTTATCTGGATGCGGGCTGCGAAGACCTGGTTGTGGACGTCTATCGCACCGAACTTCAGTGCGAGGCGTCGATGGACGATCAGCGGATCCGCCACGGCGGCTGCTACCCGGTAGAAGATTTCGTCGACGGTTTCTGGCGTCCGGCCCAGGAGTATGCCGACCTCTAATTATTGCAGCTGCGCCAGGGTCAACGACCCGCCAAACACCGCCCCGGTGTCAATATAGTGCAGGTTCTGGCAATCAAACCGCGCGTTGAGCGGCGTATGGCCAAACCAGAAGTGATCTGCCCCGGCTATCCCCTCCTCTTCGCCATTCATCAATTCCCGCAGGCGATCCCTGTCCCACAGAATGCTCTGCTTCGCGACCGGTTTCTCCCATTCATACTGAGATGACGGGTAATCGGCATGGGCAATCACGTTCACGCCGTTGGCGCAGGTGATTTCGATAATCCATGGCAACGTTTCGCATCGCCTCAACAGGTCGAGAGCCTGCTCCCTTTGTTGCCCCTTTAATTCGGCAAACCAGACCCCGCCATTCATCAGCCACAGCCCGAAGCTCTTATTATGCAGGGCGTCCAGCGCCATCTGTTCATGATTGCCACGCACCGCATAAAACCAGTTTTCATTTAATAACTGCAGGCATTTCACGCTGTCCGGCCCGCGATCGATTAGATCGCCGACGCAAATAAGTAAATCCTCATATGGATTAAGATGTCGGTGCTTTATTTCATCCATAAGCAGTTGATAACACCCATGAAGATCGCTTACCACCCAGACGTGCCGCCAGTTCTGACCATCAAGTTTTAGATACATAGCGCCTCCTCAGGATCAAGTATAGCCCTTACGGGATGTGCATTGACGGGGACAGACAGGCGCCTCGTTTAATAACCTCAATCGTTATTAAACAAAGCGGAAATAAAGGTTTAGCAACGGTTAAATGATTATCCGATGACCTTTAAGATGATTGCAGAATTATAAAGAGGTCATCATCGTGTCAAATACTATCCTGCCTGCTGAGGTGCCATACACGCACCGTTCTTCCGTTATTGTCGCCCTGGCGAAAGGCGATCTTATGCCCGGCCCGCTGTGGCAGAAGCGCGATTATCGGCTGAAATTCTTCCTGCGCACCCTGCTGTTCTGGTCCTCGACCACCCGCATGCTGGAGACGATCTCCCGCCGCGATGATTTCTCAACCTTGCTAAAGGCGCAGCCAACGTTGCCGGTGAAAACCCAGCGCCAGTATCTCACCCGCGGGCTGACGGCCGGTGAGCGCGCGCAGGCCATCCTGCACCACTACGCCTGGATTGATGCCCTGCCGGAGAGCGGCCTGGCTCACCTCTTTACCAGTCCGATGCCGCTTCCACTGCTACAGTTCGCCACCAAAGACGACGCCAGCTATACGATCTATGCCACCTCTGCGGTGAAGGCCGAACGCGAGGGAGAAACCACGCTCTGGTTACGTGCCGGGGATAATACCCTGCTGGCGAGTCTGACCTTCAGCGTTGTTGCGGAAAACGGGCGCAGCGCGCTGGTGATTGGTGGCCTGCAGGGGCCGCGCCGGGATGTTGGCCGGGAGACGATCAAAAACGCCACACGTGCCTGTCATGGCCTCTTCCCCAAACGTATTCTGCTCGAAGCCGTCTTCAATCTGGCGAAGCAGTCAGGGATCGCTGCCCTTTACGGCGTCAGTGATGAGGGCCATGTTTTTCGCGCCCTGCGCTACCGCTTGAGCAAAGGTCGCCATCTCCACGCCAGCTATGACGAGTTCTGGGCCTCGCTGGGCGGTAAACAGGATAATGCCTTCCGCTGGACCCTGCCATTCGGCATGGAGCGTAAATCACTGGAGAGCATCGCCAGTAAAAAACGCGCCGAGTACCGCCGTCGTTTTCAGCTACTGGATGAGATTGAGCAGGCCATCCGCGCCCGGTTTTGCCGCTAATACTTGCTTTCATCGGTAACAGGCAAAAATTTAACACAAGCGCTAAAAAGCGCTGGACTTCCGCCGGGCGTAGTGTGGTATGGTTTAACGAAGAACAGAGGATGTTGCCCATCTGTTAAAGTCCGCAACAGGAAAATGCGTTTACTTTCAACAGATAAAAAGAGACCGAATACGATTCCTGTATTCGGTCCAGGGAAATGGCTCTTGGGAGAGAGCCGTGCGCTAAAAGTTGGCATTAATGCAGGCTAAGTCGCCTTGCACTTTAAGAATAGATGACGACGCCAGGTTTTCCAGTCCGCAGCAAAAGTGGCCTGAAAAAAAGCGTTAGCCTGTCCTTAAACACAAAAACCGCAATGCTTCCGAAGAGAAGCCTGCGGTTTTTTTTATTGGAAGCGGTAAACTAGCAGAGCGTATTTGCGCGTTCAATAAACGGCGCCAGGCTCATCTTCTGCCCCGGATTTTGCGGGTCATCAACCTGAATAATCGAAATCGGCTGAGCGTTGCTCTTACCGCTGTCGACCTGCTGCTGCGCCACATCGTTCAGGGGATACTGCACCAGCGTACTCGGGTTGATGGCATACAGCGCATGCCCCGGACGGCAGGTCAGCATGACCTCTTCCCGGTTAAACGCCCATTTGTCTTTACCCACTTCAAACCGGCTGACGGTGATCACCTGCGGTGCCGCCAGCGCCGTGCCGGAACAGGCCAGCAACAAGAGAGAAAGTACGGTTTTTTTCATTGTGTTCCACCTCGTCAGAAGGGTTCCCAGGTCGCGAACAGGCTGACTGCCGCCAGAACCAGCGCCCCCAGCACAACCTCAGTCTGCGTCATCCTGATAAAATAACGTTGCTCACGTCCATCGCCGGAACGAAATCGCGGCACCAGAACATACCGATTCACCAGAGCAATTACCACCATCATTGCCACCAGCGCACATTTCAACAACAGCAGTCGCCCCCAGGCCGAGTGCCACGGCGCTACCCAGCCCTGGACCAGCAGGGTATTAACCACTCCGGTGAGTATCACACCCGCCACCGCCAGATGACCGTAGCGCGAGAAGCGCATCATGGTGAAGATGGCGGCTTCCCGCCAGCGTCCGCGCGACAGGCGCAGGCAAAAAAGCAGCGGCAATAAGCCCCCCAGCCAGACGGCGGCACACAGCAGATGCAGGGCATGATTGCTGCGCTGCGCCCTGCCCAGAACGCCCTCATGCATCGCCGCATGCCCGGTTCCCGCCAGCAGGATGAACTGCGCGGCGGTAAACAGCAGGATCAGCGGTACGGCTTTCCGTGGCTCCAGCCAGGCAATCCAGAGGGTCATCAGGGCCAGGATCATCTGCCACAGCCAGATCCGGCCAAACTGGGTAGTAAGCACCGCAAACCAGGTTGGCGCACTGATAACATCCTGCCAGCCATTGCCCATCATCCCGCCCTGCAGCGCCAGCATTAACAGCGCCGAAAGCAGGCCAATAAGCGCGACCGTTTTTTGCCGACGGCGAAAACGCCGCATCAGCAAACGCCGCAGGGACACGGGTGCCAGCCAGGTGCCATACAGGGCGTTACCGAACAGCACCATCAGGGCGGAAAAATGGACAAAGCGCAGCGTAACGTAGCAGGCCGCCAGCATGTTACTTCACGCTAAAACGGTAGCTACCCTGGGTTTTGTGGCCATCCACGGAGACTACGTGCCAGTCCACCTGGTAAGTGCCTGCCGTCAGCGGAACGTTCATCGGCACGATCAGCTGAGTGGGATCTTTCTCGTTGCGTTTTACCGCCCCGGTTTCGACAGGCTGCTGTTTATCATCCGTAATGGACACGCCGCTAAACCGCGGTTCGATTCCCTCGGAGAAGTTGAGCGTTAATGCCTGAGGTGCCGCATCAACGGCGGCATCGGCCGCGGGGTATTGATGCTGCAAATGGGCATGAGCAAAGACAACCGGCGTCGTCAGCGTGGTCAGTAACAGAGTCAGCGTGCAGACAGCACGGGAAAGGCGCATCGCCATCACATACATTCCTTTTTGTTATGCCTGATTGTCAGAGGATAACTCTGTATAATGATCCAGTCGAGGATCATCGCCCGGGCTTGTCAATGCGCTGCCGTTTGGGTAACGTTGGCCCGCAAATGAAGGAGACGGTTATGAAGACAAATCTCGCCACCCTCCCACAGGAGGAGATGGACAAAGTGAATGTGGATTTAGCCGCTGCGGGCGTGGCATTCAAAGAGCGCTACAATATGCCGGTGATCGCTGAAGTGGTAGAGCGGGAACAACCGGCACACCTGCGCGACTGGTTTCGCGAACGCCTGATCGCGCATCGACTGGCCTCAGTTAACCTCTCGCGCCTGCCGTGGGAGCCGAAAGTTAAGTAACCTTACCCGCAGTTACAGTTCCTTACACAGATTATGCCAGGATAAAAAGCCCTGATTCATTCAGGGGCTTTATGAATCTCTGCGACTCCGTGCATAAGGAAATCACGATGTCTCACTGGACAATTGCGGCTGCTCAGTACCAGCCGACCCATCACTGCGTGGACGAACACGTCGCGCACCATCTTCGTTTTATTACCGCCGCCGCACGCCAGCAGTGCAATTTGCTGCTCTTTCCGGAACTCTCCTTAACCGGTCCGGTCTTACCTGACAGCCAACTTCCTGCCCCGCCCGTACGCCAGCAGCTCGCGACCCTGCATGATGCTGCGCAGGCATGTAACGTCTCGGTTATTGCCGGGATCACGGTGGACGACAACGGCCAGCGCCAGCGCGGGCTGGCGTGGTTTAGCCCAACTCAGCCCCAGGCCGTTTTCTACCCGCATGAAGCAGGTGCCTGCCTGGAGAGCCGAAACAGCGGCCTGACCCTTGTCGATGCTCATGCCGACCAGCCCGGTATCACGCCCAACGCCACGCTGTTTACCCGCGGCATGGCGATGAGTGAAGCCGAGCGGCCGGCCTCTTTTGCCTGGTTGCAGCGGTTTGCCCACCGCTACGCAATTGCGGTGCTGGTGGCAAACCACGACGGCGGCAGCGCCCTGTGGGATGCCCGCGGGCAGTTAATCCTGCGCGCCGATCGCGGAGAGGTATTATTAACGGGCCGCTATGTTGAGCAGAGTTGGCAAGGTGAGATCATTCCATTACGCTAGACCTTTTACGGCCAGGAGAGAGCCATGCTACGTGTCATCGACACCGAAACCTGCGATCTGCAGGGAGGGATTGTGGAAGTGGCGTCTGTCGATGTTGTGAACGGGCAGATCGTCAATCCACGCAGCCATCTGGTGCGTCCGGATCGCCCCATTAGCCCGCAGGCAATGGCTATTCACCGCATCACCGAGGCCATGGTGGCCGACAAACCCTGGATTGAAGAGGTGATCCCCCACTACCACGGCAGCGCGTGGTATGTGGCGCATAACGCCAGCTTCGATCGCCGCGTGCTGCCCGAGATGCCGGGGGAGTGGATCTGCACCATGAAACTGGCCCGGCGCTTATGGCCGGGGATCAAATACAGCAACATGGCGCTCTATAAGTCGCGCAAACTCAGCGTCAGAACGCCGGAGGGGCTGCATCATCACCGCGCCCTGTACGACTGCTACATTACCGCCGCGCTGCTGATTGATATCATGAACACCACCGGCTGGTCTCCGGATGAGATGGCCGACATCACCGGACGTCCGGCGCTGTTGACCACCTTTACCTTTGGTAAATACCGCGGGAAAGCGGTGGCGGAAGTGGCAGATAAAGATCCGGGCTATCTGCGCTGGCTGTATAACAACCTCGACAGAATGAGCCCCGAGCTGCGTCTCACCCTGAAGCACTATCTGGGCGGATCCTGATCTGCGTCTCCAGACCGGGCTGTCAGGGTCTCCTGCGCCAGCCCGACGATAAAGGCATACTCCAGCGCCACCCCTTCATAGGATTTAAAGCGTCCGGATTTCCCCCCGTGCCCGGCATCCATGTCGGTGCAGAGCAGCAGTAAATTATCGTCGGTCTTCATTTCACGAAGCTTCGCCACCCACTTCGCCGGCTCCCAGTACTGCACCTGGGAGTCGTGCAAGCCGGTGGTGACAAGCATGTGCGGATAGGCTTTCGCCTCCACGTTGTCGTAGGGGCTGTAGGCCTTCATGTAGCGGTAGTAGGTCGGATCCTGCGGGTTGCCCCACTCCTCATACTCCCCGATGGTCAGCGGAATAGACTCGTCGAGCATGGTGGTCAGCACATCGACGAACGGCACCTGCGCCACCACGCCTTTAAACAGCCCCGGGCGTTCGTTGATCACGGTGCCCATCAGCATACCGCCCGCACTGCCCCCCATGGCGAAGCACTGTTTCCTGTCGCCATAGCCCAACTCAAGCAGGCCCTCGCAGACATCGAGATAGTCATTGAAGGTGTTTTTCTTTTTCAGGAATTTGCCGTCTTCATACCACTTTTGCCCCAGCTCGCCGCCGCCGCGAATATGGGCGATGGCAAAGACAAAGCCCCGGTCGAGCAGGCTTAAGCGGCTGCTGCTGAAATCGGCGTCAATGCTGGATCCATAGGAGCCGTAGCCGTAGATGAGGATCGGGTTTTTGCCCTTGCGGAAATGGTGCTTGTGGTAGACCAGCGAGACCGGTACTTCGACGCCGTCGCGGGCCACAATCCAGACGTGCTCGCTGCGATAGAGTTCAGCGTCAAAGCCTTTGACCTCAGCCTGCTTCAGCACCTTGCGCTGCCCGGTGTCCATATCCAGCTCGAACAGGGTGTCCGGGGTGGTCATGGAGGAGTAACCGTAGCGCAGGCGCGACGTTTCCGGCTCCGGGTTATAGCCAATCCAGGTCACGTAGGCGGGATCGTCGAAGGCGATACCGATCACCTCCCGGGTTTTGCGATTGATCTGTCTTAGGCTGGTCAGCCCGCGCTGACGCTCTTCCACCACCAGCCAGTCGGTAAACAGGGTAAAGCCCTCAAGCATCACCTGGTCGCGCGGCGGGATCAGCACTTCCCATTTGCGCTCGTCACGCACTTTGGTTTTGTAGAGGCCAAAGTTTTTGCCCTCCCGGTTGGATCGCAAATAGAAGGTGTGCTGGAAGTGGTCGAGGCTGTACTCATGATCCTTACGGCGCGGCATAAAGCACAGCGGTTGGGCGTCCGGCAGTTCGGCATCCAGCAGCAGCACCTCGGTGGTGGTGGCACTGGCGAGGAAGATGATGACGTAGTGTTTCGAGGTAGTCTTATGCAGGCTGACGTAAAAGGTTTCGTCTTTCTCCTCATAGACCAGCTCGTCGCTGGTGGAGGCGGTGCCTACCGTATGTCGCCAAACCTGAAAGGGGTGCAGCGTGGTGGCGTGCTTTTTGATGTAGTAGACCGTCTCCGAGTCGTTAGCCCAGATAAAATCGGGGGAGACGTTATCGAGCATCTCGGGATACCAGTTCCCGGACTCCAGATTGCGGAACCGTAAGCCATACTGCCGTCTGGACAGATAATCTTCGGCCAGCGCCATAATGGCGTTATCCGGCGATACCGCCATGCCGCCCAGGGTATAAAACTCGCTGTGCGACGCCCGCTGGTTGGCATCCAGCAGCGTTTCCCACGCCTCCCACTCGGCGCAGAGCACCGACTGGCGCTGATAGATGGCGTACTCGTTACCGGGCTCATAGACGTGTCGGTAGCGATAACCGTTGCGACTCCAGGGCGCCGAGACGTCACGCTGCGGAACGCGCTGCACCATTTCATTCAGCAGACGATCCTGCAGCGCCTGCTGCGTCGACATGACCCGGCGGCCATAGTCATTTTCATCGTGGAGGTAGTCCAGTACCTCCGGCTGTGAGCGGGTATCGTCGCGCAACCAGTAATAGTTGTCGATACGCGTGTCACCGTGCGCGGTGAGAGCGTGCGGTATGCGTTGGGCTTTAGGTGGCATGTCAGTATGATTCTTTTACGTTTAACACCCTATAAGGTTGGCAAAACATGCGCACGATGCAAGCGAAACGGGATACCCTGGGGTAAAAAGTTAGCCGGGGAGCGCCTGTTTTTGCTGGCGAATATCCTGCTCAATCCCCTCCCGGACCTCGGTCGGGATTTTCAGCGCATCGCCCAGCGCATCGAGATAGCTACGCTCCATAAAGTGATCGATATCGATCGCCGCACAGCTCAGGAAATAGAGTTCCAGCGCTTCCTCTTCATTTTTGATCCCCTGCGCCAGACGCTGTGGATCAAGCGGCTGCTCAATGGCCTGGGCCACCAGCGCTCTGCCCTGCTCCTCCACGCCCGCTTCCCGCAGCTGCTGCTCTATAGCGGTGCGCTCCTGGTCGTCAATGTGGCCGTCACTCTTCGCCGCAAAGACCAGCGCCAGGATCAGCCTTTCGCTGCGCACATCCAGCGCCGAGGTCTGCTGACCAAACTGCGGTTCACCCTGATGGGCAGCGCGCACCTTATCCTTGTATTTATTCCACAGCACGGTGCCGGCAATCGCGCCGCCGCCCGCCAGCAGGGCGCCGGTGCCGTATTTCGCCAGCAGCTTACGCGAGGTTTTGTTCGCCACCAGCAGCCCGGCAAGACCGCCAAGCGCCCCTGGTGCGAGCATTTTGCTCAGCCCTTCACCCGAGGTAGATCCCGTTTTCTGCCCAAGTAGAGACTGCAATTGATTCAGCCAGTTTGACATGATTTCCCTCACTTAACGGTGGATGAATCTCACAGCCTAAGCGAGGGGATGTCAGGAAATGTCTGCCGCGACAAAAGAAGCGAAAATTCACTTTTTCGGTGACAGGTACTGCGCGCTGCCCGCTTTACAGTCCACTTTAACCTGATAGTGAATATCGGTGTTTTTACCGCGCACCGTCAGCGGGACGGTCCAGCGATCGTTTTCACCCTTCACCTCCTTCGGATTGATCCACGCCACCGGGTCGGCCTGGCCGAGGGTCTTTTGATCGTCGGCCCAGCGCACGATGCGGTTTTGCAGATAGTCCCGCTTCACGCTGGCGGCAATGCCCTCGGCATCCTGGCCTTCACAGGCTGGAAACTTCACGGTTTTCTCATCGGCTGCCTGCGCCGTCAGGCTGGCACCCAGCAGCGCCAGCGCCATTACTACCCCTGTTCTGTTCATTACGATCTCCTGTATTGGCTCCCCAAAAGCATGGTCGAAAAATGTGGCGATGCAAATAACCGCCTGTCGGCGCAGCTGATTTCCGCGAAGCAAGACAGACGCAAACGTTTTCGTTTATACTGCGCGCAACTTTTTCAGGGGGATGATTATGACTCGTTTAGGAACTGCGCTGCGCCCGGCAGCGACGCGCGTAATGTTGCTCGGCTCCGGTGAACTGGGCAAAGAGGTGGCGATTGAATGCCAGCGTTTAGGGGTTGAAGTGATCGCCGTCGATCGCTATGCCGATGCCCCGGCCATGCACGTAGCCCATCGCTCGCACGTGATTAATATGCTCGATGGCGACGCCCTGCGCGCGGTGATTGCCGCCGAAAAACCGCACTTCGTAGTGCCGGAAATCGAAGCCATCGCCACCGATACCCTGCTGGCGCTGGAAGCCGAAGGCCAGCGCGTGGTGCCCTGCGCCCGCGCTGCGAAGCTGACCATGAACCGGGAAGGCATTCGCCGCCTGGCGGCGGAAGAGCTGGCCCTGCCGACGTCAAGCTACCGTTTTGCCGACAGCAAGCACGATTTCCTGCAGGCGGTGAATGAGATTGGCTACCCGTGCATCATTAAGCCGGTGATGAGCTCCTCCGGCAAGGGGCAGAGCTTTGTACGCAGCGCCGACCAGCTGGATCGGGCCTGGGATTACGCCCAGCAGGGTGGCCGCGCAGGCGCCGGACGGGTAATCGTTGAGGGCGTGGTGAAGTTTGATTTTGAGATCACCCTGTTGACCGTCAGCGCTGTCGATGGCGTACACTTCTGCGATCCGATTGGCCATCGCCAGGAAGATGGCGACTACCGTGAGTCCTGGCAGCCGCAGCAGATGAGCCCTCTGGCCCGCGCGCGCGCCGAGGAGATCTCCCGTAAAGTGGTGCTGGCTCTGGGCGGCCACGGTCTGTTTGGCGTCGAGCTGTTTGTCTGCGGCGATGAGGTGATTTTCAGTGAAGTCTCTCCACGTCCGCACGATACCGGCATGGTAACCCTGATTTCCCAGGATCTCTCCGAGTTCGCCCTGCACGTTCGCGCCTTCCTTGGCCTGCCGGTCGGCGGCGTGCGTCAGTATGGCCCGGCGGCGTCGGCGGTAATCCTGCCGCAGCTGACCAGCCAGAACGTCACGTTTGATAACGTCGATGCCGCCGTAGGCGCGGGCCTGCAGCTGCGTCTGTTTGGTAAGCCGGAAATAGAGGGTTCGCGTCGCTTAGGCGTCGCGCTGGCGACAGGCGAAAACGTGGAAGAAGCGGTAGAGCGGGCGAAACAGGCCGCTGCCAGCGTGCAGGTTGCAGGATAAAAAAAACGGGCCTGTCGGCCCGTTTTTATCGCGTTTGATGTATTTCGTAGCCCGGGTAAGGCGAAGCCGCCACCCGGCAAAACACCATCTTACTGCTGCGCGCCTTCTACCGCTTCGCGCGCCAGCTTAGTGATGCGATCCCAGTCGCCCGCTTCCAGCGCATCCGCGGGAACCAGCCAGGAGCCACCGATGCACAGCACGCTTTTCAGCGCCAGGTAGTCACGGTAGTTCGCCGGGGAGATACCACCGGTCGGGCAGAAACGCACGTTGGCGAACGGACCTGCGATAGCCTGCAGCGCTTTGGTGCCGCCGTTAGCTTCCGCCGGGAAGAATTTGAACTCTTTCAGACCGTAGTCCAGACCCAGCATCAGCTCCGATACGGTGCTGATACCCGGGATCAGAGGGATGGAGCCTTCGGTTGCCGCTTTCAGCAGGGGCTCGGTCAGACCCGGGCTGATGGCGAACTGCGCACCGGCTTCGGTGACTTCAGCCAGCTGCTGTGGGTTCAGCACGGTGCCCGCGCCGATGATGGCTTCCGGCACTTCTTTGGCGATGGCGCGAATGGCATCCATTGCACAGGCGGTACGCAGGGTGACTTCCAGGACGCGAACGCCACCGGCAACCAACGCTTTCGCCATCGGTACAGCGTGTTCCAACTTGTTAACCACGATAACCGGCACTACCGGGCCAGTTTTCAGGATTGCTTCTGCACTTGTTTTCCAGTTTTTCATCAGAGTTTTTCTCTCGCCAGATCGATAATTCTTGTCGTCTTAAAACGTAATACAGGTCGCGCCCTGCTCTGCGCCGGAGAGGTTCTCGCGCAGCGCACTGAACATTTCGCGTCCCGTGCCCACGCGCGATGCGCTCAGGTCAGGAATATGTGGCTTACGTGCGGCAAGGACCGCCTCATCCACCAGTAAGGTCAACTCGCCGGTCTGACCGTTAACGCGGATGATGTCGCCATCGTACACTTTTGCCAGCAATCCACCGTCGTAGGCTTCCGGGGTGACATGGATGGCAGAAGGCACTTTACCTGATGCGCCGGAGAGGCGTCCATCGGTTACTAACGCAATTTTGAAACAGCGGTCCAATAATACACCAAGTGGCGGCATTAGTTTATGTAATTCTGGCATGCCGTTCGCTTTTGGTCCCTGATGACGGACCACGACCACGCAGTCTTTGTCCAGCAGACCGGCTTCGAAGGCAGGCAACACGTCATGCTGGCTCTCGAACACCACTGCCGGAGCTTCGATGATCTGGTTTTCCACCGGCACCGCAGAGGTTTTCATGACTGCCCGACCCAGATTGCCGGTCAGCACCTTTGTTCCGCCGTGGTGAGAGAAGGGCTTATCAAAGGTGGCGATCACGCTATCATCCAGCGAAGCATGCGCCCCTTCACGCCAGTCCAGCTCGCCGTCGTTCAGCCACGGCTCCAGGGTGTAACGCTGGAGGCCGAAACCGGCCACCGTGTTGACGTCCTCGTGCAGCAGGCCGCCTTTCATCAGCTCGCGCATCAGCACCGGCACACCGCCCGCTGCCTGGAAATGGTTAATGTCCGCCGGGCCGTTCGGGTAGAGACGGGTCATCAACGGCACCACTTCAGACAGGTCAGAGAAATCGTCCCAGTTGATCAGAATGCCCGCCGCACGGGCCATCGCTACCATGTGCATGGTGTGGTTGGTGGAGCCGCCGGTTGCCAGCAGGGCCACGATACCGTTGACCACCACTTTCTCGTCGACCATTTTCCCGAGCGGCATCCACTCGTTGCCGTTCCCGGTCAAACGGGTCACCTGACGCGCCGCGGCGGCGGTCAGGGCTTCGCGCAGCGGTGCATCCGGATGAACAAACGACGAGCCCGGCAGCTGCATCCCCATAAATTCCACCACCATCTGGTTGGTGTTGGCGGTGCCGTAAAACGTGCAGGTACCCGGCGCGTGATAAGAGGCGGCTTCGGACTCCAGCAGCGCCATGCGATCCACTTTGCCTTCGGCATACAGCTGGCGAATGCGGACTTTTTCTTTATTGGCCAGACCGCTGGCCATCGGGCCTGACGGCACGAACAGCGCAGGAAGATGACCAAACGACAGCGCTGCCATCGCCAGGCCCGGGACGATTTTATCGCACACGCCGAGGTACAGCGCGCCGTCAAACATGTTGTGTGACAGGCCTACCGCGGCCGACATAGCGATCACTTCCCGGCTCAGCAGCGAGAGTTCCATCCCATCCTGGCCCTGGGTTACGCCGTCGCACATCGCTGGCACACCGCCTGCCACCTGCCCTACGGCATTGGCCTGGTGCAGCGCTTTACGAATGATGTCCGGGTAGGTCTCATACGGCTGGTGCGCCGAGAGCATGTCGTTATAGGAGGTGATGATGCCGATATTGTTACGCAGCATGCTTTTCAGCGAGGCTTTGTCTTCCGGCTGGCAGGCGGCAAAGCCGTGCGCCAGGTTACCGCAGGCCAGCTGCGAACGATGGACCGTGTCGGTCTTCGCCTGCTGAATGCGAGCGAGGTAGGCTGAGCGGGTCTTTTTCGAGCGCTCAACAATGCGTTGTGTTACCCGTAACAAGGTGGAATTCATAGAAGCTCCTGTCATTTATCTGTCCGCGCTCTGGAATTAACAAAGTGTTTAGCAGGCTATAACATCGCTGAAACGCTTGATTGCCGGAGCTCTGGGGCAAAATCGCTTCCGGCAGTGTAATAAAAAAAGCTCCGGGTGGAAATCCACACGGAGCTTAAATGATTAATTATTGTGCGCTGGCCTGAGCCAGATCATGTTACCGGTAAAATAACCCCTTAGGATTAGCGGTAATTTTACTCAAACTCGTTCCAGGAGCGGCCGTCACGGGTGATCATCGCCACAGAGGCAACAGGTCCCCAGGTACCTGCCTGATACGGTTTCGGTGCATCCTGATCCGCAGCCCAGGCTTCGGTGATGGAGTCGACCCATTTCCACGCCTCTTCCACTTCGTCACGACGCACAAACAGGGCCTGGATCCCACGCATGGTCTCCAGCAGCAGACGTTCGTACGCATCCGCCAGATGGGTCTGGTTGAAGGTTTCGGAGTAGCTCAGATCCAGCTTGGTGGTCTGCAGGTTGTGTTTGTGATCGAGGCCAGGCACCTTGTTCAGCACCTGAATATCCACGCCCTCGTCCGGCTGCAGACGGATGGTCAGTTTGTTCTGCGGCAGCTCCTGCCAGGACTCTTTGAACAGGTTCAGTTCAGGGTTCTTGAAATAGACAACCACTTCAGAGCATTTGGCCGGCAGACGCTTGCCGGTACGCAGGTAGAACGGCACGCCCGCCCAGCGCCAGTTATCGATATCCACGCGAATGGCGACAAAGGTTTCGGTGCTGCTGGTTTTATTCGCGCCCTCTTCTTCCAGATAGCCCGGCACTTTTTTACCCTGAGCAAAACCAGCGGTGTACTGACCGCGGACGGTTTTCTCACGCACGTTGGAGCGATCGATGCGGCGCAGGGACTTCAGCACTTTCACCTTCTCGTCGCGAATGCTGTCTGCAGAGAGATCCGACGGCGGCGCCATGGCGATCATGCAGAGGATTTGCAGCAGGTGATTCTGAATCATGTCGCGCATCTGGCCGGCCTGGTCAAAGTAACCCCAGCGCCCTTCAATGCCGACCTCTTCCGCCACGGTGATCTCCACGTGGTCGATAGTGCGGTTATCCCAGTTATTGACGAACAGGGAGTTAGCGAAGCGCAGCGCCAGCAGGTTCAGGACCGTCTCTTTACCGAGGTAGTGGTCGATACGGTAGACCTGGCACTCTTCGAAGTACTCACCGACCTGGTCGTTGATTTCGCGGGAGGTAGCCAGCGAGGTGCCCAACGGCTTCTCCATGACCACGCGTGCCGGTTTGGCGTTCAGTTTTGCTTCGCCCAGCCCTTTGCAGATGGCACCGAAGGTGCTTGGCGGCATGGCGAAATAGTTGATGGTAACGCGATTTTTCTGATCGAGCATGGCGCTCAGATCGGCAAAGGCCGACGTGTCGTTAACGTCGAGGTTACAGAAATCGAGACGTCCGCTCAGCGTATCCCACAAACTTTCATCGATCTTCTCCTTCATGAAAGTTTCCAGCGCTTCGCGCACCACTTTGGTATACGCGTCTTTATCCCAGTCGGCACGGCCCACGCCCAGGATCCGCGTTTCCGGGTGGATTTGACCCGCTTTTTCCAGTTGATACAGGGAAGGCAGCAATTTCCGGCGTGCAAGATCGCCTTTCGCGCCGAAAATGACCAGGTCACATGCCTGGGCTGTTTGCGTTACCGCCATGTCATTCTCCTCAGTTGGATACCCTGGTGCTTTTGCCAGAATATCGTTGTAATTTTATTACATGCACTCTACTGCTTTTATGTCATTCCCGAAACCATTTGCGCTTATCCTCCCGTGCGATACGGCAATATTTCGCCCTGGGATCGCTGGCATGAGATAATGACGGTGAAACTTTGCGCTGTCTGGCCGTTGCTAAAATCCGACAGCGATCAAGTAATGAAAAAAAACAACAACATTTTTTTCGGGGTTTGCCCTTTTCGGCACATCACGGGGGTATATTCTTGCTAATTCGAATCGTGATTTCACCCCTTAATGAAATCGTTTCCACCGATGAGCGCCGTGTTAATAATGAACATGCTGGAAAAAATCCAGTTTCAACTGGAACACCTTAGCAAATCCGAGCGAAAAGTGGCTGAAGTAATTCTCGCCGCCCCCGCTCAGGCCATTCATTCCAGCATCGCCACCCTGGCCCAGGAGTCGGGGGTCAGCGAACCGACCGTTAACCGCTTCTGCCGCAGCATGGAGACGCGGGGTTATCCTGATTTTAAACTGCATCTGGCGCAAAGTCTGGCTAATGGCACTCCCTATGTAAACCGCAATGTCGATGAAGACGACAGCGTAGAGGCCTACACCGGCAAAATTTTCGAATCGGCGATGGCGACGCTGGACCAGGTCCGGCAGTCGCTGGATATGAGTTCGGTTAACCGGGCCGTGGATCTGCTCACTCAGGCCAAGAAGATCGCCTTCTTTGGCCTCGGGTCGTCCGCTGCCGTCGCCCACGATGCAATGAATAAATTTTTTCGCTTCAATGTCCCGGTTATTTATTCCGACGACATCGTGCTGCAACGCATGAGTTGTATGAATTGTAACGAAGATGACGTGGTGGTGCTGATATCGCATACTGGCCGCACCAAAAGTCTGGTTGAGCTGGCCCAGCTGGCGCGTGAAAACGATGCCATGGTGATCGCCCTCACCACCACCGGTACGCCGCTCGCGCGTGAGGCGACGCTGGCAATCACTCTCGACGTGCCGGAAGACACCGATATCTACATGCCGATGGTATCGCGTCTGGCGCAGCTGACCGTTATCGACGTGCTGGCGACCGGTTTTACCCTGCGCCGTGGGACGAAATTCAGAGATAACTTGAAGCGCGTCAAAGAAGCGCTCAAGGAATCGCGTTTTGATAAAGAATTGTTCATCAAGGGTGACGTTCCCTGATCGTCAATTATAAAGTTGTTACTTTTTTCGGCATTCGGTAAGTTTCCTGTTGGTATTACGGCGGACAACGTGCCGAATCATCGTTCACGCAACACCAGGTTGTTTCAGACAACGGAGTATTACATGTCCAGAAGGCTTCGCAGAACCAAGATCGTTACCACCTTAGGCCCGGCTACTGACCGCGATAATAACCTCGAGAAGATCATCGCTGCAGGCGCCAACGTGGTACGTATGAACTTCTCTCACGGAACACCGGAAGATCATAAATTACGCGCGGATAAGGTCCGTGAGATCGCGGCAAAACTGGGACGTCATGTAGCTATCCTCGGCGACCTGCAGGGTCCCAAAATCCGTGTTTCGACCTTCAAAGAAGGCAAAGTTTTCCTCAATATCGGTGACAAATTCCTGCTCGACGCCAACCTGAGCAAAGGCGAAGGCGACAAAGAGAAAGTCGGCATCGACTATAAAGGCCTGCCTGCTGACGTGGTGCCGGGCGATATCCTGCTGCTCGACGACGGTCGCGTTCAGCTGAAAGTGTTGGAAGTTCAGGGCATGAAGGTATTCACCGAAGTGACCGTTGGCGGCCCGCTCTCCAACAATAAAGGCATTAACAAACTGGGCGGCGGTCTCTCTGCTGAAGCCCTGACCGAAAAAGACAAAGCCGATATCCTCACCGCGGCCGAGATTGGCGTTGATTACCTGGCCGTCTCCTTCCCGCGCTGCGGCGAGGATCTGAACTACGCTCGCCGTCTGGCGCGCGACGCAGGTTGCGATGCCAAAATCGTTGCTAAAGTGGAGCGTGCTGAAGCGGTCTGCAGCCAGGACGCGATGGATGACATCATCCTCGCCTCTGACGTGGTGATGGTGGCTCGTGGTGACCTGGGCGTTGAGATTGGCGACCCGGAACTGGTCGGGATCCAGAAGGCGCTGATCCGCCGTGCCCGTCAGCTTAACCGTTCCGTGATCACCGCAACCCAGATGATGGAATCAATGATCACCAACCCAATGCCGACCCGTGCGGAAGTCATGGACGTGGCGAACGCCGTGCTCGACGGTACCGATGCGGTGATGCTCTCAGCCGAAACCGCTGCTGGCCAGTACCCGGCGGAAACCGTGGCCGCGATGGCGCGCGTCTGCCTGGGTGCAGAGAAGATCCCAAGCATCAACGTCTCCAAGCACCGTCTGGACATTCAGTTCGACAACGTGGAAGAAGCCATTGCCATGTCGGCGATGTATGCCGCTAACCACCTGAAGGGCGTGACCGCGATCATCACCATGACCGAGTCCGGCCGCACCGCGCTGATGACCTCGCGTATCAGCTCCGGTCTGCCGATCTTCGCCATGTCCCGTCATGAGCGCACCCTGAATCTGACCGCGCTGTATCGTGGCGTGACGCCGGTGTTCTTCGACAGCACAAGCGACGGCGTGGCCGCGGCGAACGACGCCGTGAACCTGCTGCGCGACAAAGGCTATCTGGTTTCCGGTGATATCGTCATCGTGACCCAGGGCGATGTGATGAGCACCATCGGCTCAACCAACACCACCCGCGTGATGACCGTCGAATAAGCTGAGTGCTTGCGTTTTGCCCGGCGGCGCTTCGCTTGCACGGGCCTACGGTTTTGTAGGCCGGGTAAACGCAGTGCCACCCGGCAATGACCCGCTATAAAAAAATCCTCCGAACCGGAGGATTTTTTTATTTCTTCGGATACAGCTCTTTGCGCTTGTAGGGCTCTTTCTCGCCCGGCTTGCGCGTCTTCAGCAGTTTCAGGATCCAGGTGTACTGTTCCGCATGCGGCCCCACCAGAATCTCCACCTCTTCGTTCATCCGGCGTGCAATGGTGTTGTCGTCAGCGGTGAGCAGATCGTCCATCGGCGGGCGAACTTCAATGGTCAGACGATGCGTTTTGCCGTCGTAAATCGGGAATAACGGAATCACCCGCGCCTGGCATACCTTCATCAACCGGCCAATGGCGGGTAGAGTCGCCTTATAGGTGGCAAAGAAATCGACAAACTCGCTGTGTTCCGGCCCGTGATCCTGGTCCGGCAGATAGTAGCCCCAGTAGCCCTGGCGTACGGATTTGATAAAAGGTTTGATGCCGTCGTTACGGGCATGCAGGCGACCGCCAAAGCGACGACGCACCGTATTCCATACATAATCGAAGACCTTGTTCCCCTGATTGTGGAACATCGCCGCCATTTTCTGTCCCTGCGACGCCATCAGCATCGCCGGAATATCCACGCCCCAGCCGTGTGGCACCAGGAAGATCACCTTCTCGTCGTTGCGACGCATCTCCTCGATGATCTCCAGCCCTTTCCAGTCAACGCGGCTGATGATTTTCTCCGGCCCGCGTAACGCCAGCTCGCCCATCATCGCCATCGCCTGTGGCGCAGTGGTAAACATCTCATCAATGATCGCTTCACGCTCCGCCTCGCTCTTCTCCGGGAAGCAGTAGAAGAGGTTTATTTGCGCGCGGCGACGGGCGCTTTTACCCAGCTTGCCCGCCAGACGGCCCACTTTGCCGAGCAGCGGATCGCGCACGGACGCAGGGAGCATCGCAATACCCGCAAAGGCATACACACCCAGCCAGGCGCCCCAGAAACGCGGATGACGAAAGGATTTCTCAAATTCAGGAATGTATTCACTGTTGTTTTTTTGGGTGTCCATGCTTTTTCCAGGGCGGATGATGCTTAAAAGAGTAATGCGTTAGTTTAGCGAGGCAGTGCGCAAGGCACAAAAGAAAAAGCCGGTGCAGTCACGCACCGGCTTTTATTGCTGCAGGATTAATCAATACTGAGCTGCGGAATAACCTCTTTGACCTGCGCCAGATAATCGCTACGGTCTTTGCCGGTGAGCCCTTCGGTGCGCGGCAGCTTCGCCGTTAACGGGTTGACCGCCTGCTGGTTAATCCACACTTCATAGTGCAGATGCGGGCCGGTAGAGCGACCGGTATTGCCCGACAGCGCGATACGATCGCCACGTTTCACCTTCTGACCCGGCTTCACCAGCAGCTTACGCAGGTGCATATAGCGGGTGGTATAGGTACGTCCGTGACGCACGGCAACGTAATAACCGGCAGCACCGCTGCGTTTCGCCATGACCACTTCGCCGTCGCCTACCGCCAGAACAGGCGTCCCCTGCGGCATGGCAAAGTCCACACCGCGGTGCGGGGCCACGCGGCCGGTTACCGGGTTCAGACGACGCGGGTTAAAGTTCGAAGAGACGCGGAACTGCTTCGAGGTCGGGAAGCGTAAGAAGCCTTTCGCCAGCCCGGTACCGTTGCGATCGTAGAATTTGCCGTCTTCGGCGCGGATCGCATAATAATCTTTTCCGTCAGAGCGTAAACGAACCCCAAGCAGCTGGCTCTGCTCCCGCTTGCCGTCCAGCATTTCGCGGGACATCAGCACCGAGTAAGAATCGCCTTTTTTCAGCTTACGGAAGTCCATCTGCCACTGCATGGCTTTGATCACCGAACTGATTTCACCGCTGGTCAGCCCCGCATCACGGGCGCTGGCAACGAAGCTACCGCCGCCTAAGGTGCCTTTGATGGCGCTGTTAACCCAGTCGCCCTGCTGCATTTCGCTGCTCATCTTGAAACCGTTTTCAGCACGATCGTAGGTGCGGGTTTCACGACGGGAAACTTCCCAGGTCAGGCGCTGTAAATCGCCGCTATCGGTCAGGGTCCAGGAGAGCTGTTGCCCAATTTTCAGGTTACGCAGATCTTTATCGGCCGCGGCAAGCTGGCTGATCTCGCCCATTTCAATGCCGTACTGATTCAGAACGCTGCTTAACGTATCCCCGGTAGAGACGACATATTCGTGTACGCCCACTTCGGCTTCGGTTTTATCGTCAAGCTCATCCTGGGGAATGGCTTCTTCTTCCTGCGGGGCCTGATCGATAGGTTCACTGGCTTCGGGTAACAACGAGCGAATTTCGTTCTTTTCCAGCTCAATGGTTTTAATAACAGGGGCAGTATTTGGGTGGTAAATATAGGGCCGCCAGACGGCGACCGCTAAGGTGAGAACAGTAAGCGACCCCAGCATGACGCGGTGGGGCCGGGGCAAATTATTAAATGCCAGGGCGACAGAGCGGGCTATCTGTTGCACGTATTCACTTCCTCGTTAATCTCCTTTCAGGCAGCTCGCATACTGGTTCGCCAGTTGGCTGAGAAACTGCGAATAGCTCGCTTTGCTCAACTGGATAGAGGTTCCCAGTGGGTCAAGGGTACCCATCCGCACGGACGTCCCCCTTGCCACGGCTTCAACGACCGCTGGCCTGAACTGTGGCTCAGCAAAAACGCAGGACGCTTTCTGCTCAACCAACTGTGTTCTGATTTCATGTAAACGCTGCGCACCGGGTTGAATCTCTGGATTGACGGTGAAATGGCCAAGCGGCGTGAGACCGTAGTGTTTTTCGTAGTAGCCATAGGCATCATGAAAAACGAAATATCCTTTACCTTTCAGTGGTGCGAGCTCGGTACCCACCTGCTTGTCGGTTGCGGCAAGTTGTGCCTCAAAATCCTTCAGGTTGGCGTCAAGTTTGGCTCGACTTTGCGGCATAAGTTCCACTAATTTTTCGTGGATTGCAACCGCCGAAAGGCGCGCTATTTCAGGGGAAAGCCAAAGGTGCATATTGTACTCACCGTGATGGTGATGTTCGTCACCTTTTTCCCCTTCTGCGCTCCCGTGATCGTGGTCATGATCGTCATCATCCGACCCTTTCATGAGAAGCGGTTTCACGCCTGGAAGATTAGCGATGCTAACCTGTTTAGCGTCCGGCAGCTGATTTGCCGTCTTCTGCATGAAGGCTTCCATCTCTGGGCCAATCCATACCACTAAGTCCGCGTTTTGTAAGCGTTTTGCATCAGAAGGACGCAGGGAATAGTCATGTTCAGAGGCACCATCTGGCAGTAATACCTCGGTTTGCGTCACGCCATCGGCGATAGCGGAAGCGATAAATCCGAGCGGCTTAAGCGAAGCGACGACGGCGGCGTTAACATCTTGTGCTGTTGAACCCCAAAGGGCAGCGGATAATGCTGCGAAAAGAAGCGTATTTTTCTGTAACATAATGCGACTATTCATCGTAATGAGTGGGTGGAATGTGATATTATAACATTCGATGACTTCTGCAAGCATAAAATTAATATGACGAATCTGGTATCTCTCGAAAATATTTCGGTTTCATTTGGTCAGCGCCGCGTCCTCTCTGACGTTTCGCTGGATTTGAAACCCGGTAAAATTCTGACGCTGCTTGGTCCAAATGGTGCGGGTAAATCGACGCTGGTGCGCGTGGTGCTGGGCCTGATAGCACCCGACAGCGGCCTTATCAAGCGCGATCGGCAGCTGCGCATCGGCTATGTGCCACAGAAGCTGCATCTGGACGCCACCCTGCCGCTGACGGTCAGCCGTTTTCTGCGTCTGCGTCCCGACACGCGCAAAGAGGATATCCTGCCGGCGCTCAAGCGGGTGCAGGCCGGGCATCTGATCGACGCGCCCCTGCAAAAGCTTTCCGGCGGCGAGACCCAGCGCGTACTGCTGGCCCGCGCCCTGCTCAACAAGCCGCAGCTGCTGGTGCTCGACGAGCCGACCCAGGGGGTGGACGTCAACGGTCAGGTGGCGCTGTATGACCTGATCGATCAGCTGCGCAAAGAGCTGGACTGCGCCGTGCTGATGGTGTCGCACGACCTGCATCTGGTGATGGCGAAAACGGACGAAGTGCTCTGTCTCAATCAGCACATCTGCTGTTCTGGCACGCCGGAAGTGGTCTCCATGCACCCTGAGTTTATCTCGATGTTTGGCCCACGCGGTGCCGAGCAGCTGGGTATTTATCGCCATCATCACAACCACCGCCATGATTTGCAGGGACGTATCGTCCTGCGCCGGGGAAACGGTAACTCATGATTGAACTATTATTGCCCGGCTGGCTGGCCGGGATGATGCTCGCCTGCGCGGCGGGTCCACTGGGCTCGTTTGTCGTCTGGCGTCGGATGTCCTATTTTGGCGATACCCTCGCCCACGCCTCCCTGCTGGGGGTAGCATTTGGCTTACTGCTGAATGTGAATCCGTTTTACGCGGTGATTGCGGTGACGCTGCTGCTGGCTGCCGGTCTGGTGTGGCTGGAAAAGCGTCCGCACCTGGCGGTGGATACGCTGCTCGGGATCATGGCGCACAGCGCCCTGTCACTGGGTCTGGTGGTGGTCAGCCTGATGTCCAACATCCGCGTGGATCTGATGGCCTATCTGTTTGGCGACCTGCTGGCGGTGACGCCGGACGATCTGATCGCTATCGCCATCGGAGTGGTGATTGTACTCGCTATCCTGCTCTGGCAGTGGAGTAGCCTGCTGGCGATGACCATCAGCCCGGATTTAGCCTTTGTGGATGGCGTGAAGCTACAGCGCGTCAAACTGCTGCTGATGCTGGTGACCGCGCTGACCATTGGCGTGGCGATGAAGTTTGTCGGGGCGTTGATTATTACGTCGCTGCTGATTATTCCCGCCGCTACCGCGCGTCGTTTTGCCCGCACGCCGGAGCAGATGGCCAGCGTGGCCGTGGGTGTCGGGATGATTGCCGTGACCGGGGGGTTAACCTTCTCGGCGTTTTATGACACCCCAGCCGGACCGTCAGTGGTGCTGTGTGCAGCTGCGCTGTTTATCTTCAGCATGATGAAGAAGCCTGCCAGCTGAGCCGCTCCCCGGTGGCGCTGCGCTTACCGGGGCTACAAAGACGTGTAGGCCGGATAAGGCGCAGCCGCCATCCGGCAATTTCCGCAGAGGTTAAGGCATCTCCGGTGGCTTGATGCCAAAGTGATCCCAGGCCCGCACCGTCGCCATGCGCCCGCGTGGCGTACGCTGCAAAAAGCCCTGCTGGATCAGGTACGGCTCCAGCACATCTTCGATGGTCTCCCGCTCTTCACCGATGGCTGCCGCCAGGTTATCCAGCCCGACCGGCCCGCCAAAGAATTTGTCCAGCACCGCCAGCAGCAGCTTGCGGTCCATATAGTCAAACCCTTCGGCATCCACGTTCAGCATATCCAGCGCCTGGGCGGCGATCTCATGCGAAATGGAGCCATCGTGCTTCACCTCGGCAAAATCACGCACCCGGCGCAGCAGGCGGTTGGCGATACGCGGCGTACCCCGGGAACGCTTCGCCACTTCAAAAGCCCCCTCTTCGCTCATCTCCAGCCCCATGTAGCGCGCGCTGCGGCTGACGATGTGCTGGAGATCGGGCACCTGATAAAACTCCAGGCGCTGCACAATGCCGAAACGGTCGCGCAGCGGCGAGGTTAACGAACCCGCGCGGGTGGTGGCGCCAATCAGGGTGAACGGCGGCAGATCGATCTTAATCGAACGCGCCGCCGGGCCTTCACCGATCATGATATCCAGCTGGTAGTCTTCCATCGCCGGATAGAGCACCTCTTCCACCACCGGGGACAGGCGGTGGATCTCATCGATAAACAGGACATCGTGGGGTTCGAGGTTGGTCAGCATCGCCGCCAGATCGCCCGCCTTCTCCAGTACCGGGCCGGAGGTGGTGCGCAGATTAACGCCCATCTCGTTGGCGACAATGTTGGCGAGGGTAGTTTTCCCGAGACCCGGTGGGCCAAAAATCAGCAGGTGATCGAGGGCATCGCCGCGGAGTTTCGCCGCCTGGATAAAGATCTCCATCTGCGAGCGCACCTGCGGCTGGCCAATATACTCATCCAGCAGCTTCGGGCGGATCGCACGGTCCACCAGATCTTCTGTCTGAACGCTGCCTGCCGAGACCAGACGGTCTGCTTCAATCATCCTTTACCTCACAATGCCGCGCGCAGCGCTTCACGAATCAGGGTTTCACTGGTGGCGTCCGGTTTAGCAATTTTGCTGACCATCCGGCTCGCTTCCTGAGGTTTATAGCCCAGCGCCACCAGCGCGGCAACCGCTTCCTGCTCCGCATCATCATCAGTCGGGCCGGCAGGCGAGGTCAGCACCAGGTCGGCAGCAGGGGTAAACAGATCGCCATGCAGACCTTTAAAGCGGTCTTTCATCTCAACAATCAGACGTTCGGCCGTTTTCTTGCCAATGCCAGGCAGTTTTACCAACGCCGCCAGCTCTTCACGCTCAACGGCATTCACAAACTGCTGCGCCGACATCCCGGAGAGGATCGCCAGCGCCAGTTTCGGACCGACGCCGTTGGTCTTAATCAACTCTTTAAACAGGGTACGTTCCTGCTTGTTATTAAAGCCAAACAGCAGCTGAGCATCTTCACGAACGATAAAGTGGGTGAAAACTATCGCCTCTTGCCCCACTTCCGGCAGTTCGTAGAAACAGGTCATCGGCATATGCACTTCGTAGCCCACGCCTCCGGCCTCAAGCAGCACTATCGGGGGTTGTTTTTCTAGGATGATGCCTCTGAGTCTGCCTATCACGTGACGCTCCTGCGTTAAGGGCTATAAGTTACCGCTGCCATAATAAAAAAAGGCTGGATAAACATCCAGCCTGATTTCACATTTAGCGCAATCGACCGCGCGCCAGATTGAGCCGCGACTCGCTTATTTGCATCGCGTTCTGGCTGACGTGGCAGTGGGTAATGGCGATTGCCAGGGCATCGGCGGCATCCGCCTGCGGATTGGCGGGCAGTTTTAACAGCGTACGCACCATGTGCTGCACCTGGGTTTTATCTGCCCCACCGTTCCCTACTACGGTTTGCTTGACCTGCCGCGCGGCGTATTCAAACACCGGCAGATCCTGATTTACCGCCGCGACAATCGCCACGCCGCGTGCCTGACCGAGCTTCAGCGCCGAGTCGGCATTCTTCGCCATAAATACCTGTTCGATGGCGAAATAGTCCGGCTGGAACTGGGTGATGATCTCCGTCACGCCTGCGTAGATGAGCTTCAGACGCGACGGCAGATCCTCTACTTTGGTGCGGATACACCCGCTGCCAAGGTAGGTCAACTGACGCCCGACCTGGCGGATAACGCCATAACCGGTGATGCGTGAGCCCGGGTCAATACCGAGAATAATCGCCATCACGCCTCTCCGGTTGTCGGTTTACGTTGGGCCATTACAGGGTAGCCGCAACCTCGTCGGAGATTTCACCGTTGTGGTAAACTTCCTGCACATCGTCGCAATCTTCGAGCATGTCGATCAGACGCAGCAGTTTTGGTGCGGTTTCCGCATCCATGTCCGCTTTGGTGGACGGGATCATGGTGACTTCAGCCGCATCGGCTTTCAGGCCCGCCGCTTCCAGCGCATCACGCACCGCGCCCATCTCTTCCCATGCGGTATAGACGTCAATCGCGCCGTCGTCATAGGTCACCACGTCTTCAGCACCGGCTTCCAGCGCCGCTTCCATGATCACGTCTTCGTCGCCTTTCTCGAAGGAGATCACGCCTTTTTTGCTGAACAGGTAGGCCACGGAACCGTCGGTCCCCAGGTTGCCACCGGTTTTGGTGAAAGCGTGACGCACTTCGGCAACGGTACGGTTACGGTTGTCGGACAGGCACTCAATCATTACTGCCGTGCCGCCAGGACCGTAACCTTCATAAATGATGGTTTCCATGTTGGTGTCATCGTCGCCGCCTACGCCACGGGCGATAGCGCGGTTCAGGGTGTCACGCGTCATGTTGTTGCTCAGCGCTTTATCGATCGCCGCACGCAGACGTGGGTTGGAGCCGGCATCGCCGCCGCCCAGACGGGCTGCGGTGACCAGCTCACGAATGATTTTGGTAAAGATCTTACCGCGTTTGGCATCCTGTGCCGCTTTGCGGTGTTTGGTGTTGGCCCACTTACTATGACCTGCCATAGAAATATCCTCAAAAAGCGTGCCTTGTCAGGCAGCGTTAATTACAAATTCTTCAATCGCCTGCCGGTTGCTCCACGACTTGGTTAAGGCTGCGGCCTCGGCCGCATTCACCCAGCGGTAGGTCAGGTGTTCGGTGAACACGATCTCCCGCTCGTGAGGAAGCGCAAGGCAGAACCAGGATTCCGTATTGCGTTCCGTCCCCGGCGCATAGCGATGACGTAAATGGCTAAAAATTTCAAAATCCACCGTGCGCTGACAGTCCTTCAGGGTCAGTTGCTCGCGAGCAACGTCAATGGCGACCTCTTCCTTTACTTCGCGCGCGGCGGCCTGCAGCGCGGTTTCACCCTCTTCCAGGCTGCCGGTAACCGACTGCCAGAACGCGGGATCGTCGCGCCGCTGCAACATCAGCACCCGCTTCGTGTCCTGGGCATAAATGATAACTAAGACAGAAACGGGAAGCTTATATGCCATATCAGTTTTTCTCTTCCTTTTTCACCACTTCGATACCCAGCTCGCTCAGGGAGGTTGGGTTAGCAAAGCTTGGCGCTTCGGTCATCAGACAGGCAGCGGCGGTGGTTTTCGGGAAGGCGATAACGTCACGAATGTTGTCGGTACCGGTCAGCAGCATGGTGAGGCGATCCAGACCAAAGGCCAGGCCTGCGTGCGGAGGGGTACCGTACTTCAGGGCGTCCAGCAGGAAGCCGAACTTCTCGCGCTGTTCCTGCTCGTTAATGCCCAGAATACCGAACACCGTCTGCTGCATTTCACCGCTGTAGATACGTACGGAACCGCCGCCCACTTCGTAGCCGTTGATGACCATATCGTAGGCGTTCGCCACGGCATCTTCCGGTGCCGCTTTCAGTTCTGCCGCGCTCATGTCTTTCGGCGAGGTGAACGGGTGGTGCATCGCGGTCAGGCCGCCTTCGCCGTCGTCTTCGAACATCGGGAAGTCAATCACCCACAGCGGCGCCCATTTGGCTTCGTCGGTCAGGTTCAGATCTTTACCCAGCTTCAGACGCAGCGCGCCCATGGAATCGGCAACCACTTTCTTGTTGTCCGCGCCGAAGAAGATTATGTCCCCGTCCTGGGCTTCAGTGCGCGCCAGAATGGATTCGACGATTTCCGCGTTGAGGAATTTGGCGACCGGGCTGGTGATGCCTTCGATGCCTTTCGCACGCTCGGTGACTTTGATGTAAGCCAGACCCTTCGCGCCATAAATCTTGATAAAGTTACCGTAGTCGTCGATCTGCTTACGGCTCAGAGACGCGCCACCCGGTACGCGCAGGGCAGCCACGCGGCCTTTCGGATCGTTAGCCGGGCCGGAGAAGACCGCGAACTCAACGCCTTTCAGCAGGTCAGCAACGTCCACCAGCTCCATCGGGTTACGCAGGTCTGGTTTGTCGGAGCCGTAGCGACGCTCGGCTTCGGCGAAGGTCATGATCGGGAAATCGCCCAGATCCACGCCCTTCACGTCCAGCCACAGGCTGCGCACCAGCGCTTCCATCACTTCACGCACCTGCTCGGCGGTCATGAAGGAGGTCTCAACGTCGATCTGGGTAAATTCAGGCTGACGGTCAGCACGCAGATCTTCGTCACGGAAGCATTTAACAATCTGATAGTAACGGTCGAAGCCGGACATCATCAGCAGCTGTTTGAACAGCTGAGGAGACTGCGGCAGCGCGTAGAATTTGCCTTTATGCACACGGGATGGCACGAGGTAGTCACGCGCGCCTTCCGGGGTCGCTTTAGTCAGCATCGGGGTTTCGATGTCGAGGAAACCGTGATCGTCCATAAAGCGGCGCACCAGGCTGGTGATTTTCGCACGGGTCTTCAGGCGATCGGCCATTTCAGGACGACGCAGATCGAGGTAGCGATATTTCAGACGCGCTTCTTCGGTATTGACGTGGTTGAAGTCCAGCGGCAGTGATTCTGAACGGTTAATAATGGTCAGATCGGTCGCCAGCACTTCGATTTCGCCGGTCGCCATGTCGCTGTTGATGTTCTTTTCGTCACGCGCACGCACGGTGCCGGTCACCTGGATGCAGAACTCGTTACGCAGCTCTGACGCCAGCTTTAACGCGTCGGCACGATCCGGATCGAAAAATACCTGCACGATGCCTTCGCGGTCGCGCATATCGATAAAGATTAAGCTGCCAAGATCACGACGACGGTTGACCCAACCACACAGGGTCACCTGCTGTCCGACGTGGGACTGACGCAGCTGCCCGCAATATTCTGTACGCATGAGATATCCCTTAACTTAGCCGCAGGCTACAAGGTCGCAGCTTTCTGTATGTCAAACTGGATGAAAAAAGGCGGCTATTATACTGGAAATTCCGCCAGACGATAAGAGAGAAGCACGCCAGACGCGCGATTGCTGCTCGCATCTTGCATATTCTCACAAAAATTAACAAAAATATCAGACCCACAACATGCCTTGACGCGTAAGGTATTCTGGACGCTAACTCTTTTACAGGAAAAACCATGTTTACACTCGACGCTGCCCGTACCGCCCTCGTGGTCATTGATTTACAGGAAGGGATCCTGCCCTTCGCCGGTGGCCCGCATTCGGCGCAGGACGTGGTCAGCCGCAGCGCGCGCCTGGCGGAAAAATGCCGCGAAAGCGGTTCTCCGGTCGTGATGGTGCGTGTGGGCTGGTCTGCCGACTTTGCCGAGGCGCTGAAGCAGCCGGTTGATGCCCAGGGCGCGGCCCATGCCCTGCCGGACAACTGGTGGACGTATCCCGAGTCACTCGGCAAGCGCGACAGCGATATCGAAGTGACCAAACGTCAGTGGGGCGCCTTCTACGGCACCGATCTGGAGCTGCAGCTGCGCCGTCGCGGCATTGATACTATTATTCTGTGTGGGATCGCCACCAACATTGGCGTGGAATCCACCGCGCGCAACGCCTGGGAAATGGGCTTTAACCTGGTGATCGCCGAAGACGCCTGCAGCACGGCCACCGCCGAACAGCACCAGGCCAGCGTGACCCATATCTTCCCGCGCATCAGCCGGGTGCGCAGCACCGACGAGATTATCAACGCACTATGATCTATCTGGGTTTACCCCAATGGTCGCACCCGAAATGGGTGCGGCTGGGCATTACCGGTCTTGAAGAGTACGCCCGCCACTTTAACTGTGTGGAGGGCAACACCACGCTGTACGCCCTGCCAAAGGCCGAAGTGGTGGCGCGCTGGCGGGAGCAGACCAGCGACGACTTTCGCTTCTGCTTTAAATTCCCGGCCACCATCTCCCATCAGGCCGCGCTGCGCAACTGCGACGATTTAACCGAAGAGTTTTTCACCCGCCTGTCACCGCTGGCCAACCGCATCGGCCAGTACTGGGTGCAGCTCCCCGCGACCTTTGGTCCCCGGGATCTGCCCGCGCTGTGGCAGTTTCTCGACGCCCTGCCCCGGGAATTTACCTACGGCGTTGAAGTCCGTCACCCCGAGTTCTTTATGAAAGGTGACGCGGAGAAAGCGCTCAATCGCGGTCTGCACGAGCGCGGCGTTAATCGTACGATCCTCGACAGCCGTCCGGTGCACGCCGCTGTGCCGCACAACGAGGCCGTTATCGAGGCCCAGCGCAAAAAACCGAAGGTGCCGGTGCATGCGGTGATGACCGCCAGCAATCCGATGGTGCGCTTTATCGGCAGCGACAATATGCCGCAAAACCAGGCGCTGTTTGCCGTCTGGCTGCAGACCCTGGCGAAGTGGGAGCAGACCGCCACGCCCTATCTTTTTCTGCATACTCCCGATATTGCCCAGGCGCCTGAACTGGTCGATGCTCTCTGGCAAGCCTTGCTGGACGTGGCTCCGTCCATTGGCGACGCCCCCACCATTCCGCAGCAATCTTCTCTTTTCTGATCCCAGCCCCTATCATATAAAGTGCCATCTGCCAAAAAACAGGGAGTTTGTATGGTCTGCGCGCTGTATGCGGTGCTGGGTGCGTTACTGTTAATTAAGTTTTCGTTCGATGTTGCGCGCCTGCGGTTGTTGTACCGCGTCTCTTATGGCGACGGGGGGTTTTCGGAGCTGCAAACCGCGATCCGTATTCATGGCAATGCGGTGGAGTACATTCCGACGGCGCTGATCCTGCTGCTGTTTATGGAAATGAACGGCGCCGAGACCTGGATGGTGCATGTCTGCGGCCTGCTGCTGATTCTTGGGCGCCTGATGCATTACTATGGCCTCCATCAGCGTCTGTTTCGCTGGCGTCGCTCCGGCATGAGCGCCACCTGGTGTTCCCTTGTGCTAATGGTGCTGGCTAACCTGTGGTATGTGCCGTGGGAGTTGGTTTTCTCATTGCATTAGCGCACAATACGCCCCTTTATTTTTCCCGGATTTTTACGTTATGTCAGATCGCGACACGCTTTTTTCTGCGCCTATCGCCAGTCTGGGCGACTGGACCTTCGATGAACGGGTAGCTGAAGTCTTCCCGGATATGATCCAGCGCTCGGTCCCCGGCTATTCCAATATCATCTCCATGATCGGCATGCTGGCGGAACGTTTTGTTCAGCCCGACACGCAGGTCTACGATCTGGGATGTTCACTGGGCGCGGCCACGCTGTCGGTTCGTCGTAACATCAAACACGACGGCTGCAATATCATCGCCGTCGACAACTCACCGGCCATGGTTGAACGCTGCCGCCGCCATATCGACGCCTGGAAAGCGCCCACGCCGGTTGAGGTGGTCGAAGGCGATATCCGCCATATCGAGATTAAAAACGCCTCGATGGTGGTGCTGAATTTTACCCTGCAATTCCTCGAGCCCGACGATCGTCAGCTGCTGCTGGATAAGATTTATCAGGGCCTGAACCCTGGCGGCGCGCTGGTGCTGTCGGAGAAGTTTAGCTTCGAAGATGCCACCGTCGGCGAGCTGCTGTTCAACATGCACCACGATTTCAAACGGGCTAACGGCTACAGCGAGCTGGAGATCAGCCAGAAGCGCAGCATGCTGGAGAACGTGATGCTGACCGACTCGGTCGAAGCCCACAAAGCCCGCCTGCACAAGGCCGGATTCGAGCATAGCGAGCTGTGGTTCCAGTGCTTTAACTTTGGCTCTCTGGTGGCGCTTAAAGGCGGTGAGGCATGATCGATTTCGGTAACTTTTATCAGCTGATTGCTAAAAATCACCTGTCGCACTGGCTGGAAACCCTGCCAGCACAGATCGCCGCCTGGCAGCGCGAGTCCCTGCACGGCCAGTTTAAGCAGTGGAGCAACGCAGTCGAGTTTCTGCCGGAGATGACTCCGTACAAACTGGATCTGCTGCACAGCGTCACCGCTGAAAGCGAAGCGCCGCTGAGCGAAGGCCAGATGGTGCGTCTCGACAAGCTGATGCGTAATCTGATGCCGTGGCGTAAAGGGCCATTCTCCCTGTACGGCATGAATATCGATACCGAATGGCATTCGGACTGGAAATGGGATCGCGTATTACCGCACCTCTCCGATTTAACCGGACGCACCATTCTGGATGTCGGCTGCGGCAGCGGCTATCACCTGTGGCGCATGATCGGCGCAGGTGCCCATCTGGCGGTCGGGATTGATCCGATGCAGCTGTTCCTGTGCCAGTTCGAAGCGGTACGTAAACTGCTGGGCAACGATCAGCGCGCGCACCTGCTGCCGCTGGGCATCGAGCAACTTCCGGTGCTGGCGGCGTTTGATACCGTCTTCTCAATGGGCGTGCTCTACCACCGTCGTTCCCCGCTGGAACACCTCTGGCAGCTGAAAGATCAGCTGGTCAGCGGCGGTGAGCTGGTGCTGGAGACGCTGGTGATTGAAGGCGATGAAAATGCGGTGCTGGTTCCGGGCGATCGTTATGCCCAGATGCGTAACGTCTACTTTATCCCGTCGGCGCTGGCGCTGAAAAACTGGCTGGCGAAGTGCGGTTTTGTTGATATCCGTATCGCGGACGTTTGCGTCACTACCACCGAAGAGCAGCGCCGCACCGAGTGGATGACCACCGAATCGCTGGCGGAATTCCTCGACCCGAACGATCGGACTAAAACCATTGAAGGTTATCCGGCACCGGTACGTGCGGTGTTGATTGCCACCAAGCCGTAAAATTGCTCTCATCCAGGCCCGAAGGGATCGTCATAAATTAAAGCTTTGCACAATTTACTCCCTCTCCCTTGAGGGAGAGGGCTGGGGTGAGGGGGAACATGCGACTGAGATGGTTGTTCCGTTAACTTTACGTTCCGTACTTCTCTGTTAGCCGCGTCACCCGTGAACGTGCGAAGGGGGCTCGCCGCCAAACAACAGACAAAAAAAGACCCCTGTTGAAATTGCAGGGGCCTGGTACAAACAAGCATCATATTGGGCGACATGATGCGCGGTAAAAACTGTTCTAGCGACAATACCTGTCGATTATCGCCTTCATTTCTGCAACCGACTCGCCGTCCACGCCATAGCGGGAATATTCATCCGCCTCGGCATCCGTCGACATCGACAAGCCTGTGTTGCGATAGCGCATGGGTGACGGCAACCCTCTGCCTGCCGAGCTGTGAAGCTCTTCAACCCCTGCCTGTAAAAAGGTTTCCAGGTTAGCGGCGCGAACGCCAGCACCTGCCATTATTATTGGAACACCTGATTGTGCTTTTAGTTCCTTAATTAATGAAATACCTTTTTCGGCGGAGGATTGCTGGCCGGAAGTGAGCACGCGCGCCACCCCCAGTTCCGCCAGATTTTCAAAGGCTTGCTGTGGATTTACGCACATATCGAAGGCGCGATGAAAAGTTACCGCCATCCCCTGTGCGGCGGCCATAATCTGGCGCATTCGCGGCATGTCAATATGACCATCCTCATCCAGCAGGCCCGTTACCAGTCCCGGGAAACCCAGCTGCTTCACGAGAGCGATATCTTCCAGCATGGCGTTAAATTCGCCCGTGCTGTAGCAAAAATCCCCGCCGCGCGGGCGAATAATCGGGTGTACCGGGAGGGTCACTGCCTGACGCACCGATTTCAGTACGCCATAGGACGGGGTCAGTCCACCCTCTTTCGGGGCTGCACAGAGCTCAATGCGGTCGGCACCACGCGCCTGCGCGGTCACGGCACACTCCATGCTGTAACAACAGATCTCAAGCAATGCCATAAAATCTCCTTATTCTTCGCTGGCGACGATTTGCTCGATGGTCCACGGATGAAATTTCACCGTCACGCTGCCGTCGGTGACCGCCAGAGTTGGATTGGGCAGGCGTTCGCGCTCCCCTTTTGGCGAGCTGGTTTTGACAAAGATCCCGGGCTGGCTCAAGCCCTCGTCTGACAGCAGCGCCAGGGCGCGAGCATTCAGGGTTTCGGGGTCGCCAGGCAGCACGATTTCGATGTGCTCCCAGCCTTCGTGGGGATAGCGTTTTTCACCCGGCCACGGCAGCTCGACAACGTCAAAGCGCCAGTGGGCGACGCTGACCGGCTCGTGCAGCCTAAACAGGCAGATCGGACGGCCATTGATGATGTTTTCCGAGAGCAGCTCGCCGCACTGCTCAAACCCGCGCCGCCAGCGATCGGCGGTGGCGTTCTGATGGCAGCGCAGGGAGATATGGTCCGCCGCAAGCGGAGCGATATCGAGCCCCAGGCGTTCGGCAAGCGCCGTAAAGGCCGCGGTGAAACGCGGTAAATCCGCTGCAATGTCCTGCAGCGCGTCAACAGATTGCCAGTTCGCCATCATTGATACTCTTATCGTCATGCAAAAGCGTTAATTTACTCTGTTGCCGTCCTGCGACCAACCGATGATTTGAGCCAGTGCTGACGGCAACGGGCAATTGCAGTATACTCCCGGCCTAATTTCTTTAACTGACGCGACAGCATAATAGTTGCGTCAAAAATGTAAGGTATCCCGGTGAATATTCAGGCTCTTCTCTCAGAAAAAGTCAGCCAGGCACTGATTGCTGCAGGCGCACCTGCTGACTGTGAACCGCAGGTTCGTCAGTCCGCGAAAGTACAGTTTGGCGACTATCAGGCCAATGGCGTGATGGCAGTGGCTAAAAAACTGGGCATGGCGCCGCGACAACTCGCAGAGCAGGTCCTGACGCATCTGGATCTCCAGGGTATCGCCAGCAAAACCGAAATCGCCGGGCCGGGCTTTATCAATATCTTCCTCGACCCTGCCTTCCTGGCGCAAAACGTGGATGCGGCGCTGAAATCAGACCGTCTGGGCGTGGCGCAGCCACAGGCGCAAACTATCGTCGTCGACTATTCCGCCCCTAACGTGGCGAAAGAGATGCACGTCGGCCACCTGCGCTCCACCATCATTGGTGATGCCTCCGTGCGTACCCTTGAGTTCCTCGGTCACAACGTGATCCGTGCGAACCACGTCGGCGACTGGGGCACCCAATTCGGCATGCTGATCGCCTGGCTGGAAAAACAGCAGCAGGATAACGCCGGTGAGATGGCGCTGGCAGACCTCGAAGGCTTCTACCGCGACGCGAAAAAGCACTACGACGAAGACGAAGCCTTTGCCGAGCGCGCGCGTAGCTACGTGGTGAAACTGCAGGGCGGCGACGAGTATTTCCGTCAGATGTGGCGTCAGCTGGTGGACATTACCATGTCCCAGAATCAGCTCACCTACGATCGTCTGAACGTGACTCTGACCCGTAAAGATGTGATGGGCGAGAGCCTGTACAACCCGATGCTGGCCGGTATCGTGGCCGACCTGAAAGCCAAAGGGCTGGCGGTCGAGAGCGAAGGCGCAACGGTGGTCTTCCTTGATGAGTACAAAAACAAGGAAGGCGAACCGATGGGCGTCATCATCCAGAAAAAGGATGGCGGCTACCTCTACACCACTACCGATATCGCCTGCGCCAAGTATCGTTATGAAACGCTGCATGCGGATCGCGTCCTCTATTACATCGACTCCCGTCAGCACCAGCACCTGATGCAGGCGTGGACCATCGTGCGTAAAGCGGGCTATGTACCGGATTCCGTGCCGCTGGAACACCACATGTTCGGCATGATGCTGGGCAAAGACGGCAAGCCGTTCAAAACCCGTGCCGGCGGTACCGTGAAGCTGGCGGATCTGCTGGACGAGGCGCTGGAGCGTGCCCGTCGTCTGGTGGCCGAGAAAAACCCGGACATGCCTGCGGACGAGCTGGAAAAACTGGCCAACGCCGTCGGCATCGGTGCGGTGAAGTACGCGGATCTCTCCAAGAACCGCACCACCGACTACGTGTTCGACTGGGATAACATGCTGGCCTTTGAAGGCAACACCGCGCCGTATATGCAGTATGCCTATACCCGCGTGCTCTCCGTCTTCCGTAAGGCAGAGATCGACGAAAGCGTGCTGGCCCAGGCGCAGGTCATCATCAGCGAAGATCGCGAAGCACAGCTGGCGGCACGCCTGCTGCAGTTCGAAGAGACGCTGTCCGTGGTGGCCCGCGACGGTACGCCGCACGTGATGTGTGCCTACCTGTACGATCTGGCTGGCCTGTTCTCCGGCTTCTACGAGCACTGCCCTATTCTCTCGGCCGAGAGTGAAGCAGTACGCAACAGCCGCCTGAAGCTGGCGCAGCTGACGGCGAAGACCCTGAAGCTGGGTCTGGATACCCTGGGTATCGAAACCGTAGAACGTATGTAATCAGATTTGTTGGTTTGGTAGCCCCGGTAAGCGAAGCGCCATCAGGCCGACAATAACGAATAAAAAACCCGGCATTTGCCGGGTTTTTTATTATCAGAAGTATTTGCGCAGATACTCCGTCAGACACAAAATCGCCATTGCCTGACCATACGGCATCGACGTTAAGGGGATCTGGCGATAGAACGCCAGATCGCTGCCCATCCCGGTCCCAAACGAGGTTTGCAGCAGTTCGCCTTCCGGGGAGATGTTTTGCACGATCCCGCGAATGGCTTTCTCGGCCACGTCCGCATACTCCGCCGCCACATAACGCTTGCGCACCGCCTTCAGGATCCCGTAGCTGAACCCGGCGGTAGCAGAGGCTTCCAGATAGGAGGTCGGATCGTCGAGCAGCGTATGCCACAGGCCGCTCTCGTCCTGACACTTCGCCAGGGCGGCGATCTGCGCATTCAGCACCTGCACCAGATACCGGCGCACGGCGTTGTTTTCCGGCAGATCCACCAGCTCGAGGAAATCAGGAATCACGATTGTCAGCCAGCTGTTGCCGCGCGCCCAGCGGGCGTTGGCAAAGTTGTGCTGACCGTCGTAACTCCAGCCGTGGAACCACAGCCCGGTTTCGCGATCCATCAGGTTCTGCACATGCAGCAGGAACTGATAAACCGCCTCTTCCACGTATTCGGGCTTATTGAGCAGCTTGCCAATCTTCGCCAGCGGCAGGACGGTCATCATCAGAGTGTCATCCCACATCTGCTGATGGTTCTCTTCCGCCAGGGTGATGTGCTGCATACCGCCGTGATCGGTGCGCGGCATCTCAACCATCGCCCACTCGGCCCAGCTCTCCAGCCACGGCAGCCATGCCGGGTTACGCGTCTCTTCATAGCGGTACGCGAGGGTCAAAAACGGCGACATGGTGTTGACGTTTTTGGTGGTGGCCCCTTCGGCAAAACGCTCGGCAAACCAGCTGTCGATGATATCGCGCATCCCTTCATCTCCGGTCTGGCAGTAATACTGCCAGATACCGTAGAGACCGACCCCGTGGGTCCACTCCCAGCCCGCCCAGCCTTTGGTGTCGATCACCCGCCCGTCGTCCAGCCGCAGTAAAAACTCGCCGGTTTTATCGTGAATGTTCACCAGGTTATGCGTCACTTTCTGGATCAGCGCTTTCAGTTCATCTCTGGCGATAAAACGCTCTGGCTGACGCAGTAACGGACTATGTTTGACAGGCCAAACCTTCATAATCTTAACCTCTGTTGTATGTCGAATTCAGTGGAGCACGTTCTTTCAGGGACGGTGCAGCAGGTTTATTGCGATTCAGATAGCCGATGTTGTTGTTACCCCACAGGCAGTCGTAGGGCATACCCGCCAGCATTTCGACCGTGGCGCGGGCCTGCGGCGTGGCGGCCTCCGGCATCGCGCGGCCGGATTCACGCATTTTGGCCGTCTCTTCACGCAGCGTACTGTGCGTTTGTAAGTTCAGCTTAAAGCGCAGTGACACCAGGAAGCCGCAGCAGAGAACCAGAATGGTACCTACGCTCAGGATCATCAGAATGGTGTGGCTTACCCCTTCCGGCTGCACTTTCTGACCGCTGACAAAGCCGGACATCTGCATGACGATCCCCACCAGCATGATGGCTCCTGCCTGGGATGCTTTACGGGTCAGGGTCATGATGCCAGCGAAGATCCCCTCGCGACGCTGACCGGTGATGACTTCATCCACGTCAGCGATATAGGTGTAGGTGTTCCACGGCACATAGTTGATCCCGCCGCGACCCAGACCCGCCAGCGCAGAAACCAGCAGCAGCAGCGCGTAAATGTCGCTCATACCGGCGTAATAGAGACCGGCATAGGACATGGACGCCAGACCAAACAACACCACCACCATGCGGTACGACGGCGCAGGTCCAAAGCGGATGCACAGCGGGATCATGGCAATCACGGCCAGGAACTGGAAGATGGCCATGGTGCCCAGCAGGTTAGAGGCCATGGAGGCTTCCTGCATCAGCACAAAGACCACGTAGTAGGTAAAGACGGCGTTGAACACGTCCTGCGCGATATAGCCCCCGAGATACATCCCCAGGTGCTGACGGAAAATTTTAATCCGCAGGGTGGAGCTCAGCTCAACGAACAGACGGTTCAGGCTCTGCCCTAGAGTCAGTTTTTTCTTCTCTTCTTCGGCACGCAGCGCGGCCTCGGTCCACTCTTCACGCGGACGCTCCCAGGTAAAGAACCAGACGAAAGTCAGCATCAGGGCGCACAGCACCGAGAACACCAGGCTGGCATAGAAGAAGGAGACGGCGTTGTCTTTACCGAAGTGGGTGAGCAGAATACCCGGCAGGAATGAGGCCAGAATCGCCGACATCTGCGCCATGGAGATACGCGCGCCGGAGAATTTGGTTTTCTGTTTGAAGTCGTCGGTCATCTCCGGTACCAGCGTTTCGTACGGGACCAGGATCATGGTGTAGACGATATCAAAGATCAGATAGGTCAGCAGGTAGTACCAGAATCCCATATCCCCGACCCACATTAGCGAGTAGCTGAAGACGCACGGGATGCCGAGCAGGATAAAGAACTTCCGACGACCAAAGCGTTTGCCCAGCCAGGTGGTACCAAAGTTATCGGTCAGGAAGCCCATCAAAGGACTGACGACGGCATCCAGAACCCTTGCCGCAGCGAAGATGAAGGTAGCCTCAATCGGAGAGAGGCCGCAGAACGTGGTATAAAAATATAGCAGCCAGGCGGCAGTCAGCGCTGTGGTTCCCGCCCCGAGAAAATCGCCCGACCCGTAAGCCAGATAGTTTGCGAGTCCAATTTTACGTGTTTTCATTATCGTCGACCCTGTAAGTTTCAGATGACTCCCGGTGAGCCCGGAGGGAACGGGAGTGTCTACAGGGTTACAGTAAAAGTATCCCTACGCGGATACCTTTCTGTTTCTGCCACTGCCTGGCGGCATCTGGCAAAAACGCAAAGAGATTTACTACTCGCGTCACTCTTTTATAAAACAGTGTTTTGTTTGCTTCAAAAGGCAGGGTCAATTATGCGAGCCAGTCATCAGAATGGGCTGATGACTGGCGAAAAAGCGCTCAGTCGACGTTCTCTGCCGCCGCGTTTGACGACATACAGCATAGCCAGAGCAGATAAAGCGCTGCTAATGAACTGAGTATGTTACTGACGATCTTCATCACCTGCTGTGCATGACTTTCATCGACCAGGATAAGCATAACCTGATGAATACCGGTCAGAATAAGCGGCAGGATCAGCAGGTTTATCAGCAGCGCTCCGCCAAACCACCAGCCTGATTTTCCGGCATCGTGCATTCTGCGGATGCCCAGCGAGACGATCGGCACAAGAAATATTACCGGTGCCAGCGCACTGAGTGGAAGCCAGACATACCAGGCCCAGACCAGCATCATCCCGCCCCGACTGGTATGGTCGGCAACTGAAACGACCAGAAGGAAATAGCTCAGCACCGCAATGAACAGAACAATTAATATATTCATTATTATGAATAACCAAAACTCTTTTCGCGTCGCTCGCCCCCTGTACACAAACATCTTTTTCCAGCCGTCAAAATAACAATCCTTAATGTCTTTATTCATATGTTCATCCTTTTACAATCCCTATCCCTGACGTTATTAGAGAATCAATTATTGAATTTTCTTGCGAGTAGCAATGAACAGACCTTCAGTATCTCTGACGTTAGCAATAAAACGAGTGCCAACGCTATCCCTCCTGAATTAATGCCTTTCAGGATCCAGGGCAAAAAAGAGAGTGAGGGCACAACCAACAGCAAGCGCAAGGGGGTTTGCGCGGCCACCAGATAGCCGACCTTATCCCATGCGATAAGGAGTAACACCGCTGAAAAAGCAATGGAAAGGGTTGTTATCATTGACAGGATAAATATTAAAATAAGCCAGTAGCCGCCTCCCTGTTCTGTGTAAAGCTGATTAAAATTGAAAATATCATCAATTAAAGGAATACGACCCTCGGCAATACTTTGCCAGACATAGGCTGCCAGATATAAAACATCCATGACGCCCCAGAACATACACGTGTGTCGAAAGCTCAATTTCATACCTGCTTCCTTTCCCTAATTGCGATCCATCATTGACATATATATCACAGTACCTCATCACGTAGCGTATATCCTCTGGAGGGCGACATCCAGTGATATTCTCTAAATAAGCATCGCGAGGGGAAGTTTAATACGGCAAAAATAGCAGTAAGGAAAATAACAAAGCCTGATAAATAACCATGCCGTTCAGCTCGGACGAACTGAACGGCATTGGGCGTTTAGCGGTAGTTAACGATGACTTCGTTACGCTGTACCTTCAGAGCGGGGATCAGACGCCCACCACCGGGCACTTCCCAGATAAAGCGCAGCGGCTCGGCGGCAGGGACATTGTTGAAGGCCTGGGTGCTGCCGCTGGCGCCGTCCAGTTCGGTGCAGCGCGCCTGGGAGCATAGCCGTACCCGCAGCCCGGCCGGGATCGGGCCGTTCAGCTCGTAGCGCCAGACCACCAGGGTCATCAGGCCGGATACCGGCTGCTTCGCAGAGAGCGGGCGGGACGAGGCTGCCACGCCGCGGTTGTTGAGGGTCAGGCCGATACTGCTGTCCTGCCATGCCCCCTCGCCTGCGGCCTGGGCCATCATTGGCAGGGCCAGTAACCAGAGTAATTTACGCATCGTTATTGGCCTCCAATGCTGGCGGTCATGCGGATGTGGCGATTGTCCGACAGCTCCATATTCGACAGAACCACCAGCTGCGTCAGGCTGCGACGCAGGAAGCGTGACAGCAGCGGACGCAGCGCGTGGTTGACCAGCAGCACCGGCGGCGCGCCGAGCATCTCCTGACGCTGCAACGCCTCCTGGGTTTGCGCCAGCAGACGATCCGCCAGCCCCGGCTCCAGCCCGCCACCGCCCTGCAGCGCCTGCAGCAGCAGACGTTCAAGCGGCGTGTCGAGCCCAATCACCTGCACTTCGCCGTTGCCCGGGAACCACTGCTGGGTGATGGCGCGGCCCAGTGCCACACGTACCACCGCCGTCAGCTCGTGTGGATCGTTTTGCAGCGGCGCATGCTCGGCCAGGGTTTCCAGGATGGTACGCATATCGCGGATCGGCACTTTCTCGTCGAGCAGGTTCTGCAGCACCTTGTGCAGCGTGGTCAGGGTCAGGACACCCGGCACCAGATCTTCGGTGAGCTTCGGCATCTCCTGGGTCACGCGATCGAGCAGCTGCTGCGCCTCCTGGCGACCAAACAGCTCCGCCGAGAACTGGCCAATAATATGGTTGAGGTGGGTGGCGACCACGGTACTGGCTTCCACCACGGTATATCCCTGGATCTGCGCCTGCTCTTTCAGGGCGCTTTCGATCCAGATTGCCGCCAGGCCAAAGGCCGGGTCGGTCGTTTGTTCACCCGGCAGCGTACCCGCTGCGGTGCCCGGATTAATCGCCAGCCAGCGCCCCGGATAGGCGTCACCGCTGCCAATCTCCACCCCTTTCATCAGGATGCGATAGCGCGCAGGCGGCAGATCCATATTGTCACGGATATGCACCACCGGCGGCAGGAAGCCCATGTCCTGGGCGAATTTTTTACGGATACTGCGGATACGCCCCAGCAGTTCGCCGTCCTGTTGGGCATCGACCATCGGGATCAGGCGATAGCCCACTTCCATCCCCAGGGAATCTTCCAGCTGAACGTCATTCCAGGTGGCTTCCACCGCCTGGGTGTTTTCCGGCATTTTAATCGGTGCAGGCTCGGCCTTCGGTTTAGTTTCGCGCCCGCGCAGCCACCAGGCCAGCCCCAGCAGCGCAGCGGTAAACAGCAGGAAGACGAAGTTCGGCATGCCCGGGACCAGGCCCAGCAGCCCCAAGACCGCCGCAGAGAGCATCAGCACGTTCGGGTTGGTGAACAGCTGGCTCACCATCTGTTCACCGACGTCCTGATCGGTGGCGACGCGGGTCACGATCACACCGGCTGCGGTGGAGATCACCAGCGCCGGGATCTGGGCGACCAGACCGTCACCGATGGTCAGCAGGGTATAGCTCTCTGCCGCATGGCCCATGTCCATCCCGTGTTGCAGCACCCCGACCAGCAGGCCGCCCACCACGTTGATCACCATGATCAGAATACCGGCGATGGCATCGCCGCGAACAAACTTACTCGCACCGTCCATCGAGCCGTAGAAGTCGGCCTCCTGGGTCACTTCTGCACGGCGTTTTTTCGCTTCATCTTCGCCAATCAGACCGGCGTTGAGATCGGCGTCAATCGCCATCTGTTTGCCCGGCATCCCGTCCAGTACGAAACGCGCGCCCACTTCGGCGATACGTCCCGCACCTTTGGTGATAACCATAAAGTTGATGATCACGAGGATGATAAACACCACGATACCGATGGCGAAGTTGCCGCCCACCAGGAAGTGGCCGAAGGCCTCAACGACCTTACCCGCCGCCGCACCCCCGGTATGACCATCCATCAGGATAATACGGGTGGAGGCCACGTTCAGCGCCAGGCGCAACAGCGTGGTAAACAGCAGAATGGTCGGGAACGCGGCGAACTCGAGGGTACGCTGGGTGAACATCGCCACCAGCAGCACCATGATCGAGAGCGCAATGTTAAAGGTAAAAAGCAGATCGAGGATGAATGCCGGGAGCGGCAATACCATCATCGACAGAATGAGCAGAATGAGGATCGGCCCGGCCATGATCTGCCATTGGGTCGATTTCAGGTTGCTTGGCAAGCGCAACATTGCCACCAGATTAGCCATCAGAGTCCTTCTCGTTCATAAAATCCAGCGCTGCAGGCACCGGGAGATTCTCAGGTTTCACAGGCCGTTGACCACCGGCCAGACGCCAGCGCTTCAACTGCCACACCCACGCCAGCACTTCCGCCACAGCGGCATACAGCTGGCCTGGGATTTGTTGTCCAATTTCCGCATGGCGATAGAGCGCACGCGCCAACGGCGGGGCCTCCAGCATCGGAATACGGTTTTCATTACCAATTTCGCGGATCCGCAGGGCAATCAGCCCTGCCCCTTTCGCCACCACCTTCGGCGCGCTCATTTTGTCTTCGTCATACTGCAGCGCAACGGAGTAATGGGTCGGGTTGGTGACGATCACGTCCGCTCTCGGCACATCTTCCATCATCCGGCGACGGGCGGCGGCGCGCTGCATCTGGCGGATACGCCCTTTGACGTGCGGGTCGCCTTCCATCTGCTTATGTTCATCGCGAAGGTCCTGCTTAGACATGCGCAGTTTTTTGATGTGGCTGTAGATCTGGAAGAAGACGTCAAACCCCACCATCGGGATAATGCCCAGCACCACCAGCAGCGAACAGAGCCCCACCAGGTTGAGCGCATTGCGCATCGCGGTGAAGGGGGATTCGCTGATCAGGCGCATCATCTCCGGCCAGTTGTGCCAGATAAAAAAGCCGGCCACGCTGCCCATCAGCGTGGCTTTCATCAAGGCTTTCAGCAGTTCAGCGGCGGTCTGCGCGGAGAACATCCGGGCGATCCCGGGCAGCGGGTTGAGTTTGGAAAATTTAAACTGCAGCGACTTACCGCTAAACACCAGCCCGCCCAGCATGATCGGCGACACGATCGCCACCAGCACCACGCCGGCGATCAGCGGCAGCAGCGCAACCATCGCGCTTTTGATCAGCAGGATAATCTGGCTGAGGATCAGGTTCGGGTCGTTAACCATGCTGTGGTCGAAGCGCAACCCCGCCGAGAGCATACCGGCTAGCCTGCGGGCAAGGGACTCCCCACCGATCCAGATAATGCACACCCCTACTAATAAAATCAGCAGGGAGGTGAGTTCCTTGGATCGGGGTATCTGCCCTTCCTCACGCGCTTTTTCAAGTCGGTGGGGTGTGGGGGCTTCTGTTTTGTCGTCGCTGTCTTCTGCCACGGCAAGCATCTCGCAGGTAGAGGTCTGGACGATATGATGCCAAAGCCGCGCGTGACCAATGGGTTAATTAAGGGCGTTAAAAGGGCCGATTTAGGGCTTTCGGCGGTTCCAGGGGTTATCAGAGGCGTTTATTTATGCGCATGCAACCCGTTTGTGACGGCGTGCCACCAGTGATGCCGCGAGAGACTCAATTTGTTCGAAATCTTTTGAGGCGCTGTTCCTGAGCACCAGATTCCACTTGCTGAGGACGCGGGCGTTTACCACCAGTTCGCTCTCCTGTTTTAAGCGGCCATTGGATGCCAGCCAGTGAGCCACTTCGCCCCAGTCCCACAGCGGAGACTGACCTTTAATACGCTGGATGGGGCAAGGAAAATCACCGCTTCCGCGGGTGCCGTCTTTCAGCATGGCGATCGCCTGGCGCGACATGTTGGTCATTTCGGCTATGTCGCTCAAACCGACAAGAGCAGAGTCGACAGATTCTACAATAGCGCCGATACCGGCCGATTCGATATTGTCGATCGCAGAGGAGATGGCTGCATCTAAGGAGTCTGCTTCCCGGTCAAATATGAGATAGACGGAGTTTCCGTATGCGCAGATCAGCGCATCGTCACAGCCGCTTTTGTAGAGTGCATCTTCCAGCCCTTCAGTCTCACTGGTTACGCCGGAAAGGGTCAGAGTGAAGTTATAAAGCGCCATAGCCCCTCTTTATATCGTTGTTTGCTTTTTTCTTGTATTCGGTAAAACGTGGCCGCAACCACGTTTTACCGGGCGAAATCAAAGGCAATGTTTTACATTGCGGATGATTTGCATGGCATGGTTTTCCGCGTTTTTCGGCGTCGACCATACGCTCATCTGATGATCCCGATGTTCACCTTCTGGGTTACCACAGCGTAACTTGCAAAAACAGTGCGCTGAATGACCTGGTGGGACCCAAACCCAGCCTTTACTCAGGGCATATTCAACCGCCTCCTGAATATGCTTGTTTGGATGTTTCTTCATTTGCCTCCGTGTTCAGGATTTTATTGCGACGCGTTGACACTTGTCAACGGTAAATATTTATTACCTTTCCGTGTCGCCCCCGCTTGCTATTTGCTGTCTACGGCCAGCAAAAGCACTGAAAACACTAACAGACTGGCGGAAATTGAAATAAAGGAAGTCATGGCAGATTGCTGATTCTGGAAGGATTATCGTAAAAAGGGATGAAACAGAGGCACAAAAAAAGCCACCTTCGCAGGTGGCTTTTCTGCCGGGTGGCGCTGCGCTTACCCGGCCTACAAAACGGTCAGGACTGTGCAAGTGCAGCGCCGCCAGGCAATTCCAGCAGAACGCAGGTATCAGAACCCTAAGCTGTCCAGCAGATCGTCGACCTGGTCCTGGCTTGCCACGACACCGGCTTTGGTGGTGTCGAGCTGTGGGCCATTGAGCAGGCTTTCGTTTTCGCGCTGCGGACGCGCCGAAGGCTCCGGCATGTTTTCCAACAGCACCATCAACAGCTGACGCTCGATCTCCTGGATCACATCCATCATGCGCTTGATCACCTGACCGGTAAGGTCCTGGAAATCCTGCGCCATCATGATCTCCAGCAGCTGGGCGTTGGTGAAGCTGGTATGGCCCGGTACGTCACCCAAATACTGGCGGGTATCGGTGACCAGTTCGCGGGCGTCGGACAGTTCGATTGGATTTTCGAACCACTCATCCCAGCGTTTGGTCAGCGCTTTCGCGCCCTTTTCCATCTCATCCTGATGAGGCTGCGACGCTTCAACACTGTTCAGCGCACGCTCTGCCGCCTGGGCAGTCATTTGCACAACATAATCAAGACGGTCGCGGGCGTCAGGAATCGCTTCCGCCGCCTCTGCAATGGCCTGATCCAGTCCCAGCTCACGCAGGCTGTCGCGCAGCATGCGCGTCAGACTGCCGATCCGGGCAATTATGTCGCCGGGTGAATGCTCATCCGTGGGTTTAATCGAAGGCTGCATCATCTCCCGTACCTCACATGCCGAGTTTCTCGAAGATCTTACCGAGTTTTTCTTCCAAAGTTGCAGCGGTGAATGGCTTCACCACATACCCGCTTGCGCCAGCCTGGGCTGCAGCAATAATGTTCTCTTTCTTCGCTTCGGCCGTCACCATCAACACTGGCAGAGAGGCCATCGCAGCATTCGCACGAATGGTTTTCAGCAGTTCCAGACCATCCATGTTCGGCATGTTCCAGTCGGAAATGACAAAACCAAAGCCGCCGGCGTTCAGTTTGTTCAACGCATCGACACCGTCTTCTGCTTCTTCAACATTGTTAAATCCCAGCTCTTTCAGCAGGTTGCGCACGATGCGACGCATGGTGGAAAAGTCATCCACAACCAAAAACTTGAGCTCTTTGTCCGCCATAAAACTACACTCCTCGTTAAATACGTATTGCCTGTCCGGCACTGATTTTTGCCAGCATCTGCTGACTAACCTGACTGAGATCGACCACTTCGCTGACGCCACCCATATTGATGGCCTCGCGCGGCATGCCGAACACTACACAACTTGCTTCATTCTGCGCGATGGTCCAGGCGCCAGCCTGGTGCATCGCAAGCATTCCGGCGGCCCCGTCGTTGCCCATCCCCGTCAGGATCACCCCAACGGCGTTGCGCCCCGCGTGTTTCGCCACCGAATGAAACAGTACATCCACCGACGGACGGTGCCGGTTAACCGGCGGCCCGTCATGAATTTTGATTTGATAGTTCGCTCCGCTGCGCGTCAGCTCCATATGCTTGTCTCCCGGGGCGATATACGCATGCCCCGGCAGAACGCGCTCGCCATCTTCCGCCTCTTTCACGCTGATCTGACACAGCTTGTTCAGACGCTCGGCGAAGGAGCGGGTAAAGCCTGGCGGCATGTGCTGGGTAATCAGAATACCGGGGCTTGAGAGCGGCAATGGCTGGAGTACATGGCGAATTGCCTCTGTTCCGCCGGTCGATGCGCCGATCGCCAGCAGTTTTTCCGAGCTCAGCAGCGGGCCCGCTTTCAGCGTGACCGGTGCGGCCATCGGCTTGTGCATGGCCACCTGCGCCCGCGCGGCGGTACGAATTTTTTCCGCGATCATCTCGCTGTACGCCAGCATCCCTTCACGGATGCCGAGCTGGGGTTTGGTGACAAAATCCACCGCCCCCAGCTCCAGCGCCCGCAGGGTGATCTCGGAGCCTTTGCCGGTCAGGGAAGAGACCATCACCACCGGCATCGGCCGCAGACGCATTAACTTCTCGAGGAAGTCGATGCCGTCCATGCGCGGCATTTCGACATCCAGGGTCAGCACGTCGGGGTTATATTTTTTAATTAAATCCCGGGCGACTAACGGATCGGGGGCCGTCGCCACCATTTCCATGTCGCTGTGGCTGTTGATAATCTCGGTCATGATCTGGCGCATTAACGCCGAATCATCAACTGACAAGACCCTGATTTTACTCATGCTTTATCCTTACTCAGCGCATATACCGTCTGCCCACGCAGGCTGAACTCGCGCACGAGATTGCTGAAATTCTCCGAGTGCCCGGCAAACAGTAATCCGTCCGGCTTGAGCAACGGCACAAAGCGGCGCAGGATCTCCTGCTGCGTCGTTTTGTCGAAATAGATCATCACATTACGGCAGAAAATGGCGTCAAACGGCCCCGCCACGTTGTACTGCTTCTCCAGCAGATTGACCATGGAGAACTCCACCGCATTCGCCAGTTCGCTGCGCACCCGCACCAGCCCGTCGTGCGGACCGGTACCGCGCATGAAATAGCGCTGAAGCTGCTGTGGCGACAGGGTTTTCAGCTCGTCCTGACGATAGATACCGCTTTGCGCTTTTTGCAGCACTTCGGTATCAATATCGCTGGCGACCACCTTCCAGCGGCCCGGCGCGGTACCCAGGGTATCGGCCAGGGTAATCGCGAGCGAGTACGGCTCTTCGCCTGTCGAGGCCGCCGCACTCCACACGCGATATTCGCCGCCGCTGCGGCGACGCGCATGGTCCGCCAGCACCGGGAAGTGGTGTGCTTCCCGGAAAAAGGCGGTCAGGTTAGTGGTCAGCGAGTTGATAAACGCCTGCCACTCCGCGCTGTTCGGGTTCGCTTCCAGCATGCCCAGGTAGCGACCAAAATCATCCAGCTCGAGGGTGCGCAAGCGACGCACAAGACGGTTGTAAACCATGTCCCGCTTGTGGTCCGCAAGCACGATCCCCGCGCGCTGGTAGATTAACTGACATATCCGACGGAAATGCGCATCGGACAGCGCGAGGCGCTGTGTCATCTGTAACAATAATGACGATTGCCCTGAGGGCAGTGGTGATGTCATAGCGCCTTCTTAATCACGTTCAGGTTCCGACTGGAACGGCCTGCGACCGCCCGACTTCTGTAACTGTTTCACTACGTTCATTCACATTAAATACCGCGACCAGCGAGGTCAGATGATCCGCCTGGCCGGCTAACTGGTCGGTGGCGGCGGCGGCTTCTTCGACCAGCGCGGCGTTCTGCTGCGTCACCTGATCCATCTGGCTGACGGCCAGCGCCACCTGCTCAATACCACGACGCTGTTCATCCGATGCCGAGGCGATTTCGCCCATGATGTCGTTGACCTGGGTGACCGAACTGACGATCTCGGTCATGGTTTTCGCCGCGGTATCCACCAGCTCCGACCCCTGCTGCACCCGTGATACCGACTCTTCAATCAGCACCTTAATCTCTTTCGCCGCGTTGGCGCTGCGGCTCGCCAGGTTACGCACTTCGCCGGCCACCACCGCAAAGCCGCGCCCCTGCTCGCCCGCGCGGGCGGCTTCGACGGCGGCGTTTAGCGCCAGAATATTGGTCTGGAACGCGATACCGTCGATGACGCTGATGATGTCGCCAATCTTCTGCGAACTGGTGGCGATCGCGTTCATGGTGTTCGCCACACGGGAAGCCTGTTCGCCCCCCTTCTTCGCCGTCTGCGCCGCGCTCTTCGCCAGACCGGAGGCCTGACGGGCGTTGTCGGCGTTCTGCCCGACGGTAGCGGTCAGCTGCTCCATGCTGGCAGCCGTTTGCGCCAGCGAAGCCGCCTGCTGCTCGGTGCGCGACGAGAGATCGTTATTGCCTTCGGCAATCTCGGAGATCCCGGTGTGCATGGCATAGCTGCCCTGACGCACCTCGGTTACCGTTTCGCGCAGCGAGCCCTGCATCGCTTTCAGGCTGGCGAAAATCGCCGAAATTTCGTTTTTACCGTACACCGCCACCGGCCGCGCCAGGTCGCCTTTCGCAATGCTGTCGAAATGGCTGCTGATGATTGCCAGCGGCTGGACGATCATCCTGCGTGACCACCACAGCGCGATGCTGGTCAGCAGGGCCGCCAGCACAATCATGGTGACGAAGACCACGCCCGACATGTGGTAGCTGTTGCGGCTGTCGTTACCCGCCACCTGTACAAACTGGTTAATCTCCTGCTGCCAGGCATCGGTGCTGGCGTCAAACGCCGCCTGCGACTCCTGCACCGGCGCGGTGAGGAAATCCGACAGCTGGTTGTTTTCCAGCCAGGTCGCCTGATGATCCAGATCGCTATACCACTGGCTGAACGCGCCCTGCATCGCTTTTTTCAGTTCGCCGTCTTTCTTGCCGATCGCCGCCTGCTCGTTAAAGCTCTTGAACATGCCGTCAGCCTGTTTCAGGCTGCTGCGCGCGGTGGTTATCAGCGCCTTGATGTCATCGGGCGGATAGCTCAGCGCGGTCAGGGTGCCCGCTTTATTCAGCGCCGTGCTGGCCTGCAGCAGTACGGCGCGGCTCTGGGTAAGCAGCGCGCGTTGCTGATTGCTGCTCTGCATCTCCTGCAAGTTCTGATAACCATCGCGAAAAGCCCAAAACGACAAGCCGTTACTGCCAACCTGCAACACCCCACAAAGAATCAAAATCAAAAACAGGGTGGTCGAGATACGAATACGATTTAACATCCACGCTCCCATTTAGCGGCCAGCAGCCGCGATTTAACGTTCGATCAAAATGTTTCCCAGTTCTCATCTTTCCCGGTGGTCAGCGCGCGTCCCTGAGCCGGTGCATTGACCGGCGCGGCCGGTTGCTGGCGGGTACGCGATGACACCGTTTTTCCCGGTGCAGAAGTCAGTCGAAACGCCGAAACGGCCATCTTCAGACGGCTCGCCTGCTCTTCCAGTTGCGCCGCAGCGGTCGCGGACTCCTGAACCAGCGCGGCGTTTTGTTGTGTGACACGATCCATTTCCGATACCGCCAGGGCGACCTGGTCGATACCACGACTCTGCTCATCAGAGGCCGAGGCGATTTCACCCATGATGTCGGTCACGCGCGTGACCGCGTTAACGATGTCATTCATGGTTTCTCCCGCGCTTTCCACCAGCACCGAGCCGGTATCCACGCGCGCGACAGAATCTTCAATCAGGGCTTTGATCTCTTTGGCGGCATTGGCGCTGCGGCTGGCGAGGTTACGTACCTCCCCGGCCACCACCGCAAAACCACGCCCCTGCTCACCGGCACGGGCGGCTTCCACCGCGGCGTTCAGCGCCAGGATGTTGGTCTGGAAGGCGATGCCGTCAATCACGCTGATGATGTCAGCGATCTTCTTCGAGCTGCCGGCGATGTCGTGCATGGTTTTCACCACGCCGTCCACCACTTTGCCGCCGCGCTGTGCGGTTTCCGAGGCGCTGTTTGCCAGCTGGGACGCCTGACGGGCGTTGTCGGCATTCTGCTTCACGGTGGCGGTTAACTGCTCCATGCTGGCCGCGGTCTCTTCCAGGGCCGACGCCTGCTGCTCGGTGCGGGAGGAGAGATCGTTGTTGCCCATCGCGATTTCGCTGGTGCCGGTGTAGATGGCATCCGAGCCCTGGCGCACGTTAGCGACCGTCTCGCTCAGGGAGCGCTGCATGTGATCCACGGTGACCGCCAGCTGGGTGATCTCGCTGCGTCCGGCGATGGTGAGGGACTGGGTCAGATCGCCGCTGGCAATCTGACGAATGTGCTCAATCACGCGGTTTAACGGGTTAAGCAGGGTATGACGGATACCGTACCAGACCCCCACCAGCACGATCGCCAGCGCCAGGGCGAGGATCCCCATCTGCCATTTGGCGAAGGTGTAATCCGCAACGCTGGCGTTGAACGCCTGCTGGTTACGGGCGTCAGAGGCGGTGACATAGTCCCGCAGGGCGGTGCCGAGCGCATTCTGCTTTGACTGGGTCGCCTGGGCGAAATAGGCATCCATATTGCCGCTCTCCAGGAACTGGATCAGCTCCGTCAGCGCTGCGGCGTAGTCCTGATATTTGTCACTGATGGTCTGGCTCACCTGCTCCATCGACGGCTGTGGCGCGATGGCGCTGTAGGCTTTGAAGTGTTTGTCCGCTTCCGCCAGCGTGGTGCGGGCGCTGTTGATCAGTTCAGGCTGCGGCTTTGAGGGATCCGTCGCCAGACGCGCGGAGGCGCGGCTCAGGTTGATGCGCGTTTGCAGCAGGTAATCCCAGGTGGAGGTGATTTCGCTTTGTTGAACGCGGAATTGGTTGGAAACCGCAAAACTGTCCTGGTTAGCTTTAATGGAAGAGAAAAAGAGACTGCCGGAAACGAGCTGCAACAGAGCGAAGACAGCCAGCACCAACATCAGCATTGTGACAACGCGCATACGGTTCAACATACAACACCTTCTCATAGATTTGTTCTCGGTGTTATCGGCACAACTGACAGGAACTTTACATTTGCGAAAGGGAAAAGCGTGGGTCAGAAGGCGACGTCGACGACCAGGGTGTCGCTGTAGTTACCGGCGGGAGGGGTGGTCTGATTCGTCAGGACGCGGGCGGTGTAGTTATAGCTGCGTAACAGCCCGTCGGCGCTCACCTGGGAAGAGGCGCCGCTGGACCAGCGTTCGCTGCCGCTGCTGCCCCAGCGACTGGCGGTGGCTTCCTTATAGATCTCATAGCTCATGCGGTTATTGCCGCTGGCCATCTGGCGCACGTTATTGCTGGCATAAGCGCCGTTATTAATGCCGATGGTGTAGACGCTGCCCTTGGTGCAGGTGACCGAGATGGCCTGGGAGACGGTGGGGAAGTTCTGCACCAGCGGCGCGCTGTTGAAGTTGACATTCGGGGTAGTCATGGCGCTGCAGTCGTTGGTCACCGTCATGTTGAGGGTAATGCTGGTCAGCGCGGTGCCGGTTTGCGGGGTGGTGCATAATCCCAGTACGCCCAGCGAGCAGACGCTGTAGCTCACGCTGAAATTGAGAGTCACCTGATAGGGCCCGGCGCTGACGTTCTGTCCGGCGACGGTGCGAAAATAGAGCGGGATGTTGTACTGCGTTGAACCGAGCAGGCTTAACAGCGACGAACCGCTCCAGGTATAAGCTTTGCCGATCTGCACTTCGCTGCTGCTATTGCATGTGGTCTGACCGCACAGGCGAGTGGGGATCACGTCGGTGACGGTGGCGTTATCGGTGCGCTTCATCGTCCCGCGGCTGCTGGCGGCAATCGTGGCCCCGGTAAAGTTGAGGGTCACTGAATCGTTGGTCAGCAAATTTAGCACCTTATCGCAGTTCACCACCAGCGTACCGGTGGTGGCGACTTCATTGCTGCCGCTGAGGGCAAACGAGGTGACGCTGCCAAAGCTGGCGTTGACGGTGCTGACCCGGCACGCCCCCCAGCTGGTCGCCGTAAAGAGCATCAACATCACCAACAGCAGCAGGCGTTTCATGGTTCCACCCGGCATGTCAGCGGGCCGTAGGTTTGCAGCTTATGCTCCGGGTTCGCCGCAAGCGTCAGGGTGACGTGGCAGCCTTTGCCCTCCGGCGTGATAACCTCCAGCGGATTGACGTCCGCCAGATCCTCCAGCCAGGCGAGCCCATCATAGCCGACCACCACTGGCTCCCGGCCCTGGCGTCGCACCTGGCTGCCGAGAGGGATCGCCTCCCCTGCCCCGTCGTGGAGGATCACGCTGGCGACGCGCTCCTGCTCCATCGGGAAATCAACCAGATAGCCGCTGTTGCGCCGCAGGGCGACCCGGCGCTCGGTCTCCTTCAGGCGGGTGTCGGCGGGTAAATTGAGGGTATTGATGCTGTAGCTGGCCGGGTAGTAGGCCGAAACGCCGCTGATCAGCAGATAGCCGTTGCGATTGGTTTTACCCACCGGCTGGTTTTCATAGCTGACCGGCACGTCCGGCTGGCCGTCGGTGCTGACCACCACGAAGGCGTCGTTGATTTTGTTGGCGGCAAACAGCTCCCCGTCCATCAGCACCAGGGCCCCCATCGCCTCGCCCCACCAGGTCATCATGTCCCGATCGCCATAGCCGCCGCCCTGCAATTCAATATTATTATTCCGCCAGCCCAGCGTGGCCTGCTGATAGTTGCTGGCCTGGGACTGGCGCGCCCACGCCATATTCCAGCTGAAGCCGCCGTCGGTAGGCATGGAGTGGTTATAGTTGAGACGCTGGGTGCTGCCGGCATCCGGGGTGTTTTCCAGGGTAATGGCGGCGCTGTCACGTTCGCCCAGCGGGATCTGTAGCGACAGGGCCACCGTCCAGTCGCCCTGCTGTTGATCCCGGCTGGCGGCGAGATAAATACTGCTGCTGCCCCACAGGTTACGGCTCCAGGAGAGGTTCAGCAGCTCGGTTTTCTGATCGTCAAAACTCTTCACCCCGATCCACGCCGCGCCGATATTGCCGTAGTCGCCGAGATTAAAGGTCAGGGAATATTGATCGCTGTTGCGGCTCAGGCTGGCGATGGGCTGGTCGTGTTCATCATAGACGGTGGGCTGATCGTAGAGCGCGAGGTTGCCGAAGCCGCGATCGCGGCGGCTGTGCTGGGTGGCGATGCTGAAGGCGTTGGTGCTGTACTGGTAGCCCCAGTTGACCTGCCCGCCGGTATCGCCGCGCATCTTGCTCTGGGTCCAGGCGCTGTTTACCACCCCGAAGCGCCCGAGTTTGACGATGGTCCCGGCGCCGCCCAGCGCCAGCTCCTCTGCCCCTTCGACGTGCCCTTCCAGCGTCAGCCAGTCGGTGAGGCCGTAGCGGTACGAGCCGCTGCCCGCGGCCGGACCGTAGTCAAAATTCTCGATGCCGTAGTTGCGCCGCAGGCTGCCGAGGGTCATGGCCCCGTCTCTGAGCCCCTGGCGGAGCAGATCGCTGGTGACATAGAACGGCATGGTGGTGCTGACCTGGCGGCCCAGCGCATCGGTGGTAACCAGTACCGCATCCCCGGCGCCGTTAATATAGGGCAGATTGGTGAGCGTAAAAGGCCCCGGCTGCAAACGGGTGGAGCCCGCCCGGTAGCCGTTGACGAACAGATCCACCGAGGTGGGTACCGCCGCCTCCCCGGAGAATTCGGGTAGCGGCCAGGTGACGAGGTCCGGGCGCAGGGAGAAATCGCGGCCGTAGCTGATGCCGCCCATGCGCACGCTGCTGCTCCAGCTCAGGGCGTCGCTGATCACATCCCCGGCGGTCCAGGTGGTGGCATCCTCTTCGTCGGTGATCGTCAGGGTGGTGTCGTAGCGCACGTACCCCTCCTGCTGCCCGCTGCCGCCGGACAGGTTTTTCCGCACGTAGCCGGTGGAGGATAACGATCCCCGGTCGTCAAAATAGCGAAACTCATGCCACAGGGAGGCCTGGCCGCCGCTGTGCTCGGTGTGGTTGGTGTAGAAGTCGTAGTTGAGCAGCGCCCCTTTGCCAAAATGGGGAGTGCTGCGCGCCATCTGGCCGCTGAAGGGGGTCACGCGCGCGCCGATCCACTCCCGCGGCACGCTGAGCAGCAGCCGCTGTCCGGTGCTGTCGTACTCGGTACGCACCTCCGCCATACGGCTGACGTTCACCTCGCCCGGCGGGACGTGCTCGGCGGGCAAACCGGCCCGGCGCAGATCGGCGCTGGCGACCAGATACTCCTCCTGTCGCCGGGTAACGGGCACCACCAGCCCGGTGTCGTAGTGGTTAACGATCAGCACCAGCTGGAATACCGCCTCGTCATTCATCGACTGCGGTACCGGCGGCGGCGGGAGCATATCATCACCGGGTTCGGCCCAGCTTGCGGCGCTGACGCAGAGCAGGATAAACATCGACGGCTTCAGTTGACGGGGGCCGACTGCCATTGCGTATCCCGGGCATTAATTTGCGCACGCATCTGGCCTGGCTGGTCGATCCCTGACGGTAGCGGCCAGCTGCGGGCACTGCCCGGCAGCACGTAACCCAGCAGGCCATCTGCGAGGGTGCGTTTCTGTCCCCCCTGTTGCAGCGTGACCTGGCTAAGGCGGACGTGCACATTGCCCTGATTGCGGACCTGCAGAGCCGGGTGGCCGTTCTCGCGGATCACCCGCCAGGAAAGATCCCGCGTCTCGGCCAGAGCGTGGTGCGCCCCGTCCTTAATGGTGGCGATCCCCTGGCCGTAGACAAACAGCGGAATGGAGTAGCGCATCTGCAGTTTTAACCCCATCTGCGGGGTCTCCTTATCCTGCGGCTGGGGTATTTCGTCCACGATGATGCGGTAGGCTTGCTCCACCCCGGCCGGCACCCCGCTCTGTTTAATCAGGCGGATTAACTGCTTGCTGCCCCTGGCGATGGTGACAATCGGCGGGCTGGCCACCACCTCCTGCTGGGCGGTGTAGCGTTCGAGCCCGTTCTCCTGCCGCCAGCGCACAATCCGCACCTGCATGGTGGTGGCACTGTTGCCCTGATTCTGCACCCACAGCTCTGTGGCTTTAGTATCTGCCGACAGCCACGGGTCGATGGGCCACAGCAGAATGGTGGCCGCTCCGTGGGCGGTGTTGAGCGTCGCCCCCAGCGCCATGAGCAGGCAGAGCGTGCGGGTTGCTGGAAATGCCTTCATCGTCCTTCTCCCTTTTTCACCACGACAGGGTCACGGTGAGTTGATCGGAATAATTTCCGGCCGGGCTGAATCCGGTCAGAAGCGCCACACCAAAGAGCGGTAGCGCAATGTTGTTGCTGTTGGTGTAAGTCACAGACACCGCCTGGTTAACCCCAATCTCACTGTTGGCCGCCAGGGAACTGCTGCTGTACAGGCGGTACGGGACCTGATTTGTCGCCCCGGCCCGCTGCATATTGCGCACCGAGGTGTAGTGCTGACCGCCATCGATGCTCATGCTCAGCGCCACGCCGGGCGTACAGGCAATGGAGAGCGATCCGTTCGGCACAAAGCTGGTATTCACCGATCCCCGCGCCACCCCGGTATGAGTGCCAAAATCCAGGGTGCCCAGCAGGCCACCGCTGCCTGCGGCGACTGAACAGCCGGGGGTGATCGTGGCGCTCACCTGAAAGGATTGCGTCGTCACCGCCTCGCCGTTTCCCGCCGCAAGCAGCAGCATGCTCAGGCCCAAAAAAGCGCGCGGTTTTCCCTCTCCCCGGTGATGGAGCTTTTGGTTATCCACGCTCATTAAAACGTGCTGGCGCTAATAGGTGACGCTGACGTTGATGGTATCGGTGTAGGTGCCAGGCACCACGGTGACGCTGTTTCCGCCGCCGGTGATGCGGCCGTACAGCGTGTAGCTGTCGACGCCCCCGGCGGTAGAAGTCACCGGCAGCGGTGCGTTGTTGGCAATGATGTTGTTAAACCCGCCGTCGCTGAACAGGCTGTAGGCCACGCCCTGGCTGGTATTGGCGGTATTCACCAGATAGCGCGCGGGCGTGCCCGGGGTGCCGACCACGGTGCCGGGCGCCGTCGCGTTGGTGTTACCGGTGATCGCCACCGTGTAGCTGGCGGTGGTGCATTGAATGGTGAAGGTGTTGCCGCCGCTGGCCCCGGTAAGCTGGGTGGTCAGCGTGGAGAAGGTCGCCGGATGGGTACCGAAATCGAGCGTACCGAAGTTAATACCGTCCTGCGTTGGCGAGCCGTTAATCAGGCAACCGTTGGTCAACGTCAGGGTTGCGCCAATGGTGCCGCTGCTGGTAACAGCCTGGCTATTGTTGGCGGCCATCGCCAGAAGTCCACCGGTAAACAGCATCAGGAGCTTTTTATTCATTTTCCACCCTCCAGAAAATGTCACTTGGGGTTATCATTTTTTGATAACACTCAGTCTGTTAGCACCCTTCATGCTGCTGCCGGGTGGTTATTGTGAAATTTAGTTTAAGGTTTCGTTCTCAACCACTTTTTACCCCCTGACTCATGCTTTTACCGTATTGACAACTATTTACAAATAAAAACAAACAGATAAAAAATGTCACTCACCGGATTTTTAGCTTTTGGGGAAGATATATTGATTATAATGTGATCTGCATCACAATATATCGCCACAGAATTATTAACAAAACTAATAAATATTGAAATGCCCGCTTTTTTACTTCAATTTAGGTTATGAATCATTCATGCGCTGAATAATAAAAATTAAATACATCAGCTGATTAATTTCATCTTTCTGTTAATGAGGTATTTTGGTGGCAAGTGCAAACCGACTCACGATTTTCATCGTGGTCTTTATGCTGGCGGGCATTCTGTCCGGGGCAATCATTCATGAATATGCGTCAGCCGACGCGATCGCAGCCTGGTCAGACAACATCACTTTACTGACCGACATCTTTTTACGCCTGATCAAAATGGTCATTGCCCCGCTGGTGTTCAGCACCCTGACGGTGGGGATTATGCGTCTGGGCGAGACCGCCACCATCGGCCGCGTGGGCGGTAAAGCGATGGTCTGGTTTATCAGCTCCTCGGTGCTCTCCATTCTGGTCGGGCTGTTTATCGTCACCCTGCTCCACCCGGGCAGCGGCCTGAACCTGGCCATTCCGGCCGGGACGGTGGAGACCGGGCTGGCGACCAGCGGCATGTCGCTGAAGGGCTTTCTTTCCCACACTATTCCCACCAGCATTGCCGGGGCGATGGCCAATAACGAGATCCTGCAGATTGTGGTGTTCTCGATGTTCTTCGGCATCGGCGGCGCGTCGCTGGGGGAGAAATTTAATGCCCCGCTGGTGGCCGCGCTGGACGTGGTTTCCCACATTATGCTGAAAGTGACCGGCTACGTGATGTACGTTGCGCCGCTGGCAATCTTCGCCGCCATCTCCTCGGTGATCGCCACCCAGGGGCTGGGGATTTTGCTTAACTACGCCTCGTTTATTGGCGGCTACTATCTGGCAATCGTCCTTACCTGCATGGTGCTGGTGGCGGTGGGCTATATGGTGCTGAAAAACGAGATCTTCCGCCTGGTGGGCATGCTGAAAGATCCGGTGCTGGTGGCCTTTACCACCAGCAGCTCCGAAGCGGCCTATCCGAAAACCCTCGAGCAGCTCACCCGCTTTGGCTGCTCGCGCAATATCGTCTCCTTTGTGTTGCCGATCGGGTATTCGTTTAATCTGGTGGGGTCGATGGTCTACTGCTCGTTTGCCTCGATGTTTATCGCCCAGGCGTACAATATTCAGCTGACGTTTTCGGAAATTACGGTGCTGATGTTGACCCTGATGCTGGCCTCGAAAGGCATTGCCGGGGTACCGCGCTCGGCGCTGGTGGTGCTGGCAGCCACTATCCCGAGTTTCCATATCCCGGTCGCGGGGATATTGCTGCTGATGGGGATTGACCACTTCCTGGATATGGGGCGGTCGGCGATTAACGTGCTGGGGAACGGCGTGGCGACGGCGATGCTGGCGCAGAATGAGGGGCTGCTGGAGGACGAACCGGTGTTAATTGAGCAGGACGCGTAAACCTCGATCCGTAGGCCCGGCAAGCGCAGCACCGCCGGGCGTTGCCGCATCAGGCACGGTGCGGCAATAAAAAAAGCCGGGTGGCGGCTACGCCTTACCCGGCCTACAGATGAATGCGGTCTGATGCCCTCACCCCGACCCTCTCCCACAAGGAGAAGGAGCAAACACTAAAAACGGCAACATAGTTGCCGTTTTGCGTTTACCTAGGCTACATGACTCGCCGCCACATCCAGCAGCGCCATCTCGTCGCTGTTCAGCAGCTTCTCGATATTCACCAGAATCAGCATACGGTCACCGAGCGCACCCAGACCGGTCAGGTATTCGGTGGACAGCGTGACCGCAAACTCCGGCGCCGGGCGGATCTGCTCGGCGGTCAGGGAGAGCACGTCAGACACCCCGTCAACCACGATCCCGACCACGCGCTGGCCCAGATTGAGCACGATCACCACGGTGTTGTCATCATACTCGACATCGCCCTGGCTGAACTTCACGCGCAGGTCGACGATGGGCACGATAACGCCACGCAGGTTGGTCACGCCTTTGATGAAATCTGGCGTGTTGGCGATGCGGGTCACCTGATCATAGCCGCGGATTTCCTGCACTTTCAGAATATCGATACCGTATTCTTCGTCACCTAAAGTGAAAACCAGGAATTCCTGACCTGACGGCTCGCCGGCCAGCTTGGTTACATTACTCATACCGGTCATTTTTTTACCTTCTTAACTGAATCAGGCGGCTGTGTGCGCCATACGTTGTTCACGATTTAATCCCTGAAGCGCCGAAACATCGACGATCAGCGCCACGCTACCATCACCGAGGATGGTGGCGGCTGAAATGCCTGGTACCTTGCGGTAGTTGCTCTCAAGGTTCTTCACCACCACCTGATGCTGACCAATCAGCTGATCGACCAGCAGAGCATAGCGGCGGCCCGCGCTTTGCAGGATCACCACAATCCCCTGCGTGGCTTCGGTTTTGGCGCCGTCCACGTCGAACACTTTCCACAGCTCCACCAGCGGCAGGTATTCGCCACGCACTTCCAGCACGCGCTCACCGCCCGCCAGTGGATGTAAATCTTCTTCACGCGGCTGGAGTGATTCCATCACCGCGTTCAGCGGCAGAATGAACACTTCGCCCGCCACTTTGACCGACATCCCGTCGAGGATCGCCAGCGTCAGCGGCAGCAGGATACGGATGGTGGTACCGGAACCCTGCTTCGACTTGATCTCAACGTGGCCGCCCATCTCCTGGATGTTACGTTTTACCACGTCCATGCCCACGCCACGCCCGGAGACGTCCGTCACCTGCTCGGCGGTGGAGAAGCCCGGGGCGAAGATCAGCATGCCCACTTCTTCGTCGGTCATGTTTTCGTTAACCGCCATCCCCTGCGACATCGCTTTCGCCAGGATACGCTCGCGGTTCAGGCCTGCGCCATCGTCGGTCACTTCGATGCAGATGTTTCCGCCCTGGTGTTCCGCAGAGAGGATCAGGTTACCGACCGGGGATTTCCCTGCGGCAACGCGGTTTTCCGGCAATTCAATACCGTGGTCGAGGCTGTTACGCACCAGGTGCGTTAACGGATCGATAATGCGCTCAATCAGGCTCTTATCCAGCTCGGTGGAGCTGCCCATCAGCGTCAGTTCGATCTGCTTATTCAGCTTAGTGGCCAGGTCACGTACCAGGCGCGGGAAGCGGCTGAAGACGTACTCCATCGGCATCATACGGATGGACATCACCGATTCCTGCAGGTCACGGGCGTTGCGCTGCAGCTGGCCCATGCTGGTGATCAGATCCCCGTGGTTCACCGGGTCCAGCTCGTTAGAACGCTGGGCCAGCATCGACTGGGTGATCACCAGTTCGCCGACCAGGTTGATCAGCTGATCGACCTTCTCAACGGCCACGCGGATACTGGTCGATTCGCTGGAGCGGGCGGCCGGTTTTTCGCGTTCGCCACGGTTTGGCGCAGCAGCTTCACCCGGAACGGCTTTCAGCACTGGCGCGGCGGGTGCCACGGCCGGCACCGCAGGGGCGGCTTCCGCGACCTCAGCCACCTCGGCAGCGGGTGCATCCGCTACCGCTTCAAAGTCGATCTGTTCAGGCTCAATCACAAAGCAGAGCACCGCGACCACGTCATCTTTGCTGATGCCGCCATCGAGGGTGGCCGCCAGGGTATCTTTGCCCTTCACCACGTTGCTCAGCGTCGCCAGATTGCTCAGTTCTTCTTCCAGCAGATTGACTTCGCTCTCTTTCAGACCGGAGAGCACCACACGCACGCGGTCGTCTGCGGCTGGCGCGGTGCTCGGCGCGGCGTCCACGACGCTCAGTTTCGCCGGGCTGACGGCCACGGCTGCCGTCTCGCCTTTGGCTTCCAGCGCTAACTGACGCAGGGCCTGGCAGATATATTCAAAGCTGGCAGCGTCCGGCTCTTGCGAGCTTTTATAGGCATCGAGCTGTTCCTGCATAATATCTTTCGTTTCCAAAAACAGGTTAATAATGTCGGTATTGAGCTGCATCTCACCGCGTCGGGCCTCATCCAGCAGGTTCTCCATCAGATGGGTTGTCTCCTGCAGAATGGTAAAGCCAAACGTACCGGCGCCCCCTTTTATGGAGTGGGCTGCACGAAATATGGCGTTGAGCTGCTCTGAATCCGGTGCCTCGGGCACCAGGTCCAGCAGGTGTTGCTCCATATCCGCCAACAGTTCGTCGGCTTCATCAAAAAACGTCTGGTAAAAATCGCTAATATCCATGCTCACGCTATCACCTCGGATTGGCTGGTGGCGATGTTGGAACGGCAGCCGAAGACACAGGGTCTGGCTGTTTTAAATCATCCAGTGACTCATTCTCACTTTCGGCGTTTTCGTGCAGGATGGCCTGCTCCGACTGCTTGTTGAGCACTAAGAGACTAATTCGACGGTTGATGGCATCTCCCGGCCCGCGGTCGGTCATGCGCATGGTGGCGGCCATGCCGACGACCCGCAGCACCTTGCCATCGTCCAGCCCACCGATCACCAGCTCACGACGGGATGCGTTAGCACGATCCGCAGAGAGCTCCCAGTTGCTGTACCCTTTTTCGCCACCGGCGTAAGGGAAGTCATCGGTGTGACCGGAGAGACTGACTCGGTTTGGGATCCCGTTCAGCACCGGGGCAATCCCGCGCAGGATGTCGCGCATATAGGGTTCCACTTCGGCGCTGCCGGTTTTAAACATCGGACGGTTCTGGCTGTCGATAATCTGAATGCGCAGACCCTCCTGAACAAGATCGATTTTCAGGTGCGGACGCAGGGCGCGCAGCTTCGGATCCGCTTCGATCAGCTGATCCAGATCGCCCCGCAGTTTCTTCAGGCGCGCCTGCTCCATGCGTTTTTTCAGATCGTCGATGTTAGGCTCGCGTTTTACTTCACCCTGCTTTTGCGTGTAATCATCTCCGCCGCCCGGGATCGGGCTATCGCTGTTGGAGATACGCGGCCCCGTCGACACCGCCGTTGCCAGCGGGGTACGGAAATACTCTGCTATCTGAATCAGCTCTTTCGGGCTGGAAATAGAAATCAGCCACATCACCAGGAAGAACGCCATCATCGCGGTCATAAAGTCCGCATAGGCGATCTTCCAGGAGCCATGGGAACCTCCCCCATGCCCTTTGTGCTTGCGCTTTTTGACTATGACGATGGGATGGGACTGGTTTTTCATGCGTCCTCAGTGCTCGTCTGCTGGTTTGGATTCTTCACCGCGCGCACGTGCTCTTCGAGTTCGATGAACGACGGACGCTCGCTGGAGTACAGGGTTTTACGACCAAACTCTACCGCGATCGGCGGAGCATAACCGTTCAGGTTGGAGAGCAGCGTGATTTTGACGCACTGCATCATTTTGGTAGTCTCAGCGCTCTTCTGGCGTAATACGGTTGCCAGCGGAGAGATAAAACCGTACGCCAGCAGGATCCCGAGGAAGGTCCCCACCATGGCGTGAGCAATCAGCGCCCCCAGTTCAGCCGCCGGACGATCCGCAGAAGCCAGCGCGTGTACCACCCCCATTACCGCCGCGACGATACCGAACGCAGGCAAGGAGTCACCCACCATTGCCAGGCTGTTGGCCGGCACTTCCGCTTCGTTTTCGTGGGTTTCGATCTCTTCGTCCATCAGGGCTTCGATTTCGAAGGTGTTCATGTTGCCGCTGATGATCAGACGCAGATAGTCGACGATAAATTCGAGCATCATCGAATCCGCCAGGATCCGCGGATAGCTGGCGAAGATCTCGCTCTCTTTCGGATTCTCGATATCGCGTTCCAGAGAGAACATCCCCTGTTGACGCGACTTGGCCATCAGGCGATAGAGCAGCGCCAGCAGGTCCATATACATACTTTTGGTGTATTTCGAACGACGGAACAGTAACGGCAACGCTTTTAACGTTCCCTTGATCGCCTTGCCGTTGTTGCCAACGATAAACGCCCCTACCCCTGCACCACCGATTATGATCAGTTCGGCCGGTTGATAGAGTGCCCCAAGGTGCCCGCCGGTCATCATATAACCGCCGAAAACTGTACCGAGAACTACCAGGTAACCTAATACGATAAGCACGACATCATCCTTCCGCTAGTGACTTTAGCCAGGAGACAGAGTTCGGGGGTTTAGCCTTCCGCGGGGCAAAAAAAAGCAGCGGTAATTTCTTACCGCTGCTGGAGTCTTGCCCGTACGTTCGGGTTAAACAGCCTGTTTGATCTGTTCATCCAGCAGTTGTGGATTACTATCGGCAACATCCCGGGAAAGTTTACGTCTTTTTACCGCGCGAGACGGTGGTTGGCACAAACTGCAGGCAAAGCTGCCGGCGGGCTGATGTGCGTGGGTGATAAAGTTACCGCTACAGCAGTTGCAGCGAGACAACTCAAGCAATCCGCTTTCCACAAAACGCACCAGCGTCCATGCACGGGTCAGTGCCAGCAAAGGGCCTTCTTCAGGCTGCGGGCACTGCTCGAGGTAAAGTTTGTACGCTTTAATCACTGCATCAACGCCGCTGCATAAGCCGGTCTTCAGCAGATACTGCCAGGCATTACAGAACATGGAAGCATGAATATTCTGCTCCCACGTCATAAACCAGTCGGTGGAAAAGGGCAGCATGCCTTTTGGCGGCGGGCTACCACGTAATTCTTTATACAGTTTGATAAGACGACCACGGCTCAGCTGTGTCTCGCTTTCAAGCATCTGCAAACGAGCACCAAGCGTAATCAGTTCCATCGCCAGTTGAATGTCACGCGCTTCCTGAACAATGCTCTTCTCACTCATTGTTAAGCCCTTTTCTTACGGGCTGCGTCATCAGGCTGGCTGATTTCGTTAAGCAAACGGGTAGAAAGCAAAATACCGGTGTGAACCTGCTGCAGATCGTCCACGCGGGACTCCTGAGTCAGTTGGGTCACAGTCTGGTGATTATCGAAACGGAACTGACACACTAACTGGTTAGTTTCAGCCAGTTTGACCATCTGTGGCAGCGTCAAACCACCAAGCGTTGTCGCCATCTCTTCATGAATACCCAGACGGAACATCGCAGAGGCTTTGTCCTGGCTAATCAAACGTTGTGCAAGCAATAAATATGACAGGTTGATGTCATAGATGTGTTTTAGCAATTCGGATGTGTTCATTTTCCCTTCCCGAATAACACTATATTCTTGTGCGGTAGACCGCACCCCGTGATGTCGCCGGGAAAACCCCGGTAAAAAAAAGAAGAAAAGACTAAAACGCTCGTTGAATTAAGTTCTGTATTGATGAATCACGTAAAGAAAAACAAAATTTGCTTCTTACACAGTTATCACTTCTTACAATTAACTAAGATTTTTCCTAATTCGGTGCAACTCTACCCGTCCGATGTAGGACATACAATGCAGCCCCGCCCGAAATTTAAAATAAATGTGATCCACGTCACATAATTTAGGTGAATTAGAACCAAAAATCCATCAGTATCACTTCTAAATTGTTTACATTTTGAGCAAATAGCATCCAGATATATTCTGTATGGCCGAATATTCATGCACAAGTATGAACAAACCCGGCACGCCTCTTGCCTGGGGTTGACAATTTACAAATTTGCAAAACCGACAACATATCTAAGATAGAAACAGACTCATAAGCCATTGAAATAAAATAAGTAAAACTCCGATGAATACGTAAGTAATTTCTTTCGTTTATGGCGGAAAGATTGTTACATTGGGGTAATCCCCTTGTTTTTGCGGGGAATTCAATTGTATGATTTACGTTAAGAACCCTGTTTTACCCCACTTTGCAGGGGTTAACGCTATTCATTACATAAGAATATTTAATGAATAATTATGATAAGCATCACAGGAATGTCATAGCCCCCCCTTGCGTCAGCAGAAAATTCGCGCTAAAGCTGAGGAAGAGCTAATGGACAGATACGTCCGGAGGGTACAATGAGTTACTCCCATATCCTTGTTTCTGTTTCTGTTTCCCCCGAAAGCCATCAACTGGTCGCGAAAGCCGTGGCTATCGCCCGACCAAACCAGGCGCGCATCACTCTGGTGACCCTTTCCGCCGATCCTGAGATGTATAATCAACTAGCCGCACCGATGCTGGAAGATATTCGTGGCGTTCTTCAGGAGGAAACCCAGCAATTTCTGGGCGATCTTATTGCGCGCGCAGAATATCCCATTGCACAAACAGTTTGTGCAACCGGGGAATTAAGCGAGCAGATATTTGATATATGTCAAAAACAGAAGGTCGACCTGGTCATTTGCGGAAACCATAACCACAGTTTTTTTTCGCGGGCAGCCTGTTGCGCAAAAACAATCGTTAGCAACAGTAAAGTAGATGTGCTGTTAATTCCACTCAGCGCAGTTTAATGCGCTGAGTGGAATATTTATCAGGCAAGTTTAGGGAATGTTGCGACCTTTTTTTGCAGGTTGCTCTCCACGCTGCGGGGGGTGATCTGGTTCAGATCGTCAATGAAGCGCGCCTGCCAGCGGTCAATATCGTTCTCGCGGATCACCTTCATCATATCCGCATGTCGTGAGATACGCTCCGTCAGCGGCATATTCAGCGCCCGGTGCAGGGCGTTGGCGACATCATCGCGATCGTAAGGATTGACGATCAGCGCCGAGGTCAGCTCATTGGCGGCACCGGCAAACTGCGACAATACCAGCACGCCCGGGTCGGCCGGATCCTGCGCGGCCACGTACTCTTTCGCCACCAGATTCATCCCGTCACGCAGCGGCGTGACCAGCCCGACGTCGGCATAGCGGAACACTTTCATCAGAATTTTGCGTTCAAAATGCTGGTTAAGATAGAACAGCGGCGTCCAGCCCAGCTGACCGTAGCGGCCATTGATACGTCCGGCTTCGTTTTCAAGCTGATGACGAATGTCCTGATAGGCCTGCACCTCACCGCGCGAGGTGGGCGCGATTTGGGTATAGCGGATCTTACCGTGGTGCTCGGGATAGTTCTCCAGCAAGGTCTCGTAAGCCTGGAAGCGTTCCGGCAGCCCTTTTGAATAGTCGAGACGCTCAACGGAAAAGATGTTTTTAACGTTTTTAAGCTCTTCTTTAAGCTGCGCCAGCTTAGGCGGCAGCGGGCCGGAGGCTTGCTCAACAATCTCTTCCGGCTCAATGCCGATAGGATAAACTTCGGTGCGGAAGCGCTTGCCCCATGCGGAGTGCGAATCATCGTCATGGGCCGTCAGCCGCGTTTTGCTGGCCACGCTGTCGAGGAAGGCCAGTCGGTCGTTTTCGGTCTGGAAGCCCAGCAGATCGTAATCGCAGAGATCTTCCAGCAGCTCGTCGCTTGGCGGCAGCGCGTTGAAGATCTCCGGGGTCGGGAACGGAATATGCAGGAAGAAGCCGATGCGGTTGTTCACGCCCCGTTTACGCAACTCGCTGGCAAAGGGCAGCAGATGGTAATCATGCACCCATACCACGTCATCCTGCTGGACTAACGGCTGCAGCTTATCGGCCAGCAGGCTATTCACTCGCGAGTACCCTTCCCAGGCCTCACGCTTAAACTTCACCAGGTCGAGACGATAGTGGAAGGCTGGCCACAGCACGGCGTTAGAGAACTGGCTGTAATATTCATCGTAATTCTTTTCACTGAGATTAAACGAGGCCCAGGTGATGTTCCCGCGCGTCACCTTTTTTAGCGGTTTATCCTCGTTACCAATCTCTCCACTCCAGCCAAACCAGAGTCCCCCCGTACTTTTTAACGCCCCCAGCACCCCTACAGCCAGGCCACCTGCGCTGGCTTTTTTGTCGTCCGGGGGAGCGATGCGATTAGAAACTACGATCAAGCGACCCATAAGGTTTTCTCCTGTTAATTTGCGCTATTTCTTTTTCTTGTTGATGGTTAGCGGCTTTTATTACCCATTGCCAGACGTCGGGTACCGTTGCCAGCCGCCAGCTGGCTTTGGTCTCACCCGCGCCGACCTTCACTGATACCCCTTTAAGCTGGTTGACCACCTCAAAGCCGTGCTCATCGGTTAAGTCATCGCCAAAGAACACCGGCGTTCTGCCGAGGAAAGGCGCTTCATGCATAAAGGCGGAGATAGCTTCACCTTTATGGATGCCCCTCGGTTTGATTTCAACGACGCATTTACCCGGCTGAAGTGACAGCTGCGGATTGTCGTGCACTATCTTTTCCGCCAGGTTAAATACTTCCTGCTGATACTGGGGAGCCTGGCGATAGTGGAGCGCAAACGCCATCCCTTTAGCCTCAAGCTCGGTGCCGGGCAGACATAAAAGTGCCGTCGTCAACTGCGCATGCAGCGTCTGGACCAGATCCGGAGGAAGGGAAACGGTTTGCAAATGACCATGGATGTCGCGGCGCTCCGCCCCGTGTACACCGGCAAGCGGGAAACGGTAGGGTCTGGCGAGCTGATCCAGCTCGGCCATTGAACGCCCTGATATCAATGCCAGTGCCCCCTGATTCAACTGCGCGAGCTGATTGAGCGCCTCTAACACCTCTGTGGGAACCGCCACCTCATCGGGATGCGGCTGGATGGTTGCCAGGGTCCCGTCGAGGTCAAAAAAGTACGCATAGTTTTCAGCTAGTAATGGCGGTGAAGTTAACGTATCGGCCACCCTGATCCTCCTTACAGTTGGCGAGATGAAAAACTGTTAACATCTCAGTAGCCATGTAAGTATAGACAGTGTGACGGCGCTCGCCATTTGACAACCCCCTTCCCGCTGCGGCTGGAAAGGGGGTTAAGGTCGCGACTACACTTAAAAGTTAGGTCGCGGAAGGCAGGAAAACGGGTTAAAGGGTACGCTTGGCTTTTTGTTTGTAACGGTCGAAGATCACCGCTGCAAGCAGGATGAGGCCACGTACCACGTACTGCGAGAACGGGGAGATGTTCAGCAGGTTCATCGCGTTCTCTACCGTCCCCAGGATTAGGATCCCCGCCACCACATATGAGATTTTTCCGATGCCGCCTTTCAGTGATACCCCCCCTAAAACGCAGGCAGAGATAACGATCAGCTCATAACCGATGGAGGTCATCGGCTGGCCGCTGGTCATACGCGAAGCCAGGATTATCCCCGCTGCCGCCGACACCAGGCCGGAGAGCACAAAGATGATGATCTTGGTGCGAACTACCGGAACACCGGCCAGTCGTGCCGCCTCTTCATTACCGCCAATCGCCAGGGTGTTACGGCCAAAGGTGGTTCTGTTCAGCAGGAAACCAAAGACGATCAGGCAGCCGACGGTGAGCCAGATAGGCGCAGGCAAACCGAGCCAGTTGGCATAGCCGAGAGTGAAGAAGCGCTCGTCTTCAATCCCTACCGCTTTACCGTCAGAGATGATATAGGCCAGCCCGCGCACGATTTGCATGGTGGCGAGAGTCGTGATCAGGGCGTTGATTTTCAGACGCGCGATCACGAAGCCGTTCACCAGCCCGCTGAGCACGCCGAGCAGCAGCCCGGCCGCCACGCCAATCCACAAGCTTTCGGTCATGTTGATGACCACCGCGGTCGTCACCCCGGCGCAGGCAATAACCGAGGCCACCGACAGGTCGAAGTCGCCGGACGCCAGGCAGAACAGCATCCCGCAGGCGACCATCCCGGACATGGAGATCGCCAGACCCAGCCCCTTCATATTAATGAAGGTGGCAAAGTTAGGCACAAAGATGGCGCAACCGAGGAACAGCGCGGCGAAAACCACCAGCATGCCGTATTGATCCCAGATCCGCCCAAAGCTGAAGGCCGATTTCGGCGCTCCGGATGTAGTGACAGAGGACATCTTATTCTCCTTACTCAGGCGACAGCCTGGCTGACTTTAGGCATGGCGAGGCTTAACGCCTGCTGTTCATTCGCCTGTTCATGAAGCAATTCACCGGCAATGGCCCCTTCACGCATCACCAGGATACGGTCGGCCACACCCAACACTTCGGGCAGATCGCTGGAGGCGAAGAGCACCGCTACGCCGCGTTTTGCCAGAGCGTAAATCACGTTATAAATCTCGTGCTTCGCCCCCACGTCGATACCGCGGGTCGGTTCATCCAGCAGGATCACCTTCATCTCTTCCGACAGCCAGCGGCCCAGGATCGCCTTCTGCTGGTTCCCGCCGGAGAGGTTCATGATCAGCTGCTCGGCGCCCGGGGTTTTGATATTGAGCGAGCGAATGTGGTGATCGGCATTGCTGACCTCCCACGTATCGTTAATCAGGCACCCGGCACGGATGGTCTTGCGCCGCGCCGAGATATTGATGTTGTCCCGTACCGAATGCACCGGGATGATCCCCTCGGCTTTTCGGTCTTCCGGGCAGAGCATCATCCCCGCGCGAATGGCGTGCGCCGGTTTCTGAATATCGACCGGCTGTCCGTCGATAAAGACCTGGCCGCCGGTGATACGGGTTCCGCCAAACAGCCCTTTCATCAGCTCGCTGCGCCCTGCCCCCACCAGCCCGAACAGGCCGACGATCTCACCGCTGCGCACGGTGAGGCTGACTGGCGTGCGGACGCCCGGGGCTTTAACCTCTTCCAGACGCAGCAGCTCGCCGCCGTACTGGCGCGGCTCCCAGTGGTAGATATCCCCCAACTCGCGGCCCACCATCGCCTGCACCAGCTGGTCGTGGTTGACCTGCTGCATATCGGTGAAGGTGCGAACATAACGGCCATCTTTGAACACGGTGATGGCATCGCTGAGGGCGAAGATCTCTTCCATGCGGTGCGACACGTACAGAATGATGCGCCCCTCTTTACGCAGCTCGCGGATCACCCGGAACAGGTTCTCGATTTCGCGTGCCGACAGCGAGCTGGTTGGTTCATCAAAAGCGATGACTTTGGCATTGCGCGCCAGCGCTTTGGCGATCTCAACCATCTGCCACTGGCCGATGGAGAGGTATTTGAGCGGGGTCTGTGGGTCAATATCCAGCCCGAGGTGCTTCAGCTGCAGACCGGCTTCATAGTTGAGCAGCGAACGGTTCACAAAACCGCCCTTATGCGGGAGCTGGCCAAGATAGATGTTCTCCGCGACCGTCATCTCCGGCACCAGATGCAGCTCCTGGTAGATGATGGCGACGCCGGCGTTCAGCGCGGCGGTGGTATCCGCAAAGGCGACCTCTTTGCCCTGTATCGCCAGGGTGCCCGTCGTGGGGGAGTAGTTGCCGCTGAGGATCTTCAACAGCGTGGATTTTCCGGCGCCGTTCTCCCCCATCAGGGCATGAACCTGACCCGGGTAACAGTCAAAGCTGATGTCGGTTAGCGCGTTGACACCGGGAAAGGTTTTGCCGATGCCGCGAAATGAGAGATAGGGTTCAGAGTGTTGCATAGCGTCTCCGGGGATCGCGTCGTGAACGTCTGGCCCCCCAGGCTTCGGGGGGCACAATCACAGTAAATTACTTACCGCCCAGTCCTTTTTTCTCCAGCTCGGCTTTGAAGTTGTCGCGGGTGATCAGCACCACGTCGGTCACTTCAGTAAATTTCGCTGGCTCTGCCCCTTTGGTCACCCAGTTGTAGAGCATTTCGCTGGATTTGTAGCCGTGAACGTCCGGGCTTGGCAGCAGAGAGCCGTAGAAGCCGGTCGCCTGTGCTTTGGAGAGCTCGCTCACCGCATCCACGCCGTTAATGCCGATACCGACCACGTCTGCCGCTTTGAAGCCCTGGCCTTCAGTGGCGCGCACGCCGCCGAGCACGGTGTTGTCGTTCATCCCGACCACCAGCCAGTGTTTCACTTCAGAGTGCTGAACCAGCATGGAGTTGGCCGCATCGAAAGCGCCCGGGATATCGTTAGATTTGGTTGGCACTTTGTAGATCTGTTTTTCAGGGAAGCCGGCCGCTTTCAGGGCATCCATCGAGCCGGTGGTGCGACGGCGGGCGGTATCCAGTTCGTCAGCGGTAATGGCCATCACGGCGGTGTCTTTCACATCCCAGCCGCGTTTTTGCATCTCTTTATACAGCTCCTGACCCTGACGCTCGCCGATTTTGGTCGCGGCCATCATGACCAGCGGCACGGTGTCCATTGGATTGCCTTTGGCGTTGACGAACTGGTCGTCCACCGCGATAACCTTCATGTCGTATCCGCGCGCTTTCGCCACGATGGCGGAGCCCAGCTTCGGATCCGGAGTACAGATGACAAATCCTTTCGCACCGCTGGCCGCCAGGCTGTCGATGGCGTTCAGCGTTTTTTCACCGTCCGGCACGGCAATTTTAATCACTTCGAAGCCTAAATCTTTCCCGGCTTTGTCAGCGAATTTCCACTCCGTCTGGAACCACGGCTCTTCCGGCTGCTTGACCAGGAAACCGAGCTTTAAGTTCTCCGCCATAGCGGATTGTGACATAACGGCAGCCAGACCGATGGCCGCCAGCGCTTTAGTAAATTTGTGCATGGTTAACTCCAGCTTTAGCGTTCTATTTTGTAGGGGAAACAACGTCTCAATTCTGCGTAATCGGACTTAAAACAAGGCATTAGCGCCGGACGTGTTTAAAGCGCATTTGCTTGAGATAGTTTTAGCGGGAAATTAATCATCCATAAGAGAGCGCCATCACACCGCAGAATTACAGTAATTGCGTACATACATTCAGCGAAAAATGACATAAATAAGGAAGGATTTGTCAGACAATTAGAAAGGGTTAAAGCAGATTAGTCCATAAGATTAGCTAAGATATCCCTGTAAGCCGGGCGCAAACGCGCCCGAGGATCCTACCAGCGATAGTAGATGTGATCGGCGTGGTCGCGCACCGGCGCTTCATCGCCCAACAGGCGTGCGGAGAGGGTTAGCGCGAAGTCGAAGGCGTGGCCCAGACCTTTACCGCTGATCAGGTTGCCGTCTTCCACTACCGGGGCATCGACATAGACGCCGTCCTCAACGCTCTGCCAGAGATCGCCCGAACAGACGTAGCGACGCCCTTTCAATAACCCGTTCCCGGCCAGCACGCGCGCGGCGGCGGAGCAGATGGGCGCGATAATTTTGCCCGCTTCGTCATGCGCGGCGACAAAGCGCACTACCTCAGGGCTGGCAGCGAGATTGACGCTGCCCTGCGGGCCGCCCGGCAGGACCACGGCGTCGTACCAGGTGTCGATTCTCTCGTTCAGGGTGGTGTCCGCGACCATCGGGATAGTATGGTAGCTCACCACCGCGCGCGACCCGGCGCAGGCCAGGGTTTCAACCTCAATGTTAAGACGGCGCAGGATATCAATAGTGATAATCGCTTCCGCCTCCTCAAATCCGGGTGCCAGCAGCACCGCAACCTTTGCCATAAGAACTCCGTCAGATAGAAAGATAAAACAATGTTTCATTTTCACAGAGTCCAGAGCGACAAACTTCCTGCGGGATCACATATCGCACTATTTTCCACAAAAATGATCCGGCGCAATTTTCCTCAGATGTAATAATTCTATTAATACAAGAATTATCTCTATTCCGCCTGGCAGGAATAATTAAAAATTTATTTGCTAAGCGCTTTTTTCGCTGCTACCCGGCAACACATAAAATAACGTAATCGATCGGATTGTATTTTATTTATACAAACCCATAAATAACAAACAGTTAGACGCCATCTCCGTCTGTCCATATCTCTCCAAATCCTTCACTGTTTTTAATTCCTGATGAGAGGTAAGGTTTAGTAAGAATATATTTATAAGGATTTTCTTATAATGCAGTCGCTGTTATGATGAATTTACCCGATGCCTGAAATGAATATGGGATCACATACAGGGAAAACAGAATGCTTTTATTCTGGAGTGAACTATCGTTAATGATGATTATTTTTAGGTTACATAAACGAACAAAAGGGAATGGATATGGCTGTCTCGGATATGATCAACAAGCTCAACACGCAGATGAATCTGGAGTTTCATGCGTCAAACCTCTCCTTGCACCTCAGCGAGTGGTGTTCAGAACATCAGCTAAACGGCTCCGCGACCTTCCTGCGCACCCAGGCGCAGAGCAACGTCACGCAGATGATGCGCGTTTTTGATTTTCTGAAAGCATCAGGCGCCATGCCGGTTCTGAAACCCGTCGATATGTCTGATGAAGAGTGTAATTGCCTGGAAGCGGTCTTCCAGCGCACGCTGGAAGAGTATGAACAACGCTCCCTGACGCTGAATCAATTAACGGATGAAGCGCGTAAAATGCAGGACCTCTCCACGCTCAACTTCCTGCACGATATTGAAAAAGAACAGCAGCAGGATGGGGTATTACTGAAAACCGTCCTCGATGAAGTTCGCCAGGCGCGTCGCACCGGAATGGGTCTTGAACAGACCGATCGCCACCTGCTTAACGTCGTCAACTGCCAGCACCACTGATTCTGCACGTCACCTCATTTACCCGGCCTGTGCCGGGTAATTTTGTTACAAAAATGCAATCAACCCTTTGCTTTTCTTAATCTTTAACAAATTCGATCTGGCTCCCACCGAATAACCCTCCTCCGTGTAATGATTTGCGAAAATTTTATTTTCACAGACGAGGGATGCGTATGATTACCGTTGAATTTATTGTCATTATCCTGTGCCTGCTCATTGGCACCCGGTTCGGTGGGATGGGACTGGGGCTGATAAGCGGCATTGGCCTGTTTATTCTCAGCTTTGTCTTTGGGCTTCAGCCTGGTAAGCCTCCGGTGGATGTCATGCTGACGATCCTGGCGGTCATTGGCTGTGCGGCCACACTGCAGACGGCCGGGGGACTGAACGTGATGATGCAGTTTGCCGAACGGCTGCTGCGGCGGCATCCGCAGCACATCACCCTGCTTGCCCCTTTCACCACCTGGATGCTCACCTTCCTGTGCGGCACCGGCCATGTGGTCTATACCATGTTCCCGATCATCGCCGATATCGCGTTGAAAAAAGGCATCCGCCCCGAGCGCCCGATGGCGGTGGCGTCTATTGCCTCACAGATGGCGATTACCGCCTCGCCGGTGTCGGTTGCCGTCGTCTCGCTGCTCTCAATTCTTGCCGCACAGCACGGGGTCGGTCAGGCGTTTGGCATTCTGCAGATCCTCGCAATTTCGGTCCCGGCCTCGCTGGCAGGGGTCGCGATTGCCGCGCTCTGGAGTCTACGCCGCGGCAAGGATCTGGCCGATGACGACGAGTTTCAGGCCCGGCTGCAGGATCCTGAACAGCGTAAGTTTATCTACGGCAGCACCGACACTTTAATGAATCAGCGCTTCCCGAAGCAGGCCTACTGGTCGACCTGGATCTTCTTCGCCGGGATTGCCGTCGTGGTGCTGCTGGGCGCTATGCCCGAGCTGCGTCCGGCCTTTGAGGTAAAAGGTAAAATGACGGCCCTGTCGATGAACCTGGTGATCCAGATGATGATGCTGATCGCCGGGGCCGTAATGCTGATGATATGTAAAGTGAATGCCGCGGCGATTTCAAACGGGGCGGTGTTTAAAGCCGGGATGGTGGCCATTTTCTCGGTCTTTGGCGTGGCGTGGATGAGCGATACGTTTTTCCAGGCGCATCTGGATGAGCTGAAGATGGCCCTTGAGGGGGTAGTAAAAAGTCACCCCTGGACCTACGCCATCGTGCTGTTCCTGGTCTCGAAACTGGTCAATAGCCAGGCGGCAGCGCTGACCGCGGTCGCCCCGATGGGGTTAATGCTGGGGATCGATCCGAAGATGCTGATTGCCTTCTTCCCGGCGTCGTACGGCTATTTCGTTCTGCCCACCTACCCCAGCGACCTCGCCTGCATTGGCTTTGACCGCTCCGGCACCACGCGCATCGGCAAGTTTATTATCAACCACAGCTTTATTCTGCCAGGGCTTATCGGGGTCAGCTGTGCCTGTGCGGTAAGCTATCTGCTGGTGCAGACCTTCATGTAACCCTCATTCCGGGCGACCCTGGGTCGCCCGTTCAGTTTATTCTCACAAAACCATTTCTAAATTCAAAACGTCGGTTTATTTTAGTGAGACTCGCCCTGCGGCGTGAACTTCAGTTCAATCAGCGCAATGGCTTTCTGAACCGCGCGCAGCGTGACGGGGTCGGCTGACGCAGGATTGCTGGCGAAATCGATGTTTCTGAGCTGGCTGGACATCTTCTCGCGCACCTCAGCCGGGGCGATGATTTCAATCACATCAAGGATTTGTTTGATGACCAGCTGGCATGCAACAACGTCAGAGATCAGTTCCTGATCGGCACTCAGGTTTTGAGACATAGGCTTCTCCTGTTTGAAAGGCGGCCATAGTAGCAAAACACCTGGCCTGATGCGGCCTGCAGGCACAAAAAAACCTGCCGAAGCAGGTTTTTTGTTATCAGAACATCGCGCCTGGCGGTACGTCCTTGAAGGTCTTGCAGTAGGATTCGAACATGCTTTTCAGGATTTTGCGCAATTTCATTGTTTTGCTCCGGCTATTTGTTATGCAGGTGTTATTGTTGATGCGCTTATAATATGACCGCCATCACAAAAATCAATGATTTTGTGATATTCATCACGGCAGTTTATTTAAAATAAAACAGCGTTCCCGTTAAAAATAAATACAAATCATGCGATTAGAAGCGTACTTGTTCCTGTAAATTTTTAAAAAAAATTTTAAGTGGTAGAGGAAAAATGACCGAAAACATCTCCGGTAAAGCGGCCAGCGGGATCTCCCCCGCCGCGCTGTTGGTGGCTGGCGCGTTCTTTATGGAGTTTCTCGACGGGACGGTGATCGCCACCGCGCTGCCCGATATGGCGAGAAGCTTCGGCGTGCAGGCGGTGGATCTTAACATCGGCATCAGCGCCTATCTTATCACCCTGGCGGTGCTGATCCCGGCGAGCGGCTGGATTGCCGATCGTTTTGGTGCCCGTAAAATCTTCACCCTTGCGCTGGCGATCTTCACCCTCGCCTCGGTGCTGTGCGGCCTCGCCACCAGCGTCGATCAGTTCGTCGCCATGCGCGTCCTGCAGGGGATGGGCGGCGCGCTGATGGTGCCGGTCGGGCGGCTAGCGGTGCTGCGCACCACCCCGAAACATCTGCTGATCACCGCCATTGCCACCCTCACCTGGCCCGCGCTGGTGGCACCGATCATCGGCCCGCCGCTGGGCGGCTTTATTACCAGCTATGCCAACTGGCGCTGGATCTTCTTTATTAACGTGCCGCTGGGGCTGATTGCCATCGTGCTGGCGCTGCGCATCATCCCGGACATCTATGAGGAAACCCGTCGGCCGTTCGACACCCCGGGCTTTATCGCCACTTCGATAGCCATGGTGAGCCTGGTCTGCGCCATGGAGATGATGGGGGCGCAGGAGGTGAATACCGCACTTACCATCGCGCTGCTGGCCGTCGGGGTTGTGACTTTGATTTATGCCCTGCGCCATTTCCGGCGCGCTGAATGGCCGATGATCCGCCTCGACGCCCTGAAGGTACCCACCTTCCGCGTGACCATGTACGGCGGGTCGCTGTTTCGCGCCTCTATCAGCGCCGTACCGTTTTTGCTGCCGCTGCTGTTCCAGGTGGGATTCGGCATGGATGCGTTCCACTCCGGTTTGCTGGTGCTGGCGGTGTTTGTCGGCAACCTGACCATCAAACCGGCGACCACCCCGCTGATCCGCGGGCTGGGTTTTAAAAAGCTGCTGTTGATTAACGGGGCGCTTAACGTGCTGGCTCTGCTGGCCTGTGCCTTCCTGACGCCGCAAACCCCGGTGTGGGTCATCATGCTGGTGCTCTATCTGGGCGGCGTATTCCGTTCCATACAGTTTACCGCCATCAGCACCCTCGCCTTTGCCGACGTCCCTTCCCCGCAGATGAGCTATGCCAATACCCTGTTCTCGACCGCCACCCAGCTGGCGGTGGGACTGGGGATCACCCTCGGCGCGATTGGGATCCGGATCGGGGAGTTATGCAGCGAGATGCTGGGGATGGCGGCGCTGCCGGGGATCAGCTTCCGCCTGGCGTTTGTGGCGATTGCGCTGGTCTGTCTGCTGGGGATGTTCGATACCCTGCGGCTGGTGAAAGATGCCGGCAGTGCGGTATCCAGAAAGCGGGCATAAAAAAAGCCAGCGCAAGCTGGCTTCTTCCTGATGTTGGCAACTTAGCCGATAATACCGCGGACAAAGGCTTCGATCTCTTTATCCTGGCAGTTCTCAAAGAAGCACTGCTGGAAACGCTGGCCGGTCACCGCCGTTTTGACCAGCTCTGGATCGATAGCACGCAGGGTGTCGAGATAGTTCTCTTTAACAACCGCAGCTTTCACCTGGTTCAGAATGCCGGCGTTGCGAACCTGCGGCTCTTTACGGTCCTGCGGATAACCTTCGCCTTTACGACCGGTGAAGGCTTTTTCGAAGATGAAGCGAACATTCAGCTCTGCACCCCAGCCGAAGCCTTTGGCGAATGGCAGGGAGAGCGCGTTACCGTTGTTGATCTGGGCAAACAGGAAAGCATCCGCCGGATCGATGCAGTAGCCGCACACCACGCCCGGGTGGATGTTCAGGGACATCAGCGCGCCCTGGCCGGTACCGCAACCGGTCACGACGAAATCAACCGCTTTTGAGTTCAGCAGAATGCTCGCCATGATCCCCAGGTGAATATAGGTCAGGTGGTGATCGTTTTCGTCGCTCATCCCAACGTTGTAGACCGGGAAACCTTTCTCTTCAGCAACGGCGTTCAATTCCTTGAGGATGATGGCGTTTTTTGGCGCCTGGCTGTTTTCCATCATCAGTGCAATTTTCATTCTTCGTCTCCTGAATGCGATGCGGGGCATCCCGCTGTGAATAGCTTACCTGTTCAACCTTACTACTAAGCAAACACACTTTCAAATTAAGTGAAAAATAGTTTCAAAAAACAAAGATGCGCTCACAATTTTGTACTCAGGCGCGTTTTTGCCACCATTAAGAAACGGATGGCGTAGGATTGAAGGAGCCGGGGCTCGTAGCAAAGAGAAGGGGCAGAACAGGCGTTTAATCCTGGCATTGCGATGCACATCAGCCGCTAGTATAGGTTATTTCAACGCATTCAGAGTGTTCTATGAAGAGATTATGCACTGGCGGCCTGCTCCTGTTGCTGGCAGGCTGCGGCGTCACCCGGCAAGCAGAAGTCAGCAGCGTCGACGTCACGTCAGGTGTTGTCATGCTCAATTACGATCAGGCCATGTTGCAGAACGCCCGCTATGACGACTACGTCACCAGCGGCACCGCGACCCGTGAATGCCAGGCGATGGGGTACAGCACGGCTATGGCCTACGGTCAGCCGATCAAAACCTGTAGCCTCATCAGCGGCTCGCTGTGCCTTAATGAAACCATGACCATCCAGTATCAGTGTCATGGCTATGCCCCGCAGCCCGTCGTCACCCCCGCGTATTATTAATTCCGTTGCCAGCGGTCCTGCTGGCAATAATATTTCAAACACGAAACAGAATAATTCTCATTAATAGAATTAAATTACCCGCAATGCGTTTTATTCCCATTCGTATTATGATTATTTAAATATTTATTTTACTTTTTGCAAATAAATAAATAACAAATTATAGTGACGCTCACGTTGACCAGTTAATAATAATACGGAGCTGCACCATGCTTAAAACTGAAATGATCGACAAGCTTAATGAGCAAATGAATCTGGAGCTTTACTCTTCCCTGCTCTATCAGCAGATGAGCGCCTGGTGTAGCTATCACAGTTTTGAGGGCGCCGCGGCATTTATGCGCCGTCACGCGCAGGAAGAGATGACCCACATGCAGCGTCTCTTTGATTATCTTACCGATACCGGCAGCCTGCCGCGCATTACACCGGTGGCTTCACCGTTTGCCGAATACGCCTCGCTGGACGAACTTTTCCGCGCCACCTACGAGCACGAGCAGCTGATCACCCAGAAAATTAACGAACTGGTCCATGCGGCCATGACCGGCCAGGATTATGGCACCTTTAATTTCCTGCAGTGGTATGTGGCAGAACAGCATGAAGAAGAGAAACTGTTTAAATCGGTTCTCGATAAACTGTCGCTGGCCGGGAAATCCGGTGAAGGGCTGTACTTCATTGATAAAGAGCTGTCGACGCTCGATGCACAAAATTAATATTAACGCGGCGCCTTCCGGCGCCGCATTATTTTTAATGTCGACACATTTTACTTTCGTGGGTTGAAAACCCGCTATCCCGCGGAATAAATTTCCCGCGTGCCGCCAGAAAAGCCACCAGCTCCGTCGCAGTCATTTCCGCCGCCGAACAGGTGTGAAAACGCGCTTCCTCACCAAACCGTGCGGTAATTGCCGCCACCAGGCTCGCTTCGGTGTACTGCTCACCAGACTCTATCATCATCGTCAGCACGTCGTGCCCATGTATGGATGCCATAAACCCTCCTGAATGAAAGGCGCAGCCTGACAGGTTCTGCCCCTGCCCGCCTTGCGCTGGCGCAGGATTCGCTTTCGATCTCCCTGCCCGCGGATTGTGATTAATTTCGTAAAGCTGACTTTACAGGTGTTGTAACGGCTGTTTGACGAATCTGCGCTTTTACCTTACTCTGCGCCGCAGATTTTGTCGCGATAGTGCAAGGCCGTAGAGGAAAACGTGAAGAACAGAACGCTGGGAAGTATTTTCATCGTCGCCGGAACGACGATTGGGGCCGGGATGCTGGCGATGCCGCTGGCAGCGGCGGGCGTCGGGTTTGGCGTCACGCTGGTGTTACTGGGCGTACTCTGGGCGCTGATGTGTTACACCGCCCTGCTGCTGCTGGAAGTGTATCAGCACGTTCCTGCCGATACCGGACTGGGATCGTTGGCCGGGCGCTATCTGGGCCGCTTCGGCCAGTGGATCACCGGCTTTAGCATGATGTTCCTGATGTATGCCCTGACCGCGGCCTATATCAGCGGCGCGGGTGAGCTTATCGCCTCCAGCGTTAACGACTGGTTTAACGCCGATATCTCCCCCACCACCGGGGTGATCTTCTTTACCCTGATTGGCGGCGGCGTGGTCTGCGTGGGCACCTCGCTGGTGGATCTGTTCAACCGTTTTCTGTTCTCGGCAAAAATCCTCTTCCTGGTGGTGATGCTGGCGCTACTGGCACCGCACATTCATAAAGTCAACTTGCTGACCCTGCCGCTGGAGAAAGGGCTGGCGCTGTCGGCCATCCCGGTGATTTTTACCTCGTTTGGCTTTCACGGCAGCGTGCCGAGCATCGTCAGCTATATGAATGGCAACGTGCGCAAGCTGCGCTGGATCTTTATCACCGGCAGCGCCATCCCGCTGGTGGCGTATATCTTCTGGCAGCTGGTGACGCTAGGCAGCATCAACTCATCGACCTTTATGGGGATGCTGGCCAGCCATACCGGCCTGAACGGGCTGCTGCAGGCCCTGCGGGAAGTGGTCGCATCGCCGCACGTGGAGCTGGCGGTGCATCTGTTTGCCGACCTCGCCCTGGCGACCTCGTTCCTTGGCGTGGCGCTGGGCCTGTTCGATTACCTTGCCGATCTGTTCCAGCGCAGCCGCACCGTTAGCGGGCGTATTCAGACCGGGGCGATCACCTTCCTGCCGCCGCTGGCCTTTGCGTTGTTTTATCCGCGTGGGTTTGTGATGGCGCTGGGGTATGCAGGTGTGGCGCTGGCGGTGCTGGCACTGCTGCTGCCGTCGCTGCTGGTCTGGCAGAGCCGTAAGCATCATCCAGGCGGCGACTACCGGGTGCCAGGCGGGAAACCGGCGCTGTGTCTGGTCTTCGCCTGCGGGATTGCGATCATTCTGGTGCAGTTCGGGATTGCGGCGGGGCTGTTACCGGCAGTGGGATAAGCCGTTGTGCCGGGTGGCGCTGCGCTTACCCGGCCTACGATACCTGTTGGCCGTGCAAGCGAAGCGCCGCCGGGCGCTGTTAATGCAGACAGCAGTTCTTGAATTTCTTACCGCTGCCGCACGGGCAGGGATCGTTGCGACCGACTTTGGTGCCGTTGATCACCGGCTGCTGGGCGACCGGCTCCTGCGGGTTGGCAATCCAGTAGTTGTACAGACGCAGCGCCGCAGGACGAATGCTCTCGATGCTCTGCTGGAACTCCTCTTCGCTGAAGCTATCCAGGCGCTCAAAGTTCTCTTCGGAGCCGTGCAGGGCGATCAAATCCAGATCGGCACGCAGGGACTCCGGCAGGGATGACCAGTCGGTCAACGCCACGCCGCGCATATAGCCGAAGCACCACTCTTCCACCACGGTATAGGTTTCACCCTCGACATCGTTCATACCAAACATCGGTTCAAACTGTTCCGGGTAGTCGCTCAGGCGCTCGGCGATGTCGTTCATGTGCTTGAAGCAGAGATCGATAAAGCGGTTCATCTCGCGATCGTTCTTCCAGCGCGGAATGTTTTTCTCACCGCCCCACACCGCCACCAGCCAGCGGTCCGGCTCAACCACCACCGGGCCAGACAGCACCGCGGTCAGCATCCCGTCGAGCTCCGAGACGTCCATCACGGATTCGGCGTCATTACCGTAGGTCATTAAGGTCTCTTCCAGCCACTCCATTTCGGTTTCGTTTAACGGGCCTTCGGTCATGGGTAAATCTCCTGCAGAATAGAATTGCGTGCAGATTAACACAGAAACCCCGTTACACGGTCCCTTTCCCCTGCCGTTACCGGGCGCTTTAGTGGTGCAAAACGGTTCAAATCGTGACCGTTGCACAACTTATGTGCTTTGTTGTTAATGAGATGTGATCCCCGCTGTAATTTCACTTCGTGGTGCCGGGTGGCTTAAAACGGCGCTCTATACTGAAAATTGTCGAAACACTGGCAATACGCTGCCGTTCTGGCAACCATTTTGCTTACTGTTGTCCTGAGGGTGAAAACCTTCAGGCAATCTCGCCTGTTTCTGCGGTATGTCGTCCGTTTAGTGCATTACGTTTTGAATACGTTTTGGATTGGGTACGCCTCCGGCGTTCGGCTACACAGGGTTCGTGCATAAAACCACTCAGAAAAGGTACATAATAATGTCGCTGAAATTGATCAGAAGTCCTCTCTCTATCGTGCTGGCAGGGTGTCTGGTGACGGCGTTTTCCGCCCAGGCTGATATCGTGATTGGCGTGGCAGGACCCTTCACCGGGCCGAACGCAACCTACGGAGATCAATACTGGCACGGCGCGACGCAGGCCGCGGAAGACATTAACGCCGCGGGCGGCATTAATGGCGAGAAGATCAAACTGGTGCAGGGCGATGACGCCTGTGAACCGAAGCAGGCCGTCTCGGTCGCTAACCGTCTGGTTGACCAGGATAAGGTCAAAGCCGTGGTCGGCCACTTCTGCTCCTCCTCCACCATGCCGGCCTCCGAGGTCTATAACGACGCTGGCGTACTCGCCATCACCCCCGGCTCCACCAACCCGCTGATCACCGAGCGCGGGATGAACGACATGTTCCGCATGTGCGGTCGCGATGACCAGCAGGGTCAGGTCGCCGCTGATTTTATTATTGATAAGCTGAAGGCCAAACGGGTGGTGATCATTCACGACAAAGACACCTACGGCCAGGGGCTGGCGGATGCCACCAAAGCGGCGCTGGCGAAACGTGACGTTAAGGATGTGATGTACGAAGGCCTGTCGCGCGGCGAAAAAGACTTTAACGCGCTGGTGACCAAAATCGGTGCCCAGAAGCCGGACGTGGTCTTCTTTGGCGGCTGTCACCCGGAAGCGGGCCCGCTGGTGCGCCAGATGCGTGAGCAGGGCGTGCAGGCCAAATTCTTCTCCGGCGACTGCATCGTCAACGAAGAGATGGTCACCGCTGCCGGGGGCGCGCAGTACACCAACGGCATCTATATGACCTTCGGTAAAGACCCGCGCCTGATCCCGGAAGGCAAAGCGGTGATCGACAAATTCCGCGCCGGTAAATTCGAGCCAGAAGGTTACACCCTCTACTCTTACGCCTCCGTACAGGCCATTGCTGCGGCCTTTAAAGCCACCGGTTCCGATCCGGCGAAAGCCAGCGAATGGCTGAAGGCCAATTCGGTGGATACCGTAATGGGCAAAAAATCCTGGGACAGCAAAGGCGACCTGAAAGTCTCTGACTACGTGGTGTATGAGTGGGACGACAAGGGTAAATATAAGGAAGTGCAGTAACGGGACGGAATCACGCTCAACGTCGGTATGGCGACATACCGACGCACTAAAACCATCGGGCCGCACCGCAACCGGCGGCCTATAACACGAGCGCGCGATGATGGAAACTTTCTTTCTGCAGCAGTTAATCAATGGCCTGACGCTGGGGTCGGTCTACGGATTGATCGCCATCGGCTACACCATGGTCTACGGCATTATCGGCATGATTAACTTCGCTCACGGCGAAGTGTATATGATCTCTGCCTATCTCTGCGCCATCGGCCTGGCGCTCCTCTCCTTCTTCGGGCTGGAATCCTTCCCGCTGCTGATCCTCGGCACGCTGGTCTTCACCATCGTGGTGACGGGGGTATATGGCTGGACCATCGAGCGCATCGCCTATAAACCGCTGCGTAACTCCACGCGCCTGGCGCCGCTGATCTCCGCCATCGGCATGTCGCTGATCCTGCAAAACTACGCTCAGATCAGCCAGGGTCCACGCCAGCAGGGGGTCCCCACCATGTTGGACGGGGTGCTGCGTTTTCATATTGGCGAGGGCTTTGTGCAGATCACCTACACCAAAGTCTTCATTCTGATCGCCTCGTTCACCGGGATGCTGTTGCTCACCTGGATCATCAGCCAGACCCGGCTCGGGCGGATGTGCCGCGCCGTGCAGCAGGATCGCAAGATGGCGTCGATTCTGGGCATCAATACCGACCGGATAATCTCCCTGGTGTTCGTGATTGGCGCGGCGATGGCCGGGCTGGCGGGGGTGCTGATCACCATGAACTACGGCACCTTTGATTTTTACGCCGGGTTTATCATCGGGATTAAAGCCTTCACCGCCGCCGTCCTCGGGGGGATAGGCTCCCTGCCCGGCGCGATGCTCGGGGGGCTAATCCTCGGCATTGCCGAGGCGCAGTTCTCCGGCATGGTGAACTCTGACTATAAAGACGTGTTCTCCTTTGGATTGCTGGTGGTGATCCTGATTTTCCGTCCTCAGGGACTGCTTGGCCGCCCTGTCGTGGCTAAGGTATGAGGGAAAAAAGATGACTGCACAAATCGTTTCGCAAACCGTATCCCACGACGGTTTTTCGCTTAAGCGCTGTCTTCTCGACGCCATTTTTGCCGGCATGGTGGCGCTGATCGTATTTGGTCCGATCGCCGGCGTGGTGCTGGACGGCTACAGCTTTAACTTCGAAGGACGGCGGCTGGCGTGGATCATCGCCACGGTGATGACGGGCCGATTTCTACTGAGCGCCTTTTTATCTACCGCGCCGGGCCGACGCGTGATGGCCCGCTTCGACAACGATAACTCAGGGGTCTACGTCCGCCCGCCGGAGTACAAAAGCCGGATGCGCTGGATCCTGCCGCTGATTATCGCCCTGGCGGTCTGTTTTCCGTTCGTCGCCACCAAGTACGTGCTGACGGTGGCGATCCTCGGCCTGATCTACGTCCTGCTAGGCCTCGGGTTGAATATCGTGGTCGGTCTCGCGGGCCTGCTGGACCTCGGCTATGTCGCCTTCTACGCCATCGGTGCCTACGGCCTGGCGCTGGGCTATCAGTATCTGGGGCTCGGCTTCTGGACCATGCTGCCGCTGGCGGCGCTGATGGCCGCCGCGGCCGGAGCCTTGCTCGGCTTCCCGGTGCTGCGGATGCACGGCGACTATCTGGCGATTGTGACCCTCGGCTTCGGAGAGATCATCCGCCTGGTGCTGAACAACTGGCTGACCTTTACCGGCGGGCCGAACGGCATCTCCGCCCCACCCCCGACCCTGTTCGGGCTGGAGTTTGGCCGACGGGCCAAAGATGGCGGCGTGCCGTTCCATGAGTTCTTCAATATCACCTTTAACCCCAATCTGAAGTTCATCTTCATCTACGCCATTCTGCTGCTGGTGGTACTGCTGGTGCTGTACATCAAGCACCGCCTGACGCGGATGCCAATTGGCCGCGCCTGGGAAGCACTGCGCGAAGATGAAATTGCCTGTCGCTCCATGGGCCTTAACCATGTGCTGGTTAAACTGTCGGCCTTTACCCTCGGGGCCTCTACCGCGGGGATTGCCGGGGTGTTCTTCGCGACCTATCAGGGGTTTGTTAACCCCACCTCGTTCACCTTCTTTGAGTCGGCCCTGATCCTCGCCATCGTGGTGTTAGGCGGGATGGGCTCCACTCTCGGGGTGGTGCTGGCCGCCTTCGTGCTCACCGTAACCCCCGAGCTGCTGCGCACCTTTGCCGAGTACCGGGTGCTGCTGTTTGGCGTGTTAATGGTGGTGATGATGATCTGGCGGCCGCGCGGGCTGATCCGTATTAACCGCAGCGGGTTTGCGGTGCGTAAAGGAGTGGCACCATGAACGGGACCATCTTAAGCGTGGAGCATCTGATGATGCACTTTGGCGGCATCAAGGCGCTCAACGACGTTAATCTCGAGGTGCAGCGCGGCTCGATCACCGCCCTGATCGGGCCCAACGGCGCGGGGAAAACCACAGTGTTCAACTGCCTGACCGGGTTTTATAAGGCCTCCGGGGGCAATATTCTGTTCAACACCCGGAGCAAAACCACCAACGTGATCCAGATCCTCGGACAGAAATTCCAGCCGGGGGACTGGATCAACCCGGCGCAGTTCGGCCAGCGGCTGTTCTACAAGATGTTTGGCGGTACCCATCTGGTCAACCGCGCCGGGCTGGCGCGCACCTTCCAGAACATCCGCCTGTTCCGCGAGATGTCGGTGGTGGAGAACCTGCTGGTGGCACAGCACATGCGGGTGAACCGCAACCTGCTGGCCGGAGTGCTCAACACCCCGGCCTACCGGCGGGCGGAGAGCGACGCCCTCGACCGGGCCTTTTACTGGCTGGAGGTGGTGGATCTGGTGGACTGCGCCAACCGCCTGGCGGGCGAGATGTCCTACGGCCAGCAGCGGCGGCTCGAGATTGCCCGCGCCATGTGTACCGGGCCGGAGATGATCTGCCTCGATGAACCGGCCGCTGGACTCAACCCGGTAGAGACCCACACGCTGAGTAACATCATCCGTTTCCTGCGCGATCGTCATGACATCACCGTCCTGCTGATCGAGCACGATATGGGCATGGTGATGGAGATATCGGATCACATCATCGTCCTCGACCACGGGGATGTGATTGCCCAGGGTAAACCGGCGCAAATCCAGCACGATGAAAAAGTCATTGCTGCCTATCTGGGCACCGATGAGAGCGAGGTCAGTATATGAGTGAGGCGATGCTGGAGTTTCGTCAGGTGGATGTCTATTACGGGGTGATCCAGGCGCTAAAGCAGGTGTCGTTGCAGGTGAATCCCGGCGAAACCGTGGCTCTGATCGGCGCTAACGGGGCGGGCAAGTCGACCCTGCTGATGTCGATTTTCGGCCAGCCCCGGGTGCGCGACGGGCAAATCCTGTTTTGCGGCGAAGACATCAGCCATAAATCGACCCACTACGTGGCCTCAGGCGGCATTGCCCAGGCCCCCGAAGGACGGCGCATCTTCCCCGATATGACCGTCGAAGAGAACCTGCTGATGGGCACCATCCCCATCGGCAATCAGTATGCTGCAGAGGATCTGCAGAGCATGTTTGACCTCTTTCCGCGCCTGAAAGAGCGGCGTAAGCAGCGGGCGATGACCATGTCCGGCGGCGAGCAGCAGATGCTGGCGATCGCCCGGGCCCTGATGAGTCGGCCAAAACTGCTGCTGCTCGATGAGCCGAGCCTGGGGTTAGCGCCCATCGTGGTGAAGCAGATCTTCCAGACCCTGCGGGAGCTGGCGCGCAACGGAATGACGATCTTCCTCGTGGAGCAGAACGCGCACCATGCGCTAAAGCTCTCCGACCGCGGGTATGTGATGGTCAACGGCCAGATCCGCCTGAGCGGCAGCGGCGAGGAGCTGCTCGGGAATCAGGACGTCAGAAAGGCCTATCTGGGCGGCGCGTAGCAGGGACCCCACCAGTCAGGTCTCCCTGACTGGCGGCATCAATGGTGATCGTCAGGAAGTTGCTCGTAGTCCACTTTCTCAAGCCTGAAGTTCGTCACCCAGGGGGTGCCCACATCCTGCTCCGAGACAAAGGGGTATGTCGGGGTGAGCTCTTTCGCCTCGATCCCGGTCCAGACGGAGAAGAAATCGAGGAAATCATTGGCGGAACGCCGGGCCTCTATCAGGCGATGCGCTTTGTCGTCGCTCGACATGATCATAAAGGGCACCTGATAGTTCTGCTGGAAGGCATCACCATGACCCATATATTGCCCTCCGGTCAGACGGGCTTTATAGGTCAGGCCGTGATCGGAGAAGTAGACCATCGAAAAGCTGTCGCCGGTATTTTGCAGCTGCTGATAGAGCTGTTTTAACAGGGCATCGGTCTGGGTGATGCTGTAAAGGTAACAGGAGGTCTCTTTCGATTGCACAAACTCGACGTATTTGCCCTGAGTGCGCTCGCAGGCCTGCGGGTGTGAGCCCATTAAATGCAGGACGATCAGCCGCGTTTTAGTCGGTTGGGTGGCAAGCACCTGCTGCGTCATCTGTAACAAGGCCTCATCCCGCGGGTTGTTTTCATCTTCGTAATACCCTTTGCGCAAAAAATTCACCTCATTCGCTCGCTTCGCAATACTGGCGACAGCGGTATCGTTTTCACCAATTTGCCCCTGATTGGAGAACCACCAGGTCTGAAAACCGGCGCGGTTTGCCAGCGTGACGAAGTTATTCTGATACTCCGGACTTCCCCCACGCACCCGGGTCATGGAGAGGCCCAGCGAGGTTTGGGTGGAGGCGCTGGAGGAGACGAAATCCGTAAACAGCGTGCCCTTAACAGAGCTGGCGAACGGGGTGTTATTCCACTCCCCGCCAAAGGCCCCTAAGGCATCCCGCCGCGCGCTTTCCCCGATCACCACCACGTAGTTCTGATAGCGGGGCTTCACCGCCAGCACGGTCCAGCTGTCCTTCAATTTAGCCAGTTCCAGCATGTGCGCTTGTTCCTGCACCACTTCCCGGTTGTTGATCACCACGTCCTTCACAAAGCGGAACACCGGATAGCCCACATCCATCAGGGTAAAGTTGCCCCAGTGGACCAGGTTTTTCATCGGGGTCATAAAGAAACAGGCCACGCTGAAGGCCAGACAGAGCATATCCACGCGGCGCCACGGCTTTTTCGGGGTTATTTTACGCCCTACCGCCACCCCGCCTAATACCAGAATAAACAGTGAAACCAGATAGCTATGCCAGGGAAATATCGTCAGGATCTCAACGGATTCATTGACGTTGGTGGAGTGTAGCGCCAGCAGAGTATTGAAATTCGGTGCGCCATAGGCCTGTTGAAACGGGAAGTACATCGCCGCCAGCAGGCTACACAGCACAATAACGCCTTTCTGCACCCGGGGGGCGATCCGCCAGAGAACAAACAGTACGCAGCTAAAGGCCACTGAATAAAGCAGGCTGAATGAATATCCAAACGAGTAATTAATCAGCACCGACTGCAGGAAATAAAAAGCAGCCCATGGATTAAGGGTAATATCGCGGATCCAGAGGGTATATTTACTCGCGGTTATATTCATATTGACCTTAATCCATCTTTAGCCGCAGCGAATGCTGGCGTAAGGGATCGACACACCGCCATAAAAGACGATATATGGATAAAATGGAGCTTTATATGGATAATCTTATTAAAAGATAGAGCGCGCGGGTGGGAAGGTCAACGTTTCTTCACATGATATTTATCAAACTGAAACAATATCATCATAATTTATTAATAATTGTGTGGTAATGCGTCTTTCCCATTATTTGGGAAAGACGCTACTAATAATTAAGCCATCAGGCATTATTATTATATTTACGGTTTTTCAATACGGTTCACAGTTGCCGAATAACCTGTTTTCGCCACCGCCTGTAATAAGGTTTCCGTCGGGAAACCTTCCGGGACAATAACGTCGGTTTGCCGCGTCTTTAACGACGCTTTCGCTTTCACCACCCCTTCCGTTTCCCGCAGGGCCTGGTTTACCGAAATCACGCACAACGAGCAGGTCATGCCCTGCACGTCCAGCACCACTTTTTCATTTGCGGCCTGCGCAACCAGGGGCAGCAACAGACTCGCGATTATCAGCAGTCGTTTCATTCCATCACCTCATAATACCAGGCCACCACCGTGGGGTAGAACAGCACCAGCAACAGCACCGGCAGCGAGAGCCAGAACAGCAGACGCATTTGCCCCAGCGTCATCCGTCCGGTACACCACGGCCGCGTTGAAAAATAGAGCCGCCAGAATACCCGCAGCATCAGCCCTGACGAGAGCAGGATCATCGGCACCCGCAGAAATTCCAGCTGACTGAGCCCGGCAAAACCGGCGGCCGAGATACCAAACAGCAGATAGAGCAGCGGCCCGACGCAGCACAGCCCGGCGGTGACGGCCGCCGCGGCCGCCGTCAGCAGGGTCAGTCCTGCTCCCTTAGCGTTGTTCTGTTGAGACATAGTGGTAGGTAAACACCTTTGGATCGTAAAAATTGAGCGGGTCGCCGTCCACTTCGGCATACGGGTAGCCAAGGTTATTCACCGCCCCCTGCTCCGCCGCCGGATAGAGTTCGAAATCGCGCCCGTAGTTGAAGCCCACCCAGTTCATCTCCCAGTTGCCAAACAGGTAGGTATTTACCGCCTGCACGTCGGGATCCTGATGCGCTTTTTTCTCCGCCAGACGCATTTTGGTGACGTCAGCCGGATCGCACGGCAGCCAGCCGTAGCCCGCCAGATAAAACTCCGCCCGGCAGTGCTGCCCGCCGCTGACGTCGGACACGCCCGCGCTGTCGGCCTTGCCGAAGGCGCTGGCGGAGTAACGCTCCAGCTTGTTGGCCCGGCCCAGACGAATACCGAACAGCTCACGCGCCGGGATGCCGCTGGCACGCGCCAGGGCGACAAACACCGAGCTGATGTCGGTGCATTTGCCGCTGAGCTTGCCGCTTTGCAGAATGGTGGCCACATCGCCAGTGCCGCAGCCGATCACGTCATTATCGCGCTCCATATGGCTGCTGACCCATTCGTAAATCAGGCGCGCTTTCTTCAGCGGATCGGTTTCACCGCCGGTAATTTTTTGTGCCGTTTCGCGTACCAGGCCATCAACCGGGGTGTGCGTCGTCGGCAGCAGGTACGGCTTAACCGCCAGCGGATAGACGATCTGCTCCGGTGCCTGCCAGTGTTTCAGGGCGTCATGCTTCAGCGGCTCCCAGTCTGCGGTTTCGATCTCCAGATCGAGCTGGAGCAGCAGATCGCCGTCGGATTTTGGCCAGCTCGCGAACAGGGTTTTGGCCCCGTAGGCGTTGTTGGTGGTGATGTATGCCTGCTGATAATTGCCGCTGAACGACACGCCGGTCATCTGCTGAAAGGCGGTATCCACCGGTAACGGGATCCAGAGTTTAACCACCCCGCTGGAGCCCTGCGGCGGTGCCAGCTTATAGGTTTGCGACAGGACAAAACGGCGGCGCATCACCGGCGCGGCCAGCGGCGCGCTGTTTTGCACCACCGTCTGGCTGGCGATGGCCGGGCCCACCAGGCCTGCGGCAGAAAGAAGAACGCTGGATTTAAGAAATTGTCGACGCTGCATGGCTATCTGTCCCTTGAGAATGAATGTTCATCACAGCAGACAGGCGCTGGCGCGGAGTGATAGAGATGATTCATCAATAACAGACCTGTTAACTGTGAATGGAAAAATGAGCGCCGTTATTAGGCGGCATTCTGGCGGGGTTGTACAGGCATGAAGGCAAAAAATCCGCAATAACCGCAATAATTGCAGGGCTGGGGAGAAGGTGTGATTAATTACTGTACAGAGCGATTATGGAGATTGCTCATACAGCAAAAGCGAAATTTTAAAAGAGCAAAAGGCTTACAGCGGCTCCCTGGTCCGGCTGAATATCGCCGAAGCGTTTCCGGAAGGCCGGGGCGAGGCGCAGGGACGCCCGACCCGAAAGCCTGGAAGAATAAGCTGAGGGCACCGCGAAGCGGCGATTTTCTTGCCGGGAGCCGGGATTGTTAAGGGGCGGCGGCAAGCCCCTTAACACGTTCACGGGTGACGCGGCTGGCAGAGAAGTGCAGAACGTAAAGTGAACGGAACCACCACCTGAGCCGCATGTTCCCCCTCACCCCATCCCTCTCCCTGAATGGAGAGGGGGCCGATCGTGCACTTATTTAATTCATCGGCAAATATTTGTGATACCTCTCGCAAAATAGAGTATTGGCATAATAGTCCATGCTATAAGCCGGTAACTCCATAACATTATAAATATGAAAACCCTACTGTTAATTCTTTAAGGGCCGGATTTAAAAATATATTCCCCATTTCCTGACCAGAGATTTACAGCATGAGGGAATGGTTATTCTCACCTAATATTAAAAATGAACACCGCTATCTCAAACAACATATCCAGATATTCATTTTAATTTTTTACCACCCTACAGAGGTATGAGATGAGTAAAATAGGCTTAACAAAATTATTGTCTGCGAGCTTGCTCGGGTTGATGGTTTTCTCGACCTCTGCAATGGCGAAAGAAATTGAAGTGGTCAATATTTCAAAAATAGACGGCATGCCCTGGTTTAATCGCATGGGGGAAGGCGTGACGAAAGCGGGCAGCGATCTCGGAATTAAAGCCTCTCAGGTGGGGCCGTCCAGTACCGATGCGCCGCAGCAGGTTAAAATTATTGAGGATTTAATCGCTAAAAAAGTCTCCGCGATCGGTATCGTGCCTAATGACGCCGATGTTCTCGAGCCGGTATTTAAAAAGGCGCGTGCGGCGGGCATCGTAGTATTAACCAATGAATCCCCCGGGCAGCCCAGCGCCAACTGGGATGTGGAAATTATCGATAACCAGAAATTCGCCGCCGACAACGTCGAGGAGATGGCAAAAGCCATGGGCGGTAAAGGGGGGTATGTGATTTACGTCGGCAGCCTGACCGTGCCGCAGCATAACCTGTGGGCCGATTTGTTCGTCAAATACCAGAAAGAACACTACCCGGAGATGCATGAAGTCACCAACCGGATGCCGGTGGCGGAAAACATCGACGACGCCCGCCGTACCACCATCGATCTGATGAAAGCCCATCCCGACATGAAAGGGATCGTCTCATTTGGCTCTCAGGGCCCTATCGGTGCGGGCCGGGCGGTGAAAGAGAAACGGGCGAAAGGCAAAGTCTTTGTCTACGGCATGATGATCCCCTCCCAGGCCGCCTCGCTGATTAAAAGCGGCGATATCGCCATGGGCATCACCTACGATCCGGCCTCTGCGGGGTACGCCATTACCGCCATCGCCGACAAAGTCCTGAAAGGCGAAGAGATTACCCAGGGTCTGGAGATCCCGAGCCTCGGTAAAGCGGACGTGGATACCGAAAAGCGCATCATCAAATTCCACAAAGTTCTGCGCGTCACCAAAGAGAATATCGATAGCCTGTATTGATCCGCGGAACCCGCACGTCCTGTCCGGGCGTGCGGCCTGAGTCCCTGAGAGGTAGACATGGAGCCCTTTATTTCACTGGGTAAGATCAGCAAGACTTTCTACGGTGTGAAAGCGCTGGATAACATCAACCTGACGCTGTATCCCGGAGAAGTGCACTGTCTGGCCGGGCAGAACGGCTGCGGCAAATCGACCCTGATTAAAATCATCTCCGGCGTCTATAAACCCGATCCTGGCTTTGAGATCGCCATAGAGGGTAAGCCTTATGCCCATCTTTCGCCTATCGACTCCGTCAAAGCCGGGATTCAGGTGATCTATCAAGATCTCTCCTTATTCCCTAATTTAACCGTCGCGGAAAATATCGGCATCCATCAGCATCACCACCATCTGCTGGTCAACAAGCGGGAAATCCGCCGTATCGCCGAGCTGACGATGAAGAGTATTGACGCCAGGCTGGATCTGGATGCCAACGTGGACTCCCTGCCCATCGCTCAACGTCAGATCGTCGCCATCTGTCGGGCGCTGGCCCAGGAAGCCCGGCTGATCATTATGGATGAGCCTACCGCCTCGCTGACCATGCAGGAGGTGAAGGGGTTGCTGCGGGTGATTGGCGACCTCAAGAAAAGAAATATCTGCGTGGTTTTTGTCAGCCACCGGCTGGATGAGGTGCTGGAGATCTCCGACCGGATCAGCGTGCTGAAAAACGGCAGCCTGATCGGCACTTACCCCGCCAGCGACATTAACACTAAAAAACTCGCCTTCCTGATGACCGGGAAAGCGTTCTCGTATGCGGTCCTGCCGCCGATTGAGAAAATTGGCGAGGTGGCGCTTAAGGTCACTCACCTCACTAAACGTCAGCAGTATAAAGACATCTCTTTCCAGATCCACCGGGGGGAGATCCTAGCCATTACCGGGCTGCTGGGTGCCGGGCGTACGGAACTGTGCCTGAGCCTGTTTGGGCTTACGAAACCTGATTCCGGCGAGATAGCGCTGGAGGGCAAGGTGGTTCATTTCGCCAGCAACCGGGATGCGGTGAAAGCCGGGATTGGCTACGTATCTGAAGACCGGATGAGCACCGGCCTGGTGATGGATCAGTCGATCAATGACAATATTATCTCAGCCGTGCTGCAGCGGCTGAAAACGCCGTTCAGGCTGCTGGACAGGTCCAAATCGGACCGCATCGTCACGGATCTCATCGAGCAGCTGAGCATTAAGGTTGGCAGCGTGAGTCTGCCGGTTAACACCCTCTCCGGCGGCAACGCCCAGCGCGTGGCGATTGCCAAATGGCTGGCCATCAACCCTAAAGTGCTGATCCTCGACTCCCCCACCGTCGGCGTCGACATTGCCAACAAAGCGGGGATCTACCAGATCATCTCCGCCCTGTCGCGCAAGGGGATCGCGGTGCTGATGATCACCGACGAGATCGACGAAGCCTTCTTTAACAGTCACCGGATTTTAGTGATGCGCAAGGGCGAGATCGTCGCTGAAATCCTCCCGGAAAAGACCACAGAGGCCGCGCTGGCAGAGGTCGTCAATGGCTAAGAAAATCGGGGTCAAAACCCATGAGCTGTTTCTCGGGCTGACCATTATTGTGATTGGCGGCTATCTGTCGTTTGCCAGCGCCGATTTTATGACGCTGGGCAATATCTACGATTTGATCAACAACTACGCCATGTTAACTATCCTGGCCTGCGGCCTGTTTATCGTCCTGATCTCCGGCGGGATCGATATATCCTTCCCGGCCATGACCATCATTTCCCAGTACGTGATGGTGACCCTGATTCAGGGCACCAGCGGCAATTTTGCCCTGGCCTTTGCGCTGTCCGGCGGGCTGGGTTTACTCCTCGGCCTGGTCAACGCCACGCTGGTGAACCGGCTGAAGGTGCCCTCCATCATCATTACCATTTCAACCCTCAATATTTTTTACGGCCTGCTGCTGTACCTGTCTAAAGGAGTCTGGCTCTACAGCTACCCGGAGTGGTTTGAACAAGGGGTAATGCTGTTTAAATTCACGGCCGCCGATGGCTACGACTATGGCCTGAGCCTGCCGATCATCACCCTGCTGGTGGTGGTGGCATTAACCGGCTTTATCATGAATAAAACCAGCATTGGCAGGATGATTTACGCCATGGGCTGCAACCGCGAAGCGGCCTCCCGGATGGGGTTCGGCATCTTTAAAATGCAGCTGTTTGTTTACGGCTATATGGGATTAATGTCCGGCGTGGCCGGTGTGGTCCAGTCCGCGACCGTCCTGACCGTCGCCCCCGACTCGCTGCTCGGCTATGAGCTGACGGTGCTCGCAGCGGTGGTGTTAGGCGGAACCAGTATTGTTGGCGGGCGCGGCAGCTTACTCGGCACCCTGCTGGGGGTGATTTTACTGGCCGTGATACAAAACGGCCTCAATCTGACAGGGGTCTCCTCTTACTGGCATACGGTCGTGACCGGGGTGGTGATTGTTACCAGCATCAGCATGACGGCCTGGAGTCAGCGCAAAGGTCAGGGAGCACTAGCATGAGCGCCAGAAAAACCCAGGATCGCGTCGAGATTTACCTGAGTCTGTTAATCGCCGTCGTGGTGATCGCGTTTAGCTTTCTCATCCCCACTGTCTTCTGGTCGTCCGCCAACTTCCAGTCTGTCGCCTCGCAGATGCCGATCCTCGGCGTGCTGGCGTTAGCCATGGCGGTCACCATCCTCACCGGTGGGATCAACCTGTCCATCATCGCCACCATGAACGCCTGCGGGCTGGTGATGGCCTGGGTCGCCACCCACTATCCCCCGACCTTCAGCAGCATGCTGTTGGTGCTGGCTGCCGGGTTCGCCATGGCGATCCTCATTGGGTCGGTGATAGGATTTTTGATTGCCGTGGTGCGGGTCTCGCCGATTTTAGCGACGCTCGGGATCATGACCCTGCTGAAGGGGATCAATATCCTGATCTCCAAAGGCTCGTCGATATCCAACTTCCCGGATTACGTCCTGGTCATCAACAGCACCGATGTCCTCGGCATCCCGCTGCCGTTACTGGTGTTTCTGGCCGTCGTGGCGGTGCTGTGGGTGATCCTCGAAAAATCCGCCTTCGGGCGCACCCTCTACCTGATTGGCTCCAATGAACAGGCAACCCACTACGCCGGGATCAACACCCGCAGGACGCTTATCTGGGTTTATATCCTCTCATCGGTGTTGTGCGTGATTGCCGCACTGCTGATGATGTCCAAGCTGAACTCGGCCAAGGCCTCTTACGGGGAGTCTTATCTGTTGGTGTCGATCCTGGCGGCGGTGCTGGGCGGGGTCAACCCCGATGGCGGCTTCGGCAAAGTCTTTGGCATGGTGATGGCGCTGATCCTGTTGCAGATGTTGGAGAGCGGTCTGAACATTCTCGGGGTGAGCAGCTATATCACCATGGCCCTGTGGGGCGGCCTGCTGCTGGCGTTTATTTTCCTCAAAGGGGCTAATCTCTCCCACCTGTTCAACCGATCCTGATGGTCAGCGGAGGCAGTCAGATGGCGTTAAATCTCTTTTCACAGTTGCCTGGGGCGGGCGTTCATAACGAGCATGAAATATTCGATGCATTACTTGTTGCGCCGGGGATCAAAATTGAGCGCATCCTCTCCACCGGTCAGGCTAGAACGGTAAATTGCAGGCACAAAAAAACCACCTTTCGGTGGTTTCACGACACTGCTTATTGCTTTGATTATTCTTTGCTTTCCCATGGTAGCCGGAGTGGGACTTGAACCCACACAGCGCGAACGCCGAGGGATTTTAAATCCCTTGTGTCTACCGATTCCACCATCCGGCCTCGGGAAGAAAGTGGAGGCGCGTTCCGGAGTCGAACCGGACTAGACGGATTTGCAATCCGCTACATAACCGCTTTGCTAACGCGCCTTAAATGTTTTGTCTTGCGACTGACACCCGCAATTGCGACTGTCTTAAATTTGGAGCGGGAAACGAGACTCGAACTCGCGACCCCGACCTTGGCAAGGTCGTGCTCTACCAACTGAGCTATTCCCGCAATCATCAAGTCATTATGCTAATCACTTGATTTTCTTATCGACTAACGAACCGTGCCGTCGTTCGATGCGTTGCATTCTACTTACCTGACGTTTTGAGTCAACGTTATTTTTCGCAACTCAGGATCGTTTGCTGAAAATTAAGGCGAAACGATCACTGATCAAGCAAATCGCCGCGTGCAGCGTTCAAATATTGCAACATCGACCAGAGCGTCAGCACCGCAGCGACCATAAACAGGCCAATACCGGCCCACTCTACCCACTCGTTTGGACGCCACAACATCCACACCAGCGCCGCCATCTGGGCGGTAGTTTTTACCTTACCGATCCAGGAGACCGCCACGCTGCTGCGTTTACCCAGTTCAGCCATCCACTCGCGCAGGGCCGAGATAATAATTTCACGGGCGATCATGGTCGCGGCAGGCAGGGTGACCCACCAGCTGTGGTAATGCTCCACCACCAGCACCATGGCGATGGCGACCATCACCTTGTCGGCTACCGGATCGAGGAAGGCCCCAAAACGGGTGCTCTGGTTCCAGCGACGCGCCAGGTAGCCGTCAAACCAGTCGGTCACAGCCGCGATAAAGAAGATCAATGCACAGGCGAAGGGAGCCCAGACGAAAGGCAGGTAAAACGCCAGCACAAAGAAAGGAATAAGGACGACGCGGAAAAGCGTTAACAACGTAGGGATGTTTAATCGCATAGTGACGGTAACTGTTTGTTGTCAGTAATTATTAGCCCTATGTTGCTACAGAGCCCTCAATGTTTCAACGAGTAGTAGATCTTTTCTGCCAGCCCTTGCGAAATACCCGGCACTTTTGCAATTTCCTCCACGCTGGCGTTGAGTAATCCTTGCAAACCGCCCATGTATTTCAGCAGCATCTGGCGACGCTTTGGCCCGACCCCTTCGATCGTCTCCAGCGTACTGGTGTTTTTCACCTTGGCCCGTTTTTTACGGTGGCCGCCGATCGCGTGATCGTGCGACTCGTCGCGAATATGCTGGATCACATGCAGCGCGGGTGAATCCGGCGGCAGGCTAAAACCCTCCCCTTCCGGTTCCAGGAACAGGGTCTCCAGCCCGGCTTTACGGTCGGTGCCTTTGGCCACACCCAGTAACAGCGGATGATGCTTATCCCAGGTGACGTCCAGCTCGGCAAACACCGATTTTGCCTGGCCGAGCTGCCCTTTGCCACCGTCAATGACAATAACGTCCGGGATCTTACTCTCTTCAATAGCTTTACCGTAGCGGCGGCGTAACACCTGATTCATGGCGGCATAGTCATCGCCGGGGGTAATGCCGGTGATGTTATAGCGGCGATATTCCGCGCGCAGCGGCCCGTTGGCATCGAACACCACGCAGGAAGCAACGGTCTGCTCCCCCATCGTGTGGCTGATGTCGAAGCACTCCATCCGTTTTACTTCCGGCAGCTGTAGCGTTGTCGCCAGCGCGGCAAGACGCTGGTGAATGGTCGACTGCTGGGACAGTTTGGTGCTCAGCGCCGTCGCCGCGTTGGTGCGCGCCAGCTTCAGGTAGCGGGCACGATCGCCGCGCGGTTTGGTCTGGACGTTCACCTTACGCCCCGCCAGCTCCGACAGCGAATCGGACAGCAGCGTCTTATCGCTGAGATTAAAATCGAGCAAAATTTCCGACGGCAGGGTGCGCATCTGGCTGCCCTGCAGATAGAACTGGCCGACAAAGGTCTCCACCACTTCGCCCAGCTCGGTGCCGCCAGGCACTTTCGGGAAGTAGCTGCGGCTGCCAAGCACCTTGCCCTGACGGATAAACAGCACATGCACGCAGGCCATGCCCGCATCAAAGGAGACGCCAATCACGTCCAGGTCATCCCCGTTGTTGGAGACAAACTGTTTTTCCGTGACCCGACGCACGGCCTGGATCTGATCGCGGATCCGCGCCGCCTCTTCAAAGTTCAGCGCCTGGCTGGCCTTCTCCATGCGGGCAATCAGTTGGGTCAGAACCTGGTCGTCTTTCCCGGCAAGAAACAGGCGCACATATTCCACCTGCTGCGCATACTCCTCCTCGCTGACCAGCCCTTCTACGCAGGGCCCAAGGCAACGACCGATCTGATACTGCAGGCACGGACGGGAGCGGTTGCGATAGACGCTGTTTTCACACTGGCGAACCGGGAAAATCTTTTGCAGCAGGGCCAGGGTTTCCCGCACGGCATAGCCGTTGGGGAACGGGCCAAAGTACTCGCCTTTCGCATGCTTAGCGCCGCGATGGGTAGCCAGACGCGGATGGGTGTCGCTGCTGAGAAAGATAAACGGATAGGATTTGTCATCGCGCAGCAGCACGTTGTAACGCGGCTGATACAGCTTGATGTAGTTATGCTCCAGCAACAGCGCTTCGGTCTCTGTGTGGGTCACAGTGACATCGATCTGCTGGATCTGGGCGACCAGCGCTTCTGTTTTGCGGGAGGCAAGATTGCTGCGGAAATAGCTGGAAAGTCGCTTCTTGAGGTCTTTCGCCTTTCCGACGTAGATAACCGTCCCGCCAGCGTCATACATCCGGTAGACGCCTGGCTGGCTGGTAACGGTTTTCAGGAATGCACTGGATTCAAACACTTCACTCACTGACTAATTAGGGTCTCAGCGTTGCAAAGACCATGGCGGATGGCCAGGTGAGTGAGTTCAACGTCGCCATGGATGTTCAATTTACTGAACATACGGTAGCGGTAGCTGTTCACCGTTTTCGGGCTGAGATTAAGCTGCTCGGAGATCTCATTCACCTTTTGGCCTTTGGTAATCATCAGCATAATCTGCAATTCGCGCTCAGACAAACTGGCAAACGGTGATTCGGTCTTTTCTGGCTCAATCTGGCTAAGCGCCATCTGCTGCGCAATATCGGAAGCGATATAGCGCTGCCCGGAGTAGACGGAACGGATTGCGTTGACCATCTCCTGAGGGGCGGCACCTTTGCTTAAATAGCCCGCAGCCCCTGCCTGCATCACTTTTGCAGGAAGAGGATTTTCAGTGTGAACCGTCAGCATGATCACTTTGGTATCAACCCAGGTACGCGCGATTTTACGCGTCGCTTCCAGGCCACCAATGCCGGGCATGTTCATGTCCATCAGGACAACATCGGCGTTATTCGACCGGCACCATTTTACGGCATCTTCACCGCAGCAGGCCTCGCCGGCAACTTTAATACCTTTTATATCTTCAAGAATGCGTCGTATCCCTGCGCGCACCAGTTCGTGGTCATCAACAAGAAGGACGTTGATCAAAGGAAATTCTCCAGAATAGGGATATCGCTACAGACAGTTTATTCGGCACATATTAACGGGTTTTATCCGAAACTGAAAACGTTAAAAAATAGATGCTCTCGATACCGCACTTTTTTTTGGAAATTAAGTTGTACATCGACTGGCAACAGATGCCTTGTGCAGGGCGACATTGACCACTTTTCTTAGAAGGATGTTTTCAAAAACTTACAAATTTTAAGCGCTATTTTATTGCTGATAATATACACCTTATAAATTTGTAACAATAATTAACCTCTACCCTACTTTCATCAAACAATTAACCCACACTAAAGTATTAGAAAATTCAAAGTTAAACTTGTTCAATTGAATAAACAAAGCGGGATAATGTACAAAAAACAAGCACTGCGTTTTTCTTAACGGCTTGTGGTATACTCCGCCGCCTTTACTTTGGTCTATGCGCTTGAGCGCTGTTTTTATCATGAGGAAAATAAATGAGCACACCTGATTTCGCCACTGCGGAGAATAATCAAGAACTGGCACAGGAAGTCTCCTGTCTGAAATCCCTGCTGACCCTGATGCTGCAGGCGATGGGCCAGGCGGACGCCGGTCGTGTGATCCTTAAGATGGAACGCCAGATTGCGCAGATGGAAAACCAGTCTGAGGCCGAGGTATTTTCCAGCACCGTTAAGCAGATCAAACAAGCTTACCGTCAATAAAACAAAAACGGCTGAACGCAGTGCCTTCAGCCGTTTACTCGCCTGCCACGCAGAACAGAAGTGTAGTCAGATAATCCCCGTCGCGGCCGCATAGCACGCGATCTGCGTCTTGTTAGGCGCATTGAATTTCTTCTGCATATTTTTCTGATGGAAGTTCACCGTATTTTCAGAAATAGAAAGAATGATGGCTATTTCTGCTGAAGTCTTCCCTTCCGCCGTCCATTTCAGAATCTCTTTCTCGCGCTTGCTGAATTTCATCTCGGGCGGCATCACCATTTCATGTTCCAGCCGCAGCAGCGTGGTCAACGCCATTTGCACCAGAATTTGCAGACGCAGTTCTACCACTTCACCTGCCAGCAGGTTCACCGACAGGCTGGTACTGGAGACCGACAGGAATCCCATCGCATGATTAGGCAGCATCAGGCACTGGGTGATCCCTTTTCGCAGTCCGTGGTCGCGCGCGCCGTCCCATAAAGGTTGCGCCTCTGCAAATAAGGCATCGTTCCAGGGTAAGTGCCCATGAACGAAATTCTCAGGTTTGAGCACCGGATCGATGACGAAAAAATTTTCTGCATGATACTGGGCCATCCACTGTTGCGGATAGGTCGAATGCACCGAGACTCTAGGGCGCGTGAAAGGCACCGGATGACGAACACAGAGCGAAAAGAAATCGTAACCCAGGTTCTGCGTTTGTCGCTGTAGTTCAGGATATACCTCGTCGGCAGAAGTCATCTGCTGAAAACGGAGGAAGCATTCCCGTCGCCATGTGAAAAAATCTAAATCCTTCATACTGACTGAATTAAGCCCCTGTAAAAGATAATCATTATTATGGATTTCTAAACTAACACATAAATCTTATTTATATGTATAAAATATCGACCCTGCGATAATTACCTACACATTTTATGCACTTAGAGCGGTTTTGCCGGGATAAAATCAGGCAAGCATTCATAGCGGGGATGAATATATTGCTCCGGGGATTATTTCCGGAGCAATTGAGAGCAAACATGCTATTGCATGAGGAATTTTTCCAGGAATTGCCGGGTACGAGGCTGCTGAGGGTCGGCAAACAGTGATTTTGCCGGCCCCTGCTCAACGATGCGTCCCTGGTCCATAAATATCGCCCTGTCCGCCACATCCCGGGCAAAGCTCATCTCATGGGTGACAATCACCAGGGTACGCTTCTCCTGCGCCAGCTGACGAATGGTGTTCAGCACCTCCCCCACCAGCTCCGGATCCAGCGCCGAGGTCGGTTCATCAAAGAGGATCACGTCAGGACGCATCGCCAGCGCGCGGGCAATCGCCACACGCTGCTGCTGGCCGCCGGAGAGACGACGCGGGTAGCTGGTCTCCTTGCCGGAAAGCCCCACCTTCGCCAGCAGCTCGCGGGCGCGGGCAGTGGCTTCCTCTTTCGATTCGCCTTTCACAATCACCGGCCCTTCAATAATGTTCTCCAGCACCGTGCGATGGGGAAACAGATTAAAGCTCTGGAAGACGAAGCCGACATGCTGGCGCAGACGGCGAATTAAACTTTTTTGCTGGCTCAGGGACTTGCCGGTATCAATGGTGATCTCACCCACGCGGATGGTGCCGCCTTCCGGCTGCTCCAGCAGGTTGATGCTGCGCAGCAGCGTGGTTTTACCGGAGCCGCTCGGCCCGATGATCGCCACCACTTCGCCCTCCTGCACCTCCAGGTCGATCCCGTGCAATACCGTCTGGCCGTGAAACTTCTTCACCAGGTTTTTAACGTCGATAGCACTCATTTTGGATCACGCTCCTGGCGGTTAAGCTGGTTTTCAAAATAGTTTTGCAGCGCCGACAGCACCGTCGCCATCACCCAGTAGATCAGCGAGGCGGCCAGATACATGGTGAAGACCTCCAGAGTGCGCGAGGTAATCAGCTGCGCCTGGCGGAACAGCTCCGGCACCTGAATGGTGGCCGCCAGCGAGGTGTCTTTCACCAGGCTGATAAAGCTGTTGCTCAGCGGCGGCAGCGCCACGCGTGCGGCCTGAGGCAGGATCGCCCGGCGCAGGGTTTGCCACGGCGTCATACCGATACTGGCTGCGGCTTCCCACTGCCCTTTTTCAATGGAGGAGATTGCCGCGCGCAGGGTTTCCGAGGTGTAGGCCGCGGTGTTGAGCGACAGACCAATCATCGCCGCCGGGATGGGATCGAGTTCGATACCAAACTGCGGCAGGCCGTAGTAGATCATAAACAGCTGGGCAATCAACGGCGTACCGCGAAACACGGAGATATAAAAACGCGCCAGCCAGCGCACCGGCAGCACCGGCGACATGCGCATCAGCGCCAGAATAAAGCCCAGCAGCAGGCCAAAGAACATCCCGCCAATACTCAGTTGCAGCGTAAACACCGCACCTTTCAGCAGGTAGGGCAGCGAATCAATCACCAGTTGAATACTTTCTTGCATTATGATTTTTCTGCCTGTGATTTAGACGTGAGGATGGTAGGCAAACAGAGCCGGCGCCCCGCCAGTATGAATAAACAGAATCGGCCCTTCATCTTTGAAGCGCTTCTGGCTGATGCCGTCAATAAGACCCGCCATCGCTTTGCCGGTATAGACCGGGTCCAGCAGGATCCCTTCCAGACGCGCCAGCAGTTTTACTGCCTCGGTGCCTTCGTCATTTGGGGTGCCGTAGCCTGGCGCGAAGTAGTCATCCCACAGGATGATGTCGGCGTTGGCGCTCACCTCCAGCTGCTGAGCCAACGCCTGCTGCAGGGTGACCACTTTCGGTTTTTGATCGGCAACGCTGCGCGATACGGTGACGCCAATCAGCTCGACGTCAGGCATTAACTGCTCCAGCCCCACCGCCAGCCCGGCATGGGTGCCTGCGCTACCGGAGGCCACCACCACCGAAGAGATGCCCACTGCCCCTTCGCACTGCTGGGCAATTTCCAGCGCGCTTTCGACGTAACCCAGCGCGCCCAGCGCGTTCGAGCCACCCACCGGAATCACATACGGGCGGAAGCCCTGAGCTTCAACGCGGGTGGCCAGCTCATGCAGCTGCGCCACCGGGTCGGTCAGCGCATCGCACATTTCAATCTGCACGTTGAACAGGTCCAGCAGCAGACGGTTGCCGTTGCTGAGGTAGTTTTCTGCCTGGGTGCCAATCGGATTTTCCAGCAAGGCGATACAGTGCAGGCCCAGCTTTGCCGCAACGGCGGCGGTCTGGCGCACATGGTTGGACTGGATTGCTCCGGCGGTAATCAGGGTATCGGCCCCTTCGCGCAGGGCATCCGCAGCGAGGAACTCCAGCTTGCGCAGCTTGTTGCCGCCCATCGCCATGGGCGTCACGTCATCACGTTTGATAAGGATGTCGCGCCCGAGGTAGTCCGATAAGCGCGGCAAATACTCCAGTGGCGTCGGGGCGCCAATAAATTCGAGGCGCGGAAAACGCGTTAGATTCTGTAATGACATGAAAACCTCCGTAACCCTGTCTAAGTCTGTCTTTTTTTATTATGCACGTTGCTGGCGAGGAAATAAAAAAGGCGCTTATCAAAGCGCCTTTTTTTGCATTCAACTGCTTACTTTGTGACGTCTGCCCCGAACCATTTCTCGGAGAGCGCCTTCAGGCTGCCGTCTTTCTGCATATCCGCAATCGCACCGTCGACGGCTTTCACCAGATCGTCGTTGTCTTTGCGGATGGCAACACCGGCTTCCTGACGGGAGAAGGCATCACCGGCAACCGCCAGGGTGTTGTTGGTCTTCTTCACCAGATCCAGCGCCGCCAGACGGTCAACCAGAATGGCATCGATACGGCCTACGCGCAGATCCTGGTATTTGGTCGGGTCATCATCATAGGTACGAATATCGACGCCCTGCACGTTCTGGCGCAGCCACTCTTCGTAGTTAGTCCCCAGACCGACACCGACTTTTTTGCCTTTCAGATCGGCGGCAGATTTGATCGTGCCTTCGTTACCTTTTTTCACCAGCGCCTGGATACCGGAGACGGTATACGGGGTGGAGAAGTCATACTTTTTCTTACGCTCGTCAGAGATGGTGACCTGGTTAATCACCACATCAATACGTTTGGAGTCCAGCGAGGCCAGCATGCCGTCCCATTTGGTCGGTTTCAGCGACGCTTTCACACCCAGATGTTTGGCCAGCTCTTCGGCAAACTCCACTTCAAACCCGGTCAGTTTACCGTCGTCACCCTGGAAGCTGAACGGAGGATAAGTGCCTTCCAGCCCAACCAGCAGCGTGCCGCGCTCTTTCACTTTATTTAACAGACCTTCTGCCGCGAACGTTTTCACGCTCATACCAGCTACCAGCGCAACGGCCATTACACCCATCAGCGCCTGACGACCCAAAAGTGCAAATTTCATACTTACCCCGATATCATTGGAATTTTGATTGTAGTGTAGGGCGTTCGGCCGCAAGATCAAACACGACTCCGCTACATGTTATTCATTTTTAATATATATCAGAAGTTGTTTCGCGGTGGACTTTCTGCTTTGGCGTCACCGGCATTTGCGTTTTAAATTGCGCGTACTTGCGCAGCGCAATCCGGTAGTTATTGGTGCTGGTCGCAGGCAGCCACGGCTCCAGATTCTCATCCAGATAACCGCTGGTCAGTAAATCACGGGAGATACGCTGCGTGGTCAGATGCTGGCCCAGGCGACGCAGACGCACAACATATTCGCGCACCGTGCCGTGGCTCATCTCTGTTTGTTCAAACAGGAATTGCTTAAAGCCGATGATATCGAAAAAGTCGCTCTGCTCTTTACAGTGCAGATCGCCGCAAAAACGGCATAACGCCACCCACTCTTTCTGCTCTTCCAGCCATCCGGCTTCATCCAGCAAAGTATCGAGTCGGGAAATCGCAATTTTATTGACGATTTCGCCGCGACGAACCAGCGTGATGCGATCGAGCAGCTTATGGCAATGGGCGCAATGCGTCTGGCTGTGTTTAAAGTCTTTCAGGTAGCGGCTTAGTGGCCGTCTTTTAGATTGCTGCACCGTCATGATAACTCCTGGTTGTCAATACGTTGTGCGGCATTTAACGGGTGATATGGATCACCTATAACTTACCCAGCTTGGTACGTAAGCGTTTAATGGCCTGGCTGTGCAGCTGGCTAACCCGCGACTCCCCTACTTCCAGCACGGCCCCAATCTCCTTGAGATTGAGCTCCTCCTGGTAATAGAGGGTCAGCACCAGCTGCTCGCGTTCCGGTAACGCTTCGATGGCTTCCATCACGCGCTGGCGTACATTGCCTTCCATTAACTGGTGCAACGGGTTTTCCTGCTGATGATCGTCCGTCACCAGCTCGATGCTATCGCCATGCTCTTCACGCCACTCGTCATAGGAGAAGAGTTGGCTATTGTTGGTATCGAGCAACATCTGGCGATAGTCAGCCGTGGTGATCCCCAGACGCTCCGAAACTTCGGTTTCCGTTGCGTTTCGTCCGAGCTCTTGTTCCAGCTGCCCCATTGCTTGCGCTACTTCGCGTGCATTGCGTCGAACGCTGCGCGGCACCCAATCGCGGCTGCGCAGTTCGTCGAGCATCGCACCACGAATACGTTGTACTGCGTAAGTCGTAAATGCCGTTCCTTGCAGAGCGTCGTACCGGTCAACTGCATTCAATAACCCGATACCGCCCGCTTGTAGCAGATCGTCCAGTTCCACACTCGCCGGTAGCCGCACCTGAAGCCGCAATGCTTCATGGCGCACCAGCGGAACATAACGCTGCCACAGCGAGTGTTTATCCATTACACCTTCAGCGGTATAGAGTGAATTCACGATAAACAGCCCTGCGTTAGTTGAGTTATCGGCATGATTATCCGTTTCTGGAGGGGTTTTAATTGGGTGAATAGGGGTGAAATGGGGGGTTATTTTGAGAGTTAAGCTAAATGCGGTTTTATTGCAGCAAGGATAAAAAATTATCCTTGCTGTCGTAGTGTGAAGTTACAAAACTACGTTATTTATTAATCTCATAAATTTCGCCCACCGAGAAACTCTCCGGTTCACGTCCTTCACAATAATCCTGCCAGCACTTATGCAGCATTTGTTCCACATAATCGGCTATATTTTCTTTCTGATTATGTTTGATTTTCATGCTGTTACGCAGATTCGTTCGAATCGAATTAAGTTCATTCAGACGCTGTGTCCAGCCCACGGCATTGGCGACGTATTCTTCTTTACTGTGGGCAATAAATTCAGGTAAACCCAGAGAGTACATAATTGATGCGCCCTGACGGGATACCAGCGTTTCCCCTGAAAGGGAGACCGTCGGCACCCCCATCCACGCCGCATGGCTGGTCACCGTTCCGCCGGTGAACGGGAAGGTATCCAGCAGTAAATCGACCTCATTATGCGCTTTCAAATACGACTGCATATCGGTCGCTTCACGCAGCGTAATTCGGTCCTTATCGATACCGCGGATCTCGAATTTATGTTCCAGTTCAGGCCAAGTCACCATTGGCATGTTAGCCACAATCATCCGGGACGATGGGACCGCCAGTAAAATCTGCGCCCAGATGTCAAGAACGCTGTCATTGACTTTATTCGGACGGTTAAAACTGCCGAATGTGAAATAGCCATTTTCGAACGCCGGCAATATATTAATATCCGGGCTTTCTTCCTTCGCCCCGAAATTGCGTGGCAACGAAAGATAGATCAGTTTTTCTGTAAACTGCGATTCAAGCGCCGGATCTTTCGGAACCGGGAAGATGGTTGCATAATAATCCATGGTCGGCAGGCCCGTGGTGGCATGATAACCCACCCAAGAGATCTGCACCGGTGCAGGTTTCAATGCAAAGGTCATCAGACGGTTATACGCCGTATGGCCCGCCAGATCGATGAGAATATCAATCTGATCCTGCTTGATCATTTCGGCGAGTTCAGTGGTACTGGTGTGTTGAACCTCTCTCCACCCGTCAGCCGTGTTTTCGTAATAATCCGTGCCGGCATTCCGCCCATACGCCGGGGCGCTGTTATAAGCAAAAAGTTCGAATTTGCTTCTGTCCAGCGCATCCCAGACAGGTAAGAAGAAGAAGTTAACCGGGTGGTTTTCCTTGAAATCGCCAGAGACAAACCCAATGCGTAGTTTGCGGTTGATATTTTTATCTAGCGGTTGATAACCCACAAATTTCTGCTGTTCGGCCCATCGCATGGCGCCATTCGCGTAACCCAGATGGTACTTTAATATTTCCATTACAGAAGCATTACCGCTGTGGGTCAGAATAAAGGCAAGCGAACCCATATTACCAAAATCGACTAAAGGATCTTTTATGGATTGCTTCAGGAACGCAATGCCTTCGTCTGTTTTAGCTTGCTCACACAAGCAACTACCCAGCAGACTGACCATCTGTTTGCTGGTCGGCACTAATTTCACACCTTTACGGACACAATATTCTGCTCGCTCGAGCGTTTTACTCTCTTTATGCAAAATACCCAACAGATACCAGTCAGGGCCGCTGGTGTTATCACAACGTAATATTGCTCTGGCTAAACGCCCTGCCTGCCACGACATACGGTACTCGTGCAATACCATCGCCAGTTCAGAATAGATAAACAGACTGGTCGAATTAAAGGAAAGCATACGGATAAGGGCAAGAATTGCCGCCGGATAATCCGCAACGCGCTTATAAAAACGCACCAGATAATAGTTACCGTTTAAAGTTTCCTGAAGGACCGGAATTCTTTTTGCCACCAACTCTCGAGCTAGGGCATTCTCGCCTTTAATAAGAAGTTTATTAATTTCAATAATCATATCCGCATCGACTTCCGGCTCCGTTCCGGTCTGTGCGGATAGCATCATCTTTTTGGCCAGTTTTTCAAATTCGCTGGAATAGAACCCGCCCGCCGATTCATTACTGGAGAACAATAGTAACGCATTGGCAATGCGCCCTGCCTCAGTAATGCTCGCCTGATTAGCCATTAACTGGTAATAGCGCTTCCAGGCGATCACCGACCCTGTCAATAACCCTTTAAATATCAGCCCCTCAAATAGCAGATGATTATCTTCATCATGTACTATTTTAGGATTACGTATTAAGGCACGCTCTTCATCGCTGATGTTGACCGTTTCGTCCCAGAGATTGATAAGCGCACTGGCATCAGGTTTAGCCTGAATTTGTGCAGAAACCGAAGGTGCCATACCTAATTCATGTTCCATTGAGACAGGTTCCACTTCACGCTGGTAGTGCAATCCGGCAAAATTCGTTTTAAACAGTGCGGTCAGTGCGGCTAGGACCTTTTTTCTGTGGGTCTGTTCATCAATTTCCAGCGGATCGTCATCTGGCAGGCGAGTATGGAAAACGAGCTGTTCAAAACTCACGCTGAGGGGCCAAGCTTCACCCAGAATATCAAGGATCCCAAGTGCAGTAATATCTTCCGTAGCAATCGGCGTGCCATCATGACCAGCCAAAAAATTTGGACTATGACGAATATTCAGGCTTTTACGGCGGAAGCTGCCCGCCCAACGCATGCCTTTCAGGCGGCTATAATCAACGGTTTCGAATACCTCGCCGCTTCGGTTTTCATTGACTAATAAGCTAAACCGGCGATTACGGTTAACCGCGATATCCAGATATTGCTGGGTTAAAACCTTCCCCGCACCGTTGGACAGTTTCAGCCATGACTCCGTCATGTCATCATCAAAATAGCTTGTATGCTCAGTGGCAGGCCGGAGGTCGCCCACATACGCCAGCCCGCTATTCTGAATCCGCTCATTAAATTCAATCAAATAGCTGGCGGTATGATCGCTACTCAGATAATGATGGCTTAGCAGCGCGTCCGAAAGCTGTTGCGAGGTTTTGTTGATATGGGTAATCAGTTTTTTGGTTGTGCTGGTCTCAACGGTCGTCTGATCAAGCCAGGCCAACATCGCGCGAGCGTGCTCGATCTGCCCGCCACGAGTATTGGCGCGGCTACTGTGGATCTGCATAGCATCGCGTAAAGTTTCTATAAACCCGGCACCAGGCTGGCAAAACCAGTCAATGGCGATGATACCTTTCTCGCTTAAACGCTGCTGGCAGGAAAGCAAAATCGCATCCGTCAGCGAGTTTGACAGAAAGGTAAAACTCCCCTGCACAATAATGAAATCGAATTTGCCTAAATCAGCCGCGAGAAAGGTTTCAATTGATGCAGAATAAAGCTTCAGATTGTCTCTGCCGCTGGCCAAGGTAGCCAACATTGCGTCCAGACAGTTTTCTGTCTCCAGTTCGATACCCACGACGTCGGCGTACGGATATTTGACCGACGTGGCGAGTAACTCTTCCCCGTTACCACATCCTAATACCAGCACTGACGAATTTCGGGTACGTTCTGTGTCCACTCCGTAGAGCCACGCTGCAGCCCGAATATGGTCTATAGAGCTGTAAAGACGCCGAGACCCGGAGAGCGTAAACTCTGCCGGTGTTTCATTGTTGACCACGTTGTTCATATGTCCACCTTTTATTCTGATATGGTAGCAGAGTAGCAAAGCTCCTTACGTCCCAATTCGCGGAGCAGTCTGATCAATTACCCGTTAATTCACGCTTACCCTAAGCGAATAAAAACAGCCAACGTAAATGGTATGAGCTGACCCACTCAAATGTAAGATCCTCCCTTATTATTTGAACACAAGTTTTCTAGAAGAGGTTGCAGGTCATTAAGTGTGCGGCATCCGCTTGGCTTTAAGGATGATAAAGCAATATCCAAAAGTTCAATTCACAGTGGAAAAAAAGCCAAATTGAATCTTCTGACTGAGGAAGAGAAAAGTTGGATACTGATCTGACGGATATATGTAAGTAGTGGAATAAGAAGGGAAAAAATTTTATTTCTCCGAAAATAAAAAAGGCCAGCCGGCAGGCTGACCTTTGTTGAACATAAAGCGATATTAACGCAGCAGGGACAGAACACCCTGTGGAACCTGGTTCGCCTGAGACAGTACAGAAGTACCAGCCTGCTGCAGGATCTGCGCACGAGACATGTTAGAAACTTCGGTAGCGTAGTCAGCATCCTGAATACGGGACTGTGCAGCAGACAGGTTGGTAATGGTGTTGCTCAGGTTAGAAATGGTAGATTCGAAACGGTTCTGAATCGCACCCAAATCTGAACGCTGGTTATCAACCGCTTTGATTGCTGCATCAACGTCTTTAAGCACATCAGTTGACAGCACGTCAAAGCCATCACTCAGAACACCAACAGAACGAGCATCAGTACCTACTTTATTTAAAGTCAGGGTGGCTGCCGCAGAAGAAGAGATCGATGTGTTCACAAGTGAGTCAGTACCGGTGTTAGCAGCCGTTGTAGAAACACTACCTGCAGAGGTATTCCATGCCTGGCTTACAGTGTCCGCACCTACAGCTTGTTTACCCAGTTTGTTCCAATCGGAGTTTTTATTGATGCTGATATCGATGCTTTCGCTATCGTTAGCACCAACCTGGATTTTGATATCTGTACCAGCAGCGTTACCGGACAGGATTTTGCTGCCGTTGAACTGAGTCTGCTGAGCAACACGGTTGATTTCCAGCAGACGCTGGTTAACTTCAGACTGGATGGAGTCGATGTCAGAAGCAGAGTTAGTACCGTTCTGCGCCTGAACTGACAGCTCACGAATACGCTGTAAGTTGTTGTTGATTTCGTTCAGGGAGCCTTCAGCAGTCTGCGCCAGGGAGATACCGTCGTTGGCGTTACGAGAAGCCTGGGTCAGACCCTTGATGTTAGAGGTGAAGCGGTTAGAAATCGCCTGACCCGCTGCATCGTCTTTAGCGCTGTTGATACGCAGACCGGAGGACAGACGCTCGATTGCTGTACCCAGGGAAGACTGAGATTTGTTCAGGTTGTTCTGAGTAGTCAGGGACAACAGGTTAGTATTGATAACTGCCATAATTTTCTTTCCTTCAAAATTGGGTTTAGGTTTCGGTGCCTAACACTCACGGCGTCTCTCACCGTCAACAAGGTTATCGACGGGTCGCCAAAAGACTTTAGAATCAATTTTTAAAAAATTTTAACCAATTGATAAATAGTGATTTTTATTAAATAAATCACATTAAGCCTTTTTGAATGAATCACCCCTAACGCAAACTCACCCTTCTCTTTTCACTCTCTCAATCGACGTTTTACTTCTTAGCGTGATCTTCACGTCCTGACGCAATCCCTCCATATACCCTATTCAGTGGCGGCTTATTCTTAGATTATTTTTTTTTCCAGGCCGTAAACTTTTACCCCAAGACGCCGATAACGAGTTCTGAACTACTTCGTCTTTTAAGGAATATATGCATGGCTACTATCAGTAATCTCGGGATAGGTTCTGCAGGACTCGGGGATTTGTACAATCAGTTAGAAGCAGCGGAAAGAACCAAGCTAACGACGATCACATCCCAGCAAACGACCTATAACGCGCAATTAAGCGCGTACGGCAAACTGCAGAGCGCCATGACCAGTCTGCAGACGGCAACTGCGACGTTGGGTAAAACGACAACCTGGAACTCGACGGCGGTGAGTAGCACCAATACGGCATTCACTGCGACAACAACATCCGAATCCGCTATCGGATCTTACACGGTGAACGTCAATCACCTTGCAAAAGCACAGTCTCTGACGACAGGGACCATTGGCAGCAATACCGATGCGTTAGGCGACACGACTGGCAGCACGCGCAAAATTACCATTACCCAGAAAGGCACAGAAAAGCCGCTGGAAGTGGAACTGTCGGATTCCGATACTTCCTTAAACGGTATCGCCAGCGCCATCAACAAAGCAAACGGCAACGTGACTGCCAGCGTTATCAAAGCGAAAGACGGTGATTACCGCTTGATGCTGACGTCTAAATCTACCGGCACCGACGGTCAAATGACGATAAATGTCACCGGTGATGACAAATTACAAGCTGCGATTGGTTATGACTCAGGCACCAAAACCGGTGCGTTGAACGTCCAGACCGCGGCACAGAATGCCACCATCGTCGTGAACGATATTACGATTGAGCGTCAGTCAAATACGATTTCCGATGCGATTCCGGGCGTGACGTTCAATCTTAAAGCGGAAAGTAAAGCCGACGAATCACTGGATATTACCCGTGCGACAGATGCTAACCAAAAAGCAATTTCCGACTGGGTAACGGCTTATAACTCGCTGCAATCCACCATCAACAGCGTGACCAAATATGTTGCTGTCGATGCCGGCTCAGACAGCCAGTCTTCCAGTAATGGTGCGCTGGTTGGGGATGGCAATGTCCGCGGTATTCAGTCTCAATTACGCGGTTTGTTGACGGAAGTGCAAAGTGGCTCGATGCAGATCATGGCCCAGCTTGGGGTCACTCAGGATCCTAACCGCGCGACGGATGGAACCCTGGGCAATTTAAAAATTGATTCCGACAAACTGAAAAAAGCGCTGAGCGATAACCCGGACGCCGTGCAGCAGTATTTTGTCGGTGACGGGAAAACGACGGGGCTCGCCACCAAAATGAGCAAGGCGCTGGACACCATGCTGAGTACCAGTGCAGGCAGTACCGGCGTGATCCAGAATGCGAAAGACGGTATCAATGCGACTATCAAAACGCTGGGTAAGCGGTATGACGCGATGGAAGCCTCTATTGAAGCAACCATGGAGCGATACAAAACGCAGTTTACTAGTTTGAACGTCCTCGTGACGAAAATGACGAATACAGGTAACTACCTGACTCAACAGTTCTCTAGTTCATCGTAATTTCAGGAGTAAATATGTACAACACCTCTGGTGTTCAGTCCTATCAGCAGATAGGGGTGGAAAGCGCGGTAATGAACGCCAGTCCACATCAGCTGATTGTCATGTTGTTCGATGGGGCGCATAGCGCCCTTGTGCGGGCTCGCCTGTTTCTTGAAGCAGGTCAGCTGCCGGAGAAAGGCGAGGCCCTCTCGAAAGCCATCAACATCATTGATAATGGATTAAAGGCTGGCCTGAACATGGACGTCGACAGTGACTTGCCAGGTAATCTCGCCGCACTTTATGACTATATGGTTCGCCGTTTATTGCAGGCGAACTTACGCAATGATGTCGAGGCGATCGTCGAGGTTGAGGGTTTATTGAATAACATTGCGGATGCGTGGAAACAAATCGGCCCCAATGCTGCCTCTATTTCAGGATAATTTTGATGAACAGTCCTAGCTCAGCTCTCAACAACTGGCATGCTCTGCATGCCCTGAGTCTTTCCATGCTTAATCTTGCTCATTCCGGTCAATGGGATGAGCTTATTGAAAAAGAGATGGAATACGTTCAGTTGGTCGAAGGCATCGCACAGAACCCCATCTCTACCAGCCCGCCTGCGCAGATTGAACAGGCACGCTTTATCCTAGAAAAAGTGCTGCAAAATGAGACTGAGCTAAAGGCGCTGTTGAGAGGAAGAATGGATGAACTGCGTCATCTGATCACCCAAACCGGTAAACAACAATCGGTCACCTCTACCTACGGCAAGCTGTCAGGCAATATTCTTTATCCGGAAAATTTAACCCGCGACCTCCCGTTATGATTCAAATGATCCATACTCCAGAAGTCAGCCGAAACGGCTTCTGGAGCACGGAAGATGAAAAACCCCACTCTCTTACAGTTTTTCCACTGGTATTACCCTGAAGGCGGTCAACTCTGGCCGGAAGTGGCCGAGCGTGCCGACCTGTTAAACGATATTGGTATCAACATGGTCTGGCTGCCCCCGGCATATAAAGGGGCATCCGGTGGTTACTCTGTTGGATACGACTCCTACGATCTCTTCGATCTTGGGGAGTTCGATCAAAAAGGATCTGTCCCCACTAAATACGGCGACAAAACCCAGCTGCTGGCCGCTATCGGGGCGCTAAAGCGCAACGACATCGCGGTGCTGATGGACGTGGTGGTCAACCACAAAATGGGTGCCGACGAGAAAGAGGCCATCCGCGTTCAGCGGGTCAACGCCGACGATCGCAATCAAATCCACGACGAGATCGTCGAATGCGAAGCCTGGACCCGCTACACCTTCCCGGTCCGGGCCGGAAAATACTCGGAATTCATCTGGGATTACAAATGCTTCAGCGGCATCGATCATATCGAAAATCCCGATGAAGACGGCATCTACAAAATCGTCAATGACTACACCGGCGATGGCTGGAACGATCAGGTCGATAACGAGCTGGGGAACTTTGATTACCTGATGGGCGAAAACATCGATTTTCGTAACCGTGCGGTAACCGAGGAGATCAAATACTGGGCGCGCTGGCTAATGGAGCAGACCCAGTGCGACGGCTTCCGTCTGGATGCGGTGAAACATATTCCGGCATGGTTTTATAAAGAGTGGATCGAGCACGTGCAGGAAGTGGCCCCGAAACCGCTGTTTATCGTGGCGGAATACTGGTCGCCTGATGTCGATAAACTCCAGCAGTATATCGATCAGGTGGAAGGGAAAACCATGCTGTTTGATGCCCCGCTGCACATGAAGTTTCACGAAGCCTCGCTGCAGGGACGTGATTACGACATGAGCCAGATCTTTACCGGCACGCTGGTGGAGGCCGACCCCTTCCACGCGGTGACGCTGGTGGCCAACCACGACACCCAGCCGTTACAGGCTCTGGAAGCACCGGTCGAAGCCTGGTTCAAACCGCTGGCCTACGCGCTGATTTTACTGCGTGAGAACGGGGTGCCGAGCGTCTTCTATCCCGATCTGTACGGTGCCAGCTATGACGATACCGGCGGCGATGGCGAGATGTATCACATCGATATGCCGGTGATCGAGCAGCTCGACCAGCTGATCCACGCCCGCCAGCGTTTTGCCCACGGCGTTCAGACTCTGTGGTTCGATCACCCCAACTGCATTGCCTTCAGCCGCAGCGGCACCGATGAGGATCCGGGCTGCGTGGTGGTGCTCTCTAACGGCGATGAGGGTGAAAAGACGATTACGCTGGGCGAGAACTACGGCAATAAAAACTGGAAAGATTTCCTCGGCAACCGCGAAGAGAGTGTAACGACCGACGAAACCGGCACCGGCGTGTTTACCTGCAACGGCGGCAGCGTCAGCGTGTGGGTTCTGGAAGAGGTGTTATAAAGGGTGGGAAGCCGGGCGGCGCTACGTTTGCCCGGCTTTCAAATCACTTATGGCAGCTTACTTTCCAGCGGATTTTTGCTCAGGTAGTTCGCGCACTCGACGGTAGGACGGTCGACGCGCTGCAGGATCATCCCGTCATACTCGATGGCGCTGCCTTCCCGCTCCAGCGGGTAGATATCCAGCTTGCGGGTGACGTTATAAAAATCATCCGAGCGCAGCATGATTTTCCCCGGTACGGCCACCACGCGCTGCCACTGACGGCAGTCCAGGGTATCCCCTTCTTGCGTTACCACCAGCGTGGCGATGGCTTCCGGGCTGACCATTTTGCTTTGCGGCCCTTTCGACTGCCAGTACCCCGCCAGTTCAGCCGGGACGGGATGCTTGATCACGTCCTGGTATCTGTCGACCTGCACACATCCGGTTAACGCCAGCAGCCCCGCGATAATTGCTATTTTTTTCATCATTGTTCCGTCTATACCCTAAATAATTCGAGTTGCATGAAGGCGGCGACGCAGCGAATCCCCAGGAGCTTACTAAAGTAAGTGACTGGGGTGAGCGAGGAAAGCCAACGCGCAGGCAACTTGAAGTATGACGGGTATACGGCGAAAAAAATAGTGTGGCATTTAAGCCGTCGGGTCGCCAGCACCAGAAGGACTAAACCTGCATAGACATAACGTCCTGGTACGCCTGCATCAGTTTATTACGCACCTGAATACCCATCTGCATGGAGACCGAGGCTTTTTGCAAATCGGTCATCACATCGTTCAGACCAATACCCGGTGCGCCCATGGTGAATTTTTCACCCTGCACGCGCGCCGCGGTTTGCGTATCGCTGATCCGGTCAAGCGCCGCATGCAGCTGACCCGCGAAGCTGACGGTAGACTGCACGTCAGTCACGTTCTGATTTCGGGCGGTCATTGCCGTGGCCTGCAACTGGCTGATGACGCCTTCAATCCCCTGTATTGCCATGATTTTCCCCTGATGGATTTTTACTCGCTTAAGAGTATCAGCCTGTCAATGAGATAAAGGCGCTAAATAGCGTTAAAAAACCAGGTTATTTGACGCATAGAAATTCCCGTTTCATCAAATAATGGCACAGCCATGATTATGGAATTTTTGTTGTGTTTGCCGACCCGGGAGCCTGTTTTGTTTCTCCACACGAATAATGTAATCCACGATGAGTCACGAGGTGCGCAATGAGTGCGTCAGCAACATCAGCCCCTCAAACTAAATCTCTCGAATGGATGAGCCGCCTGCGCGCGAACCCTAAAGTGCCGTTGATCGTGGCAGGCGCTGCCGCTATCGCCATCGTCGTCGCTATGGTCCTGTGGGCCAAACAGCCTGACTACCGCACGCTGTTCAGCAACCTCTCGGACCAGGATGGCGGCGCAATCGTCACCCAGTTAACCCAGATGAACGTCCCCTACCGTTTCTCGGATAATGGCGGCGCGCTGGAAGTCCCTGCCGATAAAGTTCATGAACTCCGCTTACGTCTTGCCCAGCAAGGCCTGCCGAAAGGCGGCGCGGTAGGTTTCGAACTGCTGGATCAGGAAAAATTCGGCATCAGCCAGTTCAGCGAGCAGGTTAACTACCAGCGCGCGCTGGAAGGTGAACTGGCCCGCACCATCGAAACGCTGGGCCCGCTGAAAAGCGCCCGCGTCCACCTGGCGATGCCAAAACCGACCCTCTTTGTGCGTGAACAGAAAGCGCCATCCGCCTCCGTTACCGTTAATCTGCAGCCTGGCCGTGCGCTGGATGAAGGGCAGATTAGCGCCGTGGTGCATCTGGTCTCCAGCGCCGTAGCCGGTTTACCGCCGGGTAACGTGACCCTGGTGGATCAGATGGGTCGCCTGTTAACCAAATCCAACACCAGCGATCGCGATCTGAATGACGCGCAGCTGAAATATGCCACTGACGTGGAAAATCGCGTTCAGAGCCGCATCGAAGCCATTCTTGGCCCGATCGTCGGCACCAGCAACGTCCATGCCCAGGTCACCGCGCAGATCGATTTTGCCGATAAAGAGCAGACCGAAGAGCAGTATCGTCCAAACGGCGATGCCGCTCAGGCCGTGATGCGCTCACGTCAGGTCAATAACTCCGAACAGGTCGGTGGCGCAGCGGGTGGTGTACCGGGTGCACTCTCCAACCAGCCAGCACCGGCGAATACTGCGCCAATCAACGCACCGGCGCAAAACCAACAGAACGGTCAACAAAACGGCCAGCAGAATGGTCAGCAGGCGCGAGCCCAGCAAACTGCGGCCAGCGCCGGTCCGCGTAGCACCAGCCATAACGAAACCACTAACTACGAAGTCGACCGCACCATTCGTCACACCAAAATGAACACCGGGGATGTGCAGCGTCTCTCCGTGGCGGTGGTCGTCAACTACAAAACCCTGCCGGACGGTAAGCCCCTGCCGCTGACCACCGAGCAGATGAAGCAGATCGAAGACCTGACCCGTGAAGCCATGGGTTACTCCGAGAAGCGTGGCGATAGCCTTAACGTCGTGAACTCGCCGTTCAGCGCCGTTGACGATACCAGCGGTGAACTGCCGTTCTGGAAAACACAGTCGTTTATCGATCAGCTGATTGAAGCCGGTCGCTGGCTGCTGGTGGTGATTGTGGCCTGGCTGCTGTGGCGTAAAGCGGTCCGTCCGCAGTTCGTACGCCGCGCAGAAGAGGCCAAAGCGCTGAAAGAGCAGACCCTGCTGCGTACAGAAACGCAGGAAGCGGTGGAAGTGCGCCTCAGCAAAGACGAACAAATGCAGCAGCGCCGTGCTAACCAGCGCATGGGCGCTGAGGTGATGAGCCAGCGTATTCGCGAAATGTCAGATAACGATCCGCGCGTCGTGGCGCTGGTCATTCGCCAGTGGATGAGTACAGAAAATGAGTAACCTTACCGGAACGGATAAAAGCGTCATCCTGCTGATGACCATTGGCGAGGACCGGGCGGCAGAGGTATTCAAACACCTCTCCCAGCGCGAAGTGCAGGTTCTCAGTTCGGCGATGGCCAACGTGCGTCAGATCTCCAACAAGCAGCTGACCGAAGTGCTGGCGGAGTTTGAGCAAGAAGCCGAACAGTTTGCGGCGCTCAACGTCAATGCCAACGAATACCTGCGTTCGGTGCTGGTCAAGGCGCTCGGCGAAGAACGCGCCGCCAGCCTGCTGGAGGATATTCTCGAGACCCGCGATACCGCCAGCGGCATCGAAACGCTCAACTTTATGGAGCCGCAGACCGCTGCCGACCTTATTCGCGACGAGCATCCGCAGATCATCGCCACCATCCTGGTCCACCTCAAGCGTGGCCAGGCGGCGGATATTCTGGCGCTGTTCGACGAACGTCTGCGTCACGATGTGATGCTGCGTATCGCCACCTTCGGCGGCGTCCAGCCGGCGGCGCTGGCGGAACTGACCGAAGTGCTGAACGGCCTGCTCGACGGCCAGAACCTCAAGCGCAGCAAAATGGGCGGCGTGAGGACGGCGGCAGAAATTATCAACCTGATGAAAACGCAGCAGGAAGAGGCGGTCATTACCGCAGTGCGCGAATTCGACGGCGAACTGGCACAAAAAATTATCGACGAGATGTTCCTGTTCGAAAACCTGGTCGACGTGGACGATCGCAGTATCCAGCGCCTGCTGCAGGAAGTGGACTCCGAATCGCTGCTTATCGCCCTCAAAGGTGCCGAACAGCCGCTGCGCGAGAAGTTCCTGCGCAACATGTCCCAGCGTGCGGCGGATATCCTGCGCGACGACCTTGCCAACCGTGGCCCGGTGCGTCTGTCTCAGGTGGAAAACGAACAGAAAGCGATCCTGCTTATTGTGCGTCGTCTGGCCGAAACCGGCGAGATGGTGGTAGGCAGCGGCGAGGATACCTATGTCTGATGAACTGCCGTGGAAGGTCTGGACGCCGGATGACCTCTCCCCTCCTCGCGCGGAATTTGTTCCTGCAAACATCGAATCCGTCGGGATGGATGAAGAGGACGCCGCGCCTGAGCTGAGCGAAGAGGAACAGCGCGCGCAGCAGCTGGCGCAGATCCAGATGCAGGCACACGATCAGGGCTATACCGCCGGCGTCAACGAAGGTCGGCAGAAAGGTCAAGAACAGGGTTATCAGGAAGGGCTGGCCCAGGGGCTGGCGCAAGGTCTGGAGCAGGCGCGCTCACAGCAGGCGCCCATCCATGCCCGGATGCAGCAGCTGGTCAGCGAGTTCCAGAATACTCTGGACGCGCTGGACAGCGTTATCGCCTCGCGCCTGATGCAGATGGCGCTCGAGGCGGCACGCCAGGTGATCGGCCACACCCCGCCGGTGGATAACTCATCGCTGATCAAACAGATCCAGGGTCTGCTGCAGCAGGAGCCGCTGTTCAGCGGCAAACCGCAGCTGCGCGTCCATCCGGACGATCTGCAGCGGGTTGAAGATATGCTCGGCGCGACCCTCAGCCTGCACGGCTGGCGTCTGCGCGGCGATCCGACCCTGCATCACGGCGGCTGCAAAGTCTCTGCCGACGAAGGGGATCTGGACGCCAGCGTGGCCACCCGCTGGCAGGAACTGTGCCGCCTGGCGGCACCGGGAGTCATCTGATGACCGCACGCCTGACCCGCTGGCTCAACACCCTCGACAATTTTGAAACGAAGATGGCGCAACTGCCGTCCGTTCGTCGTTATGGCCGTTTAACCCGCGCCACCGGTCTGGTGCTGGAGGCTACCGGCCTGCAGCTGCCGCTGGGGGCTACCTGCATTATCGAACGCCAGGACGGCAACGAGATCCGTGAAGTCGAGAGCGAAGTGGTGGGCTTTAACGGCCAGCGGCTGTTCCTGATGCCGCTGGAAGAAGTCGAAGGCGTTCTGCCCGGCGCGCGCGTGTACGCCAAAAATTTATCCGGCGACGGCCTGCACAGCGGCAAACAGCTGCCGCTCGGCCCGGCGCTGCTCGGACGGGTTCTGGACGGTGCCGGTAAACCGCTGGATGGCCTGCCCTCCCCCGATACCACCGAAACCGGGGCGCTGATCACTCAACCCTTTAACCCGTTACAACGAACGCCGATCGAGCATGTGCTGGATACCGGCGTGCGCCCGATCAACGCCCTGCTGACCGTCGGTCGCGGCCAGCGTATGGGCTTGTTTGCCGGCTCCGGCGTCGGCAAATCGGTGCTGCTCGGGATGATGGCTCGCTACACCCAGGCCGACGTGATCGTGGTGGGGCTGATTGGCGAGCGTGGCCGTGAAGTAAAAGATTTTATCGAGAACATCCTCGGCGCCGAAGGGCGCGCCCGGTCGGTGGTGATCGCCGCGCCGGCGGACGTCTCTCCCCTGCTGCGTATGCAGGGTGCCGCCTACGCCACGCGCATCGCGGAAGATTTCCGCGACCGGGGTCAGCATGTCCTGCTGATCATGGACTCCCTGACCCGTTACGCGATGGCCCAGCGTGAAATCGCCCTGGCGATCGGCGAACCGCCTGCGACCAAAGGCTATCCGCCTTCGGTCTTCGCCAAATTACCGGCGCTGGTGGAACGCGCGGGTAACGGCATCAGCGGCGGCGGCTCGATTACCGCGTTTTACACGGTGCTGACCGAAGGCGATGACCAGCAGGATCCGATTGCCGACTCGGCGCGTGCGATCCTCGACGGCCACATCGTCCTGTCGCGCCGTCTGGCCGAAGCGGGCCACTATCCGGCGATCGATATCGAAGCCTCGATCAGCCGTGCAATGACGGCCCTGATTACCGAGAAGCATTACGCCCGGGTGCGTAACTTCAAGCAGCTGCTCTCCAGCTTCCAGCGCAACCGCGATCTGGTCAGCGTCGGGGCCTATGCCAAAGGCAGCGATCCGATGCTCGACAAGGCGATTGCCCTGTGGCCGCACCTGGAAGCCTATCTGCAGCAGGGTATTTTTGAGAAAGCCGACTGGGAAAGCTCGATCCAGGCTCTGGAAATGATTTTCCCGCAGGTGTAACCGAGTAGAGGGCGAATGTCATGGCACAACACGGCGCATTAACCACGCTGAAAGATCTGGCCGAGAAAGACGTTGATAATGCCGCACAGCAGCTTGGCGCGATGCGCCGCGGGTATCAACAGGCGGAAGAGCAGCTGAAGATGTTGATCGACTACCAGCATGAGTATCGCACCAACCTCAACACGGATATGGCTCAGGGCATCGGCAGCCAGCGCTGGATCAACTATCAACAGTTCATCCAGACGCTGGAGAAAGCCATAGAACAGCATCGCCAGCAGGTGCTTCAGTGGACCGAGAAGGTTGACCGGGCCCTGAACTTCTGGCGCGAGAAGAAACAGCGTTTACAGGCCTGGCAAACCTTGCAGGATCGCCAGCTTGCCGCCGCAAATCTGGCGGAAAGCCGTCTCGATCAGAAAAAAATGGATGAATTTGCCCAGCGCGCAACAATGAGGACACCGGAATGATCACCCTTCAACAACTGCTTTCGACCGACACCGACCCTACGGCTGGCGTGCGGGGCGGAAAAGCGGCCGATGGCGCGCAGGACTTTCTTGCCCTGCTGGCGGGCGCGTTAGACGACGCCAAAGGCCAGGGCAAAGAGGTCGGGCTGACGCTGAACGATCTGCACACCGCGGGCGGTAAGCGGGCCAGCGTGGCATTGAAAGCTGATGTCACCGAGAGTGATGTCGATACCGACGCCGGGAAACTGGCCGAACTGCTGGCGCGTCAGGATCTCGCCGTCACTGACGAAACGGCCTCCCAGCCTGGCCTGACCGCCGGACTGCTGCCCGCGGTCAAAGGCGACGTGCTGAAGAGCCTGACCCAGGCAGCCAAAGAGGCCGACAGCAAAACCGATCTCAGTGATGAAGAGCTGGCAGGGTTAAGCGCCCTGATGGCGATGCTGCCCCACCAGCAGACCGCCACTGCCGCTGCCCCTCAGCCGGTAAGCACCGGAGGCATTGACGTTAAGGCCTCCCTGACCAGCGATCGTGGCCGTCAGCCTGCGCTGGACACCGATGCCCTGCGCACCGCTAAAGCCGTGGTTGAGGATAAAGATGCCGGGCTGGCCTCCAACACGCAGCTGACGCCAGCCGTTGCCGCGACGACCACCCGACAGGCGGCAGAGAGCACGCCGTCTCCGACCGGCCCGACCGTCACCATGGGGCCGATCGTCAGTAGCCAAACCTCAGTGCAGCCGACCCTGGCCGCCGCGCCGGTGGTCAGCGCGCAGCTGGGCAGCAATGAATGGCAGCAGACCGTCAGCCAGCACATCACCCTGTTCACCCGTCAGGGCCAGCAGAGCGCCGAGCTGCGTCTGCACCCGGAAGATCTGGGTCAGATTCAAATTTCCCTTAAGCTGGATGATAACCAGGCGCAGCTGCAGCTGATCTCAGGCCATAGCCACGTGCGAGCGGCGCTGGAAGCGGCCCTGCCGGTTCTGCGTACCCAGCTGGCGGAAAATGGTATTGAGCTGACACAAAGCAACATCAGCAGTGAAAACTTCAACGGCCAGCAGCAGGCGTCTTCCCAGCATCAGCAGCAGACTGCCCGTGCCGGCACGGCAGGCGCATTCGATGAAGAGAGCGATGAGCTGCTGGCGGTGCCTGCCTCCCTGCAGTCCGCGGCGCGTGGAAACAACGCTGTCGATATCTTCGCCTAAACCTAAACGCCAGAGGTAGCGTGATTATCCCCGTCTTTTCGACCCTTTGACGGCGAGCGGACACGGGATAATCACCTCATTAGCAGTCCCGAAACAGGAAGCACGAATCAGATGACTGACTCCGCCATCACCAAGAAAAGTAAGCGTTCCATCTGGATCCCGCTTCTGGTGTTAATTACGCTTGCCGCCTGCGCGACCGCAGGTTACAGCTACTGGCGCATGAATAAAGCACCGTCAGCCGCAGCCAAAGTGGAACCCCCACCGCCAGCGGCCCCGCTCTTTTTCGCACTGGATACTTTTACCGTTAACCTGGGTGATGCCGAGCACGTGTTTTACGTGGGCATTACGCTGCGTCTGAAAGACGAAGCTACGCGCACCCGTCTGAGTGAATATCTGCCGGAAGTGCGCAGCCGTCTGCTGCTGCTGTTTTCGCGTCAGGATGCCGCGCAGTTGTCTACCAATGAAGGTAAACAAAAACTGGTGGCAGACATTAAGCAAACGCTGGCCGCGCCTCTGATTAGCGGTCAACCTAAGCAGGAAGTCACTGACGTTCTGTATACAGCTTTCATTTTGCGGTAACGACATGGGCGACAGTATTCTTTCTCAGGCGGAAATCGATGCGCTGCTCAACGGCGACAGCGATAAAACCGACGATCCAAAACCGGGTAAAGCGGGCGAAAGCGATATTCGCCCCTACGATCCCAATACCCAGCGTCGCGTGGTGCGCGAGCGTCTGCAGGCGCTGGAGATCATCAACGAACGTTTTGCCCGTCAGTTCCGTATGGGGCTGTTTAACCTGCTGCGTCGTAGCCCGGATATCACCGTCGGCGCGATCCGCATTCAGCCGTATCATGAGTTCGCCCGTAACCTGCCGGTGCCGACGAACCTCAACCTGATCCATCTGAAACCGCTGCGCGGCACGGGCCTGTTCGTCTTCTCGCCAAGCCTGGTCTTTATCGCCGTAGATAACCTCTTCGGCGGCGACGGTCGTTTCCCGACCAAAGTGGAAGGCCGCGAGTTTACCCATACCGAACAGCGCGTCATTAACCGCATGCTCAAGCTGGCCCTTGAAGGCTACAGCGATGCGTGGAAAGCGATTCATCCCCTGGATGTGGAGTATGTCCGTTCCGAGATGCAGGTGAAGTTCACCAACATCACCACCTCGCCAAACGACATCGTGGTTAACACCCCGTTCCACGTGGAGATCGGCAACCTGACCGGTGAGTTCAATATCTGCCTGCCGTTCAGCATGATTGAACCGCTGCGCGAAGTGCTGGTGAACCCGCCGCTGGAAAACTCCCGCCATGAAGATCAGAACTGGCGTGAGAACCTGGTGCGCCAGGTACAGCACTCCCAGCTGGAGCTGGTAGCGAACTTTGCCGACGTCCCGCTGCGGTTATCGCAGATCTTAAAATTAAAACCTGGTGATGTACTGCCGATCGAAAAACCCGATCGCATTATTGCCCATGTGGATGGCGTGCCCGTGCTGACCAGCCAGTATGGCACCGTGAACAATCAATACGCCTTACGCGTTGAGCACCTGATTAACCCGATTTTGAATTCTCTGAATGAGGAACAGCCCAAATGAGTGATATGAACAATCCGTCCGATGACAACAACGGAGCACTGGACGATCTGTGGGCTGAGGCGTTAAACGAACAAAAAGCACCGGCCAGCAAAAGCGTGGCCGATGCGGTGTTCCAGCAGCTGGGCGGCGGTGACGTCAGCGGCACGCTGCAGGATATCGATCTGATTATGGATATCCCGGTCAAGCTGACCGTGGAGCTGGGCCGTACCCGGATGACCATCAAGGAGCTACTGCGCCTGACGCAGGGTTCGGTGGTCGCGCTGGATGGTCTGGCCGGTGAGCCGCTGGATATTCTGATCAACGGCTACCTGATTGCCCAGGGTGAAGTGGTGGTGGTCGCCGACAAGTACGGCGTGCGTATTACCGACATTATTACCCCGTCCGAACGTATGCGTCGTCTGAGCCGCTAAGCATGAAAACCCAGGCAATCGTCTCACAACCCTCTGCCGTTCCAGGCTCGCCGCTGCTTCAGGTCAGCGGTGCGCTGCTGGGGATCATTGCCTTTATTTTGATTGTCGCCTGGCTGGCAAAACGCGTCGGCCTGGCGGGTAAAACCGCCGGTGCGCGCGGGCTGAAGCTCGCGGCCAGCACATCGCTGGGGCCGCGCGAACGCGTGGTGATCGTGGAAGTGGAAGACGCCCGGCTGGTGCTGGGGGTGACCGCCTCGCAAATTAATATCCTGCATACATTGCCGCCTGCGCCGGTCTCCGAGGAGAGCCGCACGGAGGTTCCACCGGATTTTCAGTCCGTGATGAAGAGTTTGCTTAAGCGTTCCGGGAGATCGTGATGCGCCGTGTTTTATCCCTTGCGCTTGCAGGCCTTGGCCTGTTTGCTCCCGCCGTGTACGCCCAGTTGCCAGGCCTGATCTCCACGCCGATGGCCGGAGGCGGCCAGAGCTGGTCCCTGCCGGTTCAGACGCTGGTGTTTATCACCTCGCTGACCTTTATCCCGGCGATCCTGCTGATGATGACCAGCTTCACCCGCATCATCATCGTATTTGGCCTGCTGCGAAATGCGCTGGGCACCCCGTCGGCGCCGCCGAACCAGGTCCTGCTCGGTCTGTCCCTGTTTTTGACCTTCTTTATTATGTCACCGGTGATCGACAAAATTTATGTCGACGCTTATCAGCCGTTCAGCGAAGACAAGATCTCGATGCAGGAGGCGCTGGATAAAGGGGCGCAGCCGCTGCGCGAATTTATGCTGCGTCAGACCCGCGAAGCCGACCTGGCACTGTTTGCCCGCCTGGCGAACGCCGGGCCGATCCAGGGCCCGGAAGCGGTACCGATGCGCATTCTGCTGCCCGCCTATGTCACCAGCGAGCTGAAAACCGCCTTCCAGATTGGTTTTACGATCTTCATTCCGTTTTTGATTATCGACCTGGTGATCGCCAGCGTGCTGATGGCGCTGGGGATGATGATGGTGCCCCCGGCAACCATTGCCCTGCCCTTCAAGCTGATGCTGTTTGTGCTGGTGGACGGCTGGCAGCTGCTGGTCGGCTCGCTGGCGCAAAGTTTCTACAGTTGAGGAGCACGCAATGACGCCAGAATCGGTCATGATGATGGGCACAGAGGCGATGAAAGTCGCCATCTCTGTTGCCGCTCCCCTGCTGCTGGTGGCGCTGGTCACCGGCCTTATCATCAGTATTTTGCAGGCCGCCACCCAGATTAACGAAATGACCCTGTCATTTATCCCGAAAATCATCGCCGTGTTCGTGGCGATCATTGTTGCCGGGCCGTGGATGCTGAACCTGCTGCTGGATTACATGCGTAATCTGTTTACCAACCTGCCGTACATCATCGGCTAGCCATGCTGCAAATAACCAGCGATCAATGGCTTGAGTGGCTCGGCCTCTACTTCTGGCCCCTGCTGCGCATTCTGGCCCTGATCTCCACCGCGCCGATCCTCAGTGAACGGGCGATCCCCAAGCGGGTCAAAATCGGCCTTGCCATTCTGATCACCATTATCGTTGCCCCGACGCTGCCGCCGGTGAACGTGCCGATCTTTTCGGCCCCGGCGTTGTGGATTGGGCTACAGCAGATCCTGATTGGCGTGGCCATCGGCTTTACCATGCAGTTCGCCTTCGCCGCCGTGCGTATGGCCGGGGAGCTGATTGGTTTACAGATGGGGCTGTCGTTTGCCACCTTCTTCGATCCGGGTAGCCGGCTCAATATGCCGATCATCGCCCGTATTATCGACCTGCTGGCGCTGCTGCTGTTCATGGCCTTTGACGGCCACCTGTGGCTGATTTCGATGCTGGTGGACACCTTCCACTCGCTGCCGATTGGCGGCGACGCGGTGAACAGCAATGCCTTTATGGCCCTGACCCGCGCGGCCGGGATGATCTTCCTCAACGGCCTGATGCTGGCGCTACCGCTCATCACCCTGCTGCTGACCGTCAACCTGGCGCTGGGTTTACTCAACCGTATGGCGCCGCAGCTCTCGGTATTTGTTATTGGTTTTCCGATCACCCTGACCGTGGGCATTTTGCTTATTTCCCTGTTAATGCCCCTTATTGCGCCTTTCTGTGAACGCTTATTCAGTGAGGTATTTAATCTGCTGAGCAATATCCTGAGCGAACTTTCTGCGAAGTAATAACCCCTGTGTTTTATATTGTCTCTCTGAGGATATTCCTAAAATAAGAATTGAGAAACATCTACCAGGATATATCTGGCGCGGCTTGATTGTTTTTATCCACCTCACAATATTCAACATTTACTTTACTTTAAGATGTTTCCTGGCAAATTATACGTAACTTTACGGGATAGTGAGTTCGCCTGAAAGTCCTTGTAATGCTCACAGGTAATTATTTATTCCATCCCGTATGGCTGTTATAGAGCTCTCAGGCAGGTGGTAAATTATCGTTATGCATTGAGTGAGGGTATGCCATGTCAACGATCATTATGGATTTATGCAGTTACACCCGGCTAGGGTTAACCGGGTATCTGGCCAGCAGAGGGGTCAAGAAAAAAGAGATCAACGACGTACACACTGTCGACGAACTTGCCGCCGCATGTGAAGCCTTGACGCCAGGCGTGGTGTTTATTAATGAGGACTGTTTCATTCACGACCCCGCCAACAGTCAGCAAATAAAGCACATCATTAATCAGCATCCCGGCACGCTGTTTATTGTATTTATGGCCATTGCTAATCTCCATTTCGATGAATATTTACGGGTGCGTCAGAATCTTCTGATTAGTTCGAAATCTATTAAGCCCGAATCGCTGGATGATCTGGTGGGAGATTATTTAAGCAAAGAGATAAAGAGTGTAGCGGAAGTTAATTTTCCGACTTTATCATTAAGCCGAACTGAATCCAGTATGCTGCGAATGTGGATGGCAGGACAGGGAACCATTCAGATTTCCGATCAGATGAATATCAAAGCCAAGACCGTGTCGTCACATAAAGGAAATATTAAAAGGAAGATAAAAACGCATAATAAGCAAGTGATCTATCATGTCGTACGACTGACGGACAATGTGACCAACGGAATTTACGTTAACCTGCGTTAACCCCCTCCCCTTTTGAATTACTCTCCAATCTCTGGCTATGCCAGAGATTTTTCCCCAGCTCGATTCGGGTCGGGCCAGCCCGCGCTACCCGACACAGGCGTTACTCCTGGCTTTCGACAAAAATGCCGTCAGGGTGGCCAAGCTCGTTAAAGAACCAGATCCCGAGCGGGTAATCTTCCAGTGACACCAGATACATCGTACCTTCATTAAACTGCTCAACCGCCAGTACAACACCCGAGCGGCGCGCTCCGCCGTCCGTTTTGACTGTTACCCGATCGTTGACCTTCATAAAATCCTCCTCTGGTTTTGAGCCAGTGTAGAACAAAACGTGAAAACTGGCAGCGAGTTGCCGCGCGATTGACGCTTTTATCGGCGGTCTATACTTACTGATGGACACTTATAGTGAGGAGTGAGTGATGAAGACCGCAAAAGAGTACAGCGAAACGGCAAAGCGAGAAGTGAATGTTGACGTCGATGCCCTGCTCGCCGCGATCAATGAAATCAGCGAGAGTGAGGTAAAACGGGTTGAAGATGACCCCACCCGGGTACGCGTAAACGATCGGGATTACCATACCTGGCGCGAGCTGGCTGAGGCCTTCGAGCTTGATATCCATGATTTTAGCGTGACGGAAGTGAATCGCTGAGGCGAAAAAAATCCCGGTCATGGGGTGACCGGGATCAAACTTGCTTATGCAAGAAGCACTTGTAAATTCGTTACACCAGGAAATCTGATGTCGTGTAGACATTATCTGCAAAATTTTTGTAAAACAAGAATATATTTTGCACATTTATAGTTGCCACGCGAAATTAAAGTTTTAGTTATGGTTGTCGACAGGCCTGGGGCGCGGCCTGAACGGGATCGGTTCCATAAGCGAAACTTTTACCGTTCCTTTTTTTAAGAAAAATCCTATCCGCAACCTTCAACTGTTACGGGAGATGCTATGCCTTCACTTGAGGACCCGCTGCTCATCTATAGCGATCTGGATGGCACGCTGCTGGACATTCACACCTACAACTGGCAGCCCGCTGCTGGCTGGCTGGAGACCTTACAGGACCATCAAATCCCGGTGATTCTCTGTAGCAGCAAAACCGCGGCGGAGATGCTGGAGATCCAGAGCGATCTCGGGCTGGATGGCCTGCCCTTCATTGCCGAAAACGGCGCGGTGATCCAGCTGGATGTGCGCTGGAACGATCATCCCGACGCCCCTCGGCTGATTAACGGCGTTCCCCATCACGATATCGTCCAGGTTATCAATCGGCTGCGCGCCGACGCAGGGTACAAGTTCACCACCTTCGATGATGTTGACGACCGGGTGATTAGCGAGTGGACCGGGCTCAGCCGCGACAGAGCGATGCTGGCGCGGCTGCATGAAGCCTCGGTTACGCTAATCTGGCGTGACAGCGACGAGAGAATGGCAGCTTTTGAAGCGGCGCTGGTAGCGCTTGGGCTGAAGTTTGTACAGGGGGCGCGCTTCTGGCACATCCTCGATGCCCGGGGCGGCAAGGATCAGGCCATTAACTGGCTCAACGAGCAGTACCTGCAGCGCGATGGCATGCTGCCCACCACCTTAGGGCTGGGCGATGGACCTAACGACGCCCCGCTGCTGGACAGCGTGGACCTGGCGGTGGTGGTCAAAGGCATCAACCGCCAGGGCATACAGCTTAAAAACGACAATCCGGAGCGGGTTTACCATACCCAACAGCCCGGCCCTGCGGGCTGGCGTGAAGGGCTGGATCACTTCATATCGTCCTGACCGACCACCCGGTTGCGTCCTCGCTGCTTCGCCTGGTAGAGACGGGCGTCAGCGACGGACTGCAGCTGTTCAAAGTCATAATTATCGCTTTCCAGGGCGCTGCTGACGCCGATTGACACGCTAATGCGCGTGGTCTCGCTCTTTTTCACCAGGATTTCGCGGTCGTTGATGCGCTCGCGGATCCGCTCAGCAATCTGCATCGCCTCTTCAGGCCCGGCCCCCGGCAGAACCACGCAAAACTCTTCGCCACCTACGCGCCCGGCGACATCCGCCTTGCGTATTGTGCTGGTAATTAACCGGGCCGCATGGGTGAGTACCTTGTCGCCCGCCTGATGGCCATATCTGTCGTTAACGCATTTAAAATGGTCAAGGTCCATCTGCATCACCGAGAACGGCCGATGCTGTTGCTGGCATCGCTTCGCCAGCGCTTTCGCCTGCTCAAACAGCGCGCCGCGGTTATTGATTCGCGTCAGGGGGTCATGCCAGGCCTGCCACTGGAGCGAGTGTTGCAGCCGGTACATGTTGCTTACCATCCGGCGGATCACGGCCCACGAGACAATCAGCATCCCGGTGAACAACAGCCACAGCAGCGCCAGCGCGATGGTGATGCTGCCAAAATCGCCTTGTGCGCCCTCTCTTAAGGTATGGATACGCAGCAGGACCCCGTCGAAGTGGTCCAGGTGCTGCCAGTTAACGTAACGGCTTCCCAGGCGGATTTCGCCCCCCGTATCTTTCGCCATCACCCCGGCAATTTGCGCCAGCTCGCGCGCGTCAAAATGGTTCACGTTAGCGGCAACGCTCTCTGAGGTGGCGAGGAGATGAAAACCGTTGTCGTAAAGCTGGAATTCTCCTTCGCCGTTACCGTCTACCGCATCCTGTAGCAGTTTCTTCATCCCCTGGAGGGTAAATTCAATCGCCAGCACGCCGTACCAGTACTGTTGATAGTCAACCGGCACGCTGACCGTAACGACCTGTTCGCGTTCAGCCCGCTGAGTAAACCAGCGCACGCTGCGGGCCCGATTGTCGCGCTCCGATTGCTGGGTAAACCACGGGCTGGTCACCAGACGATAGTAGCGGCTGGTAATGTCCCGCCCCTCATCATTGGGATCGGTCGAGACGTAAAACCCGGCCCGCGAGGCGTAGACGACGCGCCTGGCTTGCGCTGAAGGGGCATTAATGCGCAGCAGATAGCCCATTTCGAAGGCGGCGCTCATCTCCTGTTCCAGCCGTTCGTCGTCGCGTACCAGACTGTTTGTTTGCTCAACAAAGGCATCGGAAACGCCATGCAGGGTTAAGGTGCGCCGCGCGTCAAAGGTCAGATGCCAGGCGTTTTTTTCACGCAGATCGCTGATGTGTGAGACGGTATCGCTCAGCACTGTAGAAGCAAGCGGGGTTTCAAGCGCATCCTGCATGCCGTTGCGAAAGAAGAGCAGTTTTTCGACGCTGAACTGTAGCTGGCGATCCAGCGAGTTGACCACATTCTCGAGATGGTTGTGCTGCGTGGCGGCGTAGGCGTCTTCCAGCACCACAACCTCGCGCCAGGTCAATAGCGTGGAGAAAATGAGGACGGCAATAAAGCAAATGTTAACAACCCGGCCCGGATGAAAATGATGACGTGCCGAAAAAAACGCTTTTCTTACAATATCGTCGGGCTGCACACACACTCCCTGAAAACCATTCGCACCGGCGGGGACGGTAATATTACTACCTGTTAGCGATTATAGTGCACAAAAACGCCCGGCATTGCCGGGCGTAGCGTGACTTAAGCCTTGTCCTGTCGCCGGGTGCCGTCACCATGCTGAAGCTCATCTTCACGAAACGCTTCCTGCTTGATGCCGTAACCGTCGTACCAGCGACACTCCACCATTCCGCTTGCATAGCCGGTAACGACCATGTGTGGACCGCCGTTTTTTGGCTTAACTTCATCGCTGACCAGAAAGACCATAACCGCCTCCTTTATCAGTGTGAAACTGTATCAATTTAGTCGAGGAATAACAGTTATGCCTGGTATAGCTTGAAGTTATTAATGCGATCGACCTCGCATTTTCCCCACAACTGTGACGACCGCGACCACAATAAGGCCAATGATCAAGCCGATCACCAGATTGATTAACGTGGGTAAAACGGTTGCAATAACAGCACCTTGTGCCTGGGCGAAGTGTTCGATGGCATGATGCAGCGGGGCAATCCCGTGCACCACAATCCCGCCGCCAACCAGGAACATCGCCAGGGTGCCGATCACCGACAGGGACTTCATCAGCCAGGGCGCCATCACCAGCAGGGCTTTACCGGTCATTTTTGCCAGCGCGTTGGTTTTATCGCTCAGCCAGTAGCCGACATCATCGATTTTAACGATGATCCCTACCAGGCCATAGACCCCCAGGGTGACCAGAAAGGCAATCCCGGATAGCACCAGCACCTGGTTCAGCAGCGGCGCATCCGCCACAATGCCGAGGGTGATGGCGACAATTTCAGCTGACAGAATAAAGTCAGTGCGGATCGCCCCCTTAACTTTGTCCCGCTCGAAGGTGACAGGATCCTGGCCTGCCAGCGCCTCCAGACGCTGTTGTCGCGCCTCCGGACTCTCCTTCCCTTTATTTTTGCGCGACTCAAGCGAGTGCAAAATTTTCTCCGCCCCTTCAAAGCAGAGAAACGCCCCGCCCACCATCAGCAGCGGCGTAATGGCCCACGGAATAAAGGCGCTGATCAGCAGCGCCAGCGGCACGAGGATCACTTTATTGAGCAGTGACCCCTTCGCTACGGCCCAGACCACCGGCAGTTCACGATTAGCGCGCACGCCCGAGACCTGCTGGGCATTAAGAGACAAGTCGTCTCCCAGCACGCCCGCGGTCTTCTTGGCCGCCAGTTTTCCCATCAGCGAAATATCGTCCAGCAGCGTGGCAATATCATCCAGCAGTGTTAATAAGCTACTTCCCGCCAAAATTACATTCCTTCATTTTGTTAATAACCTGAACAGTATGGAGTAAAACCCGGAAGCCTGAAACCATCCCCTTTATGTCAACAAACAATTCACAACCCTTGAACAATTAAAGGACTCGCCAGCGTGATAGTTTTCACGTTAACTATACGCGACCTTTTTATTACGCCGTGAGGGAGTATGCGTTTCAGGCAAGTCTTACCATTAGCGGGGGCGCTGTTTGCGCTCTATATCATCTGGGGTTCCACCTACTTCGTGATCCGTATCGGCGTGGAGAGCTGGCCGCCGCTAATGATGGCGGGGGTGCGTTTCCTCTCTGCGGGGACGCTGCTGCTCGCGTTTCTGTTCCTGCGCGGCCATAAGCTGCCGCCGCTGCGCCCGCTGCTCAACGCCGCCCTGATCGGCGTCCTGCTGCTGGCGGTCGGGAATGGCTTTGTCACCGTGGCGGAACATCAGAACGTGCCCTCCGGGATCGCCGCGGTGGTGGTCGCCACCGTGCCTCTGTTCACCCTCTGCTTCAGCCGCCTGTTTGGCATCAAAACGCGCAAGCTGGAGTGGCTGGGGATCGCTATCGGAATGGCGGGCATCATTCTGCTCAACAGCGGCGGTAACCTGAGCGGTAATCCGTGGGGTGCCGTGCTGATCCTGATCGGCTCCATGAGCTGGGCATTGGGCTCGGTGTACGGCTCGCGCATCGAATTGCCCACCGGGATGATGGCCGGGGCCATTGAGATGGTCACCGCTGGGATCGTGCTGCTGGTGGCGTCGCTGCTCTCCGGCGAGAAGCTGACCGCCCTGCCCGACACGTCAGGCTTCCTGGCGGTGGGCTATCTGGCGATTTTCGGCTCGGTGATTGCGATAAATGCCTATATGTTCCTGATCCGCAATGTTTCGCCGGCAGTGGCCACCAGCTATGCCTACGTGAACCCGGTGGTCGCCGTGCTGCTGGGGACGGGCCTCGGCGGGGAATCGCTCTCTGCGGTTGAGTGGATAGCGCTGGGGATCATTATTATGGCGGTGGTGCTGGTGACGCTAGGCAAGTATCTGTTACCGGCTAAACCGGTGGTTACGCCATGTCGGGCGGAGAAACCCTAAGCGGGCGGATACCCTGAGTGTCGATCTGCGCGGTCTCGCCACCGCCGCAGATCCACTCCTCCAGCCGCTCGGTGAGCGCCATATCATCCAACTTCAGCCTGCCGCGCAGCGCGCACTCCCACACCACCAGCACCCGCCAGCCCTGCTGCTGTAGCAAGGCGATATCGCGGTTGTCGCGTATTACATTTTTACCAATCTTATCCAGCCAGAAGTCGGTGCGGGTCGCCGGGACCTTAAACAGATAGCAGTCGTGGCGATGCCAGAAGCAGCCGTGGGTGAAGATCACGCACTGGTGGCTATCGATGACAAAATCGGGCCGCCCGGCAAGGCGGGCATCCTGCACGCGGAACTCAAAACCGACCTGCGTCAGCAGACCCGCCAGCCGTTTTTCAATGGCCGTATCCCGCGTGCCGATGGCGCGCATGTTTTTGCTGCGGGTGGCCTTATTATGAACGTCCGCCATTAACAGTCTCAGCCTTGCGTTGCTGTACCGCCTGCAGAATACGCGATTCCAGCAGTCGGGCGACGGCGGCAAACGCCGGAACCACCACCGAATTACCAAACTGACGGTAGGCCTGGGTGTCCGATACCGGAATGCGGAACTGGTAGCCCTGCGGGGTTTCAAAGCCCATCAGACGGGCGCACTCGCGCGGCGTCAGGCGGCGAGGACGGTGGCGCTGGTTTTGCGGATCGTCGAAATCCCGCTCGCCGAGGGCTTTATCCCAACCCCGGTCGATCAGGATCTCGGCCCCGTCTTTGTAATAGCGCGCCGACAGGGTGCGGGCCACGCTGTGCGGGTTCGTCGGATCGACCATCCCGAAGCCAAACCCGTTGCCCTTCGCCTGATGCTTCTTGGCATAGCGATACAGGTACTTCCACAGCACCGGGGTGAGGATGAATTTGGCGTCCACGACGGGCTCGAGCAGATCGGCAATGGTCGGTCGACGGGTCGGCCACAGCCCGGGGAGATCGCGCAGGGTAAAGTTGCCCCGCAGGTTGAGATCGCGACGAAAGCCCACCAGCACAATGCGCTCGCGATGCTGGGGCAGGAAATGTTTGCCATCGACGATCTTAGGATCGTCAGGCCCGCTCTCCGCGGCATCCGCCACGTCATACCCCAGATCGTCGAGGGTCTGCATGATGATGCGGAACGTTTTGCCCCCGTCGTGGCTCTTCAGATTCTTGACGTTTTCCAGCACGAAGATCGCCGGGCGGCGGGCGTCAATGATACGCGCCACGTCGAAGAATAACGTTCCCTGGGTGTCGCAGGCAAAACCGTGCGCGCGGCCCAGGGCGTTCTTCTTGGATACCCCGGCCAGCGAAAACGGCTGACAGGGGAAGCCGGCGAGCAGCACGTCATGCGCCGGAATGGCGTTGCGGATGTGCTCCGCCGCCTCGTCATCCGTAATGCCGCTCTGGTGGCTGAGTGTCACTTCGCGGATGTCATCATTGAACTGATGCGCATCCGGATCGCAGTACCAGTTGGCCTTGTAGGTCCGCACCGCGTGTTTGTTCCACTCGCTGGTAAACACGCACTGGCCGCCAATCGCCTCAAAACCATGGCGGATGCCGCCAATGCCGGCAAACAGATCGACAAACCGGAAGGCATAGTGAGGATGACAGGCCGGGGGGCGCGGGAGCAGGTTTTGCAGCACGCTATATTCACCGTCGCTGAGGCGGCGGCCTGCCCGCTCGCTGGTCACCAGTCGCTTGAGGATCGCCGGGCTCCAGTGGCTGTCGCCCTGAGCATTCAGAAGATGAGCCAGCGTTCTGGCATCGTAAATTTCCAGCAGCTGGCACAATAACGCCTGGACCGACGCCGTTGATTTCTCAGCCAGCACACGCGCGGACTCCATCACTGATACATTTTCCTGCATAGATTTAACCGGACCAAAAGGGACTGATGAGAGAGTAACACAGAAAGGCATTACAGACTGTCGCGGAAACGCTGCAACACCGCGGCATCGATGCCGTCGTAATCGCCGCGTAGCTCGGCACTGAGCCGGGCCATAAACTGGATCAGCACATCGGCACTCTGTCGCGCAAGCTGCCGACCGGCGGCGGTCTGCATCGTCTCTGGCAGGCGGAGCAGTTTGGTCTGGAAATGGTCCAGCGCAAACGCCCGGTCGTTCAGCTCACGCGCATCGGCAAAGGGATCTTCCGGGTCGAAGAGTGGCACCCCCAGCGCGCCGGACACGGCAAAGACGCGCGCCAGGCCAATCGCGCCGAGGGCCTCCAGCCGGTCGGCATCCTGCACAATTTTCGCTTCTGCGGTAATCGGCGTAATGCCCGCGCTGAAGCTGTGCGCCTCGATGGCATGCTCGATGGCGGCATAATGCTGGGCAGGGAAATCACTAAAGTCCTCGCGCAGGATGGCCGTCGTTCTTTCGGCAGCCAGCTGCGACGAGCGGCCCCGCTGCGGATGATTTTTAGGCAGGCTGACGATATCGTGAAAATAACAGGCCGTCAGAATGACCAGCGCATCGACCTGCTGGTCCTTCATCAGCCGCTGTGAGGTGTTCCAGACCCGACGGAAATGGGAGAGATCGTGGGCGGTATCATCGGTGGCATGATGCGCCTTCAGCCAGCCTTCAAAACGTTGCTGCCATTGCACGAGTTCCATAGCGCTTTCCCTGAAGTGAAAAACCGTACAATAGCAACTATTTACTCTTCTGGCACATCACGTGGCCGGGTGTACCAGGCAATGGCGCCGAGGATTGTCCCCACCGCGCCTAACAGCAGAAAGCCGCACAAAGCACTCAGCCATTTGCCGGACGTTGAGCCGAGATCGCCCTCGATCAACGGCCCCGGTACCGAACTGACTTTACTGACGATCCATAGATAGCGCGCCATCGCCCAGATAAAATAGCCGCAAAAGGCGTAAAACACCCACAGGGCCAGCTTGCCCCCCAGGCTGCGATCGTGTTTTTGTTCCATGTTGTCCTTTCCTTGTTCACGGCAGTATAGCTACCACATTCACATCGCCAATCTAAACCGTGAAATAAATCACATTTTTCAATTAAACGCACTCTTCTGGTGCTAATTTTTCGCTGCCCATAGGCGCAACATTGATCTTCCGCAATTTTATATTGAGCACATTTATTATTTAAGCGTATTTATTCAGGCGGGAAATAACCATCATCAAGAGAAAGCGGGCAAAGCTTTTTCAATATTATTATTTACGGAAAATATTTTCTAAATTGATCAACTGTGCAATGATGTCGGGGTTATGTGCTTTTTTATCGCCTCACTATTAAAAACGTTTAAATTACCCCCTAATTTTTAGCCCGATATTCTTATCGGGCTTTTTTTACTGGCCGATCCGCTGACTGCTCTACCCTCATTTTTTCAATAAATCCACACTCACCCATAAGCCCATGAAATACATATCAATAAATAATGTAAATACTATTGTTATAATCATAATTATTACATATGGTGACACCATTATTAATATTTTGAAATAATCTAAATGATTTAGTTACATTTATTGTTAAAGGGTAAAAACCCACCCTGAAATAGTATTGACCCCGTAACCCGGAGAGGGTTGCGTATATTCATTAAGAAAATACATTGAAGGGAATATATAATGAAAAGAAAAGTTCTGGCAGTTCTCGTCCCTGTTTTGTTGAGCGCTGGCGCGGTAAATGCGGCTGAAATCTACAACAAGGACGGCAATAAGTTCGATCTGTACGGAAAAATGGTCGGCGAGCGCATCTGGGACAAGACTGATGATAGCAACAGTGAAAACGCTGATACCTCCTATGCCCGTTTCGGTATTAAAGGCGAAACCCAAATCAGCAACGAGCTGATCGGTTTCGGTCAGTTTGAGTACAACATGACCGCCAGCACCCCGGAAGGCGAGCAGGATGAGAGCAGCCGTCTGGCTTTCGCGGGCCTTAAATTTGGCGACTACGGTTCGTTTGACTATGGCCGTAACTACGGCGTGGCATACGACGCCGGCGCTTATACCGATATGCTGGTGGAATGGGGTGGCGACTCCTGGGTTCACACCGATAACTTTATGACTGGCCGAACCACTGGCGTGGCGACCTATCGCAACACCGATTTCTTCGGCGCGGTTGAAGGTCTGAACTTTGCCGTGCAGTACCAGGGCAAAAATAACGATCGTCAGGAGAAGAAAGCTAACGGCGACGGTTACAGCACCTCCCTGAACTACAACTTCGATGGCTTCGGCTTCGTGGGCGTGTACGGCAAGTCCGATCGCACCAACAAGCAGTCTGCTGACGGTTTTGGCGATACCGCTGAAGTCTGGTCGCTGGCGGCCAAATATGATGCCAACAACCTGTACGCCGCCGTGATGTACGGTGAAACCCGCAACATGACCTGGGCTGACAGCGTCGGTTTTGCCAACAAAACCCAGAACGTCGAAGCCGTGGTGCAGTATCAGTTTGATTTCGGCCTGCGTCCTTCTCTGGGCTATGTCTATTCCACAGGCAAAGATCTGGGTGAACGCAGCGGTGTTCGCGGCTTTAACGCTGACCTCGTGAACTATATTGAACTGGGTACCTGGTACTACTTCAATAAGAACATGAACGTCTATACCGCGTACAAGTTCAACCTGCTGGATGAAGACGACGCGGCCAGAACCGGTGGCCATGCCGATGACCAGTTTGCGCTGGGTATCACTTACCAGTTCTAAACGACATGGTTCCCAATCAAAGCCCGCTGATACGCGGGCTTTTTGTTTTCTGCCCCTCACAGATTTACATAGCTTTAACAAACTAGCGCCATCAGCGATAATGCCCGCTTTTCCGCCTGCCCTGGAGTTTCAATGCGCGATCTGCCGCCTCTTCCGCCTACGCACAAGCGCCCAATGAAACTGAACACCCTGGTCACGCTGATGGTCTACAGCGTGACGGGCGCGATCCTGCTGGTGATTTTTGTCCTCTATTTTGCGCAAATCACCCGGGCCACGCGCGATGGCGTGCGCGATACCGCCCTGGCGGTCGCCAGAACCCTGGCCGACAGTCCGGAAGTAATCCGCGGCTTGTCCTTGCCCCCGGACAGCAATATCATCCAGCCTGTCGCCTGGACGGTGATGCAGCGCAATAAACTGCTGTTTGCCGTCGTCACAGACATGCGCGGGATCCGCTATTCGCATCCCAACAGCGCTCTGATCGGCAAAACCTTTATTGGTGACGATCTCCGGCCTGCTCTGGAGGATAAAGAGAATGTCGCCATTAACCACGGCGTGCTCGATGAGGCGCTGCGCGTGTTTACCCCCGTCTATAACGCGCAGCATCAGCAGATTGGGGTCGTCGCGGTGGGGATCTCCCTGAACAAAGTGGAGCAGCAGATCGCCCGCAACCGCTGGGATGCCATCTGGCTGGTGCTGTTCAGCGCCCTGCTCGGCGCGCTCGGCGCATGGGGGCTGGTGCGGATGCTCAAGCGCGTGCTGTTGGGTCTGGAGCCGTATCAGATTTCCGCCCTGCTGGAACAGCGTCAGGCGATGCTGCAATCCCTGCGCGAGGGAGTGATCGCGGTGGATCGGCAGGGGAATATGACGATGATAAACCACGCCGCCCGACAGATTCTCAATGCCAACGCCAGCAGCCATGCCCTGCACGAGGCACCGCTGCTGGCGAACCTGCGCGAGGTATTGCAAACCGGGCTGCCGCGTGAGGATCAGGAGATCAACTGTCATGGCAGGCTGTTACTCTGCAACACCCTCCCCGTCAAAAGCGAGAACCAGCTGATGGGGGCCATCACCACCTTCCGCGATAAGACCGAGATCAGCCAGCTGCTACAGCGGCTGGACGGGATGGTGAGCTATCTGGATGTGCTGCGCAGCCACTCCCATGAATTTATGAATAAGCTGCATGTGATCCTCGGGCTGCTGCATATGAAGCACTATGCCAAACTGGAAGAGTACGTCCTGCTGACCGCCAATGCCTGGCAGAGCGACGTCGGTACGCTGCAGCGCAAGGTGAAGTCACCGGTGGTGGCTGGATTTTTACTGGGCAAAATTAACCGCGCCAGAGAGCTGGGGTTTAGCCTGACGCTCTCCGACGCCAGCCAGGTGCCGGATAACCCCAATGAACAGCAGGTCGCGGGGCTGGTCACCGTGCTCGGAAATCTGATTGAGAATGCGCTGGATGCACAGCCTGAAGGGGAGATCGGCCTGCTGCTGCACTATCAGCAGGGCTGGCTCAATGCGGAGGTGAGTGACGACGGGCCGGGCATTACTCCCGACCATCTGCAGGCCATCTTTAACAAAGGATTTTCCACCAAAGGGGAAAACCGGGGCGTGGGGCTGTTCCTCGCCCGTCAGCAAATTGAAAACCTGGGCGGGGACATTACCGTCGAATCTGAACCGGGGGTGTTTACCCAGTTTTTTGTTCAGCTCCCCTGGGACAGTGAAAGGAAGAGCACGTGATACATGTTTTGATTGTTGATGATGATGACATGGTGGCCGATCTTAACCGCCAGTACGTTAACCGGGTGGACGGTTTTTGCTGCTGCGGCGTAGCCACCTCGCTGGCGGAAGCCGGGATCGTAGTGAACAATGCCGCCCGGCAGGTCGACCTGATCCTGCTCGATGTCTATATGCAGCACGAAAACGGTCTGAACCTGCTGCCGGTTATCCGCGCCTCCGGGCGCGATACCGATGTCATCATGATCACTTCGGCCTCCGATGCCGCCACCATTCAGACCGCGATGCACTACGGGGTGGTGGACTATCTCATCAAACCTTTCCAGTTCCCGCGCTTCGAAGAAGCGCTGAACGGCTGGCGCGAGAAAAAGGCGCTGATGGCGTCACATCAGTATCATGACCAGGCTGATGTCGACCGGCTGTTGCGCGGTGGCGCGCCTGGGCTGGCGGACAGCCGACGCCTGCCGAAAGGGCTCACCCCTCAGACGCTGCGCACCTTGTGCCTGTGGATTGATGCCCATCCGGGGACGGAGTTTTCGACCGACGATCTGGCTAGCGCAGTCAATATTTCCCGGGTATCCTGCCGCAAATATCTGATTTGGCTGGCCCAGATCAACATTCTGCACACCAGCATTCACTATGGTGCCACCGGCCGACCCGTGTATCGCTATCGACTGCGTCCTGAGCAGGTCGCCCTGCTTCGGCAATATTGCCACCAGGCGTAACGCCCGTAATACAAACTATTCGGGTAAACATCCTGATTTAGTTCACATATATTGTTTTGCAGCGGTAAAGGGCGGTTACTTAACGTAAGTGGAATGATAAGGTACCAGCGCACAGGATGTCTGACTAGAAAGGGAGCGGGAAGACGGTCTGAAGAGAGGAAGTGGCGGAGAGAGGGGGATTTGAACCCCCGGTAGAGTTGCCCCTACTCCGGTTTTCGAGACCGGTCCATTCAGCCGCTCTGGCATCTCTCCGTTTTGATGATTGCCATCATGCCGGGTAATTTGGCATTTTAACAGACCATAACCGGTCAATTTTGTTCAAGTGACGAGTTTGCGAGCAAAGCGATGATTAAGTGGCCCTGGAAATCGAATGAATCCGCCCGAAGCGCGGCGCTGCCGTGGGAAGAGGCGCTGGCGATACCCGTCCTGTCCACTTTATCGGATGAGGATAAATCGCGTCTGGTGCAGCTGGCCGTGCGATTCTTACAGCAAAAACGTCTGGTCCCGCTACAGGGCTTTGAACTCGACGATCGCAAGAGCACCCGTATTGCCCTGCTCTTCTGCCTGCCGGTACTGGAGCTGGGTATCGAGTGGCTGGACGGTTTCCATGAAGTGTTGATCTATCCGGCGCCGTTTGTGGTGGACGACGAATGGGAGGACGACATCGGGCTGGTGCACAGTCAGCGAATGGTGCAGTCTGGCCAGAGCTGGCAGCAGGGGCCGATTATCCTCAACTGGCTGGATATTCAGGACTCGTTCGATGCCTCCGGTTTCAACCTCATTATTCATGAAGTGGCGCACAAGCTGGACACCCGCAATGGCGATCGCGCCAGCGGCGTTCCTTTTATCCCACTGCGTGAAGTGGCAGGCTGGGAACACGACCTGCACGCCGCAATGAACAACATTCAGGATGAAATCGATCTGGTGGGCGAAAGCGCAGCCAGTATCGACGCCTATGCAGCCACCGATCCTGCCGAGTGCTTTGCGGTATTGTCGGAATATTTCTTCAGCGCGCCCGAGCTTTTCGCGCCTCGCTTCCCGGCGCTGTGGCAGCGTTTTTGCCAGTTTTATCAGCAGGACCCACTGCAACGGTTACGTGAAAATGAGGGCCCGGGCGGGGATCCCGCTGCACAAGTACACTAAATCAGCACTCTGAGGCTTAATTAATCAATTGAATCAGCGCGTTGAATTTAATGTTGACACAAAATAGCGGGGCCATTAACATGCGCCTCGTTCACACGATTCCTCTGTAGTTCAGTCGGTAGAACGGCGGACTGTTAATCCGTATGTCACTGGTTCGAGTCCAGTCAGAGGAGCCATATTTAAAAAGCCCGCTTAAGGAAACTTAAGCGGGCTTTTTGCTTTTTCGCGCGTTTTTATCGATAACAACGCTTTAAGCGTGTCGCGCTAAATCATCGTTGCGCAGAAAAAACCCCGCGATGCGGGGTTGATGGGGTTATATCTGATAGTCAATCGCCACTTCTTCCGGCTCCATGACCTGGCGTTTAATCTCATCCACCGACAGCCCGGCGTTGCAGAGTTCGATAAAGCGCCAGACATAGTTGCGCTGCAGCTGGCCGCGCTTAAGCCCGAGCCAGACGGTGTTGGCATCAAACAGGTGCCGGGTATCGAGGCGCACCAGGCTCCCCTGCTCGCGCTCGCCGCCGGATTGTTCTGCCACCAGCCCAATACCCAGCCCCAGCTCGACGTAGGTGCGGATCACGTCCGAATCCTGGGCGCTGAGCACCACATCCGGCGTCAGCCCTTTACGGTTAAAGGCCTCGTCAATACGCGAACGCCCGGTAATGCCCTGACGGTAGGTAATGAGCGGCCATTTGGCGATATCGTCCAGGGTGAGCGGAGAGACCTGAGTCAGCGGATGGTCGACCGGCAACAGCAGGCTGTGATGCCAGCGGAACCACGGGAACGCGGCCAGCAGCGGGTCGTTGCTTAATCGCTCGCTGGCGATGCCGATATCCGCCCCGCCGTTTTGCAGCAGGACTTCAATCTCCTGCGGCGTGCCCTGGATCAGCTCCAGACGCACGTCCGGGAACAGCTCGCGGAACGCCTTTATCACCGGTGGCAAGCTGTAGCGGGCCTGAGTGTGGGTGGTGGCGATGGTCAACACGCCGGAGGCATCGTTGGTAAAGAGATCGGCCAGACGACGCACGTTGCTGGCTTCATTAAGAATGCGTTCGGCAATGGTCAACAGCGCCTTGCCGGGTTCGGTCATTCCCAGCAGGCGTTTGCCACGACGAATGAAGATCTCAATGCCCAGCTCCTCCTCCAGCTCGCGGATATGACGACTGACGCCCGACTGGGAGGTATAGAGCATGTTAGCGACCTCGGTCAGGTTGTAATCCCGACGGGCCGCCTCACGGATAATTTTAAGTTGCTGGAAATTCACGGTTCACTCCGGCGCTTCTGACATGACACTATTGTTAGAGTGTGCCCGCCGAGAGAACAAATAATAAAAACCCGCAACTTATACCTTTATGGAATATCAACTCACCAGCTGCAGCTCACGGTTCTCCAGTGACGGACGGCTCACCAGCGACATCAGGATCTCTTTCACCGCCTGCGCCTGCGGTGAAAGGGCACCGCGCGCCGAGACGTTCAGCGACAGCGGCAGGCTCATCGACGGCGAGGAAATCCGCGCCATCCAGCCGTTGGCAGCGCTTGAGAGCGAGCGGGCTGCCGATTCAGGCAGAACCGTGACACCCATTCCGCTGGCGATAGCGGCGGTCAGCGTGGAAATAGAGTCGATCTCGCCAATGATTTTGGCCGTCAGACGACGCAGAGAGAAGGCCTCGTCAACGCGCAAACGTACGGCGCTATAGTCGCGAGGTAAGAACAGATTCATCTCGGCCACTGCGGTTAAATCGACGCTCTGCCCCGGGCAGTCGCGCGTTCCCACCAGGAAGAGATCTTCTTTCAGCAGCGGCTGGCTGGTGATCCCTGCCACCGGTGAACGGTCATAGAGCACCGCCATATCCAGTTGTCCGCCGAGCAATTTATCGTTCAGCGCTGAACCGCTGTTCTCATGGAGATAGACCAGTACCTCCGGCAGCTCCGCGCGCACCGCCTGCAGCAGCGGCATGGTGACCGACGAGGCCGCCGTGCCAGGCGCGAGGCCAATTGAGACCTGCCCGCTTAGCGTCTGCCCGACATTGCCCACCGCCAGCTGCGCCTGTTCGCACTGACGCAGAATGGTACGTGCGTGGGTGTAGAGGATCTTGCCCGCTTCGGTAGGCGTTACGCCGCGTTTCGTGCGGATCAACAGCTGCTGATCCAGTTCACCTTCCAGAGTGGCCACCTGCTGGCTCAGTGCCGGCTGTGCGATATGCAACACTTCAGCGGCCTGGGTCAGGCTACCGATATCGACGATTTTTACGAAGTATTTCAGTCGTCTTAAGTTCATTTTGCCCCCTGTACGAAATGCGTTGCCGAGTCCGGCGCGAATGTACTGAGGGTTTTGCAAGATGCTTGCCAGTTTTGCCAGGAGGTCCGATATGTCTGCTAAGTGACGGAAAATAAGGAAATCTAATCGCTGTCGACGATTTTAAACATGAAACAACGGTTTATGATCTGCCCCATTCGGGGTATATGCGCACCAAAAACGTGCAATCCGCTGGTGAAAACGTCAGTTTGCTGATTTTGTCAGCAAACGATCGCGACAGGCGGGATCACCCTTTGACAACGGGAGGCGACGCCGCTAATATTCGCCCCGTTCACACGATTCCTCTGTAGTTCAGTCGGTAGAACGGCGGACTGTTAATCCGTATGTCACTGGTTCGAGTCCAGTCAGAGGAGCCAAATTTGAAAAGCCTGCTTTTAAAGCAGGCTTTTTGCTTTTCTGCGGTTGGCTCATACAGGCTTCGTCATACCCTATTGCCTGGTGGCGTCAGACTCCACGCCCTGGATAGGGAAAAGCGTTCGGTTTAGGCAGTTGGGGATCGACATAACTTCGTAATGCGGCATCCGTGACGGCGTAACCCCAGTTAATTAACCGTTCCTGCAGCTCATCATCCAGTTTCTTCAGGCGCGTTGCCACACCTGCCAGTTCCTTAACCCTGACCGGATCACATTTGAGATTGAGTGCCCGCATAGGGTAATGCGCATATTCCGCACCGATCCCCCAATACGTCCCCTTTCGTTTACCGGGATCGTCAGGCCCGGCCTTATAGCTCGCAATAAGCGCTCGTTTTCTTAAGCTCCGCACCTGGTTATCGATGAGATCAAGAACGCGATAGGCATGCCGTCCCCAGTCTTTTTTGGGTTCTTCCTCGGGTTTGATTTTCGCTCCTGCATCACTGACCAGTACCGTATCAAAACGCTTCCAGACTGTCTCAAGCCCCATGTTGTCATACACGCCGCCATCGGTGAGGACGACCTCAGAGGTATAGGGAACTTTTTGCAGGCCATCCCCTGAACCCGGTTTAAATGAAGCAGGATGGAGTTCGAGCGTGAGCGGCGAGAGAAACGGTGGGAAAGCGGAAGATGCCGCTACGGCCTTAGCGAGTAACAAATCCGGTTTCTCAATTAAACCTACAAGGTAGTCCCCCATGTAGGGTTTGGAAAAGCGCCACAGAGCGCCGGACTGCACATTTGTCGCATTGATGACAAAACGGGGAGCATCAGGTAGATCCTGCAATGTTGCCCCCTTAAAAAGGTATTTGTTATAGGCATCAGCAATTTTTTCGCCAATACTACCCGGCAGAATCATCCCGGCAAGTATCCCTTCCTCATCCAGGGTCCGGCCAGCCAACTCTCTGACAGGCAAGATAACCCGGGCTTCAAATGGGGTTCGATCGCCGTCAAAAGGGAGATATTTCCACGCCAGCGCCAGCACCGCACTGGTGATTGAGCCGCCGGATACGCTTGAAATACGCTGTAGGGAAAAGAGATATCCGGTTTCATAAAGCCGCAACAGGCTTCCCGCATGGAACAGCATTGCCCGATAACCACCGCCTGAAAGACAAAGACCCGTACCCGTGGTTAAACGATCGAGGTCAGGCTCCTGCTGTTTACCTGTTAGTACAGAAACAGGTTCGACATTGTTTGTCACTGCTTCTCCAACGTCTGCGTGATCGTTCATGATGGCAAAAGCGCTATCACCATCCATTGCCATCGGTTGAAGGTCCAGCGCCGTCACCGCAGGATCCTGCGCATTGATTAATTTCCCATCGGCGTCAAATTTCGCCGCCATGATGTAATCGACTTCGGTCTTGGTATAGGCGGGATCCCAGTGAATATTTTCAGGCACATGGCAGTGTCCAAAATGTCCGCCCTTCTTCCAGGTTTCTATACTTCGTATATGTCCCCCTGGATCCTTGCCATTTTTCGCGGGTTTGGGGTATCCCGCTGGCCACACTAAGGGAACATTATGTGTTTTTTCTAGCCAACGGCACAGACGAGCAAGGTTCTTCAGCGTCGCTCTGTTTTTCGTTTTCCCCGCAAAACCGACAACTTCAATCTGTAGCGCGCGCTCCCGGTTGGTCTCAACCCCACCCGGGTCATTTCTCAACGCGCGTGCGGCCTTGTCGGTATCAATGTGCTGATAAATTTTGCTGGCATCAACGGTAAAATGGGGATCTGAACGGTGGGCCTTAAACTGGGCAAAAGCGCCTTCAGCATTTCCCCCTTCAGTGGTGTGATGAATAATTTTAAACACCCCACCGGTGTAAGTTCCGCTACTTCCAGTGATGGGGTGCTCTTCGGCAAAGGGACATATCGCCATTTTTCAGTCCTCTTCGAGTGGGGCAAGCTTAGTATCGGCAATATACGCGCTGTGATACGCTTTCAACTTCGTAGTCAGCTGTGATTGCAGGGAGATTAAGGCGTGAGCATCGATAGATAGCACACCTTCGCTACGCCTGAAGTTGGTTTTGCCTTTCTGCAATTTAAAAAACAGGACTTGCGTCAAGGTATTATCGGCCTGTAGAGAAAAAGCGATTGCTCTCGCCACCGGGCCTTGTTCAGGGTCGGAATAGATACAGGTAAACTGGAAACGCCCAATATTTCCATGCTGGCTTTGTTTCTTAAAGAGCGTAATAAACGGTGCATTCCTGTTCATATTCTGTAACCCGCTCAGCACGGAAAGTACGGCCTGTAAAGCACCCGCAACGGGGCTCAAAAAAGAGGTGATAACGCCGAGTATCGCTTTATGAACTTCCAGCGTATCCCCCTCATAGTTAACTTCCGCCGTCTGTTTGCTCTGAATAACCCAACCAATGTTCGCCAGATAAGTAAAATAGGCATCAAAGAATTTCAGCGGGTCTGGATCGTTGTTAACCGCCCTGGCAGCGGCGAGCTGTGCGAAAAGAGAGGTATCGGTAATAGCCTGCCGCAATTTTGCGTCGATGCCTGAAGCGAAAGAAACAACATTTGAGCCGACAACCAGTGACTGTTGGCTGGATGTCTCGAAATCGGGCATGCCCATCCCCGCATTAATCCCAAAAAGCTCAGGCTGTGAAGGTAAATCTGTTCTGGCAATAAAGTCTTTAGCAGACTGGTGATCGAAAGCCATGATGTCTACTCCGCTGGTTTAAACACGGTGTACTCAAGATAGAGGTCACAGGAAGACGGCGGATTTTCGAAGTTTGAGTAACAGGTATTGACCGGGTCATCGTTTCGAAAAACGCGTCCTTTCGTCGCCGCCAGGATTGCCTCGTTTAAACGGGGATCGGGCATTTTCCATCCCTTAACCCCTTGCTGCTTGCCAAAAGCTTCATCCGTAGGAATGGCTGCTACCAGTTCAGGGTGAGTCATCAGGCTAAGGCCTTTATCCTTGATGGTGGCGTTGTCACTCCCATGGTGCGACACCTTGTAAAATCGCACACGCTCGAGAATATACGTCGCGGAAATGTCCTTATCGCTATCACGATACGACTGATCGTGCCAGGAGTCCCAGTTACCCACCTGAGCATCGCCCGGGAAGAGCATAAAGGTTCCGTCCGGGAGTTCGAAAGCAAGCACCAGGCTCGTATTATTGGTATCAGCGTCAAGTTTGAGCGCAAGTTGCCCCGCAGCCTCCAGCCAGTCTGAATCAATGGTTCGACGCGACAAATCAGCACCTTCAGCGGAGGTTGGCGCAAAATAGTGCTCTGTGAGCCAGAGCAGAGTGCTCCAGTCGCTGCCCGCAGAGGCCCCGCCAGGATGACGAACCAGTTCGGCTCGAAGTCGATTGTAACGAGGGGCAAAGGGCAGATCGTTGTCCGTTTCGGAAGGTACGTCGTCGGCTAAACGGAACAGACGCTCCTCTAATGCCTGATTACTGAACCAGGCCTCATTTGTTGAAGGTTTGTCCTTTTTCAGTCGGGCCAGATTACGCGGGGGGCCGAGAACAAAGGTTTTCATCTCTCCGGGAGCGGTCATCACTTGCCCAGGGGACAGAAATATTTTGCTTTTTGCCTTCGCTTTCAGCTTGTCGATAATTTCCCGTGTCTTAAGCTGTCTGGGCTTTACTGCTCTGGCTGCCAGCCCGTCATCCAGGATCGCTGGTGTATCTTTACTTACCAGCGGGCCTAAAAAGGCATCGAGCCCAGCCAGCACTATCTGGCTGTCGGCAGCCAGAGGTGAGGATTCAGCCTCCCTTGCACCCTTTTGAATCATTTCCGCAACTGCGGCAAGCGCCACACTGCGTTTGTCTCGCTCCTGCCGCAGCTGATTGGCAAAATCATCATTGTCGTCTTCAGTCCAGGCCATCCAGAGTTTGTCAATAATCAGACCGTTGAAAAAAATATCCTGCGCCTGTGAAAACCCCGAAAGATGGTCCCAGTGTTCATGGGTAATTATCAATAGATCCAGCTTGCCCTGCTGGGCTATTTTGCCCTGATCATCCCATTGTCCCCCTGTCATCTTGACGATATCGATGGCGACTTGCCGCATACGCTCTTCTGCCTGAGCGGAGCCCATCAGGATACCAAAGTCGATCAAGATATGTGCGGGGTCGCTCTGTTCACTCTCAACCCGAATAAGAAAACAGTCACCCAGATACCCTTTATAGGGGCTTCCCTGTATGCCCAGGGCCCTGTACATACGTACCGATATTTTTGGTTGGGTCATCAGAGCCCCCGGTGCAGAAAAGCGAATGGCTCGCTATTCGCATGTAAATATAAACCTGGAGCCCTCCCCTGGGCTTGCCCTGTACGAAATGCACGCTGCGCCGCTAGCCGCTTGTTGTCGCATACGTTCTTTCTGATGATGCGAATCAATTTGCCGTCTCGCAGATCAATATGCATTGTCGCGCCGCCGCGGAACCAGAAATCGGGGTCGCGCGCTAGCAGTGCGACATCACCGGCATCAGCTTTATCCTGGTCGGCGGGGTCATCGTATCCACGCCGCTTTTGCGTAATCTGGATGATAAGATGATGTGTCTCCTGACCTTCCGGCCCGACACGACGCGCGATGCGGGCAGAATGAACTTCGACGGTAGGGACTTGAGGAAACACGCCGTTCTCATCTGCCTTGCCTGTCCAGAGGGTAGGCATATTGTCGACGGGCAACTTGCGCCTGGGATCATCAAAAGCGATGAGCCGCATACCGACCAGTTTCTCCCACCCTTCGTCATAGGGGCTATCCTCTTTAAACCAGTCGTAGATACGCGCCTGGTTACGCTGGATTGACTGCATCGCCGCCTCCCGGAGATTTCGTCGCCCACCTCCCGAAGATCCTCGCCCCCCAGCCTTAAGCGACCCCGAAAGTTCGAGCTGATTCAGCAGGTAAGCGAACACATTACTGAGCCCATCTTCGGGGCTATCTCCAGCACCAGCAAATTCGGGGGCTTCCGTGAGATCCGGTTCATCCCATAGCAGACTTTCAGGTGCCATTGAAATGCAGCCTGGTACAGTGATGCCACGCTTTTTAAAGGCTTCAACAAAAGCAATGCGGTAACGCATGGGATCGTTTGCCACCAGATCGGTATCTGCCGTGATAATGGCGCGTAAATACTCGCCGAAGTGCAGATCGACCGGCGGAATATAGTCCAGCGCACGGACACACATACGCAGCACCTGATCGGCGGCTTTTCCTGCCTCACTGGCCAGACGGTCCACCAGCTCAGTGGAGAGGTAATCCTGTGTAGAGGTCGTTCCCGAATGTGCCAGACGAAAAAGATCGGCGGTTTTTTGCTCATAAATCGTGACAAAAGCGTCAAAAATAGCGGCAACGAGAAAGCCACCTCGTTCATGGGCTTCAAAGGTTTCAGACAGTTTTTTAGGCTTACCGATCGTCTTATATTCTTGCGGGTTGGCCGCTGTGGCAGATGACTTCAGATACTGCAGCGCATAGCGTAAAGCCCCGTGACTGCCCGTCGCATGTCCAAACTGGAGCGCCAGCCCGTTCAACAATCCCGGTTCACGCAGCGAACCTTTGTTCTGTGCCAACTGGTGACGGACAACGTTTGTCATACTGAAATGTTGCAGCAGCGCAATAATGTCGGCGAAGGCCTCATGAAAGGCCAGGGAATCGAAGTTGGAGGCTTCAATTGAACGCTGCTGCATGCCGTGGAGGATGGCATGGGTTGTCTCATGGGCAACGATATCTTGCGAAAGACAGGTAAAGACCCAGGTGCAGGCGTCGGCATTGCTCTCCTGGTACTTGAAGTATCCAAACAGTAACGCCCGTTTGCTGGGGCTGTAGTAAGCATTCATTTCACGCAAAGCATGGGGATAAATACGCAAGCGTCGTGTGAAATTTCGCTCAGGAGAATATTTTGCTGCGTTCCGGTCACCTGCCCACAGGACCAGCCGACCAAGTGCGCGCTCGAAATTACGGATAGTACGCATCGCGACCGCGAATACCATCTGCTGATGAAACTGAGGGCAGCCTTCTGAGGGCGGTAACCCATCTTGCGCCAGAAGGAGGGGATCATTGAGATCGGTTGGGGCATAGAAGAGCCCAGAGCTGGGATCGCAATCAATCACCTCCAGATAATCGTTGACCGGGCCAGGCTCCAGTTGATCCTCCCAACGATTTTCCCAGGGTAATTCAATTATCGTATGGTTAATAACAGCGGTTTTTAACTCCACAGAGGATTGCGGATCGAAAGCATATACATTGAGTCGCCTCACGGGTGGTTTCGGCACCTGAGGAACTAAAGAGGGGTTATCCTTCATCGTATCTATGCTCGCTAGCTTACTTCTCATTCACGAGCTCGCCAGATAAAACGAGACTGGCCCACCAGCTTGCGGTGAGAAATAAGTTCTAAGGGTAAGTCTTGATAATAGTTGGTCGTTTTATTTCCACCGTACTCTGATCGTATGAATTAATTAACGAACAATCATCTCAATACGGTTAATAATAATTTTACCGCTTTGAGCAAAACTTAATAACAGTAACGGTTATAAAAACGATTTGATTATCGGGGGCGGGAAATAACGTCATGACCACATTAACGCCCCGCCCGTAAAAAATTGCTACAGCTTCGCTGCCCCCCAGCTGACATTCACCGGCATTCCCGACCGGCGCTCCAGCGCCCCGCTTACCCGCACGGCATCCACCTCTGCACCGTTGAGCTGGGCACGCATCCCTGGCGTCATCGGCAGCGGCACTTTATTGGTCGATTCAAACTCCGCACGGTTACGCGACAGCGGTTCGTGCACTTCCACCCAGCGGCTGCCGTCCGGCTCGGTGGTCACTTTCACCGGCTGATCGATCAGCTGTACGCGCGTCCCGACCGGGACATTATCGAACAGGTACTTAATATCGTCGTCCCGCAGACGAATACAGCCCTGACTGACCCGCAGCCCGATGCCAAAGTTCGCATTGGTACCGTGAATGGCATATAACCTGCCGATATAAAGGGCGTACAGGCCCATTGGGTTATCCGGACCGGCGGGAACAAAGGCGGGCAGGGTTTTGCCCTCTTTGGCATAGGCGCGACGCGTGTTCGGCGTTGGCGACCAGGTCGGCCCGTCCTGCTTACGCTCGACGGCAGTGACCCAGTTACGCGGCGTTTCTCGCCCGGCTTCACCAATGCCAATCGGGAAGATCTCCACGGTGTTGCTGCCTGGCGGATAATAGTACAGGCGCATTTCCGCCACGTTCACGACAATGCCCTCACGCACCGTGGGCGGTAAGATGATCTGCTGAGGTACGATCAGCTGCGAACCGGATTTAGGTAAAAACGGATCGGCCCCCGGATTGGCCTCCAGCATATTGCTCAGCCCCTGCCCGTACTGCGCCGCAAAGGCTTCGAGCGGCAACCTGTTGTCAGCCGGAACGGTGATCGTCTGTGGGCTCCCCACCAGACGGCTTCCTTCAGGTGGCAACGAATAGCTCACCGCCAGCGCACTCTGACTGACCAGTAATGCGGCAAAACAGCCCAGAATAGTACTACGACGCATCATTCCCTTCCTCTGTCGCTCCACGTGTCTGACAAGCATAGCCTTGTTGCTGCGTTTATAGCCAGTTAACAAATCATCATGTCGATAAATATCACCCGTTTAGCTCACGCGGGGATAAAAACGTTTTCACCTGTCCGCTCTCGGGGTAGTCTCATACCCGTTGCTATTTTCAGGCGACCGCAATGTGAGTGATCTTCTTCCTATACCTATAAGAAAATAACGTCAGACAGGACCACTATGGACACCACCCTCACTTCCTCGTCCCCCGACGGGGCCACACCGTCACTCAACCGCGCGCGCCGCGCGGCCCTCGGCAGTTTTGCCGGAGCGGTAGTCGACTGGTACGATTTTTTGCTGTACGGCATTACCGCCGCGCTGGTCTTTAACCACGAGTTTTTCCCACAGATTAGTCCGGCGATGGGCACGCTTGCCGCCTTTGCCACCTTCGGCGTCGGCTTTCTGTTCCGCCCGCTCGGCGGGGTAATCTTCGGTCACTTTGGCGACAAACTGGGCCGCAAACGGATGCTGATGCTGACGGTGTGGATGATGGGCATCGCCACGGCGCTGATTGGTATTCTGCCCTCGTTTGCGGCGATTGGCTGGTGGGCGCCGGTTCTGCTGGTCACCCTGCGAGCCGTTCAGGGCTTCGCCGTCGGCGGCGAATGGGGCGGCGCGGCGCTGCTGTCGGTGGAAAGCGCCCCGGCGCGAAAAAAGGCGTTCTACAGCAGCGGCGTGCAGGTGGGATATGGCGTTGGCCTGCTCCTCTCCACCGGGCTGGTCTCGCTGATCAGCACCTTCACCACCGATGAGCAGTTTCTGAGCTGGGGCTGGCGGATCCCGTTCCTGTTCAGCATCGTACTGGTGCTGGGGGCGCTGTGGGTGCGTAAAGGGATGGACGAGTCCGCCGAATTCGAGCAGCAACGTCAGGAACCGGCAGAGAAACGCCGTCTGCCGGTGATGGACGCGCTGATCCGCCATCCGGGGGCGTTTCTGAAAATCATCGCCCTGCGCCTGTGCGAGCTGCTGACGATGTATATCGTCACGGCCTTTGCCCTGAGCTACTCGACTCAGAACCTCGGCCTGCCCCGTGAGCTGTTTCTCAATATTGGCCTGCTGGTGGGTGGCATCAGCTGCCTGACCATCCCCTGCTTTGCCTGGCTGGCAGACCGCTTTGGCCGCCGTCGGGTCTATATCACCGGCGCGCTAACCGGCGCTCTCAGCACCTTCCCGTTCTTTATGGCTCTTGAAGCCCAGTCGGTCTTCTGGATTGTGGTGTTCGCTATCCTGCTGGCGAATATTGCCCATGACATGGTGGTGTGCGTCCAGCAGCCGATGTTCACCGAGATGTTTGGCGCGAGCTACCGCTACAGCGGCGCGGGCGTCGGCTATCAGGTGGCGAGCGTGGTGGGGGGTGGATTTACGCCGTTTATTGCCGCCGCGCTGGTCACCTTCTCCGGCGGCGACTGGCACAGCGTGGCAATCTATCTGCTGGCCGGTTGTCTGCTCTCTGCCGCCACGGCCCTGCTGATGAAACAGGCCGCGTCCTGATCTCACTTTTGTTTCACATCCAGGTGACATACTATCGGTGAACGCCGTACACCTGTGGAACAAGGAGACAGAGATGAATAATAAGGGCTCCAGCCTGACCCCGGCTCAGGCACTGGATATGCTGGATGCGCTGTACGAGCAGGCGGTCAACGCTCTGCGCAGCGCCATCAGCGAGTATATTAAAGACGGAACGCTCCCGGATGCAGAGGCCAGAATGAATGGCCTCTTTGTTTATCCTTCACTTTCAGTGACCTGGGATGGTAGCGCCACCAATACGCCGAAGACCCGCGCCTATGCGCGCTTTACCCACGCCGGATGCTACTCCACCACCGTTACCCGCCCAACGCTGTTTCGTCCGTATCTGGAAGAGCAGCTGACGCTGCTGTATCAGGATTACGGTGCCCACATTACCGTGGAGCCGTCGCGCCATGAGATCCCCTATCCGTACGTTATCGACGGCTCAGAACTGACGCTGGATCGCTCCATGAGCGCCGGCCTGACGCGCCACTTCCCGACCACCGAGCTGTCACAGATCGGCGATGAGACCGCCGATGGGATCTACCACCCGGCGGAGTTTTCCCCGCTGTCGCACTTTGATGCCCGCCGCGTCGATTTTTCGCTGGCGCGCCTGCGTCACTACACCGGCACCCCGGCAGAACATTTCCAGCCGTTCGTGCTGTTCACCAACTACACCCGCTATGTGGATGAGTTTGTGCGCTGGGGTTGCAGCCAGATCCTCGATCCTGACAGCCCGTACATCGCCCTCTCCTGCGCGGGTGGGATCTGGATCACCGCTGAAACCGAAGCGCCGGAGCAGGCCATCTCCGATCTGGCGTGGAAGAAGCATCAGATGCCGGCCTGGCACCTGGTCACCGCCGACGGCCAGGGCATAACCCTGATCAACATCGGCGTGGGCCCGTCGAATGCGAAAACCATCTGCGATCACCTCGCGGTGCTGCGCCCGGACGTCTGGCTGATGATTGGCCACTGCGGCGGGCTGCGTGAAAGCCAGCTGATTGGCGATTACGTGCTGGCCCACGCCTACCTGCGTGACGATCACGTGCTGGATGCGGTGCTGCCGCCGGACATTCCGATCCCGAGCATTGCCGAAGTGCAGCGGGCGCTGTACGACGCCACCAAAGAGGTGAGCGGCATGCCGGGCGAAGAGGTTAAACAACGCCTGCGTACCGGAACGGTAGTCACCACCGACGATCGTAACTGGGAGCTGCGCTACTCGGCGTCGGCGCTGCGCTTTAACTTAAGCCGCGCGGTGGCTATCGATATGGAGAGTGCCACCATCGCCGCCCAGGGTTACCGCTTCCGCGTGCCTTACGGCACCCTGCTGTGCGTCTCGGATAAGCCGTTGCACGGCGAAATTAAGCTCCCCGGCCAGGCGAACCGTTTTTACGAGGGGGCGATCTCCGAGCATCTGCAAATTGGCATTCGCGCCATCGATCTGCTGCGTGCCGAAGGCGATAAGCTGCACTCGCGCAAACTGCGTACCTTCAACGAGCCGCCGTTCCGCTAATCATAAAAAAGGAAAGTTATGCACACCACATCTCCGCTCTCTGCCCTGCGCCAGTGGCTGGAAACCCAGGCGCTGGACGGCATCATCGTCCCGCGTACCGATGCCTTTCAGAGCGAATATTGTCACCCGCATGATGATGTTCTGGCCTGGCTGACAGGCTTTGACGGCTCGGCGGGGCATGCCCTGATCCTGCGCGATCGCGCCCTGCTGTTTGTCGACGGACGTTATCAGGTGCAGGCCCGCGAACAGGTGGATCTGACAGAGATTGAGATCCTGCATCTGCACAACGATCCGCTGGCGGAGTGGCTGGATCGGCATGTCGGTGCAGGTACACGGATTGCCTTTGAAGCCCTGCTGATGACCAACGCCCAGTTCGAGGCGCTGAACGCCAGCCATTGCGCATTAATCGCCCTGAACGATTCGCCGTTCGACAGCCTGTGGCAGGATCGCCCGGCCCCGCCGGTCGGCGCGATCCGCGAGATGCCGGTTGACATCAGCGGCGAGAGCAGCGCCGACAAGCGCCAGCGCGTCGCCGCCATTCTCGCGGGGCAGAATGCCGATTATATGGCGATTACCCAGCCAGACAACATTGCCTGGCTGCTGAACGTGCGCGGGAGCGATATTCCGATGAGCCCGGTGCCGAACTCGTTTGCCCTGCTGAGCCGCGACGGCGCGGTGGAGTGGTTTGTTACCCCTGAGAAAACTCAGGGGCTGTCCGCATCGCTGCTGGAGAGCCTGGTGCTGGCCCCTGAAGCCGATTTTTTGCCGCGCAGCCAGCAGCTGTGCGCCGGCAAACGGGTGATGGTGGATGCCGATTCGGCGCCTGTCGCCCTGCGCTTTGCCGTTGAGCCGCAGGGGGAGATCGTCTGGCACGCCGACCCGATCACCGCCATGAAAGCCCATAAAAATCAGGCCGAGCTGGCGGGCTACCGCGACAGCCACCAGCAGGATGGCGTGGCGTGGGTCAACTTTCTTGCCTGGCTGGCACAAGAGGTGCCTCGCCGCGACGCTGCGGGCAATCCCCTCACCGAGCTGGAAGCCCAGGCGCAGCAGCTGGCGTTCCGCCAGCAGAGACCGGGCTTTATCGAGCAGAGTTTTGCCACTATTTCCGCTTCTGCCAGCAATGCAGCGATGTGTCATTACCACGCCAGCGAGCGGACCAATGCGGCCATTACCCGCGCCCATTTTTATCTGAACGACTCCGGCGGCCAGTACCACAACGGCACCACCGATGCCACGCGCACCCTGGCCTTCGGCCCGCTGAGCGCTCAGTGTCGTTTGCACTACACTGCGGTACTGAAAGGCTTTTTATCGCTCATCTCCCTCCAGTTCCCGTCTGGCACCTGCGGGCATCAGATTGATGCCTTTGCGCGGCGCGGGCTGTGGGAGCTGGGGCTCGATTTTGATCATGGCACGGGACACGGCGTAGGCCACCAGCTGCTGATCCATGAAAACCCGCAGCGTATCGCGAAGAAGGTCAACCCGTGGCCGCTGGTGGCGGGCAATATCATCACCATCGAACCGGGCTATTATCTGGCCGATGAGTATGGGATCCGCATTGAAAATCAGGTGGAGATTGTGGAAAGCCAACCGGGCTTCTGCCGATTTGCGTCGCTGACCCTGGCGCCGATCGATCTGAGTCAAGTGGAGCTGCATCTGCTGAGCGACAAAGAGATCCAGTGGCTGGATGGATATCACCAGCAGGTACGCGAGGTGCTCTCGCCGCACGTTAACAGCGATGCACTTCCGTGGCTGGTTGAGGCGACGGCACCGGTGTGCAGAGATAGTGCGGCCTGATGCCCTCACCCACAGGGAGAGGGTACAAACACAGAAACGGCAACTTGTGTTGCCGTTTTGCTTTTACCTTGCGCACAAAAGCAAAAAGCCCGCTTAAGTTTCCTTAAGCGGGCTTCTTAAATATGGCTCCTCTGACTGGACTCGAACCAGTGACATACGGATTAACAGTCCGCCGTTCTACCGACTGAACTACAGAGGAATCGTGTGAACGGGGCGAATATTAGCGATGCCACCTGGCGTTGTCAAAGCCAGAATGCAGATTTTGCATCGTTTGCCGATTTATTCCCCAGTTTGCACATTTGCTACGCGTTCTGCGGCAGCAACCGTCACCTTATCACGCTGTGGTCGCGGATATTTCTTCAGCCAGCGCCCGCTGACCATGCGCCAGTAGAACAGCGCCCCGCGTACCGCCCAGTCGAGGAACATCCCCAGCCAGACCCCGACCACGCCCATACCCAGCATGATCCCCAGCGTGTAACCCGCAACGACACGACAGCCCCACATCCCGAGCATCGAGACCCACATCGCAAAGCGGGCGTCGCGCGCTCCTTTCAGCCCGGCAGGTAATACCCACGAGGCGGCCCAGATCGGCATAAAGGCCGCGTTGAGCCAGAGAAGGATCACCACGACGTCCTTAACGTCCTGCTCACGGGTATAGAACGACGCCAGTAGCCCGGCGAACGGCGCGGTCCCCCAGGCGATGGCGGTCAGGCCAATCGTCGAGAGCCAGAAGACATGGCGCAGCTGACGCTCCGCCTGGCCGATCTGTCCCTTACCGAGCCGTTTTCCGGTGATAATGGTGGAGGCGGAACCGAGGGCATTACCCGGCAGGTTAATCAGTGCTGCGACGGAAAAGGCGATAAAGTTCCCGGCAATCACGTCGGTACCCATTCCGGCGACAAACATCTGGGTCAGCAGTTTACCGCCGTTGAACAGTACAGATTCGATGCTGGCGGGCACGCCGATGCCCATCACTTCCCAGATAATGGCGAAGTTGAGCGGCTTGAAATAGCTCTTGATGCTGATGCGCAGCGACGGGTTAAACCCGACTGCCAGCACCACGATGATGGCAACGGCACCGATATAGCGCGAGATTGTCAGCCCGAGACCGGCACCGACAAAGCCGAGCCCGTCCCATGAAAAAATGCCGTAAATCAGCACGCTGCTGATCATAATGTTCAGGATGTTCATCCCGCCGTTAATCAGCAGCGGAATTTTGGTGTTCCCTGCCCCGCGCAGCGCTCCGCTGCCAATCAGGGCAATCGCCGCGGCCGGATAGCTAAGCACCGTCATTTCGAGATACGACAGCGCCAGCGCTTTCACTTCGCCGTTAGCCTCACCGGCGACAACGTTGATGATCTCTTCCCCGAAATAGTGGATCACCGCCGCCAGCACGATGGAGAACAACGTCATGATCACCAGCGACTGGCGGGCTGCGGCCCTCGCCCGCCGCGGATCGCGTTTACCCAGGCTAAAGGCCACCACCACCGTGGTCCCAAGATCGATGGCCGCAAAGAACGAGATGATCACCATGTTGAAGCTGTCGGCCAGCCCGACGCCCGCCATCGCCTCTTTGCCAAGCCAGCTGACCAGGAAGGTACTGAGCACCCCCATCAGCAGGACGCAGGTGTTTTCCAGAAAGATAGGCACGGCAAGGGGGGTGATTTCGCGCCAGAAGAGAACCTTGTAGCTCTTACGTTTGGCATACCAGGGCGTGCGCATCACGGCCTGGCGTAAAGCGGAGGTGACGTTCAAAATGGACCTTAGCGAGAAAAGTTGAAACTCCATTTCAAATGATGAGGGAGAAATGCAGATCCTGCAAAGTATTTCCCACAAAAATATGTTGGTAATTGCGTCAAACTGACGACGGAATCAACAGTTAATCCAAATCGGTTAAGATCAGGTTTGACAAAAGTTTTTTCGCCGCTAAGATAACGCTCCACAACGATTCCTCTGTAGTTCAGTCGGTAGAACGGCGGACTGTTAATCCGTATGTCACTGGTTCGAGTCCAGTCAGAGGAGCCACATTTAAGAAGCCTGCTTTCGAGCAGGCTTCTTGCTTTTCCGGGTTCGGTAAACCGACGCCAAAAAAAAAGCCCCCCGACAGGTCGGAGGGCTTAGCCTGTTCAGCGGCGATTATTCGCCTTTGGCTTCAGCGTGCTTGATTTCGCCCATGACTTTCAGCTTCTTCGAGATTTCACGACGTTCTTTAGAGATCTCAGCATTTTTGATGATGTAGTCGTCTACACGGTCTTCGTAGTCGCTTTTCATGCTGGCGATAATGCCCTGGATGGCTTCAACGCTCATGCCGGGTTTGATGTAATCGCTCAGGTTGTCCAGCAGCAGAACACGCTTCTGGTTGTCACGGATCTTTTTCTCAACGTCCTGGATTTCACGTTGCAGTTTGTTCTTGCGGCGGAACAGGCGGACGAATTCCAGAACATCCTGGAAAGAAGGCTTGGTAGTTTCCATTTTTACACCCCTGATAATGTGAGATTCGGATTCGTTTAAACAACCGCGATGCCGTTAACCTTACTGACAGCGATTGCTGATGACAATAATTTTTCCTTTGTCCCTATCATAACCTCAATTTCTGCTGAATCGAAGCAGCAGACAACGCGACCGCGCATAGACGCTTTTTATTTGCGCAATGCCCGGCAGATAAGATGTGACAACAGCTCCAGCTGCCGCGCAAGCTCCATGCTCAACCATACATAGCCGTGAATAGGCGTTTCCGCCACGTTTTCGCTGTTCCGATCGTTGATCAGCTGGCGCAGCTCGGCAACGATGTCGTTTAGCTTCTCGGTATTGGCCAGAATCGGCTGCGGATTACCTTCATAGAGCGCATGGGCAATGGTAAGCAGCGTCTGCTGCGTCATCTGCTGCGTCTCTTTTAAAGTCCGGGCATTCAGCATCACAAAATGGCTGGCCCGGGAGGCCCAGTGGGCGTTGATTTGCAGCTCCAGCATACAGACCAGGTTGCGGCTGACAGTCTGTATGGCTTCGAAGATGGATTTCTGAATATGGGTTTCTTTGCTGGCCGAAGTGATCAGGCCGCGCATTTTGACCACGTCGTTGAGGATGGTTTGCAGATGCTTTTCCAGCCGCGGACGTTCCACCAGGTTGGGGGAAAAACCGGCCTGATAGACCCGGTTAAAGGCGGTGACATAGTTCGCCATCTGGATACGCCAGTGCAGGAACGCCCGCTGCGGCCAGATCCCGGTAAACAGCATCGCCAGCAGGGAACCGAGGATCACGTCGCCGCTTCGCCATAGCGCGGTGTGCATATCCCCGGTAGGGGCGCCGATCACTACCGCCAGGGTGATACCAATCAGCAACGACTGATAGGGGCGCTTGCCGAGTGCCAGCCAGCCGCAGAGGAACATCGCCGCCGCGCACCACAGCAGCATCAGCGGCAGGGAGATAAGTTCCAGCTTCAGGGCGATCAGCCCTAGCGCCGAGCCCAGAATGGTGCCGCCAATGCGCTCGAACGCGCGCGGCACAACGTTGCCCCAAAAGGAGATGGGCCCCATGATGACCACCAGGGTAATCAGCGGCCATGTTCCTTCCGGTACGTCCAGCAGACGCACCAGTAAAAAGGTGAGGATAAACGCCAGCGCAATACGGCATCCATGTACGGTGCGGTAATGGCGATACAGTCTTATTTCAAAAGGCGTTAAAGTTTTGTCGGGGCGCACACGCTCTCCAGCATTACGGCAAACCCTGATTGTACTGCGTTTTCTGCCGGAGTGGTGGCATCCGGCAGAAAAACCCTGTGAAGAGTGGGCATAGGTGCGGCGTTACGCAACCCGGTTTTGTACCGGAATAAACATCTCGATATCCCAGTAGCCATCGGCGTTACCGTCGTTCAGGTAGCGTTCGAAGCAGGGTTTCGGTGCGATCTGGTAATCGCCATCTTCAAGCAGGCTATCGAAAAACAGGTTCCACGGAGTGGCAAAGTCAAAATTCTCAACGCGGGCGGTGGCGACCGCGTACTCGCCTTCGGCCACTTCGGTGAGGATCACCCCTTCGCTGTTGGCGGGGATGACAAAATCGTCCGGCACGGTGACAACCGTGTCGCAGCGCAACTTTTCTGCCGGCACTTCATCGGGATTATCATAATAGACCGCCACCCACTCCAGCGGCTGAATGTGCTTGCCATCCACCCACATCACCAGCTGCTCAAAACCCTGCTTAACCGTTTGCTCCCAGGGGCCAACCATATGAAAACCGGCGATTTTGCGTTTGTTTTGGTGCTTGATGCTGTAGTCCATGCTGCCTCCGATTGGTTACTGTATATACATACACTGTAATGCAGAGAAATGCGGTTTAACAATGATGATCTGTCTATTATGCGAGCAGGCTCGCACAGTCGCCAGCCTGCTCATTCTGCCGTCAGGCTTTATGGTGCAGATAGTCGCTCAGACGTGAGAACATCCCGCCTTTACCGACGCTTTCCAGGGTCACCAGCGGCCAGTGGGCAACCACCTTATCGCGATCGTACAGCTCGATCTCCCCCACCCGCTGATGCGAGGCAATCGGCGCTTCCAGCTCTTTTTTATCCAGCACATATTTGGCTTTAATGTTCGGCAGCTCCGCCTTCGGCAGCGACAGCCAGAAGTCCTGATCGGTCCCCAGCGAAATCTGCTCTTTATCGCCGTACCAGATCCGCTCGATACCTACCTGCTTACCGTTACGCAGGATCTGCACGGTGTCGAAGTTTTGCTGTCCCCAGTGCAGGAGTTTGCGCGCCTGATCCTCGCGGCCTTTCGGGCTCTCGGCCCCCATGATAACGGCAATCAGGCGGCGCTGACCGTCCACCGCTGAGGCAATGAGGTTAAAACCAGCCCCGGACGTGTGCCCGGTTTTCAGGCCATCAACGCTGAGCGACTTATCCCACAGCAGGCCGTTTCGGTTCTGCTGGGTGATGCCATTCCAGGTCAGGCTCTTCTCGCTGTACATGTGATAAAACGCCGGCTCACCGTGAATGATGGCGCGTGAGAGCACCGCCAGGTCGTACGCTGAGCTGTGCTGGCCCGGCGCATCCAGACCGTGCACCGTTTCAAAATGGGTATCGCGCAGATTCAGCTTTTTAACGTAGTCGTTCATCATGGTGACAAACTGCGGCTGCCCGCCCGCCACGTAATCGGCCAGCGCCACGCAGGCGTCGTTGCCGGAGTCAACAATCAGGCCGCGGCTGAGGTCGCGCACCGAAACCTGCTCGCCCGCCTTCAGGAACATCAGCGAGGAGCCGTCGAACACCGGATTGCCCTTAGCCCAGGCATCCTGACCGACCGTAACCATGTCGTCGGGGGTGATGTGATGGCTATCAATGGCGCGATCCACTACATAGCCGGTCATCAGCTTGGTCAGGCTGGCCGGATTCCGCTGCACATGTTCGTTGCCCGCCGTTAAAATCTGCCCCGTCGTGTAATCCATCAGCACCCAGGAGCCTGCCTGAATAGCTGGCGGCTGCGGCGCATAGTTAATCGGGTCGGCAGCCAGCGCGGAAGAAATGCTCAAAGTGAGTAAAGAAACAGCAATAAACAGACGGCGTTTCAACGGTATATCCTCAGGTCATTTAAAATCGTTGCCCTTTTTACGGAAGTTTTCCGCTGGATACCTGGAATAATTGCAAAAAAATGTGACAGTACGCAGGTTTTTTCCGGACGATGCCTCGCAAATTTGCAGGCTGGCGGCGCTTTTCCTTCGGCGTGCCAGGCCGGATGGTTTACCATAGAGGTGTCACTCATAAACAGGATGGTATTACTGGTGTCTGACTCCGCCGCGCTGCCTACATTTTTATTCCACGATTACGAAACCTTTGGCACCAGCCCCTCGCTGGACCGCCCTGCACAGTTTGCCGCGATCCGCACCGATGCCGATTTCAATATCATCGGTGAGCCTGAGGTGTTTTATTGCAAGCCCGCCGATGATTATTTGCCTCAGCCCGGCGCGGTAATGGTCACCGGCATCACCCCGCAGGAAGCGCGGGAGATAGGGGTAAATGAAGCAGAGTTTGCCCGTCGCATTCATGACCTGTTTACCGTGCCCAACACCTGCGTGGTGGGCTACAACAATGTGCGCTTCGATGACGAAGTGACCCGGCATATATTTTACCGCAACTTCTACGATCCCTATGCCTGGAGCTGGCAAAACAAGAACTCGCGCTGGGATCTGCTGGACGTGATGCGCGCCTGCTATGCCTTGCGTCCGGAAGGGATCAACTGGCCCGAAAATGAGGACGGGCTCCCCAGCTTCCGCCTTGAACATCTGACCCGTGCGAACGGCATTGAACACAGTAATGCTCATGACGCGATGGCGGACGTCTACGCCACTATCGCCATGGCGAAGCTGGTGAAGACCCGACAGCCCAAACTGTTTGAGTACCTGCTCAGCCATCGCAGCAAGCAGAAACTCACCACCCTGATTGATGTGCCGCAGATGAAGCCGCTGATGCACATCTCCGGAATGTTCGGCGCCTGGCGCGGAAATACCAGCTGGGTGGCGCCTCTGGCCTGGCACCCGGAAAACCGCAACGCGGTGATTATGGTGGATTTGGCCGGGGATATTACCCCGCTGCTGACGCTGGACAGTAATGAGCTTCGCGAGCGGCTCTACACCCCGAAAGAGGCGCTGGGGGATGATGCTGCCGTGCCGGTGAAGCTGGTGCATATCAACAAGTGCCCGGTGCTGGCGCCCGCCAACACCCTGCGCCCGGAGGATGCCGGGCGGCTGGGAATCGACCGCCAGCACTGTCTGGACAACCTGAAAAAGCTGCGGGAAAACCCGCAGGTGCGCGAAAAAGTGGTCGCGATTTTTGCCGAAGCAGAGCCGTTCGTCCCTTCAGAAAACGTCGATGCCCAACTCTATAATGGCTTTTTCAGCGATGCCGATCGCTCTGCCATGAATATCGTGTTGCAGACCGATCCCCGTAACCTGCCCGCGCTGGATATCACCTTTGCCGATAGTCGCATCAACAAGCTGATCTTTAACTACCGGGCGCGTAATTTCCCCGGCACGCTGGATGAGGCCGAACAGGAACGGTGGTTACAGCATCGCCGCAACGTGTTTACGCCGGAGTATTTGCAGGCCTACGCCCAGGAGCTGGAAATGCTCTACGGCGAGTATGAAGGAAATGCTGAAAAGCAGGCGCTGTTGAAAGCGCTGTATCAGTATGCGCAGGAGATTGTGTAAGTTCAGGGCATAAAAAAACCGGAGGCGATGTTCTCCGGTTTTTTTGTTTTGCCCGGCGTCGCTACGCTTGCCGGGCCGACAGATTTATTACGCGACGTCTTCGTACTGAGGAACCGGGTTGCGGAAGCTTTTAGTAACGCATGCCAGGTAAATCAGGCCGATACCACCCCAGATCAGACCCAGAACCATAGAGCTCTCTTCCAGGTTGATCCACAGCGCACCGACAGTCAGCGCACCACATACCGGCAGCAGCAGGTAATTGAAGTGGTCTTTCAACGTTTTGTTGCGCTTCTCACGGATCCAGAACTGAGAGATCACGGAGAGGTTAACAAAGGTAAAGGCAACCAGCGCACCGAAGTTGATCAGCGCAGTCGCTGTAACCAGGTCAAACTTAATCGCCATCAGGGCGATTGCGCCAACCAGCAGCACGTTCCATGCCGGGGTACGCCATTTCGGATGAACATAACCGAAGAAGCGAGTCGGGAACACGCCATCACGGCCCATCACGTACATCAGACGGGAAACGCCCGCGTGTGCCGCCATACCGGATGCCAGAACGGTAACGCTGGAGAAGATCAGCACGCCCCACTGGAAGGTTTTACCGGCAACATACAGCATGATTTCTGGCTGTGACGCGTCCGGATCTTTGAAGCGAGAGATATCCGGGAAGTACAGCTGCAGGAAGTAAGAGGCACCGATAAAGATAATGCCGCCAATCAACGCCGTCAGGAAAATAGCGCGCGGAATCACACGCTCAGCGTCTTTGGTCTCTTCAGACAGAGAAGAGATGCCGTCGAAGCCGAGGAACGAGAAGCACAGGATAGTCGCACCGGTGATCATCGGCACGACATGCGCGCCTTCAGACCAGAACGGACGGGTGCTGGTCAGGGTACCTGCGCCTTCACCGTGAGATACGCCGTAAATGATCATCCCCACAATCACTGCCACGATACCCATCTGCAGGATAACGATCAGGGTGTTGAAGTTGGCAACGGTCTTGATGCTGCGCAGGTTAGAGATGGTCATAAAGGCCACCAGCGCCACAACGAAAATCCACGAGGGTACGGAAGGCACCAGCGCTTCGAAGTAAATTTTTGCCAGCAGGATGTTGATCATCGGCATGAACAGGTAGTCCAGCAGGGATGACCAGCCCACCATAAAGCCAACAGCCGGGCTAATGGACTTCTGAGCATAGGTGTACGCAGAGCCTGCGGACGGGAAGCGGCGAACCAGCTTGCCGTAGCTCAGCGCGGTAAAGAGGATCGCGATCAGCGCAAAGGCATACGCCGTTGCAACGTGACCGTCAGTGAGGCCTGAAACGATACCAAACGTATCGAACAGCGTCATCGGCTGCATATAGGCAAGGCCCATCATAACAACCGGAATCAACGTAAGCGTTTTACGTAATTCCACGCGAGAGGTTTTTGGAGTTGCGTTATGCGACATGGTTATTCTCCTTTACGGTGAATACCGCCACGTAAGCGAATGATTGCCCCATTTCTTTCTTCCTCAGCGACAACAACTGTCGGATTTTAGTAAATATCTATCCGGTACGAAGCCCGGCCTCTTGGATTTAATGGTTTTCTTACATGCAAAAAAAAATAATCGACGCCTTTTATATCGTCGATTATTCCATGTTTGCTGCGGCGCATTTTCCCTAAATGATAGCGAAAATGCAAGAGATCGAAAGGCATCCTAAAGTTAAATTTTTATTTAATCAGCTGATTTCTCAGTGACGCCCTGCGCATAAACGGCAGCAATAGCACTATTTGCTAAAATTTCTTGTCGCCACCATGCACTGGCAAGCCCCGCGGTCTGCTCATTCCAGCCAATCCATACGGAATCATAACTGGATTGCGCGATAACTTGTTTCTCTACCAGCGCACCGCTTTCAATAAAACGTTGGGCTAAATAACGCGGCAGATAGCCGCAGCCTAAGCCGCTAATTTGCAGCTCCAGCTTGGTTTTAAAATCAAATACGGTAATGGCTTCCTGATCGTCCAGCAGCTGGGAAGAGGCCGTACTGCCCGGCAATGAACTGTCACCCACGACAATAGCGCGATAATTTTTGATCGTCCGCCGGTTCACCGGCTCCGGCTCCTGAGCCAGCGGATGGTGCGGCGCAACGACGAACACCTGTTCCAGTTGCCCAATACAGGCAAAACCAAAATCGCTGAGCTGCGGCGGCTCGTGCAGCGCGCCGACGACGATATCCGCCCTTCCCTGCACCAGCGACTCCCAGGAGCCAGCCAGCACGCCGTTAATAAACTTGAGACGGGTAACGCTGTGTCGCGCGTAAAAGGCCTCGATAAGGGGCGCCAGCAGGGAAAACGGAAAGGTATCATCCACGCCGATAATCAGCTCGTTTTCCCAACCTTGATGCAGTTTGACGGCCTGCTTTTCCAGCTCACGTACCGTATGCAGTACGTCACGCCCTTTCTCCAGCAGCATCTGCCCGGTGCGGGTAAAGCGAGCCCGGTGGCCGGAACGGTCAAGGATCTGAATATTAAGATCGCTTTCGAGCTTATGAACGGTGTAGCTGAGCGCTGAGGGGGTTTTAAAGAGCTTCGCCGAGGCCGCAGCAAAGCTCCCCTCCTTTTCCAGTGCATCAAGGATAATAAGGACATCCAGCAGCGGTTTCATGCTCACCCCCTTGTGGTGCGCTTACGCTCCGCCAGCGGCGTTACTCCATAGGCATAACCAGCGGATCGGGAAAGAGATACTCAAATCCCAGTTCATGACAGATGCGGTTCCCATCAATCAATTTGCCCTTCCCCTCTCCGGGGGCATCGTGGAAGTGCGGTGGCGCCAGGCCAAGCTGACGCGCCATCAGCGGATAAAATGTACTGCGTGTTGGATGAGAGGGCGCACATATATTATAGATGTGCCCGCCTTTCGGGGCCTGTAATAACAGGGTAATTGCGCCGATCACGTCTTCAAGATGCACCAGGTTGACGCCATGTTGTCCATCAGGCGCTGATTTCCCTGCAAAAAAACGACCGGGATGGCGACCTGGCCCCACCAGCCCCGCAAGGCGTAATATATCCACCTGGGTGCCGGGTAAATTATGCAACCAGTCTTCCAGCTCTTTTAATACCCGTCCGCTGGCCGTCACCGGCTGGCGCGGCATATTCTCTTTTACGGCACCTTCAACATCGCCATATACCGAAGTGGAACTGGTGAAAATAATACGGGGAATATGGTGCGCGAGGGCGCTGTCGACAATTTCCTGTACCGCCTGCAGATAATAAGTCTCGCCCGGCCCGGTGCGACGCGCCGGCAGCGTAATGACCAGCGCATCCACATCACTCAGTAACGTATCCAGGTCGTCGGTATCGCATACCAGCTCTGGTTCCAGGCGCAATTCAACACTCTCGATGCCGCACATCCGCGCCGCCTCGACCCCATCCGCTGTGGTTTTACTGCCGGTAACCTCCCAGCCCCGCGCAAGTAGCGACATGGCCAGCGGCATTCCAAGCCATCCCAGACCGACAATGGCGACCTTTTTCATGCGTTTTCTCCTGACTTTTACGCCTCTGCTTTAAGGCTACGCCAGCTATGCGCAACTGACAATTGATAGCGCAAATATGAAATCATTTAATGATTAAAAAAAGCCCTTGCTTTATGTAGCGCAAGTGGTTTAGGTTAAACGACATCACATGAATAAGCATTCATCGAGAATTTTATGACACGCGTTCAATTTAAACACCACCATCATCACCATCATCCTGACTAGTCTTTCAGGCGATGTGTGCTGGAAGACAGTTAGATCTTCCAGCGGTGCATGAACGCAAGAAAAAGCCCCCGGAAGATCATCTTCCGGGGGCTTTTTTTTGGACCGTGTTCAGGCAAGTTACAACAGGATCATGAGGAACCGACAATGTTAGATAATTCACGTTTACGCATAGCTATGCAGAAATCAGGTCGTCTTAGCGACGATTCCCGCGAACTGCTGGCCCGCTGCGGCATTAAAATTAACCTGCACACGCAGCGTCTGATTGCGCTGGCAGAGAATATGCCGATTGATATTCTGCGCGTGCGTGACGACGACATTCCCGGTCTGGTGATGGACGGCGTGGTAGATCTGGGCATCATAGGCGAAAACGTGCTGGAAGAAGAACTTCTGACCCGCCGCGCGCAGGGCGAAGACCCGCGTTACTTCACCCTGCGCCGTCTGGATTTTGGCGGCTGCCGCCTGTCGCTGGCCACCTCCGCTGACGAAGCCTGGGACGGTCCGGCGGGGCTGAACGGCAAACGTATTGCCACCTCCTACCCTCACCTGCTGAAGCGTTACCTCGATCAGAAAGGGGTGCAGTTCAAATCCTGCCTGCTGAACGGTTCGGTTGAAGTGGCTCCGCGTGCCGGGCTGGCTGACGCGATTTGCGACCTGGTCTCCACCGGCGCCACGCTGGAAGCCAACGGCCTGCGCGAAGTGGAAGTGATCTATCGCTCCAAAGCCTGCCTGATCCAGCGTGACGGCGAGATGCCGGAAGCCAAGCAGCAGCTGATTGACCGCCTGCTGACCCGTATTCAGGGGGTGATCCAGGCCCGCGAATCGAAATACATCATGATGCACGCGCCGACCGAACGTCTGGATGAGGTGATTGCCCTGCTGCCAGGCGCGGAACGTCCCACCATTCTGCCGCTGGCTGGCGATCAGCAGCGCGTGGCGATGCATATGGTCAGTAGCGAAACCCTGTTCTGGGAAACCATGGAAAAACTGAAAGCGCTGGGCGCCAGTTCCATCCTGGTGTTGCCGATTGAGAAGATGATGGAGTAACAACCATGACCTTTAACACCGTTATCGACTGGAACACCTGTAGCGCAGAACAACAGCGCGATCTGCTGATGCGTCCGGCCATCTCCGCGTCGGAAAGCATCACTCGCACCGTGGCGGAGATTCTGGAAAATGTGAAAACCCGTGGCGACGATGCCCTGCGGGAGTACAGCGCGAAATTCGACAAAACCGAAGTCGGCGCGCTGAAGGTGAGCGAGCAGGCGATCGCCGAGGCTGCAGCGCGTCTGAGCGATGAGCTAAAGCAGGCGATGGCCGTCGCGGTGCAGAACATTGATACCTTCCACACCGCACAGCAACTGCAAACCGTTGATGTGGAAACCCTGCCCGGCGTGCGCTGCCAGCAGGTGACCCGTCCGGTCGACTCGGTGGGCCTGTATATTCCGGGTGGCTCCGCCCCCCTCTTCTCTACCGTATTAATGCTGGCGACCCCTGCCCGTATCGCTGGTTGTCGCAAAGTGGTGCTCTGCTCTCCGCCACCGATTGCCGATGAAATTCTGTATGCCGCCCAGCTGTGCGGTGTGCAGGAGATTTTCAACGTTGGCGGGGCGCAAGCTATCGCGGCGCTGGCGCTGGGTACCGAATCAGTGCCGCGCGTGGATAAAATCTTCGGGCCAGGCAACGCCTTCGTCACCGAAGCCAAACGTCAGGTCAGCCAGCGCCTGGACGGTGCGGCCATCGACATGCCGGCCGGCCCGTCGGAAGTGCTGGTCATTGCCGACAGCGGCGCGACGCCGGATTTCGTGGCCTCGGATCTGCTCTCTCAGGCAGAGCACGGCCCGGACTCGCAGGTGATCCTGCTGACGCCGGATGCAGGTATGGCACAACGGGTCGGTGAAGCAGTTGAACGTCAGCTGGCCGATCTGCCGCGTGCCGATACCGCCCGCCAGGCGCTCTCCGCCAGCCGCTTGATTGTGGCCCGGGATCTGGCCCAGTGCATCGCCATTTCAAACCTCTACGGCCCGGAGCACCTGATCATCCAGACCCGCAACGCCCGTGAGCTGGTTGACAGCATCACCAGCGCCGGGTCGGTGTTCCTTGGCGACTGGTCACCGGAGTCCGCAGGCGATTATGCCTCCGGCACTAACCACGTGCTGCCGACCTACGGGTATACCTCCACCTGTTCCAGCCTCGGACTGGCGGATTTCCAGAAGCGCATGACCGTTCAGGAGCTCTCCCGCGAGGGCTTTGCCTCACTCGCTTCTACTATCGAAACGCTGGCCGCCGCCGAACGTCTGACCGCCCACAAAAATGCCGTGACGCTGCGCGTCGCCGCCCTGAAGGAGCAAGCATGAGTATTGAAGAGTTAGCCCGCGACAACGTTCGCGCCCTGACCCCGTATCAATCCGCCCGCCGCCTGGGTGGCAATGGCGACGTGTGGCTGAACGCCAATGAATTTCCAACTGCCGTCAGCTTCGCGCTGACCCAGCAGACGCTGAACCGCTACCCGGAGTGTCAGCCGAAAGCGGTGATCGAAAACTATGCGGCCTATGCCGGGGTACAACCGGAGCAGGTGCTGGTCAGCCGCGGGGCGGATGAAGGCATCGAACTGCTGATCCGCGCCTTCTGCGAGCCGGGCAAAGACGCGGTGCTCTACTGCCCGCCGACCTACGGCATGTACAGCGTCAGCGCCGAAACCTTCAACGTGGAGCTGCGCAAAGTGCCTGCGCTGGAAAACTGGCAGCTCGATTTGCAGGGGATCGCCGACAATCTCGACGGTGTGAAGGTGGTATTTGTCTGCAGCCCGAATAACCCTACCGGCCAGCTGATTAATCCCCAGGATATCCGCACGCTGCTGGAGATGACCCGCGGCAAAGCCCTGGTGGTGGCCGATGAGGCCTATATCGAGTTTTGCCCGCAGGCGACGCTCGCCGGCTGGCTGAAGGAGTATCCGCACCTGGTGATCCTGCGTACCCTGTCCAAAGCCTTTGCCCTGGCCGGACTGCGCTGCGGCTTTACGCTGGCTAATAAAGAGGTGATCGACCTGCTGATGAAGGTGATTGCGCCTTATCCGCTCTCGACGCCGGTGGCGGATATCGCCGCCCAGGCGCTGTCGCCAGAAGGCATCACCGCCATGCGGAGCCGCGTGGCGCAGATTGTCGACGAGCGTCAGTACTTCGTCAGCGAGCTTAAAAATATCGCCTGCGTTGAACAGGTTTTCGAGTCAGAAACCAACTATATTCTGGCGCGTTTTACCGCCTCGAGTGCAGTATTTAAATCTTTGTGGGATCAGGGCATTATCTTACGAGACCAGAACAAACAACCCTCTTTAAGTGGCTGCTTACGCATTACCGTGGGTACCCGTGAAGAGAGCCAGCGCGTTATCGACGCCCTGAATGCGGAGAAAGTATGAGCCAGAAGTACCTCTTTATCGATCGTGACGGCACTATCATTTCGGAACCACCCAGTGACTATCAGGTCGATCGTTTCGACAAACTGGCCTTTGAAGCCGACGTCATTCCGGTGCTGCTGAAGCTGCAGAAAGCCGGTTTTAAGCTGGTGATGATCACCAATCAGGACGGCCTCGGCACGGACAGCTTCCCGCAGGCGGATTTTGACGGCCCGCACGACCTGATGATGCAGATCCTCACCTCTCAGGGCGTGGTATTTGATGAGGTCCTGATTTGTCCGCACCTGCCTGCCGATAACTGCGACTGCCGGAAGCCGAAAGTGAAGCTGGTTGAGCAGTATCTGGCCGAAGCGGCGCTGGATAAAGTCAACAGCTATGTGATTGGCGATCGCGCTACGGACATTGAGCTGGCGAGCAACATGGGTATCACCGGCCTGCGCTATCAGCGTGAGGGTCTGAACTGGGCGATGATTGGCGAGCAGCTGACCAAACGTGACCGTTACTCCCACGTGGAGCGCAATACCAAAGAGACGCAGATCGACGTCAAGGTGTGGCTGGATCGCGAAGGCGGCAGCAAGATCCACACCGGCGTGGGTTTCTTCGATCATATGCTGGATCAGATCGCCACCCACGGCGGTTTCCGCATGGAGATCGGCGTTAAGGGCGATCTCTACATTGACGATCACCACACCGTCGAAGATACCGGCCTGGCACTGGGCGAAGCGCTGAAGCTGGCGCTGGGCGATAAGCGCGGCATCAACCGCTTTGGCTTTGTGCTGCCAATGGATGAGTGTCTGGCCCGCTGTGCGCTGGATATCTCCGGCCGTCCGCACCTGGAATACAAAGCCGACTTTACCTATCAGCGCGTAGGCGACCTGAGCACCGAGATGGTTGAGCACTTTTTCCGCTCCCTCTCCTACACCATGGGCCTGACGCTGCACCTGAAAACCAAAGGTAAGAACGATCACCACCGCGTGGAGAGCCTGTTTAAGGCCTTTGGCCGCACCCTGCGCCAGGCCATTCGCGTGGAAGGCGATACCCTGCCGTCGTCGAAAGGAGTGCTGTAATGAACGTGGTGATCCTCGATACCGGCTGCGCCAACCTCAACTCCGTGAAATCCGCGATTATGCGCCACGGTTACGATCCGCTGGTCAGCCGCGATCCGGATGTGGTGCTGCACGCCAGCAAACTCTTTTTACCTGGCGTCGGTACGGCGCAGGCGGCAATGGATCAGATTCACCAGCGTGAGCTGGTTGAACTGATAAAAGCCTGTACCCAGCCGGTGCTGGGTATCTGTCTGGGAATGCAGCTGCTGGGGCGCCGCAGCGAAGAGTCCAACGGCGTGGATCTGCTGGGCATCATCGACGAGGACGTGCCAAAAATGACCGACCACGGCCTGCCGCTGCCGCACATGGGCTGGAACCGGGTCTATCCCAAAGCGGGCGATCGGCTGTTCCGCGGTATCGAGGACGGGGCTTACTTCTATTTTGTGCACAGCTACGCGATGCCGGTGAACGCAAATACCATCGCCCAGTGCCACTATGGCGAACCCTTCACCGCCGCAGTGCAGAAAGACAATTTCTACGGCGTGCAGTTCCACCCGGAGCGTTCCGGGGCCGCAGGGGCGCAGTTGCTGAAAAACTTCCTGGAGATGTGATGATTATTCCCGCTTTAGATTTGATTGACGGCACGGTTGTCCGTCTGCACCAGGGCGATTATGGCCAGCAGCGCGACTATGGTAACGATCCGCTGCCGCGCCTGCAGGACTATGCCGCACAGGGCGCCGAGGTGCTGCACCTGGTTGACCTGACCGGCGCGAAAGATCCGGCCAAGCGCCAGATCCCGCTGCTGAAAAAGCTGGTCGCGGGCGTTAACGTCCCGGTTCAGGTTGGCGGTGGCGTGCGCACCGAAGAGGACGTAGCGGCGCTGCTGGAAGCGGGCGTGGCGCGCGTGGTGGTGGGCTCTACTGCGGTAAAAGAGCCTGAGACGGTACAAGGCTGGTTCAAGCGCTTTGGCGCCGACGCGCTGGTGCTCGCGCTGGATGTGCGTATCGACGAACAGGGTAATAAACAGGTGGCGGTCAGCGGCTGGCAGGAGAACTCCGGCGTGACGCTGGAGGAGCTGGTGGATCGCTATCTGCCGATGAGCCTGAAGCATGTTTTATGCACTGATATCTCCCGTGACGGCACGCTGGCTGGTTCTAACGTGTCGCTGTACGAAGAGGTTTGCGCCCGTTATCCGCAGGTGGCGTTCCAGTCATCCGGCGGTATTGGTGATTTGAATGATATCGCGGCCCTGCGCGGGACCGGGGTACGTGGGGTGATCGTTGGGCGCGCCCTGCTGGAAGAAAAATTTACGGTTAAGGAGGCGATTCAATGCTGGCAAAACGGATAATTCCTTGTCTCGACGTGCGTGATGGTCAGGTCGTCAAAGGCGTGCAGTTCCGCAATCACGAGATCATCGGCGATATCGTTCCTCTGGCAAAACGCTATGCCGAAGAAGGTGCCGACGAGCTGGTATTTTACGATATCACCGCCTCCAGCGATGGCCGCGTAGTGGATAAGAGCTGGGTCGCGCGCGTGGCGGAAGTGATTGATATTCCCTTCTGCGTGGCAGGCGGGATTAAATCAGCAGACGACGCGGCAAAGATCCTCACCTTTGGTGCCGACAAAATTTCCATTAACTCCCCTGCTCTGGCCGATCCTGAGCTCATCACCCGCCTGGCCGATCGCTTTGGCGTGCAGTGCATCGTGGTCGGGATTGATACCTGGTTTGACGAAGCCACCGGCAAATACCACGTCAATCAGTATACCGGCGATGAGAGCCGCACTCGCGTCACCCAGTGGGAGACGCTGGACTGGGTGCAGGAAGTGCAGAAGCGCGGTGCAGGTGAGATCGTACTGAATATGATGAACCAGGACGGCGTGCGTAACGGCTATGACCTGGCGCAGCTGAAAAAAGTGCGCGAGGTATGCCATGTGCCGCTGATTGCCTCGGGCGGCGCAGGTACGATGGAACACTTCCTGGAAGCCTTCCGCGACGCCGACGTTGATGGCGCGCTGGCAGCCTCGGTATTTCACAAGCAGATCATTAATATTGGTGAGTTAAAAACGTTCCTGGCAAATCAGGGCGTGGAGATAAGGGTATGCTAACAGAGCAACAACGTGCGCAACTGGACTGGGAAAAGACCGACGGCTTAATGCCGGTAGTTGTGCAGCACGCGGTATCCGGCGAAGTACTGATGCTGGGTTATATGAATCAGGATGCGCTGGCGAAGACCATCGACAGCGGCAAAGTCACCTTTTTCTCGCGCACCAAACAGCGTCTGTGGACCAAAGGCGAAACGTCCGGCCATTTTCTGAACGTGGTCAGCATCACCCCGGACTGCGACAACGATACCCTGCTGGTGCTGGTGAATCCCATCGGACCGACCTGCCACCTCGGCACCAGCAGCTGCTTTGGCGATGCCAGCCACCAGTGGCTGTTCCTGTATCAACTCGAGCAACTGCTGGCTGAGCGTAAAACTGCCGACCCGCAAAGCTCCTATACCGCGAAGCTCTATGCCAGCGGCACCAAGCGTATCGCGCAAAAAGTGGGTGAAGAAGGCGTTGAGACCGCGCTGGCCGCTACCGTCAACGACCGGGCTGAACTGACAAACGAAGCCTCTGATCTGATGTATCACCTGCTGGTGCTACTGCAGGATCAGGAGTTAGATTTGACCGCCGTGATAGAGAATCTGCGTCAGCGACACAAATAAAAAAACCGGGGAAACCCGGTTTTTTTTCAGCTTGCAGGCCTGTATCAGGCCCGGGGCTGGTAGTTGCGCAGAGCGTTACGGCCTAATACGACGCCGGAGCCAATGATACCGCCCAGCAGTACAGCCAGCACCAGCACCAGCGAACGTTTAGGGCTGTCACGACGAATCGGCAGGTCCGGCTTCATCACGTAACGATAGGCATGGATGGTAGTCGGATCGATTTTCAGCTTCTCGATATCCAGCAATTTCTGTTTGTTTTGATAGTAGCTGTCGGACAGCGTAAGCGGACGCGATGACTCACGCGCGATCATCTCCTGCAACGCTTCGGTACCTAACAGGAACATCGTTTCCTGCGTAACTTCTTGCGTCTGTTGGATTTTTGGACTGGTAACGTTTGCCGCCTGAGCATACTTCAACGCTTCAGCAACCTGTTTGATGCGTAAATCCTTCTGTTCCTGAGCAATCGTCTCCTGGTTACTCAGCACATCTTTCAGACTGGTGACCTGCTGCTTGATGTTATCGTTGAGGTCAACCTGAAGCTCTTTTTGAATCAGCTCATCTACCTGCTGGATATACTGCGCCACCTGCTTTTGCGCCGCTTCGGCCGAAGTACTTACGTATTTGATACTAAACGGGAAGCTTTGGCCTTTTACTGTAGGTTCGATAGTCAACTTTTCCGCGTCAGCTTTATTTTCCAGCGTCTGGGACAATGCGGAGAATGAGGCGTTATAGCGAGTAATCACGCTCTCCTGGATATCGGTTAATTTCGGCGCATTACTCCCATAAAGGATATTCAGCGCGTTGCTATAACTGCCAATTTGAGCGGCGTCAGGTTGGGTAATGATCGCGGTAGATGTCCACTTCTCTTTTGCAATAGTCAGGTACACGCCAGCAATCACAAGAGCGATAACGATAAACGCAGCGATTAACCATTTCCCACGCCAAAGCTGCATCAATAGATCAATTAAATCAACCTGCTCAGGGTCACTGCTTCGCGTGACCACGTTATTGTTGTTCTGCGTCATATAATCCTTCGAAGGCCAAAAAGCGCAAATAATAAAGTTTCAGATATAGTTTATCGATTGTTGACGGATTTTCTATAGGAATCCGATTAGCCATATCGAAAATATGATGTTTGGTTAGCCTGCGCATCGCGTTATCATACCCCAAATCCGGTATTTAACGCACCGGACATGATAAGTAACAGATGAGGACAGTTATGAAATTTCTGGTCACTGGCGCGGCAGGATTTATCGGCGCACATGTCAGCAAGCGGCTCCTTGATGCCGGACATCAGGTTGTGGGTATCGACAACCTCAATGACTATTATGATGTGAACCTGAAGCAGGCGCGTCTTGATCTGCTAACCTCCGCGAACTTCAGCTTCCATAAGCTTGAACTGGCTGACCGCGACGGTATGGCGGCGCTCTTCGCCGCTGAAAAATTCGACCGGGTGATCCATCTCGCCGCCCAGGCGGGCGTACGTTACTCCCTGGATAACCCGCACGCGTATGCAGAAGCCAATCTGGTGGGTCATCTGAACGTGCTGGAAGGCTGCCGCCACAATAAAGTGCAGCACCTGTTGTACGCCTCTTCCAGCTCCGTTTACGGACTGAACCGCAAAATGCCTTTCTCGACCGACGACTCCGTGGATCACCCGGTTTCGCTCTACGCGGCGACCAAGAAAGCCAACGAGCTGATGTCCCACACTTACTCCCATCTGTACGGTCTGCCGACGACCGGCCTGCGCTTCTTTACCGTCTATGGCCCGTGGGGTCGTCCCGACATGGCGCTGTTTAAGTTCACCAAAGCCATGATAGAAGGCAAAAGCATCGACGTTTACAACTTCGGTAAGATGAAGCGTGACTTCACCTATATCGATGATATTGCTGAAGCCATTGTTCGCCTGCAGGATGTGATCCCTCAGGCTGACAGTGAATGGACGGTTGAGTCTGGCTCCCCGGCAACCAGCTCCGCACCCTATCGTGTCTATAACATCGGTAACAGCTCGCCTGTTGAATTGATGGACTACATCACGGCACTGGAAGAGGCACTGGGCATTGAAGCTGACAAGAACTTGATGCCGATTCAGCCAGGTGATGTGCTGGAGACCAGCGCGGATACCACGGCGCTGTACGAGGTTATCGGCTTCAAACCGCAGACCTCGGTTAAAGAGGGTGTGAAAAACTTCGTTGACTGGTATCGCGAGTTTTATAAGGTTTAAAAAAAAGCCCGGCGATTATGCCGGGCTTTATTCTGCTGTCGACAAATCAGTCGCTACCAAACAGATCGCGGGTATAGACCTTATCCGCCACGTCAGAAAGCTCTTCTGCCATCCGGTTAGAGATGATTACATCCGCTTCTTTCTTGAAGGCATCCAGGTCGCGAACCACGCGTGAATGGAAGAATTCATCTTCTTTCATTACGGGTTCATAAATGATGACCTGAACGCCTTTCGCCTTAATACGTTTCATAATACCCTGAATGGACGAGGCACGGAAGTTGTCCGAACCGCTCTTCATGATCAGTCGATACACGCCCACGACTTTTGGATGACGCGCCAGAATGGAGTCAGAGATGAAATCCTTACGCGTGCGGTTAGCATCCACAATCGCAGAAATTAAGTTGTTCGGTACGGACTGGTAATTGGCCAGCAGCTGCTTGGTGTCTTTCGGCAGACAATAGCCACCGTAACCGAAGGAAGGGTTGTTATAGTGGTTGCCGATCCGCGGGTCGAGGCATACGCCTTCGATGATCTGACGGGTATTTAACCCCAGGCTCTCTGCGTAGCTGTCCAGCTCGTTAAAATAGGCGACACGCATCGCCAGGTAGGTATTGGCAAAGAGTTTGATGGCTTCAGCTTCTGTCGCATCGGTAAACAGGACATTGATGTCCTTTTTGATTGCGCCTTCCTGCAGCAGGGCAGCAAAACGTTCTGCACGCTCTGAGCGCTCGCCAATGACGATACGTGACGGGTGCAGGTTATCGTACAATGCCCTGCCCTCACGCAAAAACTCAGGCGAGAAAATGACATTATCGATACCCAGCTCTTCTTTGATCGATTGGGTAAAGCCGACAGGGATGGTCGATTTGATGATCATCACGGCGTTCGGGTTAATCGCCGTCACATCCTTGATCACCGCTTCAACGCTAGAAGTGTTGAAATAGTTCGTTTTTGGATCGTAATCGGTTGGCGTGGCAATGATTACAAAATCCGCACCGCTGTAGGCGTCAACTTTGTCGGTTGTCGCGCGGAAATTCAACGGCTTATTGGTCAGATAATCCTGGATCTCTGTATCCACAATAGGGGAGATCTTCTGGTTAAGCATATCCACTTTGGCCTGCACGATATCCAGGGCCACCACTTCATGGTGCTGTGCAATCAGGATCCCGTTAGAGAGACCCACATAACCTGTACCGGAGATTGTTATTTTCATTGAATTAACTTCTTTAAGTTAAGTGTCGGGAGCGACAATCGCCCCACCGCAATAAGCAACTTTTGGGGTTTTTACCCCGTATGCCGAGTTGATGTCAAGACGAATGGCTGGCTGCAGAAAGGGACAATTATAGTGGTTTATGCTGCAGTATAGCCTCCTGGATGAACCAGGTTAGGCAACACGGGGATATTATGGATAAAAAAAACCCGGTGACGTTCACCGGGCCTCGCTACATGACTGAGTTAAATCAGATTAATCCAGCCACTCGGTGTGGAATACACCTTCTTTATCGGTACGCTTATACGTGTGAGCACCGAAGTAGTCGCGCTGCGCCTGAATCAGGTTAGCAGGCAGAACGGCAGCACGATAGCTGTCGTAATACGCAACTGCAGCAGAGAAGGTCGGCACTGGAATGCCGTTCTGCACTGCGTAGGCTACGACGTCACGCAGCGCCTGCTGGTAATCATCAGCAATCTGCTTGAAGTATGGTGCCAGCAGCAGGTTTGCAATGCCTGCGTTTTCAGCGTACGCATCGGTGATTTTCTGCAGGAACTGCGCACGAATGATGCAACCGGCACGGAAAATCTTCGCGATTTCACCGTAGTTCAGATCCCAGTTGTTCTCATCAGACGCGGCACGCAGCTGAGAAAAGCCCTGTGCGTAAGAGACGATTTTACCCAGGTACAGTGCGCGACGGACTTTCTCGATGAATTCTGCTTTGTCGCCTGCCAGCTTCGCCTGTGGACCGGTCAGCACTTTAGAGGCTGCAACACGCTGCTCTTTCAGAGAAGAGATATAACGTGCAAAGACTGATTCGGTGATCAGGGACAGTGGCTCGCCCAGATCCAGTGAACTCTGGCTGGTCCATTTACCGGTACCTTTGTTCGCCGCTTCATCCAGAATCACATCGACCAGGTATTTACCCTCTTCATCTTTCTTGGTGAAGATATCTTTGGTGATGTCGATCAGGTAGCTGCTCAGCTCGCCGTTGTTCCAGTCGGTGAAGGTTTGCGCCAGCTCATCGTTAGAGAGGTTAAGGCCGCCTTTCAGCAGAGAATAGGCTTCTGCAATCAGCTGCATATCACCGTATTCGATACCGTTGTGAACCATCTTCACATAGTGACCCGCACCGTCCGGACCGATATAGGTCACGCACGGCTCACCGTCTTCAGCAACGGCAGCAATTTTTGTCAGGATCGGCGCAACCAGCTCATAGGCATCTTTCTGACCGCCAGGCATGATGGATGGGCCCTTCAGCGCGCCCTCTTCACCGCCGGATACACCGGTTCCGATGAAGTTGAAGCCTTCAGCTGACAGTTCACGGTTACGACGAATGGTGTCGTGGAAGAAGGTGTTACCGCCATCGATGATGATGTCGCCTTTTTCCAGATACGGTTTCAGGGAGTCGATGGCTGCATCGGTGCCAGCGCCCGCTTTCACCATTAACAGGATACGACGAGGCGTTTCCAGAGATTCAACGAACTCCTGAACCGTATAGAAAGGAACGAGTTTTTTGCCAGGGTTCTCGGCAATCACTTCTTCGGTTTTATCACGGGAGCGGTTGAAAACGGAGACGGTATAACCACGGCTTTCGATGTTCAGCGCCAGGTTGCGCCCCATCACTGCCATACCGACGACGCCGATCTGTTGTTTGGACATTACTTACTCCTGTCAGGTGTGATACTGCGAAACTCAACGCAGGTAATAGTGTTTATTATGCTAACTCAGGATGTCTCGATATGTTAACCGAAATCAACCTGCTAGAAGACATCAAGCATGAATGGACAATGATTTTAGATCCGATTCATCACTCATAGCCAGTTGGATTCTTTTGTTGCCAGTTCCATGAGTCTCGCATCATGTCATCTAAACTTCGGCTGGCGGTCCAATTCAATGCTTGCTGCGACAAAGAAGGATTTGCCCAACACTCAGCAACATCACCGATACGTCGTTCAACAAATTGATAAGGGATTATTTTACCGCTTTGGCGCTCGAAAGCAGATATCAAATCCAATACTGAATAGCCCTTGCCGGTGCCTAAATTGTACGTTCTACAATTGCTTTCAGCCATTTTATGTTTCAATGCAGCGATATGACCTTCTGCAAGGTCCATGACATGGATATAATCTCTTACACCGGTGCCATCATGTGTAGGATAATCATTACCATAAACCAAAAGTTTTGGGAGTTTACCAACAGCAACCTGGCTAATATAAGGTACTAGATTGCAAGGTACACCGCTTGGATCCTCTCCAATAAGTCCTGAGGGATGAGCACCTGCTGGGTTAAAGTAACGGAGTATCGTAATATCTAATTGCGGATAAGCTTTTGCTGTATCTCGTAATATCTGCTCTACCATTAACTTAGACGTACCATAGGGGTTTGTAGTCCCCCCTATTTTAGAATCTTCGTTAAGCGGAACAGATTCAGGTATGCCATAAACCGTTGCAGACGAACTAAAAATAAGTTCGCAAACATTATGCGCAATCATTTCCTGAATGAGGACAATGCTTGCCATAACATTGTTGTCATAGTATTTAAGTGGCGACTGAACTGATTCGGAAACAGATTTAAGCCCAGCAAAATGAATAACTTGTTTGATATCGTTTTCTGAAAAAATATTCTGTAGAAGTAAACGATTTGAGACATCGCCCTCATAATAGGTGATATCACATCCCGTTAAAATTTTGACGCGGCGTAGCGATTCGAAAGAGGAATTACTGTGGTTATCGAGAACGACAACCTCATAACCCTGCTCTAAAAGGGACAATACGGTATGAGAACCGATGTATCCTGCCCCGCCTGTTACCAATATTGACATAATGGCCCCTCAAACTTTCAGGTAAAGCTTCTTATAGGTTATCTCAGGATAAGATGACTGATACTAATAGATCGCATGCCTGTTCTTCATCAAACTTAGCCTGTGCTATTTCGCGACTTGCTTTTCCCATAGTCACAATAAGTTCAGGTTGCTGAATAAAGGTCATCATTTTATCAGCAAGGGCATCTTCGTTCCAAGGCGGAATCAAGAAACCATTTTTGCCATCAATGACTGTTTCCCGACATCCTGGAACATCTGTGGTAATGATGGGCCGGCCAACAGCCATAGCTTCCTGAGTACTTCTTGGCACACCTTCACGGTAGGAAGGAAGAACAAATACGCTGCAATTTTCAAGATGAGACTTAATATCAGAAATTTGACCTAAAAATTCGACATCACCGCTTTTAACCCATGATTCAAATTCAGCACTTGTAATACCACCAGGATTATCATCAAAAGTACCAGCGATACTAAACTTCACATTGGGATAGACTTTTTTTACTTTTTCAGCAGCATGTACGAACTCACGTACACCTTTCTCGATTAAAAGACGAGAAACCATAGTAAAGTGTACGGGTTCAATCTTTGGAGAGTAATAGTTATACTCATTTAAATTAACGCCAATTCCTCCAACAACTTGAGTAGATTTTACAGTAATATTATTATTAATTAGAAGCTCTTTATGATCGTCTGGATTAAGAAACATTACTTGTCTGCATCGGGGCAGAACTATTCTATAAAGCGTTGTTTGCACAGTTCGGAGTACTTTTTTCTTAAAACTATCAGGCGTAGCATGCTTCGTATAACAATAACCTAATCCTTCAAGCAGCACATCGATTTTTTTAATCCCCGCTAATCGGGATGCAAGAGCACCGAAAATAACCGGCTTAGGGAAAAAACAAAAAACAACGTCAGGCTTTAACTCTTTTATTATCTTAGAAAGTTTAAAAGTGTTATATATATCGGATAATGGGTTGGTGCCTGAACGTGAAAACTCATATCTCGATGGATGCGCACCAATATTAATAATTTGCTTGAAATTTTCAGCATTATTATCCATTGTGAGTGTGTATACATCACAGTTTTTAGATATAAATTTTTCTATCAATCTTTTTCGAAAAAGAACGATGGTTCCGCTTTGGTTACCAATAAATAATATCCGCATTTACAAATCCTGAGACAAAATATGACCACGAAATATCAACATTATAATAGCAACTATAAATATCTTATAATTAACTAATTGAAACGCTTGTGAATTATACAATGTTACTAAACATCTATGGTACAAAGTAAACAAATCAATCTTTGCCGCGAATAAAAAACTTCAAAATTGCAATCAGTGAAGCAACAAAAAAGTGGAAGCTCTTATTAACCAGCATTTCGCGGAACATTAATCCTGTAAGCTCTGCATATGCTAATGATTTGCGTTGGGCCGTACTATCATGGATACGGTAGCTAAATAATATATTTTCAATATTATCCCATCTGATATCCGTACGCGCTAATCTTAACCAAAGGTCATAATCTTCTGATTTAAAACCAGCATTATATCCGCGTGCCATCATGATAGTTTCTTTTTTAAACATTACTGCAGGATGGCAAAATGGATTACTATATTTGAGTTTATTTTTGATTTTGTTACCTCGGGGGTAACTAACTTCTCCAATAATCTCGCTTGAAGAGTTTATTTTATATATGTCACAACCTACGACATCCAGATTGTGTGCTTCGATAAACGCAAGCTGTGTTGCAATTCTTTCCGGATGGGATATATCATCCGCATCCATTCTCGCAACATATTTATATTCGCATTTTGTTAAGCCCAGGTTCAATGCGAAAGAAAGTTGTTCCAAAGAGCAGTCAATAAATTTGATATTGCTGATTTCAGCATACCATTCCGTCAAAGTACTTTTTATAAACGCCCTGTTTTTCCCATTAACAACAACGACAAGCTCATCGAGAGAGCGGGTCTGATTAAGAATACTATCAATCGCTAAGCGAGTATATTTATCAATATTGTTCAGGGCGATCAATCCACTAACACCGTATTTGTCGCTCATAGCATCACGTTACTTTTAATAAAAATCATGAAGATATAATTCAAATTTTAACCCAACCATCTACATAAAGTTGGTCAATACTGTGCCCCAACGTCCATTGTTGAGGGCATATAACTATTTTTTCTGAATTTCTATTTAGAAAAGCGCCCCACCAACTATAGGTACTATTAGCGATAATATTATGTTTACACAGAGACATTAAAAACATATCTACAGCAGAAAACGTAGGTACATTATGTTCAACATAGTAAGCATTAGGCACCCATGAGAATGCTTCTTTTACCCATTCAATATCGTCAGAGAAAAACACATAATTCGGCTCTGAAATTTTAACAGCAAAAAACTCTAACGCTTTTTTATAGTAATCTATACCACAAAGCCCATGGAAAGCACTGGCATTTTTATTAGAGACATAATCACCTCTGCGTATATGAATCGCAATAGTATTATCATGTTCTGTAATATAACGATATGCATCAAGCCCAAGCATCTGCTCTTTAACTTCTGGAGCTAATGAAAACTCATCCTGAATAGAAACCAACTGGTCTTTCAGGAAGTTGTAGTTCTGAAAATGTCCAATGAGACAATCATTTTCTTTAGGCACAACATTATTAAGAAATAATTCTTCCGAGTATATATTAATTAATCGAGAAGCTTTATAAATTAACGAAGGCTGATTTAATACAGGAATGCGCGTTAATACTTTATGTATTAATACTGCATTACGAATATTAGTTTGCTCTCTTCTGTTACTTTTCCGAGTGTACTCAACATTGAATTGAAAAATTTCCAGATTACGCAAAGTGTCTTTTTTAGGTTGATTTGCATAATAACTGTCGTCAATGACAACATTGCCGCCAAATTTATTTTGTAAAACTTTTGCTGCAGCGAACTGGAAAAGTTGATTCCCTAATCCACCAGTTAAGCGAACAATCATTACCATTCCTTCTATCAAATCATACAAAAATATTTCTAACAGAAATCGTTAACATCATTATTTCTTAAAATGATGCAGCGATCTATCCTGATTGATTCATAATTTGGCGCATCAGTAAGTCCCGGAATATAGAAGTGATAGTCACTCATTAACGGTAAATAGATCGGTGATATAACAATCCTCAGCCCAAGTATAAATACTATAGCAAGAATCAAAATTGCACGATGTATGTATCGAGAAAATAACTTCTCCATATCAGGAATAATATATGGGTAACAGTAATATGTGAATCTGTTGAAAACTGGGAAAGGCACCCCTAATAAAATTACTGTAAAACAGAAATATTGCCATTTCTTGCTAATAATATTATTTCTGTTTTTATATAAGCAAAAAAATGGAAACATAAAGTATAACAACAATCCAACCATAAATGATGGAGCAAGGATATTCACGTTCAAATGGTTAGCAAGTTTATTATTAATAAAATCAAATACTGGAGAACCCATACCTAACAATATAAAGCCAACAACCACTGCCAAACAACCAGCAAATATAAAGGTTAATCTTTTACGCCGTTTATCATCACTGTTAATTATATATTCCAATCCAATAGCGAAAACTGCTGAATAATGGAAAAGACAGGCAATTAACGCATAAAAGATAAACTTCCTTCGCCCAGAAGCATATAACAATATGGCTAAGGCGATACCTTGTCTAATTTGCTCAGCAAATAATACAAACCCGAACAAAGAAAAAATAAAGAAAAATACAAATCCGGGCCGGGGGAACTTCATGCAATATTTATATATGAAAAAATAGATTATTGCATTGCTTAAAATATAAACGACATGATAATCAAAATTGAAAAAGGCACAAAATTTCATTAATGCCGTAAAACCAGGCTCAAAAGTACTATTTAAATAACCTACAGTATCTATTCGAGCATAAAAATCATGGTAGTTCATCCAATCATAAGCAGGAAAATACCAACCACTCATAATGCAAAAAGTAACAAATATATTAAAGCCAGTAATGCTTTTATTATTTACCAGCGAGCAGCATAGCAGATAAATTAAAATTATAAGATACATATAAGATGCTAATAGCCCTCAAAATAATAAAAAAGGTAATGCATAGCGTAGTACAGAAATACAGAGAAATAACTTTATCTTAGCGAATATGCTAACAATAAAAGTTAATATCACAATAATTAAATGCCACTCTTATACCTTAAGGTTGAGAGCCGTTGCAAATAATACCTTCATTTTTTTAATGAAGTTTTTAGCTTTTGAAGGCTTGAAATGAATACCAACCGATCCAGAGTGTCCATACATCTCAGGGATGATACGGCCAATCACATCTCTATAAGGTAATCCATCAATTACTTCAAAAAAGACATGCTCCAGATGACGTCCATTTAAGTCATCTACCTTAGTATGAATATTTGAAAATTTATCAAGATAATATTGTTTTTTTATAATATAAAATCTTGTATCTACCTTATCTGGAGAAAAAAACGGAGCCGTTAAAAATGCGGCATGACCAGAAAAAGCGTTAATACATTCAAGATAATTTGAGGGCCACAGCTTAGAGGTGCATTTCGCAAAAGCATCGTACTTTTTTAAAATTCGGCTATGTTCCAGAGCAAAGTTTACAATCTGCCCTTCACCATAACCCTTACCGTACAGTTTTACTGAATCACTATCGTTGTGAAAACTGAGGAATTCTATTTCTTTAAATATATTTTGAAGTGCTTTCCTTTCATTTGTGAATTCATAACCGCTGCCATCACAGATGACTATAGGAACTTCGCGGCAATTTTTAGCTAATTCCAAAAGAGCATTCATTGTTGACTGCAAACGCGCATTGCTATCGCTCAATACTGTAAGAGGTGCATTGGAAACAACACAAGAAGTTATCAAGAGTGGAGTCATTTTAATTTTTCACCATTCTGTATGAAAGATCTAAAAATAAGTAACATTATAAAATCCAGTATGACCCTAAAAGTAGAGGCCCAAGCCACACCTAACAAACCGTATTGTTTGATTGCAAAATAGAGGAAACAAAAATAGGGAACCAATTCGATAACATGTATAATAGCCGTCGCTTTGAAATAACCCTTCGCTTGAATTTCAGCAAAGGTTACTTGAGCGATCGAATTGACAAACATCCCCAGTAAAAGCACGAATAAGATTCCTACAGAATGTGCTCCGTATTCTTTGCCTACCCAACTATTCAAAATAAAAGCAGGTGCGATCAGGAAAGGCAAAATTATTATTAAAGCACTGCCTCCTACTAGCAGATAACCATGCCGAAGCTGTTTACCCGTCTCTTTTTTATTTATTGAATGACTAAACAGCGGGAACAGGACGCGAGAAATCGCATTTGGGAAAATTGAAATTCTATTGACTATTTCAGATGGAGCGGTGTAAAAAGCAACATTTTTAGCACCCAACATATTCGATAAAATGAATCTATCACAATACAGGATCAAGGGACTTATAATATTACTCACTGATACCCAACCGCCATGTGATAAAAGTCGTTTACATACATGCTTGTCAAATAGCAAAAAATTAATTGTCACATAACGCCGAACACAGTAATGATTTATCGCAAAAGAAATAACTCTAGCGAGGGTTAACCCAAGTATTCCTGAGCTAAGAGAAGCGTTATAATAAATAAGAACAACGGGGAGTAACGCAAGTATAGAGCCAGTTATTGTTTTTTGTAAGTTGATTGATCTAAAGTTCTCTAATCCTTCAAGATAACCTGTGTATATTTGAGAAAATAGCAAAAAGGGAAAGGATATGCTGATAATTTTTAGAGAAATGACGACATCGTTTATATGCTCACCCGATACATTGAAAATACCAGCAATATTATTCGCATTTAAAGCTACAAGAATCGCGCCTAATACACTGATGGTCAGTATCATTACCAAAGAGGTTGAAAGTATAATATCCAGCTGTTTCTTATCTTCACGATACATCGCAACTTCACGAATGACCGTACGGCTTAATCCTGCATCCAGAATACTTGCAAAGCCAAAAATGGTAAAAAAGATCGTGAATAAGCCAAACAGTTCAACCCCAAGTAAACGGGCTATCATACCCATCGCTGGAATCGCAATCAATGAGGGGATGATAAATCCCCCAATATTCCAAAAACTATTCTTTAAAATTTTCAATTTGATTAACTTGGTTATTTAAATATAGGTACGTTGAATAGCAAAATCCAGGTTGATGATTTTCCGAATTAGAAATATCACCTTAAAATTGAACTTTTAAGGCAAGAATAATAATTCAAAAGTAGATTATGCTCTGCATTACGTTACTAAATACTTTCTTTCGATTTACCAATGTCGCTTCCAGTAAATTACATACATCATACGACGCAACCTGAGGCCTCTATATGATGTATATTTTTTAAGGCATAGGTATAACTATCGATAGCTTACAGACACTTTAGTCAATCTATATTTAGCTTACTGCTACTGCAAAAATCCACTTATTAGAAAGATGGATTTTATTCATTTTTACGGCATTTCAGGTTACTGAAATGCCGTTACAATACGTCACTCTACATAAGCATCCAGGAAACGAAGAAGCTCTGAAGTTTTCGCTTCCATTAAAGCATAATCTCCACGTGCTTCCACATTTAATCGGATTAAGTTTTCAGTATTTGATGAACGTAAATTAAAGCGCCAATCACCAAAATCCATACTTAGGCCATCTACATGTTCGACAGAAAGTACAGAAGGGGCATAATTATCGTTGATTTCTTTAATACAAGCACGCGCGTCGGCTATTCGACGATTGATTTCGCCAGAAGCAGGCCATGCAGAGATATAAGAATCAATTAATTGGCTCAAACCCGTATTTTGAATACTCAGCATTTCAACAACTAACAGCCAGGGAATCATGCCGCTATCGCAATAAAAGAAATCTCTAAAATAATGATGCGCGCTCATTTCCCCACCATATATGGCATTTTCAAGGCGCATTCTATCTTTAATAAAGGCATGCCCGGTTTTTGACATCACAGGAGTGCCTCCTGCTTTTTTAACAATATCAATTGTATTATAAATTAATCTCGGATCATGAATAATTTTAGCACCTGGCTCCTTTTTCAAAAAGGAGTCGGCTAGCAATCCAACAATATAATATCCCTCGATAAAACGTCCATTTTTATCGAAAAAGAAACACCTATCAAAATCGCCATCAAATGCAATACCCAGGTCCGCCCCATGATGCAACACCGCATCAGAGGTATCCTGGCGACATTCTGGGAGTAAAGGATTTGGTATCCCATGTGGAAAAGTACCATCAACATCATGATGTTGTTTTATGATTGTTATTGGGACATTATTTTCTTGAAAGCGCTTTTCCAAACAATCAATTACAGGGCCTGCAGATCCGTTCCCCGAATTAACTACAACTTTTAATGGCTTTATATTATTTAAATCGATAAAGGACAAAATATGATCAACATATTCATCCTTTAAGGATATTTTATTATATTTTCCTTTGAGATTTATGATATTAGCGTCAATTTCAATTGATTCAGCTATTTTCTTTATTTCATTCAGACCGTTTTCGCAACTAATTGGTTGCGAATTCTTTCCGACAATTTTCATCCCATTGTAATTAATTGGATTATGGCTAGCTGTGATTTCAATACCGCCATCAAGATTTAGATATGAGGTGGCAAAATAAATTTCTTCTGTGCCCACCATTCCAATATCAATAACATCAACCCCGGCATCTCTTAAACCATTTGCCACGGCCATTTTAAAAGATTCACTAGTAAGTCGACAATCGCCGCCCACTACTACAGCTTTGGCATTAGAGTAAATACCAAACGCCTTGCCGATTTTCCAGGCTATATCCGTGGTTATTTCACTATCAATACGACCGCGTATGTCATATGTTTTAAAGCAAGTTAACTGGTCCATTCTTACATGCTCTCATATCATCAAATATGTTAATTTTGATAACGATTGCTGAATCGTACTATATCGTCTTCTTCAAGATAATCGCCAGAGGTAACTTCTATAAGCTCTAACGGAATAACACCGGGATTTTCGAGGCTATAGCTCGCTCCGGCAGGTATATAAACTGATTCATTCGTTACAAGTAATTTGCTTTCACCAGACAAGGTCATACGGGCAGTACCTGAAACTACAACCCAATGTTCAGAACGATGATGGTGCAATCGCAGCGATAGTCCCTCACCTTCTTTAACCGTAATACGTTTTACTTTATAACGGTTGCCGTGGGCAATTTCTTCATATTTTCCCCACGGCCGGAAAACTTCGCGGTGACTATAATATTCACGCCGCCCTTCCAGCTTTAAATCACAAACTATTTTTTTAACGTCCTGGACATCATTTTTATTAGCAACCAGAACTGCATCTTTTGTCTGTACGATAACTAAATTATCTATGCCAACAGCAGCAACTAACGATGATTCAGCATTTATATAATTATTCTGCGAATTAGTGACAATGACATCTCCCTGAAGCACATTACCCCCTTCAGACTTTGTAGAGATGTCCCAAAGAGATGACCATGAACCGACATCACTCCAACCAACGGATAATGGTACTACGACGGCATCACTGGTATTTTCCATAACAGCATAATCAATCGATTCTGACGCGCATCTTAAAAATTCTTCTTGATCTACTCTGACAAAATCCATATCAGGCATTGAGGAGTTAAGCGCTTTCTCACATGCTTCGAGAATATCAGGTCGATACTTTTTCAATTCCGCAAGATAATTTTTGGCACTGAAAAGGAACATACCACTGTTCCAGTAATATTCTTGCGAGGAAAGGAAAGTTTCAGCGGTTGATAAATCAGGCTTTTCAACAAATGCTTCTACTGCATAACCAGTTTCAGATAAATCGACAGAAACATGACTAAATTTATCGCCTCTTTTAATATAGCCGTAACCAGTTTCTGGATGCGTTGGAATAATCCCGAACGTAACTAATTTACCCAATTGAGCAAGTTCCAGAGCACCAGTAACGCTTTTCCTGAAATTAATTTCATCTTCAATGATATGATCGGCAGCAAGAATCAAGAGCAATGAATCTGAATCAGGATTCGCTTTTAATATAGTTAATGCAGCTAAAGCAATTGCTGGCGCAGTATTTCTACCTTCCGGTTCCAAAATAATATTATTGGAAAGCATACCAATATTACGCAATTGCTCAGCAACAATAAACCGGTGTAATTCATTACATATTACGACTGGATTTTCACAATGCATGCCAGTCAATCGATTCAACGTGGTTTGCAACATTGAAGACTGGCCAGTCAACGATAAAAACTGCTTTGGGTACAATTCCCTGGATAAAGGCCACAGTCTACTACCTGTCCCACCAGCCATTATAACAGGGAAAAGCTTGTATGGTTCTTTTATATTTGACATCTACATTACCCAATTGCTGTGACAATAGCATCATTCAAAAAATATGATGTTGAATAATTGTGGACCGTAGAGTCTACTAAAATCTGTTCTCTACGGAGCCACTTAAAATTTTGATGCTGTGTTTTAGGCGGATTAATATCCTGTTTAATGACATTAACTATGTATGCAAGGACGATGTAATGAGTGGTGAATTCATCATTAAAAAAATTATCGGGATAAAAATGCTCCCACACGCCATAATGTTTAGCAAGTTGTAGTGGCAAAGTAACACCCAACTCATTAAGGCTTATCCGCTGCATAGCTTGTTCAATAGTCTCATCTTTTAAGATACGACCACCGGGTACAAACCAATATCCCTTAGCAGGCTGATTGACTCTTTCACCAAAGAGGAATTCGTTACACTCGTTTTTCACCAATAAATCTATTGAGATCAACGGGCTACTTTGTATGATTTTTTTAAAATCATCATCCGGCAAATACATAATTAATCTCGAATACTTTTCTGGTTAGCCTTAAACCAAGCGTATGTGTCCTGCAACCCATTCTGCAGTTCAGTTTGATAATTCCAGCCCAGTTTCGATAAACGCTCTACACAGAGTAGCTTTCGTGGTGTACCGTCAGGTTTAGTTGAGTCGAACTCTATGCGGCCTTCGTAACCGGTAGTTTGCGCAATAGCTTGTGCAAGTTCCTTAATCGTGCAGTCTATTCCTGTTCCGACATTTATATGCGAAAGCATTGGCTCTGTATTTTCCAGCCATACATTGCGTTCTAAATTCATCACATAAATGCTAGCAGCAGCCATATCGTCGACATGCAAAAATTCACGCATGACATTCCCACTACCCCACACGGTAACTGTTGGAGCATTATCCAATTTGGCCTGATGGAAACGCTTCATCAATCCAGGTATGACATGAGAGTTTTCGGAATGAAAATTATCATTCGGGCCGTATAAGTTCGTTGGCATAACCGAACGATAATCACGCTCATATTGCCGATTATAAGATTCACAAAGCTTGATACCTGCAATTTTTGCTATTGCATATGGTTCGTTGGTGGATTCTAATGTTCCTTGCAACAACTCATCTTCTTTAATCGGTTGCGCTGCAAGTTTTGGATAAATGCATGAAGATCCAAGAAATAATAATTTCTGCACATCATTTATATGAGCAGCATGAATAATATTCGCTTCGATCATTAGGTTTTGATAAATGAAATCTGCGGGATATGTATTATTAGCAACTATACCCCCGACTTTTGCAGCTGCAAGATAGATTTGATCTGGTCTTTCTTTTTTTATAAATTCATTAACAGCTTTATAATCTAATAAATCCAGTTCTTTTCTATCTTTTAAAATCAATTCAACATCAGGTTCTTTGGCCAGCTTACGTACTATCGCTGAACCTACCATTCCGTTATGCCCGGCAATGAAAACTCTTGTTTTGTTCATAACACTCATTCCTGCGAAATATTTACGGCGTAGCCATTCTTTTGCAGCAGAGAATGTCTTTTTGCGGTGTCGTAATCGCTTAACACCATTTCAGCAACCAGTTCTTGCAATGATGTCTCTGCCTTCCAACCTAATTTCTGACAAGCTTTTGTCGCATCGCCCAGAAGAGTTTCAACTTCCGCAGGTCGGAAATAACGTGGGTCTACAGAGACAATTACATCTCCGATTTGAACCCCGGTCACTTTATCACCAGTAATGGACTCAACGATGCCTTTTTCTTCTACACCTTCACCTTCGAAACGAAGCGTGATACCCAATTCAAGTGCGGCAAGTCTTACAAATTCACGAACTGAATATTGAATACCCGTCGCAATCACAAAATCTTCTGGCTGATCTTGCTGCAACATAAGCCACTGCATTTTTACATAGTCTTTCGCATGTCCCCAGTCACGCAAGGAATCCATATTTCCCAGATACAAGCACTTTTCCAATCCCAATGAGATGTTCGCTAAAGCACGAGTAATTTTACGCGTTACGAAAGTTTCACCGCGTCTTGGTGATTCATGATTAAACAGTATTCCATTGCATGCATAGATACCATAAGACTCTCTGTAGTTAATCGTAATCCAATAAGCATACAGTTTAGCTACAGCATAAGGTGATCGAGGATAAAATGGTGTTGTTTCTTTCTGCGGTATTTCCTGAACAAGACCATATAACTCAGATGTAGACGCCTGGTAAAAACGCGTTTTTTTCTCTAATTTTAAAAATCGAATAGCCTCTAATATCCGCAACGTGCCGATTGCATCAACGTCGGCAGTATATTCTGGGGATTCAAAAGAAACCGCAACATGACTCATTGCACCTAAATTATAAATTTCATCTGGCTGAACTTCTGAAATAATTCGAGTTAAGTTTGAGGTGTCAGTCAAATCACCGTAGTGTAAATGAAAATTAGAGTTGCTAGTATGTGGCTCTTGGTAAATATGATCGACTCTTTCTGTATTGAAAGAAGAAGAACGGCGTTTGATGCCATGAACTACATAGCCTTTTTCAAGCAAGAATTCAGCCAGATAGGAACCATCTTGCCCAGTAATACCTGTAATAAGTGCAACTTTACTCATAATTTACCTTAATTTGAATCATATTGATGATTATAATAAATGCATGATGTGTGACATGAAAGTATTGGCAATAATATCCATACTAATGCACGCATTAATTAATGCTACCGCAAAGCGAAGTTATTTTGTTAAATCGCTCTGCTCATTGATGATTTTTTGTAGATATTTACCATAATTATTTTTTAAGAACGGAGCCGTTAAGGCTTCTAAATTTTCTTTGTTAATAAAACCCTTACGATATGCAATTTCTTCAGGACAGGCAATTTTTAGACCCTGCCTTTCTTCAATAGTCGCAATAAAATTACTTGCTTCAATAAGACTTTGATGCGTTCCTGTATCTAACCAGGCATATCCTCGCCCCATCATTGCGACAGTTAAAAGACCCTGCTCCAGATAAATACGATTGATGTCGGTAATTTCCAACTCACCACGTTCGGATGGTTTAAGGTCTTTTGCCATACTGATAACAGTATTGTCGTAAAAATACAGGCCGGTAACCGCATAATTACTTTTTGGTTCCGTTGGCTTTTCTTCGAGACTTATTGCTTTGCCCGTGTTATCAAACTCTACCACACCATATCGCTCAGCATCGTTAACGTGGTAGGCAAATATTGTCGCCCCGCCTTCCTGATTAGCAGCTTTATCCATCAGCTTAGGTAAATCATGACCATAGAAAATGTTATCGCCCAGGATTAATACACAATCATCCGTACCAAGGAATTTCTCGCCAATGAGGAAAGCTTGTGCGAGCCCATCAGGATTTGCCTGCACTTCGTATTGAAGATTGATACCCCACTGACTGCCATCACCAAGCAATTGTTCAAAACGAGGAGTATCCTGGGGAGTACTGATGATAAGAATATCGCGAATCCCTGCCAACATAAGAGTGGTCAACGGATAGTAAATCATCGGTTTGTCATAGATTGGCAATAATTGTTTGCTAACAGCCATCGTCACTGGATATAACCGAGTACCGGCCCCGCCAGCTAAAATAATTCCCTTACGCGTTTTCATTTCGTATTCCTCAGAATAAAATACTTTTACGATAGTATTTGAGAATTAATTAAACTGAAGCCGGTGTTGATACTTCAGCCAACATCCGTTTTACTCCGTTCTCCCAATGGGGAAGAGTGAGACCGAACTTCTGAGTGAATTTAGTGGTATTGAGACGCGAGTTAAGTGGACGTTTAGCCGGCGTCGGATATGAATCAGATGTGATCGCGTTAATTTTTTGGACAGCTAATGTCAAACCAGCCTTTCGTGCTTCAGCAAAAATAAGTTGTGCAAATTCAAACCAGTTTGTTGTACCGGTAGCAACCAGATGATAAAGCCCGGTAACATCCGTTTTGTTCATTGCGATGGAAATCGCGTGAGCAGTGCAGTCTGCCAGTAACTCAGCACCTGTCGGAGCACCAAATTGATCGTTAACAACCGATATCTCATGACGTTCTGTTGCTAATCTCAGCATGGCTTTGACAAAATTATTGCCTTTCGCTGCATAGACCCAACTTGTCCGGAAAATTAAATATTTAGAGCATTCCTGCTGAATAAACTTTTCCCCAGCCAGCTTTGTTTCGCCGTAAACGTTTAGCGGTGCAGGTCTGTCATTTTCATCCCAGGGCAAATCGCCTGTGCCAGGGAAGACATAATCGGTTGAATAATGGACAAACCATGCATTTAGGGCTTCAGTTTCTCGAGCAATTGCTTCAACGCTGGCTGCATTGATTAAGTAAGCTAATTTATATTCTGATTCTGCTTTATCGACAGCGGTATAGGCGGCCGCGTTCACGACAATATCAGGGCGAATGAGACGAACCGTTTCTGCAACGCCCTGAGGATCTCTGAAATCACCACATATCTCAGTCGAATGAGTATCTACGCCAATAACACTACCGAGTGGTACCAGAGCGCGTTGCAATTCCCAGCCGACCTGACCCGTTTTACCGAAAAGCAGAATTTTTTTCATTAACGATTCCTGCAGTTCAATTTAATCTGGTTTGGAAAAGTCCCGCGTTGGATATTCTCTACCCATTCTTGATTTTCTAAGTACCATTACACAGTTTTGCGAAGTTCTGAATTACATGTTTCAGACCGCAGCCAGCCTAATTCCTGGCTCATTTTCCCGGCGTCTATCGCGTATCGACGGTCATGCCCGGGACGATCGCCTGCATAGATGGTTTGATCACGATATGTAGACACGCTACCGCCCCTGGCTTAACAGCTACCAGTGCACTGAATGCAGTCAAAATAGAGAATTTGGTCAGTTTTCACTCACTGTTACTTAGTAACAGAATAGCATGTGAACCAATTAATAATTGTCGTCTTAAATGCTTGCAGAAACAAGGGAAAAAAGCAGGCGAACAATACAAAAAAACAGCAATTAACTACCTGAAAAACAAGAATTTATTTAAAAAAAAGAAAACGGCAGTGTCATTCTCATAGCTTATGCAAGCCTGGAATGATCCACTGCCGTTTAGTCAACAACCAACCAACGGTTAATCGTTGGTGAGTAGTTTCTTCATGCTTTCCCGGAACTTCTGTCCTTCTTTCAGGTTACGAAGGCCATATTGTACAAAGGCTTGCATGTATCCAATCTTCTTACCGCAATCGTAGCTGTCGCCAGTCATCAGCATTGCATCGACAGACTGCTTCTTCGCCAGTTCAGCGATAGCATCCGTCAGCTGAATACGATCCCAGGCACCTGGCTCGGTACGCTCCAGCTCAGCCCAGATCTCAGCGTTGAGCACATAGCGGCCCACGGCCATCAGGTCTGAGTCAAGCGTCTGTGGCTGATCGGGTTTCTCGATAAATTCAACGATGCGGCTGACTTTACCTTCAGAATCCAGCGGCTCTTTAGTCTGAATCACGGAGTACTCGGACAGATCGCCCTTCATGCGCTTCGCCAGCACCTGGCTGCGGCCGGTCTCGTTGAAACGCGCCACCATGGCTGCAAGGTTGTAGCGCAGCGGATCGGCTGAGGCGTTGTCCAGAATGATGTCCGGCAGCACAACCACAAACGGGTTATCGCCAACCACAGGACGCGCGCACAGGATAGAGTGACCCAGCCCCAGCGGCTGCGCCTGGCGAACGTTCATAATGGTCACGCCCGGCGGGCAGATGGACTGCACTTCCGCCAGCAGCTGACGCTTAACGCGCTGCTCCAGAAGGGCTTCAAGTTCGTAGGAGGTGTCGAAATGGTTTTCTACCGCATTCTTCGAGGAATGGGTCACCAGAACGATTTCTTTGATCCCTGCAGCAACAATCTCGTCGACGATGTACTGAATCATCGGCTTGTCAACGATCGGCAGCATCTCTTTAGGAATGGCTTTTGTGGCCGGGAGCAAATGCATGCCCAGACCGGCTACCGGAATAACCGCTTTCAAATTAATCATATTTCTTCCACCTTAAAATGGTTGCCGAATTATAGCTCTTTAGCCTGGTTTCGCCAGCATGATTTGCTACAAATCAGCGGTAGATGTTACGCCGCTGCCTTGCGAATACCAGTGGATGCAGTCTGAATCCGCGCGCTTTAATTCCAGGAATCCTCGCAAAATGCCGTCTGGTTAATATTTAGCGCTTCGGCAGATTAAAATTCAGCCGTTCCGTATTAATTGTATGCTGATCGATGCGGTCGATATCCACCGAACTTTGGCCCTTCTCATTAATCGCGTTAATGTTCGCCAGTGAAAGCAGCGTCGCTTCACGCGCCATAAATTTCCCGCGCACGTCTTTGCGCAGATCGAAATTCAGCGTCAGGGCCGGCCCGATGTCAGAATGCTGCATCACTTTGATATTGCGCATAAAAAGATGCTGCGGTTTGTTATGTAACTCAAGCGTGGCGCGTTTCATCTCAAGATTGGTGATCGCCACGAACGAGGTGGCATTGCCGGAGGAGATCTGTATTCCGCGCAATTTCCGCGCAAGATTCTGGTTGTTGAGATGAATATTGTTGAGGCGAAAATTCTGCGGTATCGACAGATAATCGCCTTTAATCACGCCGTAGCCAATTAACATGCCCGCGCTGTCGATCATTTCTACGTTATCGATGACAAAATTATCGCAGCCATATATGGCTACCGTGGCGTTATCAATCCCCGCTTTTTTGCTGAAATCAGGGGTGATATTTTGGGCTTTAACATTACGGATAATAAAGTGTTTACCATTCTCCACATGCACTAACTGGCGACAGTTGCTGCCGGTAATATTGGCCACCACAAAGTTCTTTACCGCCTGGTCTTCCGGGTAGGCATTGTCGTAGGTGCTTCCGGCCAGGCCAATGCCAATCCCCCAGTTGATTTTGCCGTTGGTGCAGTCGATATGGTCGATTACGTGGTCTGAAATCAGGATATTCTGGTCGTTGATCGCCACGTTCCACTCAATGGCATCGCCCTGCAGATAGCTGAAGTGGCAGTTGGTGATTTTGGCGCCATCCACCTGATTGTGGAAACCCTGACGCAGGATCGCATAGTTCGCTTTGGTCACCCGCAGGTTGTCGATCAGCAGGTTGCGCATTACCCGCGGCTTTTTACCGCCGATGTAAATCTGGGTCACCGGGCCATAGCCGCTCATCACCAGCCCCTGGATCACGCAGTCGGAGCCACGGACGTCGAGGGTGATATTTTCGCTGCGCCCCTCCCCTTCGCCAATCACTTTACTGCCATCCTGCAGTACCAGCCGCCCGCGCCCGTTGCCGGTGAGCGCGCCGCGGATGCGCAGGGTTTTGCCTTCGGGGATAAAAATGGCGGTGTTGATGTTGTCGCAGGTCAACCCGGCGGGCACCACCACGGTGTCGCCTTCGGTGAAGGCCTGTTTGAAGGCCGCGATCCAGTCACGGCGATTGTAGCGGCTGATATCTACCGTGGCGCTGTTCGCTGCGGCCCGTACGCCCACCAGCGGTGCAGCGGCCAGTACGGAGCAGGCGGTGACAAACGCGCGTCGCGTTATCTCTTTCGGCATATCGCCTCCCTTTTTAAAGCGTCTGTAGCAGAGTGGCTAACTGCCGGTTGATCAGGTGTTGATTAAAATCGGTCTCCACTTTCCGCCGTGCGTTGTGCAGCACGGGTGAGAGCTCCTGGTCGCCCAGCGCGGCAAAACGCTCCAGCTGCCCGGCCAGCGCCTCGGGGTTGTTCTCTTCTACCAGCCAGCCGGAGTGGCCGGGCTCGATCAGCTCAGGGATCCCGCTGTGTACCGTGGAGACCACCGGGATCCCTACCGCCATCGCCTCCATCAGCGCCACCGGGATGCCCTCCATATCGCCATCCGTGCCGGTGACCGACGGAAGCAAGAAGACATCGGCGGCATCCAGCATGGCTTTGACCTCATGGCTGGGCTTGAACCCCGGCATCTCGACAGCGTCTTCCAGCTCGTACTGTTCGATCAGGGTGCGCAGGCGGCGCTCCCAGGGACCTATGCCAAGAATGCGATAGCGAAAATCCACCCCGCGCGCTTTCAGCTGACGGCAGGCTTCGATCGCCACGTGCAGCCCTTTTTTCTCGGTCAGGCGCGCCACCGAGATGATCTGCAGCGGGCTTCCCGGTGTCTTCACCGGACGCTGGGTAAAGCGCTGCATATCCACACCCATGCGCGAGACGGTGATTTTCTCCGGCGGGCAGCCCATGTTTTTCAGGCGACCAGCCCAGAGATCGCTTATTGGCAGCATCATATCGCCGCGCTGAAACAAGCGTTGATACTCCGGGGTATAGTGCGCCAACACCTCCCGGCTGGAGATGTCGATCCCGTGAAAGACGGTGGCGATTTTCCCCTCGATAACGCCCAGCTCACGCAGCTTTGCTGCCGTTACGCCAGCCGGACCGAAGTGGGCGATAAAGACATCCGCGCGCCAGGGCCGCACCGTCTGACCGCAGATGGCGGAGAGGATCAGGTTGCGCGATTCGGCACCATAGCGGGAGACGTTCAGCGCTTTCCAGGTGCCCGGTCGATGGAGCCCGCGCAGGGTCTGGCGGGCGCGGTAGCCCAGTTTCGCCAGCCGGCCCTGCGGCTCATCCTGCAGCCAGCGGGTTTTGCTGGCCAGGTCGTACTGCGTCCAGGCGGCGTGGGTATTTTGCGTGTCGCCCTTTTGCAGGGCGACGATCTCCACGTCATATCCCATATCAATAAACGCGGTGATCTGGTTCAGCACAAAGGTTTCGGACGACAGCGGGAATTTCAGTAAGAAGAAACCAACCTTCATTTGCCCTCCCCGACACGATCCAGCACCGATTTCACCATCCTGATGCCGTTTTCACGTTCGGCCTTCACCGCCACCGCCAGGCGTTCGTTGATGGCCGGCAGCTGGCCCAGGGTGTCGCCTACCATCGCGCCCAGCGAGCCATCCAGCAGATGGCGGATATCCACCGCCATCTCCGGCATGCCCAGCTGCTGCATGATCCCGGCGGACTTGTGTTCATAGTTAATGGCGACGGCTGGCGTGCCAAAGTTCATGGAGATGATCGCCGAATGCAGACGGGTGCCGACAGTCAGATCGCAGGCGCCCAGCAACTTGCCCATCTCGAGGTCGTTGAGTTCGTCCATCACCACATGGTAGCGGGACGGATCGCTGACGTGCTGGCGCAGATTGAGCGCTACCATGCGGTCATCTTTGTTGTAGCTGTCGATCCCGGTACAGGTGGAGAGCGCCAGCACCTGATAGCCGCTGTCCAGCACCCGGTTCACCACCTCGGCAAAGGCCTTTTCATAGGCCGCCTGGGTGGTGCCCAGACGTTTGTCAAACGGGGCCAGTTCACGCAGGGTGATGGCGACGGTTTTTTGCTGCCCTACCACGTTCAGCCAGTGCTGCACGGCATAGCTCGGGGTAAAGTTCGCCTCCTGGTGATCCACCAACCAGGCGGTATCGACCCCCTGCTCTACTTTAGTGGTATCGATCTCGCTACGCTGCATCAGATTCAGGCTCACCGACTCACGCAGGATCAGGGCGTCGCAGTGGCCAAACACATAGTTCGCCAGCTGGTTGAACTGCGGATCCTGGAAAGGCCCAACGCTGTGGCCGACCATAAACAGCGGCTTTTTCGCCATAAAGGTGCAGAGTGCATGCTCGAACTGCGGCACGCCGTAGAGGTCAACGAAGAAGGAGCCGCCTACCTGGATAATGGCGTCGTAACCCGAGAGCAGGCGGACAAAATCGGTAAAGCCCTGGGCGATGGCGATATTGCGCAGCTTGCCGGTGTCGGTCACGCGCGACAGCAGCACCTGATGCTGGTAGCGGCGGCGCAGCACCTTTTTCACCCGGCCCATCACGCCCGCGGCATTGTTATGCTGCTTCATCTGGCTGTAGAGCGGATCGCCCATCACCGGGCGGTTCAGCAGCCAGGAGGAGCTCACCGGATAGCGGCTCATCACATCGACTTCGGTCTCCGGCGACAGCGCGTAAATGGCATCCAGCAGGCCGCGCAGAATGGCGCTGTCACCACGGTTACCACAGGTATGGTTGCCCAGAATCAGTAATTTCATAATGACCTCTTAAAATTAGCCTGCGCGAAGCAGCGTTTTTATCTTTTCGTTGCGGCAGAACTGACGTTTGATCTCCACCACCAGCGCATTACGCGACAGCACAATCATCACCGCGAAGGCCAGCGCGCCCGCGGCAACCTGCACCGCCAGCAGCGCCGCCAGCGGCAGATGGCCGTTGAGGGCTAGCCCTAAGCCATAGCTCACCGCCAGCGTGGGCAGCGACAGGTAAAACGGCAGCCACAGGCTCAGAATGTACTGGCGATAGCTGGAACCGAGCACCGGCTTAATCATCACGAAGTAGCTCAGTACGGTGTTGATAATCTGCACCAGCAGGAAGCCCAGCGTTACCCCCATCGCACCGGCCAGATGGCCGCCGATGACAATCGCCGGAATAAACAGGAAAGTCTTAAACACGTTAAATTTGAAGCTGATATCGACGCGGGCTTTGGCCATCAGCAGGGAACCGATCGGGTTACCGACGGAGCGCAGCAGGCCCACCACGCACAGCAGCTGCAGAATGGGCACAATGCTGATCCACTTTTCACCGAATACCAGCGGCACCAGATTGCCGGAGACCACCATCAGCCCCAGCAGGGTCGGGAAGTTAATGATCCCCACCACCGACAGCAGCTTGTAGAAGTTGATCCGCAGCTTTTCCGTGTCGTCCTGAATTTTGGCAAATGCCGGGAACAGCACGCGGGTAATGATCGGGTTGAGCTTCATTGGCGGCACGACCGCCACGTTGTACGCCAGGTTATAGCCCCCCGCCACGCTGGCGCCGAGGATGCGCGCCAGCACCAGCGTCGAGAGGTTGGTATTGACATAGTTGATGATGCTGTCGGCGGTCAGCCAGGCGCCGAAGCGCAGGTTGGATGACACGGAAGAGAGCGAGAAGTGAAAACCTGGACGATAAATCTTGCGGCCAAAGTAGCCGAACAGCAGGGTGCGCACGGCAGAGTTCACCAGATAGCCGAGGATGGCGGTCATCGCCAGCGGCCAGAAATGGGCGCTCACCACGGTAAAGGTAAACCCGGCCAGCACCGCGCTGGTTTCAATCATGCCGATTTTGCTGAACTCCAGCTCCTTTTGCATCAGGGCGCGGAACTGCTGCCCGTGCGGGATCACCACAAAGGCAAACGACAGCGCGCGCATCAGCGGGGCCAGCTCCGGGTTATTCAGTGCGCCAGCGATGGTATCGCTCAGCAGAAACAGCGCCACGAACACCAGCACGCCGAGGCCGACGTTCAGCCAGTAAAGAGTGGTCAGCTCCAGGTGGCTGATCTCCTTGCGCTGAATAATCGAGTTGGCGATGCCGAAGTCCGACAGCGTATCGGCCAGGGCGATGATCACCAGCGAGACGGTCAGCAGGCCAAACTGGTGGTTATCGATAATGCGCGCCAGCACCGTCATCTGCACCAGCCCGAGGCCGATGATAATCACCGTGGCGATAGCCGACCACTTTGCCCCGCTGAGAGTTTTTTCACGTAAGCTCATGTTAGTACGCCGCTTTGTTCACGAAGCCCTTGAAGACGGTGAGAAACACGATTTTGATATCGAACCAGAGGCTCCACTCGCGGATGTACTCCAGGTCGAATTCAATGCGTTTTTCCATCTTCTCGAGGGTGTCGGTTTCACCGCGCCAGCCGTTGATTTGCGCCCAGCCGGTAATGCCCGGTTTCACTTTATGGCGCAGCATGTAGCCTTCAATCAGGGCACGATACTGCTCATTATGGGCCACCGCGTGCGGACGTGGGCCGACAATCGACATGCCCCCGGTCAGGACGTTGATAAACTGCGGCAGTTCGTCGAGGGAGGTACGGCGCAGGAAGTTACCGACGCGGGTGACGCGCGGGTCGTTCTGCGTCGCCTGGGTGACCACCTCGTCGTTCTCCATCACCTTCATGGAGCGGAATTTCCACACCATGATCGGCTTACCGTCCATACCGTAGCGGGTCTGGCGGAAGATCACCGGCCCCTTAGAGGTGAGCTTAACCGCCAGGGCAATGGCGCAGAGCACCGGGGAGATCAGCAGCAGGATCATCGAGGAGAGGACGATATCTTCCACGCGCTTCAGCACCCGGTTGAGCCCGGAGAGCGGCGTGTCATACAGCGGCACCACCGGCACGCCGTTCACCTCTTCGATGCGGGAATGCAGGATGTTAAAGGTGAACACATCGGGGATCAGGATCACCGAGCAGGTGGTATCCGCCAGTTTGTGCATCAGGGTTTTGATTCGGGCCTCGTCGCTCATCGGCATGGCGATGTAGACGTTGTGGATCTTGCCGGCTTTGGCATCGTCAACCAGCTGCGAATAGTTCCCGGCCCAGTCCGCAGAAACGCCGCCAGGCTGCGCATCATGATAAACCCCGACCACGTCAAACCCCAGCCACGGCTCTTTACGAAAACCGTCAAGCAGCGCCATCCCGGCCGGCAGACTCCCGGCTACCGCCACCCGGCGGGTGTTGTAGCCGCGGTTACGCAGCCAGCCCGCGCCAAAGCGGATCAGCGCCCGGCAGACCACCATCCCCACGCTGGTGAGCAGGTACCAGGCAAAGTAGGTGGCAAAGCGGTTATCAAAGTCGTTATTAAAGGCTACCAACCCGAAGCTGAAGACCAGGCTTAAGGTCCAGTTCTGTAACAGCAGCAGGAGCTCGGTGGCGATCTTGACGCCACGCCATGAACGGTAGAAGTCGGTCATCCCGCCGATCATCTGGAACACTACCAGGGCGATCAGCGCCATCAGCAGGTGCATGTAGAGGAAGGGCAGCCCGCTGAGTTTACACACCATCCACAAACCGCCGAACATGATGGTGATATCAGAAAAACGCTGCACCATAGAGATTAACGATGCATTCGTTTTGGCTCGCTCGCGCTTTTTTAGATTTGTCATCGTTGTTCCTGTTTCAGGGCCCCCTCTCCCAACGGGAGAGGGGGAAAGGTTACTGATTCAACAGCGCCATAATGTCCTGCGTTCGCGCCGCCATCAGCGCCGCATCGGCGCGTGATTCCACGTTCAGGCGCACCACCGGCTCGGTATTCGACGAGCGCAGGTTGAAACGCCACTGGGGGAAAGTCATGCTGATGCCGTCGGTACGGTCGATCTCCAGCGCGTGCAGGGCAAAGTGGTTCTCCACGCGGGCAATCGCCTCGGCCGGTGCCGCCAGAGTGCTGTTGATCTCTCCGCTCGCCGGGAAGGCCGCCATGCGGTCACGCACCAGTTCACCCAGCGACTGGCCCTTCAGGCACAGCAGTTCGGTGACCAGCAGCCAGGGGATCATCCCGCTGTCGCAGTAGGCAAAATCGCGGAAGTAGTGATGAGCGCTCATCTCGCCGCCGTAAATCGCATCCTCTTCGCGCATCCGCTCCTTGATAAACGCGTGCCCGGTTTTGGACATCACCGGTTGACCGCCCGCCGCAGCCACCACGTCAACGGTGTTCCACGAGAGACGCGGGTCGTGAATGATTTTCGCCCCTGGGTTTTTCTCAAGGAAGGCTTCCGCCAGCAGGCCGACAATATAGTAGCCCTCGATAAACTGCCCTTTTTCGTCGAACAGGAAGCAGCGGTCAAAGTCGCCGTCAAAGGCGATCCCCATGTCCGCGCCATGCTCAATCACCGCGTTGCGGGTATCGGCCCGGCACTCCGGCAGCAGCGGGTTCGGGATGCCGTTCGGGAAGTTGCCATCCGGGGTGTTGTGGACTTTGATGAAGGTGACCGGCACGTTAAGCGCTTTAAAGCGGGCTTCCAGGGCATCCACCACCGGGCCTGCCGCGCCGTTGCCGGAGTTGATCACCAGCTTGAGCGGCTTGAGGTTCGCCAGGTTGATGTAGCCCAGAAGGTGGTCGATGTAGGCCTCGCGCAGCTCAATTTTTTTATAGCTGCCGCGTCTGGCGTCGTTCACCGGCGGGAAGTCGTTGGCTTCCGCCAGACGCTGCACGTCGCGCAGACCGGTGTCGCCGCTGATCGGACGGGCACCTTCGCGCACCAGCTTCATACCGTTGTAGTCCATCGGGTTATGGCTGGCGGTCACTTCGATCCCGCCGTCAACGCCCAGGTGGAAGGTGGCAAAGTAGATCTCTTCGGTACCGGATAAACCGATATCCAGCACGTCGACGCCCGCATCCTGCAGCCCTTTCGCCAGCGCCAGCTTCAGGGATTCGCTGGTCAGGCGCACGTCGCCGCCCAGCACAATGGTTTTCGGCTTTAAGTATTCGCCGTACGCGCGGCCAATGCGCCACGCAATGTCTTCATTCAGCTCTTCACCGAGCTTGCCGCGAATATCGTAGGCTTTAAAACAGGTTAATTTTTGCATCATTACCCCTTATTCAGGCAACAGTTGGCCCGACCCGGACAGGGCCAATTAAATTATTTGTTTTGCTTCATTCGTAGGCCGGATAAGCAACGCGCATCCGGCAAGCCGCGCTCCGGGGCTAGACCCGGCCGTAGCGATCCTCAAAGCGGACGATATCGTCCTCTTCCAGGTACGAGCCGGAGCGCACTTCAATCAGGTCGAGCGGGATTTTCCCCGGGTTTTCCAGGCAGTGGGTCGCGCCTAATGGGATGTAAATGGATTCGTTTTCACCCAGCAGCGTCACCTCTTCGTCGATGGTCACTTTGGCGGTCCCCGCCACCACTACCCAGTGCTCGGCGCGGTGATGGTGCATCTGCACCGACAAGCCCTCGCCCGGTTTAACGGTGATGCGTTTGACCTGGTAGCGATCGCCCTCGTCGATGGAGTCGTATTTGCCCCACGGACGGTACACTTCGCGATGAATGTGGTGCTCATGGCGGCCATCGGCCTTAATCTGCTCCACCACTTTTTTGACGTCCTGCACCGCGTTGCGATCGGCAATCAGCACCGCATCTTTGGTCTGCACAACCACCAGATCTTTGACGCCGACGGTGGTGACCAGGCCAGACTCGGCGTAGACGTAGCTGTTTTCGGTTTTATGGCTGATCACATCCCCGTGATGGACGTTGCCTTCCGGAGTCTGGGCGCTGATCTCCCACAGGGAAGACCAGGAGCCAACGTCGCTCCAGCCCGCGTCCATCGGCACTACCACCGCATCGGCAGTTTTTTCCATCACTGCGTAATCCACCGACTCTTCCGGGCAGGCGAGGAACGCGGCTTCATCGACGCGGATAAAGTCCAGATCCGGGTCAACGGTGGCCATGGCCTGCTGGCAGGCGTTCAGGATATCCGGGCGGTACTTCTCCAGCTCTTCCAGATAGCGTCCGGCGCGGAACAGGAACATGCCGCTGTTCCAGTAATACTCCCCGCTGGCGACGTAGGCCTGGGCGGTTTCCATATTCGGTTTTTCGACAAACTGCGCCACGTCAAAGGCCAGGCTGTCGCCCTCGCCCGGCGTGACGTTGCCACGGCGAATATAGCCATAGCCGGTTTCAGGCAGATCCGGCACGATGCCGAAGGTCACTAGCTTGCCGCTGTCGGCATAAGGGATAGCGGCGCGCACGGCGTCGCGGAAGGCCTCTTCCTGCTGGATCACGTGATCCGCTGCCAGCACCAGCATCAGCGGATCGCAATCCGGGCTGCTGCGCTGGGCCGCCAGCGCCGCCAGGGCGATGGCCGGAGCGGTGTTACGGCCGGCAGGCTCAAGAATGATGTTTTCGGTCAGCTTGTTCAGCTGACGCAGCTGCTCGGCGACAATAAAGCGGTGCTGTTCGTTACAGATCACCACCGGGCTTTCACAATTCACGCCATTCAGACGGTTGACCGTCGTCTGCAACATGGTGAGTTCCCCTTTCAGGCAGAGGAACTGTTTTGGGTAGAGCACGCGGGAGAGCGGCCACAAACGGCTGCCAGAGCCACCTGCCATTACCACCGGGTACAACGTATTTTTACTCATGATTTATCCCCGAATATCTGCAATAAACTGGCTCAGCACGTTCTCTTTCTCGAGCGTGCGTTCGGCATAGTCACGGGCTACCCTGTTCTCTTTGGGCATAAACAGCGCCTGTTCGATCCCGGCCACCAGCGCGGGAACCGACTCCGGCTCAACGCATACGGCGATGCCCGGCAGGCTGTCGCACAGCTGGCCCAGCTCGGTGTGGGCTTCAGCGGTGATCACCGCGTTGCCGCCCACCGCCAGAATATTGGTCAGCTTGGAGGGCAGAACCGCATCCGCCGCGCCGCGTTTTTGCACCACCAGATGGCAGTCGGCCATCTTCAGCAGCGCTGGTAAAGCCTCGTAAGGCTGCAGCGGCATGAACCGCACGTTCGCCAGGCCACGCTCGCGGGCCATCTTCTCCAGCCGCGCCTTGCCGCCCCCCTGACCGACAATCACAAACTGCCAGGGCTTATCGCTTAACAGCTCTGCGGCTTCAATCACGTTTTCGAGGCCCTGTTTTTCGCCGATATTGCCGGAGTAGAGAATAATTTTTTGCAATTCAGGCAGACCCAACTCTGCGCGCAGCGCCGCCGCATCGGCACGGGTTACGTCACGAAAACGCGCCACTTCCGACCAGTTAGGGAAGAAGATCACCTTTTCCGCCGCCACGCCCTTCTCCTGCGCTTTATTCATCATCGAGCGCGAGATGGTTGAGACGTAGTCGACTTTGTGCAGGCCGCTGCGCTCGAAGGCGCTGGCCAGTTTGGCGACTTTGCCGCCCTTGCCTTTGCCGGCCATGCCCAGACCGAGCATGGCATCTACTTCATAATCCTGAATGTGCAGCAGGGTGCGGGCCCCGGAAAGCTTGCCCAGCAGGCGCATGCCCGGGGTGCAAAACAGGGTCGGCACCACGCCGATAATGCGATCCGGCTTCCAGCGACGTTGCGCCATCAGCGGGAAGAAACTGCTCAGGGCAAAGCTGCCCAGATGAATCAAACGCTTTAAGGTAGAGGGCTTTTTCGGCACATACAGCGGACAACGCCAGACGGTGGCGGCCCCCTCTTCGCGGCGGTAGCGCCAGCTGGAGTAGCGCTCACCCACCTTCCAGTCCGGGTAGTAAGGCGGGGCCGTAATGACCCGCACCTCGTGTCCCTGATCCGTCATCCACTCCACCATCTCGCCGGTATATTTACCGATCCCGGTTAACTCTGGCGAGTAGTTGATACCGTAAATAAGGATCTTCATAAGCCCGGTACTCCAGCATTTTCCAGGAAATAGGCCCGGCTGTTGTCATGCACGTTATCGCTTGCCAGAAGCTGTTCAGGCGTCAACCAGCGATAATCGTCGTGCTGAGAATCAGGCAGACGCAGGTCTGCCTCTTTCACCTGCAGGCGATAACCGATCACCACGTAATGGGTGGTGAAACCGGTACCGGAGAAGTTGTCGTCATAGAAGTGCTGCCAGACCCCGTAGAACTGCCCCGCCGTCATCGGCAGGCGCAGCCCCAGCTCCGCTTGCGTCAGACGCGCAAAAGCATTTTCCAGCGTCTCGTCTTTCTGCACCCGCCCGCCCGGCACGAACCAGTAGCCCTGCGCCGGACGGTTGGTACGTTGCCCGAGCAGGAACTCGCCCCGCTCGTTCTCCACAATCAGATCGATAGAGATCAGCGGAGTGGAACGCACCACAGTGGCAAAATCTTCCTGACTTAAAAACATATCTACCCCCGGAAGCGCTGCTGGTTTTCCAGGAACCACTGGTAGGTGCTGGCCAGCCCGGCGGCCAGCGTTACCTCGTGGAACCAGCCCAGCTGATGCAGACGGGTCACATCCAGCAGCTTGCGCGGCGTGCCGTCGGGTTTGCTGGCATCGAACGCCACGCGCCCCTTGTATCCCACCACCTGGGCGATGGTCTCTGCCAGCTCGCGAATGGTGCAGTCCACCCCGGTGCCGACGTTGATGTGCGACAGCATCGGCTCGGTGTTCTCCTGCCACACCTCGCGGGCCAGCTCCATCACGTGAATGCTGGCGGCCGCCATGTCATCCACATGCAGGAACTCGCGCATCGGCGTACCGCTGCCCCACACCACCACTTCCGGTGCGTTGCTGACGGTGGCCTCGTGAAAACGACGCAGCAGCGCCGGGATCACGTGGGAGTTACTCGGGTGGAAGTTATCGTTCGGGCCGTACAGGTTGGTCGGCATCACCGAGCGATAGTCGCGACCGTACTGGCGGTTATAGGATTCGCACAGCTTGATCCCGGCAATCTTGGCGATGGCGTACGGTTCGTTGGTCGCTTCAAGCGTGCCCTGCAGCAGCTCGCTCTCGGCAATCGGCTGTTTCGCCATCTTCGGATAGATACAGGAGGATCCGAGGAACAGCAGCTTGTTCACGTTATGCAGATGCGCAGCGTGAATGATGTTGCTCTCGATCATCATGTTTTCGTAGATGAAATCCGCCGGGTAGGTATTGTTGGCGACAATACCGCCCACTTTTGCCGCCGCCAGATAGACCTGATCGATGCGCTGTTCGGCAAAGAAGGCCTGTACCGCGCCCGCATCCAGCAGGTTCAGTTCATCACGGTTGCGCAGCACCAGTTCGACGTTGCCGCGCTGTTCCAGCTGGCGGACAATCGCGGAACCCACCATCCCGCGATGACCAGCAACAAAAATTCGTTGTTTGCTCATACTCAGGACTCCAGCGCGATGGCAACCTCGTAGCCATGGGACTTGAGCAGGGAGTGTTTCTTCGCCGCTTCAAGATCGTTGGCAACCATCTCGGACACCATCTCCTGCAGGGTGATTTCTGGCTTCCAGCCCAGTTTTTCGTGCGCTTTGCTTGGGTCGCCGAGCAGGGTTTCCACTTCAGCAGGACGGAAGTAGCGCGGGTCAACCTGGACAATCACATCGCCCGGCTTCACGCCCGGTGCGTCATGACCGGTGACAGAGACCACGATACCCTTCTCTTCCACGCCGGTGCCTTCGAAGCGCAGCTTGATGCCCAGCTGGGCTGCCGCCATCTCAACGAACTGACGCACGGAGTACTGCACGCCGGTCGCAATCACGAAGTCTTCTGGTTTTTCCTGCTGCAGCATCATCCACTGCATTTTCACGTAGTCTTTGGCATGGCCCCAGTCACGCAGGGAGTCCATGTTGCCGAGGTGCAGGCAGGATTCCAGACCCTGGGCGATGTTGGCGATGGCGCGGGTGATTTTGCGGGTCACGAAGGTTTCGCCGCGACGCGGGGATTCGTGGTTGAACAGAATCCCGTTACAGGCGTAGATGCCGTACGACTCGCGGTAGTTCACGGTGATCCAGTAGGCGTACATTTTAGCCACGGCATACGGTGAGCGCGGGTAGAACGGGGTGGTCTCTTTCTGCGGGATCTCCTGCACCAGGCCATACAGCTCGGAGGTGGACGCCTGATAGAAACGGGTCTTCTTCTCCAGACCGAGGAAGCGAATGGCTTCCAGCAGACGCAGGGTACCGATGGCATCCACGTCGGCGGTATATTCCGGGGACTCGAAGGAGACCGCTACGTGGCTCATCGCGCCCAGGTTGTAGACCTCGTCCGGCTGCACTTCCTGCAGAATACGGGTCAGGTTGGAGCTGTCGGTCAGGTCACCGTAGTGCAGGTGGAATTTCGGGTTTGCTGCATGCGGATCCTGATAGAGATGATCCACGCGCTCGGTGTTAAATGAGGAGGCACGACGTTTGATTCCGTGCACTTCATAGCCTTTTTCCAGCAGGAGTTCCGCCAGATAAGAACCATCCTGTCCGGTAACGCCGGTGATGAGAGCGACTTTAGACATGTTTATTTTCTCCAGACTTATCAGAAGTTATTCAGTTTCAACGCGTTCGCGTATCGCCACTGCGGGATTGCCACGGCAAACCTTATTTGCCGGTAGCGATTTAAAAACACTGCTGCGCGCACCAACCACGGTGCCATCACCAATGGAAACACCGGGAGCGACAAAGACGTCGGTCGCCAGCCAGCATTTCTCACCCAGGGTGATGGGCTGCGCATTAATATCAAAATGTTGACTCTTATAATCGTGACTGCCGGTACAGAGATAACACTTCTGCGACACCACTGAATTGGCGCCAATCGAAATTTCACCCAGCGTATATAACACCGCCTCGTCGCCTACCCAGGCGTTATCCCCTAAGGTTAATTTCCACGGGTAGGTAATTTTTACCGACGGTCGAATCACTGCGTTTTTTCCGATTTTTGCGCCAAACAGGCGTAATAAAAAGGCACGCCAGCGGTACATGATTTGTGGCGACCAGGCAAATAACGTCGCCTGTACGGCCCACCACAACTGCACTTTTATACCGCCTGCGCCACGAAAGCCTTTTGGCACAGAGAAGCCACTTAATTCCTGCATCGTATTTCCTTATATTCAGGCTTTGTTATATAAGGCTTTAGTTTTATCCGTCGTTTTCAGACGTAATAAATAAGATAATTCCGCGAACACGCCCGGCATGCGTAATATTTCGCGCTGCACTTTTTTGGCATCCTGACATAATTCCAGATTATTCGAGGTTGACACCCCGCCCATCGAAAATTCAGACACCAGGCCCGGCAGACGTTTAAAGGGATAACCGGCTTTATACATTCTGGCGGTCAGGGCGTAATCCGACGAGACGCGATACTGCAGATCGTACGGGTACGTTTTTAATCCACTTACCGGGAAGAAAATCGCCTGATGGCTGGCCGGCAGGCTGTGATAAATATACCAGCCCGGTTTCGCCGCCCGGCGGACTTTATTGCCGTCACCAAAATCGAGTAAGGCGTCGCCCATGACCATGGCGTTGCCCTGCACTCTGCCGAGCTGGCGCACAAACTGCGCCACATGGTCATGAAAAATATCGCCGGAGTTAAGGAAGATGGCGTAGCGCCCCTGCGCCATATCGATGCCTTTATTCATCGCATCGTATATGCCGCGGTCCTTCTCGCTGACGTAGCGTAAGTTGAACTCACCATTCAGTTTTTCGAGAAACTCTGCCGTACCGTCGTTTGAACCGCCATCCACCACAATCCATTCAAAGCTGAGGCTGGGATCGCGGGCCAGATTGCGCAGCGACCGCCAGGTTTTTACCACGCCGTCAAGATTACGGAAGGCAACAGTAATAACGCTGAGTAACATAAACCACCTCGTTATGAATGGGTAATATTCAGCGCCTTGCGCAAAATAAACGGACAAACAATTAAGAATGCGTATTCCGGGCTAAATATTGACCCGGTAAAAAACAGCGACACCGGCGTAAAAAGATAAAGCTGTACGCGAAAATTCTGATTATCACCAAAGGCGCTGAGCGTCATTTTGAAAATTTTGCTCAGATACCACGCAGTTAATAATACTGCGAACCATGAAAAATAAATAATCAGCAGATACAAACCATTGTCTATGGTTTTTCCGACGTCCGCACCGTTAAAGATTCCGAATGATGCGACATATTCATAAAGTGAGCCGAATCTGACAACGCCGTCAATATGGGTTAAAGAGTAACCCACCATCACCAGCGGACCGATAATACGGTAATAGGATGACGACCCTTCGGTCCCTAAATCACCCAGACGCTCAGAAATATACGGGAAGGCAAATACTACCCCCACTAAAAATACGGACAATGAAATGATCGCTAAAGGTAACTTTTTCTTGATCGCCTCTTTATTCAGATACTGGAACGCCCACTCCAGAAGGTAAAACAGAATAAAGGTCATTACCCCGGAGAACGATCCTGAAAGGACTATTCCTGCAAGAATCATAGCATCGCTCTTGGGCGTTTTGATACCAAACTGTTTGATGCTGAGCCAAATTGAGATTAACGCCAGAGCGAAGAATGCCGGTTCGAAATAGAGTGCCGTAGTACGCTTGCCGCCAAATTTAATGAAATTCAGTACATAGCTATTACTGTAAATAAGATATTTCGAAATTATTTCCATCAGGCTACTGCCGCCTGTCAAAATAATTTGCGCCATCTCCAGAGCCGCTATCATAACAATGATGCCGATGACCAGATAAAAGAACCTGAGGATCTTCCGATAATTGTGCGGCGAGATAGTTTTGAAACGAATACTCCACACCATACCGATAATGATCACGATATAGACAAACAGCATGGTGGAGGTGACATATTTACTGGCATCCAGCGACTGGCCAAAGATGTAGTTAAAGGCCGTCAGCCCGACGCCTAACCCCAGCGCAATCATCAGCTTTTTCACGCTGATCTTATCGACGAACAGCAACAGCAGCAGCGGTAAAAAGGTCACGATGGTGATGGGGAAGCTCTCACCCAGCTGGGCAATTTTAACGTTGACCAGCAGGTAGATCAGCGGCAGCAGCAGATAGCTACAGATTCTGATAGAACGAGACATACTCCTCCAGCATCTGTTGTCCACTGTAGGCCTGGCGGCTGCGGGTGCGGAACGATTCCAGGTCGGTGCCAAAAACAGCCTGGGCAATCTCCGCTTTCGACAGCTGCACCAGCGGCAGCACCTCGTTTTCACTGAAGGTTTTGCCCCCTGATTTCTCCAGTACTTCCCGGGCGGCGTCGCTGTGGGTGGCGATCACCGGCACCCCGATGGAGAGCGCTTCGCACAGGATGAGCGGGTAGTTATCGACCCGGGAGCTGAACACCAGCGCGTCCATACCGTTCAGGGCGCTCATCAGCTTACGCTTGTCGGTTTCGAAGCCATGATTGATCACGTTGGCACCGTCAAACGGCGAAAATTTACCGAAGGTGTGCAGCTCGACCTTATCGCCAAGGGCCATGATCTGGCGCACCAGCTGCTGGTTGGTTTTGCCGTCGTAGCGCAGATCGTGAGCCACTACCGCGATTTTCGGTTTGCCCGGCGTGACCGCGACCGGCGTCAGTTCCGCCAGAATGGCTTCCGTCGCCACGTCGATACCGTTGTTGATGATCCGGCAGCGCCCTGCCCCGTACAGGCTGTTGAAGGCGTCGGCCACGTGCTGGCTGGGAGAGATAAACTGGCAGCCAAGCGCCAGCATGTCGCGGAACAGCTGGCGTTTACCCGCCACCAGCTGATGGGCTCGATCTATCTTCACCGGGGGATAGTTGCCAAGCGTCGGGCACTTCTGGCAATTGTCTTTCCAGCCTTCACAGCCGTCGGTAAAGGCGCAGCGGCCGGTGACGCTCCAGTGATCGTGCAGGGTCCAGACGAACGTGGTATCGGGCTTATGGGCCTGCACCTTCTCACAGAAGGCCACCACCTCTTCAAGCCGCAGCCAGTAACTGTGCAGGACGTGGAAATGCAGCACCATCGGGCCCGGGGTGCGGGTCACGGTGCGATACAGGCTGTTGAGGTTGCCGAACAGATCGCGGTTAAACAGGCGGAACAGCGCAATATTGGCCACCGAGGTCAGGCGCGGGGTGTGTTTCACCACCTGCGGATAACGGTCATGGCTGACGCTCTTCTTGCCGCCCTTGCCGTAGCCGTAGATAAAGCGCGACTGAAGTCCTTTTTGCAGCGCGCGCTGGTGCAGATCCAGCGCGACCCCTGCCGCCCCGCCCTCGGCGAGGCGCACGTTAAATTGCAGAATATTCATTTGATCACCTTCACCCGGGCCTTCTCGCCCACCACCAGCGCGTTGTCCGGGATGCTGTCGAGCACCACGCTCCCCGCGCCCACGGTGACGTTATTGCCCACGGTGATATCACCAATCATCACCACGTTGGCACCCAGCTCAACGTTGTTGCCAATCACCGGGCAGGCCAGGCTGTCCGGGCCGCGGTTGCCGATAGTCACGCCGTGGCGGATGGTAAAATCATCCCCGGCGACCACGAACTTATTGATCACCACGGCATAGCCGTGGTGAATGGTAAAACGCCGTCCGATGGTGGCTGCGGCCTGGATTTCGTAGCCGAAGAAGCACTCGGTGATGATGCGGTAGAGCACCAGCACCGGGGCCGCCCACAGGTTATTAAGGACGTTCTTTTTGCGCCAGACGGAGCAGAAATGGGCCACCCGGTAGGCCAGCACCATGCAGCAGGGGCGCAGGCTCCAGCTGTTTGCGCGACAATCTTCCAGCACCATTATTTCCCCCGCAGTCCGTCAGCCAGACGCTTGCCGTTACGCACCGAGATCAGCGTCAGCAGCGTGCGCCAGTTCATGCGCTTGTTGCGGATCTGATACAGGGTAAACAGCTGATATTTGCGGCTGGCGCGATCGAACTTGTCCCGGTGCTTGCGGTAGAAGTGGAAGTAGCCGGAGAACTTTTTCGGCGAGGAGGTAATCTGCATTTCACCGTGGTTGATATGCAGGATCTGCGTCGCCTCGTCCACTTTCCACGGCTCGCCATACTCCACCACCATCCGCAGGAAGATGTCGTAATCCTGAGCAGCCTTCAGTTCGGTATCGAACAGGCACTCCTTAAAGCGCCATGCCCAGGTGAAGACCTGATTGCCGATGATGTTGCGCTTGTAGAACAGCTGGCGCGAGTACGGCGATTTCGGGTACAGCGGCAGACTGGCGGGCTGAGAGTAGACCTCACCTTCGCAGACGTAGTCGTTGGCGTACAGGAACGCATGGGTCACCAGATGATGCTGATGCGCGAGGAAGGTCGAGAGCCGGTTCGGCGTCCACTCGTCGTCATCGTCAATACCGGTCAGGTACTGACCGTTAGCCTGCAGGATCGCCTGATTGCGTACCGCACAGGCGCCGGAGTTGATGGCGTTGTGGGTATAGACCACGCGCGGATCGTTGAGGTCGGTGACAAACTGCTGCAGCTGTTCCCAGGAGGAGGAGCAGTCATCGACGATGATCAGCTCCCAGTGGTCATAATCCTGACGCAATACCGACTTTATCGCACGGATCGCCAGCTGCTGACGGTTCCATGTCGGCATATAAATAGAAATCAAAGGGCGTGTTGTCATGGTATTCCCCGAATGGCTCATTACTTGCTGTCCGACTTATATTCGTACTCGTAATACCCGTAATCCTGATACCCGGTGGCGCGACGGAAGATTGAGTTGAGGATCACCCCTTTCACCGGAATGCCGTTCTGCTCAAAGCGGCTGAGGCTGGTCTCGACCTCTTTCAGGGTGTTGACCGCGTAACGCGCTACCATCAGGGTGGTGCCCGCGTGGCGACCCACAATCGCTGCATCGGTGACCGCGAGGATTGGCGGGGTATCGATGATCACCAGGTCATAATTCTCGCTGGCCCACTTCACCAGCTGGGTAAAGCGCTCGCTCATCAGCAGTTCCGACGGATTCGGCGGTACCTGCCCGCGAGAAACGAGGTCAAAGCCAGGAATAGAGGTTGGTTTCGCGCACTGGGTGATATCGCCCTTGCCCAGCAGGAGCTCCGACAGACCGTTCACATTGTTGGTGCCCAGCAGTTCGTGGGTGTAGCCCTTACGCATATCGCAGTCGATCAGCAGCACGCGCTTGTTGGTCTGGCTGACCACCGCCGCGAGGTTGGCGCAGACGAAGGTTTTCCCGATCGACGGGCTGACCCCGGAGAGCATCAGCACGTTGTTACTGGCCTGCATCATGGCAAAGTGCAGGCTGGTGCGCAGGCTACGAATGGCTTCGATGGCCAGATCCGTCGGGTTACCCACCGCCAGCAGCTGGCTCTGTTTGTAGCGTTTGACCCCGTTGGTGGTTTTGACACTGTCACGGGACTTCTGCCACTCGGACAACGGGATGCTGGCGTAGACGTTGATGCCATGCTCTTCCAGCACCTGCGGGCTTTCGATTCCACGGTTAAACAGGGAGCGCAGCAGCACGCCGACGATGGAGAGCATCAGGCCGAGAATAATGCTGCCGAGAATAATCAGCGCCTTCTTCGGCTTCAGCACGCCGGGCTGGGTGATGGCCGGGTCGACAATCCGCACGTCGCCCACGGTGCTCGCTTCGGTGATCTTCAGCTCCTGCTGTTTATTCAGCAGCTGCATATAGACCTGCTGGCCGGACTCCACGTCACGGGTCAGACGCAGGATCTCCTGCTGGGTTTTTGGCATCGCGGTGACGCGGCCGTTGAGCTTCGCTTTTTCCTCTTCCAGAGTCTGGCGTTTTTCCAGCAGCGTGCGGTAGGCAGGGTGGCGCTTGGTGTAGAGCTTGGAAATTTCCGCCTCTTTAAAGGTCAGCTCGTTGAGCTGGGCGTCGATGTTGACCATCGAATCCAGCACCGACTTCGCTTCCAGCGGCAGGTCGACGGAATCTTTATCCTGGCGGAAGGCGTTGAGCTTGTTCTCGGCTTCATCCAGATGCGCGCGCACCTCCGGAAGCTGTTTGGCAAGGAAGTCGAGGCTTTTTGACGCCTCTTCCGACTTGCGCTTCACGTTCTGCGCCTGATAGTTGCGGGTGATGCTGTTGAGAATGTCGCGGATCTTATCCTTGTCTTCCCCGGTAAAGGTCAGACTCAGCACCCCGGTGTCTTTCCCGGTTTCGGTCACCGTCAGGTTGCCCTGCAGGTTATTGATCATCCCCAGCATCGAGAATTTGCTGACGGTGAACTCGCTGCCGTTCTGGGCATGAATGTCACTGACCATCATGCTCACGCCGTCTTTGGTCAGCATCTCCCCCACCTTGCCGCGGGCGCTAAACCCGGCGTCGCTGGTGAGCTGATACTGATCTTTGCCCAACACCTCGAGGGTAAAGACCTGGCTGGCTCCTCCGGCAGGCAGCGTAAAGGTGGTCACTTTGACGGTGTCATTCTGACGGCCCATCAACCGATCCCAGCCCGCGCCAAACACCGGGAAGGTGTTTTTGCTGACGCCGATGTCGAGGTCGAGATCGTCTACCGTTTGCCCCAATACCAGGCGGGACTGGATCAGCTCAATTTCCGCCTGCGAGGCGGGCGGCTTGTTCGCCAGCGCCGAACCAATGTCCTGCACCAGCGAACTGCCGCTGTTTTGCTCAATTTGCACCAGCGCATCGGCGCTGTAGATGGGGGTAGCAAAGAAGGTATAAATCACCGCCGCCACGGCAAACACCGCGGTGATCCCAATTACCCACCAGCGCGCCTCTACTACGGTGCCGATCAGGCGACCAAGATCAATCTCATCACCGCCCGCACTTGGGGAGGAAGAAGGTTTTACGTTTGCTGTCATTATTATCCCTGCTGAACGTTCAGTGCCTGTGCCCACTGGCGGGCAGACTGGTCGAGTAAGGTGTAAACCGCCTCAAACGCTTCATGGCTTTTGCGATACGGATCGGGGATCTCACGCTCATTGTCCCAGTGACCAAACAGCATCACCTTGCCGCGCATCTCCGGTGCGATATCGCACAGGGCGTGGATGTGGCGTTTTTCCATGGCGAGGATCAGGTCGTAGTCCCGGCACAGGCTGGCTGACACCTGACGGGCGCAATGCCCGTCGAGTGACAGCTGATGCTCTGCCGCGACCTGACTGGCACGCTCATCGGCCCCTTTGCCGACCAGCGCCCCCAGCCCGGCTGACGCGACGGTCAGCTGTGGCTGGTACTGTTTTAAAAGCCGCTCAGCGGTGGGGGAACGGCAAATATTCCCCACACAAACCACCAGAATTTTGTTAAACATCGTTATCACCAGTTGTGGTACTGATGTACCGTATCGGTCATGGTATGGATATTGTTGATGGTCGGCATCAGCTGGTTCATCACACGGTTCCAGCGCGTTATCGGCGCGGTGGTGACGTAAACCACGTCATACGGCTGGAGGCGGAACCCGGTTGCCATCACCAGCGAGGTGGCATCAGACATATCCAGCTGGTAGACGTTGGCAATCTTGCCCTTCGCACCGTTTCCTGTAATCGGACGGATCACGAAGATACCGCTGGCGTCGGAAGTGCTCATATCCAGCCCTTCCGCGGTGCCCAGCGCTTCGGTCAGGGTCATACCGCTGAAGTCCATCTTGAGGGTGCTCTGTTTCTTCACTTCACCCATCACAAACACTTTCAGGTCGTCATTGCGCGGCACAAACAGGATGTCACTCGGATAGAGCAGACGGTTCTGGCTCAGATCGCCGTTCTGCATCAGCGCCTGCAGGGAGATACGCTCCTCTTTGCCTTTATGGGTCAGCACCGCATTGCGCCAGTCGGCGCCATCGGTGAGCCCGCCCGCGGCGTTGATGGCGTCAAGCACCGTCAGCGGCACGTTGGTGATCGGCTGCTGGCCGGATTTATTCACCTGGCCGGAGACATAGGCTTTTTGCGAACGGAATGCGGCGATATTAACGTCCACCTGCGGGTCAGCGATGTACTGCGCTAAACGGCCGGTAATATCACTACGGATCTGGGAAAGCGTTTTGCCGGCCACACGGATTTTGCCGACATAGGGATAGAACATGGTGCCATCCGGCTGAACCCAGTTACCGGCATCGCTTGAGCTACGATACTGCCCGGCGGGGGTGGTCAGCTCCGGGTGATCCCAGACGGTGACGTTAATGACATCCCCAGGCCCGACGCGGTACTGGTAGTTGGCGATCTCCTGGTCGAGGCTGTCGTTAGGTCGCGCCACAACCGGGCGAGGGCGTAATTGTTCAACCAGCTGCGGGGTCATTGGATAAACATTCACCATGCGGTTGATATCAAAATCAGCATCCTGCTGTTTAATCACATCCTTGCCCGATGTTGACATATTGCTGCCGGGAAAGACCGTACAACCACTCATCAAGGTCACAGACACCAATAATGGCATCAATTTCATTTTGGATTTCATCATTGATTATTTATCACTATGGAAGAGTAATTATCCTGTGCATTTAAATAAGCGCGGAGGCGTATTACTTTTAGCATGCAGTCAATAAAAGTGAAATATAACTGGCATCAGTCCTAAAAGAGGCTTATTTGCATTCAGACTATTGACAGAATAATCGAGGCTGATTCACACGCTTTCAGGCACGCTACCGCCCTTGGCTTTCAGTTACCAATCTACTGTTTAAACAGTACGTTATGAGCAAACACCCTCTTTGGCAGGGCATAACGGAAAAAATAAAAGGCAGGATTATTCCGAACCCGATATAAATGTTTCACGTCATTAAACCGATACAGAAATAGCATCAAAAAGACAGCGCCATTTAATGCTGAAAGAATTGTTGCAGCTAACGGAATAGCAGGCAAGGAAACATCCGTGAAGGTATCGCTTTTAAGATTAGTATTAACACCGACACTTCTGTGTTTTTAGGAATAGCTTTATATTGACTTTATTGCAGAAGCACCTCAGCCTGCGATATTTCTTATTTTGCGATAATACAGACTATTCACAATATTAACCCACAGAGTGCAGGGTTTATTTTCACCAGGATTCAGGAAAATCTGTACAGATAAATGCCCGGCTGGCATTGCATTTTTCAGGCGCAGTATCCATGATCGAAATGTGACAATTGTCATATAACGAAAGGGTATTACTCACACTATGGAATGGATAGCAGATCCATCAATATGGGCCGGACTGGTCACCCTGGTGGTGCTGGAACTTGTGCTCGGTATCGATAACCTGGTCTTTATCGCTATTCTCGCCGAAAAACTGCCCCCTGCTCAGCGCGACCGCGCCCGCGTCACCGGCCTGTTAATGGCGATGGTGATGCGCCTGCTGCTGTTGGCCTCTATCTCCTGGCTGGTGACGCTCACCCGCCCGCTGTTTACCGTCCACGGTTTTGGCTTTAGCGCCCGCGATTTGATCATGTTGTTTGGTGGTTTTTTCCTGATTTTCAAAGCCACCGTCGAACTCAACGAAAGGCTGGAAGGCAAGGACAACGAAAACCCCACCCAGCGGCGAGGGGCCAAATTCTGGGCCGTGGTGGCGCAAATTGTGGTGCTGGACGCCGTTTTCTCGCTGGATTCGGTGATCACCGCCGTGGGGATGGTCGATCACCTGGCGGTGATGATGGCCGCGGTCATTATCGCCATTGCGCTGATGGTGATGGCCAGCAAGGCGCTCACCCGCTTTGTTAACGACCATCCGACGATTGTGATTCTGTGTCTGAGCTTCCTGCTGATGATCGGCTTTAGCCTGGTGGCAGACGGTTTTGGCTTCCACATTCCGAAAGGCTATCTGTACGCCGCAATTGGCTTCTCGGTGATTATCGAGGCCCTGAACCAGCTGGCGATCTTCAACCGCCGCCGTTTCCTCTCAGCCAATCAGACCCTGCGTCAGCGCACCGCGGACACGGTAATCCGCCTGCTGAGCGGTAAAAAAGAGGATGCCGAGCTGGATGCGCAGAGCGCTTCGCTGCTTGCCGACCACGACGACAGCCCGATCTTTGCCCCGCAGGAACGGCGGATGATTGAGCGGGTGCTGCACCTTAACCAGCGCTCCGTCAGCAGCATCATGACCTCGCGCCACGATATTGAGCATATCGACCTGAACACGCCGGAGAGTAGCATCCGGGCGCTGCTGGATAAAAACCAGCACACCCGCATCGTGGTCACCGGCGGCGAGCAGGAGGAGGAGCTGCTGGGGGTGGTGCACGTTATCGACCTGCTCAATCAGCAGCTGCGCGGCGAGCCGCTCAACCTGCGGGTACTGATCCGCCAGCCGCTGGTGTTCCCGGAAGTGCTGCCGCTGCTGCAGGCACTCGAGCAGTTCCGCAATGCGCGGACCCATTTCGCCTTCGTGGTGGATGAGTTTGGTTCTGTAGAGGGGATTGTGACGCTCAGCGACGTGATGGAGACCATTGCCGGTAACCTGCCGAACGAAGTGGAAGAGATCGACGCCCGGCACGATATTCAGAAGAATGCCGACGGCAGCTGGACCGCCAACGGCCATATGCCGCTGGAAGATCTGGTGCAATATGTGCCGCTGCCGCTGGACGATAAGCGGGAGTACCACACGATTGCCGGTCTGTTGATGGAATATCTGCAGCGCATCCCGCAGCCGGGTGAAGAAGTTCAGGTGGGAGATTATGCGCTGAAAACCCTGGAGGTGGAAAACCACCGGGTGCAGAAGGTGCAGCTGATCCCGCTGATTAACGAGGATGATGTGGATTACGAGGTGTGATGCTGTTGCCCTCACCCTAACCCTCTCCCCAGAGGGGAGAGGGAACAGTCAGGTGCGGTCTTAAAGCATGAGCTCGATCGGGTTTTCCCCCTCTCCCCTATGGGGAGAGGGCGGGGTGAGGGGTGTTGAAAACTACTGGATCTTTTCCAGCAGCTTCTTCACGTCTTTACCATTCTGCGAATCTTTGTTCTTCTCCGCCCAGCCGCTCAGGCGTCGTTTCGCCTCATCCTGGAGATGTTTACGCAGCAGCTGATCCACCTGCAGGCTGTAGTTCAGCGCCTGCCAGTTGCCGTAGACGTTCAGCGGGATCGGCGTCGTTTTCAGGAAATCGATCAGCTTACCTTCACCCAGCCAGCCCTCCAGCACGCGGATCTTAAAGCGGGTGTCGGCCGTTTCTTTGATCAGATCCAGAGTACCGTTCCCTTCGAGCGTCAGCATCGGCGACTCGCCCTGCATACCGTCCAACGTCACCTGCCCCTCGTCGAGGCTCAGGTCGGTGACAAAGCTGTCCAGACGGGTCGCGTTATCGGCATTCTCTTTCACCTTCACATTGCTGCTGCGCTCTACCGCCTGCTGCACCAGCTGCTGGAAGTTCAGCCCTTCCATCCGGGTATTCTGCATCTCCAGATGGGCCTGACCCTGCCAGTGGTGACGGAAGGCGTCGGCGTCAATCTTGCTGCCCGAGAAATCGCCCGCCATGGTCAGGCGGCCGGTCAGCGAAATCGGGTAGTTAAAGGCCTTCAGAATGGTGCCGATCTCAATGTTATCCAGGCGCGGCTGGAAAGATGACCGGGCGATAGCTTTACGCACATCGAGCGTGCCGGGTAAGGAGATATGCCCTTCCCCCAGCTTACCGCTTAGATCAGTAATGGTCAGAAGGCCATTTTTATTGGACATCTGGCTGGTAACCTGGTTGAAGTCCATCCCCCGCCAGTGGACGGTGTTGGCCTTCAACAGGACATCGGCGCTAAAGCCGCGCAGGCCGTTGTAGTCGGGCTGTTCGAGATTGGAGGAGATCACCGGGCGCTGCAGTTTGGACTGCGTTTGCCCCTGCTGCACCGCGTCGCCTTCGGCGGCTGCGGCGACCTGGGCCGGGAGCAGGTTTTCCAGATTGAGCTTGTCGAACTGCAGGTTCATGTTCCACTGCGGTTCGCTGCCCAGGATCACGCTGGCCTGGCCGGTCATCGTGCTGTCATTGGCCTGTAAATTGAGCTGGTTGAGTTCGAGCTGCTTTTGCTCTTCTCGCCACTGCGCCAGCAGAGTGCCCTGCCCGCTGATGCCCTGCGCAGGCAGATCGGCACCGGTCAGCTGCCAGCTCAGCTGCTGGATATCGGCGCTGAGCAGGTGGGGATAGTCAGAGGCATTCACATTTGCCGTGAGGGAGAGGGTGAGATCGCGCTGGTTGCGGTTAACGCGACCGCTGAAGTCGATCTTACCTTTGTGGTGTTCATCCTGATCCATCTGCAGGTTGATATTGCGCACCGTGACCTGCTCGTCACCCTCGTGCTGGAACACCAGCAGGCTGTCTGCCACCTTCAGGCGACCAATATCAAATGACCAGCCGGTATCTTCTGCTTTATCCGGCAGGGTGTTTTCGCGCGGGGCCACCGGCGCATCGGCGTTACGTACCGCTTCAGACTGCGGGGTCAGCTGGATCACCGCCCCTTTGAGCATCACCTGATTAACCTGCAACTGATGCGAAAACAGCGGGGTCAACGCCACGTCGAGGCGCATGTTGTCGGCAGCAACCAGCGGCACTGAGGCCCCCGGAGCGGTAAGCGACATGCGGCCGGACAGGATGCTGAGCTGCGGCCAGACGTGCCAGCGCAGCGGACCCTCCAGCTTCAGAGCATAGCCGCTGCGAACCTCGACCTGACGCACCATATAGGCGCGAAAGTCATTGGGGTTGACCAGCAGAACCAACGCTGAAAGGCCAGCAACCAGCACCACCAGCAAAATCATCAGCGTTGTCAGAACTCTTCTCATGGCTTCCTCAATGGACCGGGTTTAAGCTCAATCTTTATCAATACGACTGGCGACCGCACCCTGCTGGTCGCGATATTTTGCGTCCTGACGGGCGTTATACGGACGTGCCGCCGGGCCGGTTAGCGGTTCAAAGCTCAACGCGCCGATCATCATGCCCGGGCGCAGCGCCAGCGGCAGTTTACCCGCGTTGAAAAACTCCAGCACGATCCGCCCGGACCAGCCTGGATCGATACGGTGCGCGGTAACGTGCACCATCAGCCCCAGACGCGCCAGTGAAGAGCGCCCGTCGAGCCAGCCTACCAGATCCGCTGGCAGGGTGATTGACTCAAAGGTGACCGCCAGCGCCAGCTCACCCGGGTGCAGGTAAAAGGCGTCGCCGTCGGCCAGCACGATTTCATCGCTCATCACTCTATCGAGTGCCGCGCTGACTTCATCTTTCGGCCCGCTGAGGTCGATAAAGGGCGCGGTATGACCGCTGAAGGTACGAAACTTATTACCCAGACGCACATCGACAGTAACGCCGTTAATCCGCTCGACCGGCGGGCGCGGGGTGATGGTCAGACGGCCTTCGTCCAGCCAGGCTTCAATATCTCGGTCACAAAGACGCATGCCACTTTCTCCTTTCGTGCATCGCGCCCTCGGGCCTGCAAAGCCGGAGGGCGAACCCGTTTATCTTTGAACGGTACACAATTCGCGGGTGTTATTCAAAAAACTGGCTGATTTTTGCTTTCAGAATATCAATAGCAATGCGGTTTTTACCCCCGCGCGGCACGATGATATCGGCATACTGCTTGGAGGGCTCAATGAACTGCAGGAACATTGGGCGTACCGTTTTCTGGTACTGCGCCATAACCGAGTCCATGGAGCGGCCGCGTTCGTTCACGTCGCGCTTAATGCGGCGCATCAGGCAGATATCCAGCGGGGTATCGACAAAAATCGAGAAATTCATCGACTCGCGCAGGCGGGCGTCGGTCAGCAGCAGGATCCCTTCGAGGATAATGACCTTTTTCGGGGCAATGCGAACGGTTTCCTGCAGACGGGTGTGTTCAACATAGCTATATACCGGCAGCTCAATGGCGGTGCCGTTCTTCAGGGCCTGAAGGTGCTGGAATAACAGACTGTGATCCATCGCGCTTGGATGGTCATAATTGGTCTTAACACGCTCTTCCATCGACAGATGGCTTTGATCTTTGTAGTAGCTGTCTTCTGGAATGACACCGATGTGCTCATCACCGACCTGTTCACGTAATTCACGGTAAAGCGTACTGGCAATGAGACTTTTACCTGAAGCCGATGCGCCGGCGATGCCTATAATGACGCACTGATGAGACTTATCAGTCATAAATTTTGCGACCTGAGTAACCTGGATGTAAGTAAGGAAGGACGACGCCTGAGCGTCAAACGCGGCAATTATAGGGATTTCACGGGCCTGATACCAGTCGAATAGAAATGTTATGCGAGACGCCTTCAAAGTCCGTGCGGATTATCCCTGCCACAAATTTTCCCGCTTACTTTTTCAGCGCCTAAGATGAAATCTTCGCAGGATAAGTATTTAATAACCCTGTGATGTCAAATTATGAGCGCATACCATATTAATTGTAAATTGTTTGTACTAGCATGATTCAAATTAGAAATGAACTCGTCCGGAGTTGGCTCCTGGCGGCATGGCGTCTTCGGATAAAGCGGTAATGAATAAAAAATACCAGCGCGTTTTGGTAACTACGCCACATCCTTTACTACGGCTTGTCAGTCTTGGTCTGGTTACCTTCATCTTCACTCTGTTCTCGCTCGAACTCACGCGTTTCGGAACTTTTCTGGCACCTTTATGGTTCCCGACCTCTATTATGATGGTGGCGTTTTACCGCCACGCCGGGAAGATGTGGCCCGGGATCGCCCTCGCCTGCACCCTCGGAAACCTCCTTGCTTCCTCGCTGATTTACTCCTGGGGGACGGTCAATCCCTGGTACATCACCATCAATATTGTGGAAGCTTTCGTTGGCGCGTTGCTGCTGCGTAAACTGCTGCCCAGCTACAATCCGCTGCAGAACCTGGGCGACTGGCTCCGTCTGGCGATCGGCAGCGCGGTGATCCCTCCCCTGCTGGGCGGGGTGCTGATGTATCTGCTGGTGCCGAGCGACGAGCCGCTGCGCACTTTTCTGGTCTGGGTGCTGTCGGAGTCCATCGGCTCGCTGGCGCTGGTGCCTTTAGGCCTGCTGTTCAAACCGCACTATCTTCTGCGTCACCGCAATCCCCGGTTACTGCTTGAAACCCTGCTGACCATGGCGGTGACGCTGGTTCTGAGCTGGATCTCCCTGCAGTTTCTGCCGTGGCCGTTCACGGCCATTATTGTTCTGCTGATGTGGAGCGCCGTGCGCCTGCCGCGCCTCGAAGCCTTCCTGGTCTTCCTCGTTACGGTGATGACGGTGTCGTTGATGATCGCCAAAAACCCTATCCCGCTGACGACGCAGAATGCCAGCGCGATGATCAACGCCCCCTGGCTGCCGTTCCTGATGATGCTGCTCCCCGCTAACGTCATGACCATGGTGATGTACGCGTTTCGCGCCGAGCGTAAGCACATCACCGAGAGCGAAGAGCGCTTCCGGAATGCGATGGAGTATTCCGTTATCGGCATGGCGCTGGTGAGCACCGACGGGCAGTGGCTGCAGGCGAACAAGGCCCTGTGTCAGTTCCTCGGCTACAGCCAGTCAGAGCTGCGTTCCCTTAACTTCCAGCAGTTAACCTGGCCGGAAGATCTGGAAAGCGATCTGCAGCAGCTGGACCAGTTATTAAAAGGCCAAATCAACAGCTACTCGCTGGAGAAACGCTACTACACCCGTAATGGTGAGGTGGTCTGGGCCCTGCTGGCGGTGTCGCTGGTGCGTCACGCCGACGGCACCCCGCTCTATTTTATCGCCCAGATCGAAGATATTAACGATCTTAAACATACCGAATGGGTCAATAAGCGCCTGATGGAGCGTATTACCCTCGCTAACGAAGCGGGCGGGATCGGCATCTGGGAGTGGGACGTGAAACCTAACGTCATCAGCTGGGACAAACGGATGTTCGAGCTGTACGAAGTGCCTGCGCACGTCAAACCCACCTGGCAGCTGTGGCACGAGTGCATGCTGCCGGAAGATCGCGCCCAGGCGGAACAGGTGGTGCGCGATTCGCTGGCGGCCCGCGTGCCGTTCAAGCTGGAGTTCCGCATCCGGGTAAAAGATGGCATTCGCCACATCCGCGCCCTGGCGAACCGGGTGCTGAATAAGCAGGGTGAAGTGGAACGCTTGCTCGGCATTAATATGGACATGACCGAAGTCAAAGAGCTGAATGAGGCGCTGTTCCAGGAAAAAGAGCGTCTGCATATTACCCTCGACTCGATCGGTGAAGCGGTGCTCTGTACCGACGTGAATATGAACGTCACCTTTATGAACCCGGTGGCGGAGAAGATGAGCGGCTGGCTGCAGCAGGATGCGCTGGGGCAACCGATCCTCTCGGTGCTGCATATTACCTTCGGGGATAACGGCCCGCTGATGGAGAACATTCATAGCGGGGATATGTCCCGGACCGACATAGAGCAGGACGTGGTGCTACACAGCCGCAGCGGCGGCAGCTTCGACATCCATTACAGCATTACGCCGCTCAGCACCCTCGACGGGCAAAATATCGGCTCGGTGCTGGTCATTCAGGACGTCACCGAATCGCGGAAAATGCTGCGCGAGCTGAGCTATAACGCCTCTCACGATGCCCTCACCCACCTGGCGAACCGCGTCAGCTTTGAGGCCTACCTCAAGCGGATGCTGCACACCGTGCAGGATACCCGTCAGCGTCATGCGCTGGTGTTTATCGATCTCGACCGCTTTAAGGCGGTCAACGACACCGCAGGCCACGCCGCGGGGGATGCCCTGCTGCGGGAGCTATCGTCGCTGATGCTGAGCATGCTGCGCTCCACCGACATGCTGGCGCGCCTGGGCGGGGACGAGTTCGGCCTGCTGCTGCCGGATTGCAATACCGAAAGCGCGCGCTACATTGCCGGTCGCATCATTGACGCCATCAACGACTATCACTTTATGTGGGAAGGCCGCCTGCACCGGATTGGCGCCAGCGCCGGGATCACCCAGATTGACGAGCGCAACAATCAGGCCTCAGAGGTGATGTCGCAGGCCGATATCGCCTGCTACTCCTCGAAAAACAACGGTCGCGGCGTGGTGACGGTGTATGAACCGCAGCAGGAACGGATGCACAACGCCCCGGGCACCATCTCTCTCGACGAGCAGTGGCACATGATTAAAGACAATCATCTGTTGATGATTGCCCGCAGCGTCGCCTCACCGCGCATCCCTGAGAGCAGCACTTTCTGGATGCTGGCCCTGCGTCTGTGGACCAACGACGGCGAGATGCTGGAAGAGCAGGCCTTCCGGGCCGGGCTGGCTGAGCCGGAGCTGGTTCACGCCCTCGACAGACGTATATTGCAGGAGTTTTTCCGCAATTTCGCCACGCCACTGACCAGCAAAGGCACCGGAGTCGCCCTGCCGCTGTCGATGGCCGGTCTCGCCAGCGCCACGCTGGTGGATGAACTGCTGGAGATGCTGAGCGCCAGCCCGCTACAGCCGCGGCTGCTGCATCTGGTGGTGCACGTCAGCGTGCTGACGCTGGAGGATGAGCACACCCACAACAACCTGTATAAACTGCGCCAGGCCGGATGCCAGATTATCCTGAGCCATGTGGGCCGCGATATGGAGGTGTTCAACCACCTGAGCGCGCAGATGGCCGATTACCTGCTCCTCGATCCGGAGCTGGTGGTGAACGTCCACGGCAATCTGATGGATGAGATGCTGGTGACTATTATCCAGGGCCATGCCCGCCGCCTGGGCATCAAGACCATTGCCGGACCGAGCAATCAGCCGATCATGATGGACACCCTCTCCGGCATTGGCATCGACTACATCTTCGGTAATACCATCGGCGAGCCGCAGCCGCTGGAACTCCTGCTAAATACCAGTTATTTCGGTATCAACTGACGGTGTCCAGCCGTCGGTATACCAGATGTGCAGCAGAGCGTACGAGCGCCACGGCTGCCAGCGTTCGGCATAGCGACGTATTTGCGCCGGGGTCATCCCGGCAAAGCGCTGCTTGATCAGATAATCATCCGCCAGAAAGACATCTTTTGCCTGCCACCCGCGCAGGGCAAAGTAGTTCGCCGTCCAGCGACCGATCCCCGGCCGGGTCTGGAGGGCTTTTATCGCGCTTTCAATATCCTCCGGGGCCTCCGACGGGAAATCCCCCGCCACCACCGACTGCGCGAGATGAATCAGCGATTCAGCGCGCTTAAGCGGCATGCCCAGCGCCTTCAGCGCCAGCGGATCGGCCCCCGCCACCGCGGCAGGTTCCGGGAAACAGCGATAGCCCGGTGCCTCCGGCAGAGGTTCGCCGCAGAGCGCCACCAGCTTCGCGGTCAGCTTCGCGGCCATCGCCACACTGACCAGCTGGCCGAGGATCGCCCGCACGCCCTGCTCCCAGGTATCAACCGATCCCGGCAGACGCAGACCGGGCCGCGCGGCCCCGAGGCTGCCCAACGCGGCGGCGATCTGCTGCGGATCGCACTGCAGATCGAACAGGCGGGTAATGCGCGCCAGGCAGAGATCGGCAATCGGCAACAGCCCGTCGCTGAGCACCACCTCCAGCGTGCCCCCGGATTGCGGCGTGACGTGGATCAGCCCGCGATAGCCCTGCCAGGCAAAGCTGCGGGTGTAGTCGGTGGCGGTCACGATTTCAATCCCGGCGACCGCACGATCGCCAAGAAATTTCAACATCCATTGCCAGTCGTAGGGCGGCTGCCAGGTGAGGGTAAACATCGTCGCTCCTTTTTTTGTCCTGTCACAGCATAAACGGAGATGGCGGGTTGTGCCTTGCTTTCATATTCCAGTTGTCGCCAGCCTGACATTTCGCTAAAGTCTCGCCCCTTCTCAATGGCATGGGGACGCTGACGTGTTTATCGGATTTGACTATGGCACCGCCAACTGCTCAGTAGCGGTAATGCAAAACGGGCAGCCGCAGCTGCTGAAAATGGAAAACAACAGCACGCTGCTGCCGTCGATGCTCTGCGCACCGACCCGCGAGGCGGTGAGCGAGTGGCTGTACCGCCATCACCAGGTTCCGGCCACCGGCGCGGAAACCCAGGCGCTGCTGCGCCGCGCGGTCAACTTTAACCGCGATGAAGATATCGACGTGACCCCGGGCAGCGTGCAGTTTGGCCTGTCGTCGCTGGGCCACTACATTGAGGATCCGGAGGAGGTGTACTTCGTTAAGTCGCCAAAATCCTTCCTCGGCGCGAGTGGTCTGAAGCCGCAGCAGGTGGCGCTGTTTGAAGATCTGGTCTGCGCCATGATGCTGCATATCCGCCAGCAGGCGCAGTCCCAGCTGACGGAAGAGATTACCCAGGCGGTGATTGGCCGTCCGATCAACTTCCAGGGGCTGGGGGGCGATGAGGCCAACCAGCAGGCGCAGGGGATCCTCGAGCGTGCCGCCCAGCGTGCCGGATTCCGCGACGTGGTGTTCCAGTATGAGCCGGTTGCCGCCGGTCTGGATTTTGAAGCGACGCTGAGCAGTGAAAAACGGGTGCTGGTCGTCGATATCGGCGGCGGGACCACCGACTGCTCGCTGCTGCTGATGGGCCCGGAGTGGCACCAGCGCCGGGATCGCGAAACCAGCCTGCTGGGGCACAGCGGCTGCCGTATCGGCGGTAACGACCTCGATATCGCCCTGGCCTTCCGCAGCCTGATGCCGCTGCTCGGCATGGGCGGCCAGACCGAAAAAGGCACTGCCCTGCCGATCCTGCCGTGGTGGAACGCCGTGGCAATCAACGACGTGCCGGCGCAAAGCGATTTCTACAGCGTCGCCAACGGGCGTTTCCTTAACGACCTGGTCCGCGACGCCCAGGACGGCGACAAAGTGGCGCTGCTGCATAAAGTGTGGCGCCAGCGCCTGAGCTACCGGATGGTGCGCAGCGCGGAAGAGAGCAAAATCGCCCTCTCCGAGGCCGCAGAGCACGCCGTGACGCTGCCGTTTATCAGCGATGAGCTGGCGACGGCCATCAGCCAGCAGGGGCTGGAAGCGGCGCTTGCTCAGCCGTTACAGCGCATTCTGGAACAGGTGCAGCTGGCGCTGGATAATGGCAACGAAAAGCCGGACGTCATTTACCTGACCGGGGGTAGCGCCCGTTCACCGCTGATCAAAAAAGCGCTGGCGCAGCAGCTGCCGGGCATCCCGATTGCCGGGGGCGATGATTTCGGCTCCGTCACCGCCGGGCTGGCCCGCTGGGCGCAGGTGGTCTTTAGCTAGGGTGGAAATGCCGGGCGGCGCTGCGCTTGCCCGGCCTACGTCTGGTGCGGTCTGTTGCCCTCACCCCGCCCTCTCCCACGGGGAGAGGGAGAAAACCCTACAAACGGCAACGCGCGTTGCCGTTTTGCTTTTACCTCCCGTAGGCCGGGTAAGGCGCAGCCGCCACCCGGCAACCAGGCCGCACCGCCTCCATTCAGACAATTCCAGACAGTCTTCCATATTTCCTCCATTTTTCTGCTCCATTGCCTTACTAAACTAGTATTATTTTCCGCACAGTTTCAGGATGAGTACGTATAACGATGAAAGGCCGCAATAAATCCCGCTGGGTAATCGCCGCTGGCATCATTGTGGTGGCCCTTGCCGCCGCGTGGTACTGGCATCAACAGTCTTCGGCCCCTGCCGGTGCGTCCAGCCAGGCGCAGCGCCCGGCGGGCGGTGGTGGACGCCACGGGATGCGCAGCGGTCCGCTGGCCCCGGTGCAGGCTGCTACCGCAGTGAGTAAATCCGTGCCGCGGTATCTGTCCGGGCTCGGGACCATTACCGCCGCCAACACCGTCACCGTGCGCAGCCGCGTCGACGGGCAGCTGATCGCCCTGCACTTCCAGGAAGGGCAACAGGTGAAAGCCGGCGATCTGCTGGCCGAAGTCGATCCCAGCCAGTTCAAAGTGGCGCTGGCCCAGGCCCAGGGACAGCTGGCGAAAGACACCGCCACCCTCGCCAATGCCCGCCGCGATCTGGCCCGTTATCAACAGCTGGTGAAAACCAACCTCGTCTCCCGCCAGGAGCTTGACGCCCAGCAGGCGCTGGTTAGCGAAAGCCTCGGCACCATTAAAGCGGATCAAGCCGCGGTTGCCAGCGCGCAGCTCCAGCTCGACTGGAGCCGCATTACCGCCCCTATCGACGGGCGCGTGGGCTTAAAGCAGGTGGATATCGGCAACCAGATCTCCAGCGGAGATACCACCGGGATCGTGGTGCTTACCCAGACCCACCCGATCGATCTGGTGTTTACCCTGCCGGAAAGCGATATCGCCACCGTGATCCAGGCGCAGAAAGCCGGGCAGAGCTTAACGGTGGAAGCCTGGGATCGGGCCAACAAGCAGAAGCTGAGCGATGGCACCCTGCTGAGCCTCGACAACCAGATCGACACCACTACCGGCACCATCAAGCTGAAAGCGCGCTTCAACAATCAGGACGATGCCCTGTTCCCGAACCAGTTTGTTAACGCCCGGATGCTGGTGGCTACCGAAGAGAACGCGGTAGTGATCCCAACCGCGGCGCTGCAGATGGGTAACGAAGGCAACTTCGTCTGGGTGCTGAACAGCGACAACAAAGTCAGCAAGCATCTGGTGAAACCGGGCATTCAGGACAGCCAGAGCGTGGTGATTGCCGCCGGGCTGTCGGCGGGCGACCGCGTGGTGACCGACGGTATCGACCGTCTGACCGAAGGGGCGAAAGTGGAAGTGGTGGAAGCCCACGCCGACACCCCTGCCCAGCCGGCAAAACGCGACCATAAAAAACAGGGAGAGAACGCCTGATGCAGGTGATGCCCCCGAGCTCTACAGGCGGGCCGTCACGTCTGTTTATCCTGCGCCCTGTCGCCACCACCCTGCTGATGGTGGCGATCCTGCTGGCGGGGATCATTGGCTACCGCTTCCTGCCGGTCTCTGCCCTGCCGGAAGTGGATTACCCCACCATTCAGGTGGTGACGCTCTACCCTGGCGCCAGCCCGGATGTGGTGACCTCGGCGATCACCGCCCCGCTGGAGCGCCAGTTTGGCCAGATGTCCGGCCTGAAGCAGATGTCCTCCCAGAGTTCAGGCGGCGCGTCGGTGGTGACCCTACAGTTCCAGCTCAGCCTGTCGCTGGACGTCGCCGAGCAGGAGGTGCAGGCCGCAATCAACGCCGCCACCAACCTGCTGCCGTCCGACCTGCCTAACCCGCCGGTCTACAGTAAGGTGAATCCTGCGGATCCGCCGATCATGACCCTCGCCGTCACCTCCTCCGCCATGCCGATGACCCAGGTCGAAGACATGGTGGAAACCCGGGTGGCGCAGAAGATTTCCCAGGTCTCCGGCGTCGGGCTGGTGACCATCTCCGGCGGCCAGCGTCCGGCGGTTCGCGTGAAGCTGAACGCCCAGGCGATTGCCTCTCTGGGCTTAACCAGCGAAACCATCCGCACCGCCATCAGCAACGCCAACGTCAACTCGGCGAAAGGCTCGCTCGATGGCCCGACCCGGGCGGTGACGCTCTCCGCCAACGACCAGATGCAGTCCGCGGATGAGTATCGTCAGCTGATTGTCGCTTACCAGAACGGGGCGGCGATCCGCTTAGGAGATGTCGCCACCGTCGAACAAGGGGCAGAAAACAGCTGGCTCGGTGCCTGGGCCAACAAGCAGCAGGCGATCGTAATGAACGTCCAGCGCCAGCCGGGGGCGAACATCATCGATACCGCCGACAGCATTCGCACCATGCTGCCAACGCTTATCGACAGCCTGCCGAAGTCGGTGAGCGTCAAGGTGCTGTCGGATCGCACCACCAACATTCGCGCCTCGGTCAGCGACACCCAGTTTGAGCTGATGTTGGCGATAGCGCTGGTGGTGATGATCATCTACCTGTTCCTGCGCAACGTTCCCGCGACCATCATTCCCGCCGTGGCGGTGCCGCTGTCGCTGGTGGGTACCTTCGCGGTGATGGTGTTCCTCGACTTCTCAATCAACAACCTGACGCTGATGGCCCTGACCATCGCCACCGGCTTTGTGGTGGATGACGCCATCGTGGTGATCGAGAACATCTCCCGCTATATCGAAAAAGGCGAAAAACCGCTGGCGGCGGCGCTGAAAGGGGCCGGGGAGATTGGCTTTACCATTATCTCCCTGACCTTCTCGCTGATTGCGGTGCTGATCCCGCTGCTGTTTATGGGCGATATCGTCGGACGCCTGTTCCGCGAGTTTGCAGTGACCCTGGCGGTGGCGATCCTCATTTCGGCGGTGGTCTCCCTGACCCTGACCCCGATGATGTGCGCCCGCATGCTGAGCCACGAGTCCCTGCGCAAGCAGAACCGCTTCTCCCGCGCCTCAGAGCGGATGTTCGAGCGCATTATTGCCGCCTACGGCCGCATGCTGGCAAAAGTGCTGAACCACCCGTGGGCCACCCTCGGCGTGGCGCTGGGCACCCTGGCCCTGAGCGTGCTGCTGTGGGTGATGATCCCGAAAGGCTTCTTCCCGATCCAGGATAACGGCATTATTCAGGGCACCCTGCAGGCCCCGCAGTCGGTCTCCTTCGCCAGCATGGCCCAGCGCCAGCAGGCGGTCTCGGAAGCAATCATGAAAGATCCGGCGGTGGAGAGCCTGACCTCCTTTGTCGGCGTCGATGGCACTAACCCGTCGCTCAACAGCGCCCGCCTGCAGATCAACCTCAAGCCGCTGGACGACCGCGACGACCGGGTTAACACGGTGATCGAACGCTTGCAGAGCGCGGTGGCGAAGGTGCCAGGGGTGGAGCTGTATTTGCAGCCGACGCAGGATCTGACCATCGACACCACGGTGAGCCGCACCCAGTATCAGTTCACCCTGCAGGCCACCAGCCTCGACGCCCTCAGCACCTGGGTACCGCAGCTGGTAGATGAGCTACAGCAGCTGCCGCAGCTCTCCGACGTCAGCAGCGACTGGCAGGACAAAGGTCTGGCGGCATACATCAACGTCGACCGCGACAGCGCCAGCCGGCTGGGGATCTCCATGGCGGATGTGGATAACGCGCTGTACAACGCCTTCGGCCAGCGCCTGATCTCCACCATCTACACCCAGGCTAACCAGTACCGGGTGGTGCTGGAGCACGACACCCGACAGACGCCAGGGCTGGCGGCGCTGGATTCGGTGCGTCTGACCAGCAGCAGCGGCGGCATTGTGCCGTTGAGCGCGATTGCCAAAGTGGAGGAGCGCTATACCCCGCTGGCGGTGAACCATCTGGATCAGTTCCCGTCCACCACCATCTCGTTTAACGTCCCGGATGAATACTCGCTGGGCGAAGCGGTGCAGGCGATCACCGACGCGGAGAAAAACCTCAGCTTCCCGACCGACATTCAGACCAAATTCCAGGGCAGCACCCTGGCGTTCCAGGCGGCGCTCGGGAGCACCATCTGGCTGATTGTCGCCGCGGTGGTGGCGATGTACATCGTGCTGGGGGTGCTGTACGAGAGCTTTATCCACCCGATCACCATTCTCTCCACCCTGCCGACCGCGGGTGTGGGGGCCCTGCTGGCGCTGATGCTGGCGGGCAGCGAGCTGGACGTGATTGCCATCATCGGCATCATTCTGCTGATCGGTATCGTCAAGAAGAACGCCATCATGATGATCGACTTTGCCCTCGCCGCCGAGCGCGAGCAGGGCATGCCGCCGCGCGAGGCGATCTACCAGGCCTGCCTGCTGCGTTTCCGCCCGATCCTGATGACAACCCTCGCCGCGCTGCTCGGTGCCCTGCCGCTGATGCTGAGCACGGGCGTCGGCGCGGAGCTGCGCCGTTCGTTAGGGATCGGCATGGTCGGCGGGCTGCTGGTGAGCCAGGTGTTAACCCTGTTTACCACCCCGGTGATCTATCTGCTGTTTGACCGCCTGGCGCTGTGGAGCAAAAGCCGTTTCCCGAAACGTGAAGAAGAGGAGGCGTAAGTGAAGTTTTTTGCCCTCTTCATTTACCGCCCGGTGGCGACGATTTTGATTTCGCTGGCCATCACCCTTTGCGGCGTGCTCGGCTTCCGGCTGCTGCCGGTGGCCCCGCTGCCGCAGGTGGATTTCCCGGTGATCATGGTCAGCGCCTCGCTCCCCGGGGCCTCGCCGGAGACCATGGCCTCGTCGGTAGCGACGCCGCTGGAGCGCTCGCTGGGGCGCATTGCCGGGGTTAACGAGATGACCTCCAGCAGCTCGCTCGGCAGCACGCGCATCATTCTGGAATTCAACTTTAACCGCGACATCAACGGCGCGGCGCGCGACGTGCAGGCGGCGATCAACGCTGCGCAAAGCCTGCTCCCGAGCGGGATGCCGAGCCGGCCGACCTACCGCAAAGCCAACCCGTCCGATGCGCCGATCATGATCCTGACGCTCACCTCGGATACCCACTCCCAGGGGCAGCTGTACGACTTCGCCTCCACCCAGCTGGCGCAGACCATCGCCCAGATCGACGGCGTGGGCGATGTCGACGTCGGCGGCAGCTCCCTTCCCGCGGTGCGCGTGGGGCTCAACCCGCAGGCGCTGTTTAATCAGGGCGTCTCGCTGGATGACGTGCGCAGCGCCATCAGCAACGCCAACGTGCGCAGACCTCAGGGGTCGGTGGAGGATGGCAGCCATCGCTGGCAGATCCAGACCAACGACGAGCTGAAAACCGCGGCAGAATATCAGCCCTTAATCATCCACTACAACAACGGCGCGGCGGTGCGCTTAAGCGACGTGGCGAGCGTCACCGACTCGGTGCAGGACGTACGTAACGCCGGGATGACCAACGCCAAACCGGCGATTTTGCTGATGATCCGCAAGCTGCCGGAAGCCAACATTATTGAGACGGTGAACAGCATTCGCGCCCGTCTGCCGGAGCTGCAGGAGACCATTCCCGCGGCCATCGATCTGCAGATTGCCCAGGACCGTTCACCGACCATTCGCGCCTCGCTGGAGGAGGTGGAGCAATCGCTGCTCATCTCTGTGGCGCTGGTGATCCTGGTGGTGTTCCTGTTCCTGCGCTCCGGTCGGGCGACGCTGATCCCGGCGGTGGCGGTCCCGGTGTCGCTGATCGGCACCTTCGCCGCCATGTACCTGTGCGGCTTTAGCCTCAACAACCTGTCACTGATGGCCCTGACCATCGCCACCGGCTTTGTGGTGGACGACGCCATCGTGGTGCTGGAGAACATCTCCCGCCACCTCGAGGCGGGAATGAAGCCGCTGCAGGCGGCGTTGCAGGGCAGCCGGGAGGTGGGCTTTACGGTGCTCTCCATGAGCCTGTCGCTGGTGGCGGTGTTCCTGCCGCTGCTGCTGATGGACGGCCTGCCGGGGCGACTGCTCCGAGAGTTCGCCGTCACCCTGTCGGTGGCGATCGGTATTTCGCTGTTAGTCTCCTTAACCCTGACGCCGATGATGTGCGGCTGGATGCTCAAGCGCAGCCCGCCCCAGTCGCAGCCACGCAAGAGAGGCTTTGGCCGGATGCTGATGGCGCTGCAGGCGGGCTACGGCAAATCGCTGAAATGGGTGCTGAACCACACCCGGATCGTCGGGCTGGTGCTGATCGGCACCATCGCGCTTAACGTCTGGATGTACATCACCATCCCGAAAACCTTCTTCCCGGAGCAGGACACCGGGGTGCTGATGGGCGGGATCCAGGCCGACCAGAGCATTTCCTTCCAGGCGATGCGTGGCAAACTGCAGGATTTCATGAAGATCATCCGTGAAGATCCGGCCGTGGATAACGTCACCGGCTTTACCGGCGGCTCGCGGGTCAACAGCGGGATGATGTTTATCACCCTCAAGGCGCGCGATGTGCGCAACGAAACCGCCCAGCAGGTGATCGACCGCCTGCGGGGTAAGCTCGCCAAAGAGCCGGGGGCAAACATGTTCCTGGTGGCGGTGCAGGATATCCGCGTCGGCGGGCGTCAGTCGAACGCCAGCTACCAGTACACCCTGCTGTCGGACGATCTGGCGGCGCTTAGAGAGTGGGAGCCGAAGATCCGCAAGGCGCTGGCGGCCCTGCCGGAGCTGGCGGACGTGAACTCCGATCAGCAGGATAACGGCGCGGAGATGGCCCTGACCTATGACCGCGAAACCATGTCGCGGCTGGGCATTGATGTCAACGCCGCCAACAGCCTGCTGAACAACGCCTTCGGCCAGCGGCAGATCTCGACCATCTATCAGCCGATGAACCAGTACAAGGTAGTGATGGAGGTCGATCCGCGCTATACCCAGGACATCAGTGCGCTGGATAAGATGTTCGTGATTAATAACGACGGCAAGGCGATCCCGCTGTCCTACTTCGCCAGCTGGCAGCCGTCGAACGCGCCGCTGTCGGTGAACCATCAGGGGTTGTCGGCGGCATCGACGGTGTCGTTTAACCTGCCGACCGGTAAATCCCTGTCTGAGGCCAGCGATGCCATCAACCGCGCCATGACCCAGCTCGGCGTGCCGTCAACGGTGCGCGGCAGCTTTGCCGGGACCGCTCAGGTGTTCCAGGAGACCATGAATTCGCAGGTGATCCTGATTCTGGCGGCGATCGCCACGGTCTATATCGTGCTCGGCGTGCTGTATGAGAGCTACGTCCATCCGCTAACCATCCTCTCCACCCTGCCCTCGGCGGGCGTGGGGGCGCTGCTGGCGCTGGAGCTGTTTGGCGCGCCGTTCAGCCTGATCGCGCTGATTGGCATTATGCTGTTAATCGGGATTGTGAAGAAAAACGCCATCATGATGGTCGACTTTGCGCTGGAGGCGCAGCGCAACGGCAATATGACCCCGCAGGAGGCGATCTTCCAGGCCTGCCTGCTGCGTTTTCGCCCGATCATGATGACTACCCTGGCGGCGCTGTTCGGCGCGCTGCCGCTGGTGATCTCCAGCGGCGATGGCGCCGAGCTGCGTCAGCCGCTGGGGATCACCATTGTCGGCGGGCTGGTGATGAGCCAGCTGCTGACGCTGTACACCACCCCGGTGGTCTATCTGTTCTTTGACCGCTTACGGGTGCGTTTTTCACGTAAACAGAAAGAGACGGTAACTGGCTAATGACGGATCTCCCCGCTAACGTTCGCTGGCAGTTATGGATTGTCGCCTTCGGCTTCTTTATGCAGGCCCTGGATACGACCATCGTTAATACCGCCCTCCCCTCGATGGCGCAAAGCCTGGGGGAGAGCCCGCTGCATATGCATATGGTGATCGTCGCCTATGTGCTGACGGTGGCGGTCATGCTGCCCGCCAGCGGCTGGCTGGCGGACAAGGTTGGGGTGCGCAATATCTTCTTTACCGCCATCGTGCTGTTTACCGCCGGATCGCTGTTCTGCGCCCGGGCGGAGACCCTCAACGAGCTGGTGATGTCCCGGGTGTTACAGGGGGTCGGCGGGGCGATGATGGTGCCGGTCGGCAGGCTGACGGTGATGAAGATCGTCCCGCGCGAGCAGTATATGGCGGCAATGACCTTTGTCACCCTGCCCGGCCAGGTGGGGCCATTGCTCGGCCCGGCGCTCGGCGGGATGCTGGTGGAGTATGCCTCCTGGCACTGGATTTTCCTGATCAACCTGCCGGTGGGCATTATCGGGGCCATTGCCACCCTCTGGCTGATGCCGAACTACAAAATGCAGACCCGGCGCTTCGATCTGGTGGGTTTTTTCCTGCTGGCGGCGGGAATGGCGACCCTCACCCTAGCCCTCGACGGCCAGAAAGGGCTGGGGATCTCCACCCTGTCGCTGGCCGGACTGGTCGCCATCGGCGTGATCGCTATTCTCTGGTATCTGTGGCATGCGCGGGATAACGATCGGGCCCTGTTCAGCCTGAGCCTGTTCCGCAATACCACTTATCGACTGGGACTGCTCGGCAGCTTTGCCGGGCGCATCGGCAGCGGGATGCTGCCGTTTATGACCCCGGTATTTTTGCAGATTGGCCTCGGCTTTTCGCCGTTCCACGCCGGTCTGATGATGATCCCGATGGTGCTCGGCAGCATGGGGATGAAACGCATTGTGGTCCAGGTCGTTAATGCGCTGGGCTATCGCCGGGTGCTGGTGGCCTCCACCCTCGGGCTGGCGCTGGTGAGCCTGCTGTTTATGGGCATCGCGCTGCTCGGCTGGTATTACGTTCTGCCGCTGGTGCTGTTCTGCCAGGGGATGGTCAACTCCATCCGCTTCTCCTCCATGAACACCCTGACCCTGAAGGATCTGCCCGACGAGCTGGCGAGCAGCGGCAACAGCCTGCTGTCGATGATCATGCAGCTGTCGATGAGCGTCGGCGTCACCATCGCCGGGCTGCTGCTGGGCATGTACGGCCAGCACCACCTGACAGCAGACAGCCCCGTCGTCCATCAGGTGTTCCTCTACACCTACCTGAGCATGGCGGTGATTATCGCCCTGCCGGCCTTTGTTTTCGCCCGGGTCCCGGATGATACCAGCAAGAATGTCGTCATCAGGCGGCGCAAAAGGAGTGAACCATGAAGTTCTGGCGGCCCGGCATTACCGGCAAGCTGTTTCTGGCCATCTTTGCCACCTGCATCGTATTGCTGATCACCATGCACTGGGCGGTGCGGGTCAGCTTTGAACGCGGCTTTATCGACTACATCAAACACGGTAACGAGCAGCGTTTACAGGGCCTGAGCGATGCCCTGGCCGAGCAGTACGCCCTGCACGGCAACTGGCGTTTTTTACGCAATAATGACCGGTTTATCTTCCAGATCCTGCGTTCGCTGGAGCACGACACCGACGACGATCGCCCCGGCCCCGGCATGCCGCCGCACGGCTGGCGCACCCAGTTCTGGGTGATCGACCAGGAGATGCGGGTGCTGGTCGGCCCGCGCGCCCCGGTGCCGGCGGACGGCACGAAGCGGGCCATTACGGTGAACGGGGCTGCCGTCGGCTGGGTGATTGCCTCTCCGGTTGAACGGCTGACGCGCAATACCGATATCAACTTTGACCGCCAGCAGCGCCAGACCAGCTGGCTGATTGTCGCCCTCTCCACCCTGCTGGCGGCGCTGGCGACCTTCCCGCTGGCGCGTGGCCTGCTGGCCCCGGTTAAACGGCTGGTGGACGGTACCCACCAGCTGGCGGCGGGCAATTTCTCCACCCGGGTGGATACCCGTAGCGAGGATGAGCTGGGCAAGCTGGCGCAGGACTTTAACCAGCTCGCCAGCACCCTCGAGAAGAACCAGCAGATGCGCCGGGATTTTATGGCCGATATCTCTCACGAGCTGCGCACCCCGCTGGCGGTGCTGCGCGGCGAGCTGGAGGCGATCCAGGACGGGGTGCGCAAGTTCACCCCGGAATCAGTCACCTCATTGCAGGCGGAAGTCGGCACGCTTACCAAGCTGGTGGACGACCTGCACCAGCTGTCGATGTCCGACGAGGGGGCGCTGGCCTACCAGAAAGCGCCCGTCGATGTGATTAACATTCTGGAGATGGCGAGCGGCGTGTTCCGCGAACGCTTCGCCAGCCGCGACCTGCGCATTGAGCTGTCGCTGCCGGAAAATGCGGTGGTGTTTGGCGATCGCGACCGGCTGATGCAGCTCTTCAACAACCTGCTGGAAAACTGCCTGCGCTATACCGACGCGGGCGGCGCGCTCCGTATTTCCGGCAAATGTGAAGATCACCGCTTTGCGCTGACCTTTGCCGACACCGCCCCTGGCGTCTCTGACGACCAGCTCAACAGGCTTGTTGAGCGTTTTTATCGCACCGAAGGCTCACGCAACCGCGCCAGCGGCGGATCCGGTCTGGGGCTGGCGATCTGCGTCAACATCGTCGAGGCCCACGGGGGTACCCTCCGCACCGCCCATTCGCCTTTTGGCGGGGTTAGCATTACAGTAGAGCTACCGCTGGAACGCGATTTATCGAGAGAAGTATGACTGAGTTACCCATTGACGAAAACACACCCCGCATCCTGATCGTGGAAGATGAGCCTAAGCTTGGGCAGTTATTAATCGACTATCTCAGGGCGGCAAGCTATGCCCCATCGCTGATCGGCCACGGCGATCAGGTTCTGCCCTATGTGCGCCAGACCCCGCCGGATCTGATCCTGCTCGATCTGATGCTGCCCGGCACCGACGGCCTGACCCTGTGCCGCGAAATCCGCCGCTTCTCTGAAGTGCCGATTGTGATGGTGACCGCCAAAATCGAAGAGATCGACCGCCTGCTGGGGCTGGAGATCGGCGCCGATGACTACATCTGCAAACCCTACAGCCCGCGTGAAGTGGTGGCACGGGTGAAAACCATTCTGCGCCGCTGCAAACCGCAGCGCGAGCTGCAGGCGCTGGATGCCGAAAGTCCGTTAATCATCGACGAAGCCCGTTTCCAAGCCAGCTGGCGCAGCAAGCTGCTGGATCTGACCCCCGCCGAGTTCCGCCTGCTGAAAATCCTGTCGCACGAGCCGGGCAAGGTCTTCTCCCGCGAGCAGCTGCTGAACCATCTGTATGATGACTACCGGGTGGTGACCGACCGAACTATCGACAGCCATATCAAAAACCTGCGGCGTAAGCTGGAATCCCTCGACGCGGAACAGTCGTTTATTCGGGCGGTGTATGGCGTGGGTTATCGCTGGGAAGCGGATGCGTGCCGGATCGGCTCGTGACAGGCGAAAAGTGACCCGCTGCGGCGGGTAATCTTATCAGGCAGCGTCGGCTGCCCCGTGGGCGGTAATGTTGTATCCCTGCTTTTGCCAGTGCTCCAGCTGCAGACGCTGTTGCGGCGATAACGTTTTCCCGGCCCAGACAAGGATATGCTGACCGGGGAAGAACTCCGGATGGGGTAACTCCAGCGGTTCAGCAAATACGTTAATGCGCCAGCCACGCTGGGACAGACGCCACGCCTCAAGCCACAGACGGGTACGATCCTCAACGCTCCAGCCAATCAGTAACGCATCCCTGCCCGCTTTGGCGCGTGATTCGCTCAGGCTGGCGACCGCCTGCTCAATCAGAATGCCGTCCAGCATGCTGCACATGATGCCCGCGGTATTTTGATCGAGGCTGAGGGTTTCCCGGACGGGAATAAACACGTGGTTGATGAGCGCATCCACAGGATGATGCTGGCAAAACGCCACGATCTGGGCGCGGCATTTACCCGGGCTGACCTGCCGCAACGTGCCCATCATCTCTTCCTGCAGCGTGCTCCAGTCTCCCGGCTCTGCGGGTTTGTCCTGATCGAGCAGGGCTTTGACCTTACCCACCGGCACGCCACGCTCAATCCAGCGCTTGATCTCCACAATGCGCTGGATGTCTTCGTCGTCAAATTGTCGATGCCCGCCTTCACTGCGCTGCGGTTTGAGCAGACCATATCGTCGCTGCCATGCGCGTAGTGTGACGGGGTTGATGCCGCAGCGTTCTGCCACATCGCCAATACTGTAAAAGGCCATCGATTCCCCATGCCTGACCGATATATTCTGTAAACAAAGTAACGAATCTCATCGGGCTGTACAACCCGTTATATTGTACAACAAAATTGTATCACTGCCTGGGTTGTATCAGTTTCAGAATGTATCGCGCGGCTCAGGCCAGTAAACTGGCGGGATGCCGGCCAGTTCCGGGTGGGCAAACAGGTGTCCCTGGAAGTGAGAAATCCCGGCCGATTCGAGCCACATCCACTCTTCCGGCTGCTCAATACCCACTGCCGAGATCAGAATTTCCAAAGCTGTACAACATTTGATGATGGCCAGCACGATGGCCTGGCGCGGGCCGCTCTTGTGAACGTCGCGGATCAGGTCGCGGTTGATCTTAATCCGGTCCGGCTGGAACTGCGCCAGCAGCAGCAGTCCGGCAAAACCGCCGCCGAAATGGTCAATGGCCACGCCGATGCCCGCAGCCTTCAACTCACGCACCGCACCGGTGAATTCCTCGAGACGCGAGATCACTTCGTTCTCGGTAAACTCCACGATGATCTGCTCGGCCACCAGCCCGTTGGCCTCTATCTCCTGAATCAGATAGCTGACCGCATTGGGCACGTTAACCAGCGTCATCGGGAGCAGGTTGACAGACAGGCTCTGCTCTCCAAGCCCCAGCGCGCTGGCCATCGCAAAGGCGACGCTCTTGCTTTTGAGGTCGGCTTCGTAGAGTTCGTCCCCCACCAACCCTTCAAACCAGTGCCGGGAAAGCTCCCCTTCGGGGGTGCGGATCAGGGCTTCCAGGGAGACAATTTCACGCGCCAGCGGATCGATAATCGGCTGGAAGGCGAAGTTGCACACCTCGCTGAAGCGCCGCGGCAGAGAGCGAACGCTGAGGGCCTCGGTATCGGCGATAAACTCCCAGTGATCCCCTGACGGCAGCTCAAAATAGTTCTCTTTTTCACTCTCCTCGACGAAGGTTCTGAAGAACTGTAGCGCCCTGTCGTTATAGGTAAGCTGGTATTTGGTTGTGCCTTTATCCAGCACATTTTGCAGTACGTCATGGCGAATATATTTACGTAAATCAAAGAGTTCCATGCCGCACTTGCCGAAACGCCGCGCAGGGGAGTAATCACATAGCAGTTCCACTACGTTGTGATGGCGCGGGTCTTCGCATATCGCGCGGTAAATGGCTCTTACATTCTCCTCAGGTCCTTCGAGCAGCTGAAAAAAGAGCTTGCCGTTAAACAGAAGAATGCCGCTGACTTCGGCTTCCCTGTTCTTTTTATTTGCTGCAACAACCATGTCTTCCAGCACAGTAACCGGTACGTGGTCACGAAAATGACTACGGTAAATGATGGTAGTGAGCATCGGGTTTCCAATAGAGGAGGTGAATGAAAGTCCACAGTATCAGATGGTTGGCGTTACGTCTTATTAACCCACCCGGGGGTTGCCACGCCCTGTACCTGTTTCGGCAATATCACTAAAAATGGCGGAAAATGTACAATATTTCTGAGCTGTTTTACAAAAATTATTTCATTTAACACATTGATTTTTATTAGTTAGCACGTATTGATCAAAATATATTTGTTAAGTTGTACAATTAGTATGTACAGTATTTATCAATTAACAAGACATTAACCATCTTTTAGCACCGCGGATTCCAGGAGTGACATATGCGCGAGAACGGGTTTGCACCGAATACAGCGAATGCCATTGCCCAATATTTTAACAAGGCAAACCAGCCTTCCCAGCAGGAAACGCTGGGACAAATTGTGGTGGAGATCCTGCGGGAAGGGAAAATCCTCAACAGAAAAGCCATCTGCACCCGACTGCTTTACCGGATGGATCAGGCATCGGATCGGGAAGAGGAGAGCCGCTACCAAACGCTGATTGGCCTGCTGTTTGATCGTTAAGAGACGTACGCCCACAGCCGCTAATTGAATTGTTTTCAAGTCAGTTTTTTCTTTCGGACAGGTTTTTTATACTGTCGCTACAGACTGACTTAATGCCGCGATTCCCCTCTGCGGGTGAAAGTGGCAACAGAGACGTAGTTATGAACAGAAGTGACCATGAACGACTTACTGATGAACTTATTGGCGAAGCCACCCTTTCTCTGCTTAAGGAAAACGGCCCTATCAGCATGAAACTCTTGCTGCAAAGGCTGCAACAGATGTTATCGGCAGAGCGAGACGGCCAGCGTCGGAATGTGCTTTCCCAAATTATTCTGGAAATTTCCAGTGATGGTAAGGCGAGCCCCCGGCGTGAAACCAGGAGTGAACAGCAGGATCGGGACACGGATGGTCGACACAACAGCAATGTGTATCCCCTGTTTGGCAATAGCCAGCAAGCCAACAGCAAAAAACACTAACTGTACTATTAATTCCTTAACTTAACCGGTGTGACACCTATGAGCCAGGCGATGCTCCAGAAATCAGACTTTTATGAAGAACTGCCCAACGACGCGTTGTCCAACTATTTTCGCAGCGCTGGCGGCTTGTTAGCCGAAGAGCGAGCGCTGCTGGAATCCGTCGTGAGCGCAATTCTGGAGGCGAAGGAACCGCTGACCAATAAAGCGATTATTGTACGACTGATCAAGCAGATTGAGACCACGCGCGACGTCGTAAAAGCCGATATCATTCGTAAGACCCTGGAAATTATTGTCGATCACACCCAGGACGACCTCTGAGCCCCCCGCTGAATTAAACGCCGACGGTACTGTCCTGCCGTCGGCGTTTCGTCATATGAATGGTTTACCTCCCTGTCCCGCAGCGTTACAATGCCCGCCCTTAAAGTATGGGATCTCCTCCCGGCGCCCACCTGGTGTGCGCATCTGACCTGTCATCAGAACGAGAAAAATCATGTTTAAACCGGAACTCCTCTCCCCGGCGGGGACGCTGAAAAATATGCGTTACGCCTTCGCCTATGGCGCCGATGCCGTCTATGCGGGCCAGCCGCGTTACTCGCTGCGCGTGCGTAATAACGAATTCAACCACGAGAATCTGCAGCTCGGCATCAACGAAGCCCATGCGCAGGGGAAAAAATTCTACGTGGTGGTCAACATCGCGCCGCATAACGCCAAGCTGAAAACCTTTATTCGCGACCTGAAACCGGTGGTGGAGATGGGGCCGGATGCGCTGATTATGTCGGACCCGGGTTTAATCATGCTGGTGCGGGAGAACTTCCCGGAGATGGACATTCACCTCTCGGTACAGGCCAATGCCGTTAACTGGGCGACGGTGAAATTCTGGCAGCAGATGGGGCTTACCCGCGTGATTCTTTCCCGCGAGCTGTCTCTGGAAGAGATCGAAGAGATCCGCAGCCAGGTACCGGAAATGGAGCTTGAGATTTTCGTCCACGGCGCGCTGTGCATGGCCTACTCCGGCCGCTGCCTGCTCTCGGGCTATATCAACAAGCGTGACCCGAACCAGGGCACCTGCACCAACGCCTGCCGCTGGGAATATAAGGTCCAGGAAGGCAAGCAGGATGAGGTGGGTAACATCGTGCATAAGCACGAACCTATCCCGGTGCAGACCATTGAGCCGACGCTGGGCATCGGGGCACCGACCGACAGCGTGTTTATGATTGAAGAGGCCCAGCGCCCGGGCGAGTACATGACCGCGTTCGAAGACGAGCACGGCACCTACATCATGAACTCCAAAGATCTGCGCGCCATCGCCCACGTTGAGCGTCTGACCCAGATGGGCGTCCACTCGCTGAAGATTGAAGGCCGCACCAAATCCTATTACTACTGCGCGCGTACCGCCCAGGTCTATCGTAAGGCGATTGACGACGCAGCGGCAGGGAAACCCTTCGACCCGACCCTGCTGGAAACCCTGGAAGGGCTGGCGCACCGCGGCTATACCGAAGGCTTCCTGCGTCGTCATACCCATGACGATTATCAGAACTACGACTACGGCCACTCGCTTTCCGAGCGCCAGCAGTTTGTCGGTGAGTTCACCGGCGAGCGCAAGGGCCCTCTTGCGGCGGTAGCGGTTAAAAATAAATTCCTCGTCGGCAACAGCCTGGAGTTAATGACCCCGCAGGGCAACGTCAATTTCACCCTTGAACATATGCAGAACGGTAAAGGTGAAGCGGTAGAGGTCGCGCCGGGAGATGGACATACCGTCTGGCTGCCGGTGCCGGAAGATATTTCGCTGGATTATGCCCTGCTGATGCGTAATTTTACCGGGGAAAATACCCGTAATCCGCACGTTGGCTAAGATGATGGGTTATTTTTTGGTATGAGATGATTCTTAGAATCCGATCACATACCGCTGCGTTTGATACGGGTATTATCTATCACGCTGAAAAACATAACCCATAAATGCTAGCTGTACCAGGAACCACCTCCTTAGCCTGTGTAATCTCCCTTACGCAGGCTAATTTTTTTTTGAGCAAGCCCCTTCATCGTCTTCGAATCGATACGACGTGCAGGTCAACCCCGTCGTGTGACAGATCTTGCCCTCGCCCTGACAACGAAGCACATTTACCCATGCTCACTTCTTCCATAAGTAATAAACAGCACAGATAAAAAAACATATTTTACAGAAGACCTATAGCCTGAACGTTCCAACAATGCAGACTGACCGCAGATAGAACTTAATCTATTTATGGAGTATAAAATTAATGGGGAGGCAATATATTGCCTCCCCGATAAACAGCATTTTCGTTTTACTTACGCATATAGGTTCTCTTTTTAAATAAAGAGAACCGGATTAAGCGCTTTGTTTAGCTTTAATTTGATTAACGGCATCAATACTCAGTTCGATAGCCCCATAAATTCCGCAGGCAATCTCCGTAAACCCTTTAACAAAATCGAATTCAACGATATGACCAACACCCGTGCCCATTTTGGCTCCGACCGACTGGGCATCGGTTTTAAGCCCAAACAATGAGGTGCCAGCATCAATCACGCCGCCAAACAGTTTAAAAACACTGCCGGTCAGATTCGAAATCAAACCTGCTGCGGAGACCATTTCCATTTCTTGTGAATTTAGTTCTTTCATTTAATTTTCCTCTTTTACTGTTACTATCCATGGTAACTGACGCCATCTTACCTGCGTAATTTAAGAAATCCATTACAGGCATTCACTTTAGGATAAAATCAATATCAGAGTCATATTTCCCCCTGAATATCTGACAACTTTTTCAGTGGACGTTATTGGCCAATATAAATGAGCTAAGTTATGAATAATATTAATCCAGACATTCTCAACCTGAATAACATTAGTTGATTGCATAATTAGACGCTCGACGTAACCTGTCTAAAATCACTGATTCGCCTTCCCACCGTTTCGGTAGAAATCATGCCCTCTATTTTTACTGAATTGCGAGCCCGGTCTGACGACTCTAGCCTATTTTTTACGCTTTAATCTTGCTCCTGGCGGTTGCAAGCAGAACGAGGAAGGCAGTATCGACCATGACCTCGAGCCCATCTCGGGGTAGACCATTGCGTCAGCGCCGGGCATCGGTCCCCCGATCTGCACGTCTCTTCATGCCACTCATTCACGTTTCTAATGTAATTTTATCTTTATTTTCAACGAGAAGTAACTGAAATCATCAATTTATTAAATACAGGGTATTCAGCCACATACATGATGCTATTCTTCTTATGAATGAAATTTCACTTAAGGAGAAGGAGAAATGTATGTACTGGGTGGTTGAAAACAGGATGGTGTGCCCTCGTACCGGAACCATATTCATTCACGTTCTGACAGTAAAAAATCTCAGGCTGATAATCTGGTATAAAGGCGATTACTTTATCAGCATTGGCTCCGTTCTCATTACCGGTCCCTTCGGCATTGCCATTGATGGCAGACTCAGAAAGCTACACATCCTGCGAACATTTCCTTATAACTCCACCTTTTGGTCATCCTTTGTCGCGAATTCGGGATGCCCTGGCAACGATGGCACTCTGATTACCCGCTGCAAACGTCACCCTGATTGTGTCTTCGCGTTATGTCCGTATGGCGCTATTGCGTCATAAAGATTAAGGTCCGAGTGGCGCACGTTTTGGCTCGCCACTCATTTAATTTTTATCCTTTCATCCTCTTCTTACCCGCTTTTCCCCGCGCTGCGATACACTTTTGAAAGATAAGCACAGGAGCAATGTGGATGGCGACCTATCCGGCAAGTTTATTAATTCTGAACGGCAAAGGAACAGGCAACGATCTGTTGCGCGAAGCCGTGACCCTTCTTCGTGAAGAAGGGGTAGTGATCCATGTCCGCGTGACATGGGAGAAAGGGGATGCAGCCCGTTATATTCAGGAAGCCTGCGACCTCGGGGTAGAGACCGTCATTGCGGGCGGCGGCGATGGCACCATAAATGAAGTGGCAACGGCGCTGATTGACCTGCCAGAGGCGCAGCGTCCGGCGCTGGGCATTCTGCCGCTCGGCACCGCCAACGATTTTGCCACCAGCGCCGGGATCCCGGAGGCGCTCGACAAAGCGCTGCAGCTGGCCATTGCCGGCAAAGCCACGGCGGTGGACATCGCCCGGGTCAACGACGAAACCTGCTTTATTAATATGGCCACGGGCGGGTTCGGCACGCGTATCACCAGCGAAACCCCGGAGAAATTGAAAGCCGCGCTGGGCGGCGTTTCGTACCTGATTCACGGTCTGGCGCGGTTAGATACCCTGAAACCGGATCTGTGCGAAATACGCGGCGAGAACTTTCACTGGCAGGGTAACGCCCTGGTGATTGGTATCGGCAATGGCCGTCAGGCCGGCGGTGGGCAGCAGCTCTGCCCGGACGCGCTGATCAACGACGGGCAGCTCGGGGTGCGAATCATCACCGGCGATGAACTGCTCCCCGCCCTGCTCACCACCCTGACCAAACCGAATGAGAGCCCGCATATTGTCGACGGCGAGTCGGCGTGGTTTGAAATTAAGGCTCCGCACGGGATGACCTTTAATCTGGACGGCGAGCCGCTGAGCGGCGATCGTTTCCGCATTGCGCTGTTGCCAGGGGCAATACGCTGCCGACTGCCGCCGGATTGCCCTTTACTACGGTGAGGGTTGCCGGGTGGCGGCTTCGCCTTACCCGGCCTACAAAACCTGTAAGCCCGTGCAAGCGCAGCGCCGCCGGGCAATACCACTAATATACCGCCACCTCCCGGGCCATCTCGCGGGAGTACTGCTGGCTGGCGTTGACCAGCATCCGGGTGTAATCGGTTTTGGCTTCACCCGCCACCAGCTCATCCACCGTCAGCGTTTCAAGGATTTTCCCGTACTGCATCACCGCCACCTTCTGGCACAGATGGGCGATCACCCCGAGATCGTGCGTCACCATCAGGTAGGTCAGCTTCGACTCGCGCTGCAGCTCCGCCAGCAGGTTTAGGATCTCCGCCTGCACCGAGACATCCAGCGCCGAGGTCGGCTCGTCGAGCAGCAGCACCTGCGGCTCCAGGATCAGCGCCCGGGCAATCGCCACGCGCTGGCGCTGGCCGCCGGAGAGCTGATGCGGATAGCGGTCGCGGAAGGCGCGGTTAAGGCCGACCTTATCCAGCAGGGCATGAATGCGGCGCTCCCGATCGTTGATGCCGTGGATCTGCAGCGGCTCTTCCAGAATATCGCCGATGGTATGGCGCGGATGCAGCGAACCGTAGGGATCCTGAAACACCATCTGCACCAGTCGGCAGCGCTGGGGGCTGATACGCCGCTCCAGCGGCTGCCCGTTGATCGCCAGCGCCCCGTCCCAGTGGGTGAACAACCCGGCCAGGCACTTCAGCACCGTGGTTTTGCCGGAGCCCGACTCTCCCACCAGGCCGTAAATCTCCCCCGGCTGGACGTTAATATTGACGTCGTACAGCACCTGGCTGCGTTTCTCGCCTTCGCCGAAGGCCAGATTCAGGTTTTTTACCTCGATCATCTTCGCTCCTTATTCGGTCAGCCAGCTGGCCTGGCGCTGCAACACCGGCAGCACCGGACGGCGGTGATTCATCTCCGGCAGGGCATTGATCAATCCCTGCGTATAGGGGTGCTTCGCGTTGTGCAGGTCGCAGGCGGCAATGGACTCCACCACCCGCCCGGCGTACATCACCAGCACCCGGTCGCAGAAGCTGCGCACCAGGTTGATATCGTGACTGATAAAGATCAGCCCCAGCCCGCGGGACTGGACTAAATCGTCCAGCAATCCCAGCACCTGCAGCCGCACCGAGACGTCCAGCGCTGAGGTCGGTTCATCGGCGATCACCAGCTCCGGGTCGGTGATCAGCATCATGGCGATCATGATGCGCTGCCCTTGCCCGCCGGAGATCTCATGCGGATAGAGCTGATACACCCGCTCCGGCTGGCGAATACGCACCACGTCAAGCATCTCCAGCACTTTGGCTTTCGCCTCCGCCTTGCGCCCAGGATGGTGGGTCAGCCAGGCCTCGGCAATCTGATCCCCGACGCACACCACCGGATTCAGGGAATACTTCGGATCCTGCATGATCATCGAGATGCGCTTGCCGCGAATACCGCGCATCTGCGCCTCGCTGACGCTGCGAAGATCAACGTCGCCAAACTGCATCCGGGTGGCGGTGATCTGCGCCTTAGCCGGGTGCAGGCGCAGCAGCGCCCGCCCGACGGTGGATTTCCCCGAGCCCGACTCGCCGACAATCGCCAGCTTCTCGCGCCCGAGCTGAAAGGAGACGCCGCGCACCGCGTGGGTCACCGCGCGTCCGTTGATAAAGTCGACGTGCAGATCGCGCACGTCGAGCAGCGGCGCATTAGTTGCTGCGAGGATCGAGGATGTCACGTAAGCCATCTCCTAAGAAGTTGAACGCCAGGCTGTTAATCAGGATCGCCAGCCCCGGAATAGTCACTACCCACCAGCACTCCATCATGTAGGTGCGCCCGCTGGAGATCATCGCCCCCCACTCCGGCTCCGGCGGCTGCGCGCCGAGGCCGAGGAAGCCGAGACCGGCGGCGGTCAGGATGATCCCCGCCATGTTCATGGTGATACGGATAATCACCGACGGCAGGCACAGCGGCACAATGTGCCGCCACAGCACCCGCACCGGAGAAGCCCCCTGCAGCCGCACGGCGGAGATAAAATCGGCCTGGCGTAACGACAGCGTTTCAGCGCGGGCCAGACGGGCTATCGGCGGCCAGGCGGTGATCGTAATCGCAATCACCACGTGCTCCAGCCCCGGGCCGAGCGCCGCGACAAACGCCAGCGCCAGCACCAGGCTCGGGAAGGAGATAAAGATATCGGTGACGCGCATCAGCACCGCATCGACCTTACCGCCAAAGTACCCGGCAGTGACGCCCAGCAGCAGCCCCAGCGGGCCGACGGTGACCGACACCAGCAGCACGATGTAAAGCGTGATGCGCGAGCCGTAGACCAGGCGGCTAAAGATATCCCGGCCAAACTCGTCGGTGCCGAACCAGTGTTGGGCGTTCGGGGCCACTAAAGCGTTATTCAGATCCTGCACCAGCGGGTTGTAGGGCGCGATCCAGGGGGCAAAGGCCGCGACGATCAACAGCAGCAGAATGATGCCGCCGCCAATGGCCGTTAGCGGGTTACGCGCCATCTGCCCGGCAAACCCGAAGGTGCGACGGGCCATCCGCGCCAGACGCTGGCGTCCTTCGCTGCGAACGGGTTGCAGCGGTGTATCCAGAGAAACGGTCATGATTTCGTCCTCGGGTCAAAGAGTTGATACAGCATGTCGGAGAGCAGGTTGAGCATCACGAAGATCATCCCCACCAGCAGGACGCAGCCCATCACCGCGTTCATGTCCCCCAGCAGCAGGCTGCCGGTGAGATAAGAGCCAAAGCCCGGCCAGGAGAAGACGGTTTCAATCAGCACCGCCCCTTCCAGCAGCGAGCCGTAAGCCAGGGCCACCACCGTCAGCAGCTGCACCAGGATGTTGCGGAACGCGTGGTTCCAGATCACCTGGCGCTCGGTCAGGCCTTTCACCCGGGCGGTAATGATGAACTCCTGCGACAGCTGGGCCAGCATAAAGCTGCGGGTCATGCGGCTGATGTAGGCCAGAGAGTGAAAGCCGAGCAGCGAGGCCGGCAGTACCAGGTGGTTGATGGCGTTCCAGAACACCGCGCTGTTACCTGCCAAAAGGGCATCAACGGTCATGAGTCCGGTACGGCGCGGCACCAGGCCATCCAGCCCCAGATCCAACCGTCCGGCCCCGCCCACCCAGCCGAGCCAGGCGTAGAACAGCAGCAGCCCCATCATCCCGACCCAGAAGATTGGCGTGGAATAACCGGCAAGGCTGATGATGCGCACCACGTAATCCGAGACGCTGTTACGGCGTGCGGCGGCCAGCACCCCCAGCGGAATGCCTAAACCGGCCCCGACGATAATCGCCATCGTCGCCAGCTCCAGGGTCGCCGGGAAGACGCGCAGAATGTCATCCAGTACCGGTTTGCCGGTCAGCAGCGCATTGCCGAAATCGCCATGCAGCAGGTTGTTGAGGTAGATGCCGAACTGGGTCAGCAGGGACTGATCAAAGCCCAGCTGGTGATAAACCTGCTGATAGGTGCTGTGGTCGGCATCCGGGCCGACAATCGCCAGCACCGGATCCACCGGCATCACGCGGCCAATAAAGAAGGTCAACACCAGCAGGCCGAACAGGGTCACCAGCACCTGGGTCAGTCGTTTCGAGAAACGCCGGGTGCGGGAGCCCGGGGCGAGTATCGCAACGCTCATTTTTCACCTCCGGTTTTGTACACTTCCCGCAGGAAGGTGGTGGCGGACGGATGCGACTGGAAGTTTTTGACTTCGTTGCGCACCACCACCGAATCGACCATCTGCGACAGCGGGATCAGGGCCGGGATCAGCTGGTCATAACGCAGCTGGATCTGCTGGTAATCGGCGATCTGCTTCTGCGGATCGCGCTCCAGCAGGGCCTTATCGATCATCTCGTTCAGCGGCTTGTCGTAAAACCCGGTGCGCCAGCCCTGGAAGTTGGTCAGTCGGGCTTCGTCGCTGTTGTCCGGGTTGTAGACCAGCGCACGCAGGCTGGAGTGCGGATGGGGCTCCACGCCGCTGCCGCCGCGCCCGACCAGCATGTCGAACTTACGCTCGCGCATCGCGCCGTAGATCTGGTTCCCGGTACCGGTGATGATTTTGGCGTTGATGCCCGCCTGCATCAGGGTGGACTGCACGGCGATGGCGATATTGAGAAACGGCTGATCCGCCAGCACCCGCAGGGTGGTGTCGAAACCTTCCGGATAGCCCGCTTCCGCCAGCAGCTTTTTGGCGCGGGCGATGTCGAGCTTATAACCCGGGTCCGGTAATGTGGACGGCATCCCCGCCTTGATAGGCCGCTGATGCAGCACGCCGTAGCCCGGCATCAGCGCCTTGTTGATGCCCTGATAGTCAATGAGATAGCGCACCGCTTCGCGCACTTTCGGGTTGGCGAAGTGCGCCTCCTTCATGCTCATCGCCACGTAGTAGACCGTGCCCTTCTGCACGGCTTCCACCGTCAGCTGCGGATCCTTACGCAGGGCGTTGATATCTGCCACCGCCATATTGCTGGCGATATCCAGATCGCCCTTCTCAACCATCAGGCGCAGGGTTTGCGACTCCTGGAAATGGCGCAACACGACGCGGTTCATCTTCGGCTCTTCACGCCAGTACTTCGGGTTACGCTGCATGCGCAGCACGTCTTTAGCCTGCCAGGTCTCCAGCATAAACGGCCCGGAACCGGCTTCGTTGGTGGTCAGCCAGCGGTTGCCCCAGTCGCTATTGACCTCGTGGCTGAGCACCGTTTTGCGGTCCAGCACGCCGAGGTTGCCCAGCGCGCCGAGGGAGTAGATCACCAGCTGCGGATCGTTGGCCTTCGGCAGGGTGAGTTGCACGGTGTAGTCATCGAGGGCTTTAATCTGCTGGTCAATGTTCTTCTTGCTGAAGCCGTAGGATTTCCACACCGAGGCCTGGGCAAGGTTCAGGTGCAGCAGGCGGCGCATCGACCACACCACGTCCTCGGCGGTAAGCGGGTTGCCGGAGTGGAAGGTCACGTTATCGCGCAGGTGGAAGGTCAGGGTTTTGCCATCCGGGGCGATATCCCAGGATTTCGCCAGCGCCGGTTTGACGTTGGTGAGGGTATTGGGATCCAGCTCCACCAGCGAATCGTAGAGATTGACCACGATGCCGACCACTTCGTTACCGGTCATGGCGGCCGGGTCGAGGGTCAGCAGGTTGTTCATGTTCATACCGATGATAAGCTGATCGGGCGGCGTTTTTGCGTACGCCGCGCCGCTCCCCATCATCAGCGAGAGCGCGAGTAAACACGCGCCTGCCAGAGAGGTTCGTTTCATGTATATATCGCCTGTAGGGTACGTTTTTATCTGTCAGTCGTGGCTGACGGTATTGGCTTCGATATATGCAAAATTAATGTCTTCGCCGAGTCCCGGGCGCGTCGGCAGGCTGACCATGCCCTCGTCATCCATCGGGTCAATCAAGCTGTGCAGATACGCCGCCGGTTCGTCGTAATCGAGGAACGGGTGCAGCAGGCCGCGCTCGTACCAGCGGCAGTTCTTGATGGCGCCAATCACCGCCAGGCTCGCCGCGCCGTTGCCATGCACTTCGCAGTCCATGCCGAACGACTCCGCGAGGTTCGCCACCTTCAGGGTCGGCGAGATGCCGCCGACGCCGTTCGATCCGGCGCGCAGAATGTCGCAGGCCCCGGCTTTGATCCAGTCGGCGCGGCTGTGGTGCTTCCCGCCGAGGCTTTCCGGCCCGATGATAGGAATGGAGAGGTTTTCCGCCAGCCAGGCGTAGGAGGACATGCTCTCCTCTTCCATCGGCTCTTCAAACCACGCGAAGTTGAGCTTCTCCAGCGCCTTGCCGATGTACAGCGCCTCGGTGCGGCTGTACCAGTGATAGCCGTCGATCATCAGGTCGATGTCCGGGCCGACCGCTTCGCGCACCGCGGCACAGGCTTTGACGTCCATCTTGGGATTGGGGGCGAAGGAGACCGGCGGCATCCAGGTGTGCAGCTTGATGGCCTTATAGCCGCGGGCAACCAGCGTCTCGGCAAAGCTGGCGTACTCTTCCGGGGTGGAGAGACCGCCGGGCAGGTCGTCGCCGCACATGGTGCTGCCGTATGCCGGCACTTTGTCGCGATAGCCGCCGAGCAGTTTCCACACCGGCATATTCAACTTGCGGCCAATCAGATCCCACAGCGCCTGCTCAACAAACCCGAGCGCGCGTTCGGTCAGCTGGTGGGCGCTGCCGCGCTGCCAGTGGGCCAGCTCCTGCCAGATCTTCTCGCGATTGAACGCATCCTGGCCGACCATCACTTTCCGAAAGAAGGTGTTGACCACAAAAGGGCGCACCACTTCCGGCGGTGCAAAAGAATACCCTTTAGTGCCATCGTCTGCGGTAATGGTCAGCATCGCCATTTTTGCCAGACTCTCCGGGCCCGGATGGGAGTGCCCGGCGGTGTCGGAGACCCGGCGCGTGGGATACTGAAAGACGGTGACGTTTACAGATTCGATTTTCATTTTCAGTCCTTAAAACAACGTAGGTTCAGCATGTTCTGTCATTTTGAAAAGCTGTTTCGAAACTAACTGTAAGCGCAAAATTCATCCACTGCCTTAGACAAATTCCGCTAAGCGCTGACCGTTTTTTGTGCATCTGCACGGGGGAAGGTGACACTTTTCACAAAAGCCTGGGGAAATGTGAAGTGGATCGAGAGGGATCTTTGAATGAAATGAAATAGTTTGTAGGCCGGGTAAGACGTAATCGCCACCCGGCTTTTTTGCCGCACCGCGCCTGATGCGGCAATGCCCGGCGGCGCTACGCTTGCCGGGCCTACGGATTGTGCATGCTGCGAGTACGGTTACGCGATGGTCACCTTCTTATCCAGATATACATCCTGCACCGCATTAATCAGCTTCACGCCGTCGGCCATCGATTTTTTAAACGCCTTGCGACCGAGGATTAGCCCCATGCCGCCCGCACGTTTATTGATCACCGCCGTGCGCACCGCATCGGTGAGATCGGTTTCCCCGCCTGCGGCACCGCCGGAGTTGATTAACCCGGCGCGACCCATATAGCAGTTCGCCAGCTGGTAGCGCACCAGGTCGATAGGGTTATCGCTGGTCAGTTTGCTGTAGACGCGATCGTCGGTATAGCCGAATTTCACCGCCTTGTAGCCGCCGTTGTTTTCGGCCATTTTTTGCTTGACGATATCCGCCCCGATGGTCGCCGCCAGATGGTTGGCCTGGCCGGTTAAATCGGCAGAGACGTGATAATCGGTGCCGTCTTTGCTGAAGGCCGGGTTACGCAGGTAGGCCCACAGCACGGTCACCAGCCCCAGCTCGTGGGCACGCTCGAAGGCCGCAGAAATTTCTTCGATCTGACGGCGCGACTGCTCCGAGCCGAAATAGATGGTCGCCCCCACCGCGACGGCACCGAGGTTGAAGGCCTGCTCAACGCTGGCGTAGAGGGTCTGGTCATATTCGGTAGGATAGCTCAGGGTTTCGTTGTGGTTGAGCTTAACCAGGAACGGAATGCGGTGCGCGTAACGCCGCGAGACCGAGGCCAGCACGCCGTAGGTGGAAGCCACGCAGTTACAGCCTGCCTCTATCGCCAGCTCAACGATGTTCTTCGGATCAAAATAGAGCGGGTTGGCGGCAAAGGACGCCCCTGCAGAGTGCTCTACGCCCTGGTCCACCGGCAGGATCGACAGATAGCCGGTCCCGCCCAGACGTCCGGTGTTATACAGCGTCTGCATATTGCGCAGCACCGCCGGTGGACGGTTGTTGTCCACCATCACGCGGTCGACGTAGTCGTGGCCAGGCAGATAAAGTTGGTCGGCTGGAATGGTCATACAACGATGCTGTAACAGGCTGTCGGCGTCTTTGCCAAGCAATTGCGTAATATCAGTCATGGTTTTCCTCCCGTCAGTGCCGACAAAACGTCGGCGTGTTTTATCCAGGCTCACAGGATTGCAAGCCCCCTAAGCCTGGTCTGCGGGTCGACAAATTGCCAGCCGTCTACCACCATGCATGAAAATGATGCACCGGCCCAATGCCCTGCCCGACCTCGAGGGTGTCGGCTTTTGCCAGCGCGCAGGAGAGCCAGGCTTTGGCCTCACAAATCGTATCCGCCCAGCTGGCGTGCCGCGGGCGCAGCGCCGCCAGCGCGGCCGAAAGGGTGCAGCCGGTGCCATGGGTATTTTTGGTGTTCACCCGCGGGGCGGTAAAACGCGTGGCCCCGTCGCGGGTGAACAGCCAGTCGGGGCTCTCGGGATCGTCCAGATGGCCGCCCTTCATCAGCACCGCCTCGCAGCCCATCGCCAGCAATGCATGGCCCTGCGCTTTCATCTCCTGCTCGCTGCGGGCATGAGGTGCATCCAGCAACGCCGCCGCTTCAGGTAAGTTGGGGGTGATCAGCGCCACCTGCGGCAGCAGCTTTTTACGCAGCGTGTCGACGGCGGCGGGCGATAGCAGCGGGTCGCCGCTTTTCGCCAGCATCACCGTATCCAGCACCACGTTTTTCACCTGATGACGCAGCAGCTGCTCCGCCACGGCCTCAACAATATCGGTTTCGGCCAGCATGCCGATCTTGGTGGTGTCGATGCGTACATCGCTGAACACCGACTCCAGCTGGGCCGCCACAAAATCAGGTTCGATGCGGTAGACCGACTGCACCCCGCGGGTGTTCTGCGCCACCAGGGCGGTGATCACCGAGCAGCCGTATGCGCCGAGCGCCGAGAAGGTTTTCAGGTCAGCCTGGATCCCGGCCCCGCCGCTTGGGTCGGTGCCGGCAATGGTAAGGGCGTTGATCCGTTTCATTGTTGCGCCCCCAGTTCCCACAAAGCATCAAGAAATGCGGGGGCAAAACTGCCCGGGCCACGACGTTCACTCGCGGCAAGCGTGCCGGCCCGCTTCATCCAGCCGCAGGCTGCGGCGATGTTATCCAGCCGATCCCCCGGCAGCGAGCAGCTGGCGGCCACCACCGCCGACAGCGCACAGCCGGTACCCACCACCCGGGTCATCAGCGGATCGCCGCCGGTGATGGTCTGGGTACGCAATCCGTCAGTAACGTAATCCACCTCTCCGGTCACCGCCACCACGGCATTGGTTTGTCGCGCCAGGGCCTGAGCTGCAGGCAGCGCGCTGGCCGCGGTGTCGGTGGTGTCCACGCCGCGTCCGCCTGCGCTCATCCCCGCCAGAGCGAGAATTTCAGAGGCATTGCCGCGAATGGCGGCCGGTTTGAGGCCGAGAATTTGCTGGCAAAAACGGGTCCGGTACGCCAGCGCGCCAACGGCCACCGGATCGAGGGTCCAGGGCTTGCCCGCCGCCACCGCGCTTTCAATCGCCCGGCGCATCGCCTGGGCGCGTGAGGAAGTCAGGGTGCCGACGTTAATCAGCAGCGCATCGGCAATAGCGGAGAACTGTTCGGCCTCTTCGGCTTCAATCACCATCGCCGGTGAAGCGCCGAGGGCCAGCAGTACGTTGGCGGTAAAGGTCTGCACCACGTCGTTGGTCATGCAGTGGGTCAGCGGAGAACGGGTTCGGAAGTGGTGTAAGGCGTGTAAATTGAGCAGGTCAGGCTGCATGGTATCGCTCCTGCCTTGCGCGAAGAAGCGATTGCCCGGAGGGCATCTGACTTCCCTACGCTGGCATTATCCAGATCAGGTGGTACGGGTATTTCTCAGCCTTCACAAGGAAGGGCACCCCGAGTCATGTTGATTACATTTCTTTATCAATTAATAGGTTACGCCAAGTCTCGTGCTGATACAAGATTGAACTTCTGAATATTACATTTTCACGCTGTACCTCACCTTGTACCCCATTTTGTACCCCACAGAAAAACAAAAGAACTTAATACCTTTTAAGTCTACTTCTAACCTACTTAATCTATTAAAATCTCCATATTCAATGTCAATCCAGATTCATATAAACCACCACAAGCAAAATGTGCGAGAAGGATTAACCGCAACTATCAATAAATGGAGTATTAAATCATATTTAAAAATGATGAAGCAGATACCGGTTCTTTTCATTTAAGTATTATCACGTAATTACTTTATATAAAAACAACTCTCTCATCAGTAATGAAATTGTATAAAATTCTGCGAAACGCAATCTAAAAATGACCTATATTTGCAGTGACAGGCAAATCATAAAATAGGTAATCAAATGAAAATGAAAAATCATTATGAAAATGAAATACTATCCAAATTAAAAGCATTAGAAGAAGAATATGAACTAATGGTTTCCACTAACAATTTTCCATTAGACACTTCAACTATTGCAGCAGAATGGGTTAAAAAAAGAACCTCAAAGAGAAATAAAAAAACAGATGGTGGAGAATAATATATGAAGATAAACGGAATACGTACCAATAGAAAGACGCTGAATAAATCAGTTCGTAAAAAAAGAATTGCATCAGGAATATCACTAACTTTTGATCAATATGAAAACATTCTATGTAGCGATATGACCTCAGCACGAATATGTAACATATTAAAAGTGCGATTACCCAAAGGATACATAGGGAAGCTAAGGAATAACAAACTCACGAAATACAAAAACTGGTATCAAAAAGTAAAACTTAAGCATTTACATAACACCCCAGTTAAACAAATAATCTAAACCAAAAAAAAACGAAAGGCCGATTCACTCACATGAATCGGCCTTTCTAAATTAATCAATATGGAGCATGTACAAATGATTAATCCTACATCTATCTTTACCAAATTTAAGTACGTATCTGCTGAATGTGGTTCAGGTAAAACTACCGCTATATGTAATATAATCAATAACAGCACTGAAAAATATATTGTAGTACAAAATACACAAGAACTTATTAAGCAGACAGCAAAGAAAATTAATAATTGTATGTATATTATTACTGATACAGTCTCAAGAGAGGAAAGTGTTATTAGTTCTGTCATTAACTTTCTTTCATCGGGATGCAAAAAAACACTAATCATAACGGATAAAACGTTTTTCAAAATACCTGTTGAACTTCTATCCGACAGAGTTGTTTACATAGATGATGTGACTAATTTCCACTCTTTCCAGAGCATCAATGATGGAAGTACTGAAATTAAAAAAATAATATACGAGGCATTCATTAAAGGTATACAGTCGTTAGATAATAATAATATGTATATTGCCGCAAAAAGAAACCCTGATGAACAGGGGGACATAATGAAAAATATAGTTAACAAAGAATTTTCCGTTTTAAATGATAACGATATTTTTATCCTGAATAATGAATACTTTACTAATCCTGAAAAAGTACAGCTTAATATCACGGCATGGAAAGATCTCAATAAGTACAAAGATGTATCAATTACCTTTCTTGGGGCTAATTTCGAAAACTCGTTGATCTATAAAGGAAATAAAGAATTATTTAAAAGTACTGAACTTGAAGGATTACTGAAACGCAAAACAGAACTTAAAGACAGATTAAAAGTTTATTACTTTTCAAAAAAATTCAAACTATCAAGAACATGGAAAACTAACAATCCTGATAAAGCACAAAAAATATACACTTATATTGATAAAAAGCTTGAGAAGAAGGAATTCTATTGGACAAAGAACAAAAGCGATTCTCAGAGTCTTAAAAATGGCAAAGAGATAAGCCCGGATGCCAGAGGATTGAACCAGTACCATCACCTTATGACGTGCGTCTGGTTGGCTTGTATGCGTCCCTCTGAAACAGAGGCTAAACAGTGTGAATTGTTCTTTGAGATTGACGGCGAGGCGATTCACCTTGCGAGGGAGTATGAAAGTTTACACCAGTTCGTACTACGAGGGATTTCGAGGAATTTTGAAAGTACTGAAACCCAGACCGTTTATGTTTTTGATGAATGGCAGGCCAGATCACTTACGGATAATATTGAGTACATAGATCTCGGTATTGATGACGACGAGCAAGGGCAGAGAGGCAGACCGCAAGGCTCCATGAACAAGGAAAAGCGTTTCACTCTTGATGATACCAAAGCAAAGCGTTTTCGCCGTTGGAAACGCAGCAATCCAGGGCTTGATTTAAAAGCGTTCAGGGCGTTTCTTGCCAGTTCTACCAACGCAAATCTGAGCACTGAAGAAAAAAAGGCCATGTGGGAAAAATACGAAAATGAAATACAAAAAAACAAGCAGAAATTGAAGCTCAAAACCCCAACATATAAACGGATAAATGTCCGAAAAATAATACCTTATAAACCTTTAGTTAATAAATTTCGGACATAACAACGAGCGAAAGCGAATTAACTACCTGAAAGCAGACGCGGCGAAGCAAGCGAACTGTTTCGGGTAGTTAGTAAGAGTACTCACGGAGTGAGTACTTGATAGCTTATCTCATTGTTATACATATAAAACGATTAAACAGTACCCGCAAGCGAGTACTGTTCGCTGGATTCGGCTCTACTGCTGCGTTCCCTTCAGTCACTTACAGAGCGAACCCAATCGCGTTTTATTGTTCTGTCAGTAAGTACATAACTGCCTGTTATTTCCTTACTTATTCTACTAATAATTCCTTTAAGTACTTAGCGGGGTGTCTGCTGTTTCAGTTACTGGAAAAGCCCTATCAGTACTGAACAGAGCGAAGCGACCCCGATCCGATCTATCCCCCTTCATGGTGGTGTTTCGGACAAAACGCATAGGAAGCCCCTGAATGCGATGTTCATTATTGACATACCCGACCCCATAAAACGGCGTAGCGACGCTTTAAGAGCGTTTGCATGATGGTATCGCCAATCTCTCCATATTGAAATCAGGTACATAACCACTTATATGGATGAAGAATCCGCTTGATCGATTTTACCTATTGATTTGTATTGAATTAATAGATTTTGATAGTTTTTAACGATCAATTTGTGAAATATTAATCGTTAATATCGATCGATATTGGCGTGCGTGTTACTCTTGAGTACCTAAATACGGACGGCCTTAAGTCCGTACTTTTGGCCTGAAAGAAGCTAACGAGAGCGACAAAACTATGAGAGTTGTACAACTAATAATCTATGGATTTTGGGGGATTCCTTTTTAAGGACGCTTCCTAAAGGCAAACGAATTATTGCCGATAATACAAATGGAACGAACCATCTACTTGGAAAATTCATAAAGGATAATTACGGTGAGTAAATATTTAAAAATAGGAATATATGGCATTTGGGGAGTATTTTTACTCCTTGCGTCAATGGAGAAGTTTGGTGATCTTTTCGCAATAGGTACGGGAATCTGGTCGGTAGTGATGCTTACAGTCGCAGGATTGTGCCAACTACTGGCATGTATTACGGCTATAGGCTGGTCAGTGCTGGTATTTGGAACACTGAAATCTAAGTACCTACCTTATAAATTCGTTAATAATTATACAGTGCCAGTACTGATCATTGTGCTTGCTTTTGTGGCAAGTGCTGCCCGCTCATCAAGTGATGAAGCCAGAGCACATAAACTTGGTTTTAAAGACGGTAAAGAGTTTTCTATAGCCCGTGAAAATAATATTTCGAATGTTGCTGACTACACTAAATTTGCCGAAGAACAACGCATCAAAGCCGCAGAAAAGGCCGCTCAGGATGCCACTCTTGCCGCCGAAAAAGAACGACAGGCAAAAGAGGAAGAAGCTAAATGTCTCGATGATGCTCATTGCTACGCTTCAAAACATAAAGCAGGAGACTATATTTGTAAGGTTGCCGTAGAAAATTCTGCTCAGTACCAGTTTAAATGGACTGACGGAATTACTGAACCAAAATTCTCTTCATATAACTGGTACGACAAGGACAAGAAATTAGTCACTCTTTACGGACACAGAGCACAGGCTCAAAACGGTTTCGGTGCGTTTAAAAATATAGAGTACTCCTGTACGTTCAATGCTGATACTGGTGAAGTATTAAGTACTGCACTTCAATAAGGAAGATTAAAATGAAAAAGGCTTCTATAGCAGCACTGTTATGTTGTTGCTCTGTTTCGTCAATAGCGGCAGTACCGGACGGGAAAATCGAAAAGCCCTTTGTTATTGGCAATGAAGTTATTTGTTTAAAAGAAATTCAGAAGCAAATTACCCCTTATCTCAGATCATTTGAAGAAGAAAGCGGGGTTAAGTACAAGTACAACGTTAAAGCTGGTTTATCTTACAAGGATACTGTAGGGCTACGGTTACAGATCAACCGTGTGGATGCAGGGCTGAATGTGCGTGTAGCCGATCTTGATTACTACTGGCTACAGGAACGCGGCAGCATGTGCGAGCCAGCGTACATGGTACTTGATCGCTCTCAATGATTGCTGTGTTAAAAGAGGTCGCGTAAGCGGCCTTTTGGGACTTTATTTCTGAGGGTAACTTGCTGAAGTAAAACTGTCTGTCATCAGCAACATTTCATTTCCTTTAAGGGTTGTGAATGGAAATGCAACATAGTCCAAATTCCCTTGAGTCATATTGAAATATAACTTTTCGTCATTTATTTTTAATTTAGAAGCATGTGCCGGATATGTCCCTTCATCTTTAAAAGTAATTAAAAAAGCCATAGGGAAGAAGTGCATACAGCTACAGTGGCAAAGATGTCCGTTGTTAAAAAACGAAGTTTGCTGAGCTGTTATCTGTGTTCTGTTAGGATAAAACCAATAATAGAAATCATGAGTATCTCCTATTTTTTTATTTTCTCCTAAAACAAATTTCCTTAATGGCGTGTAATATTCACTATCAATAAGATCACTTTTGCATACTTCTACGGATGTTGCTGCGAGTAAATGACCCACCATTGCACGCAAAAAAGGTACTGCATTGAAAGGCGTCGAGATAATGTTTCCGTAAAAATGAACACCAGCTAAATATTGCCTAAGTTGATTTATAAAGTTCTCGATGGGAACTTTGATCTCATGATCCAAACTCCCAAGTATGTTGCCATTACAATTCTTGCATATGGTTTTAAATGTCGCTCCGGCGTGGGCATTTATTGGTTTTATTTCATCAGAGGAATAATGTTCAGACACTGTTTTTTGAAACATTGGTTGAATAGTCGTTGCACAACGAGGTGGTACATGATCCTTACTTAATAGACCATATGAACCGCAAATGACGCAATGCCCCTCACTAATTCTTGCATGTCTCAAACGTTCGGAAATTTTACCCATAAGAAACCTCGGAATAGCACTCTGGACTGATTTTATCGCAAATAGGTAACCTACGCATTTCTATCTTAATCTCCTTAACAGCCTTCGCATTTAAGAATGCGGATAAGGTACCCGCCTTTAGTGCAAAAAACTATCTAATCCCAGGCATCTCGATTTTTGATAAAAAAGTTAAAGGGATCGTTTACTGAGATAAAAGTACAATCAGTTTTTTTCCGTCTGATTTAAAATTTCGTTCGCCTGATCAGGTTCAACCCTGCCGACAAAATTCCATGTACTCAGATCTCAGTGCCGAACTTCCCACTAACCCTATAGTGCCTAAAAAAGGAACGATCAAGAATCTCTTTTGGGTACTCCCCAACGATACTCCGTTTTCCTGCCCTGCTTTGTATCATTTAGAAATTGATTGAATTTAAATGATACTGTATCATTAGGTTAATTAAAATGATACTTACAGCGAGTGAGGGCAAGGAAATGATTTTCGGATATGCGAGAATTTCAAGTAAGGACCAAAACCTTCAGCGTCAGCTAACAATACTTGAACCTGTTTGCGATAAAATCGTTACAGAGAAAGAATCAGGCAAATCCACCAGCGAAAGACCTGAATTGTTGAATCTGCTTTCACACCTCCGCGAAGGTGACACGCTCGTAGCCCACAGCATCGACCGCCTGGCCCGCAATACTCGCGATTTACTGGAAATAATTGATAACCTGGTTGCTCGTGGGATCGCTGTTCAGTTCCTGGCTAACTCAATGAGCTTTGATAACTCCCCACAATCACGCCTGATCCTAACCATGATGGGAGCCGTTGCTGAATTTGAACGAGGTATGATCGCATCACGCCGCAACGAGGGGATTATTCTTGCCAAAGAAGCAGGGAAGTACAAAGGCAAGCAAAAGAACCAAGAACTACATAACAAGATTATCGATATGTTACAGGCCGGGAAGAATACACCAGACGAGATCGCAAAGTTATGTGATTGCGGCAGGGCTACAGTTTTTCGTGTAAAGAAAGAAATGCTTGCCAGTATTAGCAGCATTGAACGCTGATATAGTAGGAGGGGATAAAGTCAAAGGGCTTGCAGTTTAGTACTGTTCGAATCCTCTCGATATCCATAACGAGCATGTAATTAATTCTGTGTAACTTCCAACATTGTATTGATTTGTCTGTTGCGATTAATTATAAAGTGTAGAAATGAACAATCAAGGCAGTTCACAACACTCAATCAAGCTTTAGAAGTAGATTCGATATGCAGCGATTTAGCATGCTTAATCGCTACACATAAATTGTTGCTGTAAGTCAGGATTATTCATGAGAAAGATATTAAACCAGCTTAAAAGGTATTTCTAAAAATACAATCTAATGAATGAAAACATACTGAATGAGGAGTAAAGATATCGAACAAGCTTAGTTTCCAATCAAGACATAACCCATTGATATTTAATATAATTTACACGAAAATAATTATGGAAAAAAAATAACTTTAAGGATATACTTTTTATGTGGTTGTCAAATTAATTAGAATAAACAATAGAATATGGAGTTTTTATGTTACTAAGATTTTCAGGTGGTAATTATAAAGCTTTTGAGTCCTTCCAACTTGATCTTAAACCATTAACTATTCTTTTAGGGGCAAATAGCTGTGGTAAAAGTGCTATATTAAATTCTTTTTTAATGTTAGCACAGTCAATCGAAACTTCCTCTCATACTGAAACCCCATTCCGGTTAAATGGTAATCGAGTTGGAATGGGTGAATCTTTAAATATTATAAAAGATAAAAAATCAGAGAACATAATCTCTTTTACTTTTGAATTTGATGATCAAAGTTCCATAAAATCTCAAATTGACATGGCAAAAAGAGAATGTATGGAAACCCACTTCGCTTTCTCAAGATTTATTTTCCAAGTTTTTAGGAGGGATAAAAATCTTTATGAAAAAGTTTTTCCTGTCTTAAATGAATTAGAAGAATTTTATTATTCTAACGATAGCTTCAACAACAAACAGTTAAAAAAAATATCATCTAAAATATGTTCTCTTATCCGACTCTATAGGGCTAATAGACAAGAGCTTTATAGCAAAGCTAAAATGCCATCGTCTAAACCGTTACAACAGTTTATTGAAAATGTTTCCTATCAACGAATCAGTGATTGTCTAACTGGATTATTAACTGTCCCGTTAAGTAAACTGGCCGCACAAAAAATAACATATAAATTCCAATATAATAAAAGACGAGATTGCATTACATTAATAGAAGCAAAATTAGTTAATAAACTCGAAGAATCAATACTTTGCGTGGCTGTAGAGCGTCAAAATGAAATTGAATTATCTTCCGATATAATCGACAATGATATTTTAAGGCGTTCTAAAAATGATATTAAAAAATTTATAGACTTCAATTCACTAATTGTTTTTAGCACTGAACCCGGATTAAGATCCTCTCCCAGTGCATATTTCTCAGAATCAATTAATCCTGTTGCTGTTTATTTTTCAAAAGTACTTGCATCTTCCTTTAAAGAATTAAAAAAATCCTTTTATGGGGTTAGTATTAATCATGTGAGCCCTTTGCGAGCCTTACCACAAAGATATTACCTCTTAGACAAAGCTATATATCATAGTCAACTCAACGCTTTTGATGGCACTGAATTAGCAGAAGTATTAAAGAACAATGAACATATTAAAGATTCTATTAACGAATTATTCTCCGAGTTTAATATAGCTGTTGAAGTTGAGAAAGTTAATGATATCATCCATAAAATTACCGTCAACCAAGATGCCGTAAATTTAGAGTTAACAGATGTTGGATTTGGTATTTCTCAGGTACTACCTATTTTAGTTCAGGCATATCTTTCACCTGCTAACTCTATAACTATAATTGAACAACCTGAAATTCACTTGCATCCAAAAATGCAAGCTTGGTTAACTGATGCTTTAATAAGGATTGCTTTAAATTCATCTAAGAAGTTCATTATTGAAACTCATAGTGATGCTTTAGTACGTAGATTAAGATTACGTATCGTAGATGAAGATAGCCTTCTTTCAGAAAATGACTTAGCCATGTATTATCTTGAAAGAGATAAACTTGGTAACAAAACCAACATGAGAAAAATCCCTGTTTCTCCTGATGGAGATATATCTTGGCCTTCTGAATTCATGGATGTGGAAATAAGTGATACTATACTTATTCAGCAGAAAAAATTAGACAGAATGCTGAATAAAAATGGGGTGAACTGAAATGCCAAATGCTCATTGTATTTGCCCTGATTTTATTGCAAATCATATTTCTGATCCTTTGGTATTTAATAATGTTTTCCTTCGTGTTTTGCTGCAATCTGATGATCAAATAATTACCGATTCTCAAGGTAGATTGACTTTAGAATATAGTAAAGCTGTTGAAACTGATGCAAATGCCTTTTCTTTATATAAAGTTTGGCAGAATCAATTAGACGTTCGAAGTGACGGTAAGGTACTCAAAACAGATACTAATATTAATTCATCTGTTGAAGATATTATATTTGATATTGTACAAAAGGCGGTGACTACTTTTGATAAAAAAATAATCACCGCCAATAATGAACGTTATCGCCCTTTCATGGATGAGTTAATAAATCAAAGAATCTCACTTTATAATTTACAAAATTTAACGCCGGAAAATATTCACAGCACTCTCAATAGAAAAATTTCTTTTGAAGAACTGTCTCATGATATTGGTTGGATATTACATAGATTAGCTCGAACTAAAAGCAAAGGAAATACAGAGGATGATTTTAATGATCATTTACGTAATTTGCTTTTATGTAAGCATTATGAAGTTAAAGATCAAACAAGGGAAGGATTATCCTCGGCAGGTAATAGTGCTGGAGAGTTAGATTTAGTAATTGAAGAGCAAGGATTCCTTTTTACGATTATCGAAGCGATGATTTTAGATTGCATCAATTCTTCGTATATAGCTTTACATTATAAAAAATTGCTTAATAATTATAACCCTCTCCGTGTTAATAAGAATTTTTTGATAACTTACTACACAGGCTCTCGCTTTGAAGAATGGTGGGGGCGTTACGTCTCTCATGTTACAGGATTGAATGTTGAAATATTTGAACTTCCTGAACCAATAATTATTACAGAAACAATTGTAGAACCAACTTTATACTCATCATTAAGAAAGTTAACTCAACACTTTGAAATTGAAGGAAGGCATTGTTGCTGCGTACACTACGCTGTTAAATTTTAATTAGATTTCATAATATTAAAAAAGCTTACCTTGGCAACCTTTTAATTTAAGGTTGCCAAGGTAGTTCGTTTATTAAAGATTACATGCACTATATAAAAAAACAATTTTTTTCTATAAGATTAAATCTTTGCTAAAAAACAAAACTCTACATTAACATTGTAGTCTAACCGATAGGTTAATAAGACCTCTATTATCATAACTATATCGTGCTGCGAATTGTTAATTTCAAATCCAACAAATTCCATCAATCACATAACTAACTGTTGTTAGCGGAAACGTATGCAAATAGCGTTTTGTAATCCCACCACTTTTCTCATGGCCTACCGTTTGTTGCAGGTGCAAGATGTTCTTAACCCATCCAGCCATCGCAGCAGAGCAAACAGAGTGACGAATGCTATGCAGCAGCCTCCGCTGTCCAAAATCATCTAAGTACGGAATGCCAAGCTGATTACGCACATCAGCAAATTCTTTACCTATCTTCGTCATGTTCGTACCTGCCACTTCTGAAAAAATCCGCTCTTTCCACTGGCGATCAACGTATTCCATGAAACCCCATTCGATCAACAAAGGGTGGATCACTACTTGCCGGGTGGCATTTTCTGTTTTCCCCTGCCCTCCTTCTGCAATCAGGAAATAATATCGCTGACTATCCTCATCATATTTGATTTGTGATTTTTCCAGTTTGGCAATTTCACCTCTCCTGGCCCCAGTGTACGCCAACAATAATGTAATCCACTTTGGCCAACCATCCGACTGCTTAAGTGCCCACTCTACAAACTTCTTCATCTCTGCCAAACTGTATGCACCAAATCTGGCTTTTGATGGTGCCGCCACTACGCCATCAGTTGGCGACTTAGGTAAAATATCTTTGCCTTCAGTGAGAAATGTTTTGAATAAGGATTTGTAGAGCTTGAGATGCTTATGGATAGCCTCAACGCCCACAAGCTCATCAGTTGGTACGTCATCACAATCTATCAACTGCCGAATGGTCATTGAGCGATATGGCTGAACAGTACGCTTAGGGAGATTTTCAACCACTTCCATCACCTGCTTAATGTCCTGCTTTGTGATCATTGTTACATCAGTTTCTCCCCCCAAGACAGTTAGCAACACTTCTATGTAACGCTCATTTGCCATTGAGATCGATTTTGTCCATTTACGCCCTTTTTCGTCTTTGTACATAGCCCAAGCATCAGAAAGGGTTAACACTTCTTCCGTTACAACTTGTGCCCCTGTCTCAACGATTTCAGTAGGTACAATAATCGGCTGACTGAATAACTGCGGAACTTTCAGAGATTTACGTTCTGACATAATCAGGTTTGACACAAAGGCATCAAACATCGGGATCGGTGTGACTAATGATTTAACAAAAGGAATGTGTGGAATAACACCAATCATCAAAGCAGATGCTTCACGATAACTATCAGTGAGAAGAGATTTTTTATACATCCTGCCATTTGAAAGCCGGATTTGCAGATAGTAATTGCCGTTTCGTTGAAACGTGTATGGAAGAGTTTTGTACCTCATGATTAAGCCCTTTTTGTACCTCAAGTGCATTCAGCACGGACAAAAAGAAATGCAATCTCATGATAAGTAGGCCAAATTTTGGCCCCCTACGCTGGCATTATCCAGATCAGGTGGTACGGGTATTTCTCAGCCTTCAACGAAGAAGGGCACCCCGAGTCATTTACATCAAACTGGTGATTAGTGCTCTGCATTAATCCCGGTCAGGATCATGCCAGCAGGCAAACAGAGATACAACCCCTCTCACTAAAGCACTGTTGAAATGTGCTTTTGTGGAAGATCAACTGTTACGAAACGTAGTTTCACTTAAATCTAATACTTATTGCGCATGTAGTGATTGTTTGTAAAATGACCATGAGGATTATTTTTATAACAAGTAGAGGGACTTATGCAGCAATATACCAATGAGCTCACGCCTGAACTTCGTGAATCATCTTCACAGCCACCCTACGACAAAGATTTCTTAGCAAGCTGTGACAGCAAGACACGCGGAGAGTATGAAAATTTTAACCAACAAGTTAGCCGCCCGGTAACTCACATTTTTCGATTCGCTGTCGTTGGAAGCGTTACCCGCAACGGGGGAGTGATCCGCAATGTTTCGGGAAGTAGTACGGCTGGCGGATATAAAATGGCACGAGTTGGGGATAAAGTTGTTTACGCTGACGGCAGTGAAGCCACGATTATTTCCGGAGCAGGTGGAGCGCGTATTATGCAGGGCGCATCTGCGGCACTGGTGGGAAGTATGCTGGAGAACGGAGACGAAATAATCTCAACACCACAATCCGGCAGCAGACTGGTTTTCCGTGAAGGTGACACATTCCCGAAAGGATTCCTGACCATGCCAGGGAGTAAGCACTAATGGCAGCCAAAGGTTACTTTCTGTTCAGGGGTGATAAGACAGTATGCGGTGGAAGAATTCTTGAAGGATGTACCGATCACCAGTTTTTCGGTAAAGACATGGCTTGTGAAGGCCATCAAGTGACCTGTGGTAAACATCCAGGTCGTTACCGTATCTGTGGCGGTCTTGATACCGACTATATACATAGTAAAAGGATTGCTGGAACGCTGCACAGCTATAGCTCCTGCCCCTGCAAATCGAAATTCGTCCCTTCAAACTTTGATGATGATTACGAGCTTGGTGGAGAAGCAGCAGTAACGCACACCGATCTATCTCACCTCGTCGAGATGCCCGTACTCCCTGGGCCGATTGAGCCAGAACCAGCGCAGCACGCCCAGGCCGCGAAGAAGAAAACGGGCATAGATGCAGGTTTTGCCGTTCTCCCCTATGGCGGTACCACAGAGGCCTGGCAACGTCTGCTGTTCACTGAAAACCCACCAGCAGGAGCCAAAGAGTTATTCGCCACGCTGAATGGTGCAGACAAAAGCTATAAAGCCGGGTCTATTATGCTTCTGGTTGATCCTGACAAGCAGGACGACGAACAGATCGCCCACATGCAGAATGCAAAAGCACGGATTGATGTAGCCCTTGAGCCGCTGACACACGAGGAAGCTAACTTCCTACATAAGCATTACGCTACCATAGCTAATTTCACCAGCTACGCTGATACGGGAATTGGCCTTGCTGCTGATCCTGTTGGAAAATACTTTGAGAGTATCGAAAAAATACTCAAGGAGATTCAAGACACGTATAAGAATACCTACATAACCAGAGGCTCATTGATTGGTGAACAATTTTATGTCAGACGTAGCCAGTTGTTTAAAGAACTTGAATCCATACTCAAAGTCAGCTTCCTGAATAAGGCTATGAAATTCGGCGAGTATACCAAAATAAAAAATGCACTCGGCCTCTCCAGCAGTTCTATTACCCACAAATGGAACGAAACGGGGATCGGTGACATTGAAGGCTACGCTGCCCACATTGAACGGGCAGCTAAATACGTAAAAGCAATGCGTTACACTGGTTATTTAGGTATTGGGTTCAGTGCAATTCACTCAATAAATGAGATAAATGAGGCTTGTTCAATTGGTCGTGAAGCTGAATGTACCAAAAAGGCATACACTGAAATAGGTAGTTTCTCTGGAGCAGTTGGTGGTGGTATTTTAACAGGCTCTCTTGCTGTACCTCTGTGCATTGCTATTGGCATTGGAACCGCCGGAACAGGCGGCTTAGTTTGTACCATAATTGCGGGCGGGACTTTAGGTTACGCTGGCGGTGAGGCTGGTAGCTGGGGAGGAGAGAAAATAGGTAACTCGCTCTATAGTGTGATCGAGGAGGGCAAGTGAAACCATTTGATTGGATTATAATCATTTTATCGTCCTTATTTTTACTATCTTTATTATTCTATCTGGCCTATGGGAAATTTACAGAAAAGAAATTTGACGCTATAGCAGAAAAATTTAATAAAAAATTTGGATACATGCCATTTTCAATGGCGGTTGGGAAAAATGGTGGTTTTTTCTTTTGGGGTTATAAAGAGTCCTATTTGATTTGTGCATTGTTTTTCACGAACTTTCCTGCAACAAAAAAGATATTAACAAAAGAAGAAGTCAATTTTTTTAAGGAATTAGATAGATCTGAAATTTCATGGTTTTATAGAAAATACCTTGCAACAGTAATTGGATTATTAAGCTTTATTGGGTTGTTAATTATTTTTAAACTTGAAAAAGCATGATTTTAGATTGACCATGGGGCTTCACTGCCCCTTGCATTTTTTATTAAAAATTATCTCCAGTTAATTACATAAAAATGTGAACAGAGGAGACGTATGTAGATAGCGTTTGTAATTCCTCCGCTCTTCTCGTGGCCTATAGTCTGCTGTAGGTAAACAATGTTTTTCACCCAATCAGCAATGCCGAAAAGCAGACACTATGATAAACGGAATGCAATAGAGGATGCGTCTGGCAATAGCAAGCCCCCTCTGCTGCCACTACTCCTCGCCAGGATTACTCCCATCATTTTAGCTATTCGTGCGAAATGTGATCTTCGTCAAGTAGTAACACCCTGCCTTCCGTGATAGTCATCACCTCGTTACTTTTATAGAAACGACGTGATAATAGCTGCATGCATAAAAACAACTAAACTATTGATTAATAAATCAATAATCTCTTAATTTATTAAAGGTTAATGTATGAAAAAGATTCTGTTGGTGGGTATGGTTGCGGCGCTTCTGGCGGGCTGCGTCTCAGAGGAGCAGCGTTTAGCGCAGTGTGAGGCAAAGGGCGTCAGCCGTGATGCCTGTTATGTTGCCGACCAGAACCGTCAGGCCACCATCAATGCCGCCGCTGAAAAACAGGCCCTGGAAAATGCCCAGGCCGCAACACAACATGCGCAGGCGGCCCATGTTGCCGACCCGCTGCGTGAAGCCTCTTTTAGCGCAAACGGCATCAAAGCCACCATCAACAATGGTTTCACCCAGGCCACCATCAACGGCAAGAAAGCCACGGTGAAGCGTTCCAGTGCGAACTTCTACGAGATCAAAGGGGCGGGTTATATCCTGTCAATCTCTCTCGATGCGGACGGCGTCACCGACGCATCATGGAATAAAACCAAGGGCCGCGATCATGGGATTCTGAACGTTGTCCAAAGTAGTCCTAAAGCATTCTAAAATACCCCACTTTTTTACGCAGAGCGCCCCCCAGGAAACCTCAGTTGCCATGCGGGGTTACGGCTTACGCGCGTTGTTTCAACGCGCGTAACAAAACGATAAACAATTAACCATTGAGCCCCGCGCAAAAAGGCTCTATATTGGCCGCGATTTTTGATGCCCTTCTCATTTTCTTAATTAATTATTCAATCGTGGCCACGTGCTGAGCTGCGGTTGTAGGAGTGATATGATGACGGATAAAGTCCGTATTGATACTTTGAATGCCTCTTCTTTCAAAACCAACGAAACCTATCTGGCCCGTCAGGCCGAAATGGAATCCAATGTCAGGAGTTATCCGCGCAAACTGCCTTTAGCCATTACTAAGGCGGACGGGGTGTGGATCACCGATGCGGATAACAAAGAGTATCTTGATTGCCTGGCCGGTGCGGGAACGCTGGCGCTGGGTCATAACCATCCTGATGTGCTGAAAAGCATCCAAAGTGTCATTACCAGCGGCTTGCCGTTACATACCCTGGATCTGACCACGCCGTTGAAAGACGCGTTCTCAGAATACCTGCTCTCCGTGCTGCCAGGTCAGGGCAAAGAGTACTGCCTGCAGTTTACCGGCCCATCCGGTGCGGACGCCGTTGAAGCCGCGCTGAAGCTGGCGAAAAAAGTAACCGGCCGTAGCGGCATTATCAGCTTCTCCGGTGCTTATCACGGCATGACCCACGGCGCACTGTCCGTGACCGGCAACCTGTCTCCGAAAGAAGCGGTTGACGGCATGATGCCGGAAGTGCAGTTCATGCCTTACCCGCACCAGTACCGCTGCCCGCTGGGTATCGGCGGTGAAGCGGGCGTGAAAGCGCTGACCTACTACTTCGAAAACCTGATCAACGACGTCGAGAGCGGCGTGCGTAAACCTGCTGCCGTGATCCTGGAAGCAGTCCAGGGCGAAGGCGGCGTGAACCCGGCCCCGGTTGAGTGGCTGCAGCGCATCCGTAAAGTGACCGAAGAGCACGGCATTCTGCTGATCCTCGACGAAGTCCAGGCGGGCTTTGCCCGTACCGGTAAATTCTTCGCCTTCGAACATGCGGGTATCCAGCCAGACATCGTGGTGATGTCCAAAGCCGTCGGTGGCGGTCTGCCGCTGGCCGTTCTTGGTATCAAAAAGCAGTTCGATGCCTGGTCTCCGGGTCACCATACCGGTACCTTCCGTGGCAACCAGCTGGCGATGGCGACCGGCCTCACCACCCTGCAGATCCTCAAAGAGCAGAACATCGCCGATAAAGTTGCCGCCCAGGGCGAGTGGCTGAAAGCGAAGCTGGTTGAGCTGCAGAAACGCTATCCGGTTATTGGTCACGTGCGCGGTCTGGGCATGATGATTGGTATCGAGATCGTTAAACCGCACGAAGCTGCCGACCACATGGGCTGCTTCCCGGGCGACGGTGAGCTGTCTGCGCTAATCCAGAAGAAGTGCTTCGAAGCCGGTCTGATTCTGGAGCGTGGCGGCCGTAACGGTAACGTTGTGCGTCTGCTGCCTTCCCTGCTGATCAGCGATCGGGAGCTGAACGTGTTCCTGGACAAATTTGAGCAGGCGCTGCTTGCTGCGGGCGTTCGCCCAGCCTAACCGGAGACAATGGATACAATGTCAGATTTAAACCCGATTTTGTCGTCGTCGGCGCAAAGCATCGAAGCCTATCAGCAGGCCATCGAGCAGAGCACCCAGGCGGTTATGCAGTGGCTGAAACAGCCGGAAATGTACCAGGGTAAAACGGTCGCCGAGCTGCGCGAACGTATCAACCTGGAGTTCAGCCCGGAAGGGCTGGGCAACGAGACCGCCATCGAGCGTGCCGTTGAATATTTCCTGAAAGATAGCCTGGCGGTGCACCATCCGCAGTGCGTGGCGCACCTCCACTGCCCGAGCCTGGTGGTAAGCCAGGCGGCGGAAGTGATGATCAACGCCACTAACCAGAGCATGGACTCCTGGGATCAGAGCCCGTCTGCGACCATTATCGAGATAAAACTGATCGAGTGGCTGCGTACCCGTCTGGGTTACCAGCCTGGCGATGCCGGTGTCTTCACCAGCGGCGGCACCCAGAGCAACATGATGGGTCTGATGCTGGCGCGCGATGCTTTCTTCGCGCGTCAGGGCCACTCCGTCCAGCAGGATGGTCTGGTGGGCGATCTGCGTAAGATCCGGGTGCTGTGCTCCGACAGCGCGCACTTCTCCGTCCAGAAAAACATGGCGCTGATGGGCCTAGGCTATCAGTCCGTTATCCAGGTGAAAACTGACGCATGTTCGCGTATGGATCTGACCGATCTGGCGGCGAAAATCGAGCAGTGCAATGCCAACGGCGAACAGATTCTGGCGATCGTTGCCACCGCGGGCACCACCGATGCGGGCGCTATCGATCCGCTGCGGGCGATTGCAGAGCTGGCGGCGAAGCAGAATATCTGGGTTCACGTGGATGCGGCCTGGGGCGGCGCGCTGCTGATGTCTGAAAAATATCGCGATTACCTCGACGGTATCGAACTGGTGGATTCCGTTACCCTGGACTTCCACAAGCAGTTCTTCCAGACCATCAGCTGCGGTGCGTTCCTGCTGAAAGAGGCGCGTCACTATGAGCTGATGCGTTATCAGGCGGCGTACCTGAACTCTGAGTTTGATGAAGAGGCTGGCGTACCGAACCTGGTGTCCAAATCCCTGCAGACCACCCGTCGTTTCGACGCGCTGAAGCTGTGGATGAGCCTGGAAGCGCTGGGCCAGAAGAAATACGCTGAGATCATCGATCACGGTGTGACTATGGCGCAGCAGGTTGCCGCGTACGTGACCGAACAGCCACAGCTGGAGCTGGTGATGCCACCACAGCTGGCGAGCGTGCTGTTCCGCTTCCGCCCTGAGCTGAACCTGGACGATGCGGCCATTGCGCTGCTTAACCAGAAGATCGGTGATGCGCTGCTGGAATCGGGCCGTGCTAACGTTGGTGTGACCGAGCATAACGGTATCACCTGCCTGAAGCTGACCCTGCTGAACCCAATTGTGACGCTGGAGGATGTTAAAGTCCTGCTGTCACTGGTGGAACGCACGGCGCACGAGCTGCTGGCGAAGTAAGTTGTTCAACCCGGCAGCGTTCGCTGCCGGGTCTTTATTCCCATTATTTTTTCTTCTTCGCGTTTGCGCTCTGCGCAGCGGAATAGCCATAAGCATCGTAACCGGAAGCGTAATAGCTGGCCGCCGATTTCACGACGTCGTTCAGAATTGCCCCTTTAATGTTGACCCCCATCTGCTGCAAACGACGCTGGCTGACTGCCATCTCGCGGACGCTGGTAACGTTAAACCGTGCCACCAGCAGCGTAGAAGCCGCAATCCGGCCCACCAGTGCGGCATCCGTGACCGCCAGAACGGGCGGAGTATCGACAATCACTATGTCGTACTGCTCGCTGGCCCAGGTCATAAACGCACGAAAACGGTCATGCATTAAAAGCTCCGACGGATTAGGCGGGCACTGACCGCAGGTCAACACATCAAACCGGCCGCTGGCGTAAGTCTGAACCGCCTCAGGGAAAGAGACTTTCCCGGACAGCACGTCCGACAGACCGGCGTCGTTGGGCAGGCCAAAAATATTGTGCACGTAGCCTTTACGCATATCAGCATCAATAAACAGCACCCGCTGATCGACCTGGGCCATCAGCGCCGCCAGCGAGGTGCTGACCAGCGTTTTACCGCAGTCCTGGGCCGGGCCGCTGAACATCAGAATATTGTTTTCGGCATCCATCATGGCGAAGTGCAGGCTGGTACGTAACCCGCGCACCGCTTCGACAAAATTATCCAACGGCCTGTCTATCGGTAAAAAGGGCACGTCGGTGATTTTATGCCGTTTGCAGTAGTGGAAGAAATAGCGGTTCCCCACCCGGGTTTTACCGTGCAGCCATTGCGAATGGGGCAAGGTGGCATAGACGCTAATCCCTTCGCTCTCCAGCTGTTCCGGCGCAGTGATGCCGCGTCGAAGTGCCGATCTTACCAGCACACCGCCTGTCGAAACGAAGAAGCCCAACAGGACCGACATGGCCAGGATCAGCGCCTTGCGCGGCTTGACGGGCGCAGGCTGCGTCACCGCCGAATCGATAATGCGCACGTTGCCGATGGTGCTGGATCGGGAGATGTTCAGCTCCTGCTGCCGGGTAAGTAGCTGAAGGTAAATCGCCCGGCCAGAATCGACATCGCGGCTGAGACGCAGGATCTCCTGCTGGGTGGACGGCATCGTTCCCACCCGTTTATTCAGCCGCTCCCGCTCGCTCTCTAACGTCTGACGTTTTTCACGCAGCGCCCGATAGGTCGGATGGTCTTTTTTAAAGTGCTGGGAGATCTCGGCTTCGCGGAAGGTCAGCTCATTCAGCTGATTATCGACATTGACGATCTGCTCCAGCACCGACTTCGCTTCCAGAGTTAAATCCACCGAATCGCGCTGCTTACGGTAGCTGTTCAGACGCTCTTCTGCCTGCTCCAGCTCGCTGCGCACCTGTGGCATCTGGCGCTGCAGGAAGTTGAGGCTCTGTGAGTCCTGCGCAGCCTGTCGGGCGACGTTCTGTTGCAGATAGCTCTGTGCAATGTGATTCAGCACGGTGGCGATGCGCACGGGATCCTGGCCTGTCAGGCTCAGCGAGAGGATCCCGCTCTCTTTACCCTGTTCCGTAACGTTAAACTGGCGACTCAGGGCGTTTATCGCGTCCAGTTGCGCGAGCTGACGCACCCTGAAGCGTGTGCCCGGCAGCGCCGACAATTCGCGTACGGCAATCGTCATCCCACCGTGCTGTAACGGTGTGCCGACGGTTCCGCGCGCGCTATACCCCTCCCCTTCCAGCAGGTAGTGTCCGTTCTCTTCAGCGGTAAGGGTCAGAGCCAGCGCTGTGCCCTGCGTGGTGGGAAGGACCAGATTGTCGAGGATCAGCGTGGCGGCGGGTTGCCCGGTAAGCTTCGCCAGCCCCTTGCCGATAAAGGGCAGGCGAACCTGAGTTATCTCATCGCGTAAGTGCAATGCCTCCACGGTTTCACCAAGGATCATCCGCGATTTCAGGAGCTGGATTTCCGCGCCGGAACCCGACGGCAGCTCAGGCGTCAGCTGGTTCAAAGTTTTGAGAATGGCGTTCTGCTGCTTATTTTCAATCTGCACCATGGCATCAGCGACATAGACCGGTGATGCAAATAACGCATACAACGTCCCGCAGAGCGCAAAAAATAACGTGATGCTAAGAATACACACGCGATGATCAATTAATTCTCCCAGAAGTCGCGCCAGATCCAGCGCCTGGTTATCAACTTCAGAATGTTGTGCATTTATGCTTTTCGACGGCATGTCCGTAATCCCTTAACTGTAAGTCGGTTGGTCCATTCCTGACTTGCTTCGCCAAGCAGGCGAAAAACATATTCAAAAGCTTCCATGCTTTTACCGTACGGGTCGGGGATTTCCTGTTCTTTCAGCCATTGTCCAAACAACAAGGCTTTGCCGCGTACCTCGGGTGCGATGAGTGAGATCCGGTTAATCTGCCCTGACTCCATGGCAAGGAGCAGATCGTATTCCCGCATCATTGCCGCCGTCAGCGGCCGGGCAACGTGATCTGCCAGCGACAAACCGTGCATCGCCGCGATTTGCTGGGCCTGAGGATCCGCCCTACGACCGGCCAGGCCACAGAGGCCCGCGGAGGCGATGGACAATGTGGGTAACTGCTGCTGTAAGAGCCGTTCTCCGAGCGGTGAACGGCAAATATTTCCAGTACATATCACCAGAATGGATTGGATCATTATTCAGGCCACGACTTAATAAAGCGCACGGTTTCCGTCAGATCATGTACACCGGTGATGGTCGGCACCAGTTGCGTCAGTACCCGGTTCCAGCGAGAGACCGCCGCGGTCGTCACGTAGACGATATCGTAGGGCTGGAGCTGAAACTCTGTGCCAAGCACCATGGCAGACGCGTCGCGGGCATTCAGCTGCCAGATACGCGCAATTTTGCCGTCCTGGTTGTTGCCGGAGGTAGAGCGGATCACGAAGATGCCGGTCGCATCGGCCATGCTCTGATTCAGGCCGCCAGCGCTGGCTAACGCTTCCGCCAGCGTCATGCCGCTGCGATCCATTTTGAGGGTGCTCTGTTTCACCACTTCCCCCATGACAAAGACTTTCAGGGCGTCATTGCGCGGAATAAACAGAATGTCGCCCGGCCACAGCAGCCGGTTCTGCGTCAGATCGCCATGCTGCATCAGGGCATAGAGCGAAATCCGCGTATCTTTGCCGTCATGGGTGAGCACCACGTTGCGCCAGTCGGCATCTTTCGACAGACCGCCTGCCGCGTTGATGGCGTCCATGATGGTCAGCGGAATATTGGTAATTGGCTGTTGGCCGGATTTGACCACTTCGCCAGTGACATAGGCTTTCTGCGAACGAAACGCTGCGATACTGACGTCAACCTGCGGGCTTTCAATCACCCTGTCCAGCCGGGCGGTGACCTCTTCGCGCACCTGGGCGAGCGTTTTACCCGCAACCTGGAGTTTTCCCACATAGGGATAAAAGAGCGTGCCATCGGCACCCACCCAGTTGCCAGTGTCGCTGGCGCTGCGGTACTGCCCGGCTGGAGTGGTGAGTTCCGGGTGATCCCAGACGGTGATCATCAGTACATCCCCTGGACCAATCCGGTATTCCCAGTTCTTTAATTCCTCGTCCAGATTCGGATTTGCTTGAGATTTCTCCCGCTCGCCCCGCAGCTGTTCAATGATGGAGGGGGTTAACGGCCAGACGTCCACTTTCTTATCCAAATCAAGCGGATTGTCGGCAACAGCCACGTTATTTTTTCCGGAAGTATTTATATGTTGGCCGGGCGTAATCGTACAGCCTGCTAATAACAAGGCAGCAAAAAAACCCACGCCGGCGCGGAGTGGAATTGTCATTAATTAATAATACTCTACGAAATAGGTTAATAGCCCATTAATTCCTGCTAACTCGCAATAATATCGACACGAATAAATATTAAAAATATTTATTACTATTATACAGTTACAGTAAAACAGCCTGATAAAAGAAACGCACCAGTCGGGCTGGGGATTGTCTGGCAATTTCTTTCGCCAGAGAAAGAAAAAACAGCACCAATAAATTAGGCGTTATCATAATCATTCCAGGAAAGAAATAATACAGTCCGGACACGGCTATATTGGCAGTAAGGAATGTTTTCGGATTTTATAAAAAGAACTATAATTAATATAACGTTTAAATAACGATATATTCATGATGGAAATAATTAAAGCCGATTCGGTCTGTGCAGGGATGTGTTGATTTGTTACATTTTTTACCCACTCAGCCAGCCGGCAAAACATAAAATAGGGTTTCTGTTGCTCGGTCACGGATCAGCAGACCACGAGTAATGGCCACGGTTAATCTGGAGAAAAAATGACTAAAGGTAAAATTCTACTTCTGGGCGTACTGATGTCACTGGCGAGCGCGGCCTTTGCTGCACCGCAAGCCGTAGCGGCACCCTCTGGCATCCAGGCCTATGAGGAACAGGAGTTTGTAGCCGATTTTACGAAATTCAAGATTGGTGATTTCGCCCCTGCGCAGTACCTGACACCTGAGTACACCATTAAGCAGTATAAGCTGCGCAACCTGCCTGAACCGCAGGCTGGCACGCACTGGACCTATATGGGTGAGAACTACGTGTTGGTCGGGGATACTGACGGCAAGATCTATAAAGCGTATAACGGCGATATCTTCTACCACCGTTAATCGCAAGGTAAACGCAAAACGGTCGCCCTGAGGTGACCGTTTTTTGTATTTGCACCCTCTCCCGTGGGAGAGGGCCGGGGTGAGGGCATCAGGCCGCACCCAAATGTTATACCGCGCGGAATGCGATATCGCCCGGGATCACTTCTCCCTGCCAGTATAGTTGTGCCGCAACGCGATCCGCCAGCTGGCGGTACATCTCAGCAAACTCACTTTCAGGACGGTTAACCACGGTCGGCTTCCCGCTGTCGAGATCTTCACGCAGCGTAATGTGCAGCGGCATCTGGCCCAGCAGCTGGGTGTGATACTGCGCCGCCAGCTTCTCTGCCCCGCCTGTGCCAAAGATCGCTTCATGGTGACCACAGTTGCTGCAAATGTGCATGCTCATGTTTTCGACCACGCCCAGCACCGGCACTTCTACCTTCTCGAACATTACGATGCCTTTTTTGGCGTCGATCAGCGCGATGTCCTGCGGTGTAGTGACCACCACCGCCCCGGTAACCGGGATGTTCTGCGCCAGCGTCAGCTGAATGTCACCGGTACCCGGCGGCATATCCAGCACCAGATAATCGAGATCCGGCCACATCGTCTCCTGCAACATCTGCAACAGCGCTTTGCTGGCCATCGGCCCGCGCCACACCATGGCGTTGTCGTCGGTCACCAGATAGCCAATGGAGTTGGTCGCCAGACCGTATGCCATAATTGGCGCCATATGGGTGCCATCCGGCGAGGTCGGACGCTGATTTTCCGCGCCCAGCATGTTCGGGATCGACGGACCATAGATATCGGCATCCAGAATACCGACCTTCGCCCCTTCGGCGGCCAGCGCCAGCGCCAGATTCACGGCGGTGGAGGATTTGCCCACCCCACCCTTACCGGAGCTGATGGCGATAATGTTCTTCACGCCGTTGATGCCCGGTTGGTTTTTCACCCGCTTCAGGGTGGCGATGGCGTGGGACAACTTCCAGTCAATCGCCTTTGCCCCGGTGATGCGCAGCAGCTCAGCGCTGGTTTCCTCTTTCAGCGTCTCAAACGCATGGTTCCAGACGAACGGCATCTGCAGCTCAACATGCAGGGTATCATCCAGCCACGCCACGTGATGCAACGCCTTGAGAGCAGTGAGATTATGCTTCAGGGTGGGGTGCTGAAAATTAGCCAGCGTCCCGGCGACCATTGCGCGCAAGGCTTCCGGTGATTTGGCCTGGGATTGAGAACTCATCCCGACTCCTTTTGTTATTGTGGATAAGAGCTTTGTTGAACAAGTTTACCTGAAAGGCCATGGTTTGTGCTTACTTAATAATGCCCCTTTTGGTACTATCAAAACCCTTTTCACTACAAAAGAAGTAATGTCCACTATGACTCAAGTCGCGAAAAAAATTCTGGTGACGTGCGCTCTGCCGTACGCTAACGGCTCAATCCACCTCGGCCACATGCTGGAGCATATCCAGGCTGATGTCTGGGTCCGTTACCAGCGAATGCGCGGCCATCAGGTAAACTTCATCTGTGCAGACGACGCACACGGCACCCCGATTATGCTGAAAGCACAGCAGCTCGGTATCAGCCCGGAGCAGATGATTGCTGATATGAGTCAGGAGCATCAGACGGACTTTGCTGGCTTCGACATCAGCTACGACAACTATCACTCCACGCACAGCGACGAGAACCGCGAGCTGTCGGAGCTGATCTACACCCGCCTGAAAGAGAACGGTTTTATTAAAAACCGCACCATCTCTCAGCTCTACGATCCGGAAAAAGGCATGTTCCTGCCGGACCGTTTTGTGAAAGGCACCTGCCCGAAATGTAAATCCCCGGACCAGTACGGCGATAACTGCGAAGTGTGCGGCGCGACCTACAGCCCGACCGAGCTGATCGAGCCGAAATCCGTGGTATCCGGCGCTACCCCTGTGATGCGTAATTCCGAGCACTTCTTCTTCGACCTGCCGTCGTTCAGCGAAATGCTGCAGGCGTGGACCCGCAGCGGCGCGCTGCAGGAGCAGGTAGCGAACAAGATGCAGGAGTGGTTCGAATCCGGCCTGCAGCAGTGGGATATCTCCCGCGATGCGCCGTACTTTGGCTTCGAAATCCCGAACGCACCGGGCAAATACTTCTACGTCTGGCTGGACGCGCCAATCGGCTACATGGGTTCCTTCAAGAACCTGTGCGACAAGCGCGGCGACACCACCAGCTTCGAGGAATACTGGAAAAAAGATTCCGACGCCGAGCTGTATCACTTCATCGGTAAAGACATCGTCTATTTCCACAGCCTGTTCTGGCCAGCCATGCTGGAAGGCAGCGGCTTCCGCAAGCCTACCAACCTGTTCGTTCACGGTTATGTGACGGTGAACGGCGCGAAGATGTCCAAATCCCGCGGCACCTTCATTAAAGCCAGCACCTGGCTGAACCACTTTGACGCCGACAGTCTGCGCTACTACTACGCGGCGAAGCTCTCTTCCCGTATCGACGACATCGACCTGAACCTCGAAGATTTCGTCCAGCGCGTGAACGCCGACATCGTCAACAAAGTGGTGAACCTGGCCTCCCGTAATGCCGGCTTTATCGCCAAACGTTTTGACGGCGTAATGGCGGCTGAACTGGCGGATCCAGCGCTGTACAAAACCTTCACCGACGCGGCTGCCGTGATTGGTGAAGCCTGGGAAAGCCGCGAATTCGGCAAAGCGGTACGTGAGATCATGGCCCTCGCCGATCTGGCTAACCGCTACGTTGACGAGCAGGCCCCGTGGGTTGTGGCAAAACAGGAAGGCCGCGACGCCGACCTGCAGGCAATCTGCTCCATGGGTATCAACCTGTTCCGCGTGCTGATGTCTTATCTGAAGCCGGTTCTGCCGCAGCTGGCCGCGCGTACCGAAGCGTTCCTGAACACCGAACTGAGCTGGGACAGCATTAACCAGCCGCTGCTCGGCCATAAGCTGAACGCCTTCAAGGCGCTGTACAACCGCATCGAGATGAAGCAGGTAGAAGCTCTGGTTGACGCTTCTAAAGAAGAGGTGAAAGCCGCAGCCGCACCGGTAACCGGCCCGCTGGCGGACGATCCGATTCAGGAGACCATCACTTTTGATGATTTCGCGAAAGTTGACCTGCGCGTGGCGCTGATCGAGAACGCGGAATTCGTCGAAGGCTCTGACAAACTGCTGCGCCTGACGCTGGATCTGGGCGGCGAGAAGCGCAACGTCTTCTCCGGTATCCGTTCCGCGTACCCGGATCCGCAGGTGCTGATTGGTCGTCAGACGGTGATGGTTGCCAACCTGGCACCGCGCAAAATGCGCTTCGGCATCTCTGAGGGGATGGTGATGGCAGCAGGCCCTGGCGGGAAAGATATCTTCCTGTTAAGCCCTGACGAAGGCGCGAAGCCGGGTCAGCAGGTGAAATAACAAAAAAGCCGGAGATAATCTCCGGCTTTTTTTATGGCATTTTGTTTTCTCCCTCTCCCTGTGCGAGAGGGTCGGGGTGAGGGCATCAGGCCGCACCCATGCCGCATTTACGCTTTCGGGTGATGCACCCGGTGGGTTAAACCACGCAGGAAGTTACGCAGGAACTGGTCCCCGCACTCGCGGTAGTTTTTGTGGTCCGGTGCGCGCATCATGGCGGTCACTTCCGGCACGGATACGCGGTATTTCTGCTCCGTCATAATCGCCACAATATCGTCCGTTTTCAGCGAGAACGCGATGCGCAGCTTTTTCAACACCGTGTTGTTATTGACCCGACGCTCCAGCGCCAGCTCAGGCGCGGACTCATCTTTGCCGCGCTTGTCATAGATAAGACCGTTCAGGAAGCCTGACAGGATGATGTCCGGGCAGCGAACAAACCCCTCTTCATCTTCTTTGGTCATCCAGGTATCGAAACCGGCAGACGTGGCTTCCATCTCGGCAAGCGCAAGAATGCGCACCATGTCGTTGTTGTTTGCTTTCAGGGTGTAGCGCAGGCTACGAAGAATATCGTTGCTAATCATGTGTGCCTTTCACTGTCGATGATGCTATGGCGCGCAGTGTAGCAGTTTTACAGCCCTATCGCCTCCTTCAAACTCTTCAGGTAGCGACGGCTGACCGGCACCGTCTGCCCGGCCCGCAGCACCAGCTCCGCCTGCCCGTTCTCCTCCAGGCGGATCTCCTTCAGGTGCGCCATATTCACCAGATACTGACGATGACAGCGCAGCAGCGGCGTGCGGCTCTCCAGGGTGCGCAGGGTTAGCTCGGTAAAGCCCTCTTTGCCTTCTCCGCTGGTGACAAATACCCCGCTCATCCGGCTGCTGACAAAGGCCACGTCGTCCATCTGCAGCAGATAAATGCGGCTGTGGCCGGTACAGGGGATAAACTTCAGCGGCTGCTGATGTTCCGCCAGCAGGGACACATCCTGCACGTTGCGCTCCTGGCGCAGGCGATTGAGGGTCTTTTCCAGCCGCTGCTCTTCGATGGGTTTCAGCAGATAGTCAAAGGCGTGCTCTTCAAAGGCCTTGACGGCGTATTCGTCAAAGGCGGTAAGAAACACGATGTAGGGCCGATGTTCCGGGTCGAGCATCCCCACCATCTCCAGGCCGCTGATGCGCGGCATCTGGATATCCAGAAACAGCACGTCGGGGCGCAGCTTATGCACCGCGCCGATGGCTTCGATGGCGTTAGCGCACTCGCCCACAATCTCGATATCGCTCTGTTCCTGCAGCAAATACCGCAGGTTTTCCCGCGCCAAAGGCTCATCGTCGACAATCAGCACGTTTAACATGCGTGTTCCTCCAGAGGCAGTCTTAAGGTTATGCGGGTAAAGCAGTCGGGCTCGCAGACGACGGTGATGCCGCAATCCTCACCAAAATGGGCGCGCAGGCGTTTATCCACCAGCCCCATCCCCAGGCCGCCGCCCTCTTTGGCAGAGGTATAGAGCCCGGCGTTGTCTTCAATATCCAGCACCAGATAGCGGTTAAAGCGGCTGGCGGTGATGGCGATCTGTCCGGTGCCCAGCAGCTGCGAAGTGCCGTGCTTAATCGCATTCTCCACGATCGGCTGCAGGGTAAAGGCCGGCAGCTGCTGCCAGGCCAGTTCGTCAGGCACCGAGAGCGTCACCTGCAGGCGTGACTGGAACCGGGCCTGCTCAATTTGCAGATAGGCGTTCACATGCTCAATCTCATCGGCCAGGGTGACGATTTCCGAAGGCCGTTTCAGGTTCTTACGGAAAAAGGTCGAGAGAAACTGCACCAGCTGCGTCGCCTGCTCGCTGTCACGGCGGATCACCGCTTTCAGGGTGTTCAGGGCGTTAAACAGAAAATGCGGGTTGACCTGCGCATGCAGCAGCTTGATCTCCGACTGGGTCAGCAGCGCCTTCTGCCGCTCGTACTGCCCGGCGAGGATCTGCGCCGAGAGCAGCTGGGCAATCCCCTCCCCGAGGGTACGGTTGATGGAGCTGAACAGGCGGTTTTTCGCTTCGTACAGTTTGATGGTGCCCATCACCCGCTGATTTTCGCCACGCAGCGGGATCACCAGCGTCGAGCCCAGCTTGCACTGCGGATGCAGCGAGCAGCGGTACGGCACTTCATTCCCGTCGGCGTAGACTACCTCACCGGTCTCAATGGCGCGAAGCGTATAAGTGGACGAAATCGGTCTGCCGGGCAGGTGGTGATCGTCGCCGGTGCCGGTAAAGGCCAGCAGCTTTTCGCGATCGGTGATGGCAACAGCGCTGATATCCAGCTCCTGATGCAGCACCAGGGCCACCTTCATGCTGTTCTCTTCGTTAAAGCCCTGACGCAGGATCCCCTCCGTCGAGGCCGCCACTTTTAGCGCCGTCGCCGAAAAAGCGGAAGTGTATTTTTCAAACATTGCCCGCTTGTCGAGCAGAATGCGCATGAACAGCGCAGCACCCAGGGTGTTGGTGACCATCATCGGGGCGGCAATGCTGCTGACCAGATGCAGGGCATCCTCGAACGGGCGGGCAATCAGCAAAATGATCAGCATCTGCACCAGCTCGGCAACCAGGGTGACCATGCCCGCGGTCAGCGGGCTGAAAACTTTATCCGGGCGACCGCGCCGGACCATCACGCTGTGGATCAGGCCCCCCAGCAGCCCTTCGACGATAGTCGAGATCATACAGCTCAGCGCCGTCATTCCGCCCATTGAGTAGCGGTGCAGCCCCCCGGTCAGGCCCACCAGCCCGCCGACCACCGGGCCGCCGAGCAGGCCGCCCATCACCGCGCCAATCGCCCGGGTGTTGGCGATGGAGTCTTCAATATGCAGGCCGAGATAGGTGCCGAGAATGCAGAAAATGGAGAAGGTGACGTAGCAGAGCAGCTTGTGCGGCAGGCGAACGGTGACCTGCATCAGGGGAATGAACAGGCGCGTTTTGCTCATCAGCCATGCGATGACCAGAAATACACACATCTGCTGAAGCAGCAGCAACACCAGATTAAATTCGTACATGCCCACAAACCACAACGGTAAAACCGCGTAACATACACCGAAGCGCATTAACTTTCCTGGCAGCATGAGGATAAAAATGTGTTTTCGTGCCAGGCATCACACCTTTTATTCAACGTAATCTTAAATTCACGTAAATAGTCCAAAAAAAGAGGGATCCTTCCTGGTTCGCCATTCTCCGTCTACAGTTAATCTGGGTATGTGCAAGCCGGGGGATAACATGGCGCTCTACACGATTGGGGAAGTGGCACTCCTGTGTGATATCAATCCTGTGACGTTACGCGCATGGCAACGACGTTACGGATTACTTAAACCACAGCGAACCGACGGCGGACACCGGCTGTTTACCGATGCGGATATCGACCGCATCCGTGAGATCAAGGGCTGGATCGATAACGGCGTTCAGGTCGGCAAGGTCAAAACGCTACTGAGCCCGGAGGGTCAGGAGCAGCAGGACATCTGGCGCGAACAGCAGGAGGTGCTACTGCGTTATCTGCAGTCCGGCCATCTGCATCGCCTGCGCGTGTGGCTCAAGGAGCGCGGCAGCGAATACCCTGCGCAAACCTTAATTTCGCACCTGTTCATTCCGTTACGCCGAAGGCTGCAGTCGCAGCAGCCCACCCTGCAGGCGCTGCTGAGCGCGCTCGACGGGGTGCTGATCAACTATATTTGCATCTGTCTGGCCACCGCGCGAAAGAAGAACAGCAAGGATGCGCTGGTGGTTGGCTGGAACGTACAGGACACAACCCGGCTGTGGCTGGAGGCGTGGATTGCCGCGCAGCAGGGCTGGCGCGTTGACGTGCTGGCGCACTCGCTGGTGCAGCTGCGCCCGGAGCTGTTCGACGGGCAGACGCTGCTGGTCTGGTGCGGCGAATCCCCGACGGCAGCGCAGGAGCAACAGCTTACCCAGTGGCAGGCGCATGGTTATCCCGTGTTCCCGCTGAAAGGCAATTAATGGTTCATTAACAGCCGCGCTTCACCGTATAATCGCTCTGTTAACATCAGGAGCACATTATGAAGGCAACCAAAGTCGCGGTTATCACCCTGTTCTTACTCATGGCCGTCAGCGGTATTGGGGGCGTGATGCTGGCAGGGTATTCGTTTATTGTCCGTGGCGGTGTCGGCTGAGGCTCTGCGCCAGCCGCTCAAACGCACGATCCACCACAATCGCCGCCAGCGCCACCAGCAGCGCACCCTGGATGATATAGGCCGTATTAAACCCGCTTAAGCCGATAATGATCGGCGTCCCCAGCGTATTGGCCCCCACCGTTGAGGCAATGGCCGCCGTACCGATATTGATAATCACCGAGGTGCGGATCCCGGCCAGCATCACCGGCGCGGCGAGCGGCAGCTCAACGTTGCGCAGACGCTGCCAGCCGCTCATCCCCATTCCTTCTGCCACGCTGATGGCCGCTGTAGGCACTGACGCCAGCCCTGCCAGCGTCGCCTGCAAAATCGGCAGTACCCCGTAGAGGATCAGCGCGATAATCGCGGGCTGCTGTCCAAATCCCATGACCGGTACCGCAATCGCCAGCACCGCCACCGGCGGGAAGGTCTGCCCGACCGCGGCGATGGTCTCGACCAGCGGGCGAAACTCACGGCCAGCCGGGCGCGTGACCGCAATCCCGGCACCGGCCCCCAGCACGATGGCAATCAAACTTGAGATCCCCACCAGCCAGAAGTGTGACAGCGTCAGGCTGACAAAGCTCTCCTGCTGATAGACCGGGCGCGGCAGCTCGGGAAACAGCGCGCTGAACAGCGGCGCGCTGTAGGGCATCGCCAGCAACAGCGCCACAAACAGCGCCACCAGCCACGGGAGTGGGTCACGTAACCACGTCATGCGCCATCTCCTGATTGAGCAAATCGCGAAACCAGAGCGTACCGCAGGGCCGATCCTGGTCGTCCACCACCGACAGGCTTTCACGCCCGCTGCTGACAAAGGCCGAGAGCGCATCCCGCAGGCTCATGGACGCCCGCAGCGGAGTGTCGTCACTGGCGGCAATCTCCCGGCGCATCAGCTCGCCCACCGTGCGCAGCGACAGCAGGCGCACGCCCAGCTCGCTGCGGCCAAAGAACTCGCGCACGAAGGCATTTGCGGGCTGGGTCAGCAGCGTCAACGGCGCTCCCTGCTGTACCACCCTGCCGTGATCCATCAATACCAGATGGTCCGCCAGCCGCAGGGCCTCATCGATATCGTGGGTGACCAGAATAATGGTGCGGCCCAGAATGCGGTGGATACGGGTCATCTCCAGCTGCAGCGCGCTGCGGGTCACCGGATCGAGGGCACCAAAGGGTTCATCCATCAGCAGCACCTCCGGGTTAGCGGCCAGCGCACGCGCCACCCCTACCCGCTGCTGCTGCCCACCGGAGAGCTGATGCGGGAAACGCTCGCGCAGCACCGGCTCCAGCCCCAGCAGCGCCATCAGCTCATCCACCCGATCGTTGATTTTTTGCTGCGGCCATTTTTGCAGCTGTGGCACGGTGGCGATATTGCGCGCCACCGTCCAGTGCGGAAACAGCCCGATGGACTGAATGGCGTAGCCCATCCGCCGACGCAGCTCCAGCACCGGCAGGCTGCGGATCTCCTCTCCGGCAAAGCGGATCAGGCCGCTGTCGTGCTCCACCAGCCGGTTGATCATCTTCAGGGTGGTCGATTTACCCGACCCCGACGTGCCAATCAGCACCGAGAATGCCCCTTCGGCAAAGGTCAGATTGAGATCGCTGACTGCAGGTTCGCCGGCAAAGGTTTTATTTACATCATGGAATTCAATCATTGGTTCTCCTTCGCAGCAGGGCGATCCACAGGGCAAAGAGCGCATCCACCACCACTGCCAGCACGATGGTGGGGATAACCCCCAGCAGCACCAGATCCAGGGCGCTGCTCAGCAGCCCCTGGAACACCAGCGCCCCGAACCCTCCGGCACCGATTAAGGCCGCAATCACCGCCATCCCCACCGTCTGCACCGCTACCACCCGCAGGCCGCGCAGCAGCACCGGCAGCGCCAGCGGAAGCTGGATCTGCCAGAAGCGTTGACGGGTATTCATCCCCATCGCGTCGGCGCTCTCCAGCACCTCGGCCGGTACCTGGCTGAGCCCCGCCAACACCCCGCGCGCCAGCGGCAACAGGGCATAGAGCACCAGGGCGATCAGCGCCGGGGTCATGCCTGTCCCGGCAATCCCCAGCGATGACAGCCACGGCCAGGCGCGGGTCAGCCCGGCGAGCGGGGCAATCAGCAGGCCAAACAGCGCCACGGACGGCACGGTCTGAATCACGTTGAGCACCGCAAACACGGGCCCCTGTGCCGTCGGGCGGCGATAACAGAGGATCCCCAGCGGCACGCCGACCAGCAGCGCCGGAACCAGGGTTCCCAGCAGCAGGGTAAGATGCTGCGCGAGGGCCGCGTCAAAGACATCCTCGCGGTTGGCATACTCTTTCAGCAGGGAGAGAGAATTGAGCTCGCCGCTAAACAACACCGCCAGCGGCAGGATCCAGATTTGCGCCTGTAGCACCCAGCGCCAGAGCGGCTGCGGGCTAAGCCGACGAATGACATCGCTACAGGCCAGCAGACAGAGCGCCAGCCACAGCCACAGGCCGCTGCCCACGGCGGTACGCGCCAGCGGGCTTTCGCTGGTGGCGAGGTGGGACGCCGCCAGCCCGGCGCTCCAGACCAGCGCGGCGAACAGCAGTTCGCAGACCACCAGCGTCGCTGCCAGCGCCCAGCGTCCGCGAGCCAGGGTTAACCCCAGCAGCAGGCCCAGCGGTAACAGCAGCAGCACAGGGGAAAACGACCACACCTGCCAGAGGGCGCGCCCCTCCCCGGACACCAGCCGGTTAGGAGCGAAATTGACGAAAGGTAATGCGCCTGCGACCAGGGCGACAATCGCCAGCAGCAGCAGGACGCGGTTATGGCATTTTATCGGCACAGCGTTATCCTGGGGGCTACTTCACCAGTCCCTTTTGCTTCAGGTAATCTGCCGCCACTTTTTTGGCATCCAGCCCCTCCACCGCAATACTGGCATTCAGCTGTTGCAGGGTTTTCTCGTCCAGACTTTCAAATACCGGCTTCAACCAGGCGTCCAGCTCCGGGTAAGCCTTCAGCACCGCTTCGCGCACCACCGGCGTCGGGGCATAGATTGGCTGAACGCCTTTCGGATCGGTCAGGGTTTGCAGACCCAGCGCCGCCACCGGGCCGTCGGTGCCGTAGGCCATCGCCGCATTCACGCCCGAGGTTTGCTGGGCTGCCGCTTTAATGGTAACTGCGGTATCGCCGCCCGCAAGCGACAGCAGCTGGCTCTGGTCCAGCTTGAAGTCATAGGCTTTTTCAAACGCCGGCAGGGCATCCGGGCGCTCGATAAATTCCGCCGAGGCGGCGAGTTTGAAATCGCCCTTCTCTTTCAGGTAGCGGCTAAGATCGTCAAGGGAGGTGAGTTTGCCTTTCTCCGCCACGTCCTTACGTACCGCGATGGTCCAGGTATTGTTGGCCGGTGCCGGGGTGAGCCAGATCAGTTTGTTCTGGTCGGCATCGAGTTTTTTGACTTTGTCATACCCGGCTTGCGCATTTTTCCATGCCGGATCGTTTTCGTCTTTGAAGAAGAAAGCACCGTTGCCGGTGTATTCCGGGTAGATATCCAGCTCGCCGGAGGTAATCGCGCCGCGCACGACCGGGGTGGTGCCCAGCTGCACTTTATTGACGGTTTTTACGCCGTGGCTTTCCAGCACCTGCAAAATGATATTGCCGAGCAGCGCGCCTTCGGTATCGATTTTAGAGCCGACTTTTACCGGCTCCGCCGCCTGTAACGGCAGACTCAGCGCCGCCAGCAACACCGTAGATCCCAACATCCCCTTTGCAATCGTCATAGCGCTATCCTCATTTTTTTGCTGCCTTTTTCAGAGGCTTGAGAGAAAAGCGTAGCTTAAAACGGCGGAATTAACCGTCAAAATGCCTTTTTAGCATAAGGTAAGACGCATCCCCCGCGAGACGGGGGATGCAAAGGCAGGAAGGTTACAGCAGCTCGAACTCGCCTCTGTTCACCCGGGCAGAATCGACGCCGATAAAGACGTTGAATTTGCCTGGCTCAGCGGCGTATTTCATCTGCTGATTCCAGAACTTGAGCGCATCCACGTCAATCGGGAAGCTGACGGTTTTGGTTTCGCCGGGTTTCAGGTGCACCTTCTCGAAGCCACGCAGCTGTTTCACCGGGCGGCTCATGGAGGCGGTGACATCCTGGACGTACATCTGGATCACCGTATCCCCTTCGCGTTTGCCGCTGTTGGTCACCTCGACGCTGGCGGTGACGTTACCGTCCGCTTTCATCGTCGGAGCAGACATCTTCACGTCAGAAACGGTGAAGGTGGTGTAGCTCAGGCCATAGCCAAACGGATAGAGCGGACCATTGGCTTCGTCGAAATAGCGCGAGGTGTACTTGTTCGGTTTATCCGCGTTGTACGGACGGCCGGTGTTGAGGTGGCTGTAGTACACCGGGATCTGCCCGACGGAGCGCGGGAAGGACATCGGCAGTTTGCCCGACGGGTTGTAATCGCCAAACAGCACGTCGGCGATGGCGTTACCGCCCTCGGTACCGGCGAACCAGGTTTCCAGGATCGCGTCAGCCTGCTGATTCTCGTCAACCAGCGCCAGCGGACGGCCGTTCATCAGCACCAGCACCAGCGGTTTGCCGGTGGCTTTCAGCGCAGCAATCAGCGCCTTCTGGCTCTGCGGCAGGGTGATATCGGTACGGCTGGAGGCCTCATGGGCCATGCCCTGGGCTTCACCCACCACGGCAACGACGACGTCAGACTGCTTCGCGGCGTTAACCGCCTCGTCAATCATCTCCTGCGCCGGTCGCGGATCGACCTTCACCGCCTCTTCATACTGATTGAGGAAGGTGACGATGTCGTTGTCGCTGGTGACGTTGGCACCTTTGGCGTAAATCACCTTGCCCTTGTCGCCCAGCGCATCTTTAATGCCGGTCAGCACGGTCACGGACTGATCGGCCACGCCTGCCGCAGACCAGCTGCCCATCACGTCGCGCTTGCTGTCAGCCAGCGGCCCTACCACCGCCACGGTGCCGGACTTCGCCAGCGGCAGCGTTTCGAGACGGTTTTTCAGCAGTACCAGGCTTTCGCGCGCCACGTCGCGGGCTTCTTTACGGTGTAAACGGCTCTCGGCGTTGGTGTCCACCGGGTCGGAATCTTTTGGCCCCAGATGGCTGTACGGATCGTTAAACAGCCCCATGTCGTACTTCACGTTCAGGACGTGGCGCGTGGCGTCATCCAGCTCCGCCATGGTGACTTTGCCGCTCTTGACCAGATCCGGCAGGTACTTGCTGTAGTACTCGTCGCTCATGCTCATGTTGATGCCGGACTTCAGCGCCACCCGCACCGCGTCTTCCGGGTCCGATGCCGAGCCGTGCTTGATCAGCTCTTTAATCGCGCCGTGGTCGGAAACGGTGATGCCCTTAAAGCCCCACTGGTCGCGCAGCACGTCTTTCAACAGCCAGGAATCCGAGGTCGCAGGCGTGCCGTTCAGCGAGTTCAGGGCCACCATCACCGCGCCGCTACCGGCATCAAGCCCGGCTTTGTACGGCGGCATATAGTCGTTAAACAGGCGCTGCGGGCTCATGTCGACGGTGTTGTACTCTTTCCCGCCCTCCACTGCGCCATAGGCGGCGAAGTGCTTGACGCTGGTCATCACCGAGTAGCGATCGGCCGGGCTTTTGCCCTGCATCGCTTCAACCATGGTTTTGCCCATGGTTGCGGTCAGATAAGTATCTTCCCCGAAGCCTTCGGAGCCGCGGCCCCAGCGCGGATCGCGGGAGACGTCGACCATTGGTGCCCAGGTCATGTTCAGACCGTCGTCCGCCGCTTCGTAAGCCGACACGCGGCCGACGGTTTTCACCGCGTCGAGGTTAAAGGAGGAGGCCAGGCCAAGGCTAATCGGGAAGACGGTACGCTGTCCGTGCACCACGTCATAGGCGAAGAATAACGGGATTTTCAGGTGGCTGAGTTCCATCACCTGGTCCTGCATTTTGCGGATATCCTGGCGGGTGACGGTATTAAAAATCGCCCCCACCTGGCCGTTTTTAATCATCTCGCGAATGGCTTCTTTCGGATTGTCCGGTCCGACGCTGATCAGACGCAGCTGGCCGATTTTCTCATCGACCGACATCTTTGTGAGCAGATCGGTGACAAATGCGTCACGGGCTTCCGGCGTCAGCGGATGATTGCCAAACAGGTCGTCAGCCAGCGCGGGTTGCAGCGCCAGACTTACAGCTACCCCTACAGAACAAAGCCATTTCATCTCGTTTACTCTCTCATCAATAACCGCCGGATAGTCGCGGCCAGACCGTACGAAAAGCGCAGTGTGCCATAAACCCTGTGAACCTTGCAGGGTTTATTCTCTGATTTTTCTGGTGAATACTGGTTCGCTTAAACATTAATCGCGCTATGATTTTGGACGACGTATTCGACTGACCACAAGGGGTGGATGATGTCTTTTGAACAACCGCACAATAACACCGACTTTATTAATGAACTGACGCGACTGGTGGGATCTGCGCACCTGCTGACCGACGCCGCGAAAACCGCCCGCTACCGCAAGGGCTTTCGCTCCGGACAAGGGGACGCGCTGGCGGTGGTGTTCCCTGGCACCCTGCTGGAGCTGTGGCGGGTGCTGAGCGCCTGCGTGGCGGCAGACAAAATCATTCTGATGCAGGCGGCGAATACCGGCCTGACCGAAGGTTCCACGCCGAACGGCAACGATTACGACCGCGACATTGTGATCATCAGCACCCTGCGCCTCGACAAGCTGCATCTGCTGGACAAGGGCGAGCAGGTGCTGGCCTATCCGGGCACCACGCTCTATTCGCTGGAAAAGGCGCTGAAGCCGCTGGGCCGGGAGCCGCACTCGGTGATTGGCTCGTCCTGTATCGGTGCCTCGGTGATCGGCGGCATTTGCAACAACTCCGGCGGCTCGCTGGTGCAGCGCGGCCCGGCCTACACCGAAATGTCGCTGTTCGCCCGCATTGATGAGCAGGGCAAGCTGACCCTGGTGAATCACCTGGGGATCGATCTGGGCGTTACGCCAGAGCAGATCCTCAGCAAGCTGGATGACGATCGCGTCAAGGACAGCGATGTGCTGCACGACGGACGTCATGCCCACGATCATGACTACATCAGCCGGGTGCGCGAAATCGACGCCGACACCCCGGCGCGCTATAACGCCGACCCGGACCGCCTGTTTGAATCCTCCGGCTGCGCGGGCAAGCTGGCGGTTTTCGCCGTGCGCCTCGACACCTTCCCGGCAGAGAAACGCCAGCAGGTGTTTTACATCGGCACTAACCAGCCTGAGGTGCTGACCACTATTCGTCGCCACATTCTCGGAGAGTTCGCCCACCTGCCGGTCGCCGGTGAGTATATGCACCGGGATATTTACGACATTGCCGAACGCTACGGCAAAGATACCTTCCTGATGATCGACAAGCTCGGCACTGACAAGATGCCCTTCTTCTTCACCATGAAGGGGCGCACCGATGCGATGCTGGAGAAGGTGTCGCTGTTTAAGCCGCACTTTACCGACCGTTTTATGCAAAAGCTGGGCAACGCCTTCCCGGCGCACCTGCCGCCGCGGATGAAAAGCTGGCGCGATAAGTACGAGCACCACCTGCTGCTGAAGATGGCGGGCGACGGCATTGCCGAAGCGCAGAGCTGGCTGAGCGAATTCTTCAAAAACGCCGAGGGCGACTTCTTTGCCTGTACCCCTGAAGAGGGCAGCAAGGCCTTTTTACACCGCTTTGCCGCCGCCGGGGCCGCGATCCGCTATCAGGCGGTACACGCCGACGAGGTGGAAGACATTCTGGCGCTGGATATCGCCCTGCGCCGCAACGATACCGACTGGTTCGAGACGCTGCCGCTGGAGATCGACAGCCAGCTGGTACATAAGCTCTATTACGGCCACTTTATGTGCTACGTCTTCCATCAGGATTACATCGTCAAAAAAGGGGTCGACGCCCACGCCCTGAAGGCACAGATGCTGACGTTATTACAGGCGCGCGGGGCGCAATACCCGGCGGAACATAATGTCGGTCACATTTACGAAGCTCCGGCCGCATTAAAGCAGTTTTATCGTGCAAATGACCCGACAAACAGCATGAACCCGGGCATTGGTAAAACCAGCAAGCAGAAAAACTGGAAAGGGGAACCTGAAGCAGTGAGTAATGACCTGCAAGCCACTGATCAAACCAGTTAGCCGGATTGGGCCCGCTGTTAAGCCCATACAATTCGTACTAGAGTAGCCACGGGTCGCCAGAGAATCGTTTCTCTGGCTTTTTTTGATGAGGAGCGGACATATTATGTCGGCTGTTGAAACTTTCTCCGAAACTGACGTTCAGATTCGCGATGCCGAGGCGGAGGATGCGCATGCCATTACTGGCATCTACGCCTGGCACGTTCTTAACGGGCGCGCCTCCTTTGAAGAGGTTCCCCCTACCGTAGACGAAATGCGCCAGCGCATGAACGCGGTAACCAGCCAGGGTTTGCCGTGGCTGGTGGCGCTCTATCGGGGGATTGTGGTGGGCTACTGTTACGCCACCCACTATCGTTCACGCCCCGGATACCGTTACACCATTGAAGAGTCAATTTACGTTGAGGCCAGCACGCCCGGACGCGGCTTTGGCAGCGCGCTGCTGAGCGCCCTGATTGCCCGCAGCGAAGAGGGGCCGTGGCGGCAGATGATCGCTATCGTCGGGGATGGGCCAAACAATGCCGGTTCGCTACGCCTGCATAAAAAGCACGGATTCGAAGTGGCGGGACAGCTGAGAAGCGTGGGATACAAAAAAGGGGACTGGCGCGATACGCTGATTATGCAGCGCCCCCTCAACGACGGTGACTGGACGCCGCCTGGTTAAGGCGGCGCTACGCTTGCACGAGCCTACGGGTTATGTAGGCCGGGTAAGCGTAGCGCCACCCAGCATTGACAGACCACTCAATCGTTTTGCGCGGTCGCCATCTGGGCGGCTTTCTGCTTTTTATAGCTCAGGGCCGCGGCCGGTACCGGCTGCGCCTTCCCGGTTTCAATCCAGGTACGCAGACGGCTGGCATCGGCAAAGTGGGTATATTTGCCGAAGGCATCCATCACCACCAGCGCGACCGGCTTGCCATTAATCACCGTACGCATCACCAGACAGTGGCCCGCGGCGTTGGTAAAGCCGGTTTTGGTCAGCTGGATATTCCAGTTATCGCGGTAGACCAGATGGTTGGTGTTACGAAACGGCAGGGTATACGCCGGGTTCGAGAAGGTCGCCATCTCTTCGCGCGTCGTGCTGAGCTGGCCAAGCAGCGGGTACTGCTTAGTGGCAATCAGCAGTCTCGTCAGATCCTGCGCCGTCGAGACGTTATGAATCGACAGGCCGGTTGGCTCCACAAAGTGCGTCTGGACCATTCCCAATGCTTTCGCTTTCGCGTTCATCGCGCGGATAAACGCGTCATAGCCGCCCGGATAGTGGTGCGCGAGGCTTGCCGCGGCACGGTTTTCCGAGGACATCAGCGCCAGCAGCAGCATGTTTTTGCGGCTGATTTCGCTGTTCAGGCGCACGCGGGAGTAGATCCCTTTCATCTCCGGCGTATGGCTGATGTCGACGCGCAGTTTTTCATCCAGCGGCAGTCGTGCATCCAGCACCACCATCGCGGTCATTAATTTGGTAATCGAAGCGATCGGGCGCACCAGATTCGGGTGGCTGGAATAGATCACTTTGTTGGTATTCAGATCGACGATCATGGCGCTACCGGAGGCGATCTCCGGCTGTGCAGCCGTAGTCACAGCCGCAGGTTTGGCGATCGCCGGGGTCGCCACTGGCACAGCCAGCAACAGCGCAAGACTCAGTAATGAAACGCGGAATTTCAGCATGGTGAGATTTCTGATAATTATTCATGCACGTAATAACGTACACCGCCCGGATCATAGCGCGAACGCGGGCTGGCTAAGGCATCATAGCCGTCCGGATGCCTTGCTGCCAGTAGTTAATCATGAACAGATGCTGCATTGCTGGCAATTACGCCAGCAATGCAGTGATGTCAGAAGAGACGGTATCCATAACCCCAAAGAATAACTGTCAGCGCGAGCAGAACCTCCAGCAACAGCACGCCGATGGCGAGCGTTGAACCGGAGAAGCTGCGCCCCTCTTCTTTGTTGATATTCAGGAAGGTAGGAATGCCGATATAAAGCAGATAGCCGGTGTAACAGAGCGCCAGGGTCCCCACCAGCGCGCACAGCCAGACTATCGGATAGAGCGCCACAATCCCGCTCAGAAACAGCGGCGTCGCGACGTAACCGGCAAAGACCATGCAGTGTGTCAGCGAGGGCCGCTGTGGATAGCGGCGCGCCATCCAGTAAATCACCCGCCCCATCACTGCCACTCCTGCCAGCATCAGTCCGTAAAACACTACGGCCAGTGCCAGACCGGTCATCCACGAGAGCTTCACAATGTTGCCGTCGTCAAAATCCCAGCCAATTTGCGTGGTACCGATAAACGCGCAAATGACCGGCACGGCGGCCATCAGCAATACGTGGTGCGTATAGTGATGACTGACCGTTTCGTTTTCGCCTCTGATGACGTGCATTTCACGATCGGGATGGGAAAAGAGTCCCCAGACATGGTTCATAACGCCCCCTTGTTGTCGGCCCGCTAGCGATAACTCAAGTATAATGCAGGCCTGAGATTATTTTTTGTACAGTATAAAATTGCCGCTGAGGGGCCAGGGTTCTGGTATGTTAATCCCTGTTAAACAGGGTTTTACAGGAAGGAGTCTCTGATGCCGGAATTCGTTTTTTTCAAAAAAGGAAATAAAACCACTGCGCTGGAGAAGGCTGACGTGCAGGGGGCCGCGCTGTTGCTCGCCCAGGGCTATAAAAAGCAGTTTGAAGAGGTACTTGCCGCAGACAGCCAGCGTGCGCTGGCCCGTCTGGCCGATATCAAAAAAGAAGAAGAGATCGCCCCCTTCGCCTGGGCGACAGGTGCCATCTTTAGTGGGCTGCTCATTGTCATTATGGCGGTCGTGGGATACCTGTTCGGCAACTAGCGTATCCTGCGCTACGCTTAACCTATGGATATCAATACTCTCATTGCACAATATGGCTATGCCGCGTTGGTTGTTGGCAGCATAGCGGAAGGCGAAACCATCACCCTGCTGGGTGGCGTGGCGGCGCATCAGGGATTATTACGTTTTCCGCTGGTGGTGGCCGCCGTGGCGCTGGGCGGGATGATCGGTGATCAGCTGCTCTACCTGGTGGGGGTGCGGTTTGGTCCGACGATCCTGAGACGTTTTTCGCGTCACCAGAAGAAAATCGACCGCGCCCAACAGCTGATCCAGCGTCACCCCTACCTGTTCGTTATCGGTACCCGCTTTATGTACGGGTTCCGTATCATTGGCCCGCTGCTGATTGGTGCCAGTCGCCTGCCGCCGAAAATTTTCCTGCCGCTGAACATTATCGGCGCTATTGCCTGGGCGCTGATCTTCACCACCTTAGGCTACGTCGGGGGTCAAGTGCTGGAGCCGTGGCTGCACACGCTCAACCAGCACCTGCGCCACTGGATCTGGTTGATCCTGGTGGTGGTGCTGGTTCTCGCGGTACGCTGGTGGCTGAAACGCCGGGATCGCCGCTAACTTACTCCGCCGGTTTAAACTGCGGATTGCCCAGCATAAAGCCGCCATCGACGATAAAGGATTGTCCGGTGGCGTAGCTGGCGTCGCTGTCACAGAGCCAGGCGACCAGGCTGGCGATCTCTTTGGTATGCCCCGGCCTTGCCAGCGGAATGTTCGGCATGGAGCCCGGCTTGACTTCGCTGTCGTCCATATTATTCATCGGCGTGGCGATGGCCCCGGGCGCGACGGCGTTGACCAGAATATTGTGATGCACCAGCTCCATCGCCATCGACTTGGTCAGGCCGCCGAGGGCATGCTTGGCCGAGGTGTAAGCGCTGGCCTCCGGCAGCGGGGTATGTTCATGCACCGAGGTGATATTGACGATGCGCCCCCCCTCCCCCTGCTTCACCATCTGCCGGGCGGCAATCTGTGAGCAGAGAAAAGCGCCATCCACATCGACGGTAAATATGGATCGCCACTGGTCGTACTCCATATCGAGGAACGACGCTTTGGTCATCGCCCCGGCGTTGTTGACCAGCACGTCGATGCGTCCGAAGCGTTCAATCAGCCTCTCGATCGCCGACGCCCCGTCCGGCAGGTGGCTAAGATCCAGCTGGATGGCCTCAGCCCGCTGCCCCCGCGCCTCGATCTCACGACAGGTTTTCATCGCCCCTTCTTCATCCGAGTGCCAGGTGACGCCAATATCAAACCCGCGCTCCGCCAGCATCAGCGCCGTGGTTTTGCCGATCCCCGAATCCGATGCCGTTACAATAGCCACACGATTGGTTGAACCCATACTCACCTCCTGAAAACCACAAAGAGGTAAGTATAGTTACTTCTGACTTTCTACCCGTGCTGATAGCCGCCACCCAGCGCGGAGGTGAGTTGCAGCGTGGCATCGATATACTGCCCCTGCAGCGTCAGCCCGGCGAGGTGTTCCTGCAGGGCGGGTATTCTGGCCTCGCTGACCCGGGTCCCGGCGATAATCCCCGCCCGGTAACGCGCCTGCGCCAGCGCCACCACCCGCGCGGCATTGGCCTCAACGCTCTGCTGATGCTGATTTTTCTCGATTAACGTTTCTACTTCGCTGGCGGTGCGGGTCACCTGATTCACCGCCTCCACCACCGCTTTGTTGTAGTTGGCAACCGACAGATTGCTCTGGGCCTGGGCGATATCGAGATTCGCATTCAGGCGTCCGCTATCAAAAATCGGCAAGGTCAGACCGGCGGTGACGCCCATCTGCTGCGCCGAGGAGCGGAACAGATCGCTCAGGTGCAACGCATCCTGCTGGAGAAACGCCATCAGGTTCACGTCGGGATAAAACGCTGCTTTCGCCGCATCCACCTCATGCAGGGAGGCCTCGATAACCCAGTGGGCTTCCTGCAGATCGGGACGTCGGGCCAGCAGTTCGTAACCCAGCGAAGAAGGCAGTTTCGTTTCGACAGAGGGTAAGGCGTGCGGGATGAGGGTTATCGACGGTGTGTTAGTCAGGGCTTCCAGACGCGCGGCAATGGCTTTCATCTTGCCGTTCACCTCTGCCAACCGCTCCTCGGTTTTGCTGGCATTGATATCGGTTTCGACCCCTTCTACGGACGAGGTGATGCCATGCTGGTACAGCTCCTGATCGGTGCGAATAATATTCCCCTGCTCCTGCATGATGGCGGTTAATACCTTCCCGGCCGCAGCCTGAGTCTGCCACTCCCAGTAGAGACGCGCCACGCTGGTAGCAAGCAGCTGGCGGGTCTGCTGCAGCTCCGCCTGCTGCGCGTTGACTTTGCCGATGCGGGCCTCAACCTGGGCGCGGTTTTTACCCCACAGATCCAGATCCCAGCCAGCGGTTACGCCAAAGGTGCCGTTGGTGTACCAGGGGCCGGTGGTGCCAGCCGCCGGATCGGTGACCGCAAAGGGCCCCATCAGCCCTTCGGCTGACATTTTTTGCCGTTCAGCATCGGCAGAAAAATTTATTTCCGGGCCCCCGTCGGCGACCGCCATTTTGGCCTGGGCTTCGGCAAGGGCAATGCGCTGCCGGGCAATTTGCATATCCGGGGCGTCGGCCTGCGCTTTGACGATCAGGGCAGTCAGCTGCGGATCGTGGAAATCCTCCCACCACGCATTTTTTGGCCACTGCCCGGCCGGCAGTCCGGTCTCTATTTTTGCGGCAGGGATCTGTTGATTAAGCGATGCTGCGGTATCGTGCTGCGGCGCACAGGCAACCAGAAAAAGGGAAAGAGGCAGGCAGAAGCCATAAAAACGTGAAGGTTTCATTAGAGTATTCACATAAAAAAGAAGGCTGCAAAATACGCCCGCAGCGCTTCATTTTTTTAGGAATCGGTGGCAATCCACAATTTGTCATACCTTTACACAGATAGAAAAGACGCCCGGTTTTGCCGGACGCCCCTGCGGTCATCAGGCTTTCAGCGAAGCGCCCTTGGTCGCAATGACTTCCTGATACCAGTAAAAACTCTTCTTGCGGCTGCGCGCCAGCGTGCCTGCCCCGCTGTCGTCGCGATCGACATAGATAAAGCCGTAGCGTTTCGACAGCTCCGCTTTGGAGGCGCTCACCAGATCGATCGGCCCCCAGCTGGTGTAGCCCATCACCTCCACGCCGTCGTCAATCGCCTCGCGCATCTGCACCAGATGGTCGTTGAGGTAGCTGATGCGGTAATCATCCTGCACCACGCCGTCGGCGTCCGGCTTGTCCTTCGCCCCCAGACCGTTCTCGACGATAAACAGCGGCTTCTGATAGCGATCCCAGAGCACGTTCAGCAGGGTACGCAGGCCCACCGGGTCGATCTGCCAGCCCCACTCTGAGCTGGCCAGATGCGGGTTAGGCACCATATTCAGAATATTGGCGCGCGCCTGCTGGTTCAGCGCGTCGTCGGTAGTGACACAGCCGGTCATGTAGTAGCTAAAGGAGATAAAGTCGATGGTCGATGTCAACGCCTCGCGATCGGCATCGGTTATCTCAAGCTGAATGCCGTTGTCGCGGAAGAAGCGCAGCATATAGCCCGGGTACGCCCCGCGGCACTGCACGTCGCCGAAGAACTGCCAGGCGCGGTTCTCCTGCAGGGCTTCCAGCACGTCGTCCGGCTTGCAGGTCAGCGGGTAGACCAGGCCGCCCAGCAGCATGTTGCCGATTTTCGCGTCCGGGATGATCTCGTGGCAGGCTTTCACCGCCAGCGCGCTCGCCACCAGCTGATGGTGGATCGCCTGATAGACCTCCGCCTTGCTGCTGCTTTCCGGCAGGCCAACGCCGGTCATCGGCGCGTGCAGGGACATGTTGATCTCGTTAAAGGTGAGCCACAGCTTCACCTTGTGCTGATAGCGGGTGAAGACGGTGCGGGCATAGTGCTCGAAGAAGCCAATTACCTGACGGCTGCCCCAGCCGCCGTACTGCTTCACCAGCCCCCACGGCATCTCGTAGTGGGAGAGCGTCACCAGCGGGGTGATGTTGTGCGCCGCCAGCTCGTCAAACAGCCTGTCGTAGAAGGCCAGACCGGCCTCGTTCGGCTGCTGCTCATCGCCGTTCGGGAAGATACGCGTCCAGGCAATGGAGACGCGCAGGCAGCTGAAGCCCATCTCGGCGAACAGTGTGATGTCCTCCGGGTAGCGATGATAGAAATCGATCGCCACGTCTTTGATCCCGCTATCGCCCGCCACGCGCTCCACCACCGGGCCAAACACCCCCTGCGGCTGAACGTCAGAGGTGGACAATCCTTTACCATCGTCCAGATAAGCCCCTTCTACCTGATTCGCGGCAACCGCGCCGCCCCATAAGAAATCGTCCGGGAAAGTTTTCATTTGGTTCTCCTGTTATTAATGGCTTACGCAAAGCAACGGCGCGCCGGCCTGGACGGCGGTCGCCGCCACGGTCGCGACATCGCGGTAGTCGTCGCTGTTGCTGATAATAATGGGGGTCGCCAGATCGTATCCGGCATCAAGAATCGCCTGACGGTCGAACTCCAGCAGCAGATCGCCCGGCTGGACTTTGTCACCCACCTTCACGTGGGCGGTAAACGGCTTGCCGTCGAGCTTCACGGTGTCGATCCCAACGTGGATCAGCACTTCGATGCCGCTGTCGCTCAGCAGGCCAATGGCATGTTTAGTGGCAAAAATAGAGGCGACTTCCCCGGCAAAAGGGGCAATCACTTTGTTATCAGCAGGAATAATCGCCGCGCCCTGACCGAGCAGACCGCTGGCGAAGGTGGTATCCGGCACCTGGTCCAGCGCCAGCACCGTACCGCGCATCGGGGAGAGCACCGTGTCTTCATCGACGTTAGCTGCTACAGGGGCAGTGGCCGGACTGGCGGGCATGCCGGCAATCAGGGTCAGAACGCAGCTCAGCACCAGCGCCACCACGATGCCCGCAATCCCGCCCCACAGCGTGGCGTCCACTCCGCCCGGGGGGATCATCTGCGCGATGGTGAAGACATTGCCGAAGCCAAAGGAGTAGACGTGGGTGTCGAAGAAACCGACAATCGCGCCGCCGACCGCCCCCGCCACGCAGCCAAAAATAAAGGGACGACGCAGGGGCAGGTTCACGCCATAGACCGCCGGTTCGGTGATACCGAATATCCCGGCCGTGACCGAGGAGCCCGCCAGCATTTTCAGCTTTGTGTCGCGGGTGCGCAGGAATACGCCGAACGCGGCCCCCACCTGGCCCATCACCGCCGGGAGCAGCATCGGCAGCATGGAGTCGTGGCCCAGCACGGCGAGGTTATTGATCATCAGCGGCACCAGCCCCCAGTGCAGGCCGAAGATAACGCACACCTGCCACACCGCACCCATCGCCGCGCCCGCCAGCCACGGTGCCAGAACGTAGATCCACTGGTAGCCGTTCGCCAGCATCTGACTGAGCCAGGTGGCCACCGGGCCGATCGCCAGAAAGGTGAGCGGCACCGTGACGCCGAGGCAGATCAGCGGGGTGAAGAAATTTTTCATCGCCGATGGCAGGCGTTTGTTGCCCTGCCTCTCCAGCCAGCAGCTGACCCAGGCGGCAAGAATGATCGGAATGACCGACGCGCTGTAGTTAAACCAGGTCACCGGAACGGCGAGGAAAGCATTTGCCACCGCGCCCGCCTGCTGGCTGGCCTCGAAGGCCTGAATCATGGTCGGATGCACCAGCGCCCCGCCAATCACCATGGTGATAAACGGGTTGCCGCCAAACTTTTTCCCGGCGGTGTAGCCCAGCACCAGCGGGAAAAAGAAGAACAGCGCGTCACTGGTGGCAAACCAGATTTTGTACGTGCCGCTGTCGGTGGTCAGCCAGCCGCACACCACGGCCAGCGCCAGCATCCCTTTCAGGATCCCCGAGGCGGCGAGGACACCGATAAAGGGGGTAAAAATGCCGGAGACAATGTCGATAAGCTGGCCGCCGAGGCTGGTTTTTTCGCCTTTATCCACTGCGGCGGCAGGCGCGTCATCAGCCAGCCCCGCCTCCTGGCACACCGCCAGCCAGACGTCGTGGACGTGGTTGCCAATCACAACCTGGAACTGGCCGCCGCTTTCGACCACCATGATCACGCCGGGATGTGTCTTCAGCCCTTCGGCATCCGCACGCTGAGCGTCTTTCAGTTTGAAACGCAGCCGGGTCGCGCAATGAACCAGGCTGACAATGTTCTCTTTGCCCCCAACGTGGCCGAGAATATCCTTCGCCAGTGCTTGATATTCCATCTCTGTTTCCTTCTTCTCTGCCCGCAGGCAGGGTTTGACTGAGTCGTAAAAACAAAAAAACCCGAGAACGACGCCCTTTCGGGTGCCGCGCTCAGGTTTTGCCTGCACAGTGCAGTAACAATCCGTTGGTGGGGGCTTAGCGCCCCTCTTTTCTCACACGCTCAATATGAATGGTGAGAAACATAATCTCTTCGGTGGTCAGTTCGCGCTGATAACTCTTTTGCAAATGCCGGGCAATCTTCTCAGCGCACACCCAGGCTTTGCCGTAGTTCTCTTTAACCGCCGAGTGCAGCGAGGCATCGTCATCCGCAACCACGGTGCGGGTCAGCATCCGCTGGGCGAAAAACTTCAGATGGGTGACGAAGCGCTGATAGCTTAGCGACTCCTCGTCATACTCCAGCTGTAAGCTGTATTTCACCAGCTGCAGGATCTCCTGCATCACCCGGGTGACGTGCATCACCTCCGGCATCTCGCTGTGCAGCTGGGCAGTGACCAGATGCAGCGCGATAAACCCGGCTTCATCTTCGCCCAGCTCGACGTCAAGCCGTTTAGCGATGATGGCCCGGGCCTGCTGGCCCAGCTCAAACTCTTTCGGGTAGAGCCGCTTAATGTCCCACAGCAGCACGTTTTTGATTCCCAGCCCCTTCTTCTGCCGCTCAATCGCAAAGTAGCAGTGGTCGGTTAAGGTGATGTACAAACTCTCCTGCAGTTTTCCCAGCCGCTGCGTCGCCAGCCCGATAATGCGGTCGCAGGTGGTCATCACTTCCAGCGGGATCTGGCTGAGTAACTCCCCCAGCCGCTGCACCAGCTCGTCGCTTTGCAGGGCAAACACTTTCTCGATGTTCTCTTTCGGGACCCGATCGCCAGGGTGCTTTTGAAAGGCCAGCCCACGGCCCATCACCACCTGTTCGCGCCCCTGTTCATCCAGAACAACCACCACATTGTTATTCAGTATTTTGGCGATTTTCATTCCATGCCCCAGAAACAAAAAAACCTGACCTCCGGCAGATGCCAGAAAATCAGGTTTTGCCTGCCGCAGCAGTAACAATCCAGTTAGCGCACTTTACCAGTTTCGTTCGATGCCACAATGCGCCCCGCTAAAAAACGTGACGCAGATCGACGTTGGCTTATTTTGACTGAATGACCCGGGCGATCTCCGCCGAGGATTGCAGGGCGCGGATCTCCTGGAACAGGTCCAGCGCGTCGTCGTACTCTTTACGCAGATAGCTCAGCCACTGCTTGATGCGCGCCACGTGGTACAGGCCGGTGTCGCCCTGCTTTTCGAGGCGGGTGTACTTCTTCAGCAGCGTCACCACCTCCGGCCAGGGCATGCGCGGCTCATTGTATTTGATCACCCGGCTGAGGTTTGGCACGTTCAGCGCCCCGCGCCCGATCATGACTGAATCGCAGCCGGTCTCCTTCATACAGGCCAGCGCGCTTTCGCGATCCCAGATTTCGCCGTTAGCCACCACCGGGATGGTCAGCCGCTGGCGGATCTCGCCAATGGCCTGCCAGTTAATGCGCTCGGCCTTGTAGCCATCTTCTTTGGTGCGGCCATGCACCACCAGCTCGCTGGCGCCCGCCTGCTGGACGGCATCGGCAATTTCAAACTGCCTGTCGCCGCTGTCCCAGCCCAGACGCACCTTCACCGTGACCGGCAGATGAGAGGGCACCGCCTCGCGCATCGCTTTCGCGCCGCGGTAGATCAGCTCAGGATCCTTGAGCAGCGTAGCCCCCCCGCCGCTGCCGTTGACCATTTTCGATGGACATCCGCAGTTCAGGTCCACGCCCCAGGAGCCCAGCTCCACGGCGCGGGCGGCGTTTTCCGCCAGCCATTCGGGATATTGTCCCAGCAGTTGAACCCGCACCAGGGTGCCGGAGGGAGTGCGGCTCTGGTGATGCAGCTCCGGGCAGAGTCTGTAAAACGATTTTACCGGCAACAACATATCCACCACCCGCAGGAATTCGGTGATGCAGTGGTCATAATCGTTAACGTCGGTCAGCAGCTCACGCACCAGCGAATCGAGCACGCCTTCCATCGGTGCCAGTAATACACGCATATCAGTACCCGTAAAAAAAGACGCGCTATAGTAGCCGCTCCCGCCAAAGGTGGGAAGCGTCGTGCAGGGTTGCGGTTTTAATCAGGGAGGGTCTCTTCGGGGCGCAGGGTGAGTACCTCAAAACCGTCTGCCGTTACGGCGATGGTGTGTTCCCATTGCGCAGAGAGCTTTTTGTCCCGGGTGACCACCGTCCAGCCGTCCTTTTTGGTTTTAATGCGGCTGTCGCCCTGATTGATCATCGGTTCGATGGTAAAGACCATCCCCTCCTGCAATACCGGGCCTTCGCCGGGTTTGCCGTAGTGCAGGATCTGCGGCTCTTCGTGCATCTCCTTGCCAATGCCGTGGCCGCAATACTCCCGTACCACGCTGTAGCCGTGACTTTCGACGTATGACTGAATGGCGTGGCCAATATCCCCCAGCGTCGCGCCCGGCTTGACGGCTTTAATCCCCTTCCACATCCCCTCGTAGGTCGCTTTCACCAGCCGGCGGGCCAGGGGCGAAACCTCACCAATGAGATACATTTTACTGGAGTCGGCGATCATGCCCGCGTTTTCGAGGGTAATGTCGACGTTAACGATAGAGCCCGACTTAAGATGCTCCGACTCCTTCGGGATCCCGTGGCAGACCACGTCGTTCACCGAGGTATTCAGCACGTAAGGGTAGTCATACTGCCCTTTGCTGGCCGGGCGGGAGTGAAGCTGCTCGACGATAAACGCCTCTGCGCGGTTGTTGATCTCCATGGTTGATACGCCAGGCTTAATAAACTCGTCCAGCATGGTGAACACGGAAGCCAGCAGTTCACCCGCGTGGCGCTGGCGGGCCAGCTCATCGGCGGTTTTAATAACAATTGTTGGCATTGATTACCTCAGGTATTGGGTGGCACCGGATTTCAGTATCCGTTTATCCGCCGATCGTATCTTGCCCGCGTCACAATGTCTCCTGCGGTTTGGGGAAATGCCCAAGGTTCCAGAAAGTAATGTCTGGTATGCTCAAAAGTCATGATGTGATCCGTAGCACGTTTCCGGTTTTAATTGTATGATGAATGCGTTCCATTAAGGACTTTCACCATGAAGAAATCACTGTTCGTTGTCTGGCAATACCTGCGCGCCTTCATCCTGATTTACGCCTGCCTGTACGCGGGGATCTTCCTCGCTTCCCTGCTGCCCATCACCATCCCCGGCAGCATTATTGGCATGCTGATCCTGTTTGTGCTGCTCGCGCTGCAAATCCTCCCGGCAAAATGGGTTAAGCCCGGCTGCTCGGTATTAATCCGCTATATGGCGCTGCTGTTTGTGCCGATTGGCGTGGGGGTAATGCAGTATTACGACCTGTTGAGCGCCCAGTTTGGTCCGATATTTGTCTCCTGCACTATCAGCACGCTGGTGGTGTTTTTAGTGGTGAGCTGGAGCACCCATCTGGCGCATGGAGAACGTAACGTGGTTGGACAGAAAGGACAGAAAAAATGATGGCCAATATCTGGTGGTCGCTGCCGCTCACCGTGGCGGTGTTCTTCGCCGCCCGCAAGCTGGCAGTGCGCCTGAAGTTCCCGCTGCTTAACCCCCTGCTGGTGGCAATGGTGGTGATTATTCCTTTCCTGCTGTTGACCGGCATTCCCTACGCGAAATATTTCCAGGGCAGCAAGGTGCTCAACGATCTGCTCCAGCCTGCGGTGGTCGCGCTGGCGTTTCCGCTGTATGAGCAGCTGCACCAGATCCGCGCCCGCTGGAAGTCGATCATTACCATCTGCCTGGTGGGCAGCGTAGTGGCGATGATCACCGGCACTTCGGTGGCGCTGCTGATGGGGGCAACCCCGGAAATCGCGGCCTCTATTCTACCTAAATCGGTGACCACCCCGATCGCGATGGCGGTGGGCGGCAGTCTCGGCGGCATCCCGGCGATCAGCGCCGTGTGCGTCATTTATGTCGGTATTCTTGGGGCGGTATTGGGCCATACGCTGCTGAACGCCATGCGCATTCACACCAAATCTGCCCGTGGCCTGGCGATGGGTACGGCGTCGCACGCCCTCGGTACCGCCCGCTGCGCGGAGCTGGATTATCAGGAAGGGGCATTCAGCTCCCTGGCGCTGGTGATCTGCGGGATCATGACCTCACTGATTGCACCGTTCCTGTTCCCGATTATTCTGGCGGTAATGGGCTAAAATTTGCGACGCGTCGCGCATTTTTCATTTGAGTTTCATAAGTTGCACACATAATGAGATCTTAGTCACATATAAAGCCCTGACGGCTCCGTACACTACCGATCCATTAACCTTTATGAGGCAACGCCATGCATCCACGTTTTCAATCAGCTTTCGCTCAGCTTGCAGAGAATTTGCAGTCAGCCCTGGCCCCGGTTCTGGCGGATGCACACTTCCCCGCCCTGCTGACGGCTGAACAGGTCACCGCACTGAAAGGTGCCACCGATCTGGATGATGACGCGCTGGCCTTTGCGCTTCTGCCGCTGGCGGCGGCCTGCGCCCGCGCTGACCTCTCCCATTTCAACGTTGGCGCCATTGCGCGCGGCGTGAGCGGCACCTGGTACTTCGGCGGCAATATGGAGTTTCTCGGGGCGACCATGCAGCAGACGGTGCATGCGGAACAGAGCGCTATCAGCCACGCCTGGCTGCGCGGTGAAAAATCCCTGCAGGCCATCACCGTGAACTATACCCCCTGCGGCCACTGCCGCCAGTTTATGAACGAGCTTAACAGCGGATTGCAGCTGCGCATCAACCTGCCGGGCCGCGATCCGCATACCCTGGCGGATTACCTGCCGGACGCCTTCGGACCGAAGGATCTGGAGATTAAATCTCTGCTGATGGATGAGCAGGATCATGGCTACGATGTCAGCGGCGACGCGCTGGCTCAGGCCGCTATCCTCGCCGCCAACAGGTCGCATGCGCCGTACAGCAACTCCCCGAGCGGGGTGGCGCTGGAGTGCCGCGATGGCCGACTTTTCACCGGCAGCTATGCCGAGAACGCCGCCTTTAACCCGACGCTGCCGCCGCTGCAGGGCGCACTGAATCTGCTCAGCCTCAACGGTTACGACTACCCGGATATTCAGCGTGCCATCCTGGCGGAAAAAGCCGATGCTTCACTGATCCAGTGGGATGCTACCGCGGCCACGCTGCGCGCCCTGGGTTGCACCAGCATCGACCGCGTGCTGCTGGCGTAAGCCTCTGATGCGGGCAGCAATGCCCGCACAATTGATGAAAATCCCCCCAATTAAACCGCCGTTTCTTGCGCTTACCAGACGGGTAAAGTAGCCTGAGTGAAATTTCACCTTTGGTACGAGTCATCTGTATGTTAAAGCGCATGTTTTACAGCCTGGTTGCCCTGATCGCCATCGTGCTGCTGACTGCGCTGGGCCTCGACCGCTGGATGAGCTGGAAAACAGCCCCCTATATCTTCGACGACCTTCAGGACCTGCCCTACCGCCAGGTTGGCGTGGTGCTCGGCACCGCCAAGTATTACCGCACCGGGGTGATCAACCAGTATTACCGTTACCGCATTCAGGGCGCACTCAACGCCTACAACAGCGGCAAGGTCAACTATCTACTATTAAGCGGCGATAACGCCCTGCAGAGCTATAACGAGCCGGTCACCATGCGTAAAGACCTGATTGCCGCAGGCGTGGATCCAGCGGATATCGTGCTCGATTACGCCGGTTTCCGAACCCTCGATTCGATTGTCCGCACCCGTAAGGTATTCGATACCAACGATTTCATCATCATCACCCAGCGCTTCCACTGCGAGCGCGCGCTGTTTATTGCCCTGCATATGGGTATTCAGGCGCAGTGCTATGCCGTCCCGTCGCCGAAAGACATGCTCACCGTGCGGGTGCGCGAATTCGGTGCCCGCCTGGGTGCGCTGGCCGATCTCTATGTCTTCAAACGCGAACCACGATTCTTAGGCCCGCTGGTGCCGATCCCGGCGATGCTGGAAGTGCCGGAAGATGCCCAGGGTTATCCGGCGGTAACTCCAGAGCAGCTGCTGGAGATGCAGAAGAAGAAATGATGCCCCCTGAATTTAATGTGGTCTATGGCACACATTAAATCCTCCAGCGCCCAATTATGAGTGATATAAGTTACATTAACTGGAAAATTGCTGGTTAATGCGTAATATTTTACTCATACGGGAATCAGGAGACGATAATGGAGTCATTAACCCTACAGGCGTGGTTGCGCAGCGAATGGCAAGACATTGCAATTGTCACTTTCCCTTATAGCGATAATGACGACTGGCGAACCACAGAGGTCAACTATCTCTCTGATTACGCGATCGATTTTCTTGACTACGACGATCACCATGCCGTCTCACTAAATTATCCTGTCTCCCTCTACTTTAACGATCAGGGTAAGCCCGGCTGGCTGAGATTCCTGGATGACATTATCCCAAGCGGCGCGAGTCGTCGTTACTGGGTGAACTATCTCGACATTAACGATCTGCCCGTTGGTCAGCAAAATTTTATCTTGCTGAAATATGGCACGATGTCTCCTGTGGGTAACTTTCGCATTAAAGAATCCGTTCCCGATTATTATCCGCGTGCGGAAGCGCACTATTTTACGGTAGAAGATGTTATTAACCGCGCCGCCGATTTTCTCGATTATGCTCAGGAGAGAGGTGCCGCAGCTGGTGGGGCAACAGGTGCTGGTGGGGAAGCGCCAAAATTATTGTTACGTTGCAGCAAAGAACAACGAATCTGGATCGATACCTGGCAAAATAACCCTGATAACCAGGACAGTTATTATTTGGTTAAGTACCCCCGGGGGGCAAGGAACGAAATCGACTGCAATATATTGAGAGCTGAATTTCATTATTATCATGAGCTAACAGCAATGGGGTTCAGCACTATACCCACAGAAGGAATGAAGCTAACAGAAGGTCGCAGCTACCCTTCTTTATGGCTTCCCCGTTTTGATATCGCCAGAAATGCGCAAGGGGAGTTAATCAAGCTGGGGATGGAATCTGTCTATTCTCTGCTGCAAAAGGGGCCTGGCGTTACGCTCGATCATGAAACGACCATCCGCACATTAATCGACAAAATCATACGCAGTAATATGTGTCGCGAACAGGGATATGATTTTGATATCCCCGCCTTTGTCATTGAATGGGTTCGCCGCGACCTGCTGAATATTTTGTTCGGCAACAGTGATAATCACGGTCGCAACACCGCTTTTATCAAAACGGAAAAGACCCTTTATCTGGCACCGATATACGATTTTGCCCCGATGAAAGCAGACCCGGAAGGGATACCACGCTCGACAAAATGGGCATCACCCTATGAATCAGGTGGTGATTATGATTTCACCGGCATCGCTCAGGCGCTGTCCGATCTCGTTCCCGTCCCCCAACTGCTCGCGGCATTACAGGAAACATCAGCGCAGCTTGTTGGGCTTAAAGCACGCTTACAAGAACGTGGTGTACCAGAGCAGATTCTTGAGATGCCCGCCACTGGCTTCAACTTTATTGCCGATAAACTGACGCGCTGGAAATTGCTATGAAATCTTCTGATAAGAAACAGTCAGACCTGAGTGCCACGCTGGCAAATCTACGAAGCCGCAATCAGCGTCTTCCTTCTTCTCCGCTTCCCGAAGCGGATAAAGCGCCCTTAACAGGGTCAGGCAGTCAGCGATTTTCCCGCAATAAATCCCGGGTTAACACGCTGGAGCGTAAATCGGTGATGAATGCCATTATCCGCGATCTGTTGCTGGGGACTGTTACGCAAGGCCAGGCATTGAAGCGACTCAGGATCGAGGTTTTGGGCCTGCGGCAGGATGATTATGCTCGTCTGGTGAAGGTGGCGCGTAAGACGTTATCAGAAGTGGAAAATGATAAAGGCAATTTTTCTGCAGAGATGATTAATAAGGTCTTTAAACCGTTCGGGCTGGAAACCGGGCTGGTACCCACCTCAAAATCACTTATCGTGTCGCTGTTAGCGAATGAACCACAATAATCATAAAAAAACCCGCTGGTGATAAGCGGGTTTTTTGTTATCACAAATCTTACTTTTTACGCGCGTACTTCAGGGAGTCCAGCGCAACGGCGAAGATAATAATCGCGCCTTTAATAATGTACTGCCAGTACGGGTTCACGCCGATATAGGTCAGACCGTAGTTGATCACGGTGAAGATGATCACACCGGTTACCACGCCGAGAACGGTACCCACACCACCGCTGAAGGACACGCCACCCACGACGCACGCGGCAATCGCATCCAGCTCATACATAAAGCCGAGGTTGTTGGTGGCAGAGCCGATACGGCCCGCTTCCAGTAAACCACCGAACGCGTAGAACACGCCGGACAGGGCATAAATCACCAGCAGGTTCAGCGCCACGTTAACACCGGAGACTTTCGCCGCTTCCGGGTTACCGCCGATAGCGAAGATGTTCTTACCGAAGCGGGTTTTGTTCCACAGCACCCAGACAAACGCCACTGCAATCAGGGCGTAGAAGGTGATGTAGGAGAGGCGGAAGCTGCCCAGCGCGATAAAGCCCTGCGCAAAGGTGGAGAACCCGCTGTCGAAACCGGAAATCGGCGATGCCCCCACGAAGTCGTAGTACAGGGAGTTAATACCGTAAACGATGATCATCGTACCCAGAGTGGTGATGAACGGCGTAACGTTCAGGTAAGCGATGATAATACCGTTAATCAGACCAATAACCGCACCGATAACGCAGACAATCAGGACCACCAGGATAATGGGCATGGTCGCCATTTCCGGGAACACCTTGTTGGCGTTTTCCATCGACTGTAGAAGCGTTGCCGCGACAACCGCAGCCAGACCGACCTGACGACCGGCTGACAGGTCAGTACCCTGGGTGACGATCAGACCCGCCACGCCCAGCGCGATAATAATACGTACCGAAGACTGCGTCAGAATGTTACTTAAGTTCAGCAGACTTAAGAATGTCGGATCCTGGAAAATAATAATGGCCAGCAAGACTAAAAGAACAACGTAAATACCGCCTTCTTTCAGATAAGTAAGGAAACTTTTCTTATTTAACGCACTCATGTGGAGCCCCTAAGCTTAAAGGTGCAAAGACGCAAGACGCAAAATTTCGTTTTGCGTTGTCGTTTTGGTTTCAACAATTCCGGCAACGAGACCATTGCTCATGACCAGAATACGATCGGTGATCCCTAACAATTCCGGCATTTCGGACGAAATAATAATAATCCCTTTATCTTTCTTGGCTAATTCAGCAATCAGCTGATAAATCTCAAATTTTGCGCCGACGTCGATACCACGGGTCGGTTCATCCAGCATCAGAATTTCAGGCTGGGTTAACAGCCAGCGGCCAATAATCACCTTTTGCTGGTTACCACCGGAGAGCGAGCCAATTTGCGTGCGATGTCCTGGGGTTTTTACGCGCATAGAGTCAATTACCCACTGGGTATCGCTTTTCATGCGGGAATTATCCAACAGACCGATTTTGTTTTTGTAATTATGAATATTAGAAATTAAGGAGTTAAAGTTAATATCCAGATAGGCATAAATACCGGTCGAGCGCCGCTCTTCCGTCACCAGCGCAAAACCGTGGTTAATGGCTTCGTTGGCGTTATGGTTATTGATCTTTTTACCGTGCAGGGTAATGGTCCCGCCGGATTTCTCACGAATCCCGAACAGGGTCTCCACGATATCGGTACGCTTGGCCCCGACCAGACCGGCAATCCCGAGGATCTCTCCTTTGTGCAGGTCGAAGGAGATATCGCGAATGGAAGGCTGGCGCAATGACGTCAGGTTGCGCACTTCCAGAATCACTTCGCCCGGCTTGTTCTCTTTGCTCGGGAAGCGCTGGTTCAGGGAACGACCGACCATCATGGCGATGATCTTGTCCATATCCAGCCCTTCCAGCGGCTGGGTGGCGATCCACTGGCCGTCGCGTAGCACTGTGATCTCATCACACAGCTGGAAGATCTCTTCCATTTTATGCGAGATATAAACGATGCCGCAGCCGCGATCCTTCAGCTTACGGATAATAGTGAACAGGTGGTTCACCTCTTTCTCCGTTAATGAAGAGGTCGGCTCATCCATAATCACGATTTTCGCGTTATAGGAGAAGGCCTTGGCGATTTCGATCATCTGCATCTGTGAAACTGATAACGTACCCACGCGCGCGCGCGGATCGATATCAATATCCAGTTCATCAAAAATCGCTTTGGTATCGCGATACATTTTGTCCTGATCGACAAATACGCCTTTGGTCGGATAACGACCCAGCCACATATTGTCCATAACAGAACGCTGAAGAACCAGGTTAAGTTCCTGGTGAACCATCGAAATACCGTTTTCCAGTGCCTCTTTGGCAGAATGGAAATCGATCTCTTTCCCCTGAAAAAGAATGCTGCCAGAATCTTTTGAATAGATCCCAAATAAGCATTTCAATAATGTTGATTTACCCGCACCGTTTTCACCCATTAAGGCGTGAATGGAGTGAGGCCGTACTTTTAAATTAACATTATCCAGTGCTTTAACACCGGGAAAAGACTTGTTGATACCGCTCATTTCCAACAAGTATTCACCGGACGACTGAGTCGTTGTGCTGACCATAATTATACCTTCTCGGCCTCGCGTCGCGTGATAAAAGGGCGCAGAAGCTGCGCCCAGTGGAATGCTAAAACTTATTTGCCGGTGAACTGCGACAGGTTTTCCTGATCTACGCCAACGTAAGGTACGCGAACAATTTTGTTGTCGATTTTCCAGTTGGTGCCGTCAGCAGCGCCTTTGCCGTCTGCCAGGTTTTTCGCCAGATCGAAGGTGGCTTTCGCCTGGTTGTTAGCATCGTTCAGCACGGTACCGGCCATTGCGCCAGATTTAACCAGTGCCAGCGCTTCTGGCAGAGCATCCACGCCAAATACCGGGATTGAGGATTTGTTGTGTGCTTTCAGCGCTTCTACTGCACCCATTGCCATCGCATCGTTGTTGGCGATAACCACTTCGATTTTGTTAGCGTTCGGGCCGGACAGCCATGCGTCCATCTTGTCTTTCGCCTGAGCGGTGTCCCACATAGCGGTATCTAATGCCAGCTGCTGGGTTTTCAGACCCTTGTCGTTCAGCTCTTTGATCACATAAGTGGTACGTGCTTCAGCATCCGGGTGGCCTGGCTCGCCTTTCAGCAGAACAAACTGAATCTGACCGTCTTTGTTCAGATCCCAGTTCGGGTTGGCCGCCCAGTGTTTGGCAATCAGGTCGCCCTGAATGATGCCGGATTCTTTGGAGTCGGTGCCCACGTAGAAGGCTTTGTCGTAGCTATCCAGCGCCTTACGGGAAGGTTCTTTGTTGAAGAACACGATTGGCACATTCTGGCCACGTGCTTTCTCAATAACGGTGCCTGCAGCCGCCGGGTCAACCAGGTTGATTGCCAGTGCTTTCACGCCTTTTGCCAGCAGTACGTCGATCTGGTCGTTCTGTTTGGACTGGTCATTCTGGGAGTCATTCATCAGCAGCTGCACGTCTGGCGCTGATTTACCCTCTTTTTCGATGGCCTTACGCACAACAGACATAAAGTTATCGTCGTATTTATAGATAGTCACACCAATACGGCTATCTGCAGCGTGCGCGGTTGCACCAAAAAGCATGCTTGCCATAACAGCAGACAGAGTCAACACCTTCTTATTCATGATATCTCCGGTTTTTATGCAGGGTAGTTCGTGTGAATAACGATCGGCGGGCAAATGTTAATGAAACGTTAATGCCGGCCGAAGTCCACTTATAAAATTTCTATCTTCCTTGGTCGGTAACGCTCCAGAATGCGTTTTTTTGGATGTTTAACGTGTCCTGACTATAGTGAAAGTGATTATTCACCGTTACATAACGTTTCAGTCACTAAAACGCTGACATCATAGACAGCGCATTGTTAACTTACTGTGAATTTACTCACAAATTGAAAACGGTTACATCACGGCGAATTATTAGTTAGTGATCGGTGCCACAATTTGCCGAATGGCAACCGAATGGCGACGCACTAAAGTCGGCATGAAACAGTGTGTTGCGTTGATATCCAGCTTCCCTGCGGCGCCCTGTAACGCCAGCTCCGTGGCCAGCCGCGCCATAGAGGCGATCGGGTAGCGCACCGTCGTCAGCTGTGGGTCGGTGTAACGGGCAATCGGGATATCATCGAAACCAATCAATGACAGATGCTGTGGCACCGCAATGCCGTTATCTTTCAGCGCCGTCAGCGCGCCTGCGGCCATGCTGTCGTTATAGGCAAAGACCGCGGTCAGCTGCAGGTTGCGCCCGAGCAGCTCCACCATGGCCGCTTCCCCGCCCTGCATGTCCGGCGCGCCGGTGCCGATCCAGCTGTCCGATGCGGCAATGCCCTGCTCCAGCAAGGCTTTCTGCCAGCCTTCACGCCGCATTTCGTCATCTTCAATGCGGTGGCTTGATGCAAGATAGCCGATGCGCTGATGGCCGTTATTCACCAGCATCCGCGTCGCCATCATCGCTCCGCTGACGTTATCAAGGCAGACGCAGCGGTGGGCATAGCCGGGCACGATGCGGTTGATCAGCACCATGCCGGGGATCTGCTCCATCAGGGAAGAGAGCTCTTCATCGCTTAAGGCTTTTGAGTGCACAATCAGGGCGTTACAGCGCTGGCGAATCAACACCTCAATGGCATTACGCTCTTTTTCCGCCTCGTGATAGCTGTTGCCGATCAGCACGTATTTCTGGTGCTCCTGAGCGACCATGTCCACGGCTTTCACCAGGGCACCAAAGAAGGCATCCGACACGTCCATCACCACCACGCCGATGGTGTCGCTGACCTGGGTCGCCAGCGCCTGGGCGTTAGCGTTTGGCCGGTAGCCCAGCGCGGTGACGGCCTTCATCACGCTCTCGCGCGTCTCCGGACTGACCAGCGCGCTGTTGTTAAGAACCCGGGAAACGGTAGCGACAGAAACGCCCGCCTGACGCGCGACGTCACGAATGGTGATCATATTCACCATCCTTATTTAGATTGCAGCAACTCACAGACACCCCCTGTGTTTAGCAAGGTGACTATTCTGGCAGCGAGAACGGGAGGACTACGTGAAGAAGCTCACAAGGATGAAAACGGTTACATCCGTTTTGTTAATGATTGTGATCCAGATCGTTATCCGGATGTATTATTTGATGAAACCCCTGCAGCACGTGCGGTCAATTGTCGCCACAGCCACTCCAGCGGTCCCTGACGGAAATGACGCAGCCAGAAAACGGAGAACAGGATATTCACCAGCCAGATGGGCAGAACGAAGCCCAGCAGCTGCAGGCGATCGAACTGCATAAACAGGCCGAGGTGATAGAACAGAGTCGTGCAGATCAGTGTCTGTAGAAGGTAGTTGCTGAGCGCCATACGCCCCACGCAGGCTATCGCCATGACCAGCCGGAAACGGCAGAGCTGTGGCCAGAAGCCATACATCAGCGCGGCATAGCCTATGGTCTGAAACGGCGCGCTCAGCTCGCGCGGCGCCTGTAACAGAAACGCACACCAGCGATAATCCCAGCTCACATACCACTGGGCGATCACCGCCGGGAGATTAATCGCCAGACCGATCAGCACCAGCCACAGCCCGGTACGCCGGTAATGACGCAGGCTAAATTCGCCTTTCAGCCAGCCGGTACGCATCAGCGCAGCGCCGATCAGCATCATCCCCGCCAGCTGCCAGCCATACTGCGCGCCAAGCGCCAGCAGGCTGTTACCCAGCATATCGGCCCGGTTGCTGATGGCCTCCGCTCCGCCGCCCAGCTTCCAGTACTGCTCATACTGCAGGTTGGCCGCATCTGGCACCCAGGAGCGATTGGTGGAGCCGCCCGAAATCACTCCCAGCAGCAGCAGAATGGCAACGCCGATGACGAACAGCACCACCCCGGTATTGAAGAGATTTTTAATATCCTGCGCATCGCGGATAATGCGCCAGCAGATCAGCCCCACCAGCCCATAGGCCAGCAGAATATCGCCGTCCCAGAACAGCAGGCCATGAATAAAGCCGAGCAGGACCAGCAGCGAAAGTCGGGCCTGGATCCAGCGTTTACCGCGTTTCAGCAGCAGCTGAAGGCCAGCCCCGAACAGCAGGGCAAACAGAGTGAGGAATTTAACCTGGGCGAACAGATCCAGCACCGCCCATGTCCAGGCGTCGCTGAGGGTAATATCGCCATACCAGGCAGGATTGAGATAAGCGGCTTTCGGCAGACCGAAGCCGCTAATATTGAGCAGCAGAATACCCAGAATCGCGACGCCACGAACGAAATCCAGCGTGACATTTCTTTCCATGTATTCTGCCCTAACGATCAGTCGCGATGACGCACGGCGCGCAGGAACTCCTGACGGGTGTTCTGGCTTGATTTAAACAGGCCACCCAAAGAGGTCGTGGTGGTGGCGCTGGTCGCATCGCGAATGCCGCGCGCTTTCACGCAATAATGTACCGCATCAATGGAAACCGCCACGTTGTTGGTGCCAAGCAGCGTCTGCAGCGCGATGAGGATCTGCTGGGTTAAACGCTCCTGCACCTGCGGACGCTGGGCAAAGAACTGCACGATGCGGTTAATCTTCGACAGGCCAATTACCGCGTCCTTCGGAATATAGGCCACGGTCGCTTTGCCGTCGATGGTGACAAAATGGTGTTCACAGGTGCTGGTCAGGGTGATATCACGCACCGTCACCATTTCATCCACCTTCATTTTGTTTTCAATGACGGTGATTTTCGGGAAGTTGGCATAATCCAGCCCCGAGAAAATCTCATCGACATACATTTTGGCGATGCGACGCGGGGTCTCCATCAGACTGTCATCGCTCAAATCGAGATTCAGCAGCTGCATGATTTCGGTCATATGCCCGGAAATAAGACGTTTACGCGTTTCGTTGTCCAGATCCTGAACCGGTGGGCGCAGCGGGGTTTCGAGACCGTGTGCGACCAGCGCCTCGTGGACGAGAGCTGCTTCTTTACTCATTGATGACATTCTTTTCTCCTGCAGGTGCGGTGCTCTTCTGCCCTCCGTGGGGCAAAATGTGCACTCATTGTGCGTGAGGCGGCGAGCATAATCCAGTATTCACCGCGATAATTATTCCAATTGCCGTTACCTTTCAACCTGACGCTGCCAGACCAGCCCACCCGCCACGAAAAGGGCGACACCCGCAAGGCCCAGAGCGGGCTCCAGCTGCTGAGTAAGCCAGCTCGACAGCGCCGAGGTCATCGGGCCAATCAGCTGCCCGACCGCATAGCCGGTCGTCAGTAACCCGGCCATGTACCGCGTATGATTCGGTGCCAGCTCGCGCCCGTAGAGCAACGAGAGCTGCACCGCACATAAAAATCCGCCACCCACTAACAGCGCCCCGGTCACCAGACCGGCCATCCCCGGCAGCAGCCAGGCGGCAATCACCCCCACCGCCTGCAGCCAGAGCACCAGCGCCAGCCTGCGATTCGAGGTGGAGACATGGCGCAGGGCAATACTCAGGGCAATGCCCAGCACCGAGGCCACGCCGAACACCGGCCAGACAAACTGGGCAAACGCGCTGCCCGGGAAGCGCAGCGCCGCCATCTGCGACAAAAAGGTCGCCGGGAGGATGTAGCCAAATCCGGCGAGGCTGTAGCTCCAGACCAGACGACGCAAATTGCGGGTCAGCGTCAGCGGCTCCGGCGTGGTGCCCGGACGATGCAGCTGTCCGGCCCGCGGCAGATAGCGAGCCACCAGCGCGATCAGCACCAGGGCCAGCACGCCGTAGATTTGCCAGGCGGCGCTGGCCGACAACCCGTGCGCCTGGATCCATACCGCCAGCAGACCGCTGATAGTGATGCCTGCCCCCGGCCCGGCGAAGACCGCGGCACTCAGGCCCGGCTTGCCGAAATGGGCCAGCCGCTCGTTGGTCCAGGCGGCCACCAGCACCATCGACCAGCCGCTCATGCAGCCAATCACAAACCGCAGCAGCCCGTGGACCAGGGCGTTATCCGCAACGGCTGAGAGCAGGGTTAGCGCCACCGCGCCCACAATCCCCAGCCACAGACGGCCCTCGACAAACCGGTGCGCGCGCATGGCATCCCATGCCCCCACCAGATAGCCGAGATAGTTCATTGCCGCCACCAGCCCGGCGCTGGTCAGGGTCAGTTGCCCTGCCGCAATCATCAGTGGCACCTGTGGGGTAAAGGCAAAGCGCCCTATTCCCATCGCCACCACCAGAACCACAAATCCGCTGAGCGCGATACGCAGCGCCATGACCACTCCAGTTGTTAAAGTTTCGTAAATTCATGATGCAGGATATGTCGTTAATGCGGAAGTGAAAGTTACTCACGCGTTATTGAATTATCTGTATTATGACTTCCATCTCTCTATACACCCTTCCTGAAGGAGCCCTGCATGGAACTGCTCGAAGAGCACCACTGTTTTGAAGGTCGACAGCAGCGCTGGCGTCATGACTCGGCGGTGCTGAACTGCGCGATGACGTTCAGTATTTTTCTGCCCCCGGCTACCGGTGCGGCAAAACCGCCGGTGCTGTACTGGCTCTCCGGCCTGACCTGCAACGATGAGAACTTCACGACCAAAGCAGGTGCCCAGCGGGTGGCGGCGGAGCTGGGGATCGCTCTGGTTATGCCCGACACCAGCCCGCGCGGCGATGACGTAGCGGACGATGCCGGTTACGACCTGGGCAAAGGCGCCGGATTCTACCTGAATGCCACCCAGGAACCCTGGGCGCGGCATTACCGGATGTACGATTACCTGCGCGATGAGCTGCCGGCGCTGATCCAGGCGGAGTTCGCGGTGTCCGATCGCTGTGCGATCAGCGGCCACTCGATGGGCGGCCACGGTGCGCTGGTAATGGCATTGAAAAATCCGGGTAAATACGTCAGCGTGTCGGCCTTTGCGCCGATCGTAAACCCGTCCCAGGTGCCGTGGGGGCAGAAAGCGTTCACGAATTACCTGGGCGAGAATGCCGAGACCTGGCAGGCGTGGGACAGCTGTGCGCTGATGCTGGCCAGCCAGCCGGAACAGGCGATCCCAACGCTTATCGATCAGGGTGATGCGGATCAGTTCCTGGCAAGCCAGTTACAGCCGGCGGTGCTGGCGGAGGCCGCGCGCCAGAAGGCCTGGCCGCTGACGTTACGCATCCAGCCAGGCTACGATCACAGCTATTACTTTATTGCGTCGTTTATTGAAGATCATCTGCGCTTCCATGCGCAGCAGTTATTGAAGTAAGTGCGGCCTGATGCCCTCACCCCAACCCTCTCCCACAGGGAGAGGGAGCATATCGGTAGGCCGGGCAAGCGCAGCGCCGCCCGGCGGTTCTACAATCAGAACTGGTAATCCACCGCCATAAAGTAACGGCGGCCTTCTTCGGTGTAGCTGTAGTCGTCGCGGCTGAGATCTTTATCCAGCAGGTTCATGACCCCCGCACGCAGCTTGACGTTTTTCGTGGCCTGCCATGCGCCACCGGTGTTCCACACCACGTAACCGCCCGGCGTTGCGGCACCATCGGTGACGGTGCGTTTCTCACCCGTATAATTACCCTGCACATAGAAGGACCACGCCTGGCTTGCCTGCCAGTCAAGCGTGCCGTTGGCGGTATGGAACGGCAGCTCGGAGAGCGGCTTGTTCTCGCCGTTGCTGATATCACGCCCGTCGTTATAGGTGTAATTCAGCGTCATGCGCCAGTCTTCGGCAATCGGGAACTTCACTTCCGTTTCCAGGCCACGGATACGCGCCTTATTGACGTTGTAGTAGCGGAAAACCGGCTCGCCGTCGGCATTCAGTCCGACATAGTTCGGGTAGCCCTGCGCCTGATTAACATTCGCCGTACGCAGGATGCTGATGCGGTCATCCACGTCGTTCTGGAAGGCGGTGATGCTACCCTGCACACCCTCTAACCAGCCCTCTTCCCCGTTGTAGTAGAGGCCCAGTTCGAAGCTTTCGCTGGTTTCCGGCTTCAGGTCCGGGCTGCCGACGATTTCACAGGCACCACGGCAGGAGCCGGTGGTCCAGTCCGGGCTGAGCTGCAGCAGAGATGGCGCTTTGAATGCCGTCGCCCAGCCGCCTTTTACCGTCAGGGTATCGGTCGCGTTATAGACCAGATACGCACGCGGGCTCCAGTGGTCGCCGTAAGTTTCATGGTCATCCATACGCACGCCGGTGGTCAGCGCCAGCGGCTCGAAGATCCGCCATTCGTCTTCCAGGAACAGCGCATACTGGCTCGCCGAGGTCGTGCTGCTGCTGCCGCCGGTAATGTTCACCGGATCCTTCAGCTTGTCGTGACGCCATTCGCCGCCAAAGGTCAGGAGCTGGTTGATTTCGCCCAGCGGCAGAACGTATTTGCCGTCAATAGAGTTACTTTCGGAGGTGATGGGGTTGCTGTTGCCCGGATTCTTGTTATCGACCTTCTCGCCGTAGAATTTCAACTCGCTGTTGCCCACGCCCCAGCGCCCGTTGTGGCTCAGGGAGTAGTTCTGGCGCTCAAGGCGGTTCTGATCCAACGAGTCGGAATCACGATCCTGACGATCAAAGCCGTAGCCCGCGGTGAAGTCGTGGTTCTCGTTCGGGGTCCAGGCAAATTCCACGTTGGCATCGCGGCTGGTGAAGCCTTCGATGCGCGGAGTTTCCCCCGTGGCGCTGGTCGATGATGTCTGTGGATCGTCTTTATCGCGCTTCTGCAGGCTGCCAAAGGCTTTCAGGCCGAGGACGCCATCCACCAGCGGGCCGCTGGTATAGAACTGGCCGCCGTAGGTGTCGCCGCGATCGCGGTGCTCCTGAATGGTGCTGTCGGCGGTGAGGGTACCGGTCCATTTCTGGCCGATTTTTTTAGTGATGATGTTGACCACACCGCCCAGGGCATCGGAGCCGTAGAGGGAGGACATCGGCCCGCGCACCACCTCGATACGTTCGATGGCGTCAACCGGCACCCAGTTGAGGTCAAAGTCGTTATGGCGGAAAACGGCGTTGCGGGAGTTGACGCGCTTCCCGTCAACCAGGATCAGCGTGTAGCTGCTGTCCAGACCGCGAATACTGACGCCCTTACGGTTGTCCCCTTCGTCAGTTAACTGGACGCCCGGAACGTCTTTTAACACATCTTTCAGGTTCTGCACCGGCTTGCGCTGCAGATCCTGCTGGGTGATGACGCTGATACTGGCCGGGGCATCCTTCAGGTTTTGCTCGTTGGCCGAGGCGGTCACCACCATAGTGTCGCCAGATTCCGCCGCAACAACCGGCAGGGCCAGGGACAGAGCAGACGCACACAGCCCTCCCCGAACGAAGGGATTCAACCTAAACATTTACGATCTCCATGAGGTAAACACTACAAAATCAAACAGGTACTGCTCACAAGTGCTTTTTTATTAATATGCTAATGATAAGACAAACGATAACCATTATCAATTCAATTGTTAAAATTTATGTCAATTGTGCAGATTGTGGCAATAAAAAAACCCGCTCGAGTGAGCGGGTTTAAAGAGAGGCGTTGCGGTTATTTTTTAAAGCTATTCGGGAAGTCCATTTCGCTATAGCTGACAAACTTCGTGCCCTTCGCCAGCTTGTAGCCAAACCAGATGATCAGGAACAGCGGGATACCGATATAGGTCGCTGCCACGCCGCCCCAGTCAATGGTGTCGGCCAGGAAGGCTTCGTAGTTCTGACCCAAAGTAATGATCAGACACAGCACAAAGGCGAAGATCGGCCCCAGCGGGAAGAACCCGGAGCGGTACGGCAGGTTATTAATGTCGTAACCCTGCTTCACATAGCCGCGACGGAAACGGTAGTGGCTGATGGCGATACCCAGCCAGGCGATAAAGCCCGTCATCCCGGAGGTGTTCAGCAGCCACAGGTAAACCGTCTGGTTACCGAACATTGAGGTCAGGAAGCACAGGCAGGCAATCACGGTGGTGGCATAGAGCGCGTTACGCGGCACGCCGCCACGGGACAGCTTAGCGAAAATACGCGGCGCTTTGCCGTCGCAGGCCAGGGAGTAGAGCATACGGGTAGAGGCGTACATCCCGGAGTTACCCGCCGACAGTACCGCCGTCAGGATCACCGCATTCATTACCGCTGCCGCAGAGAGCAGACCGGCATGCTGGAACACCAGGGTGAACGGGCTGACGCTGATGTCTTTCACATCGTTACGCAGCAGGCTCGGATCGGTATACGGAATGATCAGGCTGATAATCAGGATCGCAAACACATAGAACAGCAGAATACGCCAGAAGACCTGGCGCACCGCGCGCGGAATGTTCTTCTCCGGGTTTTCGGATTCACCGGCAGCAATGCCGATAAGCTCCGTTCCCTGGAAGGAGAAGCCCACGATCATCGCCACGCCAATCATCGCCGAGAAGCCCCCGGCAAACGGTGCATCGCCAATGGCCCAGTTGCTCCAGCCCGCGGGTTCGGTGCCTTTAAAGATGCCAACAATCATCGCCACGCCGACGACGATAAAGATGATTACCGTCGCGACTTTGATCAGCGAGAACCAGTATTCCGCTTCGCCAAAACCGCGCACGGAGATGTAGTTCAGCAGGAAGATCACCCCGAGGAAGAGCGCGCTCCAGATCCAGCCCGGCGTATCCGGGAACCACCAGGTCATCACCAGCTGCGAGGCCACCAGATCCACGGCGATGGTCACCGCCCAGTTGTACCAGTAGTTCCAGCCCAGCGCGAAGCCGAAGCCTTCTTCCACGTATTTCTGACCGTAGGTGGAGAAAGAACCGGAGACCGGCATGTATGCCGCCAGTTCACCCAGGCTGGTCATCAGGAAGTAGACCATCAAACCGATCAGGATATAGGAAAAGAGCGCGCCGCCAGGGCCCGCTGCAGAAATGGTCGCCCCAGAGGCGACAAAAAGACCTGTACCAATAGAACCGCCAATGGCAATCATCGTCAGGTGACGCGCCTTGAGTTCGCGACGTAGCGCGGGCGCTTCTGTGGTTTTAGTTTCGGAAACCATATGAAAATGCTGTCCATTCAAAAAATGAGGCGCGATTGTAGCAGACGATCGCCAGCTCTTCCGGCACAAATGCCCTGTTATAAGAGAGCTTCATGACCGGACCAGGATTATAAGTAAAGCAGAGAATGATATTGGTGCGCGAAAGAGATCCCGGCGGGCAAAACGCCGCCGGGCGGGGTTACATTTCGCAGTAGCGCAGAAAACGCTGCAGGGAGTTGGAGAGGTGCTTCTGGCGGTGATGGATGCGCCACAGGGTACGCACCAGCTTCGGCAGCGGAACGGGGATCTCCACCAGCGTACCGCTCTCCAGCTGCTCGGCAATCACCCGGCGCGACAGGCAGCTGATGCCCAGACCGTGGCGCACCGCATGTTTAATCGCCTCCGAATTGCCCAGCTCCATGCCCATATGAAACTGCGGCAGGTGCGAAAGCAGCAGATAATCGACGATCTCGCGCGTGCCTGACCCCTGCTCGCGCAAAATCCACGGGGCCTGCGCCAGCCGCTCCAGCGTCACCTCCTGCTGTAATAAAGAAGAGGCCGGCGAGGCAAAGACCACCAGCTCATCCTCCAGCCAGGGTTCGGCAATGATGTCGGCGTTGTGGCACGGGCCTTCAATAAGACCGATATCGACCCGAAAATCGATTACCGCATTGATCACATCCTGACTATTGCCGACGCTCATCTCCAGCGGCAACGTTGGGAAATCGCGGCGGTAGCGGGCAATCACCTCCGGCAGAATGTAGTTGCCGATGGTGCTGCTGGCATAGACGCGAATAGCGCCGTTGTCCTCGCGGAACAGCTGTTCGATCTCGACGGTTTGCTCCAGCAGCGCCAGCGCGCGGGGATAGAGCAAGCGCCCGTGCTCGTTCACCACCAGCCGCTTCCCTACCCTGTCAAAAAGCTGAACCCCCAGCTGGCCTTCAAGATCGGTCAACGCGGCGCTGACCGCAGACTGGGACAGGGCCAGCATCTGGGAAGCCTGGGTGGTCGACCCGCTTTTCAGCACTTCGGCAAAGACTTCGAGCTGGCGTAACGTAATGTGCATAGTTGCTATCCGGTACGGTAAGCGCCCTGCTTACCACTTATAGAGATTAATTATAAATATATAATCAATTTTATTTTTAAGCCAGCGCGCCGTAACCTTTAGCCAGAGAAAAGGAGAAGGTTATGACAACACTCACTTTGCAGCATCACCATCCAGTGTGGCACTACATTCCGGGCCTGGCGCTGAGCGCGCTGGTCACCGGCGCAGCGCTGTGGGGCGGCAGTATTCCGGCGGTAGCCGGGGCAGGATTCAGCGCCCTGACGCTGGCCATCCTGCTGGGGATGGTCGTCGGGAATACGGTCTACCCGCGCATTTACAAGCCCTGCGATAGCGGGGTGATTTTTGCCAAGCAGCACCTGCTGCGCCTCGGGATCATCCTGTATGGCTTTCGCCTGACCTTCGCGCAGATTGCTGATGTGGGCGTGAGCGGGATCGCCATCGACGTGTTAACCCTGACCAGCACCTTTATGCTGGCCTGCTTTATCGGCCAGAAGGTATTCGGCCTCGACAAACAGACCAGCTGGCTGATTGGCGCGGGCAGCAGCATTTGCGGCGCCGCGGCGGTGCTGGCGACCGAGCCGGTGGTGAAGGCCGAAGCCAGCAAGGTGACGGTTGCCGTGGCGACGGTGGTGATCTTCGGGACCCTGGCGATCTTCCTCTATCCGGCGATGTATCCGCTGGTGGCGCACTGGTTCAGCCCGGAAACCTACGGGATTTATATCGGCTCAACGATGCATGAGGTGGCCCAGGTGGTCGCGGCGGGTCACGCCATCAGCCCGGATGCGGAGAATGCGGCGGTGATCGCCAAAATGCTGCGAGTCATGATGCTGGCTCCCTTCCTGCTGTTCCTGGCGGCGCGGGTGAAACAGCTCGCCCCGGCGGGCAGCGGCGAGAAGAGCAAAATCACCATTCCGTGGTTTGCGATCCTGTTTATTGTGGTGGCGGTGTTTAACTCGTTCCATCTGCTGCCCAAAGCCGTGGTCGATATGCTGGTGACTCTGGATACCGTGCTGCTGGCGATGGCGATGGCGGCGCTGGGCTTAACCACCCACGTCAGCGCCCTGAAAAAAGCCGGGGCCAAACCGCTGCTGATGGCGCTGATGCTCTTCATCTGGCTGATTGTTGGCGGGGGTGCGATTAACCTGGCGGTTCACAGCCTGCTGGCATAAACCACTTCATCCTTCTCCTGTTAACCCGCTATCATAAGCGTTTGCGGGTTAACAGGAGTCCCTTTATGAAATATGTTGGAGCGCACGTCAGCGCTGCTGGCGGTCTGGCGAATGCCGCCATTCGTGCCGCCGAAATCGAGGCGACCGCCTTCGCCCTGTTCACCAAAAATCAGCGCCAGTGGCGCGCCGCACCCTTAACCACTCAGGTGATTGATGAGTTCAAAGCGGCCTGCGAAAAATACCGTTTCACCCCCGGCCAGATCCTGCCCCACGACAGCTACCTGATTAACCTCGGTCACCCGGTTCAGGAGGCGCTGGACAAATCCCGCGAGGCCTTCCTCGATGAGATGCAGCGCTGCGAGCAGCTCGGCCTGACGCTGCTGAACTTCCACCCTGGCAGCCATCTGACGCAGATTGCCGAAGACGCCTGCCTGGCGCGGATCGCCGAGTCGATCAATATCGTGCTGGAGCAGACCAAAGGGGTGACGGCGGTGATTGAAAATACCGCCGGACAGGGCAGCAACCTCGGTTTCCGCTTCGAGCATCTGGCGGCCATCATCGACGGCGTGGAAGATAAAACCCGGGTTGGGGTCTGCATTGATACTTGCCACGCCTTTGCCGCCGGTTACGACCTGCGCAGCACGGAAGAGTGTGCAAAAACCTTCGCCGAATTCGAACGCATTGTGGGCTTTGAGTACCTGCGCGGCATGCACCTCAACGATGCGAAAAGCGCCTTTGGCAGCCGCGTCGACCGCCATCACAGCCTGGGTGAAGGCAACATCGGCCATGACGCGTTCCGCTTTATCATGCAGGACTCGCGTTTCGACGGCATTCCGATGGTGCTCGAAACCATCAACCCGGATATCTGGGCGGAAGAGATCGCCTGGCTGAAAGCGCAACAGATAGCCGAGGCCACCGCATAATGATGAACGAAAGGGAAAAGCAGATCCTGAAGATCCTGCGTCGTAACCCTCTTATTCAGCAGCATGAAATCGCCCAGATCCTCGACATAAGCCGCTCGCGCGTGGCGGCACACATCATGGATTTGATGCGTAAAGGAGCGATCAAGGGTAAGGGCTATATCCTCACCGAACAGGATTATTGCGTGGCGCTTGGTGCCATCAATATGGATATTCGCGGCGTGGCCGATATTCGCTTCCCTGAGCCCTCCTCCCATCCGGGGGCCATTCAGTGCGCGGCGGGCGGCGTGGCGCGAAATATTGCCCATAACCTGGCGCTGCTGGGCCGCGAGGTGCACCTGATCTCCGCCGTCGGCAGCGATTTTTATGGCGAAACCCTGTTGGAGCAAACCCGGCTGGCGGGTGTGAACGTCCAGAGCACGATCCGCCTGCACGGGCAAAGCACGGCGACCTATCTGTCGATTGCCAATCCGCAGGACGACACCGTGCTGGCCATCAACGACACGCACATCCTGCAGGGGCTGACGCCGCAGCTGCTGAACCAGTCGCGCGAGCTGCTGGCCCATGCGGGGGTGGTGTTGGCCGACTGTAATCTCACGACGGAATCCCTGGAGTGGGTCTTTACCCTCGCCGGAGATGTGCCGGTGTTTATTGACACGGTTTCAGAATTTAAAGCCGACAAAATCAAGCCCTGGCTGTCGCGGATCCATACCCTCAAGCCGACCCTGAAAGAGCTGCAAATTCTGGCGGAGTGCGACGATCGTCAGGCGGCGCTGACCACCCTGCATGAAAAAGGGGTGCAGCGAATTGTGGTTTGTCTGGAAGATGATTCGGTGCTGTGCAGTGAGCAGGGTGCAAAGCCGTTCTACCTGACGCCTCCTGCGCATCCGGTAGTCGATCGTTTCGGTGCCGACGATGCATTTATGGCGGGTCTTGTCTACGGCTACCTCGACGGGAGCGATTTTGCCGATGCGGCCCGGTTTGCCCTCGCCTGTGCGGCACTCTCCCGCGCCAGTGACAGCATTAATAATCCGACCCTGTCGGTGGATAACGCCTGGTCTCTGCTCGAAGCCGCTCAGTAAAAAAAGCCGGGTAGTGTCGCTACCCGGCCTGACCTACCCTATCCCGCTAAGCCGATAAAGAACCCAGCAATGGTGGCGCTCATCAGGTTAGAGAGCGTCGCCGCCACCAGCGCCCGCACGCCAAGCTGGGCGATCTCTGGGGCACGCTGGGGCGATACCGCAGAAAACGCCCCGACCACCACGCCAATCGAGCCGAAGTTGGCGAAACCGCACAGCGCGAACGAGATAATGGTGATGGTTTTCACATCCAGCTGACCGGCGGTTTGCAGATACGGTGAGAAGTTGAGATAGGCGACGAACTCGTTAATCGCCAGCTTCTGGCCAATCAGGCTGCCCGCCAGGGTCGCATCCTGCCATTCGACGCCCATGATCCACGCCAGCGGCGCGAGGGCGTAGCCAAACAGCCCCTCCAGGCTCAGGCTTTCGATACCAAACCAGCCGCCGATGCCGCCCAGCATGCCGTTCAGCAGGGCAATGATCGCCACAAACGCCATCACCACCGTCGCGACCCCGGCGGCGATTTTCAGCCCGGTCATCGCCCCGGTCGCCGCGGCTTCGATAATGCTTTTTGGCGGCGTCTCGCTGAAGGAGAGATTATCAAAGGTGACCTGTGATTCCTCGGTGGCCGGGCTCAGCAGACGGGCAAACAGGATCCCGCCGGGGATCGCCATCAGCGAGGCTGCCAGCAGATAATCAATCGGTACGCCCATCCCCGCGTAGCCAATCAGCATCGAACCGGCAATCGACGCCATCCCGCTGCAAATAGCGGTAAACAGCTCGTTGCGGTTCATCTTGTCGATAAAAGGTTTCACGATCGCCGGGATCTCGTTCTGCCCGAGGAAGATGGTGGTCACCGCGACAAAGGATTCGATTTTGCTGATGCGCAGCGCTTTCTGGAAAATACCGCCCAGCACGCGGATCAGCAGCCCCATCACCCCGATGTAGTACAGCAGGCTGATCAGTGCGGTGACAAAAATAATGGCGGGCAGCACCCGGAAGGCAAACACGAACCCGGCCCCGTCAAACAGGGTGTCCATCTTCGGCCCGACCAGCGCCCCAAAGATAAAGGCGCTGCCGGCATCGCTGTAGGACATGACTTTACTCACCCCGATGGCGGCCTGCTCGACCAGCCATTTGCCGGGTGGGAAATAGAGCATGATGCCGCCGATCGCCACCTGCAACAGGAAGGCGGCACCGACGGTACGCAGGCTGATACGGCGTTTATTAACCGACAGGAGGAAGGCTATCGCCAACAGTACCGCCATACCCAGCAGACTTCTCATTACGTCCATAATGATTTCCTTACCTGAAAACCCGGCGACAGGCCGGGTATCCGTGATTCCACTGCGAAGACAGGCGACGGCAAACTGCCTGTGAAAGGGTTACGCCATACGCTGATAAGCCTTCGCGATATCGCAGGCCAGGCGGGCGTTGTTAAAGACCAGCTGAATGTTCGATTTCAGGCTGTCGCCACCGGTCAATTCCGCCACGCGGGCCAGCAGGAACGGGGTACTGGCTTTGCCGGTAACCCCCTGCTCTTCGGCTTCCCTTACCGCCTGGTCGATAGCCGCGTTGATGGTCTCTTCCGCCATCGCAAACTGTTCCGGGATGGGATTAGCCACTACCAGACCACCGTTGAGGCCGGTCTGCCATTTCACTGCCATTGCCCGGGCGATGGCCTTGGCGCTGTCGAGACGAATGCTGACCTCAAACGGGCTGGTGCGGCAGAAAAAGGCTGGCAGGGACTGCGTCTGGTAGCCAATCAACGGCACGCCTTGGGTTTCTAAATATTCGGTAGTTAAGCCGAGGTCGAGTATCGATTTCGCGCCTGCACAGACCACGGCGACGTTGGTTTTTGCCAGCTCTTGTAAATCTGCGGAAATATCAAAGGTATGCTCAGCACCACGGTGAACGCCGCCAATCCCACCGGTGGCAAAGACCTTAATCCCGGCCATCGCCGCAATAATCATGGTTGAGGCAACCGTCGTTGCCCCGTTGATGCCTGCCGCCACCACGAAGGGCAAATCCCGGCGGCTGACTTTGGTCACCGCATGACCTTCGCGACCCAATAATTCAATTTCTTCTTTACTCAGGCCGACTTTCATTACGCCATGAATAATCGCAATGGTGGCCGGAATAACGCCCTGCTGGCGGATCGCATCTTCCACTTCCAGCGCCGTCTGGGCATTTTGCGGGAAAGGCATGCCGTGAGAAATAATGGTGGATTCAAGCGCCACAATGGGTCGGTTATTATTTAAAGCGTCCTGAACCTCAGGAGAAATTTGCAGGAACTCAGCAGATAATTTTAATTCAGACATGTTCTCTCTCCATTAATGCGTTAACGTTTTCAGACGATAAATCAGGGTTATTAGTAAATACGGAAGCCAGCGCCAGCGAAGAGCAGCCCTGAGCAAAACGAACGGAATCTTTAAATGTGGCCCCTTCCAGCCAGCAGAAGGCGAGCCCTGCCATCATTGCGTCGCCCGCGCCAGTGACGTTGACCACCTGGGTTTTAAACGGCGCTGACCAGCCGCTTTCTCCCGCGTTCTCGCTGTAATAAACGCCGTCGCCGCCCATGCTCAGCACCAGCCGGAACAGACCACGCTGGTGAAACCAGGCCGCCACTTCCGGCGCATCCGCAGCGCAGGTCAGCGGAATACCGCTCAGGGTTTCGGCCTCCAGCCGGTTGGGCTTGAGGGTGTGGATATGGCCCAGCCAGTCGCTGATCTTGCTGCATTTCCAGGCCGAGACCGGATCAATGAAAACCGGCGTCTGGCCTGCATTCTCAAAGATCCAGGCGAGGGCGGATTCGCTGAGATTACAGTCCAGCACCACCGCTTTCGCAGCGCGGATAAATGCCAGATGGTGGGCCAGATAGGACGGATTAATGTGGTCAGAAATTGCCATATCGTTGATGGCAACCAGCATCTCCCCGGTATTGTCGAGCAAGGATAAATAGCTGGAGGTGCCTTCCCCGGCGATGACCTGGCACTTGTCGATCTGCACCCCGGCGGCCTGGGTTTGTGACAGCAGCGACTGACCATAAAAATCATCGCCTACCGCGGAAAGAAGCCAGACATTTTTACCCAATAGCGCCAGATTTTGCGCAATATTGCGGCCTACGCCGCCGGGGGTGAATTTTATTTTCCCTGGATTAGAGTCGGCATAATTGAGCGAAGCATGTGAATATCCCGCCACGTCCATATTTGCAGAACCAATAACAACAATATAATCCTTTTCACGCATAGAACATCCTCTGGCGCGCAGGCCATCGCAATGATTATTAAGCGAGGTAGTAACACTTAAAGTTATTAGAGCACATGTTAATTTATAAACATGTGTTCATATTATGCATAAGAAGAGGAAAGTAAAGCGAGAGCAGAGAGGATCGTCAAATGAATATGAACAGAATCACAGTTATTTGTAGAGACAGTTTTAGCTTCGACAAAATAGTGAGATCGGTGGCACGTTTAAGTGCAATAAAAAATCGCCGCTTTCGCGGCGATCCTCTTATCCAGCCAGACCAATAAAGAGTCCGGCGATGGTAGCGCTCATCAGATTAGAGAGTGTAGCGGCCGCCAGCGCCCGTAATCCCAGCTGCGCGATTTCCGGTGCGCGTCGGGGCGAGACGGCAGAAAAGGCCCCCACCACCACGCCAATGGATCCGAAGTTGGCAAAACCACAGAGGGCAAAAGAGATAATGGCGATGGTCTTCGCATCCAGCTGTCCCGCAGTTTGCAGCCAGGGCGAAAAGTGGAGATAGGCAACAAATTCATTAATCGCCAACTTTTGCCCAATCAGGCTGCCGGTAAGATGCGCATCGCTCCAGTCAACACCCATCAACCACGCCAGCGGGGCCAGCAGATAGCCAAAGATTCCCTCGAGCGTGGCATGACCGTAACCAAACCAGCTCCCGACGCCACCGATAATACCGTTGATCATCGCGATGATGGCAACGAACGCCATCACCACAGTTGCGACTCCGGCGGCGATTTTCAGCCCGGTCATTGCTCCACTCGCCGCTGCTTCAATAACGCTTTTTGGCGGTGTTTCGGTAAAAGAGAGGTTTTCGAAAGTCACCTGAGTCGTTTCTGTTGCCGGGCTAAGTAAGCGGGCAAATAAGATGCCGCCTGGGATAGCCATCAGCGACGCGGCCAGCAGATAGTCAATGGGCACGCCCAGCGCCGCATAACCAATCATCGTCGAACCGGCGATGGACGCCATCCCGCTGCAAATCGCGGTAAACAGCTCGTTGCGATTGAGTCGATCGATAAACGGCTTCACGATCGCCGGGATCTCGTTCTGTCCGAGGAAAATCGTCGTGACGGCGACAAAAGACTCGATTTTACTGATGTTCAGTGCTTTCTGGAAAATACCGCCGAGGATGCGGATCAGCAAACCCATCACACCGATGTAGTAAAGCAGACTGACCAGCGCGGTAATAAAAATGATGGCGGGCAGCACGCGAAACGCGAAAACAAACCCGGCGCCGTCAAACAGCCTGTCCATTTTCGGCCCGACCAGAGAACCAAAAATAAAGGCACTGCCCGCATCGCTGTACATCATCACTTTATGCACACCAAGCGCTGCCTGCTCTGCCAGCCATTTCCCCGGTGGGAAATAGAGCATAATGCCGCCGATGGCAATTTGCAGCAGCAGCGCCGCCCCAACGGTGCGCAGGCTGATGCGCGTTTTATTTACCGACAGCAGAAACGCAATTGCCAGTAATACCACCATACCCAGAACACTTCTTATGACGTCCATAATGATTGTCTCTTAATGGCCGGTTGGATCGCGTGACGGGCAATCAGGGATCGCCCGTCAGGGTCGCATGGCAGACACCCCCTGTACTCAGGGAGATCAGGCGTACTTGCGCACGCACTCTTCCACTAAATCCCAGAACCAGCCGGTATCGATAGTGATCCCGACTTTGGTATTCGCCGCTTTACCGAGCACACCCAGTTCATCGCACACGGTGCGGCCATAGCAGGGACCGCTATTCACATCGATTTCGACATACATCTCCTGGGTTTTAATCCCGGCTGGATTAATGAGATAACCGATACAGGTAGCGTCGTGTACCGGACCCCCGGCCAAACCGTAGTTTTCGTACTGGGTTTTAAGGGTGAAGTTCATAATGTCGCTGAACAATTTACCGGCCGGGCCGCCGACTTTTTCCATCCTGGCGATCACGTCAGCGGTGCAGGCCGTCTGGTTGGTGAGATCCAGACCCATCATTACCAGCGGCACGCCAGAGGTGAAGACCACCCGAGCCGCTTCCGGGTCGGCAAAGATATTGAATTCCGCGGACGGCGTGAAATTGCCTGTCCTGTATGCCCCACCCATCAGCACGATTTCGCGAATTTTAGGCAGAATCGCGGGTTGCATCCGCATTGCCACCGCAATGTTAGTCAGCGGGCCGACGGGAACTAAGGTGATATCACCGTCGCTTGCCATCAGCGTATCGATAATGTATTTCACCGCGTGGGTACTTTCTGCTTTGCGGGTTAATGGTGCGAATACCGGACCATCCAGCCCTGTTTCGCCATGAATATTATCGGCCACGATCTGCTGGCGCATAATTGGCTGTGGCATTCCCGCGTAAACCGGAACGTTAATATCCAGCGCCTGGCATACATTTAATCCATTCACTAACGTTTTATCCAGCGTTTGATTACCAGCAACGATGGTTATCCCTAATAAATCAATTGCGGGATGTCTTGCCGCCAGCATTATGGCAATCGCATCGTCATGGCCAGGATCGCAATCAAGAATAATTTTTCTCTTTTCCATTTTTACTTCCTCAGTTCGCTGTTACGTTAATTGGATTCATCAAAGGCAGGACTTATGTTGACGATTGAATCCTAACAACGGAAAACCTATGCTCAGTATGAGAAATCTCACATCAGGAAGCTGCAGTGAAAGAGATCCACAATGATGCGTTAAAGCAGCAATTTATTCAGGAATCGGGTTATAAGGCGCGGTTTTCGCTGGATATTTTACGTGACACCCGTTTAGTACAGATGGCGGCCGGGGACTTTATTGTCAAAGAGGGCTGCCAGCCCGCTTATCTCTTCTACCTCGTGCGAGGACGGGCTAAACTGTACGCCACCCTGCCCAATGGCAAGGTTTCGCTAATTGATTTTTTTAGCGCACCCTGTTTTATTGGCGAGATTGAATTAGTCGACGCAGATCACGAACCGCGAGCGGTTCAGGCCATTGAGGAGTGCTGGTGCCTGGCATTGCCTGTCAAACAGTACCGATATTTATTGCTAAACGATGCGACATTTTTACGCCACCTTTGTGTTGCGTTAAGCCATAAAAATTACCGTAATATCGTATCCTTAACCCAAAACCAGTCTTTCCCGTTGATTAATCGACTGGCAGCTTTTATTTTACTCACGCAGAATTGTGATATATATCGCGAGAAACATACGCAAGCCGCAGAATACATGGGTGTGTCTTACCGGCATCTTTTATTTGTTATTGCGCAGTTGACGCATGATGGCGTGCTGGTGAAACAGAAGGCAGGATACATTATTAAAAATAAGCCGCAGCTTATTGCTCTGGCACGGGAGATGGATCCGGGGAACACCTTCAAGGCGTTATTACAATAAAAAAAGGCAGAGTTTCCTCTGCCTTTTATTTTTAAGAGAACTTATGCTGCTTTCGCGGCAACCACTTCAGCTTCAGGGCGTTTCACTACCGCGTAGGAGAGACCTGCCACCAGTGTACCAGCGATAATCGCAAACAGGTAACCCAGCACCGGCGTAATCGCACCCGGGATCAGCAGGACAAACAGACCACCGTGCGGTGCCATCAGTTTTGCGCCAATCGCCATGGAGATAGCACCGGTCACCGCGCCGCCAACGATACAGCACGGCAGAACGCGCATCGGGTCACGGGCGGCAAACGGGATAGCCCCTTCGGTGATAAAGCACAGGCCCAGAACCAGCGCCGCTTTACCGCCTTCCTGCTGCGCCTTGTCGAACTTACGACGGGCAACGATTGTCGCCAGGCCCAGCGCCAGCGGTGGCACCATACCCGCAGCCATGATGGCCGCCATCGGGGCGTAGGTCTGGGTACTCAGCAGGCCAACGCCGAACGCGTAAGCCGCTTTGTTCACCGGACCACCCATGTCGGTACACATCATCGCACCGAGGATCGCACCCAGCAGGACCGCATTGGCGGTGCCCATGGTCTGCAGCCAGTGGGTCAGGCCTTCGAGGATACCCGCAACCGGTTTACCGATCAGGTAGATCATGCCCAGGCCAACAATCAGGCTGGAGAACAGCGGAATGATCAGGATCGGTTTCAGGGCTTCCATACTCTGCGGCAGTTTCAGCTTCGAGCTGATCAGCTTCGCGACGTAACCGGCGAGGAAGCCGGCGATGATCCCGCCGATAAAGCCAGAGCCGGTGCTCACAGCCAGCATACCGCCGATCAGACCCGGAGTCAGACCCGGACGGTCAGCGATGGAGAACGCAATGTAACCTGCCAGCACCGGCACCATCAGCGCGAACGCCGAGCCGCCGCCAATCTGCATCAGCGCCGCTGCGAGAGTACCAGGCTCTTTAAAGGCCTCGATACCAAAGGCGAAGGAGAGCGCGATACACAGACCGCCCGCCACCACCATCGGCAGCATATAGGAGACGCCCGTCAGCAGGTGACGGTAAGCCCCGGCAGACTCTTTTTTGCCTTCAGAAGCCGAAGAGGCCGTGTTGCCCGCAGGCTGGAAGGGTTTCGCTTCGACCTGGGCTTTGTCCAGTTCCTGAGCGGTTTTCTTCAGCGCCAGACCGGTTGAGGTGCGGTACATCGGCTTCCCGGCAAACTTCGCCAGATCCACTTCGATATCCGCGGCCACGATCACCAGGTCCGCTGCTGCCACCTCTTCCGGGGTGATGGCATTGCCTGCGCCCACGGAGCCGCGGGTTTCAACCTTCACCCACCAGCCGCGTTTTTTGGCTTCGGTTTCAATGGCTTCTGCCGCCATAAAGGTATGCGCCACGCCGGTTGGGCAGGCAGTTACCGCGACCACGCGTTTCGGACCGCTGGTGACCGCCGTTGCCGTTGCTGCCGCGACAGGAGCGGTATACAGCGCCGCATGGCCTTTCGCTTCGCTCAGGAACAGTTCCGGGTGAGCAACGGCGCGATTGATATCGCCCAGCCACACTTTTTTGCCGTTCAGCGAGCTGTCGGCCGGGATCTTGTCGCCGAGTACGATGACCAGTTCGGCATCGCCCGGGTTGTCGATGAAATCAAGGTGTGCTTTATGTCCCGCCGAACCCAGCAAGGTTTTCGCCATATAGGCGCGCGCCTGTCCGAGTGCAGAGTCAATAATCAGCAGCGTTTTCATTATGCCTCTCCTGCTGTCAGTTAAAAGGTTTCAAGTCAACGCGCGCCATCATCGCGGCTAACTGGGTACGATCGGTGATCCCCACATTGCTCTGGCTGACGGCCAGGGCAGCAACGGCGGTGGCAAGACGTAACGTGTGTTCGCTGGATTCACGCATCAGCAGGCCGTAAATCAACCCGCCCACCATCGAGTCGCCGGCACCCACGGTGCTGACCACTTCCATCGACGGCGGCTTGGCGATCCATTCGCCGGAGGCGTTAACCCACAGCGCGCCCTCTGCACCCAGCGAGATAACCACATGAGCGATACCCTGCTCACGTAAGGCATGGGCAGCATCAATCACATCCTTTAAGTCTGGCAGTTTACGGCCAGCCCAGATCTCAAGTTCGCGACGATTCGGTTTCACCAGCCACGGCGCGGCTTTCAGACCGGCCACCAGCGCATCGCGGCTGCTGTCAAAGATGATGCATGGGCACTGGCTACGCAGGCGCGTCATCCAGTCGGTAAAGGCTTCCGGGCTGACGCCGGACGGCAGGCTGCCGCTGACGCAAACCATGTCGAACTGACCCAGCCAGGTCAGGGAGTCATTCACAAAACGCTCCCAGTCGGCCTGGGTGACTTCAAAACCGGAGAAGTTCAGGTCGGTCACTTCGCCATCTTTTTCGGTCATTTTCACGTTGATGCGGGTACGGCCCTGCACCACCTGAAAACGGTTGGCAATCCCCAGCTCGCTGAACAGCTGCTGGAAACCGTCCTGGTTATCTTTGCCGAGGAAACCGCCGACGGTGACGTCGATCCCGAGATCCTTCAGCACTTTCGCAACGTTAATCCCTTTACCTGCTGCGTGCAGGCCAGTGGTACGCACGAGGTTCACTTCGCCGCGTTCAATTTCCGGGCAGAAGCCCACGAGGTCGTAAGCCGGGTTCAGCGTAATAGTGGCAACACGTCTGCTCATTATGCGCCCTCCCCCAGACCGGCCGCGATGGCCTCGCCAATCGCTTGCAGCGCCTGTTCAGCATCTGCACCCTGCGCGGTGAAACGCAGACGGTGGCCTTTCTTCACGCCCAGCGCAACAACCTTCATCAGGCTGCGACCGTTGGCCGGTTTCCCGCTGCCGTCGAGGTTGGTGACGGTCACGTCGCTGTTGAACTGCTTGATAGTATTGACCAGCATGGTACCCGGACGGGCATGCAGGCCATGTTCGTTACGCACCACAAACTCGGCGCTCAGCAGTTCATCGGTATTCACATCATCGCTGGTCAGCAGCGCCAGCAGAGTCGCGGCATCGGCTTTCAGCAGTTGTTCAGCTTTTTTGTTCAGCAGCAGGTCGCTCAGGCGCTTCAGCACCTCAACCGGCTGTTCATCCGCCATAGCGACGGTGACCAGCAGGGCTGTGGTTTCACCTGCGGTATCAAAAGCAGTGGCCGCACGGCTGACGGCGATAGCGCTGCGCAGGTTGCCTTCAGCACAGTCGTTCAGCCAGACGCCCTGACCGAGGTTCAGCGGTTTGTCGTTTACGGCGTGAGCCACGAAAGCGGTATCCACTGCACCGGCCTCTTTCAGGCGACCAGCGTTGAGCGCCTGCAGGGTCACCAGATCGGAAGCCACCACGTCCAGGGTCAGCGTATCGTTATCCAGTTTCAGGGCTTCGCTCTGCTTTTCACCCATCAGCAGCGCGCGCAGCTCTTCGGCGGTGGTAGCGGATTTCAGCTGTTCAGCCACCGCGTCGTCGCTCAGAACGTGCGTTAGCTGACGCAGCAGGCCGAGGTGTTCATCGCTACTGGCGGCAATCCCGATGGCGACATAGGCCACCTGGCCTTCGCCCCAGAGCACGCCCTGCGGGAACTGATAGACCTGAACGCCGGTTTTCAGCACCTGATCGCGGGTATCGGTGGTGCCATGCGGAATGGCGATGCCATTGCCAAGAAAAGTTGAGGTCTGCAGCTCACGCGCCAGCATGCCGTCAACGTAGCCGTTGGCGACGTTGCCCGCCTGCACCAGCGCGGCGGCGATCTGCCGGATAGCCTCTTCTTTAGTACCGGCCTGTTCGCCGGGATGAATGTCCTGCACGGATAACTGGAACATGGTTCTCCACTCCTGCTGAAATTGAATCGTTTCAGCTAACATGAAAAAAAATACGCTATTCCGGTTGATTCAGTGATACCCGATAGCGCTGAAACGTTTCAAGAAGTCTTGCTCTTTCTACAAAAGCATGCAAGTAAAGTTACAATTCAGCATACAAAATTTAGATGTGCAGCACATTTTATTGCCTGATAACGCATTTTTTCTTCTCTGTTTTAAATTTCACCGCTGTGTTTCAGCAACTTCAGCAACCGCGTATAACAATCTGAAAGGGGATTTTGATTTTTCGTGGGGTAATTGATTTCGCTATCTGTTTATTTTCTGACAAGCGGCGTAAACTCCGCCTCTCTTCATATCACTGATACAGAAACATGCATACGACCCCCGCCGCCGCCTCTCCCAAGTCATTTGACTTGACCTCATCGGCGTTTTTAATTGTTGCCTTCCTCACCGGGATTGCCGGTGCGTTACAAACCCCTACCCTGAGCCTGTTCCTCACCAACGAGGTACATGTCCGTCCGGCCATGGTCGGCTTCTTCTTTACCGGCAGCGCCATCATCGGCATCCTGGTCAGCCAGTTTCTGGCCGGGCGTTCGGACAAGAAAGGCGACCGCAAATCCCTGATCGTCTTTTGCTGCCTGATGGGCGTTTTTGCCTGCCTGCTGTTCGCCTGGAACCGTAACTATTTCGTGCTGCTGTTTGTCGGCGTGTTTCTCAGCAGCTTTGGCTCCACCGCCAACCCGCAGCTGTTCGCTTTAGCGCGGGAGCATGCCGACCATACCGGCCGCGAGGCGGTGATGTTCAGCTCGATCCTCCGCGCCCAGGTCTCGCTGGCGTGGGTCGTCGGGCCGCCGCTGGCCTACGCCCTGGCAATGGGGTTTGGTTTCTCCGCGATGTATATCAGCGCCGCCGTGGCGTTTGTGGTCTGTGGCGCAATGGTGTGGTTTTTCCTGCCGACGATGCGCAAAGAGCCGAAGCTGGCGACCGGGGTGCTGGAGTCCCCTCGCCGCAACCGTCGCGACGCGCTGCTGCTGTTTACGGTGTGCACCTTAATGTGGGGCACCAACAGCCTGTACATCATTAATATGCCGCTGTTTATCATTAATGAGCTGCATCTGTCCGAGAAGCTGGCAGGGGTGATGATGGGGACGGCCGCCGGGCTGGAGATCCCCACGATGCTGATTGCAGGCTATTACGCTAAACGCTTCGGTAAACGCTTCCTGATGCGCGTTGCCGCCGTCGCGGGCCTGCTGTTTTACGTCGGAATGCTGACCGCCCACTCGCCGGTGGTGCTGCTGGGATTACAGCTGCTGAACGCTATCTATATTGGCATTCTCGCCGGGATCGGCATGCTCTACTTCCAGGATCTGATGCCGGGCCAGGCGGGTGCTGCCACGACGCTCTATACCAATACCACCCGCGTGGGCTGGATTATTGCCGGTTCTGTGGCCGGGGTGGTGGCCGAGATCTGGAGCTATCACGCGGTATTCTGGATTGCGCTGGGGATGTGCATCCTCACCACCCTCTGCCTGACGCGCATCAAGGATATTTAAGGCGCGGTCAGCGCCTCGAGTTCGAGCAGCCAGGTCATGGCCTCCCCGCGCGAGGTGCTGCACATCTCGAGCGAAGGCTGAAGACCGGCACAGACTTTAGGCCGCAAGCTCGAGCCGAAGATTTTGCAGCGCTGTTGTGCATCCAGCTGGACGCAGGGGGTGTTGGCAGGCTTGCCGTTGGGCATGCCGGGAATGGGGCTGGAGATGGAGGGCGCGGTGCAACATGCTCCGCAGTCCGGTCGGCAATCCATATACGTACTTTACCTGAAAGAAAGCCGCTCCCGCGGGCGTGACGCGCACAGTAACACCTTTTGCGTATTGATAGCAAAAGCCGCGAAATCCACTTGCCTGAAATGCCGCGCGCGAGTACTTTGACGCGATATTTTTGACCTTCCCGTGAACAGGATTACTGCAATGCCAAGAGCGAACGAAATTAAGAAAGGTATGGTGCTGAATTACAACGGCAAGCTGCTGATTGTAAAAGACATCGATATTCAGGCACCAAGCGCCCGTGGCGCAGCAACGCTGTACAAAATGCGTTTCGCTGATGTGCGTACCGGCCTGAAAGTTGAAGAGCGTTTCAAAGGCGACGATATCGTGGATACCGTTACCCTGACCCGTCGTTATGTCGACTTCTCCTACGTGGACGGCAACGAATACGTGTTTATGGATAAAGAAGACTACACCCCATACATCTTCACCAAAGATCAGATTGAAGAAGAGCTGCTGTTTATTCCAGAAGGCGGCATGCCGGACATGCAGGTTCTGACCTGGGATGGCGTACTGCTGGCGCTGGAGCTGCCGCAGACCGTCGATCTGGAGATCGTGGAAACCGCACCAGGAATTAAAGGCGCCTCCGCTTCTGCCCGTAACAAACCAGCAACCCTGACCACCGGTCTGGTGGTACAGGTGCCGGAATACCTCTCCGCAGGCGAGAAGATCCGCATCCATATCGAAGAAAAACGCTATATGGGTCGTGCTGACTAATGTGACATTTGCCCGGTGGCGCTACGCTTACCGGGCCTACAAAAAAACCGGCCATTGAGCCGGTTTTTTTATTGGTGCTGTTGTTGGCCGGGTAAGGCGACGCCGCCACCCGGCAACTGAACCTACAGAAGTTCTGGGTACTTCGTCATCTTCAGCGCCAGCTCCACGCCGCGCACTTCCGCCATCCCTTTCAGACGTCCAATCGCGGAATAACCCGGGTTGGTTTTCTTACGCAGATCGTCCAGCATCTGGTGCCCGTGGTCCGGACGGAACGGAATCGGACGCAGATCGCCCGCCCGCTTACGGCGCTGCTCTTCACCCAGAATCGCATCGACCACCGCCACCATATTCACGTCGCCGCCGAGATGCGCCGCTTCGTGGAAGGTTTTCGGGTTGTCTTCCCGGCAGGTGGCCCGCAGGTGGGTGAAGTGGATCCGGTCGCCAAAGGTCTCAATCATCTGCACCAGGTCGTTATCGGCACGCACGCCGTAGGAGCCGGTACACATGGTGAAGCCGTTGTAAATGCTGTCGACCGTCTCTTTCAGCCATTGCATATCCTCAATGGTGGAGACGATACGCGGCAGGCCGAGGATTGGACGCGGTGGATCGTCAGGATGAACCGCCAGACGCACGCCCGCCTCTTCCGCCACCGGTACGATGGCGCGCAGGAAGACGGCCATGTTTTCCCGCAGCTGGTTTTTGTCGATGTTGCCATACTCCGCCAGACGCGCGCGGAACTGGTCGAGGGTGTAGCCCTCTTCCGCACCCGGCAGGCCGGCGATAATGTTGCGGGTCAGTTTTTCAATCTCGGCCTCGCTGGCGTTGTCGAACCACGCCTGGGCCTGCTGCTGCTCTTCTGCAGTGTAATCTGCCGCCGCGCCATCGCGTTTCAGGATGTGCAGCTCGAAGGCGGCAAAAGCGATCTGGTCAAAGCGCAGCGCTTTAGAGCCGTCCGGCATTTCGTATTCCAGGTCGGTACGCGTCCAGTCGAGGATCGGCATAAAGTTGTAGCACACGGTATCGATGCCGCAGGCCGCCAGGTTGCGGATGCTCTGCTGGTAGTTGGCAATCCAGGTCTGGTAGTCACCGGAATGGGTTTTGATCTCTTCGTGAACCGGAATACTTTCGACCACTGACCAGGTCAGCCCCTTCTCAGCCAGCAGCGCCTGACGCGCTTTGATCTCTTCCACCGGCCACACCTGGCCGTTGGGAATATGGTGCAGTGCGGTGACGACGCCCGTTGCGCCAGCCTGACGCACATCATCAAGAGAAACCGGGTCTTTCGGCCCGTACCAACGCCAGGTTTGTTCCATTGATTCACCCTCTAAAGTTGTTATACCAATATTATCGACTCAGATGACGACTACCATACATGCGTAGCCAGAGAGGTCAATGTATCTCGCTATATTGATTGATCCATCTCACAGTTCCCGGATAATTACGGCTCACCAATTCAATTTGTTGTCATATAACTTTACACTGGCATTGTTAATTAATGGTTAATCAGGTGTGTATTTCATGAAGACAATTGCCTCCACCGCGCTACCCGCTCACGTGTTACAGCCGCAGTACGATCGCCAGGCGCTACGCTCCCGTATCGTCCATTTCGGCTTTGGTGCCTTTCATCGCGCGCATCAGGCGCTCCTGACCGACCGGGTGCTGAACGCCAAAGGCGGCGACTGGGGGATATGTGAGATTAGCCTGTTTAGCGGCGATACGCTGATGAGCCAGCTGCGCGCGCAGGATCATCTGTTTACGGTGCTGGAGAAAGGTGCCGAGGGTAATCAGCCGATTATCGTGGGCGCGGTGCATGAATGTCTGAACGCTAAGCTTGATTCGCTGGCGGCCATTATTGAGAAATTTTGCGAGCCGCAGGTGGCGATTGTCTCTCTGACCATCACCGAAAAGGGCTACTGCATCGATCCGGCCACCGGCAAGCTGGATACCCGCAATGAACGCATTATCCACGATCTGGAAAACCCGGATACGCCGCACTCCGCGCCGGGGATCCTCGTCGAAGCCCTGCACCGCCGCCGCGAGCGGGGTCTGGCACCATTCAGCGTGCTCTCCTGCGACAACATTCCCGATAACGGCCACGTGGTGAAAAACGCGGTGCTGGGCATGGCCCACACGCGTTCGCCAGAGCTGGCAGAGTGGATCGCGGCCAACGTCAGCTTCCCGGGCACCATGGTGGACAGGATTGTGCCCGCCGCCACCGACGACTCCCTTGCGGAAATCGCTCGTGAGGTGGGCGTCGAAGATCCGTGCGCCATCAGCTGCGAGCCCTTTATCCAGTGGGTGATCGAAGACAACTTTGTCGCCGGTCGCCCGGAGTGGGAAGTGGCTGGCGTGCAGATGGTGCAGGACGTCCTGCCGTGGGAGCAGATGAAGCTGCGTATGCTTAACGGCAGCCATTCGTTCCTGGCGTATCTTGGCTATCTGGCCGGTTTCGCCCATATCAACGACTGCATGGCGGACAGCGCGCTGCGTGACGCCGCCCGTCGCCTGATGCTTGAAGAACAGGCCCCGACGCTGCGCATCACCGGGGTGGATCTGACGGCCTACGCCGACAGCCTGATTGATCGCTTTGCCAACCCGGCGTTGCAGCACCGCACCTGGCAGATTGCGATGGACGGTAGCCAGAAGTTGCCTCAGCGGATGCTGGAGAGTATTCGCCTCCACCGCCAGCGCGACACCGCCTGGCCGCTGCTGGCCCTCGGGGTTGCGGGCTGGATGCGCTACGTCAGCGGAGTGGACGATGCGGGCCATGCCATTGATGTACGCGATCCGCTGAGCGATAAGATCCGTGCCATCGTCGAAACCAGCAGCGAAGAGGAGCGCGTCGCCGCCCTGCTGGCACTGACTGAAATTTTCGGCACCGACCTGCCGCAGGATCCGCAGTTCGTGGAGGCCGTAAGCGCGGCTTACCAGCGCATCCGCCAGTCGGGCGCGCGCCAGGCCATTATCGATACCCTCCCGCTTTAACCTCTGGTGCGCTTAAGGCGAGCGGGAAGCCTCCCGTTCGCCCTCTCCCCTTTCCGGGGCTGTTCTTTTGCGGCAGGATTACTGATAATTGTTATAGCATTACATTTATCACCTGGAGCACCTGTGACTAAAACCAATCTCATTACTGGCTTTCTCGGCAGCGGGAAAACCACGTCGATACTGCACCTGCTGGCGAATAAAGATCCTGCTGAAAAATGGGCCGTGCTGGTCAATGAATTTGGCGAGATCGGCATTGATGGCGCGCTGCTGGCCGATAACGGGGCGCTGGTGAAGGAGATCCCGGGGGGCTGCATGTGCTGCGTGAACGGCCTGCCGATGCAGGTAGGGCTGAATACGCTGCTGCGTCAGGGCAAGCCCGACCGGCTGCTGATTGAACCCACCGGGCTGGGCCATCCGAAGCAGATCCTCGACCTGCTGACCGCCCCGGTCTATGAGCCGTGGATCGATTTGCGCGCCACCCTGTGCCTGCTCGACCCGCGTCAGTTGCTGGACGAAAAATATGTCCAGAACGAGAATTTCCGCGATCAGCTTGCCGCCGCCGACATCATCATCGCCAATAAAGAGGATCGCGCCACCGCGGAAAGCCGCGCCGCGCTGGATATCTGGTGGCAGCACTTCGGCGGCGAACGTCAGCTGTTATACACCACGCAGGGGAATATCGATAACGCTCTGCTCGACCTGCCGCGTCGCAATCTGAATGCGTTGCCCGCCAGCGACGCGCATGCCCACAGTCACGGCGAAAAACAGGGCCTGGCCGCGCTGAGCCTCCCTGCTCACCAGCGCTGGCGTCGCAGCCTGAACAGCGGCCAGGGGCATCAGGCCTGCGGCTGGGTATTTGATGCCGACACCTGCTTCGACACCATCGGTTTGCTGGAGTGGGTACGGCTGGCACCGGTTGAACGCGTGAAAGGGGTAATGCGTATTCCCGAGGGGCTGCTGCAGGTTAATCGTCAGGGCGCTGATTTTCATATTGAGACCCAGGGCGCGGCACCGCCGGATAGCCGAATAGAGTTAATTAGTGCGGTTAACACCGACTGGAACGCCTTACAGTCGAGCTTGTTGAAGCTTCGTTTAAGTTCGGGCAACTAACGTTGCCCTGTTTTAACAGCTTACGGCATGATAATGAAAACCCGACTATTACCTATCTTATTGCTTAACCTCGCTGGCGTGGCTCTCTTTTTATCCTGGTATTTGCCTGCCAACCACGGTTTCTGGTTCCCGCTGGACAGCGGAATATTTCACTTCTTCAACCACCAGCTGGTTGAAAGTCGCGCCTTCCTGTGGCTGGTGGCTATCACCAACAACCGCGCCTTTGACGTCTGCTCTCTGCTGGCAATGGGCTACCTGATGCTGACCTTCTGGCGCAACGAGAGCGCTGCCGGACGGCGGCGTATTCTGATGATTGGCCTGGTGATGCTGCTGACCGCGGTGGTCCTGAACCAGCTGGCGCAGGCGCTTATTCCGGTGAAACGCGCAAGTCCGACGCTATTTTTCCCGGATATCTACCGCGTCAGTGAACTGCTGCATATTTCGACAAAAGACGCCTCGAAGGACAGTTTCCCCGGCGATCACGGGATGATGCTGCTTATTTTCACCGCCTTTATGTGGCGTTATTTTGGTCATAAGACTTTCGCATTAGCCCTGATTATTTTTATGGTTTTCTCTTTCCCACGGGTAATGATTGGCGCGCACTGGTTCAGCGATATTGCCGTCGGATCCCTTTCAGTGGCGTTGATTGGGCTTCCTTGGTGTCTGATGACCCCATTGAGTGAGCGTTTAATAACCTTTTTTGATCGCTACCTGCCCCAGCTAATTCAACAAGCTTAAAACAAGTTACTTACCGAAATTAACTATTTCCATCAGGGATCATTGCAGATCCCTGATGGATTATTCACTCCCTCTCCTTGCAGTTGTCATCTTCGCGTCATATTAATCACGATAGAAATTAACGCGTTGTGCATTCCTTAACCTAAATTACCCCGTAATATTGCTATCCCGGCAGCTAACTTTCGGTATCACATTTTCTTATAAAAAATTGGTTATTTTTACTCGCAATGATAGCCCCGATCGGGTACTCTCAGACTCGTTTTACCTCAGCGCTGCAATTATTATCGTTGTAAATAAATTTGTGCGATTCGCCACAGATTTGACCATAAAGAATTGTCTGATAGTGCGCAGGTATTTAGTCTCGTCTCGCTTGGCATTTTTTTATAACGATATTTGTCGTTAAGGACTTCAAGGGATAATAAACAACATGGTCAAATCTCAACCGATCTTGAGATACTTCTCACGGGTGATCCCGGCGATTGCAGTAGCGGTTCTGCTTTCAGCTTGTAGCGCATCGAATACCGCAAAGAATATGCATCCTGAGACGCGTGTTGTGGGGTCAGAAGACGCCTCTTCACTGCAAGCTTCTCAGGATGAATTTGAAAAGATGGTCAGCAATCTGGATATCAAATCCCGATTAATGGACCAGTATGCTAGCTGGAAAGGCGTGCGCTATCGCCTTGGCGGCGATACACGTAAAGGGATTGATTGTTCCGGTTTCGTACAGCGTACTTTCCGCGAACAGTTTGGTTTAGAACTTCCGCGTTCAACCTATGAACAACAGGAAATGGGCAAATCGATCTCGCGTAGCAGCTTACGCACCGGCGATTTAGTGCTGTTCCGTGCGGGTTCTACCGGCCGTCATGTCGGCATCTATATTGGTAACGACCAGTTTGTCCACGCGTCCACCAGCAGTGGTGTGACGATCTCCAGTATGAACGAGCCCTACTGGAAGAAGCGCTACAATGAAGCGCGTCGTGTACTGACTCGCAGTTAACCGCCTGTGCTGTCCGTTTCCCTTGGCTGACAGCATGTTAAAAAAGCACTGCTACTGCAGTGCTTTTTTTTTGTATCTCCACATGAAGATCGTTCCAGGTTATAGACTGTAGTTGTGTGTGTTTAGCCGTCATGATAACGCGGGCGGCACATCAGGATCCCATAACATTTATGTTTACCCGCCATTTATCAACCCGCCGAAAAGTGCTGATGCTCAGCGTGCTAGTCGGTCTTATTGTTGCCCTGCTCTGCGGCGGTATGCAGTTTTTTTTCAGTTATCACAAACGGGAAGTGAAATACAATAACCTGATTACCGACCTCCATGACTACATGGCGGATTATTTCAAAGAGCTGCGCGTCTCCATTGATGAACTGCAGCCGCTGACCTTAAGCCAGTGCCACGAGGTCAGTTCAGAATTGACCTCCCGCGCCGCATTCAGTCTTAACGTCCGTGCCTTCCTGCTGGTGAAAGATAAAATCGCCTTCTGCTCGTCAGCAACCGGGCCAATGCATGTCCTGCTCAGCGATCTGGTGCCGGAGATCGACGTTAATAAAGAGGTCGATATGGCCCTGCTGCCCGGGACGCCGATGATGCCGAAAAAACCGGCTATTGTGTTATGGCACCGAAATCCGCTCATGAAGAACGGCGGGGTATTTACTTCAATTAACCTCAACCTTACCCCCTATCTGTTATATACCGCCCGCCAGGATGAATTTGCCGGTATTGCCCTTATTATTGGCGATACCTCTTTTTCGACCTATTCAAATCGTTTAATTCACGTTTCGAATCTGGATGAAAACCCTGTGCGCTCAAGCCGGATTGAAGGGCTGCCGCTGACCATTAATCTGTATGCCGAAAGCTGGACGCTGGACGATCTGCAATTTGCGCTGCTGTTTGGTTTGATGTGCGGCTCCAGCATCGGGGTGCTCTGCTTCTACTGGCTGATGAATCGCGCCAATCCGCGTAAAGAGATCCTCACCGGCATTAAGCAGAATCAGTTTTACGTGGTCTATCAGCCAGTGGTGGACGCGGTTAACCTGCAGCCGGGCGGTGTAGAGGTGCTGATGCGCTGGCATCATCCCGGCGCCGGGGAGATCCCGCCGGATGCCTTTATTGGCTTCGCGGAAGCACAGAAGCTGATTGTGCCCCTGACGCTGCATCTCTTCGACCTGATTCTGCGCGATGCTCCGGCGCTGAAAAAACGCTTCCCGGTGGGTTCCAAGCTGGGAATTAACATCGCGCCGGGCCATCTGCACGCCGACAGCTTCAAGGAGGATATGCGCAAATTTGCCGCCGCGCTGCCGCCGGACCATTTCCAGATTGTGCTCGAAATTACCGAGCGCGATATGTTGAACCAGCGGGAAGCGACAAAGCTGTTTGAGTGGCTGCACCTGGAAGGATTTGAAATCGCGGTAGATGATTTTGGCACCGGGCACAGCGCCCTGATCTACCTTGAGCGTTTTACCATGGACTATCTCAAAATCGACCGGGGCTTCGTCAACGCCATCGGCATGGAGACCGTCACGTCTCCGGTGCTGGACGCGGTGCTGACCCTCGCCCGGCGGCTCAATATGGTGACCATCGCCGAAGGCGTCGAGACTCCCGAGCAGGCGAAATGGCTGCGCGATCACGGCGTCAATCTGCTGCAGGGCTACTGGATCAGCCGCCCGATGCGCCTGGAGCAGCTTTTAACCTGGAAACCGGATGTTCACCAGGACTGCGAATAATTTCCCAACCACCGCTACGTCACTTATTATTCAGGTATTCGGCCCGGGCAGACTGCAAGAGGAAAACGTAGCGGAATGATTGTGCGCATGATAGTGCTGCTGATGGCGATGATGAGTGGACTCAGCCAGGCGCAAACCATTAAAGAGAGCTATGCGTTCGCGGTGATTGGCGAACCGAAATATGCCATCAATTTCGATCACTACGACTACGTTAACCCTGCCGCGCCCAAAGGCGGCAGCATTACCCTGGCGGCCAGCGGTACCTTCGACAACTTCAACCGCTATGCCCTGCGCGGCGTGGCGGCCGAGCGCACCGACGCCCTCTACGACACCCTCTTTACGACCTCCGACGATGAGCCGGGAAGCTACTATCCGCTGGTGGCCGAGATGGCGCGCTATGCCGATGATTTTTCCTGGATGGAGCTGACCATCAACCCGCTGGCGCGCTTCCATGACGGCACTCCGGTGAAGGCCAGCGACGTGGCTTTCACCTTCCATAAGTTTATGACCGAAGGGGTGCCGCAGTTCCGGCTGGTCTATAAAGGGGCAACGGTGACGGCCATCGCCCCGCTGACGGTGCGCATCACGCTCGCTAACCCCAATAAAGAGGACATGCTGAGCCTGCTGACCCTGCCGGTAATGCCCGAAAAGTTCTGGAAGGATCACAAGCTCAGCGATCCGCTCTCCACCCCACCGCTGGCCGGCGGGCCGTATCGCATCACCCACTGGCGGATGGGGCAGTATCTGATCTACTCCCGGGTAAAAGATTACTGGGCGGCCAACCTGCCGGTGAACCGGGGCCGCTGGAACTTTGATACCCTGCGCTACGACTATTATCTGGACGATAACGTGGCCTTCGAAGCCTTTAAAGCGGGGGCCTTTGATATGCGGGTCGAGAGCAGCGCCAAAAACTGGGCCACGCGCTACACCGGGAAAAACTTTGACCGCGGCTTTATCGTCAAAGAGGCGCTAAAAAATGACTCCGCACAGGACACGCGCTGGCTGGCGTTTAATATTCAGCGCCCGGTATTCAGCGATCGCCGCGTTCGTCAGGCCATTACCCTCGCCTTTGATTTTGAATGGATGAACAAGGCCCTGTTTTACGGTGCCTACAGCCGGGTTAACAGCTACTTCCAGAATACAGAGTACGCGGCGAAGGGTTACCCGGATGCCGCGGAGCTGACGCTACTCGGGCCGCTGAAAAGCGAGGTTCCCCCGGAAGTCTTTACCACCGTCTTCCAGCCGCCGGTCTCAAAAGGCGACGGCTACGATCGTAACAACCTGCTGAAAGCCAGCCAGCTGCTGGACGAGGCCGGGTGGGAGATTAAAAATAAACAGCGGATCAACAAGCAAACCGGCAAACCGCTCAGCTTTGAACTGCTGCTGGCCTCGGGGGGCAATAACCAGTGGGTGCTGCCGTTCCAGCACAACCTGGAACGGCTCGGCATTACCATGAACATCCGCCAGGTGGATAATTCACAGATCACCAACCGGATGCGCAACCGCGATTACGATATGATGCCGCGCCTGTGGCGGGCCATGCCGTGGCCAAGCACCGACCTGCAAATCTCCTGGGCCTCCCAGTACATTGACTCAACCTATAATGCGCCGGGGGTGAAAAACCCGGCCGTCGATACCCTGATTGCGCAGATCGTGGCCGCGCAGGGCGACAAAGAGAAGCTGCTGCCCCTCGGGCGGGCACTGGATCGGATCCTGACCTGGAACTATTACATGCTGCCAATGTGGTTTATGGGCCAGGACCGGGTGGCCCGCTGGGATAAATTCGCGCTTCCGGCGCAGCGCCCGGTCTACTCGCTCGGGTTTGAAAACTGGTGGTATGACGTTAACAGAGCGGCGAAATTACCCGCCGAGCGGCGTTAAGGATACGCAATGGGCGCTTATTTACTTCGTCGTTTACTGCTGGTGATCCCCACCCTGTGGGCGATCATCACCATCAACTTTTTTATCGTGCAGATCGCCCCGGGCGGCCCGGTGGATCAGGCCATTGCCGCCATCGAGTTCGGTAACAGCGGGTCGATGCCCGGCGGGGGCGATGAAGGGATGCGCGCCAGCCACGCCCGCACCGGGGTGGGCAACATCAATGAGAGCCACTATCGCGGCGGGCGCGGCCTGGATCCGGAGGTGATCGCCGAGATCACCCAGCGCTACGGCTTTGATAAACCGATCCACGAACGCTACTTCAAAATGCTGGGGGACTATCTGCGCTTTGATTTTGGCGACAGCCTGTTCCGTAGCGCCTCGGTCCTGCATCTGATAAAAGAGAGCCTGCCGGTGTCCATCACCCTGGGGCTGTGGGGCACCCTGATTATCTATCTGGTCTCGATCCCGCTCGGCATCCGCAAAGCGATGGATAACGGCAGCCGGTTCGATATCTGGAGCAGCACCTTCATTATTATTGGCTATGCGATCCCGGCGTTTCTGTTTGCCGTGCTGCTGATCGTCTTTTTTGCCGGGGGGAGCTACTTCGACCTCTTCCCGCTGCGCGGACTGGTGTCGACCGATTTCAGTAGCCTGCCGTGGTACAAAAAGATAACTGACTATCTGTGGCACATCACCCTGCCGGTGCTGGCGACGGTGATTGGCGGCTTTGCGGCCCTGACCATGCTGACCAAAAACGCCTTCCTCGACGAGATCCGCAAGCAGTACGTGGTCACCGCCCGCGCCAAAGGGGTGAGCGAGCGGCGCATCCTGTGGAAACACATTTTTCGCAACGCCATGCTGCTGGTGATCGCCGGTTTTCCCGCCACCTTTATCAGCATGTTCTTTACCGGCTCCCTGCTCATTGAGGTGATGTTCTCTCTCAACGGCCTGGGGCTGCTCGGCTATGAGGCCACCGTCTCGCGGGATTATCCGGTGATGTTTGGCACGCTTTATATATTCACCCTGATTGGCCTGCTGCTGAATATCCTCAGCGATATCTGCTATACGCTGGTCGATCCGCGCATTGATTTTGAGGGTCGCTGATGCCGCGCTTAAGCCCCATTAATCAGGCCCGCTGGGCTCGCTTTCGTCACAATCGCCGAGGCTACTGGTCGCTGTGGATTTTCGCCCTGTTTTTCGCCCTCAGCCTGTGCTCGGAGCTGATTGCCAACGACAAGCCGCTGCTGGTGCATTTTAACGATCGCTGGTACGTCCCGGTGGTGAAAGAGTACAGCGAAAGCGATTTTGGCGGCCCCTTCGCCACCGCGGCGGATTACCAGGATCCGTGGTTACAGGCCCAGCTAGACCAGCACGGCTGGGTGCTCTGGACCCCGGTCCGCTTTGGTGCCACCAGCATTAACTTTGCCACCTCCACCCCGTTCCCGTCTCCGCCTTCGGCACAAAACTGGCTCGGCACCGATGCCAACGGCGGGGATGTGCTGGCGCGTATTCTGTACGGGACGCGGATTTCGATTCTGTTTGGCCTGATGCTGACCCTGTTTTCCAGCGTGATGGGCGTGCTGGCCGGGGCGATTCAGGGCTATTACGGCGGCAAAATTGACCTCTGGGGGCAGCGCTTTATCGAAGTCTGGTCCGGGATGCCGACGCTGTTCCTGATTATTCTGCTCTCAAGCGTGGTTCAGCCTAACTTCTGGTGGCTGCTGGCCATCACGGTGCTCTTTGGCTGGATGGCGCTGGTGGGGGTGGTGCGCGCAGAGTTCCTGCGTACCCGCAACTTTGACTATATCCGCGCCGCCCAGGCGCTGGGGGTGAGCGATCGCGGGATCATCTTCCGTCACATGCTGCCGAACGCCATGGTGGCGACCCTCACCTTCCTGCCGTTTATTCTGTGCAGCTCCATCACCACCCTTACCTCGCTCGATTTTCTCGGCTTCGGCCTGCCGCTGGGGTCGCCATCGCTGGGCGAGCTGCTGTTACAGGGCAAAAACAATCTACAAGCGCCGTGGCTCGGGATAGCCGGTTTTCTCTCCGTCGCCGTCCTGCTCTCGCTGTTGATTTTTATTGGCGAAGCGGTGCGCGATGCCTTTGACCCGAATAAGGCGGTGTAAGATGACCCAGCCTCTGCTTCATATCGACGCGCTCTCCATCGCTTTTCGCCAGCAGGGCGAGCTGCGCACCGTGGTCAATGAGATCTCCCTGCAAATTGATGCCGGCGAGACGCTGGCGCTGGTCGGAGAATCGGGCTCCGGGAAGAGCGTCACCGCCCTCTCGGTCCTGCGCCTGCTCCCTGCCCCGCCGGTAGTCTATCCGCAGGGCGACATCCTGTTTCACGGCCAGTCGCTGCTGCATGCCGACGAGCGCACCCTGCGCGGAGTGCGCGGCAACAAAATCGCCATGATTTTCCAGGAGCCGATGGTGTCGCTGAACCCGCTGCACACCCTCGAAAAACAGCTCTATGAGGTGCTCTCCCTGCACCGCGGGATGCGTAAAGAGGCGGCGCGCGGGGAGATGCTCGACTGCCTCGAACGCACCGGGATCCGCAACGCCGCAAAACGGCTGGCCGATTTCCCTCACCAGCTCTCCGGCGGTGAACGCCAGCGGGTAATGATTGCCATGGCGCTGCTGACCCGCCCGGAACTGCTGATCGCCGATGAGCCGACCACCGCGCTGGACGTCACGGTGCAGGCGCAGATCCTGCAGCTGTTACGCGAGCTGCGCGACGAGCTGAACATGAGCCTGCTGTTTATCACCCATAACCTCAGCATTGTAAAAAAGCTGGCTGACCGGGTCGCAGTAATGCAGAACGGCCGCTGCGTGGAACAGAACCGCGCCGCGCCGCTGCTCGCCGCCCCACAGCATCCCTACACCCAGCGGCTGCTCAACAGCGAGCCCGCCGGGGATCCTGTTCCGCTGCCGGACGCGGGGCAACCGCTGCTGAGCGTAAAAGATCTCTCGGTGGCGTTTCCGGTGCGCAAAGGTCTCCTGCGCCGGGTAGTGGATCACAAGCAGGTGCTGAATAACGTCAGCTTCACCCTGCGTCCGGGCGAAACTTTAGGGCTTGTGGGCGAATCCGGCTCCGGAAAGAGCACCACCGGGCTGGCGCTGCTGCGCCTGATCGCCTCGAAAGGGGAAATAGAGTTTGACGGCCAGCCGTTGCACCGCTGGGATCGCCGACAGATGCTGCCCGTCCGCCACCGGATGCAGGTGGTGTTCCAGGATCCCAACTCCTCTCTGAATCCGCGACTTAACGTGCAGCAAATTATTGAGGAGGGGTTGCGCGTTCACCAGCCCGGTCTCAGCCTGCAGGCGCGCGAAGAGGAGGTAATTCGGGTGATGGGTGAAGTGGGGCTGGATCCGCAGACCCGGCATCGCTATCCCGCCGCCTTTTCCGGCGGCCAGCGCCAGCGCATCGCCATTGCCCGCGCGCTGATCCTGCGCCCGGAGCTGATTATTCTGGATGAACCGACCTCATCGCTGGACAAAACCGTGCAGGCGCAGATTCTGGCACTGCTGAAGGCGCTGCAGGAAAAGCACCGTCTGGCCTATATCTTTATCAGCCACGATTTACAGGTGGTACGGGCGCTATGCCATCAGGTGATTGTGCTACGGCAGGGAGAGGTGGTCGAGCAAGGGGAGTGTCAGCGCGTGTTTGCCGCGCCGACGCAAGAGTACACGCGTCAGCTATTAGCGCTACGCTGACGCTCAGACAGGGGCCTGACCTGCTACGGATTCGGCGATCGCCACACCAAAATTTTTCAGACGGCAGGTTGCCGCGAACTCGTCCTGGCTTTTCACGAACAGGCACGGCTCGCCTTCGCACTCCAGAACCGAGCTGTAAAGCTCAATATCGGTCAGCGCCTGGCTTAACTTTTCCATCACCGGCCACGCGTTGCCCTCTTCCGGGCCCAGCAGCTTGAGCGCTACCAGACAGTTATCACCGTTCGCTGCATTTTGCGGAATCGGTTCAACCTTCGAGCCTGCAAAACCCGCCGACCAGCGATAGCTCTGCGGCAAGCGATGAATAATGGAGAGCTGTAATGTATTCACGTTTGTTCCCCGGAAGCAAAATATACTTCACAATCTATTTACATTTATAGTAACACATCATTAAACACTTGCCCTGTTTTGATTAAGAAAACGCTTACACCAGTTTCCACGGGCGTTGGCGTCTTATTTATCAGGGCTTTTTGGCAGTGTTTCAGGTCATTAGCGGCGCTATATGTACCCGTTTCTGTGATCTAACACAACCTTTTTAACTACAAAGCTGTGACTATTTACATAAATAGATTTTACATAAAAGAAACAAACAAGGCGTCAATGAAACCTGTTTTGATTGACCGGCATCAAAAAAGGGCCCCGTCGGGACCCTTTTTTGTCGTTTATTTCACCGCTTTTCGTGGCCGACTGGCGTAGAGGCAGAACAGAATTGAACCGGTGGCGCAGAGGGCAATTGACCAGAGCATCGGCCAGGCGCTGGTAAAGGTCGCAAGCGACAGCAGCGCCCCGACAATGGCGCCAATCCCGAAGCGGAAGGTCCCCGCCAGGGAAGAAGCCGTTCCGGCCATATGTGGGAACTCATCGAGGATCACCGCCATCGCGTTGGACGACACCATCGAGATACACCCGACAAAGGCCGCGATCCCCACCACCAGGGTCCAGAAGCCGACATCGAAGAAGGCGGTCACTACCATCCACATCGCCATCACGAACTGGATCCACAGCCCAATGCGGAACATGTTCAGCGCCCCCACCCGGCGGACGAAGCGGCTGTTAATCATGGTCAGCACAAAGATGAACACCACGTTCAGCGCGAAGTAGTAGCCAAAATGCTGCGGGGAGACGTGGTTAAGCTCGATGTAGACAAAAGGCCCGGCGCTGAGGAAGGAGAACATCCCGGCAAAGCTGAAGCCGCTGGCCAGCATATAGCTCAGCACGCGCTTATGGCGAAACAGCGAGGCAAAATTGCCGAGCGTGGTGCGGATATGAAACTTCTGCCGATGCTCAGCGGGCAGGGTTTCCTTTATAAAGAAGAAGATCATCGCCGAGGCCAGCAGGGCCGCCAGCGCCAGGATCCAGAAAATCGCATGCCAGCTGAACCACACCAGCACCGCGCCCCCGACCATTGGCGCCACCAGCGGCGCAACGGTGGTAACCAGCATGACGAATGACATCATGCGGGAGAACTCTTCTTTCGGGTAGATATCCCGCATCAGGGCGTTGATGACCACGCTGGCCGCCGCTGCCGCCAGGCCGTGGAAGAAACGCATAACGATCAGGTGATCGATGGACTGCGACATCGCGCAGGCCGCCGCCGCGCCGGCAAACACCAGCGTCCCGCCCAGTATCACCGGTTTGCGGCCCAGGCTGTCAGCCATCGGTCCGTACAGCAGCTGGCCGAGGGCAAAGCCGAGGATATAAGTGCTGAGGGTCATTTGTGCGCTACCCGCAGGTACGCCAAATTGCTCAGCGATCACCGGCAGCGCGGGCAGATACATGTCGATGGACAGCGGCATCAGCATGGCCAGCAGGCCAAGGATAAAGACAATGCTGAACGACGAGTGTGGCCTGGTGGTCACAGTGAGCTCCTGAAATTAGCGAGAAGAGAGGCCAACGCTGGCAACTTCTTCTTCCGTCAACGGGCGGTATTCGCCTGGCGCAAGTTCCGGGTCGAGAGCAATCTCTCCGATCCGTTCGCGATGCAGACCGACAACATGGTTACCCACGGCAGCGAACATGCGTTTTACCTGATGGTAGCGTCCTTCGCTGATGGTCAGACGCACTTCGGTAGGGGTGATCACTTCCAGAACGGCGGGCTTAGTCAGATCTTTTTCATTGTGCAGCTGGACGCCGTGGGCAAATTGCTCTGCCGTGCTGTCGCTCACCGGCGACTCCAGGGTCACCAGGTAGGTCTTTTCGCAATGGTGGCGCGGGGAGGTAATACGGTGCGACCACTGACCGTCGTCGGTCATCAGCACCAGACCGGTGGTGTCGATATCCAGACGCCCGGCGGCGTGCAGTTTGTGCGCCACAGGCTCATCGAGGAAATAGAGCACGGTCGGGTGATCCGGATCGTCGGTCGAACAGACGTAGCCCTGCGGCTTATTGAGCATGAAGTAGCGCGGGCCGATCTGCTGGGTCAGCGAATTGCCTTCATATTCTACCTGATGCTCAGGCTGGAGTTTGAACGCGCTGTCTCGCACAATGTCGTCATCCACGGTTACGTGGCTGCCGCGAATCAGACGCGCAGCAATAGCGCGGCTTACGCCGAGTTGCTGAGCGATAAACTTATCAAGTCGCATGAAATAATTTTAGCCTTAAAGGTGCCAGGAGCCGGACGAGGCGCCCGGAAAAGAAGCAGTTAACAACAGCCCAGTATAACGGGCTCTGTGCGCCACTCAAGGGAAAAAGTTTCGTGGCATACTATGTGCGAGATAACCAAGCTGAGTAACCATGACCTTTACACTTCGCCCCTATCAACAGGAAGCCGTGGACGCCACCCTCGCCCACTTTCGTCAGCATAAAGAACCGGCCGCCATCGTCCTGCCCACGGGCGCGGGCAAAAGCCTGGTGATCGCCGAGCTGGCGCGCCTGGCGCGCGGCCGCGTGCTGGTGCTGGCGCACGTCAAAGAGCTGGTAGCGCAGAACCATGCCAAGTATCTGGCGCTGGGCCTGGAGGCCGATATTTTTGCCGCCGGTCTGCAGCGTAAAGAGAGCCACGGCAAGGTGGTGTTTGGCAGCGTGCAGTCGGTGGCGCGCAATCTGGACAAGTTTCAGAGCGAGTTCTCGCTGCTGATTGTGGATGAGTGCCATCGTATCAGCGATGACGATGACAGCCAGTATCAGCAGATCCTGACCCACCTGAAGAGCGTGAACCCGCAGATCCGTCTGCTGGGGCTCACCGCTACCCCGTTCCGCCTCGGCAAAGGCTGGATCTACCGCTTTCACTATCACGGCATGGTGCGCGGCAATGAAAAGGCGCTGTTCCGCGACTGCATTTACGAGCTGCCGCTGCGCTATATGATCAAACACGGCTACCTGACGCCGCCGGAGCGGCTGGATATGCCAGTGGTGCAGTACGATTTCAGCCGGTTGCAGGTCCAGAGCAACGGCCTGTTCAGCGAGGCGGATCTCAACCGTGAGCTGAAAAAACAGGATCGTATTACCCCGCATATCATCAGCCAGATAATGGAATTTGCCGCTGACCGCAAAGGGGTAATGATTTTTGCCGCCACCGTGGAGCACGCCCGGGAAATCACCGGCCTGCTGCCCGCCAGCGAAGCCCGGCTTATCACCGGCGAAACGCCCGGCAGCGAGCGCGACCGGCTGATTGAAGATTTTAAGGCGCAGCAGTTCCGCTACCTGGTCAATGTGTCAGTGCTTACTACCGGCTTTGATGCTCCGCACGTCGATCTGATCGCCATTCTGCGCCCGACCGAATCCGTCAGCCTCTATCAGCAGATTGTCGGCCGCGGCCTGCGTTTAGCGCCCGGCAAAACCGACTGCCTGATTCTGGATTACGCCGGCAACCCTCACGACCTTTATGCCCCGGAAGTGGGTGCGCCGAAGGGGAAAAGTGACAACGTCCCCGTGCAGGTGTTTTGCCCCGGCTGCGGGTTTGCCAACACCTTCTGGGGCAAAACCACCGCCGACGGCACCCTGATTGAGCACTTTGGCCGCCGCTGTCAGGGCTGGTTTGAAGATGACGAGGGGCATCGCGAGCAGTGCGACTACCGCTTCCGCTTTAAAAACTGCCCGCAGTGCAACGCCGAAAACGACATTGCCGCCCGCCGCTGCCGCGCCTGCGATACGGTGCTGGTCGATCCCGACGATATGCTGAAAGCGGCCCTGAAGCTGAAAGACGCGCTGGTGCTGCGCTGCAGCGGGATGGTGCTGGCTCACGGCGCGGATGAAAAAGGCGAATGGCTGAAAATCACCTATTACGACGAAGACGGCGCAGATGTAAGTGAGCGCTTCCGTTTGCAGACCCCCGCCCAGCGTACCGCCTTTGAGCAGCTGTTTATCCGCCCGCATACCCGTACCCCTGGGGTGCCGCTGCGCTGGATCACCGCGGCGGATATCGTTCATCAGCAGCCGCTGTTGCGCCACCCTGACTTTGTGGTGGCGCGCAAAAAAGGGCAGTTCTGGCAGGTGCGTGAAAAGGTTTTCGATTATGAAGGCCGCTATCGCCGGGCCAACGAATTACGTGGATAAAGGGACTTTTCATTGATGTGCGAGCCATTTGAGTATAAAATGCCGCCCGCTTCACATCCGTGAGGCAGAACACTTACCTGCTGCTGGGTCGCCTGTAGCAGGAATAATATGTACAGAGAGAAATCAATGTTAACTATCAATGTAGAAGCACGTAAAGAGCAGGGCAAGGGTGCGAGCCGCCGCCTGCGCGTAGCAAACAAATTCCCTGCCATCATCTATGGCGGCGAAGCTGCTCCGATCGCAATCGAACTGGACCACGACAAAGTGTGGAACCTGCAGGACAAGCCTGGTTTTTACGGCGAAGTTCTGACCCTGGTTGTTGACGGTAAAGAAGAAAAAGTGAAGGTTCAGGCTGTTCAGCGTCACCCGTTCAAGCCAAAACTGTCTCACATCGACTTCGTTCGCGCGTAATCGCTAACAGGTTGAGAAAAAACCCCGCATTGCGGGGTTTTTTTATGGCCGTTATTTGCCGCCGGAGGTGCGACGCTGCAGCTGGTCGCGCAGGTTTGGCGGGGTGCCTTTGATGGTCAGCGTGTCGGTCGCCGGATCCCAGAAAATACGCTCGCCCAGCAGCATGGCATCAAAGTTAATGGTTAACCCACCGCCGCTACCGGCAAATTTAGTGAGCTGACGCAGGGTGCTGCGATCCGCCGGGAAGCTCTCTTCCAGCTCGTAGCCTTTCTCCGCCGTAAAGTCCTGGAAACTCACCTCGCTGACGCCGGCCAGCTCTTTTGACAGCGACTCCAGCTCGATCTCTTCCCCTGCCTGCAGCTGCTCGTTGCAGTAGGCGTACACCTGCTGACGCACGTTCTGGCGCTCGGATTTGTCCAGCTCGGCTTCTGCGGTAAAGTCATCCACCGCCTGCAGCAGGCCTTTATTCTGCGCTTTAGCATTCAGCCCTTCGCTGGCACCCAGGAAATCCATAAAGAAGTCGGCAACCTTGCGCCCTACCCGCCCTTTCAGGAAGGTCAGATAGCGGGTCGACTCCGGATTGGTTTCCCATTCGGTCAAATCGATACGCGCCACGATATCCGCGTGGTTGATGTCCAGATAGTGAGTCGAGCTGATATCCAGCTGCTCATTGACGCGCATGCTGCTTAAGTTGTTCAGCACCGCCACCAGCAGATACTCCACCGCCAGGTAACGATAGTGGCAGAACAGGACGATCCCACCATCGGCAAAGGGGTACTTCGCCAGCTCATCGCGCAGACGACCGGTAGCGGCCCGGCTGAAGGCGAGGAAATCCTCTTCGCCCTGACGCTGCAGACGCAGCGTCTGCGCCAGTTCACTCTCTTCGCTGAACAGGCCGTAGGCTTTGTTTTTGGCGCTGTAAACCCGGTGCAGCTCCGCGATCATGTCGACCGCGGTAGGTGTAGGTTCCAGTAACGAATCGCGCAGCACCAGCTCAAGGGTTTGCTCATCACGCTTGATAAGCTGGTGCAGGGCAATCTGGTTGATATCCAGACTCATGATAAACTCTCCTTTTAGACCGGGCCGTATTCAACCACCCGCCAGTCATGTATGCAACCGAAGATAAAAAAGGGGAAAAAAAGCTGTTGCTACGGTAATATGTTGCCCTTTCCTCCACAAACAGATTTCGATTTATGCCACAACTCTCCCGCTATAGTGATGAACACGTTGAACAAATGCTCAGTGAGCTGCTCAACGTACTGGAAAAACATAAGGCGCCAACCGACCTTTCCCTGATGGTTCTGGGAAATATGGTGACTAACCTTATCAATACCAGCGTTGCGCCGGCCCAGCGCCAGGCGATCGCAAAATCTTTCGCCCAGGCCTTACAGTCCTCGGTTAACGACGACCAGGCGCACTAAGGGAAACGAACGACAGTTTATGGTGACGAATCGTCAGCGCTACCGTGAAAAAGTCTCCCAGATGGTTAGCTGGGGGCACTGGTTTGCCCTGTTCAACATTCTGTTGGCGATGGTGCTTGGCAGTCGTTACCTGTTTGTCGCCGACTGGCCGACAACGCTTGCCGGGCGTATCTACTCCTGGATGAGCGTCATTGGCCATTTCAGCTTTCTGGTGTTCTCCACCTATCTGTTGATCCTGTTCCCACTGACGTTTGTCGTTATGTCACAACGGCTGATGCGGTTTGTCTCCGCCATCCTCGCCACCGCAGGCATGACGCTGCTGCTGATCGACAGCGAAGTCTTTACCCGTTTCCACCTGCATCTTAATCCTGTCGTCTGGGAACTGGTGATTAACCCCGACCAGAACGAAACGGCACGCGACTGGCAGCTGATGTTTATCAGCGTGCCGATTATCCTGCTGATTGAGATGCTGTTTGCCACCTGGAGCTGGCAAAAACTGCGCAGCCTGACGCGACGTCGTCGCTACGCTAAACCGGTCGCCGCCCTGTTTTTTGCGGCTTTTATCGGCTCGCATTTCATGTATATCTGGGCTGACGCCAACTTCTATCGGCCGATCACCATGCAGCGTGCGAACCTGCCGCTCTCCTATCCGATGACCGCTCGTCGCTTCCTCGAGAAACACGGCCTGCTGGATGCGCAGGAGTATCAGCGCCGCCTGATTGAGCAAGGCGATCCCGAAGCGGTTTCGGTGCAGTATCCGCTCAGCGATCTGCGTTACCGTGACATGGGCCAGGGGCAAAACGTCCTGCTGATCACCGTTGACGGGCTGAACTACTCGCGCTTTGAGAAGCAGATGCCGACGCTGGCGGAGTTTGCCGATAAGAACATTAACTTTACCCAACATATGAGCTCCGGTAACTCCACCGATACCGGGATCTTCGGCCTGTTCTACGGCATTTCGCCGGGCTATATGGACGGCGTGCTGTCGTCGCGTATCCCTGCGGCGCTGATCACCGGCCTGAACCAGCAGGGTTATCAGCTGGGACTGTTCTCATCTGATGGCTTCAGCAGTCCGCTGTACCGCCAGGCGCTGCTGTCCGACTTCTCACTGCCGACCACCCAGAGCCAGTCCGACGCACAGACTGCAGGACAGTGGATCAGCTGGCTGAACCGCTATGCGCAGGACGATAACCGCTGGTTCTCGTGGATTGCCCTCAACGGCACCACGCTGGATAACAGCAACCAGAAAACCTTTACCCGTCGCTACGCTAAGGCGGCAGGCGATGTGGATGCGCAGATTGCCCGGGTGCTGGACGCCCTGCGTGAATCCGGCAAGCTGGAGAACACGGTCGTGGTGATCACCGCGGGTCACGGCGTGCCGCTGGACAACGAGGGCAAGGATGTCGACTGGTCGCGCCCTCGCCTGCACGTTCCGCTGGTCATCCACTGGCCTGGCACGCCATCGCAGCGCATTAACATGCTGACCGATCATAAAGATGTGATGACGACCCTGATGCAGCGTCTGCTCCACGTCAGCACGCCAGCTAATGAGTACTCCCAGGGTCAGGATCTGTTCAGCGCCACACGTCGTCACAACTGGGTAACGGCCGCCAGCAACAATACCTTAGCCGTTACGACCCCAACTCTGACGCTGGTTCTGAACAGCAACGGCAGCTACAGGACGTACAATCTGCAGGGTGAGAAACTCCACGACCAGACGCCACAGCTCAGTCTGCTGTTGCAGGTGCTGACGGATGAAAAACGGTTTATTGCTAACTGATTCAAAATTAATCAGTTAGCCTGAACTGGCCTTGCATTAAACGCGGAAATGGGTAGTATAAATTTTCGTGTCGGCACGTAGCGCAGCCTGGTAGCGCATCGTCATGGGGTGGCGAGGGTCGAGAGTTCAAATCTCTCCGTGCCGACCAAAAATCCCAAAAAAACCAACCCGTTGCGGTTGGTTTTTTTTATGCCTGCGATACAGGAAAACAAATAAAGCCAGCAACAAAAACAGCCCCAACGGGGCTGTAAGAGCGTTCAGTTTTTCAAAGTGCAATCAGTGCGCAACGGTCGCGCTGGTCACCACGTCAGCATTATTCATTTTTAACGTCACCTTTTGTTTGCCCTTCACCCAGGTCAGAGGTTGCGTATTTTTAAAACCATATCCCTCAAGCGCGTTGTAAGCTGCATCAACCTTTTGCCCACGAACGCTGTCGCGCAGAAAGCTATTCAGCTCGGCGGATTGCTGGTTCTCCGCTTTGGTTTTATGAATATCACAGGTGCCGTCCATCTCGGTTTGCTGATTACACCCGGAGCGGATCAACTGCTCGCGAAACTTGGCATTAATCGCCAGCGCCGGAGCGGAAACTATTGAGGAGAGTACAACCGCGATCAGTAATTTTTTAACCATACCCATAACCACCAGAAAGAAAAAAGATGCCTGAAACAAAGACTCAGCCGCGATCTGAAACCTGCCTGACTCTGTTTAAAAACCACACGTTGTTAATTCGCGATGAAAATTAGCATCGCGTGCTGTGTTAAACAAACGAAATTGTTTTTAAAGGAAACTAATAAGTTATTGATATGAGTCAGGGAGAGAGGCTAAGTCGTTATTTAAGCAGGATAATTTGTCATTTTTAACGCGGTATCGGGCTGTTTCAAATGAAATAAGCGCGTCCAGGCTAAATTTATAACTCACTGTATCTACTGGTTTTTATCATCCAGAGCAACAAATGTAAGCATATGTAAAGAGAGGCTGAAGCCAGCCCGCTGCCGGGCCGGCTTCTGATAGTTAGATTTCCGGGGTGTGTTTGTACCCCGTCAGCATCAGCATCAGGCTCTCTCTGGTGTCTGCCGGATTGAACTGGTAGTGGTTACCCTGACGGTCCCCCCCGATGTACCAGGAGATTTCCGTTTTCCCTGCGGCCAGCGCTTTACGCACCGCCTTATCAACATCCACCATCCGGTACTCACGCTTGTTGTTGAGATACAGGATCGCATCGGAACTGTAGTTGCAGGCAGGCCGCTTTTTCCAGGTGACGGTGGCAGGATCCCAGTCGTTGCTGGCCGGGTAGAAGAAGATCTGATCGGCGCCGTTAGCTTCAACTTTCCCACCAAAGATGCGGACCTTGTACTTGAACAAGGAAGGATCCTGGCCTGTCGCCAGCGCAGGGATCTTAAATTTGACCAGGCTCATGGTCTCGACGTTACGGGTACGACCGCCGTTTTTCCAGTTATCCTGGATTAACAGCGTCTGTGCCGTCGGAACCGGAGTGGTCGGCGTCTCGCTGCTCACCCAGACGTTCGCCTGCGCCTTCGAATAGCCATAAGGCACGTTGGTGCCACAATCCATGCCCTGATTCATGCACATTTCGGTCATAAAGCGGGCCCCCTCTTCGGTCCAGCCGTTCATAAAGTCGGCATGGGCGGTATAGAGGCTGCCCCAGTGCTCTTCCCGCTCATCACCATTCATGGTGGGATCGAGCGACAGCTGGACTTTAGCCGTATCCAGGGAGGTGATGTCGTGCAGCACGTAAGCCACGTTCATGTTCACCGTCGGGATCTTCACCGGGTAGCCGGAAGGGCACTGCCCTTTCACATCGTAGGCAGCATTTGCCATTCCGTGGTGCGGCTTCAGGTTGATACCGTCCCAACAGTTGGGGAACTGGATACCGATATTAAACTGCACCGCATCTTTAGCGCTTCGCAGTCCGCAGACTTCACCGATTTTATTGCTGTAGCCCTTGCCGTTGGCGCATAAGAAAGTGATCCGCGAGTTGGGCTTAGCACCATGGTGATCGCCCACCAGCAGCGCAAGCCCGGCCGGGAAAGGGCTGAGGGGATACTGATCAACGTTTGAAGCCTGATAGTAGGTTTTCTGATACGCAGGTTTCACCACCGTGCCGTCCGGGAGACGCAGGGAGGGTGCCCAGTAAGCCGAACTGTCCGCTTTGTTATCGCAGGTGGTTTCCGGCTGCTGGCGCAGCGAGGCATAAGATGAGTCAGCATCGGTGCGGGTGTTGCCAAAGAAATCATGCCACATTGCCTGATTAGCTTTGCCGAACATCATAATGGCATCATCACCCGAGGTGTGATGATAAGCGCAAACAACATGAGCCTGCGGGCCTGCATGCGCAGAAAGCGAAGGCAACAGAAGGGCTGACGCCAGCGCGGTGTAAAGTGCGGTCCTTTTCATAAATATCTCCTGATAGAAAGGACCACATTGGTAACAAAACGGCGCTAACTCTCCGAGTTTTTAACTGACTCTTTTTCCGCTGCCATGCGCTTTACAACGCCGCGGGTCGCTTAAGCAGGTAAGCCAGCGTTACAAGGCAGATCGCCGCCCCGGCGTAGAAGGTGTACTCCGCGCCCCACGTCTCCCAGATAATGCCCGCCCCCAGGCTGGCAATCAGCAGCGCCACGCCGCTCACCATGCTGAACAGGCCAAAGGCGGTACCGCGCAGGTCCGCGGGTGCCGTTTTCGCAATCATTGCGGTCAGCAGCCCCTGGGTCATCCCCATATGGATACCCCACAGCGCCACGCCGAGGATGATCCCCGCCCAGTGGGTGGTCAGCGCCAGCACGATATCCGCCGCGATCAGCACCGCCAGTCCCCACTGCAGCAGACGGGTATGGCTCATGGCATCGGAGAGTTTGCCGAACGGATAGGCGGAAAAGGCGTAGAGCAGGTTCATGGCCACCATCACCAGCGGGATCAGCGCCAGCGGAATACCGGCTTGCTGGGCCCGCAGCACCAGAAAGGCCTCGCTGAAGCGGGCCAGGGTAAAGACCGCGCCCAGGCCAATCACCCACCAGCAGCTGGCGCCGAGGCGTTTCAGGTTCTCTTTTTTAATCGGGTTGCTGCGTTTATGGGTGACGGGAGAGGCGGGTTCGTGCAGGCCAAAAAAGAGCAGCGCGACGGCAAGTACGCCGGGAATAACGGCGATCCAGAAGATGGTGCGGAAATCGTTGTTCCACAGCAGCATCATGCCCACCGCCAGCAGCGGGCCAAGAAACGCGCCAACGGTATCCATCGACTGCCGCAGCCCGTATGCCGCCCCGCGCAGTTCCGGCGGCGTCACGTCGGCCACCAGCGCGTCGCGGGGTGCGCCGCGGATCCCCTTCCCTACCCGGTCGATTAAGCGTGCCCCGAGGATCATCCCCGAAGACGAGGCGAGCGCAAACAGCGGCTTGCTGGCGGCACCCAGGCCGTAGCCCAGCAGCGCCAGTCCTTTACGTTTGCCCAGATAGTCGCTGATGGCACCGGAGAAGACCTTGATAATCAGCGCCGTGGCTTCCGCCAGCCCTTCGATAAGGCCAATAAAGATGACGCTGGCACCCAGTGTGGTCACCATAAACAGCGGTAATAAGCTATGGATGATCTCCGAGGAGATATCCATCAACATGCTGACGCCGCCAACGACCCAGACCCCTTTTGGGATCCGGCTTAGGGTGGTAAATCGGGAGGCCATGCTCCACTCCTGCTATCGGGAAAACAGGTATTTAACCCGAAAACGCCGCAGGAGGGAATGCGAATAAATATCGTTAATATTGCAACGGGAAAACTCAGTGCTTATCGCTGTCACCGAGGAAAAAGATCCCCAGTGGGATAGCCAGCAGAACGGTAAAGACCGTGCTGTAGACCAGCACCATCGCCGATTGCAGAACGAACATGCTGGTGGTCCACGCCGTCAACGGAATGTTGTACTGGTCAACCACACCAACGATCGTCACACGCCCCACCCCAATCACCGCGATTAGAAACACCGTCAGCAGTGCCAGCAGAAATTTTTTCCCCGCCGGGGTGTTAAGTTTTTGGCGTACCATGCATCTATTCCTTCACAGATGAATAACAATGATTGCCGCTCACCCTACCACGAACGGCTCCCTGACACCATTACAGAATTTAAAACCAGGTTAAAGGCAAATTATCAGTGATATAAACCACATAAAAATAAAATAAAGGCAAAAAACACCAGATATGATAGTGTGGACATGACCCGTTTGACATAAAAAGGAATGACTGTGAAAAACGCACCTAAAAGCCTCGTCGCTCTGCTGGCACTGGCCTGCGCCAGCGCTTATGCCGCCCCAGCCGCGCAACCGCTCGAAAAAACGGCCCCGTATCCGCAGGCGGAACAGGGGATGAAGCGCCAGGTTATCGACCTGCCCGCGCAGAAAGATGAAGCGAATTATAAAGTTGAGCTGCTGATCGGCCAGACGCTGGACGTGGACTGCAACGTGCACCGCCTCGGCGGGCAGTTAACCAGCAAGACGCTGGAAGGCTGGGGCTATGACTACTACGTCTTTGATAAGGTCACCTCGCCGGTCTCCACCATGATGGCCTGCCCGGACGGGAAAAAGAGCGCCAAATTTGTGACCGCCAATCTGGGCGAGCACAGCCTGCTGCGCTACAACAGCAAGCTGCCGATTGTGGTCTACACCCCGGACAACGTTGAGGTGAAATACCGCGTCTGGCAGGCAGATGAGAAAATCGAAAACGCCGTCGCGCGTTAATAAAAAAGCCGGGTTAAATAACCCGGCTTTTTTTTATCAGAGCGCGATATCCGCGACCGGTTTGCTTTCCGGCTGGGATGTCGCCTGCGGCTCAGCCTGAGGCGCCGCATCCGGTGCCTGCGGCTTTTCATACTTCAGCTGCAGCACGCGGCTGGTGTACTCCAGCTCCTGCTCTGTGGCGTCAACGTTGCCGTTCAGCGCCGTTCCGTAGGAAGGAATAATGGTCTTCAGCTTCGCCTGCCATTCCGGGCTGGCGACTTTGTCTTTGAACACTTTCTCCATCAGGTGCAGCATGATCGGTGCCGCAGTGGATGCGCCAGGGGAGGCCCCCAGCAGCGCGGCCACGGTGCCTTCTTTGTCGCTGACCACTTCGGTGCCCAGACGCAGCACGCCGCCTTTCTCCTCATCACGCTTGATGATCTGCACGCGCTGACCCGCCTGCCACAGACGCCAGTCCGCTTTCTTCGCCTGCGGATAGTACTCTTTCAGCGCCTCAAAGCGATCGTCGTCAGAGAGCATGACCTGGCTAATCAGGTATTTCACCAGATCGAAGTTATCCAGACCGACATTCATCATCGGCCCTACGTTCGAGGTGGTGGTGGCGCTCAGCAGATCCCACAGTGAACCGTTCTTCAGGAACTTGGTTGAGAAGGTGGCGAACGGCCCGAACAGCACCACGCGCTTACCGTCGAGAATACGGGTATCAATGTGCGGCACCGACATCGGCGGTGCGCCTACGGACGCCTGGCCATACACTTTCGCCAGATGACGGTTCACCACTTCCGGGTTTTCCGACACCAGGAACTGCCCGCCAACCGGGAAGCCCGCATAGTTATCCGCTTCCGGGATGCCGGTCTCCTGCAGCAGCTTCAGCGCCGCGCCGCCCGCACCGATAAAGATGAACTTCGCCTTGATGACGTGCTCTTCTTCATTGTGTTTGAGATCGGCAACGGTCACGCTCCAGGAGTTGTCCGCGTTGCGCTTAAAGCCGCGCACTTCAGTGTTCAGCGACAGGTTGAAGTTCTCTTTTTTCTGCAGAGAGCCCACCAGCTGACGGGTAATTTCGCCGTAGTTCACGTCGGTGCCGATTTCGGTACGGGTCGCGGCCACTTTCTGGTTCGGGTCACGCCCTTCCATCACCAGCGGCGCCCAGGCTTTGATCTGCGCGTGATCTTCGGAATACTTCATGCCGCGGAACAGCGAGCTTTGCTGCAGGGCAGCATAACGACCGCGCAGGAAGTTAACGTTGTCGTCGCCCCAGACAAAGCTCATGTGCGGCACGGTGTTAATAAAGCTGTGCGGATCGTGCATCACGCCGCTGTTTACCTGGTGAGACCAGAACTGACGGGAGATCTGGAACGCTTCGTTGATCTCCACGGCTTTCTCAATGCTGATAGAGCCGTCTTTCTTCTGCGGGGTGTAGTTCAGCTCCATTAAGGCCGAGTGGCCGGTCCCGGCGTTGTTCCAGCCGTTGGAGCTCTCCTGCGCGACGCCGTCGAGGCGTTCTACCATGGTCATGGACCAGTCCGGCTGAAGCTCCTGCAGATAGGTTCCGAGCGTGGCGCTCATGATCCCGCCGCCAATTAACAGAACGTCCGTTTCCTGGTCCTGCGATGCCTGAGCCTTCGCCGCCATCGGGGCAGCACTAAGGCTTGCCGCCGCAGCCAGCAACAGGGCAGTCATTTTTTTCATAATTAATGCCTTCGTAATAAGCGTGTTGTTCGCTATTTATGCAGATGAAGTCGAGTGCGGCGCCACGGTAGCAATATTTAAATATTGTTTAAAGGTTAAATAATTATTGTAATTATGATAATTAATGTCGCGATACTTGTAGGGATATGACCCCAGCTGGGCTGGAAACACGCGCGTTTTCCCGCTACTATGCTGCCCTTTGTGATCGGCCGCACAGATCCTGCCCAGCGCCACTAACCTGCGAAGAAATATGTCCCCAACACATGCATCTCCCCATACTCTTGCCGTTCTGCGCTCCCCGTCGCTGTTGACGCGTGAAATCCTGGCCGGTGTGATCACCGCCCTGGCGCTCATCCCGGAGGTGATCTCCTTCTCCGTAGTCGCGGGCGTCGATCCCAAAGTAAGCCTGTTCGCCTCGGTGGTGCTGTGCCTGGCCCTGTCGGTCATGGGCGGCCGTCCGGCGATGGTGACCGCCGCCGCGGGCTCGGTGGCGCTGGTGATTGGGCCGATGGTGCATCAGCATGGCGCGCAGTATATTCTGCCGGCGGTGCTGCTGGCGGGGCTGATCCAGATCCTGTTCGGCGCGCTGGGGATGGCGCGCCTGATGCGCTTTATTCCTCAGGCGGTGATGACCGGGTTTGTGAACGCGCTGGGGATGTTGATTTTCTTTGCTCAGGTACCGCATTTCTGGAGCAAAAGCCCGCTGATTGTCGGCCTGTTTGTCCTGACCCTGCTGATTGTGCTGTGGGCGCCCCGCTACATCAAAACTATTCCTTCCCCGCTAATTGCGATTGTGGTTCTGACCCTGTTTACCGTCACCAGCGGCCAGCTGCTGCCGACCGTGGGCGATGAAGGCTCTATCGGCGGCGGCCTGCCGGGGATCACCCAGATGCTGGTGCCCCTTAATCTGAACACCCTGAGCATTATCTGGCCCTGCGCGCTGAGCATCGCCTTTGTCGGCCTGATGGAGTCGCTGCTGACGGCAAAACTGGTGGATGAACTGACGGCTACCCCGTCCAGCAAGCGCCGCGAGAGCATGGGGCTGGGTGTGGCTAACATCATGGCGGGCTTCTTTGGTGGGATCGCCGGGTGCGCGATGATCGGTCAGACCATCGTTAACGTCGAAATGGGCAAAGGGCGCAGCCGCGTCTCTACGTTCGCCGCCGGGCTGGTGCTGCTGTTGCTGGTCACCGCCCTGAGCGACGTCATGGCAAAAATCCCGATGGCGGTGCTGGCGGGGATCATGGCGATAGTCGCCCTCAAAACCTTTAACTGGCAAAGCATTCGCCCTGCCGCGGTGAAAGGCGCACCGGTCGCAGAAACCCTGGTGATGCTGGTGACCGTGGCGGCCACCGTCTCAACCGGCAATCTGGCGATTGGCGTGCTGGGCGGGATTATCGTCATGGCGATCCTCCCTGCCCGCCTGCGACGCCATAGCGCCGCTACAGCAGAAACAGCGTCGCCAACCCAAGAAAAATAAAGAAACCGCCGGTATCGGTGATGGCAGTGATCATCACGCTCGACCCCACTGCGGGGTCGCGCCCGAGGCGGGTCATCACCATCGGAATGATCACCCCCATCATTGCCGCCACCAGCAGATTCAGCACCATCGCCAGGGTCATTACCCCGCCCAGCGCCATATCGCCGTACAGCCACCAGGTCACCCCGCCCATAATCCCACCCCACACCAGGCCGTTGATTAACGCCACCCCCAGCTCACGCAGGATCAGGAAGCGGAAGTTGCCCGGCTGAATATTTTGCAGCGCCAGCGCGCGGACAATCATGGTGATGGTCTGGTTGCCGGTATTCCCGCCGATGCCCGCCACGATGGGCATCAGCGAGGCCAGCGCCACCAGCTGGGAGATGGTGTGTTCAAAGCCGTCAATCACCCGCGAGGCGATAAAGGCGGTACAGAGGTTGATCGCCAGCCACGCCCAGCGGGTTTTCACCGCCTTGCTCACCGGGGCGTAAACATCCTCTTCCGCGCTCACACCGCCCATAGCGCGCATATCGTTCCCCGTCTCTTCGTACACCACGTCGACAATCTCATCGATGGTTAAGCGGCCCATTATTTTGCCGGTTGAGTCCACCACCGCGGCGCTGAGCAGGTTGTCACGCTCGAAGGTGCGCGCGGTTTTTTCGGCATTATCTTCGGGGAGGAAGATCGTCGGCTCGTGATCCATCACCTCGCTCACCCGGCTGTGGGCGTCGTTGAGCAGAATCGTTTGCAGCTCCAGCTCCCCCAGCAGGGTTTTATCCCGGGAGGTGACAAAGAGTTTGTCAGTATTCTTCGGCATTTTCCCCAGCCGGCGCAGGTAGCGCTGCACCGCCGCCAGGGTGACGTCCGGGCGCACAAGGATGACGCCGAACTCCATAATCGCGCCAACGCTGTTTTTCTCGTAGTCCATGACCTGACGCACGCGGGCGCGCTCGTCGGCCGGCATCGAGGCCAGCAGGCGGCCCGTCAGGTCGCGGGGCAGATGCTGCACCAGGTAGATCTGATCGTCGATATCGAGGGTTTGCAGGGCATCAAGGATGGCGCTGTCGCTCATCTCGTCGATCAGATCGTCCCAGACGTTTTCAGAGGCCTCGAGCAGCACCTGGCCGCGCTCGTGATCCTCCACCAGCCGCCACAGGGCGTGGCGCTCTTCCGAGGGTAAGGCTTCCAGGGTATCGGCCAGATCGGGCGGCGGCAGATGCGCCACCAGCGCCCCTACCTCAGCAATATTGTCGGATAAGGTGCCAACGTCATATTGCTCAGCCAGGGTCAGCTTGCCTAACAGGGTGGAGACCACCGCTTTATCGGTGGTGAGCAGCCAGATCAGACGGGCACGCTCTTCATCGCGCAGCCTTGCGCTGTGTTTATTAGTAAATGCCATCAATCATATATCCATTAAATGTGATGGCATTAAGCATAGCGTGACGATATGTAAATAAGAATAAACGGCGGAGGGGGATGGATAAAAAAGCAGCGATGCGGTGAAAGTTGCCCGGCAGGCGCGGTGCCGCCGGGCAGAAAGATTACGCGGTACGGGCTACCGCATCGCGCGACGCGGCATCACGTTCCGCGCCGGTGAGCTCCGTCAGCTGGCCGCTGCGCATCTCCAGCAGGCGGTCGGCATGGATAAAGTAGTGATCGTCATGGCTGATGGCGAAGATGGTTTTGCCCATCTGCTGCATCAGCGGCAGCAGCACCTGGTAAAACTCGCGGCGGAAGTGCGGGTCCTGATCGGCGGCCCACTCATCCAGCAGAATAATGTCGCGCTCTTCCGCCAACGCCAGCAGCAGCGCCACGCGCTTCTTCTGCCCTTTCGACAGCTTGAGGTTGAGGATCTTGCCATCCTGCAGCTCCAGCTTGTGCGACATTTGCAGATGCGCCAGCCACTTCTCCACCAGCGCCGGATCGGCCTGCCTGCCTTCCGGGCCCAGCAGCTGCTCGAATAGCCAGACGTCGGTAAACACCGCAGAGAACAGCTTGCGGTAATCTTCCGGCTTTTCGGCACTCAGCGGTTTGCCGTCCAGCAGGATCTCGCCCGACTGGGGCTGATACAGGCCGGTCAGCAGCATCGCCAGCGTCGATTTGCCGCTGCCGTTGCCGCCAATCAGGAACAGCAGCTCGCCGCGGTTGAGGGTCAGGTTCACCGGCCCGACGGAGAAGTCGTTGTCCTGATATTTGAAGGTGACGTTGCGCAGCTCCAGCGTCTGCCAGTCAGGGAAGGCCTGTGGGCGCGGGAATTCGGCTTTGTACGGCGCGAGGGCAAACTTGCGCAGCTTGTTAAACGCCACCTGGGCGCTGAGCAGCGTCGGCAGCGCGCCTACGGCCGAAAGCAGCGGCGTGCGCAGGAACAGCAGGGTCAGCGAGTAAGTGGCGGCGACGTTGGTATCCGCCCAGCCGAGGCTGTTGGCCATCCAGAAGACCAGACCAATCGCCCCCAGCATCATAATATTTGACCAGTTGACCGCGCTCAGGTGGAAAGTGTCGGCCCGCACAATGTGGTGGCGATATTCCCGGGCATCCGGGATATAGAGGTTATTGAAAATATGCTCGGCGCGCTCGCGGTTCAGGGTCAGCTCTTTGCGCCCTTCGAGTACCGTCTGATAGTCGTTATAGAGCTTATCCTCGGTTTCACGCAGCACCGCCATGTGCTTGTAGACGCGGGACACCAGCAGGTAGCCGCCCCAGATGGTGATCGCAATCCACAGGGCGGTGATCGCCAGCATTTTGGTGGAGAGCCAGGCCAGATAGGCAGCCGACCCGAAGGTCAGAATGATCCCCTGCACCAGCTCCGGCAGACGCACAAAGGCGATAGTGATTGAGCGGACATCGCTGGTCAATCCAGCCAGCAGCGAGGCGCTGCCCAGCTGCTCGACGCGTTCAACCTGGGTATCCAGAATACGCTTGATGAACTCGCTGCGCAGGCGGTAGACGAAGTGGTGGCCGAGAGTGGTGAGTGCCAGCTGCGAACCCAGGGTCACGGCCATCAGCAGTACCAACAGGCCGAGAAATTCCGGCAGCACCATCAGGGTCGTGTCGACCGTTTCAATTAAACGCAGGTTAATAAAGGCGATAAGCCCGATACCCAGCGCGGCGCTAAGCAGGCTTAATGCCATTACCGCGATAAACGGCCAGCGGTATTGCCGCCAGACCAGCAACAGGAGTTCCATACAAACAATCCAGACAAGAAAAATCAGCCAGCAGTGTAAACTGCCCGCCACTTACATCAAGAATAATTCTTATTTTTATTCGTTATTCGCTGCCTGGCGGAAGGTCAGGTTGTAGCGATACTCCCCGGTGAGAGGATGTTCTCCGGGTTTAAGCGGCTGAATGCCATGATAAAACAGGCGGGACGGCCCGCCCCACACCACCACGTCGCCGTGCTCCAGCAGCAGGCGTTGCAGCGGATCGTTGCGGCGTAATCCGCCGAACTGGAACACCGCGGGCAGGCCGAGCGACACCGAGACAATCGGCGCCCGCAGGTCGGCCTCATCCTTATCCTGATGAAGAGAGAGTTTAGCCCCGACGGCGTAGCGGTTGATCAGGCAGGCATCCGGCTGGAAATCAGGATAACCCGCCTCACGGGCCGCATCGTGACAAAGGGCAGCAAAAGCGTCCGGCATCGGCGGCCAGTGCGCGTTTGTGAGGGGATCGTCCGGGGAGTAGAGGTAGCCCCGTTGGTTGGTGGTCCAGCCCAGCCCGCCGCAGTTGGTCATCGCCACCGACATGGTGTAGCCCCCGGGGGTGACCATCTGGCGGAACGGCGAGGCGCTGGCGACCTGTTCGATGCCCTGCATTAAGGCGGTGGCCCGCGCCAGGGCAAAACGGCGCAGGATCACCGCCCCCGGTGCCAGCGGCTCCTGCCAGGGCTCAGCATCCGCAAATAAATCCAGCATTACACCTCCTCTTTTTTTGCTTCGCGACGCAGCAGCGCCGCTTTGCGGGCCGTGCCCCAGCGGTAACCCGACAGCCCGCCGTCGCTACGTACCACCCGGTGACAGGGGATGACAATCGCCAGTTTGTTGGCGGCACAGGCCCGGGCCACCGCCCGCACCGCACCGGGCTGACCAATGGCGTTGGCCACCTGCTGATAGCTTGCGGTCTCGCCGCCAGGAATGGCACGCAGGGCCTGCCAGACCTGGCGCTGAAAGGCGGTGCCGCGAATATCCAGCGGTAGGGGGAGCGCCACGGCGTGGTTATCCACGCTGGCGATCACCTGAGCGACGCGCGCGGCGAAGGCGGTATCGGCCTGTTCTCGCCGGGCGTGCGGAAAGAGCGTTTCCAGCTCGGCAATCAGGGCGCTGTCATCATCGCCGGGCAGGATCGCGCAGATACCGCGCGCGCTCTCCGCCACCAGACAACGCCCCAGCGCGCAGTCGCTTAAAGCATAGCGCACGGTGGTCTCTTCCCCGCCGCTGCGGTACTGCTTTGCGGTCATTCCCAGGGTGGCGTCGGCGTTGCGATAATAGCTGCTGCTGTCGGGGAAACCCGCCGCCAGCACGGAGTCGGTAATACTCTCACCCTGCGCCAGGGCGTCGCGCAGCCGTTTCGCCCGGGCTGCCTGCTGCCAGGCTTTCGGCGTCATCCCGGTAAAGGATTTGAACAGTCGATGCAGATGATACGGGCTCATCGCCACCTCCTGCGCCAGCTTTTCCAGCGTCAGTGGCTGCTCCTGCTCCAGTAACCGGCAGGCTTTTTCGATAGTGGCAACCCGCTGCGCCTGAGGATCCTGTTGATCCGGGCGGCAGCGTTTGCAGGGGCGAAAACCCGCCTGCGACGCCTGGCGGGCATCGGGATAAAAGCGAACATTTTCACGCAGGGCATGGCGCGCCCGACAGGAGGGGCGGCAGAAGATGCCGGTGGTCTGTACGGCAAACACAAACTGACCATCGGCATGGTCATCGCGGGCCAGCACCGCCAGCCAGCGTTGATCGTCATTCATCAGGTTCGGCTTTTTCATGATCGGCTCCTTATATAAGCATATGCTTAGCCTGCCTGAACGCCACCCGACAAAAACCGGCAATCTTGCTTTTTAATTCGCCCCGTTGACGAGGAAGCTGGAGAACTGCGGGGACATCCAGGTTTTGAAGCCCTCCCCTTCGCGGACAATCATATAGACCGCCAGCCCCTGCTCTCGCACGATCTCTTTCGCTTTCTCGGTTCCCAGCACCATCAGACCGGTATCCCAGGCATCGGCTTCCAGCGCCGTAGGGGCAATGACCGTTACTGACACCAGGTTGTGCGTAATCGGGCGACCGGTCTGGGGATCGATCACATGGGAGATGCGTTTTCCGTCCAGCTCATAATAGTTACGGTAGCTGCCGGAGGTACTGATGCCGTGGCCGTTGATATCGACAATGGCCTGGACGGCGTTTTGCCGATCGGTAGGTTTCTGGATCGCCACGCGCCAGGGCTTATCGCTGGCGTTCATGCCGCGGCTGACCAGCGCCCCGCCCACCGACACCAGGTAGCGCGAGATCCCCTCTTCGGCCATCAGCTGGGCCAGGTGATCGGCAGCATAGCCCTCCCCCACCGTCGAGAGATCGACAAACAGATCGGGGATATCTTTTTCGAGGTATTGTTGGCCGGACTGATTAATAACCGTCAGGTGCTGCAGGCCCGTTTGCGCCCGGGCATCATCTATTTGCGCCTGATCGGGGGTTTTCACCGGCTGCTTGTTCGGGCCAAAGCCCCACAGGTTAACCAGCGGGCCGACGGTGATATCCATCGCCCCCTTGGTTTTATACCCCACCCGCAGCGCCTCGGTGACGATATCCGCCATCGATTCGCTTACCGGCCAGGGAGAGGTGCTCTGGGACTGATTGAAGCGCATCAGGGCAGAGTCATTTTTATAGGTGGACATCAGCTGGTCGTCGCCATCCAACTGGGACTGGATCTTCCCGCGCAGCTCTTCAGCCCGGGCGGCAGAGAGATCAATCACGCTGACGCGCCAGAAGGTGCCCATGGTTTTGCCTTCCAGCACCGTTGCGGCGGCGGTGTCGGCCTTCGCCGGAGGGGCTGGCGCATCGCACGCTGACAGCATAAACAGTGTCGCCAGAACGCCGGCGCGCAGAAAAGTAATTTCCATTCGTTATTATCCTCAAGCCTGAGACCGGCAAGAGTACACTAAAAAGCAGGCTTTGTAAGGGGCGGAGAGTCAGGCCAAAAAAAGGGGCCCACAGGCCCCTTTTGCAATACTGCGTAAGACTTAGAACTGGTAAACCAGACCCAGTGCTACGATGTCATCAGTGCTGATGCCTGCACGGTCGGTGAAGGCGTTATCATCCAGCAGGTTGATTTTGTAATCAACGTAGGTGGACATGTTTTTGTTGAAGTAGTAAGTCGCGCCAACATCAACATATTTCAGCAGATCCTGGTCGCCGTTACCTTCGATGTCCTTACCTTTAGACTGCAGGTAAGCCACGGATGGACGCAGACCGAAGTCGAACTGGTACTGTGCAACCACTTCGAAGTTCTGTGCTTTGTTAGCAAAGCCATAAACCGCGTTGTCGCTGCTGGACTGAGAGTTACCGAAACGGGTCGCGTTGTAAGTCTGGGTGTACTGCGCTGCCAGATAGATGTTGTTCGCGTCGTATTTCAGGCCACCGCTGTACACTTCAGCGTGGTCGCCACGGCCGTAAACGCCTGGACCGTTCTGGTCTGCGGTACGTTTGGAAGAGGATGCTGCTGCACCCACGCTGAAGCCTTCGCCCAGATCATAGGTCAGGGAGCCGCCGAAGCCGTCACCGTTCTGTTTCAGCAGGCTACGGCCGCCAACGTTTTCACCGCTGACGCTGCCGTTTTTGCCCTGGTACTGCAGAGCAAAGTTCAGGCCGTCAACCAGACCGAAGAAGTCCTGGTTACGGTAGGTAGCAACGCCGTTACCACGGGATTGCAGGAAGTTATCAGAACCGTAGGTGTCGCCGCCAAATTCTGGCAGAACGTCGGTCCAGGAGGTTACGTCGTAGATCACGCCGTAGTTACGACCGTAATCGAAAGAACCTGCGTCAGCGAATTTCAGACCAGCGAAGGCCACACGCGTCCAGGACTGGTTGCTGCTGCTTTCTGTGTCATTAGCCTGAACGTTGTATTCCCACTGACCATAACCAGTGATCTGATCGTTAACCTGAGTTTCGCCTTTGAAGCCGATACGCATGTAGGTCTGATCGCCATCAGCGCCATCGTCATCAGAGAAATAGTGCAGACCGTCTACTTTGCCGTAGAGATCTAATTTGTTGCCGTCTTTGTTGTAAATTTCAGCCGCATTTGCTGCGCCTGCTACCAGCAGTGCTGGTACCAGGAGGGACAGTACTTTGACTTTCATTATTTTAACCCTCTGTTATATGTTTTTATTACCACTGCTTACTGATTAACCCTCTTAACCAGTCGGCAAGTTCATTCTCCGCAAAAATACAGAATAATCCAACAAGAATATGATACGAAAACTTTTAAGATGTTTCATATTGCCGTATAGATGTTTCATTTTGTAAATATGAGGGAACTTTTTTGCCGCACAATAAGTTAAAAAATAAAGCACCAAAAATCAAAAACTTAAAATATTACAATAAAATCAATAGCTTAAGAAAAAAATAATTATAGCACTGATTGCCAAAACAAAAAGACGCGCGGCTACTAAAATATCTCTCGCTATCATCATTAACTTTATTTATTACCGTCATTCAAATTTGAATGTCTGTTTATCCAGAATTGAACCGAATGCAATGCATTCGGTTTTTTTTTACTCTTCTTTACGCAAACTTAAAATATCTGTGCTACCCACCCGAAACTATAACGACTATTAATTAAATCTTAGCGTGCTATTTTTTGTCTAAAAAATTTAGCAGGTAATTTAATTTCTTGTTTATTCGTGCTATTTTTTCGCTATATTGTTAATTATTTGTACAATAAACGTTTAACCGTACAGATTTAAGACAATCCTTTTCAACTTGCGCAACGGGATGAAAAAGTCGGTCCCGTAAGTGGCGTGAGGCTGGAAATTCGATTATTACGCTTTATACTGCCCTATTCGCCTGAAGCGCAGCCATAACGGGTTAACCACAGCAATGAGTCAGTCAGAAACCACAGCCGCGAACAAATTCTCCCTGCTTCCGGGCAGTATTACCCGTTTCTTTCTTCTATTGATCGTTGTGCTGTTAGTGACCATGGGCGTGATGGTGCAGAGCGCGGTGAACACCTGGTTAAAAGACAGAAGCTATCAGATTGTTGATATCAGCCACGCACTGCATAAACGCATCGACACCTGGCGCTACGCCACCTGGCAGATTTACGACAACATCGCGGCCACGCCGACCACGGCTTCTGCTGAAGGGTTGCAGGAGACGCGCCTGAAGCAGGACGTCTACTATCTGGAGAAAACGCGGCGCAAAACCGAAGCCCTGATTTTCGGTTCGCACGACAGCGCTACGCTGGAGATGACCCAGCGCATGTCGACCTATCTCGATACGCTGTGGGGTGCGGAGACCGTTCCCTGGTCGATGTACTATCTCAACGGTCAGGACAACAGCATGATCCTGATCTCCACCCTGCCGCTGAAAGATCTCTCCTCCGGCTTTAAAGAGTCCTCGGTCGGCACGATTGTTGATTCCCGTCGCGCGGAGATGCTGCAGCAGGCCAATGCTCTGGATGAACGCGAAAGCTTCTCTTCCCTGCGCCGTCTGGCCTGGCAAAATGGTCACTACTTTACCCTGCGCACCACCTTCAATCAGCCAGGCCATCTGGCGACGGTGGTGGCCTTCGATCTGCCGATCAACGATCTGATCCCCCCGGATATGCCGCTTGAGAGCTTCCGCCTCGAGCAGGATACCACTGGGCAAAACCTGCGTGCGCCGACGGATAAAGAGAGCCCCGATAGCGTCTCTATCTCCTTTAATGGCTCGAAAATCGAGATCGCCTCCTCGCTGAACACGACCGGCATGCGTCTGGTCTGGCAGGTGCCTTTCGGTACGCTGCTGCTGGACACCCTGCAAAATATCCTGTTGCCGCTGCTGCTCAATATTGGTCTGCTGGCGCTGGCGCTGTTTGGTTACACCACCTTCCGCTCGCAGCCAGGTCGCCAGAGCGATGTCCCGGTTGCCGCCGGGACCAGCAACGAGCTGCGCGTCCTGCGCGCCCTGAATGAAGAGATTGTCTCGGTGCTGCCGCTCGGTCTGCTGGTGCATGACCAGGAGGCCAACCGCACGGTGATCAGCAACAAAATCGCCGATCACCTGCTGCCGCACCTGAATCTACAGAACATCACCAGCATGGCCGATCAGCATCAGGGCGTGATTCAGGCCACCATTAATAATGAGCTGTACGAGATCCGTCAGTTCCGCAGCCAGGTGGCGTCGCGCACGCAGATCTTTATCATTCGCGATCAGGATCGCGAGGTGCTGGTGAATAAAAAGCTCAAACAGGCGCAAAGACTGTACGAGAAGAACCAGCAGGGCCGCGCGGCCTTTATGCAGAATATCGGCGACGCCTTCAAACTGCCGCTGAAGGCGCTGGCCAGCGAAGCGGCTCAGTTAACCAGCCCGGAAAGCCTGCAGCTGTCGGGCCATGCCGATACGCTGGTGCGGCTGGTGGATGAGATCCAGCTCGCCAATATGCTAGAGAACGACAGCTGGAAGAGCACCGCTACGCTGTTCTCGATTCAGGATCTGATTGATGAAGTGGTGCCGGAAGTGCTGCCGGTGATCAAGCGTAAAGGGCTGCAGCTGCTGATAAACAACCCGCTGCGGGCTAACGATGAGCGCCACGGCGACCGCGACGCGCTGCGTCGTATTCTGCTGATGCTGATCCAGTACGCGGTCACGACCACCCAGATCGGCAAAATTACGCTGGAAGTGAGCAGCGATGAGTCGGCTGATGACCGTCTTACCTTCCGTATCCTCGATACCGGCGAAGGGGTGACGGCCAGTGAAATCGACAATCTGCACTTCCCGTTCCTGAATGATACCCAGGGCGACAATTACGGCAAAGCCAACGCCCTCACATTCTGGCTCTGCGATCAGCTGGCGCGTAAGCTTGGCGGTCACCTGAACATTAAAGCCCGTGAGTCGCTGGGCACCCGTTATTCATTGCATGTGAAAATGCCGGCCAGCCCGCAGGAAACCGAGGACGATGAGGGCCTGCTGGATGAGGTGGTGATCATGGTGGATGTGACGTCGAATGAGATCCGCAGTATCGTGGTTCGCCAGCTGGAAAACTGGGGAGCGACCTGTATCTCCCCGGACGAAAGGCTGGCAAGTCAAGAATATGATCTCTTTTTAACAGATAATCCGTCTAATCTTACTGCCTCGGGCTTGCTTTTAAGCGATGATGAGCCAGGCGTGCGAAAAATTGGCCCCGGCCAGGTGCGCGTCAACTTTAATATGAGCAATGCGATGCAGGAAGCTGTACTACAACTAATAGAGGAGCAACTGGCGCAGGAAACGATCCCGGAATCCCCACTGGGCGGCAATGAAAATGCCGAACTGCAGGCCAGCGGCTATTATTCTCTCTTCGTAGACACAGTACCAGATGATGTTAAGAGGTTGTATACTGAAGCCGCCGCGAACGACTTCGCAGCGCTGGCTCAGACAGCACACCGGCTCAAAGGGGTGTTTGCCATGCTTAATCTGGTTCCAGGCAAGCAATTATGTGAAACGCTGGAACATCTTATTCGTGAGAAAGATGCCGCCAGCATAGAAAAATACATCAGCGACATTGACGACTATGTCAAAAGCTTGCTGTAGCAAGGTAGCCCTATACATGAACAATATGAACGTAATTATTGCCGATGACCATCCGATTGTACTGTTCGGTATTCGCAAATCACTTGAACAGATCGAGTGGGTGAATGTAGTCGGCGAATTTGAAGATTCCACAGCACTGATTAATAACCTGCCAAAGCTTGATGCGCACGTGCTCATCACCGACCTTTCCATGCCTGGAGATAAATACGGTGACGGGATTACGCTGATCAAATACATCAAGCGTCACTTCCCGAGTATTTCGATCATCGTGTTGACCATGAACAACAACCCGGCCATTTTAAGTGCCGTTCTGGATCTCGATATCGAAGGGATTGTCCTGAAACAGGGCGCACCAACCGATCTGCCTAAGGCGCTGGCCGCGCTGCAGAAAGGGAAGAAATTTACCCCGGAAAGCGTCTCCCGCCTGCTGGAAAAAATCAGCGCTGGCGGTTACGGTGACAAACGTCTGTCACCGAAAGAGAGCGAAGTATTGCGTCTGTTCGCCGAAGGTTTCCTGGTGACCGAGATTGCCAAGAAGCTGAACCGCAGCATTAAAACCATCAGTAGCCAGAAAAAATCGGCGATGATGAAACTGGGCGTGGAAAACGACATCGCCCTGCTGAACTATCTCTCTTCCGTGACCCTGAGTCCGGCCGATAAAGACTGATTGTGCGAAACGCCGGGTGGCAAGGTAAACGCAAAAAGGCAACGTAAGTTGCCTTTTTTTATGTTTGCGCCCTCTCCCTGTGGGTTGAGAGATCCCAGTAATTTTTTTGCCTTTAAAGCAATAGAATAATTACATAATAATAAATGACTTACAGCGACTCCCTGGTCCGGCTGAAAATCGCCGAAGCGTTTCCGGAAGGCCGGGCGAGGCGCAGGGACGCGCCGAGAGGGCATAGCCTGCATGGATGCAGGCTGGTGCCCGGCCCGAAAGCCTGGAGGAATAAGCTGAGGGCACCGCGAAGCGGCGATTTTCTTTGCCGGGAGCCGGGATTGTTAAGGGGCGGCGGCAAGCCCCTTAACACGTTCACGGGTGACGCCGCTGACAGAGAAGTGCAGAACGTAAGGTGAACGGAACCACCACCTGAGCCGCATGTTCCCCCTCACCCCAGCCCTCTCCCTGAATGGAGAGGGAGCCGTCCGTGCCAATATTTATGTGGGGATCCCTCAGCCCAGCGGGAGAGGGTTAGGGTGAGGGCATCAGGCCGCACTTTTATCCCCGCGTCTTCCTCACCCGCTCCGCGTACACCGACAGCGTCTGTTTCAGCACGTCCAGCGTGACCGGCTTGGAAAGACAGCTGTCCATCCCCGACTCCAGACAGCGCTGCTTCTCTTCTGCCAGCGCGTTGGCGGTGACGCCTACCACCGGCAGCGTCAGGCCCAGCTGGCGAATACGCTGGGTCAGGCGATAGCCGTCCATGTTCGGCATGTTTACGTCGCTCAGGACGATGTCGATATGGTTTTTACTCAGCACGTTTAGCGCGTCCACGCCATCGTTAGCGGTTTTGCACTGATAGCCCAGCGAGCCAAGCTGGTCGGCCAGCAGACGGCGGTTAATCGGATGGTCATCCACCACCAGGATCATCATGTCCTCATTCAGGGACTGCTCTGATTCCGGTGAAGGCAGCGCCGCCGAGCCATTGCCTGCGTCCAACTCGATACGGTAGATCCGCGCCAGCAGCGCAATCAGCTCATGCGGTGCGGCCACGCTGCTCACCCACTCGCCGTGGGCGCGCTCCTGGGCGATGCCGATGTGACGACGGCAGAAGATCACCGCCGCTTTACCCTGCCACGGCTGCGTCAGCTCATCGTCGGTGATCAGTATGTCTTCCGCATCCGGCGTTTGCCCGACGTAGCGCGCCACGCGAATGCCGTGCGGCGTCAGCAGGGATTCCAGATAGGCATACAGCGAGGCGTTATTGACTGCCAGCCAGCAGCGTTTATCACTTAATCCCTCTACCAGCCCGTTGGCCGGAGACTGGGCCGCATAGAGTGGAATGCGGATAGTGAACTGGCTACCCATGCCCGGCTCGGTATCCACCGAAATATCGCCGTCCATCATGCTGATCAGTTTTTCACAAATCGCCAGCCCCAGCCCGGTGCCCTGGAAGTTACGCTGAACCCCCGTCCCCACCTGGAAGAACGGATCGAAGAGCTTGACCACCTCTTTGGCCGGAATACCCACCCCGGTGTCGCGCACCCGGATGCTCAGGTAATCCCCTGCCCTGGCGACATGCATCACGATGCAGCCCATATCGGTAAACTTAATGGCGTTACTGAGCAGGTTGGAGATCACCTGCTGCAGACGCATCGGATCGCCCTGAAGCGAAACCGGCACGTCCGGTTCAATAAAGCAGTACAGCCCCAGCTGCTTACGCACCACCAGCGGCAGGTAGTTGGCGCTGATATGGTTCATCACCTCGCGCGGGGAGAATTCGCGGGGTTCAATTTTCAACTGCTCGGACTCGATTTTGGAGAAGTCGAGAATATCGCTGATGATTTTCAACAGCAGGCTGGAGGAGTTGTTCATCGCCGTCACCAGGCGGTCAACGCCCCGGGGCAGCTCTTTGGTCTGCAGCAGATCGAGGTTACCGATAATCCCGTACAGCGGGGTGCGCAGCTCGTGGCTGACGGTGGCGAGGAACATCGATTTCGACTGGCTGGCCTGTTCAGCGGACTGGGCCATATCCTGCAACGACTCTTCCATTTTGACGCGGGCGGAGACATCCACCAGCACGCAGATGGCGACGTTTTCATTGCGATAGCGCGAGTGTACAAAGCTGATCTGCAGGTTGGTGTTGTTGCTGGTCAGCACATCGACGAAGTTCACCTGCTGCCCGCAGATGATTTGCGTCAGCCGCTGGCGGTCCTCGTGGGTCAACATATTCAGATAGTTATGCGCCAGCTCGTTACTGAGAATGTTGGTGCCATCCAGGGTGCGCAGAATACAGATCCCCACTGGCGCAGAGGCGACAATCTTACGGTTGAACTGCTCATGCTCTTCGAGGCGCTGGGCGTCAATCTCCGCCGGGATAAAGATTTTGCGCTCATACATCCGCGCGAGGGTAAAGAGCGCAATCCCCACCAGCACATTCAGCAGCACCGAGTTGAGGATCAGCATTCGGATACGCTCCAGCACCATATCCACCGGCACGGAGTAGACGATGCTCAGCGACGATGGCGGCAGGCTCTTTTTCAGCACCAGCTCGCGGAAACCGGAGGTATAACCAAACCACGAACGCTCCTGCATCCAGCGAGGGTCGATCTTGAGGCGGGTTTCCGGCCCCACCAGCGAGATAAGAGAATGGCCATTTTCATCGAGAATGGTCACGCCCATCGGCAAGTTGCCGGGGGTAAAGAAGTTCTCCATGCGAATAGTCTGCTCGGTGCCGAGCATCGCCTGCAGACGATTAGCCAGATAGACCGGCGTCATGGCGTAGAAGTACCCTACCCCAGGACGTGGGCCCTGGCTGATCCAGAACAGATTATTGCCGCGCTCGTCCTGCGGCGCATTGCGGTATTTCATGATCCGCTCGTGCAGACTTTTCAGGGCGTTGTCACGATCCATCGGCACGTCACGCAGGCCAAAGTTGGCCATACAGAGGTTTTCGCTGCCAATCAGAAAGACCCGGTTCAGATCGTAGGCTGCCGAGAAGTTATCGCGCCAGTAGCGCATAAACCACGCCAGTGACTCCAGCGACCCCCGCCATGCCGGGCCCATTGCCGAGCAGTCAGAATCGGGGAACAGCGGCTCAAAGTTGGGAACCTCGGTTTTATTGTCGCGCCCGCGGGTAGCCAGCACGCCGTTTTCTGCCGTCAGACGGTTTTCCGCGATGTACTTGAGCTCCTTCATGACGTCGGCGGTACGCTGAATGTAGCGCTGGGACTGATCGTAGCTGAGGCTGAATTCCTGACGGATCTCCGCCTCCTTCTGGTGCAACGCGTTGACGATGTAAAATACCGAAAACAGTGCGATCAACACCCAGATCAGGAGCGCCAGCGCCCGAAATAGATAGCGAGAGACTTTCAGCGTGGTTCGGAAGGAGACGAGGTATTTCAAGGGGGCGAGGCTCCGCCATCAGGGTCAAAAGGAATGGCTTAAGGTAGCGGTAAACGCGCGCGGTCGCAATGTTAGGTTGTCTGCAATTGCGCGTACCAGCAAAAGAAAAGGGCCGGAGATCGGCCCTTTATCGTCAGGTGACGTTACTCTTCAGCGTCGTCCGCTGCATCGTCGTCGGTGTCCGCTTCCGGTGCGATCTCATCGTCACCTTCCGCTACGCTGCCGTCGATAGAGTCGAGCTCTTCGTCATCCACCGGCTCAGCGACGCGCTGCAGACCCACCACGTTTTCATCTTCCGCAGTACGGATGAGGATCACGCCCTGAGTATTACGACCCACCACGCTGATCTCTGACACGCGGGTACGCACCAGCGTACCGGCATCGGTGATCATCATGATCTGGTCGGTATCATCAACCTGAACCGCACCAACAACGGAGCCGTTACGCTCGGTCACTTTGATCGAGATAACGCCCTGCGTGCCGCGGGACTTGGTTGGATACTCGTCCTGAGCGGTACGTTTACCGTAGCCGTTCTGCGTAACGGTCAGGATCGCTCCCTCGCCGCGCGGAACAATCAGGGAAACGACGCTGTCTTCGCCTGCCAGTTTGATGCCGCGAACGCCGGTCGCGGTACGACCCATGGCGCGCACTGCGCTCTCTTTGAAGCGCACCACTTTACCGGCGGCAGAGAACAGCATCACTTCGTCGGAACCGGAGGTCAGATCCACACCAATCAGTTCGTCGCCTTCGTTCAGGTTGACGGCAATAATGCCGGCTGAACGTGGACGGCTGAACTCGGTCAGGGCGGTCTTCTTCACCGTACCGCTGGCGGTCGCCATAAAGACGTTCACGCCTTCTGCGTACTCGCGCACCGGCAGAATGGCGGTGATACGCTCGTTCTGCTCCAGCGGCAGCAGGTTGACGATTGGACGTCCACGCGCGCCACGGCTCGCTTCCGGCAGCTGATAAACCTTCATCCAGTACAGACGGCCCCGGCTGGAGAAGCAGAGGATGGTATCGTGGGTGTTGGCCACCAGCAGGCGGTCAATAAAGTCTTCTTCTTTAATACGTGCCGCTGACTTGCCTTTGCCGCCACGACGCTGTGCTTCGTAGTCGGTTAACGGCTGGTACTTCACGTAGCCCTGGTGAGACAGGGTCACAACAACGTCTTCCTGGTTGATCAGGTCTTCGATGTTGATATCAGCGGTGTTCGCCGTGATTTCGGTGCGACGCTCATCGCCGAACTGATCGCGGACCAGCTCCAGCTCTTCGCGGATCACTTCCATCAGACGATCGGCGCTGCCAAGGATATGCAGCAGCTCGGCAATCTGTTCCAGCAGCTCTTTGTACTCGTCGAGCAGTTTTTCGTGCTCGAGGCCGGTCAGTTTCTGCAGACGCAGATCCAGAATCGCCTGGGCCTGCTGCTCGGTCAGGTAATACTGACCATCACGCACGCCGAACTCGGGCTCCAGCCACTCCGGACGCGCAGCATCATCGCCTGCCCGTTCCAGCATTGCAGAGACATTCCCCAGCGCCCATGGCTGAGCCACCAGTCCTGCTTTCGCTTCCGCAGGGGTTGGCGCGCGACGAATCAGCTCGATGATCGGATCGATGTTCGCCAGCGCAACCGCCAGGGCTTCAAGGATGTGTGCACGATCGCGGGCTTTACGCAATTCGAAAATGGTACGGCGGGTCACCACTTCACGGCGGTGACGGACGAACGCGCTCAGAATGTCTTTCAGGTTCATGATCTTCGGTTGGCCATGGTGCAGCGCAACCATGTTGATACCGAAGGAGACCTGAAGCTGCGTCAGGGAGTAGAGGTTGTTAAGCACCACTTCCCCTACCGCGTCACGTTTGATCTCAATCACGACGCGCATGCCGTCTTTATCAGACTCATCACGCAGCGCGCTGATACCTTCAATGCGTTTCTCTTTAACCAGCTCGGCAATCTTCTCGATCAGGCGCGCTTTGTTCACCTGATACGGGATTTCGTGGACGATAATGGTCTCACGGCCGGTTTTGGCGTCGGCTTCCACTTCGGCGCGGGCACGAATATAGATCTTGCCGCGACCGGTACGGTACGCTTCTTCAATGCCGCGACGGCCATTAATGATGGCGGCGGTCGGGAAGTCCGGGCCCGGGATGTGTTCCATCAGCCCTTCAATGCTGATCTCTTCATCGTCGATATAGGCCAGGCAGCCGTTGATCACTTCGGTGATGTTGTGCGGCGGAATGTTGGTCGCCATACCTACGGCGATACCGGATGCACCGTTTACCAGCAGGTTAGGGATCTTGGTTGGCATCACATCCGGAATGCGCTCGGTGCCGTCGTAGTTATCGACGAAATCAACGGTCTCTTTTTCCAGATCGGCCATCAGCTCATGGGCGATTTTCGACATACGGATTTCCGTATAACGCATCGCCGCGGCGGAGTCGCCGTCGACTGAACCGAAGTTACCCTGACCATCAACCAGCATGTAACGCAATGAGAATGGCTGCGCCATACGGACGATGGTGTCATAAACTGCTGTATCACCATGCGGGTGATATTTACCGATTACGTCACCAACGACACGGGCAGATTTTTTGTAGGCTTTATTCCAGTCATTGCCCAATACGTTCATGGCGTATAGTACGCGACGGTGTACCGGCTTAAGTCCATCGCGGACATCCGGCAGCGCACGGCCAACAATGACCGACATCGCATAATCCAGATAGGAGCTCTTCAGCTCTTCCTCGATGTTAACCGGTGTAATTTCTCTCGCAAGGTCGCTCATCTAACCGCTATCCCTCTACTGTATCCCGGATTCAAAGGTCGGAAATTATAACACACCCGCTTAGGTTTAAACTAATTTGCTTTGTTATCCTGATATACTTCCTCGTCTTTAAATTACGGAGTAAAAGCGTCCATGAATGCGGAAAAATCCCCGGTGGCTCACAACGTTGACCATGAAGAGATCGCCAAATTTGAAGCGGTGGCGTCCCGATGGTGGGATCTCGAAGGTGAGTTTAAACCCCTGCACCGCATTAACCCCCTGCGTCTGGGCTATATCGCGGAGCGCTCCGGCGGTCTGTTCGGTAAGAAGGTGCTGGACGTGGGCTGCGGCGGTGGCATCCTGGCAGAGAGCATGGCGCGCGAAGGGGCAACCGTAACGGGCCTGGATATGGGATTTGAGCCGCTGCAGGTCGCCCGCCTTCATGCGCTGGAGTCCGGCGTGCAGGTAGAGTACGTGCAGGAAACGGTCGAAGCGCATGCGGCGGATCACGCCCATCAGTATGACGTCGTCACCTGCATGGAGATGCTGGAGCACGTTCCCGACCCGCAATCGGTGGTAAAAGCCTGCGCAGCGCTGGTAAAACCGGGCGGCCAGGTGTTCTTCTCCACGATCAACCGCAACGGCAAGGCATGGCTGATGGCGGTGGTCGGTGCGGAATACGTGCTGCGGATGGTGCCTAAAGGCACTCACGACGTGAAAAAATTCATCAAACCGGCCGAATTACTAAGCTGGGTCGACGGCACATGGCTGAAAGAGCAGCACATGACCGGCCTGCATTACAATCCTCTGAGCGACAAGTTCAAACTGGCACCGGGTGTGGACGTGAACTACATGCTCCATACCACCGCAAAAAAAGACTAAGGTTAGCCACTCTTTTTCTAACGAATGCGCAACCCTCCGTTGCGCATTTTTGACCACCCGTTGAAGAAATCAGCAGTCGATCAAATTTTCATTTTTTTTTCTACATTATTGACATGACGTCCAGGCCTTACGGTACGAGGACTTAGGCTTTTTTACTCTTTCACAACCTGAATTTAACCTCAAAATCAACTCTTGTGCTGAAAAGAATCCTTACTAGAATACTCACCATCTTGCGTTATGCTTAACGCACAACCCCTATATATAGTATTTATCCACAGAGGTCTGTGGATAAGCGGGGGATATTTTCATTTTTCACGGACAGGTAAAAACCCACATGAATCAGAGTCTGCTGGTGACAAAGCGCGACGGTGCTACCGAGCGTATCAATCTGGACAAAATCCATCGTGTTCTCGACTGGGCAGCAGAAGGACTGAACAACGTATCCATTTCTCAGGTGGAACTGCGATCTCACATCCAGTTCTATGACGGCATCAAAACCTCTGATATCCACGAAACCATTATCAAAGCTGCGGCGGATCTGATCTCCCGCGAAGCACCGGATTATCAGTACCTCGCTGCCCGTCTGGCCATTTTCCACCTGCGTAAAAAAGCCTACGGCCAGTTTGAGCCGCCAGCGTTGTTCGATCATGTGGTGAAGATGGTAGAGCTGGGCAAATACGACACGCATCTGCTGGAAGACTACACGGAAGAAGAGTTCAAGCAGATGGACGGGTTTATCGATCACTGGCGTGATATGAACTTCTCCTACGCCGCGGTGAAGCAGCTGGAAGGGAAATACCTGGTCCAGAACCGCGTAACAGGCGAAATCTACGAGAGCGCCCAGTTCCTCTACATTCTGGTTGCCGCCTGCCTGTTCTCTGGCTATCCGCGCGATACCCGTCTGGAATACGTGAAGCGTTTCTACGATGCGGTTTCGACCTTCAAGATTTCTCTGCCGACGCCGATCATGTCCGGCGTGCGCACCCCAACCCGCCAGTTCAGCTCCTGCGTGCTGATCGAGTGCGGCGACAGCCTGGACTCCATTAACGCCACCTCCAGCGCCATTGTGAAATACGTTTCCCAGCGCGCCGGGATCGGCATCAACGCCGGCCGCATCCGTGCGCTGGGTAGCCCGATCCGCGGCGGTGAAGCGTTCCACACCGGCTGTATCCCGTTCTACAAACACTTCCAGACCGCGGTGAAATCCTGCTCTCAGGGCGGCGTGCGCGGTGGCGCAGCGACCCTGTTCTACCCGATGTGGCATCTGGAAGTTGAAAGCCTGCTGGTACTGAAAAACAACCGTGGCGTGGAAGGTAACCGCGTGCGTCACATGGACTACGGCGTTCAGATCAACAAGCTGATGTACACCCGTCTGCTGAAAGGCGGCGATATCACCCTGTTCAGCCCGTCCGACGTCCCAGGCCTGTACGACGCCTTCTTTGCCGATCAGGATGAGTTCGAGCGTCTGTACGTGCAGTATGAAAACGATGACAGCATCCGTAAGCAGCGCGTGAAGGCGGTTGAGCTGTTCTCGCTGATGATGCAGGAGCGCGCCTCCACCGGTCGTATCTACATCCAGAACGTCGACCACTGCAACACCCACAGCCCGTTCGATCCGGTCGTTGCCCCAGTGCGCCAGTCTAACCTGTGCCTGGAGATCGCCCTGCCGACCAAACCGCTGGAAGATGTGAACGACGAAAACGGCGAAATCGCCCTGTGTACGCTGTCTGCGTTCAACCTGGGTGCCATTAACAGCCTCGACGAGCTGGAAGAGCTGGCGGTGCTGGCGGTACGTGCCCTGGATGCGCTGCTGGATTATCAGGATTACCCAATCCCGGCGGCAAAACGCGGTGCAATGGGTCGTCGTACCCTCGGCATTGGCGTGATCAACTATGCCTACTGGCTGGCGAAAAACGGTAAACGTTATTCCGACGGCAGCGCCAACAACCTGACGCACCAGACCTTCGAAGCCATTCAGTATTACCTGCTGAAAGCCTCTAACGATCTGGCCATCGAACAAGGTGCCTGCCCGTGGTTCAACGAAACCACCTACGCCAAAGGCATTCTGCCGATCGACACCTATAAGAAAGACCTGGACGCGATCGCCAACGAGCCGCTGCATCTTGACTGGGAAGCCCTGCGCGAATCCATTAAGACCCACGGCCTGCGTAACTCCACGCTCTCTGCCCTGATGCCGTCCGAGACCTCCTCGCAGATCTCCAACGCCACCAACGGCATCGAGCCGCCGCGCGGCCATGTGAGCATCAAAGCGTCGAAAGATGGGATCCTGCGCCAGGTGGTGCCGGACTACGAGCTGCTGAAAAACAACTACGAGCTGCTGTGGGAGATGCCAAATAACGACGGCTACCTGCAGCTGGTGGGCATCATGCAGAAGTTTATCGACCAGTCGATCTCTGCCAACACCAACTACGATCCGTCACGCTTCCCGTCAGGGAAAGTGCCGATGCAGCAGCTGCTGAAAGACCTGCTTACCGCATACAAATTTGGCGTGAAAACCCTGTATTATCAAAACACCCGTGACGGTGCAGAAGATGCGCAGGACGATCTGGCCCCGTCCATTCAGGACGACGGCTGCGAAAGCGGCGCTTGTAAGATTTAATGTAAATGCCGGGTGGCGCTACGCTTACCCGGCCTACGATTTTGTTTGCCCGAACGACAAAATCTCTCACAGGATACACTCATGGCATACACCACCTTTTCACAGACGAAAAACGACCAGCTCAAAGAGCCGATGTTCTTCGGCCAGCCGGTCAACGTGGCACGCTACGATCAGCAAAAATATGACATCTTCGAAAAGCTGATTGAAAAGCAACTCTCCTTCTTCTGGCGCCCGGAAGAAGTTGACGTTTCCCGCGACCGCATCGACTTCCAGGCTCTGCCGGAGCATGAAAAGCATATCTTCCTCAGCAACCTGAAGTACCAGACGCTGCTGGACTCCATCCAGGGTCGTAGCCCGAACGTCGCGCTGCTGCCGCTGATCTCCATCCCGGAGCTGGAAACCTGGGTCGAGACCTGGGCGTTCTCTGAGACGATCCACTCCCGCTCCTATACCCATATCATCCGTAACATCGTCAACGATCCGGCGATTGTGTTTGATGATATCGTTACCAACGATCAGATCCTGAAGCGCGCGCAGGGCATTGCCCACTTCTATGACGACCTGATTGAGATGACCAGCTACTGGCATCTGCTGGGCGAAGGCACCCACACCGTGAACGGCAAAACCGTCACCGTGAACCTGCGTGAACTTAAGAAAAAGCTCTATCTGTGCCTGATGAGCGTTAACGCCCTGGAAGCGATCCGCTTCTACGTCAGCTTCGCCTGCTCCTTCGCCTTCGCGGAACGCGAGCTGATGGAAGGCAACGCCAAAATCATCCGTCTGATCGCTCGTGATGAAGCCCTGCACCTGACCGGCACCCAGCATATGCTAAACCTGCTGCGCAGCGGCGTGGACGATCCGGAGATGGCCGAGATTGCTGAAGAGTGCAAGCAGGAGAGCTATGACCTGTTTGTTCAGGCGGCACAGCAGGAGAAAGAGTGGGCAGAATACCTGTTCCAGGGCGGTTCCATGATCGGCCTGAACAAAGATATTCTCTGCCAGTACGTGGAGTACATCACCAACATCCGCATGCAGGCGGTCGGCCTGGATCTGCCGTTCCAGACCCGCTCCAACCCTATCCCGTGGATCAACACCTGGCTGGTGTCCGATAACGTGCAGGTTGCGCCGCAGGAAGTGGAAGTGAGCTCCTACCTGGTCGGTCAGATTGATTCTGAAGTCAACACCGACGATTTGAGCGACTTCCAGCTCTGATGAGCCGCGTGACGCTTCGTCTTACTGGCACAGAACTCCTGTGCCAGGAAGAACACCCTTCCCTACTCATTGCGCTGGAATCCCACCAGATTGAAGTCGAATACCAGTGCCGTGAAGGCTACTGCGGCTCCTGCCGCTGCCGCCTGGTGACCGGTCAGGTCGATTGGATCACCGAACCGCTGGCCTTCATCAACGAAGGGGAAATTTTGCCCTGCTGCTGCCGGGCAAAAGGTGACATCGAAATCGAAATGTAACCGGGTCAGTAGCTGTTTTTACTGGCCTGGGCGCTGCCGGATTTAAACAGCGCCAGCCGCTTGTCCAGCGCCCCGGTATAGAGCATGGTATCGACCCCGACGGCAACAAAGTTCGCCCCCCACGCCAGACAGCGCTTCGCCATCTCAGGATCTACCGCCAGGAAGCCGGCGGCTTTCCCCGCGTGGCGGATCCGGCGGATCGCCTGCTCAATGATCTCTTGTACCTGCGGATGCCCGGCGTTGTCGGGATAACCCAGCGAAGCCGACAGATCGGCCGGCCCGATAAACACGCCGTCAATGCCTTCAACGTCCAGGATCGCATCCAGGTTATCCAGCGCGGCTTTGCTCTCCACCTGAATAAGCAAACACAGCTCGTCGTTGGCCTGGGCCATGTAGTTCTCCACCCGTCCCCAGCGCGCCGCCCGCGCCACGCCTGCCCCCACGCCGCGCACCCCTAACGGCGGATAGCGGGTTGCGGAGACGATCTCGCGCGCCTGTTCTGCGCTGTCGACCATCGGGATCAGCAGCGTCCTGGCGCCTATATCCAGCACCTGCTTGATCAGGCTGCGGTCGCCGTCAACCGGGCGGATCACCGGCTGGCTGGCATAAGGGGCGATCGCCTGCAGCTGATGATAGAGATCCTGCACCGTGTTAGGTGCATGCTCCCCATCGATTAACAGCCAGTCGTAGCCTGAGGTCGCCGCGATCTCCGCCATGTAAGACGAGGTGGAACTCAGCCACAGCCCGATCTGCGTTTCACCCTTAAGCAGGGCCTGCTTAAAGGGGTTTGAAAGAACGTTTTGCATAATAACTCCCTGATATTAATGATGTACGCGATCGGCCTGCGGTGCAGTGCGGGTCACGCCCAGCACCAGGATCGCCAGCGCGCCGAGGATCGCAATCCCGGCCAGCGCCAGCAGCCCGGCCGCATCGCTGCCAAACACGCTCTGGGCTTTCACCCGGATAAGCGGAGCAAGAAAACCACCCACTGCGCCAAACAGGTTGACGAAGCCAATCCCCGCCGCCAGCGCGGTGCCGGAGAGCAGCTGCGTCGGCATGGTCCAGAAGACCGGCTGCACGGCAATAAACCCGACCGCGGCCACGCACAGCGCCACCATCGCCAGCACCGGCGACACCAGCCCCGAGACGCCCACCCCAATACCGGCGGCCAGCAGCGTCAGCGTGGCGATGTTGCGCCGCTCGCCGGTGCGGTCGGAGTAGCGTGGAATCAGCCAGGTGCCAAACAGCGCTGCAACCCACGGAATCGCGGTCACCACCGAGGCGGTGAAGCCCACTTTGGTGCCGAGCAGGGCCGCCACCTGCGTCGGCAGGAAGAAAATCAGCCCGTAGACGGCGATCTGAATGGTCATGTAGATAAATGCCAGCTGCCAGACCCGGCCATTGCGCAGGGCATCGCTCAACCGCGAGGTGGCCTTGCTCTGCTCCTCCCCTGCCAGCTGATTGATCAGCACCTGTTTCTCTTCGGCAGTGAGGAACCGCGCCTGCTGCGGGGTATCGTCCAGCCAGAAGAAGGTAAATATCCCGGCACCCACGGCAATCAGCCCTTCGATAATAAACATCCAGAACCAGCCGGGATGGCCCATAAAGCCGTGCATCTCCAGCAGCGCACCTGAGAGCGGCGACCCGAGCGATAACGCCAGCGGCGCACCCATGTAAAACAGTCCCATGATGCTGGCGCGGTTGCGCTGGGGGAACCACTGGGAGGTGAGGTAGATCATGCCGGGGAAGAAGCCCGCCTCTGCTGCACCCAGCAGGGTGCGGATCAGCAGAAACTTAGTTTCGGTATCGGCCCACGCCATCGCCGCGGAGAGGAATCCCCACAGCAGCGTGGTGGTGCCGATCCACGTCCGGGCACCAAACTTGCGCATCAGCAGGTTGGCGGGCACGCCCAGCAGAGCGTAAACCACAAAGAAGATCCCGGCGCCCAGGGCATAGGCTTCGTTACTGAGTCCGGTATCGATCTGGTAGCTCTCTTTGGCGAAGCCGATGTTAGAGCGATCCAGAAACGCCAGCACGTAGAGCGCCAGCATGAAGGGTATCAGGCGGGCGCGGTTTTTCCTGACCACGCTGTCGAGCAGAGTCATACTCATGGACAATCCTCAGTAAAAGGTGACGCCACGCCGGTGCGCGGCGCGACGGATTAGTGGCTGTATGGACGCTTCAGGGCACAATCGCGGTTCAGCTCGACGCCAAAGCCGGGTTTATCCAGCACCGACTTATGAATACGGCCATTTACCGGCACCGGCTCATCGAGCAGGATCGGATCAAACTGCGGACGCAGCGTCGCGCAGTCCGGGCTGGTCATCAGGAACTCGCTGAACGGGGTATTGGTAAAGGTGATCACCGCATGGTGGGAGTAGACCGACGAACCGTGCGGCACCACCAGCTGCCCCCGTGCTTTGGCGATGGCGGCGATCTCCACCAGGGTGGTTAAGCCGCCGCACCAGCCGACGTCAGGCTGCATAATGTCGATCCCGGTTTCGGAAAGGGTGCGGAAGGATTGCAGGGTGCCGTGGTGCTCGCCGCTGGTCACCATCATCCCCGGCGGGGCATTGCGCTTCAGTTCGCGATAGCCTTCGTACTGCTGCGGCGGAAGACACTCCTCAATCCACTTCAGGTTGTACGGTGCGCAGGCGTGGGCCAGTTTGGTGGCGTAATTGACGTCCTGGCTCATCCAGCAGTCGAGCATCAGCCAGAAGTCGGGGCCGCATTTCTCCCGGTACTCGGCCACCATCGCCGCGTCCTGGCGGATCCCGGCGTCGCCGTCGTGCGGCCCCCGGTGGGTCGGCATTTTGCCGCCGATAAAGCCCATCTCTTTCGCCAGATCCGGACGCGCCCCGGTGGCGTAAAAGCGGATCTCATCGCGTACCGCGCCGCCGAGCAGTTTGTAGACCGGCAGCCCGACCACCTTGCCGAACAGATCCCACAACGCCAGGTCGATGCAGGAGATAGTGTTGAGCACCAGCCCGCCGGAACCGGCGTAATACATGGTCGCGCCGAGCATCTGGTCGTGGATCAGCTTGATGTCGCTGACGCATTTGCCCTCGATAAAGCGGCTGAGGTGTTTCTCAACGATAAAGCAGCCCATCTCTCCGGCAGTGGAGACCGCAAAACCGGTCTGGCCATTGTCGGCCTCCACTTCGACCACCAGCGTGCCGAGGACGTTAATGCCAAACGACTGGCGCGACTGCTCATACTGCGGATATTTACTCATCGGGGTGGCGATATGGTCGTCGATCCAGTGGTTGGCCCCCTGGTCGTGATAATCGCCGCCGCCTGCGCCCTTCTCTGCCGTTGCGCCGCCGGTAAACCAGGCACGGATCTGTTTAATCTTCGGTAGGGTCATGATGTTCTCCATATTATGAGGCTTGATCGAAGGGGCTTTTCCAGCCCAGTAAACGGGAAATGTCTTTCGCACAGGCAATCGCTTTACCGGCCAGGTAGTCGCGGTTGTCCTCGTTGATCTGCAGTCGGGTACCCACCACCGAGATCGCGGCGGTGAGTTCGTTACTGGCGTTAAAGACCGGTGCCGCCACGCAGCGCACGTCGGGGTAGTCTTCGCCGTTGTCAAAACTCCAGCCTCTGGCGCGAATGCGCGCCAGCTCGTCACGCATCTGCCCGGCACTGGTGATGGTGGTGGGCGTGACCCGCTCCCAGTCCAGGCTGGCGATGATCGCCTCCTGCACCCGCTCGGGTTGCCAGGCGAGCAGGCATTTGCCAATGCCCGAGCGGGAGAGAGACAGGCTTTTCCCCTCGTGCGAACGCACGCTGATGGTGGCGGACGACTCGATTTTGAGAATGTAGTAGGCGCTACCGTTATCGATAATGCCGAGATGGCACAGCATGCCGCTTTCGTCCATCAGCTGCGTCAGGCGCGGGCGCGCCATCTCACGCAGATCCATCCGGCTGACTGCGTGACCCGCCAGCTCCACCAGCCGGGTCCACAGGCAGTAGTTGTCCTGGCTGTCGAGGCTGAGAAAACGCTGTCTTTTCAGTTCACCCAATAGCAGGTAAGCGGTGCTTTTTGGGATCCCCAGCTCGTCGATCAGGGTCGCGGCGCTACAGGGCCCCAGACGGGCGATGGTGTCGAGAATATCGATGGCGCGGGTCAGCGCCGGTACTTTGGTTGATTCCAACATGCTGGACTCCAGTCCTGAATACTGGAATCAGTGTTGCGGCTGAGGGCGGGTTTATTTGTGAGCGAGTTCAAATCACCGGCGGGTTCCAGCCAGATGGACAAACAGCAGGATAAAAATGTGATGAACAGCGCAGAAAGAATCAGAGCGAGTACAACAGGTTGGACAACAACGCGCCGGGTGGGGAGCCCGGCGCGCAAAAATCACGGCAGGAACAGCGTCTCGACGACGTTGATCCAGCCATGTTCGCTGGCCACCGGCTTGCCGTTCAGCCAGCGACGCAGCATGTTCAGCGCCATCATCGCGCAGACCTCCTGACGCACCGCCAGGCTGTGTCGCGTGACGCTCATTTTCACCCGCAGGGCATGGGTGCCTTCCGGGGTGGCCAGGGCAAAGTTAAGGTGATCTTCATCGACACCCGACACCGCCACTGCCAGACCGGCAAAATGTTTCACGCGCCGCTCGGCCACCCAGTGGGCGGTTTGCGCCAGGGTCTCCTCCTGGGACGGCACCACCTCGCTTGCCAGCAGCGGAGCGCTTACCCGTGAAAGCTGTAACGCCAGCAGGCCACCGGTAAATTGCTCGCTCAGGGTCAGGCTCAGCTGGCGGGCCTGCAGATCGCGGGCGATTTGCGCCGGGAGTCCTTCGGTGCCTTCAAAGATCAGGCTCTCCCCCGCCACGCGCTGTACTTCAGGCCACAGGGCCAGCATCGCGGCCTTCTCGGTTGCCGGGCCGGTTAATTTCAGTTCGATAATCGGCATGGAGGAGCGGTAGCCCATCGTCACACCTGGCGGTAAGCTCAGGTGATCGAGGCTCTGCGCCAGATCGCTCTCCGAGCGGCCAAAGGTGGTGAGACGCAAACAGATTGGGGGTTCCGGTAAGGTAAAACGCTGGCGCAGGCGCGGCAGGATCTCTTTTTCCACCATCACCTTAAATTCGGACGGGACGCCGGGGGTGAAGAACATCAGGCAACGGTTAAGCTGAACGGCAAAGCCGCAGGCGGTGCCGACCGGGTTATCGACCAGCTCCGCGCTGGCCGGAATTTCGGCCTGCTTGCGGTTGCTGGGGGCCATCACTTTGCCGCGTTCGCTGAAGAAACGCTCCATATGGCTGAGCCACTCGGTGTGCAACACCAGCTCTTCGCCTTTCGCCGTGGCGGCGGCCAGCGCGCTCAGGTCGTCGCTGGTGGGGCCGAGGCCGCCATTCACAATCAGCACATCCGCCTGTTCGCTACGCTCACGCAGGACGTTCACCAGCGCCTCCAGCGAGTCACCCACCGTGTTACGCCGCGTTAACGGTAATCCCTGCTCAAAGAAAATATCCGCCAGCCAGGCCGCATTGGTATCAGTGATTTGTCCATGCAGCACTTCATCGCCAGTGGACAGCATCTCCACGTTTATCATTGTGTTCTCCCGCATTTGTGGTGAAAACACTATAGCGCAATCGGCTGTGGGGGGAAGAGAGAAACAGGCGCGGCAGACCGCCGCGCCGGAGGATCAGAAGCCAGCGCTCACGCCCACGTACGGGCCATCGGCAATGGCGTTGTCGCGGTTGCCGTCTTTGCCTGCCAGGTTCAGATAACGGTAGCCCGCCTCAATGGTGATAGGGCGCATGATGGTCCAGCGCGCACCTGCGTTGGCCTCTTCGTAACTATCGATACCGCTGGAGAGGGAGTCCGGAGAGTAGTAGTACTCGCCAAACAGACCGAAGCTGTTGCCAATTTTCCACTGCAGGCCGCCGCCTACCGCCGCCGCATAGCCTTCGTCGCTGTCTTTCGGGTTAGTGTAGATTCCTTTACCGCCCACGGTCGCAAGGAACGGACCGAGAGGCACGTTCAGGCCCAGACCGATGCTGGCTACGTCACCCTCATCGTCGTTATTGGTCCAGTTGCCGGTCGCCGCCAGGCCCGACGTTTCCGTGCCGAAACCGACGCCAACGTTGGTGTAGTCCTCACCGGCCTGGCCGCTGATGGTAATCGCATTGGCTGCCGCAGAAACAAACATCAGGCCGCCGAGGCCCAGTAATGCCACTTTTTTCATTGTCGTGATCCCGCACAATTATTTAGATAGATTCCCAAAACGCGTGATTTTAACGTGAGTCGGCCAGCGATCAACGCTGAGGTGATGCAATACAAAAATTAGATTGTAACGAGTTGATACTTACAGGTTTTAACAATGTTAAATCCTGAGAAACAGATTACGCCCGCTTACATTGCGTCCGATCAATAAGCCCTCTGCCCCCTTTCTTTAGATTAGCTGGAGCTCAAAACGGAAATTTAACGACCAACACTGACATTTCAGGGAGAAAATATGAGCAAGAAAGGTTTAACCACCGCATCCGGCTGCCCCGTTGCCCACAACAACAATGTTGCCACCGCAGGCCCGCGCGGACCGATGCTGCTACAGGATGTCTGGTTCCTGGAAAAACTGGCCCATTTCGACAGAGAGGTGATCCCGGAGCGTCGGATGCACGCCAAAGGTTCAGGCGCATACGGCACCTTTACCGTGACCCAGGACATTACCGCCTTTACCCGCGCGAAGCTGTTCTCCGCAGTCGATAAAAAAACCGATCTCTTTGTGCGCTTCTCCACCGTGGCCGGTGAACGCGGTGCCGCCGATGCGGAACGTGATATCCGCGGCTTCTCTATCAAGTTTTACACCGAAGAAGGCAACTGGGACCTGGTCGGAAATAATACCCCGGTCTTCTACCTGCGCGATCCGCTGAAGTTTCCGGATCTCAACCACGTGGTGAAGCGCGACCCGCGTTCGAACCTGCGTAACCCTACGTATAAATGGGATTTCTTCTCCCAGCAGCCGGAAACTCTGCACCAGCTCACTATTGACTTCAGCGATCGCGGACTGCCGCGCTCCTATCGCACCATGCACGGCTTCGGTAGCCACGCGTTCAGCTTTATTAACCACAATAACGAACGCTTCTGGGTGAAATTCCACCTCAAGTCCCAGCAGGGTATTGCTAACCTGATGGACGATGAAGCCAAACGCCTGGTCGCAGAAGACCGTGAAAGTTCCCAACGGGATCTGTTTACCGCTATCGAAAAAGGCGATTTCCCACGCTGGACGTTTTACGTGCAGATCATGCCGGAAAGCGATGCCGCGAAGGTGCCTTATAATCCGTTCGATCTGACCAAAGTCTGGCCGCACGGCGACTATCCGCTGATGGAAGTGGGTGTGCTGGAGCTGAACCGTAACCCGGACAACTACTTTGCGGAAGTTGAGCAGGTGGCGATGTCGCCTGCTAACGTGGTCCCGGGGATTGGCTTCTCGCCGGATCGCATGCTGCAGGGGCGCCTCTTCTCCTACGGCGATGCCCACCGCTACCGTTTAGGCGTGAACCATCATCAGATCCCGGTGAACGCCCCGCGCTGCCCGTTCCATAACTACCATCGCGACGGCGCGATGCGCGTGGATGGCAACAGCGGCAATGGTGCCACCTATGAGCCAAACAGCTTTTGCGTGTTCCAGGAACAGCCGGACTTCAGCGAGCCGCCGTTGTCCCTTGAGGGCGCCGCAGACCACTGGAATCATCGTGAGGATACCGACTACTTCAGCCAGCCGCGCAAGCTGTTTGAACTGCTGAGCCCGGAAGAGCACCAGCGGATGTTCGACCGTATCGCCGGAGATATGCAGGATGTGCCGGCGTTTATTCAGGCGCGCCAGATTGCCCTGTTCAGTGAAGTCCATCCGCACTACGGAGCGGGTGTGCAGGCAGCACTGATGCGTTTAGCCGAAGAGAAGTAAAAACAGAACGGGAGCCCAGGCTCCCGTTTTTTATTTCATGATTAATGTCTGGCCTGCTCGACAATCTCGGGCGCCAGACCGGTCAGTTGGGTGACGGTCTCAGGCGGCAGGCCATTTTCCAGCATCACCTTAGCGATGCGAAGCGCCTCCTGTTCAATGCCTTCCGCTCTTCCCTGACTTAGGCCCTGATTTAATCCCTGAGCCATACCCTCTTCCCGGAGAAATTGCGCAATATTCATTAACGTCTCCTTATGCTGATGATCCTTCGTCCTGTGTGCTAATGCCTGCAAAAACGCTGCGGGGTCGGCGGTATGGCCGGCCTGAAGAAGATAGTTGAGCAACGTTTTTAGCTGGGCATTGCCAGTGTATCCCAGCCCCAGGAGCCTGACCAGTTGCTCCTGAAGTTCCAACATGTCCCGCTGCCGGACATACTTTTGCAGCAGTTCCAGCATCGCAATCCGGCGGTGTTCCATGATGGTTTCATCAGACAGACAGGTGATGTCAATCAGGGGGAAAGCCCCGGTATAGAGCGATTCGGCCTGCTCAGGCTCATGAAAATCATCGAACCAGCGCAGTGACCATGGATAGGGCGAGCGCCGACCATGATAAAATAGCAGCGGGATCACCAGCGGCAGCTCGCGGTGCCCTTTGTCGAGATGTCGCTGCATGGCGGCAATTGCATAGCGCATCAGGCGAAAGGCCATGTGCCGATCCGGGGAGCTTTGATGCTCGATCAGCACATAAATATACCCCTCGCCGGAAGAGGTATTCACGGACCACAGGAGATCGGCGTAGCTGAGGCGAAGATCCTCTTCGACAAAGCTGCCTGACTCCAGCCGCAACGACGACAGATCGCAGAGCGCGAGTAATTTTTCCGGCAAGTGGATCGCTAAAAAATCTCGCGCCGTCTCTGGCTGCGACAGAATATGACGAAACACCGCGTCATGCGGCGTGGGTGTTGATGGGCTGTGCATATTTTCCCTTGCGCCAGTTCCTTTCGCCGGAAAATAACACAGCACGCGCTGCAGGTAAGCTTGTTGATTTCTTTTCCCGAGCAGGCTCGCAAATCAGCCCCTTAACGACTGATGAACCCACTGTTGCAGGGCGCGACGGGAGATCTTAATCCCGCCATTTTTCAGTTCAGCCGGGAGGACCAGCCAGTGCACCGGCTGCTGAAAGCGCGCCAGCTTATCGCTGAGCCAGTGCGGCAGCTGTGCGATATCTGCCCCCGCTTCGCACTCGACGACCGCCACTGGCCGTTGACCAAACTCGACGTCATCGAGGGGAACCACATAAACCTGGCTGACCTGAGGATGGGTGCCGATCACCCGCTCCAGCTCTTCCGGCTGGATCCCTTCCCCACCGCTGAAAAAGAGATTATCCATCCGACCAAGAATGGTCAGGCGTCCGTCCACTATCTCACCGCGATCGCGGGTGGCGAACCAGCCCTGGGCGTTGGCGACGGGCACAAGCTGGCCGTCACGCCAGTAGCCGCTGGCCATGCTGGCCGCCTTTAACCACACCTCGCCCTCTACCAGTTTCACTTCCCGGCCCGGCAGCGGATAGCCGACATCCGCCAGGCCATCCGCCTCTTTGGCGCAGACGGTAGAGGCGAACTCCGTCAGGCCATAGCCGCACCAGCTGCGAATGCCCCGGCTGGCAGCCCGCAGGGTTAGCTCTCCGGGGATCGCCGCGCCGCCCAGCAGCACCGCTTTAAGCGCCACATCGTTCCCACCATTAAGCAGGCGCCAGAGCTGAGTCGGTACCAGCGAAGCGTGGGTACAGCCCTGCAGCATCTGTTCCAGAGGCTGTTTTTCACAGACGGTCAGGCGGGCACCCGCCAGCAGCCAGCGCCACAGGATCCCCTGCCCGGAGACATGGAAAAGCGGCAGAGAAAGCAGCCAGTCGTCCTCCCCGACGTAGGGCAGAAGCGCCAGCACGCCTTCGGCGCTGGCAAGGTGGGCGGCGCAGGTGTGCACCGCTGCTTTCGGCAGGCCTGTCGAGCCCGAGGTTAAGGTCATGGTCGCCAGCCGTTCAGGCTGCCAGACCGCGCCCGCTCTCCCCTGCTGGCGATCCAGCGTCAGGGCAGACAGGCCGGAATAACCGCTATTGCCATTGAGTACCAGCGCAAAGCGCAGCGTCAGGGGCGGGAGCAGGATCTCCAGCACGGAACGCGGTAGCTGCGGATTTACCGGCAGGATCCGCGCCCCGCACTGCAGCAGCGCCAGCCACGCCAGCAATGTGTCGGGATGATTATGCGCCTGCAGCATTACCCCATCGCCTTCCCTGACCCCCTGCTGGACAAAACCGCTCGCCAGGGCATCGGTACGCTGGCAGAGTTCGCGCCAGGTCAGGCATTCGCCGTTAAGCCGCAGCGCCGGTTGTTCAGCCTTGCGCGCGCACCAGTGCCGCCACGGCCAGTCGGAAAAGGTCATAGCAGCGGCTCCAGCGCGTCGCGATCCAGACACGGCAAGGTGTTGCCCGGCCAGGGCCGCAACAGTTGCGCCTGCATCAGGTTCAGGGTATCCAGGCCGGGAACGGTGTCGGGCGTGAACTGAGCGGCCATTCGCGCCAGCTGGGTCAGGCCGAGGCTCGACTCAATCGACGAGCTGATCACCGCCGTCAGCCCGAGGGCGTGGGCCTTCTGCACCTGCTCACGGACCTTCGCGATGCTGCCGGTGAGCGTAGGTTTGATCACCACCGCCCGCACGCCCGGCTCGGCAACCCATTTGAAATCGTCCTCCCGCAGGCTTTCATCCCAGGCGATGGCAATTCCGGTCTCCCGGGCAAAGGCCAGCGAGTCCGCGCGCGTTTTACAGGGTTCTTCCAGGAAGGCAATACGATCCCGATGCGACGGATTGACGTACTTCGCAAACTGCTGCGCTTTCAGTGGGGTCCACGCACGGTTGGCGTCGAGGCGCAGCCGCAGATCCGGGATGGCCTCCAGCAGCAGATTCGCCACCATGCCGTCGCGCACCGCTTCATACAGACCGACCTTGATCTTCGCCACTTTCTCGCCCGGCATGGCGGCCAGTACGGCAAAAAGTTCGTCAGGATCCCCGGTGCAGAGCGGGGCCGCGCGATAGTCCGCCTCTTCCGGCAGGGAGCCGTCCAGCTCCGCCAGCGCGCAGCTGATGCCAAAATCCACCGCAGGCAGACCGGGTAACAGAGGCGCTTCGCCGTCGCGCCAGGCGATGCCCCACGCCCGCAGCGAGGCTTCCGCCTCTTCCAGCGATTCGCGGCTGAAACCCGGCAGAGGGGAGACTTCTCCCCACCCCTGCCGTCCGCCCTGCTGGAGATGAACGAACAGACCGTCGCGGGTTTTTAACCGCCGTTCGCGCAGTACCACACCCGCGTCCATCGGTACCTGCCAGCGGTAGATCTGTACGCTGCGCATTACGGATTCCGTTTGTATTTGCTGAAGTCCGGCTGGCGCTTCTCGTTGAAGGCGTTACGTCCTTCCTGGCCCTCTTCGGTCATGTAGAACAGCATGGTGGCATTCCCCGCCAGCTCCTGCAGACCCGCCTGACCATCGCAGTCGGCGTTCAGCGCCGCTTTCAGGCAGCGCAGTGCCATCGGGCTGTTTTGCAACATTTCGCGGCACCAGCGCACGGTCTCTTTTTCCAGATCGGCAATCGGCACCACGGTGTTGACCAGGCCCATGTCCAGCGCTTCCTGAGCATTGTACTGACGGCACAGGAACCAGATTTCGCGCGCTTTTTTCTGACCGACGATGCGGGCCATATAGGACGCGCCCCAGCCGCCGTCAAAAGAGCCCACTTTCGGCCCGGTCTGGCCAAAGATGGCGTTTTCTGCGGCAATCGTCAGGTCACACATCATGTGCAGCACGTGGCCACCGCCGATGGAGAAGCCAGCCACCATTGCCACCACCGGTTTTGGACAGGTGCGGATCTGGCGCTGGAAGTCGAGTACGTTCAGGTGGTGTACGCCAGAGTCATCCTGGTATCCGCCGTAGTCGCCGCGCACTTTCTGATCGCCACCGGCGCAGAAGGCTTTTTCACCCTCCCCGGTCAGGACAATCACGCCGATATTGTCGTCATAACGCGCATCCGCCAGCGCCTGGATCATCTCCTTGACGGTGACCGGACGAAACGCGTTGCGCACTTCGGGACGGTTGATGGTGATTTTGGCGATGCCGTCCGCCGATTTGTGGTAACGAATGTCGGTGTAACCTTCGGAGCAGTCCTGCCATTCCACCGGTGCGTAGAGCATGTTTTCGTCAGGATAGATCATAGCGTGTCCTTTTTGGGTAGACGGAGTATCTGAGCCAGACGCTCAGCCACCGCAACGGGGTTTTCCCGATGGGCGTTATGTCCGGCATGGGGGATTGGATGGCCGATCGCGGGAAGGTCCCGGGCAATCGCCCTGAACTTGCCGTCCCGCTCGCCATACATATAGAAAAAAGGGACTACGCACTCAGCGAGCGCAGCCCGTAAATCAGGTTGTTCGGCCAGGGACGTCGCCTGCAGCATCGCGGCCAGGGCCGCGCCGTTGTTGCGGCTGCGCAGGGCAACCAGCGCCTGCCGCTGCCCTTCGGTTAATGAGGCAAAGACTGGCTGTTGATACCAGTCGGCAAACACCGCCTCTAAGGGTTCGTGGCGAAAACGTGCGACCCAGCACGCATCGGAGGCGCGGCGGCTTACGCGCTCATGCTCGTAACGCAACCCCGGATGCGCCCCCTCGACGATCAGCCCCTGTAGCCCTTTTGGGCGCTGGCAAGCGTGATACATCGCAATGCGGCCGCCGAGGGAGTACCCCACCAGCCAGTAGTTAAGTATGTTGTAACTAATAAGGGTGCGATTCAGCAGATGACTCATATCGCGGAAATCACTGACTGCAATTGATGCCGATTCGCCGTGTCCCGGCAGGTCGAGATACAGCCGGGGATAATCGTCCAGACACGCCTCGGGCAGCTGCCATTCGCGGCGGTCGCCGGAAAAGCCGTGCAGGAAAACCAGCCAGGGTTTTCCTGCCGCGCCAGCGCACTGCGTCCCTTGCAGGATCATAGATGGCTTACCTGCGCCAGCAGGTTCTGCAACATCTGTGCGCCGTCGCTGTCGTTAACCACCACTTCGATAAGCGTCGCGCGGGGTTTGCTCCACGCCGTCGCCAGGGCGCTCTCCAGCTCCGCCCAGTTTGTCGGGCGCTGATAGCGGAGGCTGAACATCGCCGCGGCATGTTCAAACTGCACGTTTTGCGGCATCAGATAGAAGCGCTCACGCTCAGTGTGCGGCGTCGGCAGCAGGGAGAAAATCTGCCCACCGTTATTGTTGATCACTAGCAGCACAAAGGGCGCAGAGGCCTGACGTAACAGCGCCAGCGCGTTGAGATCGTACAGCGCCGACAGATCGCCTACGATAGCCAGCGTCGAGCGGGCGTTGGCGCGCTGGACCCCGGCTGCGGTGGAGATCAGCCCGTCAATGCCGCTGGCGCCACGATTGCTGAACACCGGATAGCCGGCCGGCAGGCGGGAAAAGGCATCAATCAGACGCACCACCAGACTGTTGCCGACAAACAGCTGCCCCTGCTCGGGGAGATAGTCACGAATGCGGTGCGCCAGCTGCGCCTCGCCAAATTCGTCGCTGTGTTGCGCCGTCAGCTGCCAGGCCTGACGGGAGAGTTCCGGGATCGCCGCGGCCCAGGGGGCGCGTTTTTCCGCCGGATGCAGTTCCAGCCAGTCGGCCACATTCGAGACCAGCCGACGACCGCGATGGTGCGCCGGATCCAGCCGTCCTTCCCGCGGATCCACCAGCCAGTACTCCTCCGGCGTGCAGGTCGCCTGCCACTGCAGCAGCCGTTTCCCCGTCAGGCTGCCGCCCAGCTGGACCACAATCTGCGCCTGCTCGAGCTCGGTGACGGCTTTTGTATTGCCCAACCACAGGTCGGCACACGGCAGCGGCTGTCCGGTCTGGGAAAGTACGTCGCCAATCAGCGGCCAGCCGAGGGTTTGCGCCCACTCCGCCACCTTTTTTCCTTCCGCGGCGCTCATTCTGCCCGCAAGCACCACGCCGCGTTTTTGCCGCCAGAAGAACCAGTCGCGCTGTTTGGGACTCGCAAGCTCTGCGGGGGCGCTCAGCCAGGGTTTATCGCTCTGCCACCAGTCGCCCAGCGCCTGCTGCCAGGCAAGATCGGTTTCATCCATTTCGCCATACAGCGGCTCGGCAAACGGACAGTTAATGTGCAGCGCACCTGCACGCAGTGTGCCCAGTGCGTTATCCACCGTCGAGACCAGCCAGCGGGCGGGGATATCCCGGGTCGGACGCGGCAGGGAGAGCGTTTCGGTAGGATGAGAGGCAAAGATCCCCGGCTGGCGAATGGCCTGGTTGGCGCCGCAGTCGATCAGCTCCGGGGGACGATCCGCCGTCAGCAGAACCAGCTTTTCACCGGTCAGCCCGGCTTCAATCAGCGCCGGATAGAGGTTTGCCACCGCGGTACCGGAGGTGACAATCACCGCCACCGGGGCGTTACCGGCTTTGGCCAGCCCCAGCGCCAGATGCCCAAGGCCGCGCTCATCAAAATGGGTGTGATGAATAAAGGCGCGGTTTTCCGCAGCGGCCAGGGTCAGCGGCGTCGAACGCGAGCCGGGTGCGATGCAAACGTGCCTGACGCCATGGCGGGTCAGGGCTTCAAGGATCACCGCCGCCCAGCGCCGGTTAAAGGAACTCACTGACATGGAATTGTCCGGTATCAATATTGCGACTTAGTATAAATAATAGGAAAAGATGTAATTTTGATATGAATCGGGTAAGTACGACTCAGTATTAATCCTTTAGGAGCAGAGAGCGCAGTCCGGCGGCTTTATTTTCGATCTCCTGCCACTCCTGTTCCGGGTCGGAACCGCTCACGATCCCCGCCCCGGCGTAGAGGCGCACGCAGGCTTTCTCCACCCTGGCCGAGCGCAACGCCACGCAAAATTCGCTTTGCGCTAATGACAAATAGCCAGCGGAACCGGCATACCACTCCCGGTCGAAGGGTTCATTGCCGGCGATAAATTCCCATGCCGCCTGGCGCGGCAGACCGGCGACCGCTGCGGTGGGCTGGAGCAGCATCAGGCACTGCTCATCATTCGGCTGTTGCAGCGCGGTCCAGATGCAGCGGCGTAAATGCTGGACCTTACGCAAGCGCACGATTTGCGGCGGCAGGACGTCCAGTACCCCGCCCTCGCGCTGCAGGCGCTGACAGATGTCTTCGACCACCAGCATATTTTCACGCTGATTTTTATCATCATGCATCAGCCAGTCGCCCAGGCGGGCGGCCTTCGCATCATCCGGATGGCTGGCGACCGTACCGGCCAGCGCCTCGGTGCGCAGCAGGGTTCCGCGCCGCCGCCACAGCCGCTCCGGGGACGACCCGAGAAAGGCATGAGCCGCATCAAAACGGATAAAAAAGTGGTAGCACTGGAAATTGACCCGACGGCTGGCGGCCATCAGGGCGGCAGGGTTAACCGGCTGACTGAACTGCAGATCCGTGGCCCGGGCCAGCACCACTTTGTCGAACTCCCCCTGAGCAACGGCATCGGTTGCACGGCTGACTAACGCCAGCCAGCCGGATTTCTCAGGCCGATGGGTTTCGCTCACCACCGGCTGAACAACAGCGTCGACAGGCCGGCTCTCTTCGAGGCAGCATATAAATTCGCGCGCGTGCCGGGCATCGTCTTTCAGCGAGGTGTCGCTACAGAGTACCAGCCGCAGCGTCGCGGTTCCGCCGTTGCGTTGCCACAGCAGACGCGGCAGAAACAGGCTGCCCTGCGCGGGCTCGAAGGCATTTACGCCCACAACCCGAAGATCGGGACAGTGCGGATAACGCTGCAAAAAATGACGGGCGGTAGAGAGAGAGGAGAACTTTTTTGTCGCTCCCAGCGCGGCGTACTCTTCATCGCCGTTACGCTGTTGCCAGTAGAACTGGGGGAAACTCTGTTGGGCATTCAGCCAGGCGAGCGGGTCAAAGGCATCGTTAAGTGCAAAAGAGATATTGAGGTGATGCAGGCCAGGCGCATCAGGAAAATCGGCGGCTAACTGGTCGCAAAGGCCTGCCAGCGCGGTGGAAATCGAGTGCACGCGAACTTCTCCCAGCTCAAAAACCTCACATTATACGGGGTAGTTGCCTGAAAAAGCAGTACCCCCAATTTGGCAGGGAGAAGCGTGCGTGTGTAGCCTTAACGGCGGGCGAGAAGAATACCGAGCACCAGACCGGCGGCGGCACCTACTCCAATACCCTGCCAGGGTTTTTCACGGACATAATCGTCTGCACGATAGACCGCTTTTTTAGCCCGATAATAGTAAGTATCCGACGCATGGCTGACGCGTGTTTTCACGTCGTGCAGTGCCTGTTCGGCACGCGCCTTCAGCTCAATGTACTTTTGATCGGCCGGATCGCCTGAAGAACGAAGGACTTCTTCCAGCGTTTCACTTAACAGCGTCAGATCGTCATCAACATGCGTTTCCGAAGATTGGAAGGACATAGTTTTCTCCTTGTAGTTGCATCAGTTCGCTAACTATAGACAATCCCTGCCGATTCTGCCTGCTACGCTTGTTGTCTCTCTTTCGCCATTCCGATATGCGGGATGCCGTCTTCATCGTAGATATCGGTTACCGGCACAAAGCCAAAATGGGCATAAAAGGCCTGCAAATGCGCCTGCGCCCCCAGATATAACGCCTTGTTCGGCCACTGTTTTTCGCAGGAACGCAGCGTTTGCTCCATCAGCGCGTATCCCAGCTTTTCGCCCCGCGCCCCGCTGCTGACGATTACCCGGCCAATCACAACGGGGGAAAAATCATCGTCGCTTTTCAGAATCCTCGCATAAGCCACCAGCTGGTTATCTTTCCAGCCGAGAATATGGCGGTTCTCCCCCACCAGGTCGTCGCCGTCGATGTCCTGGTAAGGACAGGTTTGTTCCACCACAAAGACGTCGCAGCGCAGCTGAAGCAGCGCGTAAAGCGTGGGAACGGTCAGCTCGCTGTGGTGCAGATCTTGCCACTGGATCATTGGGGTCTCCTTATCGTGTAGGTAGCCGTTATAGTGACTGCTCCCCGCCGTAAACAGCGAGGCTTCCCACTTCTCAGGCTGCAACTGGCATAGAGCCAGACTTACGCAAGCCTCGATGGGCTTTGACGACGTGACCCGCCGCCATTAACTCTGTTATGCCCTTGTGCTGTATGTTGATCGCCGCGTTGATATCGCGGTCATGATTGGCGCTACAGCCAGGGCATGTCCATTCACGCACCGTTAGCGGCATTTCCGGCATTTTGTGGCCGCAACAATGACACGTTTTCGAGCTGGCGAACCACTGATCCAGTTTGACCAGGTGAACCCCTGCCGACTCCGCTTTGTAGGCGAGTTTTGCCACAAATCCAAACCATGCCGCATCACCGATATGACGGGCGAGGCGACGGTTTTTCATCATGGTTGTCGATTTCAGCGTTTCCACAATCACCGCTTGGTTTTCGTCGATAATTCGTCTGGAAAGTTTGTGCTGAAAATCAGCCCGGGCATTGGCTACCCGTTCGTGTTGTGCGGCAAGGCGTAAGCGAGCCTTAAGGCGGTTTGCGCTGCCCGCCTTCCTACGGGACAGCGCCTTGCTGTCACGGCGTAAGCGGCGGTATGCATTGACCAGGTGGCGAGGGTTTGCCACCTTGTTGCCGTCATTGCCGATCAGGTAGTGCGACAGCCCCAAATCATAGCCCGTTACGCTGGTGATGCAGGTCGGCTTTGCCGCCGCTTCCTGTCCGTCGTCTGCAAGTATTGAGGCATAGTATTTACCCGCCGCGTTGCGGGTGATCGTGATGCTGGAAACCTTGCCGACAATCTCACGGTGAAGACTGGCCCGGACAGGCTTCAATTTTGGCAACTGGATAGCGTCAGTTAATACCTTCCCGTTGGGATGGTAGCTGGATTGCTTGCCGTGTTTGCTTTTGAAAACGGGGAACCTGGCTTTAAGTTTCTTGTTAAAGAAGTTAGCAAATGCCCTGTCCAGGTTGATCACTGCTTGCTGGAGCGCCAGCGAGTCATATTCTTTGAGCCAGCTATAGCGGCGTGACTTCTTCGCCACTGCCAGCAATGGCTTTATATCGCGCGTCGGCTTGAGGGAAACGCCGTGGCGCTGGTACATGTGGCGGCTGATATGAAGGGCTTTATTGTACGCGAACCGAACCGCGCCGAACTGCGCATTTAAGAATGCGGCTTGTTCGTCGGTAGGGTAAATGCGTACTTTGGTGGCTCTTTTCATTTCAGTGCTCAGTTATAGAATTTTTACACTTTAAGGGCAGGATAGATGTTTTTAAAGTGAGTGTGGCATTTGTGGGGTATCTCTCGCACCACCATAGCGTCAGCAAGTTGGTTGTCCACCTGATTTTTACGACGAAGTACCGCCGCAAGATTTTTGACGGCATGATGATCCAGTAGATACGGGAAGCGTTTCAAAGCGCTGCCGAAAAGCTGGAAAATGAGATTCTGGAAATGGACGGGGAAGCGGATCACGTTCATGTACTGATTGCATACCCGCCGAAGCTGTCTGTCAGTGTGCTGGTGAATAATTTGAAGTCGATCAGTAGCCGCCGTGTGCGCATCCTGAATACGAATTTACGCAAGGCGAGTAATAGCGGGGTGCTCTGGTCACGCTCCTATTTCGCCTGTAGTGCCGGGGCGCTACAATCGAAACATTGAAGGCTTACGTAGCCTCGCAGAAAACCCCTGATTAGCTCCCCTTATATCCCCGCCCGATTGGCCGAGGGTTTATGGGGCATTTGCTAATGACTTTTCATCCCCGGCACAGAGGCTGAGTGCATTATGGAGCTGCTTTTTTTAGGAACATCTGCTGGCGTGCCGACCCGTACGCGCAACGTCACCTCAATTCTGCTGGATTTACAGCACCCGACCCGCGGCGGTTTATGGATGTTTGACTGCGGCGAAGGGACGCAGCACCAGCTTCTGCGCACCGCCAGTCATCCCGGCAAGCTGGATAAAATTTTCATTACCCATCTGCATGGCGATCACCTGTTTGGCCTGCCGGGGCTGCTGTGCAGCCGCTCGATGGCGGGCAATATCCATCCGTTGACCATTTACGGCCCGCCCGGGATCCGTGAGTTTGTCGAAACCAGCCTGCGCATCAGTGGATCCTGGACCGATTATCCCCTTGAGATTGTCGAGATTAGCGCTGGCGTGGTGTTCAGCGATGATGCGTATACCGTGACCGCGGCCGCGCTGAATCACCCGGTAGAGTGTTACGGCTACCGCGTGGAAGAGCAGGATAAACCCGGTGCCCTGGACGGTGCGGCGCTCGTTGCCGCCGGGGTGCCCTTCGGCCCGCTGTTCCAGCAGCTCAAGCGCGGTGAACGCGTCACCCTGGACGATGGCCGGACGATCGACGGGGCAGACTATCTCTCTCCGCCCCGCCCCGGTAAGAAGCTGGCCATCTTCGGGGATACCGCCCCTTGCGATAACGCCCTCGCGCTGGCCCGGGGCGTCGATCTGCTGGTGCATGAGGCGACGCTTGAGGCCGCGATGGAGGAGAAAGCCAACAGCCGCGGCCACAGCTCAACGCGCCAGGCGGCCAGGCTTGCCTGCGACGCGCAGGTGAAAAAGCTGATCGTCACCCACGTCAGCTCCCGCTATGACGCCGAAGGCTGCGCCATGCTGCTGGCCGAGTGCCGTGCCCTGTTTGCCGACAGCCAGCTGGCAGAAGATTTTGCTACGGTGCGCGTTTAATGCTCTGGTTTTCCCCGACTCTGCCGATAACCATACCAGGCAGGTATTTTTCACTTAGGGGCAAAAATGGATAACTTCCAGAAAGACATTGATGACAGGGCAAATCTGACCCTGTCGAACCGTTTTGAGCTGCTGCTGTTTCGTCTCGGCACATCTTTGAATGAAAACAAATCTGAGCTGTTCGGCATCAACGTCTTTAAGCTTCGCGAGATTGTGCCCATGCCAGCGTTTACCAAACCGGCGGGGATGAAGTCACCCCTGATGGGGATGGTCAATATCCGTGACCAGGTGATCCCGGTTATCGATCTGGCCGCCGTAGCGGGCTGCAAACCAACGACCGGGCTGAATATCCTGCTGATCACCGAGTATGCCCGTAGCGTGCAGGCCTTTGCGGTCGAGTCGGTCGAAAACATTATGCGACTGGACTGGAAACAGGTACACGCGGCGGAAACCGCGGTCAGCGGACGCTATATCACCAGTATTGCCTGCCTGGACGAGAAGACCGATACCAACGATCTGGCGATGGTGCTCGACGTGGAGCAGATCCTGTATGACATCACCCCGGCCAACCACGATCTGCATGCCACTGACCTGAAGACCACCAAATTCAATATCAAACCGGGTGCCGTGGCGATTGTGGCGGAAGACTCTAAAGTGGCGCGCTCGATGCTGGAGAAGGGGCTGCAGGCGATGCAGATCCCGGCGCTGATGCACATCACCGGCAAAGAGGCGTGGGAGAAGATTGGCGTTCTGTCGGCGCAGGCCCAGGCGGAAGGCGTGCCGATCACCGATAAAATTGCGCTGGTGCTGACCGACCTTGAGATGCCGGAGATGGACGGCTTTACCCTGACCCGCAAAATCAAAACCGACGCCATCCTGAAGGACATTCCGGTGGTGATCCACTCCTCCCTTTCCGGCAACGCCAACGAAGATCATATCCGCAAGGTGAAAGCCGATGGTTATGTGGCGAAGTTCGAGCTGAACGAGCTGTCGTCGGTGATTGAAGAGGTGCTGGAGCGTGCAACGAAGAAGATTGACGGGCCGTTGATCAGCCGTAAGCAGCTGGCCTGATTTGCGCTGTTTTGCCGGGTAGCGCTTACGCTTACCCGGCCTACCATACTGGTGCGGGTTGATGCCCTCACCCCGTCCCTCTCCCACAGGGAGAGAGCGCAAACCATAAAAAAACCCGCCGAGGCGGGTTTTTTGTTTTCTACATCAGCGGCATCGCGTGCTGCACGATGGTGATCAGCGGCTGCGGATAGATACCGAAGATCAGAACCAGCAGCGCGGAGATCAGCACCACAATACCACCGGCGCTGTACTGCCAGTTAGTCGGTGCATCGCGGTTGAGCTGCTGAGGCGCGCTCAGGTACAGGCTCACGGCAACGCGCAGGTAGTAGTAGAGACCAATCGCGGAGCCGATAACGACACCCGCCGTCAGCCACCACAGACCCGCCTGCACACCGACGGCCAGCACGTAGAACTTACCGATAAAGCCAAGCGTCATCGGGATACCCGCCAGGGACAGCATCATCACGGTCATGACCGCAGACAGGATCGGACGGTGCCAGAACAGACCACGGTAGGAGAAGAGTGAATCTGCATCCGGGCCACGGTACGGGCTGGACATCAGGCTCACCACGCCGAACGCGCCGAGGCTGCTGAACAGATAACCGGCCAGGTAGACACCCACGGTTTCCATGGACATCTGACCGCTCTGCAGCGCAATCAGCGCCACCATCAGATAGCCAAGGTGCGAGATGGAAGAGTAACCGAGCAGACGTTTGATATTGGTCTGGCTCAGCGCCATCAGGTTACCGAAGATGATGGAGACGAAGGCGATAATACCCAGCACCACACGGACCGCTTCGCTCTCGCCTACCGGTGCGTACAGGAACAGACGCATCACCACGCCGAAGATAGCGATTTTACTCGCCGTCGCCAGGAAGGTGGATACCGGTGCCGGAGCACCCTGGTAAACGTCTGGCGTCCACAGGTGGAACGGCACCAGAGAGAGTTTAAAGCCAAGGCCAACAATCATCATGCCCAGACCCGCCAGCAGCAGCGGCTCGTGCAGCATGCCGTCGCCGAGGCTCTTGCCGAGCGCCATGAAGGAGAGGTTACCGGACTGAGCATAGATCAGCGCAATACCAAACAGCAGGAAGGACGAAGCAGCAGCAGACAGGATCGTATACTTGATACTCGCTTCCAGAGAGCGCTTCTGACGGAAGGCATAACCAATCAGGCCGAACAGCGGCAGAGAGATCAGCTCAATACCGAGGAACAGCGCCGCCAGATGGTTGGCATTTGCCAGCAGAATACCGCCGAGGGCGGCAATCAGAACCAGCAGGTAAAACTCTTCTCTATTGTCGTTGTAGCCTTCCAGCCACGGGTACGCAAAGGTACAGGTCGCCAGGCTGGCTAACAGCACCAGCCCGGTGTACAGCATGGCGAAGCCGTCAACGCGCATCAGCGGAGTGACATCCATCGCACCCGCCTGGCCAACAAACCAGAGGGAGACTAACGCAGCGTTCAGACCCAGAACCGCCAGCGTGGCATTCAGGAAGTGATTGCGTCGCCACGCAATGGAGAGCATCACAACCACCACCGTCAATCCGACGATCAGCAGCGGTAGCAGCGCAATCAGTTGTTGTGGAGTTATTGTCATGGCGATTTACGGCCTTGTAGTAGAAGCAGAATTAACAAACCACTGCTGGATGTTACCCATCGCGGAGTGCGAGGTATCCAGAATCGGCTGCGGATAGAAGCCCAGCAGCACCAGCAGTACGACCAGCAGCAGGATGATGAACAGCTCGCGCAGCGACATCCCCGGCAGCTCTTTGGCAGCGATTTCACTCTTCGCTTTACCGAAGTAAGCGCGATGCAGCATCGCCAGCGAGTAAACCGAAGCGAACACCAGGCCGAAGGTCGAGACCACGGTGATCACCGGTACAACTTTGAAGCTGCCGAACAGGATCATGAATTCGCCAACGAAGTTACCGGTGCCCGGCATCCCCAGGGTGGCAACCGCGAAGAACATCGACATCGCTGGCAGCCATTTCATTTTGCCCCACAGACCACCCATCTGACGCATGTCACGGGTGTGCAGACGTTCATACAGCTGGCCGCACAGGATGAAGAGACCGGCTGCGGACAGACCGTGCGCAATCATCTGGATCACCGCGCCCTGGTACGCCAGCTGGCTGCCGGTGTAGATCGCAATCAGCACGAAGCCCATGTGGGAGACGGAGGTGTAAGCAATCAGACGTTTGATGTCGTACTGCGTGAAGGCCATCCAGGCACCGTAGAAGATACCGATCACACCCAGCCACATGGCAATTGGCGCGAACTCTGCGGAGGCATTCGGGAACAGCGGCAGAGCGAAACGCAGCAGACCGTAGGCCGCGGTTTTCAGCAGGATGCCCGCCAGGTCAACGGAACCCGCCGTTGGTGCCTGGGAGTGTGCATCCGGCAGCCAGCCGTGCAGGGGAACCACCGGCATTTTCACCGCAAACGCAATGAAGAAGCCCAGCATCAGCAGGTATTCAACACCGTGCGACATCGGGGTCTTCAGCAGGTCCTGATAGTTGAAGGTCCAGACGCCGGTCGCGTTGTAATGCACGAACACCAGCGCCAGGATGGCAATCAACATCACCAGACCACTCGCCTGGGTATAGATGAAGAACTTGGTGGCCGCCGTGATACGCGTTTTACCGTCGGACGCCTTATGGCCCCACAGCGCGATCAGGAAGTACATCGGCACCAGCATCATTTCCCAGAAGAAGAAGAACAGGAACATGTCGATGGCAAGGAACACGCCGATAACGCCGCCCAGGATCCACATCAGGTTCAGGTGGAAGAAGCCCTGGTATTTTTCGATTTCTCGCCAGGAGCACAGTACCGCCAGAACGCCGAGCAGACCGGTCAGCACCACCATCAGCAGCGACAGACCGTCAATCGCCAGGTGAATGGTGATACCGAAACGTGGGATCCACGGCAGGATAAACTCAGACTGCCACTGCGGAATGCCCGCGGACTGGGTCAGAGAGTAGCCACCCTGCAACCAGAGTTGCAGACCAAGCGCGAGCGTCAATCCCATGGTGATCAGCGCAATCCAGCGCGGCATCTTCACGCCAAAGCGTTCGGTCTGCCAGCACAGGAACCCACCGATAAAGGGAATTAATATTAGCCAGGGTAGTAACATGGCGATTTGCATTCCTTTTTAAGGCCCCCAGCAGGGGCCTGATTTTCAACGAATTCGAATAAAATTCACTTAACGATCAACGCAACACCATCAGCAGCGCCAGCACCACAACCGCACCGATGCTCATGGACGCCACGTACCAGCGCAGATACCCGTTCTCGCTGAACAGCAGGCCTTTACCTGCAAAGCGGGAGAGGATTGCCGGCGTGTTCATCAGTGAGTTCAGCGGATCACGTTTAATCAGCCACGCAATGCCGAGGAAAGGTTTCACGAAGATCATGTCGTACAACCAGTCGAAGCCCCACGCGTTGTACCACCAGGTGCCCAGCAGACGGCCCGGCGCACTGTTGGCCACGGCAGTGACCAGCGTACGTTTACCGAGCCACAGCCATGCAGCGATCAGGATGCCCGCGATAGCGACCACACCGGAGGTGATTTCAAGCGTCAGAACGCGACTGTGCTCAAGCTCGGTTGTCGCCGGCAGTACGCCCTGCAGCGGTGGCACAATCATCGCGCCAACGAAGGTGGAGAGTACCAGCAGCACAATCAGCGGCAGGTGGTGGGTAATCCCCTTCCCTGCGTGAGCGTGAATTTGTTCTTTACCGTGGAAGACGATGAAAATCATACGGAAGGTGTACAGGGAGGTCATGAATGCCCCGACCAGACCCGCAACCATCAGATTGATATGACCATTCGCCATGGCGCCCGCAAGGATTTCGTCCTTACTGAAGAAGCCTGCGGTGATCAGCGGCAGTGCCGACAGCGCCGCGCCGCCCACCAGGAAGCAGACGTAAACCAGCGGAATGGATTTGCGCAGACCGCCCATCTTGAAGATGTTCTGCTCGTGGTGGCAGGCCAGAATCACCGAACCGGACGAGAGGAACAGCAGCGCTTTAAAGAACGCGTGCGTCATCAGATGGAAAATCGCCGCGTCCCACGCCTGTACGCCCAGCGCCAGGAACATATAGCCAATCTGGCTCATGGTGGAATACGCGAGAACGCGTTTGATGTCGGTCTGCACCAGCGCGGCAAAGCCTGCCAGCACCAGCGTGACCGCACCAACGATACCGACCAAGTGCAGGATTTCCGGGGTCATCAGGAACAGACCGTGGGTACGCGCAATCAGGTAAACACCGGCGGTCACCATGGTCGCGGCGTGGATCAGCGCGGAGACAGGGGTTGGACCCGCCATCGCGTCGGCAAGCCAGGTCTGCAACGGCAGCTGCGCGGATTTACCCACGGCACCACCCAGCAGCATCAGCGTTGCCCACCACAGCATGTTGTTGCCTGCTTCGAAGTGCGCCGGCGCCAGTTCCACCATTTCGCGGAAGTTCAGCGTGCCCAGTTCGTTGTAGAGAATGAACAGCGCGAAGGCGAGGAAGACGTCACCCACACGGGTCACGACGAACGCTTTCATGGCCGCTGCGCCATTCTTCGGATCGGTATAGTAGAAACCGATCAGCAGGTAGGAACAGAGACCCACGCCTTCCCAGCCGAGATACATCAGCAGCAGGTTATCGGCCAGCACCAGAACCACCATGCTGGCGATAAACAGGTTGGTGTAGGCGAAGAAGCGGGAGTAACCCTCTTCACCGCGCATATACCAGGAGGCAAACATGTGGATCAGGAAGCCGACGCCGGTCACCACGGAGAGCATGGTCAGGGAAAGACCATCCAGCACCAGGTTGAAGCCGATGTTGAAATCACCGACCGACATCCAGGTCCACAGCGGCACGCTGTGAGGCTGACGTCCATTACTGAAGAAGTCGATACCCGCATACGCTGTCACCAGCGCAGCCAGTCCAATGGAGCCAATGCCCACGGTGGCAGACAGATTCTCGGACCAGCGGCCACGAGAAAACGCCAGTAGCACGAAGCCAATCAGCGGAAAAATAATGGTTAAGGCAAGCATGTTCATCCACGCAACTCACTTACTGAATCGATGTTCAGGTTCTGGCGGCGACGGTGGAGCTGCAGTAACAGCGCCAGGCCAATACTCGCTTCGGCAGCCGCAAGGCTGATGGCGAGAATGTACATCACCTGACCATCGGTCTGGCCCCAGTAGCTCCCGGCGACCACAAAGGCCAGCGCGGCAGCGTTGATCATGATCTCCAGGCCAATCAGCATAAACAGCAGATTGCGGCGGATAACCAGACCGGTTAAGCCCAGCACGAATAAAATCGCTGCGAGGATCAGTCCGTGTTGTAAAGGGATCATGCGCGTTCCTCCGTTTTTCTTTTCGCGCTGTCATCCTTGCGGTTGCTCAGCACCTCGCCAGCACGCTCTTCGCGACCGACGTGGAATGCTACGACCAGGCCTGCCAGCAGCAGCATCGAGGCCAGTTCAACCGCCAGTACGTATGGCCCAAACAGGGTGATACCCACCGCTTTGGCGCTGATTGGCGTACCGTCGATACCCTGGTCGTTGACACCCAGAATGGCGTAAACGATCACCGCCAGCATGATGGCCGACAGAATTGCCGGACCAATCCACACCTGCGGCTTCAGCCACTGACGTTCCTGTTCGATTTCCGAGCCGCCCAGGTTCAGCATCATCACCACGAAGACGAACAGAACCATAATGGCCCCGGCGTAAACGATGATTTCAAGCGCACCCGCAAAGTGTGCGCCCAGCGCAAAGAACACCCCGGAAATGGCCAGCAGCGAAATGATTAAATAGAGCAGCGCATGCACCGGGTTGGTGTGCGTAATCACTCGCAGCGTGGCCAGGATGGCGATCAGGCCACAGATATAAAAAGCGAATTCCATTGCCCCTCTCCTTACGGTAACAGGCTCTTGACGTCGATAGGCTTGGCTTCGTTCTCTGCTTCGCCCTTATCTTTGCCGTCGATTGCCATACCCGCCATCCGGTAGAAGTTATATTCCGGGTATTTGCCCGGACCGGAAATCAGCAGATCCTCTTTTTCGTACACCAGGTCCTGACGCTTGTATTCGCCCAGCTCGAAGTCCGGGGTCAACTGAATCGCCGTGGTCGGGCACGCTTCTTCACACAGGCCGCAGAAGATGCAGCGTGAGAAGTTGATGCGGAAAAACTCTGGGTACCAGCGGCCGTCTACCGTCTCGGCTTTTTGCAGAGAGATACAACCTACCGGACAGGCTACCGCACACAGGTTACAGGCAACGCAGCGCTCCGAACCGTCCGGGTCGCGCGTCAGCACGATACGGCCACGGTAGCGCGGCGGCAGATATACCGGCTCTTCCGGGTACATCCGGGTTTCGCGTTTGGCAAACGCGTGCAGGCCGATCATCCAGATACTGCGTACCTGGGTGCCGAAACCTACCAATAATTCTTTCAAGGTCATGGTCTAAAGCCCCTTATGGCTGCTGCCAGAGAATGACAGCCGCCGTTACCAACAAGTTGACGAGCGTCAGCGGCAGGCACACTTTCCAGCCGAAGGACATTACCTGGTCATAACGCGGACGCGGTAACGCTGCGCGAATCAAAATGAACATCATCATGAAGAACGCGGTTTTCAGCGCGAACCAGATGAACGGCGGTAAGAACGGGCCATGCCAGCCGCCAAAGAACAGCGTGACCATCAACGCAGAAATGGTAACGATACCGATGTACTCGCCCACGAAGAACAGACCGAATTTCATACCGGAATATTCAATGTGGTAACCATCGGCCAGTTCCTGTTCGGCTTCTGGCTGGTCAAACGGGTGACGGTGACACACCGCCACGCCCGCGATAGCAAAGGTCACAAAACCAAAGAACTGCGGGATCACGTTCCAGATGTCGGCCTGGTTGTTGACGATGTCGGTCATGTTAAATGAACCGGCCTGCGCCACCACGCCCATCAGGGAGAGACCCAGGAACACTTCGTAGCTCAGCGTCTGCGCGGAAGCACGCATCGCACCCAGCAGGGAGTATTTGTTGTTACTGGACCAGCCTGCGAACAGCACCGCGTAAACCGCGAGACCTGCCATCATCAGGAAGAACAGAATGCCGATGTTCAGGTCAGCGACCACCCAGGTCGGGCTGACGGGAACGATAGCAAACGCCAGCAGCAGCGAGGTAAAGGCGATCATCGGTGCCAGAGTAAAGATCACGCGATCCGAGAAGCGCGGGATCCAGTCCTCTTTAAAGAACATCTTGATCATGTCCGCGACCAGCTGGAGTGAACCACCCCAGCCCACGCGGTTCGGTCCATAACGGTTCTGGAACAGACCGAGCAGACGACGTTCACCAAAGCTCATGAACGCGCCGCAGGTGACCACCACCAGCAGAATCACAACCGCTTTCAGAATGCTCAGCAGGATGTCGATAAGATCGGGCGTTAACCAACTCATGCTTTTGCCTCCTGCAGGTTATCAAGACGCGCACCCGCCAGTACCGGCGCGATGCCAGGCATACCCATCGGCAGACCCACCTGCCCTGCTGTCAGACCTTCAGCGATAATCAGCGGCAGGCTGATTGTCTGGCCTTCATAGCTAAAGCTGATGTGCGCGCCTGCGTTCACGCCAAGCTTCGCGGCATCTGCCGGGTTGAGCTTGATGTACGGCTGCGGCATACGGGTCTGGAAGACCGGAGAACGCTGGGACATTTCGTCACTACCAAAAAGATGGTAGTACGGCGCAATACGCCAGTTGCCCTCTTCCGCCTGGAAGCGTGCCGGAACGGTGGAGAAGAATTCCAGACCGGTTTCACTGGCTTCAATCAGACGCACGCCCGGATCGCCGTGACGCAGAGAACCACCCACTTCAGCCTGGAACTTGTTCCATGCCTGCGGGGAGTTCCAGCCTGGCGCCCATGCGAATGGGATCTCAGAGCGCGGCGCAGACGGCTGGTTGTTCCCTTCCATTGAGAAGGCGAACATGGTGTCTTTGTCCTGCGGCTGACGCGGTTCATGCACGCTGATGTTGGCACGCATTGCGGTACGACCGCTGTAGCGGTGCGGTTCACGGGCCAGTTTCTGGCCGCGAATACGGAAGCTGGCTTCCGGTGCCGCATCTTTAATACCAGCCAGCTGCGGCAGTTTTGCCACGGCAGCGTCGATCACGTGGTCGAGCTGGGTCCAGTCCACTTCACGGCTCAGCACGGTGCTGTGCAGGGAGTGCAGCCAGCGCCAGCTTTCCAGCATCACGATGCTGTTGTCATAGTAGGATGGGTCATAAACCTGGAAGAAGCGCTGGGCACGGCCTTCGTTGTTCACAACGGTACCGTCGCTTTCTGCGAAGCTAGCCGCAGAGAGCACCAGATGCGCTTTGTCCATGATCGCCGTACGCTGATGGTCGATAACCATCACCAGCGGCGCTTTAGACAGGGCTGCGTCCACGCGGGCCGCAGAGGCATGACGATGCAGGTCGTTTTCCAGCACCACCACGGCGTCAGCAGCACCGGATTCCAGTTCGCTTAATGCTGCTTCCAGCGAGCCGCCGCCAATCATGCCCAGACCAATGCTGTTTACCGCACGGGCAATCATGGTCACGCCAACGTCAGCACCGCGGCCTTTGAGCGCTTTTGCCACGTTGGCTGCCGCTTCAATGATCTCTGCGCTACCGGCGTTAGTACCCGAAATAATCAGAGGTTTCTTCGCACCGGCCAGCGCCTGTACGATTACGTCGACCTTGTTCTGCAGATCGCGATCCAGGCCTTCAACGGCCGGGGCGCTGTTGTCCAGCGCGTGGGCGATAGCAAAGCCAAGGCGCGCCTGATCTTCAACCGGGGCACGGTAGGTCCAGGCCGCGATATCGTCCAGACGGGTGTTGTCGACGTTAGTCACAAACAGCGGATGCTTGGCGCGCTGACCGATGTTGAGGATCGCCGCGATCTGCCAGTCAGCCACTTTCTGGGCCGCTGCCATTTCACGCGCTTTCCCTTTCACCGCCTGGCGAACCGCCAGGGCAGCACGTGCGCCGGTCTGGGTTAAATCTTCACCCAGGATCAGCACGGCATCGTAAGATTCGATTTCGCGCAGCGCAGGAGTATGAACCCCGCCTTCGCGCAGCACTTTCAGCACCAGCTGCAGACGTTCCTGCTCGCCCTGGGCGATACCGGTGTAGAAGTTATCCGCACCCACCAGCTCGCGCAGCGCGAAGTTGCTTTCGATGCTGGCGCGCGGAGAGCCGATACCGATCACTTTCTTCGACTGGCGCAGAATATCTGCCGCGCCCTGCATCGCCTGTTCAGCGTTCAGGGTGATGAAGTCGTCGCCACGACGCTGAACCGGCTGACGCGGACGGTCTTTCAGGTTCACATAGCCATAGCCAAAACGACCGCGGTCGCAGAGGAAGTAGTGGTTAACGGTACCGTTGTAACGGTTTTCGATACGACGCAGTTCGCCGTAACGCTCACCCGGGCTGGTGTTGCAGCCAAGGGAACACTGCTGGCAGATGCTTGGCGCAAACTGCATGTCCCACTTACGGTTGTAACGCTCGGAGTGCGTTTTATCGGTGAAGACGCCGGTCGGACAGATTTCGACCAGGTTACCGGAGAATTCGCTCTCCAGTGTGCCATCTTCAGGACGACCGAAGTAGACGTTGTCATGTGCGCCATAGACGCCCAGATCTTCGCCGTCGGCATAGTCTTTGTAGTAACGCACGCAGCGGTAGCAGGCGATGCAGCGGTTCATTTCGTGAGAGATGAACGGCCCCAGATCCTGGTTACGGTGGGTACGTTTGGTGAAACGGTAACGACGGAAGCTGTGCCCGGTCATCACGGTCATATCCTGAAGGTGGCAGTTACCGCCCTCTTCACAGACCGGACAATCGTGCGGGTGGTTGGTCATCAACCACTCCACCACGCTTTCGCGGAACTGTTTGGCTTCCGCGTCGTCGATAGAAATAAAGGTACCTTCGGTGGCTGGCGTCATACAGGACATCACCAGGCGACCACGCGTGTCTTCCGCGTTTTGATATTGCTTCACCGCACACTGGCGGCAAGCACCGACGCTCCCCAGCGCCGGATGCCAGCAAAAATACGGAATATCGAGGCCAAGAGACAGACAAGCTTCCAGCAGGTTGTCCGCCCCGTTGACTTCGTATTCTTTGCCGTCTACATGAATCGTAGCCATTAGCATGCTTCCAGTTGGCTCGAATAAACTCGAGCGTTAATCAAAATTCTTTTTACGCTTCATCCTTCAGGCTGCCTCTGCGTTGGCTTCCCTCGCTCACACCAGTCACTTACTGATGTAAGCTCCTGGTCCTCACTCAGTCGCCGCCTTGACGCAGACTGAATGATTTTGCGTAAGGGATTACCAGCGCGCTTTCAACAGGTTCGGCTGAATACCATTGATTGCATGGGTATTGCTGAACGGCTGCTTGATGCCTGCTTCGAATTCGTCGCGGAAATATTTAATCGCGCTCTGCAGTGGCTCGACCGCACCTGGCGCATGCGCACAGAAGGTTTTGCCTGGGCCCAGGAATCGACACAGTTGCTCAAGTGTCTCGATATCGCCAGGCTGGCCTTCGCCACGCTCGATAGCACGCAGGATCTTCACGCTCCACGGCAGACCGTCACGGCACGGTGTACACCAGCCGCAGGACTCGCGGGCGAAGAACTCTTCCAGGTTACGCACCAGCGATACCATGCCGATCTCGTGGTCGACGGCCATCGCCAGCGCCGTACCCAGACGGCTGCCTGCTTTACCAATGCTTTCGAATTCCATTGGCAGGTCAAGGTGGGCTTCGGTCAGGAAGTCGGTCCCTGCCCCACCTGGCTGCCAGGCTTTGAATTTCAGGCCATCGCGCATGCCGCCGGCGTAGTCTTCAAGAATTTCACGTGCGGTAGTGCCAAACGGCAGTTCCCAGACGCCCGGGTTCTTCACGCGGCCGGAGAAGCCCATCAGCTTGGTACCGGCATCTTTGCTTGAAGAGATGCCCTGATACCACTCAACGCCGTTGGCGAGGATTGCCGGAACGTTACACAGGGTTTCGACGTTGTTGACGCAGGTCGGTTTACCCCACACGCCGGAGCTTGCCGGGAACGGTGGCTTGGAACGCGGGTTGGCACGGCGACCTTCAAGGGAGTTAATCAGCGCGGTCTCTTCACCGCAGATATAACGCCCCGCCCCGGTGTGGACGAACAGTTCGAAGTCAAAACCGGTGCCCAGAATGTTTTTGCCCAGCAGGCCCGCTTCGGTGGCTTCGGCAATCGCGCGACGCAGGTTCTCTGCCGCTTCGATGTACTCGCCGCGCAGGAAGATGTAGCCACGGTAGGCTTTCAGCGCAAACGCGGAGATCAGCATACCTTCCACCAGCAGGTGCGGCAGCTGCTCCATCAGCAGGCGGTCTTTATAGGTGCCCGGCTCCATTTCATCGGCGTTACACAGCAGGTAACGGATGTTCATGGATTCGTCTTTCGGCATCAGGCTCCACTTCAGACCGGTGGAGAAGCCCGCGCCGCCGCGCCCTTTCAGGCCAGCGTCTTTTACCGCATTAACGATTTCGTCCGGCGCCATACCGCCGAGGGCTTTACGCGCGCCGGCATAGCCGTTTTTGCTTTCGTATTCTTCAAGCCATACCGGCTGTTTGTCATCGCGCAGACGCCAGGTCAGCGGATGAGTCTCAGCAGTACGAATTACAGTTTTCATTTGTACTGCTCCAGCAGGTCAGGAATGGCTTCCGGCGTCAGATGGCTGTGAGTGTCCTCATCAATCATCATGGTCGGCCCCTTGTCGCAGTTGCCCAGGCAACAGGTTGGCAGCAGGGTAAAGCGACCATCAAAGGTGGTCTGCCCTGGCTTGATATCGAGTTTTTTCTCGATAGCGGCCTGAATGCCCTGATAACCGGTGATGTGACAGACAACGCTGTCACAGTAGCGGATCACATGGCGGCCGACCGGCTGACGGAAGATCTGGCTGTAGAACGTGGCTACGCCTTCGACGTCGCTTGCCGGGATCCCCAGCACTTTTGCGATCTCATAGATCGCCCCATCCGGCACCCAACCACGCTGTTTCTGTACGATTTTCAGCGCTTCAATGGACGCCGCACGCGGGTCTTCGTAGTGGTGCATCTCGTGCTCAATGGCGGCACGCTCTGCTTCACTCAGCTCAAAAGCCTCGGTTTGTGGTTGTTGATTCTCGTGCATAATTAGCGGTCCACATCTGACATAACAAAATCGATACTACCCAGATACACAATCAGGTCGGAGACCAGACTGCCGCGAATGGCGGACGGGATCTGCTGCAGGTGCGCGAAGCTTGGCGTACGCACACGGGTACGGTAGCTCATGGTGCTGCCGTCGCTGGTCAGGTAGTAACTGTTGATACCCTTGGTCGCTTCAATCATCTGGAAGGATTCTTGCGCCGGCATGACCGGGCCCCAGGAAACCTGCAGGAAGTGGGTGATCAGGGTTTCGATATGCTGCAGCGTGCGCTCTTTCGGTGGCGGCGTGGTCAGCGGGTGATCCGCTTTGAACGGGCCTTCCGGCATGTTGTTGAGGCACTGCTCAAGGATGCGCAGGCTCTGGCGCAGCTCTTCCACTTTCAGCATCACGCGGGTATAGCAGTCGGATACACCGCCGCCAACCGGGACTTCAAAGTCGAAGTTCTCGTAGCCAGAGTAAGGACGGGCTTTACGCACGTCGAAATCAATACCGGTGGCACGCAGACCAGCACCCGTTGTACCCCACTCCAGCGCCTCTTTCGCGCCATAGGCAGCAACGCCTTTAGAACGGCCAATCAGGATGGTGTTACGCAGTGCGGCTTTCTCGTACGACGCCAGACGTTTCGGCATCCAGTCGAGGAATTCACGCAGCAGACGGTCCCAGCCGCGCGGCAGATCGTGTGCGACACCGCCGATACGGAACCAGGCCGGGTGCATACGGAAACCGGTAATCGCTTCCACCAGATCGTAGATTTTCTGACGATCGGTAAAGGCGAAGAAGACCGGGGTCATCGCGCCTACGTCCTGAATGAACGTGGAGATGTACAGCAGGTGGCTGTTAATACGGAACAGTTCTGACAGCATCACGCGAATCACGTTAACGCGATCCGGGGTGGTGATACCTGCCAGTTTCTCAACGGCCAGCACGTATGGCATTTCGTTTACGCAGCCGCCGAGGTACTCGATACGGTCGGTATACGGAATGTAGCTGTGCCAGGACTGACGCTCGCCCATCTTCTCAGCACCACGGTGGTGGTAACCGATATCCGGAACGCAGTCGACAATCTCTTCGCCATCGAGCTGAAGAATAATACGGAATGCACCGTGCGCCGACGGGTGGTTCGGACCGAGGTTGAGGAACATGAAGTCCTCGTTGTCGGTACCGCGCTTCATGCCCCAGTCTTCCGGCTTGAAGGTCAGCGCTTCCATCTCCAGATCCTGTTTGGCTTTAGTCAGCTCAAACGGGTCGAATTCGGTGGCGCGCGCCGGGTAGTCTTTACGCAGCGGGTGACCGGTCCAGGTTGGCGGCATCATGATGCGCGTCAGGTGCGGGTGACCGTCGAAGGTCATGCCAAACATTTCCCAGGTCTCACGCTCATACCAGTTGGCGTTCGGGAAAAGTTTAGTGATCGTCGGCAGATGCATGTCGTTTTCAGACAACGCCACCTTGAGCATAATATCCGTGTTGCGGTCTATTGAGATCAGGTGGTAGAAAACGGAAAAATCCGCAGCAGGGAGGCCCTGGCGGTGAGTTCGCAGACGTTCGTCCATGCCGTGTAAGTCAAACAGCATGACGTAAGGTTTAGGCAGTTTCTTGAGGAAATCAACCACTTCCAGTAACTGCTCACGCTTAACCCAAACAACGGGTACCCCGGTGCGGGTGGCCTGAACAGTAAAGGCATCCGGCCCAAAACGGTTGCGCAGTTCGCCAATGACCGGGTCATCCAGATGATCCCGTGTTTGCCAGGCGGCGTCTTGCGCGGTTAAGTCGGTCATAGTGTTCACCATTGCAAAAGGTCCGTGGTGACTGTCGGGCGTGGCTTCGCGCTATTTGAATAGTGATATGCGAAGGTTATCTCCATGCCCACAGGCGCAAATTAAATTTCGTCTGGTGTACGCAGATTGGTCACTGCAATACGTTCGCCGCGTTTACGCTCGCGCTCGGACTGCATGTTAGCGCGATACACGCCCTGGTCGCCCACGACCCAGGAGAGCGGACGGCGTTCTTTGCCAATCGACTCCTGCAACAGCATCAGCGCCTGCATGTAGGCTTCTGGACGCGGTGGGCAGCCCGGGATGTAAACGTCCACCGGGATGAACTTATCTACACCTTGCACGACAGAATAAATGTCGTACATGCCGCCAGAGTTTGCGCAAGCACCCATGGAGATAACCCATTTTGGCTCGAGCATCTGGTCGTACAGACGCTGAATGACCGGCGCCATTTTGGTAAAGCAGGTACCCGCCACCACCATCAGGTCAGCCTGACGCGGAGAGGCACGCAGTACTTCTGCACCAAAACGCGCAACGTCATGCACCGCAGTGAATGACGTCACCATTTCAACGTAGCAGCAAGAAAGGCCAAAGTTGTAAGGCCAGATGGAGTTCTTACGACCCCAGTTGACCATATCGTGCATGGCATTTTCGAGCTTGCCCATATACACGCTTTTATTGACTTCTTGCTCCAGGGGGTCGGTTACGATCTCCTGCTTTTGCAGGGGGTAACGGTCATTCTCACCGTTAGGATCTATGCGGGTGAGCGTATAATCCATCTTATTGCCTCGCTGTTACTGCTGACGATTAGAGATACTGTTTTCCGGGTTGATACGTTCACGGCGTGAACGTGCAGGTGTCCAGTCCAGCGCGCCAATACGCACCAGATAAACCAGACCGGCCAGTAACACTAAAATGAAAATTGCGGCCTCGACAAAGCCTACCCAGCCACTCTCACGAATGGAGGTCGACCATGCGAACAGGTAAAGCGCTTCCACGTCAAAAATGACGAAGAACATGGCCACCAGATAGAACTTGGCGGACAGGCGTAAACGCGCGGTCCCTACCGAATCGATACCCGATTCAAATGGCGTGTTTTTGTGCCTTGCCCGGGCGCGACCGCCGAGGAACCAGCCGCCGACAAGCATCAGGCAGCACAGGCCAATGGCAACGATAAGAAAGATTGCGAATGCCCAGTGATGAGCGATGACTTCTGTGGATGTTGACATACTCATTGCTTACTCATCAAAAGTGATACCTGTAAACCCTGCTCTTTCTGGCAGATGGGCATCACATCGATTCATGGGGAGGAACAAATAACCGTACACTAACTGTCGAAAAATGAGACATAGACAGCAAAATGATGTGGTTTTTTACTCCTTTCTATAACCTTTTGTCAACTTTAACAAAAGTTTCTTCACATTAAATTACATCGTTCGAACTTCATTAACATTTAATGCCCTTTACCCTCAAAATCTGCGAGGCGCGTTCCGGCGTTGGGGTGTTGAATCGAGTCCGTAATGATTTAATACAAAGATTACCCGCCTATTTTGACAGGATTTGCCACCGATTCCTCCCCCCAAAGAGGAGTATTTTCTTGATCTGTGACACGCTTTTGTTAATTCAATCAAAAAAACGGCAACATCTTTGCTGCTTTTTTAACATGCTTATTGACATTGGAAAGAAGCGAGAGAACGGGACAGATGAGGTAGGTTTGATAACTATCGGATTGATAAGCAACAAGATTGTAAAACACTTAAGGTAAACTGCACGGATACAGATGCAAAAAAAGAACCACTTTGCTGGTCATCAGCCACAGTGGTTCTTTTTAGTCGGGGCAATTGTTATCAGATTATTAGTGATTCGTTTACTCGAAATCGCGCTCAGTCACCAGGGAGTCGTCCCCCCCTTCCGGAGTAACATTGTTGTAGTGCCAGGGGTTGTCGTAGTTTTCCATGGCGTTAAAAATGGTCTTCGCGAGTTCGTTATTGCTGAGCGGATTATGACACAGCATATACTCCGTATCCGGCAGTGCAGGCAAACCATCCGCTTTCCCTAACACCCGTAAATCCGGGCTCATCATCTCAACCGGACGTGCCGTCACCCCAAGCCCCGCTTTCACCGCTGCGCGAACCGCTGGCAGCGTGGAGGCTACATAGGCGAGCCGCCATGGCACGTTGGCGGCATTGAGCTTAGCCAGCACGATGTCACGGAACGGGCTGGGATCGTCCAGCAGCACCAGCGGAACCGGTTCGCCGCGCTGGAGAGAAAACTCTGCGGCACAGTACCAGTGCGTCGGTGAGGTACGCAGGGTCATACTCTCAAACTGGCCGGTGCGGTGGGTGGTGACCACCAGATCGACTTCCTGCTCCTGTAGCATATCGACCATAAAGGCATTGCGTTTTACCCGCACATCCAGCGCAAGCTTCGGATAAACCGAACTGATACGGTTGAGCAGGAACGGCAGAATGGTATCGGCCGACTCATCAGACGCACCTAAAGTTAAGACACCCTGCAGATTACTAAACATTAAGGATGTACATGCTTCATCATTGAAGCGCAGGATTTTTCTGGCGTAACCCAGCAGCTGAATACCATGTTCCGTTAACAGCTTATTGCGACCATGACGGGCAAAAAGCTCTTTACCCACCAGTTGCTCCAGTCGTTGCATTTGTTGACTGACCGCGGATTGGGTACGGCAAACGGCGGCCGCGGCAGCAGCAAAGGTGTTCAGATCGGCGACCGCCACAAAGGTTCTCAGCAGATCGAGGTCGAGATTCAGTATCGGACGATTTGCATTAATCATATCTTTTCACTTACAGGTTGCTCGTACGGAGCTGCCCCAGGTTTAAGCTGTGTGCGTAAAAGTAATACAGTTCCTTCTGAACAAAATCTTCTGACGTCCCGGTCTGGCAGTGCGCCTGCATAATGTAATTGTGCTGGGTATATCAGTGGTCAGAAACAACTTATCTGACGATATTTTTATTCTCAAAAGCGATCGAGATATATAGGTGTTTGTCGGACGATGTAAATCCCATAAAAGAAGATGCATTTCCAACGTCAACTTTATCGCAGTACAGGTTAAGCAGCAATGGTGTCGCTTAACTTCTCAAGGCAGAGATAATTCTAGCAATAACAATAACTATTTAAGGTCCAGGCATCAAGACCCGCAGGGGCCTGTTATCTTCATCGCAAACCCGGAGACATCTTACCCTAAAACCTTTTTATTTATAAGCCTTATTGCGTTTTCAGTGATTTAACCTGATTGATAACTCGCTAAACTAATTTTATTTATATTAACGAAAGTTGCGATTTCGCCTTTATTTGGAAATAAATAATAATTAAACCCGGACTTAATGATTAATTATACTTAACAGTATTTTCACACGAGCAACCTTTATTTAAAGTGGCAGACAAGTAAACGCTACTGCATTTCATTCAGCTTTTACGAAAGGTTCCTCAAGGAAACTGTAGTACCACTACCGTAAGTTGCTCAATACGTAGCTTTTTTACAGCGTAAAATCCATTTTAATACGCAACAACCAAAATAAATCACCAAATAACAACAAAAATACGGCCCATAAAATGTAACCAAACTTCAAAAACAGTTAAAAACTTCAACATCACTTCCGGGCGATGGACAAAATCTTCTTCTGTCGACGCTTCAAAATCGGCCAAGCGAGGAGTACATTGTTTCGTGCTGACTTCCACGGCAGGAAGTAGCAATAACAGCGAAAAGGTTAAAGATTCATGTCACCCATCGAAAAATCCAGCAAGTTAGATAACGTTTGTTACGACATTCGTGGCCCGGTTCTGAAAGAGGCAAAACGTCTCGAAGAAGAAGGTAATAAAGTACTTAAGCTCAATATCGGCAACCCGGCGCCATTTGGTTTTGATGCACCGGATGAAATTCTGGTTGATGTGATCCGCAACCTGCCGACGGCGCAAGGCTACAGCGACTCCAAAGGGCTCTACTCTGCCCGTAAAGCCATCATGCAGCACTATCAGGCGCAGGGCATGCGCGATGTGACTGTCGAAGATATCTATATCGGTAACGGTGTTTCCGAGCTGATCGTCCAGGCGATGCAGGCCCTGCTGAACAGCGGCGACGAAATGCTGGTCCCGGCCCCGGACTACCCGCTCTGGACCGCAGCGGTATCGCTCTCCAGCGGTAAAGCAGTGCATTACCTGTGCGATGAATCGGCTGACTGGTTCCCCGATCTGGATGATATTCGCGCCAAAATTACGCCACGCACCCGCGGGATCGTCATCATCAACCCGAACAACCCGACTGGTGCCGTCTATTCCAAAGAGCTGCTGCTGGAGATTGTCGAGCTGGCCCGCCAGCATAACCTGATCATCTTCGCGGATGAGATCTACGACAAAATTCTTTACGATGCGGCGCAGCACCACTCGATTGCCGCGCTGGCGCCGGATCTGCTGACCGTCACCTTTAACGGCCTGTCCAAAACCTACCGTGTCGCCGGTTTCCGTCAGGGCTGGATGGTGCTGAACGGGCCGAAGAAACATGCCAAAGGCTATATCGAAGGTCTGGAGATGCTGGCCTCAATGCGCCTGTGCGCCAACGTACCGGCCCAGCACGCAATCCAGACGGCACTGGGCGGCTATCAGAGCATCAGTGAATTTATCGTGCCTGGCGGGCGTCTGTATGAGCAGCGTCAACGCGCGTGGGAGCTGATTAACGATATTCCGGGCGTCTCCTGCGTGAAGCCAAACGGCGCGCTCTATATGTTCCCGAAAATCGATATCAAACGCTTCAACATCTTTGACGATCAGAAGATGGTGCTCGACTTCCTGCTGCAGGAAAAAGTGTTGCTGGTACAGGGCACGGCGTTTAACTGGCCGTGGCCGGACCATGTGCGCATCGTTACGCTGCCGCGTGAGGATGAGCTGGAGATGGCCATCAGCCGCTTCGGGCGTTTCCTTGGCGGATACCATCAGTAACTGCTTTATTGCCGGGTGGCGCTTCGCTTACCCGGCCTACAAAACCCGCATTTGCATCTCATCGCCCCTCCCCTCACAATGAAACCTGTCGCTGTGCAAGACAAAAGGTAACTTATGAGTCAGAGTCATTTTTTCGCCCATCTTTCCCGCCTGAAACTGATTAACCGCTGGCCGCTGATGCGTAACGTGCGCACCGAGAACGTCTCCGAGCACAGCCTGCAGGTCGCCATGGTCGCCCACGCGCTGGCTGCCATCAAAAACCGCAAGTTCAACGGCCATGTCAATGCCGAACGCATCGCCCTGCTGGCGATGTACCACGATGCCTCCGAGGTGCTGACCGGCGATCTACCGACCCCGGTAAAGTACTTCAATTCGCAAATCGCCCAGGAGTACAAAGCGATTGAAAAAATTGCCCAGCAAAAACTGGTCGATATGGTGCCGGATGAGCTGCGGGATATCTTCGAGCCGCTGATTGACGAGCAGAGCTACAGCGAAGAGGAGCGGTTGATCGTCAAGCAGGCCGACGCGCTCTGCGCCTATCTGAAATGTCTGGAAGAGCTTTCGGCCGGCAATCACGAGTTTTTACTGGCAAAAACCCGACTGGAAAAGACGCTCGAGGCGCGCCGCAGCGAGGAGATGGACTACTTTATGGACGTGTTTGTCCCGAGCTTCCAGCTGTCGCTGGATGAGATCAGTCAGGATTCACCGTTGTAATTCCTGCCCGGCGGCGCTTCGCTTGCGCGGGCCTACGGATGTTGTAGGCCGGGTGAGGCGAAGCCGCCACCCGGCATCAGGCTAAAACGGAAACAGAACCGGTATCATCACCACGCATACCACCATCACCAGAATTGTGAAGGGCACGCCGAGCTTCACAAAATCGCTAAAGCTGTATTTGCCCGGCCCCAGCACCAGGGTGTTAACCGGGGACGAGACCGGGGTCATAAAGGCGGCAGACGCGGCCATCGCCACCATCATCGCAAACGGATAAGGCGATACCCCCATCGTTTTCGCCATCGCCAGCGCAATGGGCGCCATTAATACGGCGGTCGCGGTGTTGGAGATAAACAGCCCGATAGTGGCGCACATGACAAACAGGCACATCAGCATCATGTACGGGCCGTACCCGCCCCCAAGCTCCATCAGCCCCTTCACCACCAAATCGACCCCGCCGGTTTTTTGCAGCGCCAGCGCAAAGGGCATCATACCGACAATCAAAATGATGCTCGGCCAGTGGATCGCCTTGTAAGCGCTTTCAGCATCAATGCAGCGGAATTTACCCATTAGCAGACAGGCAACAATCGCCGCCACCGGGTTCGGGATTTCGTCGGTCAGCATCAGGGCAACCATCAGTACCAGACAAAAAATGGCGTGCGGCGCCTGGCTGTGGGCGGGTGACGCATCGCTGACCTCAATGGGCAAATGCAGCACCACAAAGTCGCGGCCTCGCTGGCCCAACTGGGTGATCAATTTCCAGTTGCCCACCACGAGGAAGATATCCCCCAGTTCCAGGGGCTCGTCTACCACCGAGCCGTCCATCGCCACGCCGTCGCGTTTTAACCCCACCACGTTCAAACCGTAACGGGTACGAAAGCCTATTTCGCGGATGGTTTTGCCGAGCAATTCCGACTCGGGGATCAGCGAGACTTCCGCCATACCCACGTCCAGCGCCTGATCGGAGAAATACTCGCCGCGCAGGACCATCGGCTCCAGCAGCTGCTCACCGCAAAAGTCGCGCAGATCGACATCCGCTGAGGACATATCGATCAGCAGCACGTCCCGGGCGCGAAACTCTGATACGCCGTTAACGTTCACGATGACCCGGCGAAAACGACGCCAGCGTTCCACACCGATAACGTTGGCGCCGTAGCGTTCACGGAGTTTCAGATCGTCCAGGCGCTGACCAATCAATGGCGAACCGGGGCGGATGGCCAGGCGGCGGGCCCGTCCGGTGAGACGATACTCTTTGATCAGATCGCGGAAGGTGCGGCGCTTCCAGCCGTCCCGGGGTTTATCCTGCCCGTCGCTTTTCAGGGCAAAGCGAGTCAACAACATATAGATAATACCCAGCACCAGGATCACCAGCCCCAGCGGCGTGACGCTAAAGAAGCTGAAGCCTTCCAGGCCTTCGCGCAGCAGCTCGCTGTTGACCACCAGGTTCGGCGGCGTGGCCACCAGCGTCATCATGCCGCTGATAAGCCCGGCGAAGCTGAGCGGCATCATCAGGCGCGACGGCGAGATCTGCATGCGCATGGAGACGCTCAGAACCACCGGAATAAAAATTGCCACCACGCCGGTGGAGCTCATGAATGCCCCCAGCCCGGCGACGGTTAGCATGAGGAATACCAGCATTTTGGTTTCGCTGTTACCCGCCACGCTGACCAGCCAGGAGCCCATGCTGGTCGCCACGCCGGTACGCACCAGGCCGTCGCCGATGATAAACAGGGCGGCAATCAGGATAACGTTGGGATCGCTAAAGCCAGAGAAGGCTTCCGGGAGGGTTAAGGTGCCGCTGAGCACAAAGGCCACAATCACCAGCAGGGCTACGGCATCCATACGGACTTTGCCGGTCGCAAACAGAATAATGGCGATAAGGAGCAGGCTTAAAACCCAAATAAGTTCACCGTTCAAAACAGATCCTTGTCAGAAGAGAGTGAAGCCGATAGTGCCATAAAAAAGCCCCAACAATGTGGGGCTATATCATGGGATTACATTTTCCGTGAGACTGTTACATTCCCGTCGGCGGTGCGGCTGACCACAACGGACTCCAGCGTGGTGAGCACCAGGTCCGCCTCGTCCAGACGCGGCGAGTTGGCAGGCACATTGACGGCGATGACGTGACAGCCCGCGTTGAGGCCCGCCAGCACGCCAGCGGCGGCGTCTTCTACTACCACGCAATCTTCCGGTGCCAGCCCCAGCAGCTTCGCGCCCAGTAAAAAGGCATCCGGCTCCGGCTTGCCGCGCGTCACCCGCTCTGCGGTGATAAAGACTTCCGGCACCGGTAACCCTGCCGCTTTATGGCGCGCATGGGCCACAGGAATCGAGCCGGAGGTGACGATAGCCCACGGGATACCTGCTTCATTCAGGTGCCTCAGCAGCTCAAGCGCCCCCGGCAGCGCGGTGACGCCCTCGGTATCGGTGGCCTCAACCTGCTCAAGCCAGGTAAACTCCGCCTGGATATCTGCTTCGCTTCTTCCCTGGAGAAAGTGCCGTAAAGAGGTTATGGCCTGTTTGCCATGGATAAAATTCAGCACTTCCTGATGGTCGATACCATGCCGGTCGGCCCAGCGACACCAGGAGCGCTCCACCACCGGTAACGAATCGACTAACGTACCGTCCAGATCAAACAGAAAACCTTTACACTGCACATCTACCTCCGTCAGGCATTAATAATTTGTTGGATCTCATTGCTACTCAGATGGTACTGACGCGGGCAGGCGTGCCACGCGCTGAGCATCCGCTGATACTTTTCCCACATCGGGGTCTGGGCGTTAAAGCCATGGGTACCGGCATCAAAATGGGTATAGCGCCCTTCCACGTTGACCATAAAGCGGACATAACTCAGGTAACGGGATTCGGTGGCCGCATCGAAGCCCAGGAAGGTAACACGACGTTCGTCGATGGTCTGGGCATCTTTCAGGTTGGTCCAGGAGACATGCAGGGCGTGATACATCTCCATGATGTCGATAACGGTACGACAGGTCTCTTCCTTAAGTTCGCCAAACTCGCGATCCAGCTCGCGCATCTGTAAACCGAAACCACGTTCGATGATAGTCTGCAAGCGGCGATAGCGCTCTGCGTTGTCGGGATCAAGCATCGTCATCATTTTGTACTGATTGGATAAAATCAGACGTTGAGCGTGGGTCATTTCCATCTTTCGACTCCTGTTGCGCATGGCAGCATTAAAAAAAAGACACGGTAACGGGGTGTTACTGTGCCTTCTTTTAGAGATCGTTTCGATGATCAATCACAAGTCATCGAGGAATGTTTTATCAAGTTGCTTGAATGCCCGCTTCAGGGTATCTGCCAGCGCCTGGTAGTCGGGTTTGCCCTCTACCGGTGCCAGCGCCTGCCCGGCATCCTGCAACTTGCTACGAACTTCGTAGAACCAGGACAACACCGACGGCGGCAGCGGCGTGACCGAGCGCTTGCCCAGCCACCACAATCCCTGCATCGGCAGACTCAGGGCAAAGAGCGCGGTGGCCACCGCCGGCCCAAGTTGACCGCCCAGCGCAATCTGCCAGCACAGGGTGAAGACGGCGATAGGTGGCATCAGACGGATAGCGTGCCGGGTAGCGCGGATCACGCGGTTTTCAATAAAGACGGGCGCCAGGCGCTTTTCCAGTGGCCACGTCTTCGAATAATGCTGTCCCCGGCGAAACAGGCTAAAAAAGCTCACGGAAGGGTTCACGGGTGTCGACATGGCTTACCTCAACTTCACATATAAAGATTAAAAAATTCGTGCAAAACCACAACTGGTCATGACATCGTTCAAAAACTTTTGTCAGCACTACCCAGTATCAGGTATCCTGTGCCGGCCTGCAAAGGCCTTAGACGAGGAATGTTCACTCGTCAAATTATCGCACATTATGCCATTGCCGGAAAAATGCGCAAAATGGCATAAAATCATATGTATTCCTTTCGTCATGCCGAAATGTACTTCGGGCATGATGTTAATCATAAATGTCAGCGATATCTTGCGCTACGATCCTTGACTCACTGACGTTTTTTTAGCCACGTATCAATAATAGGTACTTCCATGTCGAGTAAGTTAGTACTGGTTCTGAACTGCGGTAGCTCCTCACTTAAATTCGCTATAATCGATGCGATCAACGGTGAAGAGTACCTTTCTGGTCTGGCCGAATGTTTCCATCTTCCTGAAGCACGTCTTAAGTGGAAAATGGACGGCAGCAAACAGGAAGCGGCTTTAGGTGCAGGCGCCGCTCACAGCGAAGCGCTGAACTTTATCGTTAACACTATTCTGGCACAAAAACCAGAACTGTCCGCTCAGCTGACCGCTATCGGTCACCGTATTGTTCATGGTGGCGAGAAGTATACCAAGTCTGTGATCATCGATGACTCCGTTATTCAGGGCATTAAAGACTCCGCGTCTTTTGCACCGCTGCATAACCCGGCTCACCTGATCGGTATCGCTGAAGCGCTGAAATCCTTCCCGCATCTGAAAGACAAAAACGTGGCTGTGTTTGATACCGCGTTCCACCAGACCATGCCGGAAGAGTCTTACCTCTACGCCCTGCCGTACAAACTGTACAAAGAGCACGGCGTTCGCCGCTACGGTGCACACGGCACCAGCCACTTCTACGTGACGCAAGAAGCCGCGAAAATGCTGAACAAGCCGGTTGAAGAAGTGAACATCATCACTTGCCACCTGGGCAACGGCGGTTCCGTTTCTGCTATCCGTAACGGCAAATGCGTTGATACCTCTATGGGCCTGACCCCGCTGGAAGGCCTGGTGATGGGGACTCGTTCCGGTGATATCGACCCGGCGATCATCTTCCATCTGCACGACACCCTGGGCATGAGCGTTGAAGATATCAACAAAATGCTGACCAAAGAGTCTGGCCTGCTGGGTCTGACCGAAGTCACCAGCGACTGCCGTTACGTTGAAGACAACTACGCCGACAAAGAAGATGCTAAACGTGCAATGGACGTTTACTGCCACCGTCTGGCGAAGTACATCGGTTCTTACACCGCGCTGATGGACGGCCGTCTGGATGGCGTGGTCTTCACCGGTGGTATCGGTGAGAACGCGGCAATGGTGCGCGAGCTGTCCCTGGGCAAACTGGGCGTACTGGGCTTTGACGTTGACCATGAACGTAACCTGGCTGCGCGCTTCGGTAAGTCTGGCTTCATCAACAAAGAAGGCACCCGTCTTGCGATGGTTATCCCAACCAACGAAGAGCTGGTTATCGCGCAAGACGCGAGCCGTCTGACTGCCTGATTCCACACCGCCAGCAATGCTGGCGGTGCTGTTTTGTAGCCCGCCTGATTTCGGCGGTAACGAAAGAGGATAAATCGTGTCCCGTACTATTATGCTGATCCCGACCGGAACCAGCGTAGGCCTGACCAGCGTCAGCCTCGGTGTGATCCGTGCGATGGAACGCAAAGGCGTTCGTCTGAGCGTGTTTAAGCCAATCGCTCAACCACGTGCTGGTGGCGATGCCCCAGACCAGACCACCACTATCGTTCGTGCGAACTCCAATCTGCCAGCTGCTGAACCGCTGAAGATGAGCCACGTTGAGTCTCTGCTCTCCAGCAACCAGAAAGACGTGCTGATGGAAGAGATCATCGCTAACTATCACGCGAACGCACAGGATGCGGAAGTGGTGCTGGTTGAAGGCCTGGTCCCAACGCGCAAGCATCAGTTTGCCCAGTCCCTGAACTTCGAAATCGCCAAAACGCTGAACGCCGAAATCGTGTTCGTGATGTCCCAGGGTACCGATACCCCGGAACAGCTGAAAGAGCGTATTGAGCTGACCCGCAGCAGCTTCGGCGGCGCGAAAAACAGCAACATCACCGGCGTTATCGTCAACAAACTGAACGCCCCGGTGGATGAGCAAGGCCGTACCCGCCCTGACCTGTCTGAAATTTTCGACGACTCTTCCAAAGCGAAAGTTGTGAAAATCGATCCGGCTAAGCTGCAGGAGTACAGTTCTCTGCCAGTGCTGGGCGCGGTGACCTGGAGCTTCGACCTGATCGCGACCCGTGCGATCGACATGGCGCGTCACCTGAACGCCACCATCGTCAACGAAGGCGATATCAACACCCGTCGCGTGAAGTCCGTGACCTTCTGTGCGCGTAGCATTCCGCACATGCTGGAGCACTTCCGTGCAGGTTCCCTGCTGGTAACCTCCGCTGACCGTCCTGACGTGCTGGTTGCAGCCTGCCTGGCGGCGATGAACGGTGTGGAAATCGGTGCGATCCTGCTGACCGGTGCCTATGAAATGGACCCACGCGTCAGCAAGCTGTGCGAACGCGCATTTGCTACCGGCCTGCCGGTCTTCATGGTCAACACCAACACCTGGCAGACCTCTCTGAGCCTGCAGAGCTTCAACCTGGAAGTTCCGGCTGATGACCATCAGCGTATCGAGAAAGTGCAGGAATACGTTGCCGGTTGCATCAATCCTGAGTGGATTGAATCCCTGACCGCGACCTCCGAGCGCAGCCGTCGTCTCTCTCCACCAGCCTTCCGTTATCAGCTCACCGAGCTGGCGCGTAAAGCGGGCAAACGCGTTGTGCTGCCAGAAGGCGACGAACCGCGTACCGTTAAAGCCGCCGCTATCTGTGCCGAGCGCGGTATCGCCACCTGTGTACTGCTGGGTAACCCGGATGAGATCACCCGCGTTGCTGCCTCTCAGGGCGTTGAGCTGGGTGCCGGTATCGAAATCGTTGACCCGGAAGTGGTGCGCGAAAGCTACGTTGCCCGTCTGGTCGAGCTGCGTAAGAGCAAGGGCATGACCGAAGCCGTTGCCCGCGAACAGCTGGAAGACAACGTGGTTCTCGGTACCCTGATGCTGGAACAGGACGAAGTTGACGGTCTGGTTTCCGGTGCCGTTCACACTACCGCGAACACCATCCGTCCGCCGCTGCAGCTGATCAAAACTGCGCCAGGCAGCTCTCTGGTCTCTTCTGTGTTCTTCATGCTGCTGCCGGAACAGGTTTACGTTTACGGTGACTGTGCGATCAACCCGGATCCAACCGCTGAACAGCTGGCCGAGATCGCGATCCAGTCCGCTGATTCCGCGATTGCCTTCGGTATCGAACCGCGCGTAGCGATGCTCTCCTACTCCACCGGGACCTCTGGTGCAGGTAGCGACGTCGAGAAAGTGCGTGAAGCGACCCGTATTGCGCAGGAAAAACGCCCGGATCTGGTTATCGATGGCCCGCTGCAGTACGACGCCGCAGTCATGGCTGACGTTGCCAAATCCAAAGCGCCGAACTCGCCGGTTGCCGGTCGCGCTACCGTGTTCATCTTCCCGGATCTGAACACCGGTAACACCACCTACAAAGCGGTACAGCGTTCAGCCGACCTGATCTCCATCGGGCCGATGCTGCAGGGTATGCGTAAGCCGGTGAACGACCTGTCTCGTGGCGCGCTGGTAGACGATATCGTCTACACCATCGCGCTGACCGCGATCCAGTCTTCCCAGCAGTAAGCAGCACCTCAACGTAAAAAGGCGACCCTCGGGTCGCCTTTTTTTATCGTCGCGGTTACGCTTCTTCGTGCTTCACCGGCTCGTTGCTGGCATTGCGGCTCATCCACAGGGCCAGCGCTTTCAGCGAATCTGGCGTGAAGTCGTCGCAGCGGGCAGTGATCTCAGCCGGGGTCATCCAGCAGACTTCACTCACCTCTTCCTCCTGCAATGCAAACGGACCGTGGGAGACGCAGCTGAAAAGGCCTCCCCAGACGCGGCAGTGCGGATCTTCGAAATAGAACTGACCATGCTCGGCGAACGGCACGCCGGCAATCCCCAGCTCCTCTTCCGCTTCGCGGCGGGCGGAATCAAGCAACAGCTCATCGGCCTGCACCACGCCACCGGCGGTAGCATCGAGCATCCCGGGCATGAAGTCTTTCGTTTCGGTACGGCGCTGAACCAGAATATTGCCCATCCCATCATGCACCACGATATAGGTCGCGCGATGACGCAGGCGCTGCGCCCGCATCTGCTCGCGGCTCGCCTGTGCAATTACCTCATTGTCTTCGTTGACAATATCCACCCATTCCGTACTTGCCAAATGACTCTGCTCCACCATCGGGAAACCTTCTCTTTAAAGCGCTCTCGCGGCGCGTTTACTGTTGAGGAGTAAATTACGGATTAATCTCTGACTGCGCAATAACCTGGCCATCATTCAGCGTCATAACGCACAAATGGTTTCCTTCCAGCATGCCGTAGCTGGGGGAAAAGCCACCTTTGGGCAGGCTGACTGAGCCAGGATTGAAATGTATGAGACCGCCCTGTTTACTGGCTACCGGAATATGAGTATGACCGTAAACCAGCACATCGCCAGCATTCAGCGCGGGCAGGTTATCCGGGCCAAACAGATGACCGTGGGTCACAAACAGGCGGCTGTTCTCCAGCAGGATCTGCTGCCAGGGAGCGGTAATGGGAAAGTTCAGCAGCATCTGATCAACTTCGCTGTCGCAGTTACCGCGCACGGCGATAATCCGCGACGCATACGCGTTGAGCCGATCGGCGACCTCGGCAGGCGAATAGCCTTCGGGCAGAGGATTGCGCGGGCCGTGGTTCAGCACATCCCCAAGGATCACCAGCCATTTTGCCCCGCTCTGTTCAAACAACGAAAGCACCCGTTCGGTCGCCGGCAGCGAGCCATGGATGTCCGATGCAAACATCAGCTTCATCAGAAACTCCTTATGTCGAAAAGCTGCCCCATCATACCGGAATATCAGCTCGCCCGCTTCGCTGACAACGCCACGTAGCGCTGCACCGAGGCACGCTGCCACTGGAAATTCGCGTAATCCACCAGCTGCTGCGGCACGTCGTCGCCGTTAAGCACCAGACGGTTGAGCATCAGGGCCAGATCCGCATCCGCAATACACCACTCCCCGAACAGGTTCTGCTGGCCATGGGCAAGCAGCGAGGAGGCGGTATCGTAGAGCTGGTTTGCCGCCCGCTGCGCGGTTTCGCTCAGGGCCGGTTTTTTTACCCCGGCGAACACCACGTCGGTAGAACGCTCGGTGCGGATCGGCACCAGATCGCTGCGTAGCCAGGCCTGTATCTGACGTGCGCGGGCGCGCTTTTGCCGATCGTGAGGGAAGATCCGCTCCCACTCCGGCGGCGCAAATTGCTCCTCCAGGTATTCAGCAATGGCGGAGGATTCGCTGAGTTCAAAGCCGTCGATCTCCAGCACCGGCACGCGACGGGTCAGGGCATAGCCTCGCCACTGCGGCAGCCGATTCTCCCCCCGGCTGAGGTCAACGGTCTTCAGGGTAAAAGGCAATCCTTTCTCGGCCAGCGCGACATACACGCTCATGACATAGGGGGAGTAGTAATCGGCATCTGACCACAGGGTAATCGCAGGTTGGCTCATAAAGTCCTCGTAATGCTTCGGGTGATGGATATATATCCAAAATATAACCTCCTGCCCCGACTGTCACTTGATGAAAACTCACGATTTATCATCACCACCTATACTCGATCCTATGCTGCGATAATCGTTATGACAGGAGTTGCGATGATTGACCTTTACTACGCCCCTACTCCCAACGGGCATAAGATCACGCTTTTTCTGGAGGAGGCCCAGCTGGATTACCGCATCCTGCCGGTTGATATCAGTAAAGGTGAACAGTTTCGTCCTGAGTTTCTCGCCATTTCACCGAACAATAAAATCCCGGCCATTGTCGATCATGAGCCGGAGGATGGCGGCGCGCCGCTGAGCCTGTTTGAGTCCGGCGAGATCCTGCTCTATCTGGCGGAAAAATCCGGCAAGCTGCTGAGCGGGGAATTACGGGAACGGCACGTTACTCTACAGTGGCTCTTCTGGCAGGTGGGCGGGCTGGGGCCGATGATCGCCCAGAACACCCACTTTAACCACTTTGCGCCGCAGCCGATCCCCTACGCCATCGAACGCTTCCAGGTTGAGACGCAGCGGCTCTATAACGTGCTGAATAAGCGTCTGGAAAAATCGCCGTGGCTGGGGGGCGAACACTACAGTATCGCGGATATCGCCTGCTGGCCGTGGGTCAATACCCATGAAAATCATCGCGTCGACCTGACGTCGTGGCCTGCGGTGAACAACTGGTTTGAGCGCATTCGCACCCGTCCGGCAACCGAGCGCGCAATGCAAAAAGCACAGCAGATATAAACGGTTTCCTCATGTATTATGGTGGCGATAATGACACGGAGGAAGCCTGCAATGTCCCAGCAAGACGCGATTATTCGTATTAAAAATTTACGCCTGCGCACCTATATCGGCATCAAAGAAGAGGAGCGCGCTAACCGTCAGGATATCGTGGTGAATGTGGTGATTCACTACCCGGCCGACAAGGCCCGGGACAGTGAGGATATCAATGATGCCCTGAACTATCGCACCGTCACCAAAAGCATCATTCAACATGTCGAGAGTAACCGCTTCTCTTTGCTGGAAAAATTAACTCAGGATGTGCTGGATATCGCACGCGAACATCACTGGGTCACCTATGCTGAAGTAGAGATCGATAAACTTCACGCGCTGCGCTATGCCGACTCCGTCTCAATGACGTTAAGCTGGCAACGCTAAGCGCAACCCCTGGAGGTTGTATGAAGATCCTGGTAACCGGCGGTACCGGCCTGATTGGCCGGCATCTGATCCCCCGCTTGCAGACGCTGGGCCATGAGCTTACGGTGGTGACGCGCAGTCCCGAGAAAGCGCGTCAGACACTCGGCTCCGGCATCGATATCTGGAAAGGGCTCACCGAGCATCAGGATCTCAACGGCTTCGACGCCGTCATCAATCTGGCGGGGGAGCCTATCGCCGATAAACGTTGGACCGAAGAACATAAGCAGCGGCTGTGCAACAGCCGCTGGACTATCACCCAGCGCCTGGTTGATATGTTCAAGGCCAGCGACACGCCACCGTCGGTGTTTATCTCCGGTTCGGCATCGGGCTATTACGGCGATTTAGGCGAAGTGGTGGTCACCGAAGAGGAGCCGCCGCACAACGAATTTACCCATAAGCTCTGCGCCCGCTGGGAGCAGATCGCCTGCGGGGCGCAAAGCGAGCAGACCCGCGTTTGCCTGCTGCGCACCGGCGTGGTGCTGGCGCCGAAAGGCGGTATCCTCGGTAAAATGCTGCCGGTGTTTAAGCTGGGTCTCGGCGGGCCGGTCGGCAATGGCCGTCAGTATCTGGCGTGGATCCATATCGACGATATGGTGAACGGCATTCTCTGGCTGCTGGATAACGATCTGCGCGGCCCGTTCAATATGGTCTCCCCCTACCCGGTTCGCAACGAGCAGTTTGCTCATGCCCTGGGGCATGCGGTGCATCGCCCTGCGGTGATCCGCGCCCCGGCCACCGCTATCCGCCTGCTGATGGGGGAATCCTCCGTGCTGGTGCTGGGCGGTCAGCGCGCGCTGCCGAAGCGGCTGGAAGCTGCCGGATTTGCCTTCCGGTGGTACGACTTAGAAGAAGCCCTGGGAGATGTGGTAGGTTAAATCGGCCCGGTCGGCTGTGTTAAATTGCTATGATCGATCCCCGTTAAAGGCGTAATGATGGCCACAATCACCACTGCCAGGCTGACGCTCTCCCCCTTTGAGCCCTCCGACTGGCCCTTTTTCCTCCGGCTTCGTGAATCGCCCGAAATCATGCGCTACATGGCCGCTATCGCCCCGGAAAAAGAGACCCGACGCCTGTTTGCCGCCCGCCTGACGACCCCGCATACTTTTGTCATTCGCGCCCACGATGATGACACCCCGCTGGGGGATATTGGGCTGCAAATCAGCAATAAATATCCTGAAGAAGCCGATATCGGTTACACGGTGATCCCCGCCGCGCAGGGCCGGGGGATTGCCAGCGAGGCGCTGCGTGCCGTCTGTGAATATGCTTTTATTCGGGTGGGCGTAAAGGCGGTGAATGCGTATGTGCTCGCGGATAACGGCGGCTCGGTGCGGGTGTTAGAAAAAGCGGGCTTTGTGCGGACCCAGGTGCTGGAAAAGGCGTATGAGATTAACGGCGTGCGGTATGACGACTGGGTGTACCGGCTTGAGCAAGGTGCGGCCTGATCCCCTCACCCTGGCCCTCTCCCGAAGGGAGAGGGAACAAACATAAAAAACGGCAACATGTTGCCGTTTTGCTTTTACCTTGTGCGGCCTGATCCCCTCACCCTGACCCTCTCCCGAAGGGAGAGGGAACAAACACCAAAAACTACTTCAACGACCCTTTCAGGAACTGCTGCAAGCGCGGGCTCTTCGGATTCGCCAGCACCTCATCCGGGTGCCCCTGCTCTTCGATGACGCCCTGATGCAGGAAGATCACATGGTTGGAGACGTTACGGGCGAAGCCCATCTCGTGGGTTACCACCACCATGGTTTTCCCCTCTTCGGCCAGCTGCTGCATGATACGCAGCACCTCGCCCACCAGCTCGGGATCGAGCGCTGAGGTCGGTTCGTCAAACAGCAGCACTTCCGGCTCCATCGCCAGCGCACGGGCAATCGAAACACGCTGCTGCTGACCGCCGGAGAGATGCACCGGATATTTAATCTGCTGGCGCTCGTCGATACCCACTTTCGCCAGGTATTTCTCCGCACGGGCACGGGCTTCCTGCTTGCTCAAGCCCAGCACCTGCACCGGCGCTTCCATGACGTTCTCCAGCACCGTCATGTGGCTCCAGAGGTTGAAGTGCTGGAACACCATCGTCAGCCGGGTACGCAACATCCGCAGCTGGTGCTTATCCGCCACCTTCAGCTGCCCGTCTTTATCCTTCACCAGATTGATGTTCTCACCGCTGACCACAATCGAGCCGGCACTCGGCTTTTCAAGGAAGTTAATGCAGCGCAGGAAGGTACTTTTACCCGAGCCTGAGGAGCCGATAATACTGATCACATCGCCCGCATTTGCCTGCAGCGACACCCCTTTCAGCACTTCATGTTCGCCGTAGCGTTTGTGCAAATCGATAACGTTTAATTTGTTCTCAGCCATCTTAATTCTCAGTGCGTCGAAGAAGGTTTAATGTGCTGCAACCAGCGTTTTTCCGCTTTGCGGAACAGGCTAATCAGGACGTAAGAAATAATCAAATACAGCACCGCCGCGATCCCGAAGGCAGTAAACGGCTGATAGGTTGCCGAGTTAATGTCGCGGGCAATCTTCAGCAGATCCGGCACGGTGGCGGTAAAGGCCAGCGCGGTGGAGTGCAGCATTAAAATCACTTCGTTGCTGTAGGCGGGCAGCGCAATGCGCAGCGCCGACGGCAGAATAATGCAGCGGTAGAGCTTCACGGAGGAGAAACCATAGGCCCGCGCCGCCTCAATCTCGCCATAGGGAACGGAACGAATCGCCCCGGCAAAGATCTCGGTGGTGTAGGCGCAAGTGTTCAGCGTTAACGCCAGCACGGTACAGTTCAGCCCGCTACGGAAGAACGCGTTCAGCATCTCGGTGCCTTTCACGATCTCCAGGGTGTACATCCCGGAGTAGAAGACCAGCAGCTGCACATAGAGCGGCGTACCGCGGAACACGTAGGTAAACAGCCAGATGGGAAAGCGAATGTATTTATTGTTCGACACGCGGCCAATGGCGAGAAATATGGCCAGAATGCCGCCCACTACCACGGAAGAAATCAGCAGCCAGAGCGTGATCGCCACACCGGTAAAGCGGTATCCGTCGGTCCACAGCAGCGATTTCCAGTATTCCTGAATAATCTCGATCACAGGTCAGCCCTCTTCACACCCACGGAGTAGCGACGCTCGAGCAGCAGCAGCACACCATTGGAGACGGTGGTAAACACCAGATAAATCACCCCGCAGACGATGGCAAAGTAGAACGGTTCCCAGGTGCTTTTGCCCGCCAGCTGCGTGGCTTTCACCACATCTTCCAGCCCCAGTAACGAAACCAGCGCCGTCGCCTTGAGGATAACCTGCCAGTTGTTGCCGATGCCCGGCAGCGCAAAGCGCATCATGGCCGGAAACATAATACGGCGGAACGTTTGCGAGGAGGTAAAACCGAACGCCGTGGCCGCTTCGATATGCCCTTTCGGCACGGCGAGATAGGCTCCGCGGAAGGTTTCAGTGAAGTAAGCGCCGTAGATAAAGCCCAGGGTGATGATACCGGCCACCATAGGATCGATATCAATCTGTGCCATACCGATGGCATCCGTGATGCCGTTGAGGGCGATTTGCAGACCGTAGAAGATCAGCAGCATCAGCACCAGGTCAGGCACGCCACGGATCAGCGTGGTATAGCCTTCAAACAGCAGAACCATGGCCCGATTGGTCGAAAGCTTCGCGCCCGCGCCCGCCAGGCCTATTAACACCGCCAGCACCACCGAACTGAGAGCCAGTTCAAGGGTGACGAGCGCGCCTTGTAAAATTACGCCAGAAAATCCGTACAGCATACCGCCTGCCCTGTCGTGTCGTGAGTGGTGACGCCGTGTCTTTTCCCCTCCCGCAGCGGGAGGGGTCGCACGTTATTCAGCGGGGCGTTTAGCCACCGTAGACATCAAAGTCGAAGTACTTCTTCGCCAGTTTTTCGTAAGTACCGTCGGCGCGCATTTCGGCAAAGGCTTTATTCAGCGCTTCACGCAGTTCGTTGTCCTCTTTACGCAGCCCCATACCGGTGCCCACGCCAAAGAGTTTTTCGTCCTTAATGGACGGACCGCCGAACTTGTAATCTTTACCTACCGGCTGCTTCAGGAAGCCTTCGCTGGCAGCGACTTCGTCCTGGAAGGCGGCATCGATACGGCCTGCGGTCAGGTCAGCATAGATATTTTCCTGGCCCTGATAAGAGACGATTTCGATCCCTTTCGGTGCCCAGTGCTCGTTACCGTAGGTCTCCTGGGTGGTACCTTGCAGCACGCCGACGCGTTTGCCTTTCAGTGAATCAAGGGTTGGCTGGATATCAGAAGATTTAGCCACCACCAGACGGGAATCTGCTGCATAAAGTTTGTCGGTGAAGGCAATCTCCTGCTGGCGTTTTTCGGTGATGGAGAGAGAAGACATAATGGCGTCGATTTTTTTCGCTTTCAACGAAGGGATCAGCGCATCCAGTGGGTTTTCGACGAAGGTACACTCTGTTTTGATACGTTTGCACAGTTCTTTCGCCAAATCGATATCAAATCCTACCAGTTCACCCTGCGCATTCTTCGATTCGAAGGGGGCATAAGTCGGGTCAGTACCAATACGAACTTTTTGCGGAATTGCTGCGAATGCCGCAGTAGCGCTGGAAAAGGCCAGGGCCAGAGAAAGTGACAACACCAGTTTTTTCATATCTATCCTCAACAGACTGTCTTCTTACGGGATTTTAACGCCGACGGGGGTGCTCTTAATGTGCCATTAATCGCCGCGGCAAGGCAAAAGATTATGCCCCGCACGCGCGAAAAAGTGCATTGCGAGTGCTTAACTATTCACTTTATAACCAACACGGTGCAGGATTGCACCATCCTGGTTCGCATTCGCCGCTGGCGCACCATAACGGGGAACCATTATGGTGCGCACCCGTCAGTAACGGTTAGTCGCCGTACACATTGAAGTCGAAGTATTTCTTCGCCAGTTTGTCGTAGGTGCCGTCTTTACGCAGTTCGTTAAAGGCTTTATCAAAGGCCGCTTTCAGCTCGGTATCGTCCTTACGCAGGCCGATGCCGGTGCCGTCACCAAAGTACTTTTTGTCTTTAACCGACGGGCCGGCAAAAGCAAACTCTTTCCCTGCCGGTTGTTTCAGGAAGCCTTCGCTTGCCGCGACTTCATCCTGGAAAGCGGCATCCAGACGCCCTGCCGCCAGATCGGAATAGATCAGATCCTGGTTCTGGTAAGCCACCACATCCACGCCCTTCTCACGCCAGTTGGCATTGGCGAAGCCTTCCTGCGTGGAGCCCTGCAGAACGCCGACGTGTTTGCCTTTCAGCGAATCAATGGTCGGCTGGACAGGCGAGCCTTTCGCCGCAATCAGACGGGAGTCCGCTGCGTAGAGTTTTTCAGAGAAGGCGATCTCCTGCTGGCGTTTCTCGGTGATGGAGAGTGAAGAGATAATCGCGTCGATTTTCTTGGCTTTCAGGGAGGGGATCAGCGCATCGAAGTCGCTGCCCACCCAAGTGCATTTCACGGACATGCGTTTGCACATCTCATTTCCCAGGTCGATATCAAACCCGACAAAGTCGCCCTTCGCATCTTTCGATGAGAACGGCGCATAGGTCGCGTCGGTACCGATACGTACGGTCTGTGGGAGCGCCGCATAGCTGCTTGCCGCGGTACTTAATCCCACCAGCAAAGACAGAGCCAGAACCGTCTTCTTCATACATTACCCTCAAGTGTCGTGATTTTATTATGTATTAGGTTGTGTTGTGTGTTGTTACAGGCGATCCCTTGCAGGTCTTATGCCAGATTGCAATGAGTGCAAAATTTCGGCGTTAAATATGTTAACGAAAGGTTGCAAGATTGCCTTAATGGTGAAAGATAGCAGGTCTGCCAAACGAACCGCAGTGGGAAGAAAGGAAAAAAGGAATTAAATGTTGAGGATATGATCGCGGTTGCAGAATTGCCCTGAAACAGGGCACGTTGCGCTGACCTGCCCCAGGGCAGGACACTTTTCCCGTCAGACGCCCTGCCAGCGGGTGAAGAGATCGTCCGGCAGCTCAATATCGAACTGATCCAGAACCCGGTTCACCGTCTGGTTAATTACCTCATCCAGGCTTTGCGGACGATGATAAAACGCCGGGACCGGCGGCATGAGTACCGCCCCCAGTTCAGCAGCCTGCGTCATCAGCCGCAGGTGGCCCAGATGCAGCGGAGTCTCGCGCACGCAAAGCACCAGCGGGCGGCGCTCTTTCAGCACCACGTCGGCGGCGCGGGTTACCAGGGTATCGGTATAACTGTTGACGATGCCGGAGAGGGTTTTGATGGAACAGGGCAGGATCACCATGCCCGCGGTCTTAAACGACCCGGAGGAGATGCTGGCCGCGATATCGCGGGCATCATGCACCACGTCGGCCAACGCCTGAACGTCGCGCAGGGAGTAATCGGTTTCGAGAGAGAGGGTCTGCCGCGCAGCCTGGCTCATCACCAGATGGGTTTCAACGTCAGCGACGTCGCGTAATACCTGCAGCAAACGGACACCGTAAATCGCGCCGCTGGCCCCTGAGATCCCTACTATCAATCGTTTCATGATTATCGCCCTTACTGTAACTGGGCAGACTGTGCAGGATTTTGGCGGGAGTTGCAAGCGAGGGCGGACGCCCTCGCCTGTGAGAAGGATTAACCTTCGTTGTGCATCTCTAAGCTTTCGAGATCGTTCGCCATCTGCACGGCTTTCGCATCGTCGTTACGCAGAGAGTCGAGGTAGTCCAGATACTTCTGGTCCACATCTTTGGTGACGTAGATACCGTTGAACACCGAACACTCGAACTGCTGGATATCCGGATTCTCGGCGCGCACCGCGTCGATCAGATCGTTCAGATCCTGGAAAATCAGGCCGTCGGCACCGATGATCTGGCGGATCTCGTCCACTTCGCGACCGTGAGCGATCAGCTCGTTAGCGGTCGGCATGTCGATACCGTAGACGTTCGGGAAGCGAATCTCCGGTGCCGCAGAGGCCAGATAGACCTTCTTCGCACCCGCTTCACGGGCCATCTCGATAATCTGCTCTGAAGTGGTGCCCCGCACAATGGAGTCATCCACCAGCAGCACGTTCTTATCACGGAACTCCGCGCGGTTGGCGTTCAGCTTGCGGCGCACCGATTTACGGCGCAGCTGCTGGCCTGGCATGATAAAGGTGCGGCCAACGTAGCGGTTTTTCACAAAGCCCTGACGGTACGGTTTATCCAGAATGCGGGCTATCTCGAGTGCGATATCGCAGGAGGTTTCCGGAATCGGAATAACCACGTCGATATCCAGATCTTCCCACTCGCGGGCAATTTTCTCGCCGAGCTTGGTGCCCATATTTACGCGGGCGCTGTAGACGGAGATTTTGTCGATGAAGGAGTCCGGACGGGCAAAGTAGACGTACTCGAACAGGCACGGGTTGCTGACCGGGTTTTCCGCACACTGGCGGGTAAACAGCTGGCCTTTTTCGGTGATGTACACCGCTTCGCCCGGAGCAACGTCACGCAGGAACTCAAAGCCCAGCGTATCCAGAGCCACGCTTTCGGAGGCCACCATATACTCGGTGCGGCCATCGCCAATATCGCGTTTCCCCAGCACCAGCGGGCGAATCCCGTTCGGATCGCGGAACGCGACCATACCGTGGCCGATAATCATCGCTACGCAGGCATAGGCCCCGCGAATCAGACGGTTAGTGGCTGCCACGGCAGCAAAAATGTTGTCGGCTTCCAGCGGATAGTGACGGAAGTTATCCAGTTCGCTGGCAAAGATGTTAAGCAGAATTTCAGAATCTGAAGTGGTGTTAATGTGGCGACGCTTCTCTTCAAACAGCTTTTTACGCAACTCGTGGGCGTTGGTCAGGTTGCCGTTGTGGGCAAGCGTGATGCCATACGGGGAGTTAACGTAGAAAGGCTGCGCTTCAGAGGCGCTGGAACTGCCTGCGGTAGGGTAACGAACGTGACCAATACCCATGTTACCCTGCAGACGCTGCATATGGCGGGCTTCAAACACATCGTTGACCAGGCCATTGGCCTTACGTAAACGGAAGCAGTTGTGTGCATCAATGGTGATGATACCCGCAGCATCCTGCCCACGGTGCTGAAGCACCGATAATGCGTCATAAATAGACTGGTTTACCGGCATGAAACCGGCGATACCGACAATACCGCACATTCGTCATTTCCTCGTTAAGCCACATCTCAGGGTTTATGCCCTGGGCAAAAAACTCGACGAGCTTTGCAGATAGTCAAAGAACCATCTGATGATGAAGCTAAACTGCGGGATCAGCTGCGATTTCTGCCAGTCTTCACTTTTTGAGAACCCGGTAAAGGTATCAAGGAAGAACAGTATCGCGGCGACAATCAACACCCCTCGCAAGGCACCGAAACAGATCCCAAGCACCCTGTCCGTTCCTGACAAACCGGTTTTCTCAACCAGCTGGCCAATCACGAAGTTAACAATGGCGCCAACAATCAGCGTCGCGATAAACAGCACCGCGATGGCGATTCCGTTTCGGACCAGTTCATCTTCAAAGCCCGTGAACCAGACAGACAGGTAAGTGTAGTAATGACTGGCAACAAAGAAGGCACAGCCCCAGGTTACCAGCGATAACGCTTCACGAACAAAGCCACGGATCAGGCTAACCAGACAGGAAAAACCTATCACCGCAATGATGGCGTAATCAATCCAGACCATATACGTCCCACGATTAAACGCCCTGTCATCCAGTTCGGGGCGAATTCTAACAGAAAAAGAAAACGTTTGCGTAGGGATTTCCTTCCCGCGCGTAAATAAAAAAAGCGCTGAAAAAATGTTCAGCGCCCCAGGCGGGTTACCTTCTCAGGCAATCTGCTACGCCTGTTTTTTAGTCAGAGAAAAACTCAGTTCACGCTGTAGTTCATCACCACGCCGCTCAGACCGGAGAGTTGATTCAGCTCGCCAAGCGACCCTTTCAGCTTATCTCTCGATGCATCCGGGCCGACGAGAATACGGGTGATTTTACCCTGTACCGGCGTCGTAGGTGAAGTGTAAACGCGATACCCCGCGCCACGGAGTTTGGCCACCACCTCGTTGACCTTGTCGGCATTTTTCAACGCGCCGAGCTGCACCACGTAGGCTTTACCGGTCGGGGCCGGTTTCTCTTCTGCCGCCGATTTGGCCGGTGGGGTTTCCGTGGCCGCCGCCAGCTGCTGGCTGGTGTTATCGCGCTGCGGTTTCGGCTTCTCAACCGGCTTCGGTTTCTGCACCGGTTTTGGCGCGTACTGCTCGACTGCCGCCGGATCCAGTTCGTTACTGTTACCGGCCGCCAGACGCGACGGATCTAAGGATGGTGCTGCGGCATCGCCCGCCTGCACCTCTTCCGCCGCCCCTTCAGGCGGTTGAGCAGGTAGCGCCTGCGTTGCCGCCGGCAGCATGTCCGGCTCATCCCGGTCGCCCGGTTTCGGCACCAGCGGGATCGCCGCGAACTCATCCTGATAATGCTTTTTCTGTCCATCAAGCAGCCCGGGGAGAATAATCACCCCCAGCGCCACCAGCACAATGGTGCCTGCTAAACGGTTCTGAAACTTACTTGCCACCGGTTCTCCCCGCATCCATTACGTCCATGACATGTGCCACCGTGTGGAAAGATCCACACACCAGCACGGTATCTTCTGGTCTGGCGTCCGCCATCGCCGCGCGCCATGCCTGCTCCACGCTGGCAAAGCTCTGGCCCTCGCCGAGATGTTCCATCAGCTGTTCAGCCGTTGCCCCACGCGGGCCTTCCAGAGGTGCACAATACCAGCTATCGACCACACTCTCCATGCAGGCCAGCGTGCCGCCAATATCTTTATCATGAAGCATACCGATAACCGCCAGCACGCGCCCGGTTTTTGGCAATGATTTGAGACGTCCTGCGAGATAGGCCGCGGCGTGAGGATTATGCGCCACATCCAGAATCAGACGCGGCGATTCGCTCACCGTCTGGAAACGCCCGGCGAGGATAGCCTGCTGAATACCGTCGCGGATGGCCTGCTCGTTTACCGCCAGACCGCTGGCGCGCAGTGCGGCCAGCGCCGTGGCGGCATTCGGCTGCGGCACCTGTGGCAGCGGCAGATTATCCAGCGCGCCTTTAGCATCTTCAAAGCGCCAGCCGTTCTGTGTCACGCTGTAGCGCCAGTCGACGTCACGACGCTGCAGCAGCGCCCCCTTCTCCTGGGCCACATCAGCAATGGTATGCGGCATTTCAGGTTCACCAACAATCGCCGGTTTGCCCGCGCGGAAAATACCGGCTTTTTCACGGCCGATGCTTTCGCGATCGGGCCCCAGCCAGTCGGTATGATCCAGCGCGATGCTGGTCACCACCGCCACGTCCGGATCGACGATATTGGTGGCGTCCAGACGCCCGCCTAACCCGACTTCGAGGATCACCACGTCCAGCTGCGCCTGCTTAAACAGCCACAGCGCCGACAGCGTGCCATATTCAAAATAGGTGAGTGACGTGTCGCCACGCGCGGCTTCGATTTCGGCGAACGAGGCGGTATGCGCCGATTCGGCTAACTCTGCGTTTTGCACCCGCACGCGCTCGGTGTAGCGCACCAGATGCGGCGAGCTGTAGACACCTACTTTGTAGCCCGCGGCCATCAGCATGGACTCCAGCGTGCGGCAGGTGGTGCCTTTGCCGTTGGTGCCCGCCACGGTGAAGACAAAGGGAGCCGGTTTCAGAACGTCAAGGCGCGCCGCTACCTGGCTGACGCGCTCGAGTCCCATGTCGATGGCTTTACTGTGCAGGTTTTCCAGATAAGAAAGCCACGCGGCCAGAGGCGACGTGGCTTGGGGAAGAGTGATATTTTCCATGTTGCGCGCTTTTCAGTTACGGTTAGAAAGCAAAAGGGCAGCGCCATTGGCCCTGCCCTTTTCAGTTATCAGGCCTCGGGTTCCTGATCCGGTACCACCACGCCTTCGCGCGGCTCATCCGGGCTCGGCGACGGCAGATTCATCAGCTTCGCCAGGACGCTGGCCAGTTTCAGGCGCATTTCCGGGCGGCGGACGATCATGTCGATAGCGCCTTTCTCGATAAGGAACTCACTGCGCTGGAAGCCCGGCGGCAGTTTCTCACGTACCGTTTGCTCGATAACGCGCGGGCCGGCAAAGCCGATCAGCGCTTTCGGTTCAGCGATGTTCAGATCGCCCAGCATCGCGAAGCTCGCCGATACGCCGCCCATGGTCGGGTCGGTCAGTACGGAGATGTACGGCAGACCGCGCTCCTGCATTTTCGCCAGCGCTGCGGAGGTTTTCGCCATCTGCATCAGCGACATCAGCGCTTCCTGCATACGGGCACCACCGGAGGCGGAGAAGCAGATCAGCGGACAGTTGTCTTCCAGCGCCTGCTCAACCGCACGCACAAAGCGCGCGCCAACTACGGAACCCATCGAGCCGCCCATAAAGGAGAACTCGAATGCCGCTGCGACAACCGGCATCTCGTGCAGGGTGCCTTTCATCACCACCAGGGCGTCTTTCTCGCCGGTCTCTTTCTGCGCAGAGGCCAGACGGTCTTTGTATTTCTTGGAGTCGCGGAACTTCAGCACATCTTTCGGCTCAAGCTCGCTGCCCAGTTCAACCAGAGAACCTTCATCCAGCAGGCTATGCAGGCGGTTACGCGCCGACATACGCATGTGGTGATCGCACTTCGGACAAACTTCCAGATTACGCTCCAGCTCGGCGCGGTACAGAACCTGGCCACAGCTGTCACATTTGGTCCACACCCCTTCAGGAATACTCGCTTTGCGGGTTGGGGTGATATTACTTTTAATTCGTTCAATCCAGCTCATTGATAACCTTTCTGCCTGAACCAGGTTTGCTGCAAGGGGCGCATAATGCCATTTTTGCCCCCGACAGACCATGAATGTTGCACATTAAAACATAACAGCCCGAAACTTTGGATAAAAAAGTGGTCGAACCGCAGTCGTGCTTTTATTTTGTCTGTTTTGCCGCCGCGCGTCGGTGACGAATAATTTCGATCACCCCCGGCAAAATGGAGACCACAATAATCCCCAGGATCAGTAACTTGAGGTTTTCCTGAATCATAGGAATGGTCCCGAAGAAATATCCCGCGTAGGTAAAGCTGAGTACCCACAGCAACGCGCCGGTCACGTTATAGAGCGCGAAGTGACGGTACGACATGTGACCCATTCCCGCAACAAACGGCGCAAAGGTTCTGACGATCGGCACGAAGCGCGCGAGAATAATCGTTTTACCACCGTGCTTCTCGTAAAACGCATGGGTTTTATCGAGATAGCTGCGACGGAAGATTTTTGAGTCCGGGTTACTGAACAACCGCTCGCCAAACAGCCGACCTATAGTGTAGTTCACCGCATCGCCAAGGATCGCGGCGATAAGCATCAGAACCACCATCAGGTGAACGTTGATGTCGTTGGTTTCCAGAGAGGCCAGCGCCCCCGCCACGAACAGCAGCGAATCGCCCGGTAAGAACGGCGTCACCACCAGTCCGGTTTCACAAAACAGGATCAGGAACAGAATGGCATAGACCCAGACGCCGTAATCAGCGACCAGCTCTGCCAGGTGAACATCAATATGCAGAATGAAATCAATCAGAAAGCGAATTAAATCCATATTGTCTAAACCTTTATTGCACGGCTATCAGTCCGCTAAAAACAGCGGGCCCATTGGCGGTTTCGGAAGGTCAAAACGATCCGGGTAATCGACCGAGACCAGATAGAGCCCTTCCGCTTTCGCCGTTGCTGCTGCCAGGGTTCTGTCCTTCGCTGCCAGCAACTCTGCAATCCAGCTCTCCGGCTGGTGTCCGGCGCCCACTTCCATCAGGCTGCCTGTGATATTCCTGACCATATGGTGAACAAAGGCGTTGGCCTTGATATCCACCACCACATACGCCCCATGACGGCTGACGTTGATGTGCATGACGTTGCGCCACGGGGTGCGCGACTGACACTGCACTGCGCGAAACGAGGTAAAGTCGTTTTCACCGATCAACGCCTGCGCCGCGCGGTGCATGCGTTCGGCATCCAGCGGCGCGTAAAAATGCGTTACGCCCTGGCCTAACACTGCCGGACGCAGACGCTGGTTATAGATGATGTAGCGGTAACGGCGCGCGGTGGCGCTGAAACGCGCGTGAAAATCATCCGGCACAGTTTTGACCCAGCGCACCGCGATGTCTCCAGGCAAATTCGCATTTACCCCCAACGTCCAGGCCGCGTCTTTACGCACCGCGGTGGTTTCAAAATGTACCACCTGCCCCGTACCGTGGACGCCAGCGTCGGTACGCCCGGCGCACAGTACATTGATGGGCTCATTCGCCACCTGAGAGAGCGCTTTCTCCAGTTTCTCCTGGACGCTGCGCACCTCGTTCTGACGCTGCCAGCCATAATATTTACTGCCATCGTACTCAATCCCGAGGGCAATTCTATGGACCGGCTTTTGTTCAACTTCTGACATCAGTACAGATACTCCTGCACCAGTTTTTCGGCAATTTTCACCGCCATCAGCGCGCCGCCGAAACGGACGTTGTCGGCCACCGACCAGAACTGGACCTGCTCCGGCATGCCGTAATCGTTGCGTACGCAGCCGATGGAGAGACGGGCGTTGCCCGTTGCGTCGCCTACCTGAGTCGGGAACTCGCGCTCTTCAGACAGCTCAATGTCCTCGCCGCGGGCAAAGGCGTCGCGCGCCTCTTCCGCCGCCAGAGGGCGCATTGCTTCAAAGCTCACCATCTGGGCATGGCCGTAAAACACCGGCGACTGCACGCAGTTAGCGGAGATCATCAGACCCTCATCCTGCAGGATCTTGCGTACCTGATCGACGAGCTGGCGCTCTTCACGCACGCTGCCTTCGCGATCCGGCAGCAGCGGCAGCATGTTGAAGGCCAGCTGACGACCAAAGAAGTCCTCTTCATCTACCGGAATACCGTTCAGCAGCTTGGCGCTCTGCCCGGCCAGCGCATCCACCGCTTTTTTACCGTGGGCGGAGGCCGACAGCAGGCTGGTGACGGTGATTCGGGATAAGCCGCCATCGTCGATCAGCGGTTTCAGGGCGGTCAGCAGCTGGCTGGTCAGACTGTCCGGGACGGCGATCAGGTTACGGTTGCGGTAGTCGGCCAGCACGAACGGGTTGACGTCCGGCACCACCAGCGGCACGTCCGGCTCAAGGGCGAACAGACCGCTTGAATCAATCACCAGACAGCCCGCGTTGGTGGCCTCTTCAATGTAGGTTGCGGAGGCTTCAGCACCGGCGACGAAAAAGGCCAGCTGCGCCTGGGTCCAGTCGAATTCAGCAGCATCCTGAACGCGTACCGACTTACCCTCATAGCGCAGATGCTCACCCGCGCTCTCATTACGCGCCAGGGCAAAGATCTCCCCCACCGGGAACTGACGCTCGGCAAGGGTTTCGAGCAGGGCTTCGCCCACGGCGCCCGTGGCGCCCAGTATGGCAATGTTCCAGCCTTCAGACATGGTGGTTTACTCCAGAAATAAAAAAGCGTCCCCGGCGGATTATCCACCAGGGAGCATTAAGAAGACATTAACGAACCGGATGATGAGTGGCGTTGAAACCCAGCTTGTGCAGCAGCGATGCCGCCGCAGCGTCATCACACATCACATACAGGGAAGACCATTCGCGGCGCTCCACATAGTGCTTGCGCAGCTTGTCGAATTCACCCGGCATACCCGCTACTTTTCGCAGCAGCGCGTCATCGCGGCGCACATCATACACTAAATGCACCAGCCGTTTCAGCGTTGCCTGATCCAGCGGGCCATGCAGGGTAATGCGGCCAAACTCCGGCGTCGGCAGCAGGGTATCCAGCGCCACCTGCTGCGATTTGCCAATAAAGGCGCTGTAGGCCTCAAACACCTGGGTGGTGCCGCGCGCTTTGCCTTCCAGGGTGTAGCCCGCGATATGCGCGGTGCCAATATCCACTTTATCCAGCAGAGCGACGTTGAGATCCGGCTCCGGCTCCCACACGTCGAGCACCACGCTGAGATCCTGACCGGCATCCAGACGCGTCAGCAGCGCGGCGTTGTCCACCACCGGGCCACGACAGGCGTTGATCAGGATAGTGCCCGGCTTCAGGCGGCTAATCAGCGCGTCATCGGCCAGATGCAGGGATTTATACGGCCCGTCTTTGAACAGCGGGGTATGGAAGGTGAGCACGTCACATTCCGCCACCAGCTCGTCCAGGCTATGGAAATTGCCCTCATCGCCACGGTCGGCGCGCGGGGGATCGCACAGCAGCGTGCGGATGCCTAACGCCTCAAGGCGCTTTTGCAGGCGACCGCCCACGTTACCGACCCCGACAATACCGACGGTACGATCGGCCAGGGTAAACCCGTCACGCTCGGCCAGCATCAGCAGGGAAGAGAAAACATACTCCACGACCGCGATGGCGTTACAGCCCGGCGCGGCGGAAAACCCGATCCCCGCCTGCTTCAGCCACGCGTCATCCACATGATCGGTTCCCGCGGTTGCCGTACCGACAAACTTTACCGCTTTGCCAGACAGCAGCGCCTCATTCACTTTGGTCACTGAGCGCACCATCAGCGCGTCGGCATCATCCAGCTCAGCGAGCGGGATCGGGCGTCCGGGAACGGCCTTAACCTCACCCAGGCGGCTGAACAGCTCGCGGGCGTAAGGCATATTTTCATCAACGAGGATTTTCACGTCTGAGTACCTGTTTGAGAGGAAGTTAACCGGTCAAGTGTGCCATAATCTGGCCGCCAGGCATATACGTAACCTGGTTTACGCTGAGTAACGACTTTAAGGATTTTTTGACGATGCAGCCCATTTCAGGTACGCCGCCGCAACCTCCGGGTGACGGCCCGCGTCCGTCTCACGTCGCAGGCGAACAGCCCCTCTCCACACAGCAGCGCACCGTACTGGAGCGCCTGATTACCCGGCTGATTGCCCTGACGTCGCAGCAAAGTGCGGAAGTGTGGGCCGGGGTCAAACACGATCTGGGCCTGAAGAGTGATGCGCCTATGCTGTCGCGCCACTTCCCTGCGGCAGAGCAAAACCTGAACCAGCGCATGAGCACCGCGCAGCAAAACCACACCACCCGACAGATGGTCTCGCAACTGACGGAGCTGTTAAGCCAGGGGAATAACCGCCAGGCGGCCAGCGATTTTATTCGCCAGCAGTACGGCCAGACGGCGCTCAATCAGCTGACGCCCGAGCAGCTTAAAACGGTGCTGACGCTGCTGCAAAATAACCAGCTCACCATTCCGCAGCCGCAGCAGCGCCCGGCTACCGAACGCCCGCTGCTGCCTGCCGAGCACAATACGCTCAAGCAGATGGTCACCAAGCTGGCCGCCGCCACCGGCGAACCGACCAAACTGATCTGGCAGTCGATGCTGGAGCTGTCGGGGGTAAAGGCGGGAGAGTTGATTCCGGCCAGACAGTTTACCCATCTTGCCACCTGGCTGCAGGCGCGCCAGACCCTGAGTACCCAGAGTGCGCCAACGCTGCATAGCTTACAGGCGGCGCTGAAACAGCCGCTGGAGCATCAGGAGTGGAACAATATTCAGGACTATGCCCGTCAGAACTGGCAGGCGACGCCGCAGACGGTGCTCACCACCGCCCAGGTTCAGGATCTGCTTAACGAAATCTTCACCCGCCGCACCGAGCGTGAAGCTGGCGTGACGGAAGTACGCAATATCCAGCCGATCTACAGCCCGCTGTTTGCCCCGGTGGTGGAAACCTTCCGAACGCTCTCTGCCCGTCCGGGACTGATGCTGATTGCGTTAATCATTGCGCTGGCGCTTTTCTGGCTGGTCGTCTAAAACCGCCGGGTGGCGGTTTTTATAGGCCCGGTAAGCGTAGCGCCACCGGGCAAAAAGCTAAGCCCTGCGAAACGCCACCAGCGTCACCACAATCCCCACCACCGCAGAAACCGCACCCGCCAGGAAGACCGACGGATAGCCATACGAGGTGGCTAACAGCCCTGCCAGCGGCGCGGTAACCCCGTAGGAGATATCCTGAAACGCGGCATAACCGCCGAGCGCCGTGCCGCGTACCTGTGGGGCAACGCGTTTAACCACTTCGACACCGAGTGCCGGGAAGATCAGCGAACAGCCACAGCCGGTCAGGGCAGCACCCAGCAGTGCGACCGCCGCGGTTGGTGCCTGCCAGAGCAGCACAAGGCCAATGGTTTCAATCACCAGCGACGCCACCGCCACCTTCACGCCGCCATAACGATCCGGCATCCAGCCGAACAGCACCCGCATCAGGACAAACGCGCCGCCAAAGGCGGTAAGCGTAAAACCGGCCATCGCCCAGCCGCGGCTCATAAAGTACAGCGAGACGAAGGTCCCGATCACCGCAAAGCCTACCCCCTGCAGGGCAAGGCCCAGACCCGGCTGCCAGATCTGTCCCACCACGCTCCACAGGGAGGGACGTTCGCCTTTATGGGCCGGCACTTTACGCACCGTGCCGTTAAACGCCCATGCCAGCAGCGGCAGCGCCATGGTGGTGGCAGCCAGGGCCGCGAAGCCAAACTGACTGTTAATTAGCAGACCCAGCGGTGCGCCCGCGGCCAACGCGCCATAGATGGCCATCCCGTTCCACGACATCACCTTGCCGGAACGGGCGGGCCCGACCAGCCCCATCCCCCAGGTCAGGGTGCCGGTCAGCAGCTGGCTTTCACCAAAACCGAGAATTAAGCGCCCCACTACCAGCAGCGCGAATTTATACGCCGCGTCCACCGGCAGCAGCGCGGCCAGTAGCCATGCGCCGCCGGCCAGACCACAGGCGAACATGCCCTGCAGCGCCGAGCGTTTTGCACCCTTTTGATCCGCCAGCCGTCCGGCGTAGCCGCGGGTTAATACCGTGGCTAAAAACTGAATCCCCACGGCGATGCCGACCATGGTATTGCCATAGCCCAGCTCCTGATGAACAAACAGCGGGATCACCGGCAATGGCAGGCCAACGGTCATATAGGTCAGGAATACCGCAAAGGCGATACGGAACAACGAGACGTTTCCGGAGGAGGCGTTTTTATCTGAAGTAACGGCCGTCATGCATAACTCCATGTTCAGGCATAAAAAAAGGGAGCCAGAGGCTCCCTTCTACTATACCTTCAAACGCTTATGCTTTCAGCTTACGCATCACCAGCGTGGCGTTGGTGCCGCCGAAACCGAAGCTGTTGGACATCACGGTGTTCAGCTCACGCTCGGTTGGTGCGGTCACGATGTTCAGGCCAGCAGCCTGCTCGTCCAGCTGTTCCACGTTGATGCTTGGGGCGATGAAGCCGTTTTCCAGCATCAGCAGGGAGTAGATGGCTTCCTGCACGCCAGCCGCACCCAGAGAGTGACCGGTCATGGCTTTGGTCGCGGAGATCGCCGGGCTGTTGTCGCCAAACACTTCGCGGATTGCACCCAGCTCTTTCACGTCGCCTACCGGAGTAGACGTACCGTGGGAGTTCAGGTAGTCGATTGGGGTATCAACGCCGTGCATCGCCATCTTCATGCAGCGTACTGCGCCTTCACCGGATGGAGCGACCATGTCTGCGCCATCGGAGGTTGCGCCGTAGCCAACGATCTCAGCATAGATGTGCGCGCCACGGGCCAGAGCGTGTTCCAGCTCTTCAACCACCACCATACCGCCGCCGCCTGCGATAACGAAGCCGTCACGGCTTGCATCATACGTACGGGAGGCTTTTTCTGGCGTTTCGTTGTATTTGGTGGACAGTGCGCCCATCGCGTCGAACTCACAGGCCATTTCCCAGCCCAGCTCTTCGCCGCCGCCAGCAAACACGATGTCCTGTTTGCCCAGCTGGATCTGCTCTACCGCGTTACCGATACAGTGAGCGGAAGTCGCACAGGCGGAGCTGATGGAGTAGTTTACGCCGTGAATTTTGAATGGGGTAGCGAGGCACGCGGATACCGCGGAGCCCATCGCTTTGGTCACCACGTATGGACCGACCGCTTTAAGGCCGCGCGGGCTACGCATGGCGTCAGCGCCGAAGACCTGTGCTTTAGACGAGCCGCCGGAGCCTGCAATCAGACCTACGCGTGGATTGTTCTGGTAAACCTCTTCGCTCAGGCCAGCATCAGCAATCGCTTCCTGCATGGAGAGGTAGGCGTAGATAGAGGCATCGTTCATGAAACGGACCACTTTGCGATCGATCATGCCCGTGGTGTCCAGTTTGACATTACCCCAGACGTGGCTGCGCATACCGGAATCTTTAAACTCTTCAGAGAAGGTGATCCCGGAGCGTCCTTCACGCAGAGATGCCAGGACTTCCTGCTGGTTATTACCGATGCTGGAAACGATGCCCAAGCCAGTAATCACTGCACGTTTCATTCAATACCTCTGTAAGTCGCACTATTTTAAGTTTCGAGTCGCACAATAGCGTACACTTGTACGCCGAACAAGTCCGATCAGCCAATTTCTGCGGAAATTTGCACCAACAGACGCACATCGTTAAGATCGCGGCACAGCCTGTCAGACGAGTAACTTACGTGAAACAAAACGCCATACAACCTGCCAACCTCGAATTCAACGCTGAGGGTACACCTGTTTCCCGAGATTTTGATGATGTCTACTTCTCTAATGATAACGGACTGGAAGAGACACGCTATGTTTTCCTCGACGGAAACCAGCTGAACGCACGTTTTCCGGCGCATCCCCGCGATGTGTTCGTGGTGGCAGAGAGCGGTTTTGGCACCGGATTGAATTTTCTGACCCTCTGGCAGGCGTTCGATCGCTTCCGTGCAGCCCACCCTGAGGCTACGCTGCAAAGGTTACATTTCATCAGTTTTGAGAAATTCCCGCTGGCCGCCGGCGACCTGCGTCTGGCGCATCAGCACTGGCCGGAATTAGCGCCCTGGGCAGAACAGCTCCAGGCCCAGTGGCCATTGCCCATCGCGGGCTGCCATCGTCTGCTGCTGGACGGCGGGCGCGTCACCCTCGATATCTGGCTGGGTGATATCAACGAACTGACTGACAGGCTGGATGATTCTCTCAACCAGCAGGTTGACGCCTGGTTCCTCGACGGCTTTGCTCCGTCCAAAAACCCGGATATGTGGAGCCCGCAGCTGTTTGCCGCGATGGCCCGCCTTGCGCGGCCCGGGGCGACGCTTGCCACCTTCACCTGCGCCGGATTTGTGCGTCGCGGCCTGCAGGAAGCGGGCTTCACCATGAAAAAAACCAAAGGCTTTGGCCGCAAGCGCGAAATGCTGGTCGGGGTGATGGAGCAGGATCGCCCCTCCCCTGCCCGCACCCCGTGGTTTGCCCGCACCGCCAGCGACGGGCGAGAAACCGCCGTGGTGGGCGGCGGGATTGCCAGCGCCCTGCTGTCCCTGGCGCTCGTGCGCCGTGGCTGGCAGGTTACGCTTTACTGCGCCGACGACGCCCCGGCGGCGGGTGCCTCCGGCAATCGTCAGGGGGCGCTCTATCCCCTGCTGAGCGCGCACGATGCGGCGCTCAGCCAGTTTTTCCCAACGGCCTTTACCTTCGCCCGTCGTCTGTACGATACGCTGCCCGTCACCTTTGATCATGACTGGTGCGGCGTCACCCAGCTTGGCTGGGATGAGAAGAGCCAGCAGAAAATTAACCTGATGCTCGCCCTGGGCCTGCCTGAGCAGATCGCGGTTGCGGTCAATGCCCAACAGGTGGAAGAGCGTATCGGGGTGCCGACCGGTTGCGGCGGGATCCAGTATCCGCTCGGCGGCTGGCTCTGCCCGGCCCAGCTTACCGCGGCGGTGATTGCCCTGGCGCAAACCCTCGGCCTGCAGGTGCACTACGGTCGTAAGGTGACGTCGCTGGAGCAGACCGACGCGCGCTGGACGCTGCGCTTTGCCGGAGGCGAGGATGCGCAGCACGGCAGCGTGGTGCTGGCGAACGGGCATGGTATTAATCAGTTCAGCCAGACCGCCCCACTGCCGGTCTATCCGGTGGGCGGTCAGGTGAGCCACATCCCGGCGGCCCCGCAGCTGAGTCAGCTGCGTCAGGTGCTGTGCTACGACGGGTATCTGACGCCGCAAAACCCGACCAATGGCCACCACTGTATTGGGGCAAGCTATCACCGCGGGCAGACCGAGCCGCAGTACAGCGAGGAGGATCAGCAGAATAACCGCCAGCGGTTGCTCGACTGTTTACCCGAGGCGGCTTGGGCGCGTGAGGTTGACGTTAGCGCCGGAGAGGCGCGCAACGGCATTCGCTGCGCCACCCGGGATCATCTCCCGATGACCGGGGCGGTGCCGGACTATGAGGCCACCCTGGCGGCGTATCAGGATTTAGCCGCCCATAAAGACCAGGCGGTCACTGCACCGGAATTCCGCAACCTGTTTATGCTGGGCGGGCTAGGTTCACGCGGGCTCTGTACGGCACCGCTGACGGCGGAAGTGCTCGCCGCGCAGATGAGCCACGAGCCGATCCCGCTGGATGCGCATACGCTGGCAGCGCTGAATCCGAACCGGTTATGGGTGAGGAAGTTGTTGAAAGGGAAAATGGTAAAACCGTAGGCCCGGTAAGCGTAGCGCCACCGGGCGTCTGGCAGAGGAGCCGTTTTCGCGCCGGGCGGCGCATTCGCTTGCCCGGCCTACCTGTCCTGGCGCTAGCTTACGACGTCAGGCTGGCTTTCTGAAACAAGGTTTCCCACATCCCCAGCACCAGCGACTGGTCGCGCGGAGAGAGTTCACCCGCCAGAATGGCTTTTTCCAGGCCGCGGGACACTTCCGCGTGCACCGCCTGTGGTGAATGGTCGTCCCCGGCTTCCAGCTCGGCAACGGCCAGCGTCAGGTGTCCACGCAGATAACCGCTGGCGAACAACTCATCGTCACTGGCGTGCTCTACCATGTCATCAATTAACGCCAGAATGCGTGATTCAAACTCTGCGATCATCTTCTTTCCTCTATTAAAGATCTTCCGGCCACGGGAAGCATTCCGCCGTGATCTCCGGCGTGTGGTAATAATTCTGTAAAGCCTTGATCAAGCGCGCCGGACGTTCCGGGATGCCCTTCTCAAGATACTCCATCACCTGCGCGTGAACGCGGCGCTGGAAGACAATACGATCTGGCTCGAAGTCGCCTTCGAGGTTGTCACAGCTGACGTTGAACGGGAATCCTGCCGCCACGCAGAACAGCCACTCCAGCGCCTGGGGTTTCACTTCCACATCTTCAAACTGCCCCTGGGTGGCAGCGTCACGCCCGTCCGGGCAGTACCAGTAGCCAAAGTCCACCTGCTCACGACGCGCCTTTCCGGCAATACACCAGTGCGATATTTCATGCAAACCGCTGGCATAAAAGCCGTGTGCGAAGACGATCCGGTTATACGGAAGCTCAGCATCTGCAGGAAGATAGATCGGTTCGTCGTCGCCTTTAATCAGACGGGTATTAAAATCATCAGCAAAACAGCTATCGAAAATCGCGATCAGCTGTTCATATTTATGCGTACTGTTCATTAGTTCATCCCCAACCAGTGGAGGATCTCCTGTCCGTGGCTGTCATAAAGAAGTTTGGCACTCATGACGGCCGAGACAATGACAATCATCGGACGAATAAGCTGCTGCCCTTTGCTTAATACCAGGCGCGATCCTATCCGTGCACCCAGAAACTGCCCGGCCATCATCACAAAGCCGGTCGCCCAGATCACCTTTCCGCCGATGATAAACAGCAGCAGGCCGCCCAGGTTAGAGGTGGCATTCAGCACCTTGGCGTGGGCGGTGGATTTGGCGAGGTTGAACCCGGCCAGAGTGACAAAGGCCAGGGCGTAAAACGACCCGGCGCCGGGGCCGAAAAAGCCGTCATAGAAGCCGACGCAGCCGCCAGCGATCAGGGCAAACGGCAGACCGTGCAGGCGGCGCTGACGATCCTCTTCCCCGAGCTTCGGCATCAGCAAAAAGTAGAGGCCAATGCAGATGACGAGGATCGGCAAAATCTGGCGCAGCACGTCGGACTGCACGTGCTGAACCAGCAGCGCGCCGGAAGTTGACCCGATAAAGGTCATCAGAATATTGAGCTTCTGATCGGCCAGGCTTACCACCTTGCGGCGGATAAAATAGATCGATGCGGATAACGACCCACCGCAGGCCTGCAGCTTGTTGGTCGCCAGCGCCTGGGCCGGACTCATCCCCGCCGCCAACAGCGCCGGAACGGTCAACAATCCACCGCCGCCGGCCAGGGCATCAATAAATCCAGCCAGCATGGCGATAAAAAACAGTACCGCCAGCAGCAGCGGTGACACCATAAACAACTCAGTAAATTGGTCCATCACAGGGCATGTTCATCCAGTAGCGCCTGGCAGGAAGGCGGCAACGGAGGCGGTGTCTTCTTCTCAGGCTTGGGTCCAGGTTTCGCTGGCTCAAACCAGCTTTGTAATTCCGCGCCGCAGCCATCGCCTGGCGGCGGTAACGGTTGATCTTCACACTCGAGGCTGTTCGCCGGGCAGCGCAGGCGCACGTGCATATGCGCACGGTGCTGGAACCATGGCCGCACTTTACGCAGCCAGTCGCGGTCGGTGCCGGCATCCTGGCAAAGCTGCTGTTTGATGGCCGGGTTGACGAAGATGCGCGTCACGTCGTTATCTTCCGCCGCCAGCTTGATCATGCTGGAGACCTCCTGCGACCAGAGCGACGGCACCACACGCTTGCCATCGCTGGCGACCAGATCGAGCGCCTGCGGCTTCAGCAGTTGGGAGGATGACCAGCGCGTTTTCGGCAGCTGGAGGAAGATATCGACATCCAGCCCGGTCTGATGGCTCGCGTGGCCGCCGTTAAAGCGTCCGCCTGCGGGCATCCCCATATCGCCAATCAGCATCGTGCCCAGCCCCAGATTATGCACCTGATTGCCCAGCCGCTGAATAAACAGCACCAGATCCGGGTGGCCAAAGTAGCGGCGTTGATCGGTGCGCATCACCTGGTAGGTGGTGGACTGCTGCGGTAGCGGCTCAGCGCCGACGATGCAGCCGTTGGAAAATGCGCCAATCGACTGTGCGCTGCCCGCGACCGGGTGGGTAATTTTCTGCCACGGCGTTGCCGCCAGCGAGGCCCCGCTGGCAAGCAGGGCCAGCAGAGCAATTGCGGTTTTTTTCATGGTTACCAGCGTGGAAGTGGGGTCGTCACATCCGCATTCTGCGCGCGCTGGCGCAGGAAGTGATCCATCAGCACGATCGCCAGCATCGCTTCTGCGATCGGCACCGCGCGGATCCCGACGCACGGATCGTGACGCCCTTTGGTGATCATCTCGACTTCTTCGCCCGCGCGGTTCAGGGTGCGCCCCGGTACGGTGATGCTGGAGGTCGGTTTCAGCGCAATATGGGTGACAATCTGCTGCCCGCTGCTGATCCCGCCGAGCACGCCGCCCGCGTGGTTGCTCTGGAAGCCCTCTTTCGTAATTTCATCGCGATTCTGGCTGCCGCGCAGGGCCACAACGTCAAAACCGTCGCCAATCTCCACCCCTTTCACCGCGTTAATGCTCATCATCGCATGGGCGATGTCGGCATCGAGGCGGTCAAAGACTGGCTCACCCCAGCCCGGCGGGACACCGTCAGCCACGACCGTGACTTTGGCACCGATGGAGTCGCCCTCTTTCTTCAGGCCGCGCATCAGTTCGTCCAGCGCCTCCAGCTTTGAGGCATCCGCGCAGAAGAACGGGTTCTGTTCGACCTGATCCCAATCTTCGATCGCCAGCGGAATATCGCCCATCTGAGTCAGACAGCCGCGAATGACAATGCCGAATTTTTGCGCCAGGTATTTTTTAGCGATAGCGCCTGCGGCCACGCGCATGGCGGTTTCACGGGCGGAGGAGCGTCCGCCGCCGCGATAGTCGCGAAAACCGTATTTTTGCTCGTAGGTGTAGTCGGCGTGACCCGGACGGAACACGTCCTTGATGGCACCGTAGTCCTGCGAACGCTGATCGGTATTCTCAATCAGCAGGCCAATGCTGGTGCCGGTGGTGCGTCCTTCAAAGACGCCTGACAGGATTTTGACCTGATCCGGCTCCCGGCGCTGGGTGGTATAACGCGATGTCCCAGGGCGGCGGCGATCGAGATCGTGTTGTAAATCGGCTTCAGTCAGTTCGATGCCTGGCGGTACGCCATCAACGATGCAACCCAGCGCCAGACCATGCGACTCACCAAAGGTGGTCACGCGGAATAATTGTCCAATACTGTTTCCTGCCATCACGGCTCCGTTTTCGTTGTTCTGTGTTTGAGCTTTCGGTGTTTGCGCAATGTGAAACGGGCCGAAGCCCGTTGGATTAATCTTTGTAGATGCTGAAGTGTTCGCGCGCGGCGAGAAGCTGCGCTTTGGTCAGCATGAAGACGCCGTCGCCACCGTTGTCGAACTCGAGCCAGGTGAACGGCACATCCGGGTATTGCTCCATCAGATGTACCATGCTGTTACCCACTTCACAAATCAGAATGCCGTCATCGGTCAGATAATCCGGGGCGCAGGCCAGGATGCGACGGGTCAGCTTCAGACCGTCGGAGCCGGAGGCCAGACCCAGCTCAGGTTCGTGGCGATATTCGTTTGGCAGGTCGGACATATCTTCTGCGTCAACGTATGGCGGGTTGGTGACGATCAGGTCGTACTGCACTTTTGGCAGGTCGCGGAACAGATCGGAACGGATTGGCGTCACGTGATGGATCAGGCCGTGCTCTTCAATATTGTGTTCCGCTACCGCCAGCGCGTCGCCCGAGATGTCCACCGCGTCCACTTCCGCATCCGGGAAGGCGTAGGCGCAGGCAATGGCGATGCAGCCGCTGCCGGTACACATATCCAGAATGTGCTCCGGCTGATGGTCAATCAGGCCGGCGAAATGGTTGTTGATCAGTTCACCAATCGGCGAGCGCGGCACCAGCACGCGTTCATCGACAAAGAATTCATGGCCGCAGAACCAGGCTTTATTGGTGAGGTAGGCCACCGGAATACGTTCGTTAACGCGGCGGATCACGCGCTCAACGATGCGGTGTTTCTCGCTGGAGGTCAGGCGCGCAGAGCGCATATCTTCCGGAATATCCAGCGGCAGATAGAGGGACGGCAGGACCAGCTGCACCGCCTCGTCCCACGGGTTATCGGTACCGTGACCGTACCAGATATTGGCCGCGCTGAAACGGCTGACCGCCCAACGCAACATGTCCTGAATGGTTTGCAGCTCATTCACCGCTTCATCGACAAAAATTTTATCCACTATGTTCTCCAGGGCATGCTCGCTAAATTTTCGGCGGCTAGTGTGCCACGAAGACGGCGATAAATCAGCACTGTCGCTAACAGCTTGCGGGTAAAAAATGCGTTTTGCCGTGCGGCGAGTCAGGTACACTGTCGGAAATAAGAGATGAGACGGACCCATGAAAAAGAAAACATCGCTGAGCGAGGAGGATCAAACGCTGTTTCGTCAGCTGATGACCGGCACGCGTAAAATCAAGCAGGACACCATCGTCCACCCTCCGTTACGCAAAAAAGTGAGTGAAGTTCCGGTAAAACGGCTGATCCAGGAGCAGGCCGACGCCAGCCACTATTTTTCCGATGAGTTTCAGCCGTTGCTGAATACCGAGGGCGCGGTAAAGTATGTGCGATCGGACGTCAGCCATTTCGAACTGAAAAAATTACGTCGTGGGGATTATTCGCCGGAGCTGTTTCTCGATCTGCACGGATTAACCCAGATGGAGGCCAAACAGGAGCTGGGCGCACTGATTGCAGCTTGCCGCCGGGAACATGTCTTTTGTGCCTGCGTAATGCACGGCCACGGCAAGCATATCCTCAAGCAGCAAACCCCGTTGTGGCTTGCCCAGCATCCGCACGTGATGGCTTTTCATCAGGCACCCAAAGAGTACGGCGGTGATGCCGCCTTGCTGGTGCTGATTGAAGTAGAAGAGTGGCAACCGCCTGAGCTGCCCTGACAGGCAGGCGGGTGGCTGAGGCTACCCGCCTGGATGTGGTTTACGTCAGATCGCTTTCGCCATCTTCAGATTGCAGGGGCTCATCTGCCAGTTGAACACGCCGACACCTTTTTCATCGAGGGTGACGTTGGCAATGGCGGAGGTACTGAACATCGGCGGCGTTTCACCCGGGCAGAGTTCAGACACCAGGTAGCCGACTAACGGCAGATGGGAAATCACCAGCGCAGAGGCAACGCCTTCATTGCATAGCACCTGAAGATAACCACTGACCAGACCCACATCGCCACAAGGGGTAAGCTCGGGCAGAACATCGACGCCGGCAGGCAGGTTCATACACTCCCCTACCACCTCCAGTGTCTGTTCAGCACGCAGGAACGGGCTGACGAGGACACGTTCGATATCCACTTTTTGCCCTTTCAGCCAGGTTGCCATTTGACGGGACTCGTCACAGCCGCAAGGCGTCAGAGGACGAACAGAGTCACTGGCAGCATCGAGTGCCGCGTCACCGTGACGCATGATAAAAACTTGCATATTGCACCGCTTTTGTTGACCAGGATCACCGGCGTTAACACCCCGCCTGAACACATCACGAGGTAGAAAACCCGATGGCCGGGCATTGTGCCTGATCCATCCGTTGAATGAAACGCTGTTTTTTACCTCAACGGCGTAAGTATAGTCAATGTCAGTTTATAAATTAGACAGGACCAGACCCTTCAACGGCGGATTTACTCTTATTTGACCTTAATTTACCGGGTCAGTTTCCTTTGCTGGCCAAAATCGCAGCCCCTGATCCGCCATTTGCAACAATGTGTCACACGGTGTAAACCGCGGCCCATATTGCACAGCCAGTCGTTGTAAAATCGCAACAACTTCACCCGCGCCTATGCTATCCATATAGCGGAACGGGCCACCCAGGAAAGGTGGAAAACCAATGCCAAACACCGCGCCAATATCGCCGTCGCGCGCGTTTCGAATCACTTGCTCGCCAAAGCAGCGCGCCGCCTCGTTAAGCATCATCATGACGCAGCGTTCTGCGCACTGTGTCGCAGAGAGTTTGCCCTCGCCGGTAGGCTTAAAAAGCCCATAAATTGCCGGGTCTACCTGCTTCTTGCTTTTACGCCCTTTTGGATCGTAAAGATAGAAACCGCGGCCATTTTTTCTGCCTTTGCGATCGTCATTCAAGATTGCAGAAACAATGTTTGCAGGGGCGCTAAATCGTTCCCCGTAAGCACTTTCCAGCACAGGTATAATTTTAGTGCCGGTATCGATTCCCACCTCATCCAAAAGTTGGATTGGGCCGACCGGGAATCCAAACTTCACCAGCGCATTATCAATGTGATCCACCTTCTCCCCTTCGGTCAGCAGGCGCATGGCTTCATTGATATAAGGTGCCAGGATGCGGTTGACGTAGAATCCGGCTTTGTCGGCCACCACCACCGGCGTTTTGCCCTGCATTTTTGCCAGTTTTACAATGGTGGCGACGGTCTGCGGGCTGGTACTGGCGTGAGGGATCACCTCTACCAGCGGCATTTTTTCGACCGGACTAAAGAAATGCAGCCCGATCACCTGTTCAGGACGCGCGGCCTGCGCCGCAATATCGCCAATCGGCAATGATGAGGTGTTGGAGGCAAAGATGGTGTGCGGCGCGCAGTGCGCTTCGACCTCGGCCACCATCTGCTGTTTTAGCGCCAGATCCTCAAATACCGCTTCAATCACCACATCGCGATGGCGGAAGCCGCTGTAATCCGTGGTCCCGGAGATCAGCGCCAGTTCGCGATCGCGCTCGCTGGCTTTTATATGGCGGCGCTTGACCTTCTTATCAAGCAGCTGCCAGCTGTACTGCAGAGCGTGGTTGATCCCTTTCGGAGTGATGTCTTTGATCCGTACAGGTAATTTGCCCTTGCTGGCGCTCACGAAGGCGATACCGCCTCCCATCAGCCCGCCACCCAGCACGCCGATGGCGTCGAGCGGCGCAGGCTCGGCCTCGCTGCCGGGATCTTTTTTGACCTCGGTGCTGGCAAAAAAGAGGCTGCGCAGCGCCTGGGACTGCGGGGTCATCGCCAGCTCGCCAAAGGCTTTGGCTTCTGCGGCATAGCCGCTGCTGCTGCCCTGAGCCAGCCCGGTATGGATAACCTCAAGAATGCGTTTTGCCGCCGGGTAATTGCCCTGGGTTTTTTGTTCGGTTTTGTTCGCCACCATTTTGAACAGCAGCGCCCGCCCCAGCGGACCTGCCAGCACGCGCTCGCGCACCGGCAATTGACGACCGGCCGGTTTGTCTTTTAGCGCCAGCGCCACTGCGGCCTCCAGCAGGATGGCCTGCGGGACCACCTCGTCCACCAGACCGACCTTCAGGGCCTGGCGTGGACGCAGCTGTTTGCCGGTGAGGATCATCTCCAGCGCCGTGCTAACGCCCACCAGCCGCGGCAGACGCTGGGTGCCACCCGAGCCGGGCAGCAAGCCGAGCTGCACTTCCGGCAGGCCCAGCACCGTTTTGCTGTCGTCGGTACAAATTCGCCCATGACAGGCCAGCGCCAGCTCCAGGCCGCCGCCGAGACAGGCGCCGTGGATCGCCGCAATCACCGGGATCGGCAGGGCGTGAATTTCGGCCATGATCTGCTGCCCTTGCCGGGCCAGCGCTTCCGCTTCCTGGGCGCTGTTGGCGCGGGCAATCATGTTGATATCGGCCCCGGCAATAAAGTTGTCCGGCTTGGCCGAGATAAACACCAGCCCGCGCAGGGCTTTGTTTTCGCGCACCTGCTTCAGGATCGCGCGGACCTGACCGCCAAACTCGGCTTTCAGGGTATTCATCTTTTCGTCAGGCGCATCGATGGTCACCACCGCCACGCTGTCCGGTCGCACACTGAGGGTAAACGCCGTTGTCATCTCCATTATTCTGCCTCCAGAACCATTGCGGCACCCAGGCCACCCGCCGCGCAGGCGGTGACCAGGCCAAATCCGCCGCCGCGACGGCGCAACTCATGCAGCGTCTGGGTGATCATCCTCGCCCCGGTCGCCGCAAAGGGGTGACCGTAGGCAATGGAGCCCCCCAGCACGTTAAATTTACTTTCATCCACCTCGCCCGTGGCGTGGGCGCGGCCTAACACATCGCGGGCAAAACGATCGCTTGCCAGCAGCTGCAGGTTGGCCAGGGTCTGGGCGGCAAAGGCTTCATGCATGTCGATCAGCGTCAGATCGTTCATCGTCAGCCCGGCACGCTCCAGCGCCAGCGGCGTGGACCAGGCCGGCCCCAGCAGCATGTCCTGCCAGACATCAATAGCGGTAAAGGCATAGCTGCGCAGATAGCCGAGCGGAATCAGACCCAGCTCTCTGGCACGGGATTCGGTCATCAGGATCACCGCCGCCGCGCCATCTGTTAACGGCGTGCTGTTGGCAGCCGTTACGGTGCCGTGCTTACGGTCGAATGCCGGACGCAGTTTCGCGTAATCCGCCAGCGTCGAGGTGCCGCGGATATTGTTGTCTTCGCTTAGCGGCTCGCGGTACGGCGGGGTGTAGGCGGTCATTACCTCTTGCGCCAGCTTGCCCTCGGCCCAGGCCTGAGCGGCGCGCTGATGCGAGCGGTGCGCGAGCGCATCCTGCTGTTCGCGGGTGATGCCGTAGGTCTTCGCCATCTGTTCGGCGGTATCGCCCATCCGCAGGCCGGTGGAATATTCTGCGACCGCAGGCGGGACGGGAAGGAGATCGCGCAAACGCAGGCGTGAGAAGAGCGCCAGGCGCTGTCCGGTGGTGCGGGCTTTGTTAACGTCCACCAGCACGCGGGCGAGCTTTTTGCTGACGCCGATCGGCAGGACAGACGAGGAGTCGGCCCCCCCGGCGATCCCGGCGCGAATGGTGCCCGCGATTAGGCTTTCCGCAACGTTGGCCACCGCCTGAAAGCTGGTGGCGCAGGCGCGGCTGACGCTGTAGGCGTCGGTGTGGACGTTCATGCCAGTGCCCAGCACGATTTCACGGGCGATATTGGGCGCTTCAGGCATTTGCACCACCTGGCCGAAGACCAGCTGTTCAATCACCTCAGGAGGTATTTCGCTGCGAGCCAGCAACTCCCCCACCACCATTTTTCCCAGATCGACTGCAGGTATGCCATGAAAAGCCGTCGCCTGACGGGCAAATGGCGTACGTAATCCACTGACAATGGCAATGCGATCACCCTGACGGGTGATTAGCGGTAATGCCTGACTCATAACGCTCCCCTGTGAATAACAAATACGCAAAGTGGTCTGACCTGATAACAGTCTTAACCAAATTTTTACATTAGCCAATCGGGGAGAAGAAAAATTGCGAGCGAAGCCACAGAGCACAAACGAAACGCCCCCATGAATGGAGGCGTTGAAGGGAACTTAACGCAGACCGAGCTGGAAAATCAGGGACTCAGCTTCGCAGCTGAACACGAAATCGATGTCCAGGCGCACCCCGCCGTCCACCTCGGTGAAGGTGGAGGTAATGTCGCACGGTTCAGACTCAACGCCGCGGGCTTTGGCGGTCAGTGCGGCCAGCGTCTCTTCTGCTTCGGCACGGCTGGCGAACTCACGGCTGTAAGAGGCGGTGCAATCCGTGTTATCCACGATGGTGCCCACATCCATACAGCAGCAAACCGGGGTTTCATCAGCACTGCATTTACTCATAGTAGATTTCCTCTGTAGTCGCGCACGGCGCGAAATAGACACGATGCTGATATTTTACGCCCCGCCTGGAAGCGGCTCCAGTCGTTAATGGCGTAAAAGGCGGTAAGTGAGCAATATCACACGTAAAAATGATCTAAAACAAAAATCACCCGTTCGGCGTAAGCGAACTGGTCACAATTTTGCCAACCAGATCCCGTTTCGTAAAACATCTCAGTAAAAATTAATAAACAGACTTGCAACATTCCATCTGGTCAGACCTATACTCTCGCCACTGGTCTGATTTCTAAGTGTTACCACAGACCCTACACTTCGCGCTCCTGTTACGGTATGTAACAAATATTGAATAAAAATAACTCAATGAGGTTATGGTCATGAGCCAGAAAACCCTGTTCAAAAAAACTGCGCTCGCAATCGCAGTGGCAATCGTCTCCACCTCCGCATGGTCAGCGGGCTTTCAGCTAAATGAGTTCTCTTCCTCAGGCCTGGGCCGCGCCTATTCCGGGGAAGGTGCTATCGCTGATGACGCAGGGAACGCGAGCCGTAACCCGGCGCTGATCACCATGTTTGATCGCCCAACCTTCTCTATCGGTGCCGTTTATATCGATCCCGATGTCAACGTCACGGGTAACTCCGCCTTAACAGGACAGAGTGCAAACCAGGACAATATCGCCCCGACTGCGTGGGTGCCGAACATGCACTTTGTTATGCCAATCAACGATCAGTTTGGTTGGGGTGCGTCTGTCACCTCCAACTACGGTCTGGCAACCGAATTTAACAATAGCTACGCGGCGGGTATCTACGGTGGTAAAACCGATCTGGAAACCGTCAACCTGAACCTGAGCGGTGCCTATCGTCTGGACAGCAACTGGAGCTTTGGCCTGGGCTTTGATGCCGTTTACGCCAAAGCCAAAATTGAGCGTTATGCGGGTTCGCTGGGTCCACTGCTGACGCGTCAGCTCACCGGCCGTGTACCGCCGTCCTACCTGAGTGGGATCAACGAGCCTGACGATCAGATTGCGCACCTGAAGGGTGACGAATGGGGCTTCGGCTGGAACGCCGGTATCCTGTATGAGCTGGATAAAAACAACCGCTGGGGTCTGACCTACCGTTCAGAAGTGAAAATCGACTTCGACGGCGACTATAAGAGCTCCATCAACCCGGCCCTGAGCACCATCCTGGGGAATATGGGGATGGCCGGTCTTCCGGCAGGTACCGGTGGCCGCACCGAGAGCGGTTCTCTGTCGCTGCATCTGCCAGAAATGTGGGAAGTCTCCGGGTATAACCTCGTGGCACCGCAGTGGGCTGTCCACTACAGCCTGACCTACACCAGCTGGAGCCAGTTCCAGGAGCTGAAGGCCACCGGCAACAACGGTCAAACCCTGTTCTATAAAGACGAAAGCTTTAAGGATGCGTACCGTATCGCGCTGGGTACCACCTACTACTACGACAAGAACTGGACCTTCCGCACCGGTATCGCCTTTGATGACAGCCCGGTTCCGGCCGACAAGCGTTCCATTTCCATCCCGGATCAGGACCGTCTGTGGCTGAGCGCCGGTATGACCTACGCCTTTAACGATGATGCCTCTATCGACGTTGGCGCATCTTATATGCATGGTCAGAAAGTCAGCTTCACCGAGGGTGAAGGCGCGGCTGCGTATAACTTCACTTCTGAAGGCAAGGCGTGGCTGTTCGGGACCAACTTTAACTACGCGTTCTAATTACGTAGCGATAAAAAAAGGTGAGCATCGCGCTCACCTTTTCTTTTTTATTCCGCATCAATCTCGGAGAGTTCATTCTCGATCGCTTTCGCGTTCGGGTTATCTTCCGGTTTCAGCTTGCCGCCGTTCGCAATAAAGTCATGGTTCTGGAAGTAGGCTTCACGCACCATGATGTACGGATCGGAGGACTGACGCAGCAGACCGTCTGAATCCAGCAGTTGGGCACGTGTCTCAATCCCTTCTACCGTCCATTTACCCACCGACAGCGGCCAGGTCAGCCAGGACAGTACCGGATAGAGGGTATCGACCATATCACCGCCATCGTCACGCAACGTGAAGCTGCCATAGAACGGCAACTGCATATACGGGCCGTAACCCACATTATAATGACCCAGGGTGCTACCGAAACGGTGTGGCTGCTCGCGTTGCAGCTTCGGATTCGCCATCCCGGCAACGTCAATGAAGCCGCCCATCCCTAACAGGGTGTTCAGGAAGAAACGGGTAAAGTGGACCATCCCCTGGTAGGGATCGCCCTGCAGGAAGAAGTTCGCCATCACCGCAGGCTCTTCAAGGTTGCTGGTGAAGTTGCTCAGCCCATTACGGGCCGGTTGTGGAACATAATCACGCCACGCCACCGCAACCGGACGCAATACATACGGATCCAGCACGTTGTAGTTGAAGCTATACATGGTGCGGTTGAATCCTTCCAGCGGATCGGAGCGCCCCTGCTGCTCGCCAGAACTGGCGCAGCCCATCAGCAACGTGGTGCCCAGCGCAACCACCGAAAGCCGAAGTTTCATATCTTTCTCCCTGTTAAGTATGGCTATCATCGAAAGCCATCCGTACTGGAGCTTTCGCGCTCCGTCTGTAAACATGCAAGTGATTGTATCAGCACGCTTACTGATGTCTACGACCACAAATCGGGGCAACAAAACACCCTCTTTATGATCTCAGAATAGCCTGTCTTTACGTTTTCGTTAGGCTGGCAATTTTATACGGCTCTGGGCAGGGATGTATCGCCTTTATTGCCATAACGGGAATTTAAGAGCATCCCCACGGGCGTCAGGACAAAAACCGCTACGCTTAAAGGTATCAACCACCCCTGGAGCACCATAATGGACGAACTCAAAGAAGAGAAAATAGATACAAACACTGAAGAGCTGGAAGTGGAAAGCGAGGAGAAACGCCGGGGAAAGAAGATAGAGGTCGATGAGGACCAACTTCCCTCGCGCGCCATGGCCATTCACGAACATATTCGCCAGGACGGTGAAAAAGAGCTGGAGCGCGATGCCATGGCCCTGCTGTGGTCGGCCATCGCTGCCGGGCTATCGATGAGTGCCTCCTTTCTGGCAAAAGGGATATTTCACGTCCAGTTTGAAGGCATTCCCGGCGGGCTGGTACTGGAAAACCTCGGCTATACCTTTGGCTTTATTATCGTGATCATGGCGCGCCAGCAGCTGTTTACCGAGAATACCGTTACCGCGGTGCTGCCGGTAATGCAGAGCCCGACATGGGGCAATTTCGGCCTGCTGATGCGCCTGTGGAGCATCGTGTTGTTCGGTAATATTATCGGCACCGGCGTCGCGGCATGGGCCTTTGAATATATGCCGATCTTTGACGAGCCCACCCGCGACGCGTTTTTGAAAATCGGCATGGGGGTAATGGAAAATAGCCCCATCGAAATGTTCTCCAACGCCATTATCTCCGGCTGGATCGTCGCCACCATGGTGTGGATGTTCCCGGCTGCCGGCTCGGCAAAAATCGTGGTTATCATTCTGATGACCTGGCTTATCGCCCTCGCCGATACCACCCATATCGTGGTGGGCACGGTGGAGGTTTTATATCTGGTGTTTAACGGCACCATCCACTGGAGCGAGTTTTTCTGGCCCTTCGCCATCCCTACTCTGGCAGGCAACATCTGCGGCGGCACCTTTATTTTTGCCCTGCTGAGCCATGCGCAAATCCGTAACGATATGTCGAATAAGCGTAAAGCCGATATGAAAGCCAAAGAGCAGGCCCGGCAGGAGGAAGCGGAAGCAGATAAAAATTAGGCCTGAATGGCGACACTTTAAGCAGTCAGGCGGTGGCGAGCTTAACGCCTTGTATAAATGGCGTTATACTCGTGCCGCTTCGTCCCCTTAGTTAAATGGATATAACGAGCCCCTCCTAAGGGCTAGTTGCAGGTTCGATTCCTGCAGGGGACATTTGCCCTCCTTCCGTTTCTGCTTTATCTCCAGCCAATAGCACCCATACACACAACGTCACCTGTCGCTGTGCTGTACTCTCGCGCCGTTAAAACGAATTCACACCTTAGAAATAGAACGGAGAAATGGAATGAAAAGAATCCTGATCGTTATGGCATTACTCGCCCCATGCTCTGCGTTTGCCGGCGTTATCTTTCACCCGGTTGAGCGCGCTGCGGTGGTAGCAAACTCCGACCACCCGGTGGCAGCAGCAACGGTTACCGCTCAGGCAAGAAACCACCGCGCCGCCAGAGTCGATGCGGTTAACTGCAACGATGGCCGCTGCGTACAGCACGGGAACGTTATTCGCTAAGACGATGGAGCTCTGGAATACCGGAGCTCCCTTTCAACGTGGACGATCTTATTTGGTCGCACCATTCAGTAATGACAACACAACCTGCGGCATCTGATTCGCTTTCGACAACATCGCTCCCAGTGACTCCTGGAATATCTGCGCCCGCACCAGATTTGACATTTCAAAGGCGTAGTCCGCATCTTCAATACGTGAGCGGGAAGCATTGACGGCGATTGACATGTTCGCCTGTTGATTTTGTGTAGACTCCAGACGGTTGGCCACGGCGCCCAGCGTACTGCGCCTTGCATCAACCTGTTTGATGGCATCGTCGATTGCCGCCAGAGGATTATCCGGCTTTTTCAGCCGTATTTCATTACCCACTTCAGCAATATTCAGGGTTGTATAATTGGTTGCCGCATCCGTAGATGAACCAATAGAAGCGTTAAAATAGAGCAACAGATCGCCCACGCCATTCTGTGTTTTAAGCATGATCTGGCCGGTATTATTTTCGGGCAATACCAGGGTGACTCTTTTTGAGTCCGTGCCGTTCACCACATCCATGTAATAATTGCCGTCTGAATCCTTACGCAGCACATCATTCGATACATTGCCCTCAGCATCGGTATAACGCACATTGACCTTCGCGGGATCCATCGTGACGGTTGACGTTCCATTAACCTGGGTAACGTCAGAGAAATTATTCAGACTGGTGGCGTTATTCGCTGTGACAACAAGCGAGCTGGCGGTGCCGTCAGTGGTCGCAGACACCGAGGCGGTGTAATAGCTAAAGTTACCGTTGCCGTTATCCACTTCCATAATGTACTGGCTGCCCGATTTCAGCAGTCTGGCGTTAGAGCCGAAGACGGGATTATTACTGGCATCGTTAAATGACAGCGCTGCATCGGTGGTAGCAATAGTCGGTGTGGAGGTTACGACAGCAGGATCAACGGAGAAAGGCGTGTCCAGTGCGCTGGTCATTTGCGCGGTGATGGCCCCCGTCGTACCGTAGGTAAGTGTGGCAGGGTAATAGAAGTCACCCTGCTCAATATAATACTGGCCGTTGTACTCTCTCAGCGTCGGCTGCGGGCTGTTGCTTAATGCTCCACCGCTCGTATCGAAATAATTCACGGACGTAATCGCCCGGCCAACGTATTGAGTCACATCGCTATAGAGCGGCGTTCCCGTGGTTGCGTTGATACTCACACTGCCGGTTCCGCTGGCGGTATCCCAGTTGGCCGTGGTGTTGGCCCGATAATAGACAGGCTTGCCGTCGCTTCCCGTATCCTGAATATACGTCTGGCCGTTCGTGCCGTTTCGCACCAGCTGTGGCGAATTAAATGTGCCTGTTGGAAAATAGGTTACGCTCACATTGCCGCTGGTAAGGTCGATATTATTGGCAGTGCCGATGACCTGGTTGATATCGGATACCGAACCGCTGATCCCACGAATAACCAAATCTTTCAGCCCGATATTCTCCACGCTGAAGTTTTTCGACAGATCGAGGAAAATTTTTTCATTATCACGGGTACCCACCTGAAAACCAACCGTCCCTGCGCTGCCGTCCAACAGGTTAATACCGTTAAAGTCGACGGACGTATTCAGCCGATCGATCTCTTTCAGGTTTAAATTAATTTCGGCCTGAATAGCATCCGCATCCGCCAGGTTGTTGGTTTCACTTAGCCCTTTTACGGTGAGCTCGCGGATGCGCTGCAGTCTGTTGTTAATTTCACTCATCGCGCCTTCGGCCGTCTGCACGAGTGACAAACCATCCCCGGCGTTACGCTGCGTCTGTTGCAGCGCATTCTGCTCGCTGGTCATGCGGTTAGCCACCGCCTGACCCGCCGCATTATCCTTAGCACTGTTGATACGCATGCCGGAAGAGAGATTGCGGATAGCCTGCTCGAGGGCAGACGTATTTTTTGCGGATTTCCTCTGGATCGTTAACGCAGTTAAATTGGTATTGAGGCTTAACATTCCCATGTACCCGTTCAGGTTTCTCTGGAGTTGTTATCGGTCGTGCTCTGGATTAGTTAATGATTTATTTGAGCCTTAACCAAATTTAGTAGGGGCGCATCTCATTGAATTCCGGATATGTTAAATCGCATCAGGGTTACGATGAGGCCTGTAAACGAGGATTAACCCTGTCATCGGCGCGGTTTAAGGAAGGTAATATGTCAAAAGCACTACTTATCATCGATATGCAGAACTTTGTAGCAGAAAGAATTCAACAGGGCGTGGATTACTTCCCGCAAACCGCCATTGAAAACATGACCTCTGTAATTGAAAAATTCAGAACGTCCGGCCGCCCGGTCATCCACGTGCGCCATCAGACGCCTGAGCAGGGGTCGCCTCTCCATCACAGCTCGCCAGCAAGCCAGCCCCTTCCATCATTTGAAGAGCGCCCTGACGAACCGGTGTTTATCAAACACACCTCCTCCGCGTTCAGCTCAACGGGATTACTGGCGCATCTCCGGGACGCCAATATTTCAGAGGTGGTGGTTATCGGTGCCGTGGCCGGTTTTTGCGTTAACTCCACCGTCAGAATGGGTGCCGATCTTGGGTTAAAGATGACGGTGCTAAAAGATGCGGTGCTCAGCTTTGAGCTGGCACAATCTCAGCTCAGCGCGAAGGTCATTCATGATGTCACTCTGGCGCTGCTCGAGGCCGGTTTTGCGCAGGTGACAGACGCCACGGAATTACAGCTGTCCTGAATACTCTGCCCTGGGCGCCCATCGCCTGGCACGCCACCAGCGCTCCAGGGTATAATCTGCCAATCATTTGACGGATTTCAGAAACGAACATGACCAAACTCACACTACAAGAGCAGATGCTTAAAGCTGGCTTAGTCACCAGCAAAAAAGTGGCTAAAGTGCAGCGCACCGCCAAAAAATCCCGCGTTCAGGCGCGTGAGGCGCGCGAAGCGGTGGAAGTGAACAAGCAGGCGCAACTTGAACGCGACAAAGAGCTGAGCGAGCAGCAGAAGCAGGCGGCGCTGGCAAAAGAGTACAAGGCGCAGATCAAGCAGTTAATTGAGATGAACCGGGTTGTGGTGGCAAAAGGCGATATCGGCTTTAACTTCACCGACAACAACCTGATCAAAAAAATCTATGTCGATAAGACCACCCAGGCGCAGCTGATCAATGGCCGTCTCGCCATTGCGCGTCTGGTTGCCGACGCGGGTCGTGAGAGCGAATATGCGATCATCCCCGCCATCGTTGCCGAGAAAATTTCCCAGCGTGATGCGAGCTATATCGTGTTAAGCAGCGAGCTGACTCAGGAAGCGAAGGACGAAGACGATCCGTACGCCGACTTCGTGGTACCTGACGATCTGATGTGGTAATGCCTACAGACCCCCTCCCCGGGAGGGGGTCTGTGTCCCTTCTTAACGCTCGCGGAACGCCTCCGCTCTGGCGCGCAGGATCGGTTTCAGCAGATAGGCCATCACCGTTTTCTTACCGGTAATGATATCTACCGAGGCCACCATCCCCGGAATAATCAACAGCGGTTTCTCATCCGTGCCGAGGTGGTTTTTGTCGGTACGCAGACGAATAATGTAAAAACTCTTCCCGTCTTTGTCGGTCACCGTGTCGGGGCTGATCTGCTCCAGCGTGCCCTTCAGCCCACCATAAATGGTGTAGTCGTAGGCGGTAAACTTCACCGTCGCTTCCTGGCCCGGACGCAAAAACGCGATGTCCTGCGGACGAATCTTCGCTTCCACCAGCAGCGTATCGTCCAGCGGAACAATCTCCACCAGGTCGTTACCCGGCTGGATCACGCCGCCGATGGTGTTGACCAGCAGCTGCTGTACGATGCCGCGCACCGGCGAGGTTACCAGGGTGCGGTTCACCCGGTCGGATATCGCCTTGCCCGAGGCCTCAATTTTGCTGAGATCGGTTCGCGCCTCGTTGAGCTGCCCCAGCGCCTCGCTGCGGTAACGGCCCCGCGTTTCGCTGATTTTGCTCTCAATCTCCTTGATGGCCGCTTCGGCCCGGGGAATGGCGAGCAGCACCGAGTCCAGCTGCCCCTGGGTTTCGACCACCCCACGACGCAGGCGCAGCACCTCTACTTTGGAGATTGCCCCTTTGGCCACCAGCGGTTCAGACATGCTGACCTCCTGCTGCTGTAGCCCCAGACTACGGCGGTACTGGCTGACCTTGCCCTGGAAGTCGAGCAGCTCCTGCTTCTTCTGCACCAGCTGTTCGTTGAGGCCGTCCAGCTCGCTCTGGATACGTTTGTTAACGCTGGCGAACAGCTCCAACTCGCCATTGGCGATGTCCGGCGCCTTCTGCACAATCTCCGGTGCCAGGGTCAGGGTTGTCGCATCGTCAAGCTGGGCGGTCAGACGCTGGATCCGCGCCTGCAATGCCAGCCGATCCGCATCGGACTCTCCGGCGTTGGAGCGAAACTGAGTATCATCCAGACGCAGCAGCGGCGCCCCGGCTTTTACCACTTCGCCTTCATGCACAAAGACCTCGGCCACGATCCCGCCTTCAAGGTTCTGCACCTTTTGCAGACGCGAGGAGGGAATGGCCCGCCCTTCCCCGCGCGTGACCTCATCAATACTCGCCAGCGACGCCCAGAGGATCATGGCGATAAAGAAGGCGAAGATGGCCCACAGCGTCACGCGGACGACCCGCGGAGCATCATCCAGCAAGGCTTTGTTCACCTCATTGGTGGTGAACGGCGCGGGCTGTTTATCTCCTGACAGCCAGCTCATCAGGCGGCTAAGCGACTCAACGATTCGCATGAATTTGTCCCTTCTTCAGCGCACTCATGACGCTCTCTTTCGGGCCGTCGGCAATGATTTTGCCGTTGTCGACGATGATCAGACGGTCCACCAAAGTCAGCAGCGACGCACGATGCGTCACCATCAGCAGCGTTTTGTTGCTGATGACCGGTATCAGCGCCTTTTTAATCAGATCTTCGCTGGTGTTATCCATGGAGCTGGTGGGTTCATCCATCAGCAGCACCGGGGGATCGAGCAGCAGCGCCCGCGCCAGCGCGACCGCCTGCCGCTGGCCGCCGGAGAGACTCATCCCCCGCTCGCCCACCTGCATGTTGTACCCGGACGGATGGCGACGGGCAAACTCGTGTACCCCGGTCAGGGTCGCAACCCGCAGCATGGTCTCGTCGTCAACGTAGCTCGCGCCGTAGACCAGATTCTCCCGCAGCGTACCGCTGAACAGGTGGATATCCTGCGGGGCATAGCCGATGTTATGGCGCAGGTCGTGGACATCGATCTGGCGGGCATCAATACCGTCGATCAGCACGTTGCCGCTGTCCGGCTGATAAAAGCCGACCAGCAGTTTCGCCAGCGAGCTTTTGCCCGACCCGCTGCGGCCGATGATCCCCACTTTTTCGCCGGGTTGAATGGTCAGCGAGACGTTGCTGAGCGAGGCGTACTGGTTGCCCGGGTAGACGAAGGTGACGTCGCGCAGTTCAATCGCGCCGGAGAGGGTTTCGCGCTTAAGCGGCACCTCATCATCCTGCACCTCCTGCTCGAGGCCCATCATCCGGTCGATGGTGCCTTTGGTCATCCGCGCGCGCTGGTAGCGGGTGATCAGGCTGCACAGCTGGCCGATGGGCATCATGGCGCGACGGTGCAGCAGGTAGCAGGCAATCAGCCCGCCCATGCTCAGGTTGCCGCCAATAATGATGTAGACCCCGGCCACGATAATGGCCACGCCGCTGAACTGCTGCAGCCAGGCGGTAAAGTTCACCGCCACGTAGGAGAGCGACTTCACCCGCAGCTCCAGCTTGCTGAGCTGGCCGGTGAGGTGTTCCCACTGATACTGGCGCTCGCTCTGAGCGTTGTTGATCTTAATGGCATCCAGGCCGGTAAGCGTCTCCACCAGCATCGCCTGACGTTCGTTGGAGAGCTGATAGGTTTTCTTGACCCGCGACATCAGCGGGCGCTGGATCAGCCAGTTCACCAGCAGCGCCAGCGGGTAGCAGAGCAGCGGGATAAACACCAGCGGGCCACCGATGATGCCAATCACCAGCAGGATCAGCAGGGTAAACGGCAGGTCGATAAAGGCAGTCAGGGTCAGGGACGACAGGAAGTCGCGGATCGACTGGAACTCCTGGAAGTTCTGCGCGAAGCTCCCTACCCGCTGCGGACGGAGCTTCATCTTCATCCCCAGCAGCCGCTCGAACAGCGCCGAGGAGACCACCAGATCGGTTTTTTTACCCGCCAGGTCGAGGCAAATGCCCCGCAGGATCTTCAGCACAAAGTCGAACACAAACGCGATGCTGATGCCGATGGCCAGCACCCACAGGGTGGCGGTGGCTTGGTTGGGCACCACCCGGTCATAGACGTTCATCACAAACAGCGGGGCGGCGAGCGCCACCAGGTTGACGAGGAAGCTGGCAACCACCGCATCCACGTAGAGGAATTTCGACAGCCTGAGCGTGTCCTGGAACCAGGCTTTGGTGCGCGGCAGCGTGGCCGTCGGCTGGGCGTCAAACTCATGTTCCGGGGAGATAAAGATCACCCGGCCGCTGTAGTTCTCCGCCAGCGTCTCCGGCGACACGGTAATCTCACCGCCTTCCGTTTCACTCGGCAGCAGGCGCGCGCGCTGCTGCTCATCCCAGCCAATCAACACCGCGGTCTGATTGTTTTTCAGCAGCAGAATGGCGGGCAGTGACATCGCAGTGATGTTTTCCAGCGGCCGCTGCACCACCCGCGCCTTGAGCCCTGCCCGTCCGGCGGCGCGGGGAAAGCTCTCTATCGTCAGGGTGTGGGCCTCCAGCGGCAGACCGGTGGTCAGGACGTTGCGGCTGGTGGCGATGTTATGCAATTTACAGACGATCATCAGCGCATCCAGCAGCGGATCGTCATGGCTTTGCCGCGGATCCGATCTGCCCTGCGCCTGCGGGGTCATCTCGATGCGATCGGGGAAATCATTATCAGGCGTCATTCTTTGCCTCAGTATTCTGCAGACGGCGATTGCAGGGATCAAAAAGAGGGGGTATTGCCGGTCGTTCCGCCAGCAATAACCCCGTCAGCCTTTAAGGGCGGATTATTTTAGTTCAGGCAGCTCCGTCTGTGAACGCTGCGCCTGATCGAGCGGCTGCGCTGCCGACGGTGCCTGAATGTTCAGGCTTTTGAGCAACTCGCCGGTACGGGCGCTGATGCGGTAGGTGGTGAACATGTCGACGAACTGCAGCTCAACGTAGCGGCGCTGGGCGCTGAACACTTCGTTTTCACTGTCCAGCATATCGAGCAGGGTACGGTCGCCGAGGCTGAACTGCTCCTGGTAGGCGCTACGCACCTGTACGCTGCGATCGGCATACTCTTTGGCGATCGGCACCTGCTGCCCGGCGTTTCTCAGGGCGTTCCAGGCGAGACGCAGCTCTTCGTTCAGCTGACGCTGGGCGTTATTTTTCACATCCTCCGCCTCTTTCATTTTGTAGGCGTAAGAGGTGAGCGTGGCCTGGTCGCTGCCGCCGTTATAGAGGTTGTAGCGCATGCGCAGCATCGCCTGCCACTCCTGGTTGTGCCCGCGGGTGCCATCGATGTTGTTATCCATGGTACGACCGACTTCAACGTTCACATCCGGGTAGAAGCGCGATTTTGCCGCCTCGTACTGCTGGCGGGTGGCTTCCACATCGGCATCGGCCTGCTTCAGCAGCGGGTTGTTTTCCAGCATCACGGAACGCGCGGCGTCCAGCGAGGCGGGAACCGCGATTTTAGCGGGCATCACCAGGGTATCCGGCTCTTTGCCGGTAACGCTCTGGTAGTTGGCGCGGGAGTCTTCGAGGTTGGTTTGCTCGGTCAGCAGATTGTTGCGCGCCTGCGCCAGACGGGCTTGTGCCTGCTCAAAGTCTGCCTGACGGCCCACGCCCTGCTCGGTACGCAGGCGGATCTGATCGAACACCCGCTCGTGATTCTTGAGGTTATCTTCCGCCAGCGCCACCATCTTCTGGCGCATCAGCACGTCAAGATAGCTCTGGATCGCCTGTAAGGCGGTGGATTCACTGGTATTCAGCACCGTCCAGGCACGGGAGTTAACCGTCGCTTTCTGGCGGCCCACTTCGCTGGTGGTCGCAAAACCATTGAAAACGTTCTGTCGCAGGTTGATGGCGGACTCGCTGCGGTGCAAATCACGCAAATGATCGCCTGCCGCACGGGTGCTGGCGTTATCGGTTTGCTCCCAGCCGGTACCGGCGGTGAGATCCAGCGTCGGCAGATAACCCCCTTTGGCGGCGCGGAGATCCTGATCGGCGGAATAGCGGCTGTTTACCGAGGCGTTAACTTCCGGGTGCCACAGCAGGCTGTCTTTTACGGCCTGCTCCAGGGTAGTGGCATGGCTGTGGGTGGCGCTCAACACCAGCGCTGCACCCATCACGATCTGACTATAGTGTTTCATCTTCTTGCCTTTCCTTCATATCCCTTGATTTTTGGTCAATATTCACCAGAGAAAATCCCATAAGACCGAGGGAAAAAATGCATCCTGCGCGTTTACGATCGGACGGGATCCCTCGTCCGACCTGAGTTCATGTCATTTTTGTTGCCGCGCAGAGCCCAACAGCACGCTGCGCGGCACCCGATCAGGCGTGATCTTCCGGTTTCGCGATCAGGTTATCCAGCATCTCTTCGTTACCAGCATCGTAACCGTCTGTTCCGGCTATCTCGCCGCCTTCGGCAGGAACATGTTCGACCTCCGGCGGAGTATCCGCCGCGTCGCTCTGCGGCCCGGCCTGGATCAGGTTGCTGAGATCGTGATGCTCGTCGTCATGGATGAGATCGTTGAAGTTCAGTTGCTCGTCCTGACCCGGGCTGGCGCTCTGCAGGGTGGCGAGGGTCTCGCTCTGCGTATCGCCCAGCAGCGCATCACTGGCATGATCGGCCGATGCCGTCGGCTCGCCATGCTCTGCGGTGGTATTGAGCAGCAGATTGTCGTCGTCAATTAACGAGGCGGCGCGATCGTCAGCATCCAGGCTGCTGGCATGCGTCTGCTTATCGCTCTCATCAGCGTCATGATCGGCATGGTGCTCCTCAACGCTGTGGCTGGCCATCAGAGGGTGATCGTCGTCGACTGCGTCATCGGTATGCTCTTCCCCACCGTGGCTTTCACTGACGAAGGTTCCGCCCTCTTTACCGTCGACGGTGAAGTCGGTTTCGTGCTGATCGGAGGCGGTAGAGTCCACTTCCAGCGTGATATCACCGAAATCGCTCTTACCGTCCGGAAGCTCAACGCTGACCTGGCCGGTAAAGTGCGAGGTATCGTTATCAAAGGTCAGTATGTAGACCTTATTTTCCGCATCGTAAGTGACGCTGGTGTGGTTGCCCGTAAAGGTCGCGCCTTCAGGAATGCCCCCCAGCGTGATGCTGTTCAGGTGGTCGCTGCTGTCTGAGCTTTCGAGGTTAACGTCGAGGTTCAGGGTGGCCGTTGTGCTGACGGTAGTATTGCCGCCGAGGCTGGAGGAAGGCCCGTCACCAAAAACAACGCCCTCCATTCCATTGGCGTTCTGGAATGGCGAATGTCCGTCTTTATCGGTGATATGAATATTATCAATTTCATTGTTCTGGTGATTCTGGTGATCGACACCCGTTACGGTGTAATCGTCAGCGTTACCCTGAACAAAGATATAGTCCTTGCCCGCCTCGCCTTCCGGCACGCCCTGGTTGCCGGTAATGCCGTTCAGCGGCCTGAAGTCATAGCGATCGCTCGACCAGTCGCCCTGCTGGTAATAACCACCGGTATGATCGCCCACCACGAAGATATCGGTATGATACGCAGAGCTACCATTGGCGTTGCCCTGGCTGTCGTAGTAGTGAATCTGATCCGGGCTGGCGGCCTTAGGCACGAAGTCGCCCTGAATCTTGCCGTCCGGGCTATCCGGGGTTAACCAGACGTGCACGTTACTGCCGATCGCCACGATCACGCCGTTCTGGATATCGTAACCGTTAGGATCGCCGCTGCCGCCGTTGATGTGGATGATTTTGTCGTCTGACGTCTCGGTCGTCTTATCGCCAGGGGTAACGGTAACGGTCAGTTTGACGTCGGAATCGGCGTCGGCGTCAGAATCGGCATCGGCATCGGCATCGGCATCTGCATCCGCGTCTGCATCCGCATCGGCGTCAGCATCCGCATCCGCATCCGCATCCGCATCGGCATCGGCATCGGCGTCCGCATCGGCGTCGGAATCCGCATCCGCATCCGCATCAGAATCGGCATCTGAATCAGCATCCGCGTCGGCGTCGGCGTCAGCATCAGAATCGGAGTCCGCATCCGCATCCGCGTCAGAATCGGAGTCCGCATCAGCATCGGCGTCAGAATCCGCGTCGGCATCGGCATCGGCATCAGAATCTGAATCCGCATCGGAATCGGCATCAGCGTCAGCATCCGCATCGGCATCCGCGTCGGCGTCGGCGTCGGCATCCGCGTCAGCATCAGAATCGGAGTCCGCATCCGCATCCGCGTCGGCGTCAGAATCGGAGTCCGCATCAGCATCGGCATCGGCATCCGCATCGGCATCCGCATCTGCATCTGCATCTGCATCTGCATCCGCATCCGCATCGGCATCGGCGTCCGCGTCAGCATCAGAATCGGCGTCCGCATCCGCGTCGGCGTCGGCGTCGGCATCAGAATCGGCATCCGCATCAGAATCCGCATCGGCGTCCGCATCCGCATCCGCGTCGGAATCGGCGTCGGCGTCGGCGTCGGCATCGGCATCGGCATCAGCGTCAGCATCGGCGTCGGCATCCGCATCGGCATCCGCGTCGGCGTCGGCGTCGGCATCCGCGTCAGCATCAGAATCGGAGTCCGCATCCGCATCCGCATCGGCATCTGCATCTGCATCAGAATCGGCATCGGCATCGGCATCAGCATCAGCATCGGCGTCAGCATCGGCATCTGCATCGGCATCGGCATCGGCATCGGCATCGGCATCGGCGTCCGCATCGGAATCCGCATCCGCATCCGCATCAGAATCGGCATCTGAATCAGCATCCGCATCGGCGTCAGAATCTGAATCCGCATCGGAATCAGCGTCGGAATCGGAGTCCGCATCGGCATCGGCATCTGAATCAGCATCCGCGTCGGCGTCGGCGTCGGCGTCAGAATCTGCATCAGCATCGGAATCTGCATCTGCATCCGCGTCCGCATCGGCATCTGCATCGGCGTCAGCATCCGCGTCGGCGTCCGCATCAGAGTCGGCATCCGCATCCGCATCGGAATCGGCATCCGCATCGGCATCTGCATCTGCATCTGCATCTGCGTCCGCATCGGCGTCCGCATCGGCGTCGGCGTCGGCGTCGGCATCCGCATCGGCATCCGCATCGGCATCGGCATCAGCGTCAGAATCCGCATCGGCGTCAGAATCCGCATCGGCGTCAGCATCAGCATCAGCATCGGCGTCAGAATCGGAATCTGCATCGGAATCGGCGTCCGCATCCGCATCGGCGTCAGCGTCAGAATCCGCATCGGCGTCAGCATCAGCATCAGCATCAGCATCAGCATCAGCATCGGCGTCAGAATCGGAATCGGCGTCCGCATCAGCATCCGCATCTGAATCCGCATCGGCGTCTGCGTCCGCATCAGAATCTGCATCGGCGTCAGCGTCAGAATCGGCATCGGCATCGGCATCAGCGTCCGCATCAGCATCGGCGTCAGCGTCAGAATCGGAGTCGGAGTCGGCGTCCGCATCGGCATCGGCATCTGCATCGGCGTCCGCGTCGGAATCGGCGTCGGAATCGGCATCTGCGTCCGCATCCGCATCCGCATCCGCATCGGCATCGGCATCGGCGTCCGCATCGGCGTCTGCATCGGCATCAGCGTCGGCGTCAGAATCCGCATCCGCATCCGCATCCGCATCCGCATCTGCATCGGCATCTGCATCGGCGTCTGCATCAGAATCCGCATCCGCATCCGCATCCGCATCTGCATCTGCATCTGCATCTGCATCCGAATCCGAATCCGCATCGGCATCAGCGTCAGCATCGGCATCCGCATCGGCATCTGCGTCGGCATCAGAATCGGCATCTGCATCGGCGTCGGAATCGGCGTCAGCATCCGCATCGGCGTCCGCATCGGCGTCGGAATCGGCGTCCGCATCCGCATCCGCATCCGCATCCGCATCCGCATCCGCGTCGGAATCGGCGTCGGCGTCGGCGTCGGCGTCGGCATCGGCATCGGCATCAGCGTCAGCATCGGCGTCGGCGTCGGCATCCGCATCGGCGTCTGCATCCGCATCCGCATCGGCGTCAGCATCGGCATCTGCATCGGCATCCGAATCCGCATCGGCGTCTGCATCCGCGTCGGAATCGGCGTCAGCATCCGCATCCGCATCCGCATCCGCATCCGCATCTGCATCTGCATCTGCATCTGCATCGGCATCGGCATCAGCATCGGCGTCGGCGTCTGCATCCGCATCAGCGTCAGCATCGGCATCGGCATCGGCGTCCGCATCGGCGTCGGAATCCGCATCCGCATCCGCATCAGAATCGGCATCCGCATCAGAATCGGCATCTGAATCAGCATCCGCATCGGCGTCCGCATCGGCATCGGCATCGGCATCTGAATCAGCATCGGCATCTGAATCAGCATCGGCATCTGCGTCGGCATCCGCATCCGCATCAGCGTCGGAATCAGCGTCCGCATCGGCATCCGCGTCGGAATCGGCGTCAGCATCGGCATCGGCATCAGCATCGGCATCGGCATCGGCATCAGCGTCAGCGTCGGCGTCAGCGTCAGAATCGGAGTCGGAGTCGGAATCAGCGTCCGCATCGGCGTCGGCGTCGGCATCAGAATCGGCATCGGCGTCAGCGTCAGAATCGGCATCGGCATCTGCATCCGCATCGGCATCGGCATCGGCATCAGCGTCCGCATCAGCATCGGCGTCAGCGTCAGAATCGGCGTCAGCGTCAGCGTCAGAATCGGAGTCGGAGTCGGAGTCGGCGTCCGCATCGGCGTCGGCATCGGCGTCCGCATCGGCATCGGCATCCGAATCCGAATCCGCATCTGCATCTGCATCTGCATCGGCATCGGCATCGGCATCTGCATCTGAATCAGCATCCGCGTCGGCGTCGGCGTCAGAATCTGCATCAGCATCGGCATCTGCATCTGAATCAGCATCCGCGTCGGCGTCGGCGTCAGAATCTGCATCAGCATCGGAATCTGCATCGGAATCGGCGTCCGCATCCGCATCCGCATCGGCATCGGCGTCCGCATCGGCATCAGAATCCGCATCCGCATCGGCGTCAGAATCGGCATCCGCATCGGCATCAGCGTCGGCGTCAGAATCCGCATCCGCATCCGCATCGGCATCTGCATCGGCGTCTGCATCAGAATCGGCATCAGCGTCGGAATCGGCGTCCGCATCAGCATCTGCGTCGGCATCGGCATCCGCGTCGGCATCAGAATCGGCGTCCGCATCGGCATCAGAATCCGCATCCGCATCCGCATCGGCGTCAGAATCGGCATCTGCATCCGCATCGGCGTCGGCGTCGGCATCAGAATCGGCATCAGCGTCGGAATCGGCGTCCGCATCAGCATCAGCGTCGGCATCTGCGTCGGCATCGGCATCCGCGTCGGCATCAGAATCGGCATCAGCATCAGCATCGGCGTCGGCGTCCGCATCAGCGTCGGAATCGGCATCTGCATCTGCATCTGCATCTGCATCGGAGTCGGAGTCGGCGTCAGAATCGGAATCCGCATCCGCATCCGCATCGGCATCGGCATCGGCATCGGCATCGGCATCAGCATCGGCATCAGCATCGGCGTCGGCGTCTGCGTCGGAATCTGCATCGGCATCGGCATCGGCATCGGCATCTGCATCTGCATCGGCATCAGCATCGGCATCGGCATCGGCATCGGCATCGGCATCGGCATCGGCATCGGCATCAGCATCGGCATCTGCATCTGCATCGGCATCAGCATCGGCATCGGCATCGGCATCGGCATCGGCATCGGCATCAGCATCGGCGTCCGCATCTGCATCGGCGTCTGCATCCGCATCGGCGTCAGCGTCAGAATCGGAGTCCGCATCCGCATCGGCATCTGCATCGGCATCAGCGTCGGAATCGGCGTCCGCATCTGCATCAGAATCTGCATCGGCGTCCGCATCGGCATCGGCATCGGCATCGGCATCAGCATCAGCATCGGCATCGGCATCAGCATCGGCGTCCGCATCTGCATCAGCGTCTGCATCCGCATCGGCGTCAGCATCGGAATCGGAATCGGAATCCGCATCGGCATCCGCATCGGCATCGGAGTCGGCATCCGCATCGGAGTCGGCATCAGCATCTGCATCCGAGTCGGCATCAGCGTCCGCATCGGCGTCTGCATCAGAATCTGCATCGGCGTCTGCATCCGCGTCGGCGTCGGCATCTGCGTCAGAATCTGCATCGGCGTCCGCATCAGCATCAGCATCAGCATCGGCGTCTGCATCGGCGTCCGCGTCGGAATCGGCATCTGTGTCCGCATCCGCATCGGCGTCAGCGTCAGAATCTGCATCGGCATCGGCGTCGGCATCAGCGTCCGCATCAGCATCAGCATCAGCATCAGCATCAGCATCAGCATCGGAGTCCGCATCCGCATCAGAATCGTCAATATCAAGCAGCGTTAATTCTTCCGGGCGCTCATCGTCGGGGAAATCAAGGCCGATCGTCGGGTAACCCGCATCAGGATCAACAATCTCAGCGGTTAAATCGAGCACGACGTGGGTATGTGACCCTCCGCCGCTGCCGCCTGGCTCACCGCCAGTTCCACCGGACTGAGGACCTGCGGCCGTCGCCTCCAGGGTTTGCGTCGGGTCCTGCCCGTCGGCAATGGCCTGCTGAATAGCCGCAACGTCCTGCTGCTCGGCCGCCGTGGCGTCAGTGGTCACGTGCCCTGCGTTGTCCCAATGGCTGTCACGGCCCAGATCGAGCTGTTTGCCGTCCGGTAGTGATATGGTAATCGCACCCGTCGCGCCCGTCTGGACTTGTTCTCCGTTGAGGATCCGGTCCCCTTCGGTCAGCAACCGCGTGCTGCCATCAGGACTGACTGCAAATACCTGCCCTATTACTGCTTTGACGATCCCAGATACGCCGCTCATATATTGTTTCCCTCACTCCTTTCTCGCCCAATTCTTCCATTGCTCAGGCTTAGAATGCTAAAAGAGAATTAAATCTTTATTAGTAATTTGCTGTGCAATACTGACAAGGATACGCCTTTCAACAACGATTTTATTGATTCAGGCCCGAGTCAGGGGCTTATATTAATTGATGACATGAATAAACAGGAATCTAAACAGGTCTGTCCTACCAAACCAGGGAGCAGGCCAATAACCCCCAGGGAGTTGCTGATTAATCCCATCAGGTTATAAAAGGGATTAAATAAGCCCCTCGTCATCATCCGCAATTAACCCTTCCAGACCACTCAGCGAGCGGCGCGCCTGCGCGCGGCTGGTGAGTTTAGCCTGCGCGGCCGGTGGCAGGTCGGTAATGGTGATGACGCCTTTGCTCATCAGCACTTCGATCAGGTCTTCCAGCACGCGCACCATCTCAAGGTCGCTCTGCCGCAGCTGATAGAGGGTGGCTTCGCGAGCGTCCCGGTGACGCATCCACTCGTCAATCTCGGGCGTGCACAGATCATGCTGTTCCGTCATGGTGGAAAAGGGCGTCAGCTCCACCCGAATAATTCGTCTTTCCGTATCGCGTTCAAGATAATACATTTTCAGTCTCCACTAAATTTGTGTGGTTAATTTCCGCGCAGCGTGCTGGCGTCAGCGAAATAGCGCCCCATCGCGCCATACAGACCAATATTTTCCAGAATCGCCAGTTCGCCCGCTGTTTCCACACGTTCGGCAATAAGCGGCAAATTAATCTGGCGGGTCGCCCAGTAAATGGCTTCAATAAACAGTTTTTTATCGTCTTCGCTGTCTATATCCCGAATATAACTGCCATCAACTTTAATCCAGGCCAAACCCCACTGCGGTAAATTACCAATAAGGTGGAAACGGCCACCAAAATGCTGGATCCCCAGACGACAACCCAGCGCCTTCAGGCGACTGACCAGGACGTTCACGCGTTCAACATCAGGAAGCTCGTTCTCATCCAGTTCAAGGGTCAGCAAGCCCGCCAGCTGCGGCGCGCCTTTCAGCGGCTGTAGCAGGGCGTTCAGGCTCTGGTCGTCGGCAACGCTGGCACCACTGATACTCAACGCCAGCGGGCGCGGCGATTTTGCCAGCTCGTGCAGGGTCTGCTGAAGCATCACGATATCCATGCGACGGCTGAGATCGAGACGGTGGATCCACGGCATAAAGCGACCCGCCGGCACCAGCTCCCCCTTCTGGGTTTTAATACGGGCGAGGATCTTGTGGTGCAGCACGACATGCGCGTTATTGCACGCATACACCGGCTGCGAGAACAGTTCGAATGCGCCGTTGGTCAGCACCGCATCCAGGCGAGTGTACCAGCTGTGATGATCTTCTTCGCGCTCGGAGGTCGATACGGTATCGGAGCTGGCAAAAAAGCGCATCTCGGTTTCCGCTCTCGCCAGCGCCTGATCCGCCTGGGCCAGCACCGCCTGCGGGGTATCGCCGACGTTAAAAGGCACCAGCGCAAAGTGGGCGACCGGCGCAACGTCGCTCATGCCCGTCTCCGACAGCGCCTTCAACTGGGTGCTGAGCGCGGTGGTCAGGTTATCAATATCCTGCCCCAGGATCAGCGGGGCGATAATTGCAAACTCCCCGCCCCGCACGCGGGCGACAAAGCCTTCGTTGTGAAAATAGTTGCGCTGCAGGCCGGTGAGAATATCCGCCACCGCCACCAGCAACCGATCGGATTTTGCACCGCCCAGACGCTGGTTGAGGCCCATCAGATCCTGAACCCGCAGCAGCAGGATGTGCCCGGCGGCGTTCTCTTCATCGCTCAGACGCGACTGCAGATGCATATCAAACGCGCGGCGGTTGCTCAGCCCGGTGAGGCTGTCGTGGTAGGCCTCCTGTCGCAGGGATTCGGTGCGCCGGGCCTGCTCGCTGAATAATGCCTTAAGCTGGGTCACCATCATGTTGTTAGCCTCAACCACCCGGCGCAGCTCCGGGGTCTTCGGCAGCGCCGATACGTTGAGGAACTCGCGGCGGCAGATGGCCATCGCCTGATCAACAATAAAGTTAAGCGGGCGCAGCGTACGACGTAACAGCAGAGTGGCGGCGAGCAGGAACAGCAGGCTACAGCCGGTCAACCACAAAAAGCTGGCGACGACGCTGTTCCACAGGCGACCCAGAGCGAACATCGGATGGCTGACCACCTCGACCCGGGCGACCTGGCTCCAGCCGCGCATCACAATGGCGTCACCTTCGCCGGGGCTGAGATGTACCAGCCGCACGAACCACTGCGGGACGTGGCTATCCTGGGGCACATCGCTGCGCTCGATAAGCGGTTTATTGGTCTTAATGTCCACCACGCGAATACGGTAGAAATAGCCGCTGTCGAAGATGGAGTTCACCATCAGCTCGGTCATGGTCGGGTCGTCGATATGGGTGGTCAGCGACAGCCCCAGCGCCGTCGCCGCATCCTGCGCGTGGGCGCTGAGCTGGTTGCGGTACTGCTCCCGCGAGCTTTCCAGGGTCACCACAAAGTTCCCGCAGAAAATGACGAACGTAAATAAACAGATGCCGATCAGTAGCTGTTTATAAAGAGACATGGCCCTATCCTATTCATTAATTACAAATCCTTCTGCACGCATTCGGGTGAGAAGATCCTGCCAGCGGGAGAGCCGTTTGCTGTCGCCCACGCGTTTGTTGCCGCCGGACTGCGGCAGCCAGAGCCCTTCGCCGTTAAACGCATAGACCGGAAGCAGGTCAGTACGCTGGGTGGCCGGCAGGATGGCGGTTTTCAGATTATCCAGAACCAGCGGGATCGCCGTGGGGGTGGGATACCACGTCACCACCATGTGCGCCTGATTCAGTTCGAGTGCTTTTACATAGGTAATACGTAACTGGTTTGCGGGAACGCCCATTTCGCGCAGGGTGAAATATTTCGCCAGCGCAAAATCCTCGCAGTCCCCTGCCCCTTTACGCAAAAATTCAATCGGCGTGGCCCAGTAATCCTGCTGCTTCCAGACGACGATATCATCCCGAAAAGCCATTCTGGCGTTAAAGAACTGATTAACCTCATTTAACTTGTCCTGGATCGTGCCCTGCGACGGCTTGTTAAGCAAGGCCGCCCACTCATCGATCCGCTGTCGGGCGGCGGGGGTGGCCGGGCCATACAGCCGTTCGGTGCGGGTGCTGATGGCGCTGAAATCCCAGCCAGCGCCGAGCCCGGGCGAGATAGCCAGCAATACCACCAGCCAGAGCGACAGCCAGCGTCGACAACGCACCGGGAGAAGGGAACGAGGAGGTCGCATGGACGAGACTTACTGCTCGCCTGACTGGGCACGCCAGCGTTGGCGATACGCGACATAGCCAGAGAGGTAGTGCTCAACATCGTCGATCCGCACCCGGTAGCTGTGGTGACGAATAAAAAAGCTACCGAGGATACGCGGCGGGTTTTTGAAAAACATCGCCAGTTCCGGCCAGAAAAAGCCGTTGGCCAGATAGCGAGCGCGGGTCTCCAGCGCCTGGTTGAACACGTCCATATCGAACCCCGCCAGCAGGTGCTTATGCGGCGAGGCTTCCAGCCGGGCAATCATCCGAGAGGCCGCCATCATCAGCTCCAACAGCGTGGGATAAGTAGTGACCCGGTTCTGGACAAAGTCGAGATGGTCGCGCACGTTATCCAGCCCAAACTGGTAGTAGCGCTCCAGCGGCCGGTATAGCGTCAGCTCGTTTACGCAGTAGCTGAGCCAGTGATCGTGGGCCTGCCAGTGCTTCTGTTCGATGAAGTGGTCCATTGCCCGCTCGACCATCGCCAGCCAACGCGGCGCCTTCGTCAGCCCGTAGAGGCGCATCAGCGCGAAGGCCGCTTCGCCGTCGTAATAGATAATGCGGTGCGCCGCCTTGAGCGACAGATCCCCTGCGTTAAGCACATGGACAAACCCGCCGGTCTGCGGATCCTGCATAAAGCCGATTCCGTTCGCCAGCCGCGCCATCTGCGCCAGGTAGCGGTTATCGCCGGTCAGCTCGCTGTATTTCGCCATCGCCAGGATACATACCGCGTTGCCGCCGAGCTTAATTTCGTCGCCGGTATCCACCAGGAAGTCGGCTTCGCTGCCATCCGGCAGCGTAAAGGTGCGAATAAAGCTGACGCAGAGGTCGTTTAGCGCCCGCTCGATGGCCGCGAACTGTTCAGGCTCTCGCGTCACTTCCCAGCCTTCGAGCAGGGCATAGGTTGAACTGGCGTGGCGCAGGGCGTTATAGGTAGGAATGGCGCGATCGAAGCAGGGGAACCAGCCGTACTGGTAGCGCCCGGAAGCGGTGATCTGACGCGCCAGATAGTCGGTGGCCGAGGCGATCATCGGCTCCAGCGCCGTCTCCTGCCAGTCGGGGAGCTGACGGTAGCCGCTGTTCCGCCCGGTCGACTCGATGGGCAGCAGCTGTTCGCCGTCGCAAAACAGCGCCCGGGTGGTGAAGCGCCAAAGCCTCTGGTCCGGCTGCTCGGGCCAGCTCAGCACCGCGCCGAAGCGACGACGGGAGAAATGGGCCAGGTTGTTGGCATTCGGCGTGGCGACGCCGTGGTCGCCGTGGTAGAGCAGCGCGTTGGCAGCAATCTCCTGCTCCAGCATGGCGTAGCGAAACGCCGGATCGAGGCTCAGGCCATAGCGAAAATAGTTACGTTTGGTTTTGGCTAATCGGGCTTCCAGCGTGTCCCAGCGCAGCGCCTCCACCTTATCGACGAGATCAACCCGCAGCCAGCAGACGTCGGTGCCGCTCTGCTGTTGCCACTGCTGTAGTGCCTGCGCACCCTGCAGCCAGGCCTGATCAAAGGTATCGCCGCAACCCTGCACAATATGCGCACGGCTTTGGCTGTCGGAAGCACTAAAAAAGAGTGCCCAGGCGGGGCAAATCGGCGGTTTAGGCGCAACATCCAGCAATTCCATCGCCGGGCGGGTTTGCGCAAGTAAGTCGCTGAGCGGCATGTTAACTCCTGATAACGCCAGAGGAACCTTGTCAGAAAAATCCTAACCGATGATACCATTATGTGTGACAAGTTGTGTATTCTGTATGCCTATTGTTTCCCCCGGAGCGGTGTTGTGAGTCGATGGTGTGCGTTATGGGTTCTGCTGCTAAGCGTTTTCGCTCACGCTGAAACGCCACTGCTGTGGAACCAACCGGCCAGCCGACAGCACTGCCCAACCAGCAACGACGCCGCCTGGGTGCAGTACCCGAGTGGCGTGGCCTGTATGCGCTACTTCAGCGCGGGCAATCTGCGCGATGCCCCGCTGGTGCTGGTAGTGTTGAAAGGCGACCGCGTTTCACAGATTAAACGCTCGCCCGACGCCATCCCCGGCAATACCGCCGATGCCCAGCGCCGTCAGGCCCGGGCCATGCTGCGCCAGACCGGTCTGCCGACGATCATCATCGCCCGTCCCGGCACCTATGGCTCCAGCGGCAACCACTACCGTCGTCGCCAGGCGGAAGAGTTTCAGGCGATTGCGGCCGCCCTCGACGCCATCAAAGCCCGCTACGGCATTCAGCGTTTTATCCTCAACGGACACAGCGGTGGTGCCACTGCGGCCTCGGCGCTGCTGGCCACCGGTCGCCGGGATATCGACTGCGCGGTACTGACTTCCGGCGCCTGGGGACTGCTGGAACGGGCGCAACGCATGCGCCAGCAGCGCAATGCTCCCCCCGCCCCTGCGCTGGACGGCACCGGGCTGCCTCATCCCTGGGATCCCCTCGACCATATTAGCGGGATCGCCGCCGATCCCCTGCGGCTGATCCTGGTGATCGGCAACCCGCAGGATCGCAACACGCCGTTCGATCTGCAGGCGCGCTTTGCCGCTGCGCTGCGCCAGCATGGCCACCGGGTGATGCTGCTCGAACGTCCCGCCGCCCCGCCGGAGTATCACGATCTGACGGGCAATGCCGCTATCAACGCCATTCGGCTTTGTCCGCAGCGCGGGCATTCCCCAACACCGTAAGGACACGACCATGAGCCAGACATCAACCCGCCACTGCCCTGCTGACGCACCGGGCTGGACGGCCGCCGATCTCGAAAAACTGCCCGGCAGCCGGTGGCATAATCGCCCGGATGGGGACTGGCGTGCGGACGACATCACCCTTTCTCATGACAAGGCGCAATATTCCCGTCCCTGCCTGTTTATTGCCATGGATACCGACACCTGGCTGAAGGGATCCGGAAATACCGGTATTTACGCGAACTGGACCGACACCCATTTGTCACTTTCGCGTCACGCCTCCCGCTACTGTGGGGCAATTGTCCAGCGACATATTGAGGATCTGCCCCCGGACTTTCCCCAGCTGGTGGTCGGCAATAGCTATCAGGCTTTGCAGTGGCTGGCAGAAGAGGCGCGGCGGCGGCTGGACGGTAAATTGGTGGCCATCACCGGAACGGTGGGAAAAACCTCAACGAAAGCGATGCTGAACAGCATCCTCGCCCCCGGCATGTCGGTGGTGGCAACTCGCGAGAGTAATAATACGCGCACGGGGGCAGCCCTCACGCTGGCGCGTGCAGCCGGCAATCCGCAGGCGGTGGTGATAGAAGTAGCGATCTCGGCGCTGTGGATGCGCAACGGCGGGATTGGCCCGCGGATCAAGCCGCATATCGTCATCGTGACCGAAATCGGTATCACCCAAGTAGGGAAAAGCGTCACCAATCTCGAGGACGTGGCGCGCTTTAAATCGCGCATCAGCCACGGTTTGATTCCGGGCGGCTACGCCCTTTTAAACCGCGATATGGCCGGGTATGACATTGTGGCAGCGGGGGTTACCCGGGATGGGGCCCGCATCATCAGTTACGGTTTCGATTCCGCCGCTGACGCGCGTATTACAACCTTTACGCCGGATGAGGGCGGAAGCCAGATTACCCTCACGTTCCGCAATCAGACTCTGAGTTACCGGTTGGCAGTCCCCGGTAAGGGTGCCGCGCTTAACTCGGTGGCGGCGCTGATAGCCGCCGATCTGCTGGGCGTCAGCGTGGCGCAGAGCATCACCCGCCTCGAAGCCTGGCGCGGCGACGGGCAGCATATGGGTATCACCGCCCTGCCGCTGCCGGCCGGCGGGATCGTCACCCTGATTGATGACAGCTACAACGCTGAATACCTGTCGATGCTCAACGCCTTTGAGGTGGCGGCGCAGCGTGCCCGCGACGGCGGTGGCCGGGTCGTTGCCCTGCTCGGGCGGATCGTCAATCTCGGCGAGCAGGCCGGGGCGATCCACCGCGCGCTGGCGGATCCCTTGCTGGCGACGGGTTGCCAGCAGGCCTTTCTGCACGGTGAGGAGATGGCAGCTCTGCACGATGCCCTGCCGGAGGGGGTTCGCGCAGGCCATTTCCTCACCGCGGAGGCGCTGGTGGATGCCGCAGCGCCCGCGTTGCGCGGCGGCGATATCGTGCTGGTCAAAGGCAGCACGCGCAATTCCGACTTTAAGCAGGTCGTCGGCCTGCTGAAAACCCGCCTCGCCGCGCCGACTGCCCTCGGGAAAGGGCAGACCGCCCGCCTGCTGATCAACCTGTCTACCGGCGAACAGCGGGTGTCTGAGCTAAGCGACAGCACCTTTGCGCCGGGCTATCTCAGCCAGTTATTGCTGACCGCCTGCGTCGCGGAGCATCTGCTGGCGAAAAAAATCACCCTCGACACCCCGGTCAACGTGCGCGACATTGCCGCCACCATCCTGCAGGGCAACCCGGCGCTCGGCCTGCCGCGGGGCAGCACAGTTACCGTAAAATCACTGGTGCAGGGGATGCTGATCCATAACGCCTGCGATGCCGCCATTCACCTCGCGGAGCTGCTGGCGGGCAGCAGCGCAGAGGCGCTGAAACAGCTTCGGGCGCGGATCGCCACGCTGGAGATGCGCCACACCCATCTCAATAACGTCTCCGGCCGCCCCCGCCCAGGCCAGCGCACCACGCTGGCGGATATCGCCCGGCTGGTGCGTCATTTCCACCAGCGCTACCCGCATCTGCTGCCGTGGCTGGGGGAGCATGAGGCAGCCATCGGCGAGCGGGTGTACCGTAAAAGCAGCAACCTGCACAGTGACGGCAGCGCCTGGGGGCAGTTCAGTGCCGGGCGCTGGGGCATTGCGCTGCAGTGGATTGCCGGCGAGCTGTGGCTGGCCTGCGCCGCCGGGGCGGATGACGCTTTCCATCTCGACTATCTGCTGGATGCGCTGCTGGCCAACGCTGAAGGCAGGGAGCTCGTTCCGGAGTCCGTCGCACGGCAGATCGAAAAGCCAGCTGCCACCCTCACCCTGTTGGGCGACACCTATTTTGGCGAGTGGTACACCCGCAGACGCCAGGCGCGCGGGATTGATGACGCCCTGCAGCGCCACGGGTATGACCACAGCTTTGCGGCTCTCGCCCCGCTGCTGTGCGGGAGTGACTTTACTCTCGCCAACTTCGAAGCGGCCCTGGCCACCGACCTGAGCGCCAGCCTGGAGGGCCGAAAGCCGTTCTGTCTGACCGGGGATCCGGCCGCCTCGGTTGCCGCGTTGCGTAAACAGGGCATCGACGCGGTGGCCCTGGGCAATAATCACGCCATGGACGCCGGGTTACCGGGCCTGCACAGCACTCTGGCGGCATTTCGCGATGGTGGGATCGCCTGCATCGGGGCCGGTCTCAACGCACAGCAGGCGCATGCCCCGCTGGTGCTGACGGTGGGCGGCAGAGAGTACAAGATTTTCAGCGCCTACTGGTATCGACGCTATATGGAGCAGGAGTGCGCCTTCTACGCCCGCTCCCGCCGCGCGGGCGTCGCCTGCCTGAGCGGCGGGCTGATCGAACAGCTGCGCCAGGAGAAAGCAAGCCCCCGTCCGGCCACCACCATTGTGCTGGCCCACTGGGGGCTGGACTACCGCTGGACCACCGCCGGACAGCGGGCGCTGGCGAAACGCCTGAGCGAAGCCGGCGCCGATCTCATTATCGGCTCCGGGCCGCATATGGTGGGCGACGCCGCCCGGCTGGGCGAGAGTCTGGTGGTCTACAGCATCGGCAACGCCGTGTTTAACAGTAACGGCGAGTATCAGGAGCGCGGCATGCCCGCGTACGGTTTTATCGTCCGCCTGCTGCTCGCCCACGCGACGCCGCAGATCCAGCTGCTGCCGATTTTTACCGACAATAAACGGACCTTCTGGCAGCCGCGCCCGGTTAACGAGGCTGAGTTTGCGGATCTGATCGCGCAGCTGAAATCACAGGGAATGGCAATTGGCGAGCGCGGCGCGGGCTGGCGTGCCGTCAGCGTGAAGGGCGAATGTATGCTGGTGATGGCGCTGGACAGCCGCTTTGGTCTCATGCCATCGGTTGAGGTGCAGGCAATGAATAATAAAAAATCATGAGGAGTGAATGTTGGTGGTGAATACATACTGACCCTATCGCCGCCTCACCGAAGCGGCACAGAGAGGGGATTTTCAGGCGAGACACCTGCCTGAATTAAATTTCCCCATTACAGTTAAGGAGACACCCCTCCGCTGTGATACAGGGTCAGGACAAATCGATGAGCATGCCACTGCAAAAAATACCCCGCTGCGGGCTGATGCTGTTAATGCTGCTCCTGAGCGTCAGCGGGTGCTCTTCCTATGACAATGCCGCCAGCCGGGGCCGACCGGTACAAAAATACTATCGCCCCGGGTACGTTCAACCTCCGGTGATGCCGGTGCAGCGCGTGCAGGAACCGTACATAGCAGCGCCAGAAGACGCACCACAGCCGGTCAAAGCAAAAAAACGGCCGCAGTTCAAAGCGGCAGAACAGCGTCAGCCCAGGCCGGTACCGGTGCTGGACAATTCGTTGCCCGAGCAGATCTGGCAACCGGCGATAACCCGCCAGACGAGTCTGGAGCTGAAATCATGACGGAACGCGTTATCGGTGAACTCAGTCCCCGCCCTGCGATTAAACGCCCGACGCTGCCGCTGTGGCAGAACTGCCTGGTGATTGTGATCACCCTCACCTACCTCATCTGCGAGCTGGCATTCAACTCGCGCCTGCTGGATCTGGTGGGTAGCCTCTCCACGCCCGACGACATTCACAGCATGGAAGGCTATGGCCGGGCGTTAACCGCCATCGCCGCAGCCCTGCTGGTGCTACAGCTGGTGCTGGCAGGCAACGCCTGGCTGAAAAAACGCGGCATCGAGTTTCCTCCGCTGTACGTGGCAAGCATGGTGTTTTCACTCTGCCTGCTGACCGGCGTGGTCACCTGGCAGACGGTGGAACGTGTGATTGAACACCAGGTCGCGCAAAGCACCGGTGAATTTCGCCAGAAGTCGCTGCTGGCCCAGCTCTACCAGCAATCGTTAATTGACGGGCAGCAGACGCTGGAGGGGATCCCGCTGGATCCCGGCGGCGGGCAGCGCCAGACCTGGACCAGCCCCTCGGGGAAAGCCTTTCTGGCGATGCTGCCGCTGCTGATGAGTTCGGTCAGCCGCTATCACCCGCTGCTCGAGAGCGAGGCGGCGCAAAACCTGCGCGACAGCATCACCGTCCGGGAGGGAGGGCTCCTCGGCTATTACAAAGCCTGGCTGGCAGCGCGGGCGGAAATTTATAAGGATTATCTCAGCTACTATCCGATGACGCAGACAGACGTGCGTTATCACGGGGAGCTCATCCCTGCCCGACTCGACTGGGAGACGTTTTTCATGCTGGACGTGGTGCAGAACAGGCTGCGTGACCAGCTGGCGCTCCCCCGCCAGAGCAGGGTTCGTCCTGAATACCGCAAAGACGATGCCCTGAAACAGTTTGCGATTGAGCTGCAAAGTCCTCATCTTGATTACGTCGTGCAACAGCAGCTCCCGCGCCTGCAGGCCGCGCAGGCAAGCTACGGCCCGGGCGGCGAAAATGAAAAACAGGGAGAGGATGCCGCGCGGGCGGTGATTGTCCCGCCGATTGCGCTGATGTTCTCGCTGCTCGGTGCCCTCACCCATCTGGCGAAACTGCTCTATCTGCTGCTGCTTCCCCTGAGCGCGGCCCTGCTGTATATCACCTCGTGGCGTCCGATTCGCCTGATCAACCGTCATCCGCTAACCTTTCCGGTGCTACTGATCTGCCTGCTGCTGGGGATGTTCAGCGTGATGAATAACAGCATCACGGCCTCTCCGAGCTGGCACGCCTTACGCCATGGATTACAGGGTGCGGACGTGGCGATTACCGGAGAGCCTTCAGCGCTGGGCGGCGGCACGCTGTTGCGGGTCATTCATGCAGTCAGTATCGGGCAAAGCTATAGCTATCCGCTCAACCACGCCCTACGCCAGAACCTGTTGATGGGCTTTGATTTTGGCTATGAAACGCGTGAAAAATAAGGTCTTTTTAGAGACAATAAACAGGTCTGTATTTTGCTGTATTTTTAAGCACAAAGTAGTGATAGCCGTTAAGATATATTCAGTGCTACATTACGCCGCCCAACGGCAAAGTGCATTATCAGACCAGTCGACCTGTACGGTAACAGCCCGGAACCATTACTATTAATACGGGTCATATAAGCAGTACGGCGTATCGCCCGTCTGACGCTACCAACACACTCTTCATAAGGTTGTTTTATCTTGTCTCAATGCAAATTCACACTCGCCCTTTTGCACCCGCGTTACTGGTTTACGTGGTTTGGTCTGGGTGTCCTGTGGCTGCTCGTACAACTTCCCTACCCGGCGCTGCTCTGGCTGGGCTCCACCCTCGGTAGCCTCTCGCGTCGTTTCCTGAAACGCCGGGAATCCATCGGCCGCAGAAACCTCGAACTCTGTTTCCCGGCCCTGTCGCCCGAAGAGCGCGAGCATCTGATTACTGAAAATTTTAAATCCATCGGCATGGCGTTACTGGAAACGGGGATGGCCTGGTTCTGGCCGGACAAACGGGTACGCAAATGGTTCGATGTGGAAGGTCTGGAAAATTTACAGCGCGCGCAGGCTAAAAACCGCGGGGTGATGGTGATCGGCGTGCACTTTATGTCGCTGGAGCTGGGCGGTCGCGTTATGGGGCTCTGCCAGCCGATGATGGCCACCTATCGGCCACACAACAGCGCGCTGATGGAGTGGGTGCAAACCCGGGGTCGCATGCGTTCCAATAAGGCAATGATCAGCCGTAATAACCTACGCGGACTGGTCAGCGCCCTGAAAAAAGGGGAAGCGGTGTGGTTTGCCCCCGACCAGGATTATGGCCGCAACGGCAGCAGCTTCGCTCCGTTCTTTGCGGTGAAAGATGTCGCCACCACCAACGGGACATTCGTGATTTCACGCCTGTCCAAAGCGGCGATGCTGACCGTGACGATGGTGAGAAAAACCGATAACAGCGGGTATCGCTTGTTTATCATGCCGGAACTGGAAAACTATCCGCAGGAAGAGGTTGCTGCCGCTGCCTGGATCAACAAGGTGATCGAGAAAGAGATCATGCGTGCGCCGGAGCAGTATCTGTGGGTGCATCGCCGCTTCAAAACCCGTCCCGAGGGTGAATCGTCTCTCTACCGCTAAAGCCGATGCCTGCTGATAACCCTTTATCAGCAGGCGCTTCCCGCTATTCCATTGATTTCGACACGCTTACCGGCACGCTCTTATAGGCCGGGGTCAGGCTCTCTTCATCCACCGCATCCAGCGAAAGCAGAACGTTCGCTTCCGGCAGATAGGCCGCAATGGATTTTGTTGCCATCGACACGATATGCACCGTCTGGCGACGCAGTACCCGACCCGGGCAGGCATGCCCCTTGTCGTCGAGCGCGGTGATGTCCACCCGATCGCCTTGTTCCAGCTGGCGCTGGCTGGCCTCCTGCTGGCTGAGGAAAATCACGTCCCGGCGTCCGGTCACGCCGCGATAGCGATCGTCCATGCCATAAATCGTGGTGTTGTACTGATCGTGACTGCGGATCGTCGCCAGGATCAGCTCCCCGTTCACCAGGCTGTCTTCGCTGATGGCTTCCGTTGTGCAGACATGGAAAGTCGCCTTGCCGGACGCCGTGCGATATTCGCCCCGGGAGGCGGGATTATCCAGACGAAAGCCGCCAGGGGCCGCAATGCGCTGGTTGTAATCATAAAACGCGGGGATCACCGCCTCGATAGCGTCACGAATCAGCCGATAATCGCTGACCAGCGCTTCCCAGTTTACCGGGCTGTTCGGCAGCGTGGCGCGTGCCAGACCGGCCACAATCGCTGGCTCGGACTTCAGCCAGCGCGACGCGGGCTTAAGCCCGCCGGTGGAGGCGTGAACCATGCTCATGGAGTCTTCCACCGTCACCGACTGGATGCCGGACAGCTGCACATCCTGTTCGCTGCGGCCTAACGTCGGCAGGATCCAGCTGTTTTTGCACACCAGCAGATGCGAGCGATTGAGCTTGGTCGCCACGTGAACCTGCAGATCCAGCTTTTGCATCGCCGGGAAGATGCGCTGCGGCTCCGGCATCGCTACCGCCAGGTTGCCGCCCATGCAGATCAAGGCGCGGGACTCGCCGCGCTCAATGGCCTTGATGCTCTCCACTGACGCCCGGCCATGGGCGCGGGGCACGGTGATGCCGAAGTGCTGCTCAAGCCGCAAGTTGAACGCTTCATCCGGGGCTTCATTAATGCCCACGCTGCGGTCGCCCTGGACGTTAGAATGACCGCGCAGCGGACAGATCCCGGCCCCTTTACGCCCCATGTTGCCGCGCATCAGCAGCAGGTTAATGAGCTGCTGAACGTTTTGCGTCCCGTTACGGTGCTGGGTGATCCCCAGGCCATAGCTGATAATGACCCGTTCATGTCGGGCGTACATCTCCGCGAAGGCGTTGATGGCCTGACGATCGAGACCGGCACCCCGTTCGATATCAGTCCACTTAAGACGCAGCAGATCCTCCTTCAACGCGTTAAAACCGGCGGTCTGGCTGGCGATAAAGTCGTTATCAATCACCGCCGGCTGCTGACGCTCGACCCGCCGGGTATTCAGCTCCAGCAGCGCCTTCATTACCCCGCGGAAGAACCAGGCATCCCCACCAATACGTATCTGGAAATACTCCCCGGAGAGTTCGGTGTGCCCGCCGGTGAGCATCTCTTTTGCCGACTGCGGGAAGCTAAAGCGCTCCAGTCCGCGCTCCCGAAGCGGATTCACCGAGACGATTTTGCCCCCGCGCAGGGCCACTTCGCGCAGCGTCGCCAGCATGCGCGGGTGATTGGTGCCGGGGTTGTGCCCCACGCAGATAACGAGGTCGGCGGCGTCAAAATCGCTTAGTTCAACGGTACCTTTTCCGATGCCGATGGATGAACCCAAGCCGGTACCCGTCGGGCTATGGCACATATTGGAGCAGTCAGGAAAATTATTGCTGCCATATTCGCGGGCATAGAGTTGATACAGAAATGCGGCTTCATTAGACGTACGTCCGGAGGTATAGAATTCAACCTGTTCGGGTGCGAGCCCACGCATAATATCGCCAATTTCCGCGAAAGCCTGTTCCCAGGCCACAGGCTCATAGGTGTCGGTAATAATGTCATATTTCATTGGATGCGTGAGCCGGCCATTATTTTCCAGCTCGTAATCACTCATTTCCCATAATGTTTTTACCGTATGACGGGCAAAAAATGCGGGCGAGGCTTTCTTCGATGTGGTTTCCCATGAAACGGCTTTTACGCCATTTTCGCAAAGTTCCATTGGCGAACGGTGTTCTGGATCGGGCCAGGCGCATCCGGGGCAGTCAAATCCTTTATCCTGATTCATTTTAAAGAGAGCAATAGTGTCGCGCAGCGGAGACTTTTGGGTGAGCACGTGGGATGCACAGGCTTTTACGGCGCCCCAGCCACCCGCAGCGCCTTCATACTGGTCCAGACCCTGAATGTTCTTTTTCATTAATTTGCCATTGAGAAATACGTTAAGCTCTATACCTGGTAATAATTTCAGCATTAACAGCATAGAGGTATAAACCACCCTCTTAATAAAAGAGCGAGGTAACACATGTGAGGTATTATTTAAAACAGACTAGCCACACCACAATAAAAATCGCAGCGTAATTACTAATATGGATATATTTATAATCACAACAGAGTAGCGCATTAATATTTGTTGGCATAACCGTAGAGCCAGCAATTTACTGGCGAAAAGAATTTACATCCCTTCAGGATATAATTTCAATCACAAGGTTATTTAAAAATATGAATAAAAGATTGGAACGGGAATTATCGCTCTTTAAAACTCAGCCAGTGCCCAGCTTTTTGCGACCGAGGGGGCTGCAGGGCGACGGTTAAACCAGGAATCGAATCTTTTCAATCACCTGTAATCACCATTAATAATAGTTAGCAGGCTATGTTGCTCAAGGGCAATTTATTACCCTGGGAAATTAAACTGTCGCCGTTCCACGACACTCGTAAGTCGCGGAAATTATTTAAAAAAATGCCTCTTGTCACCCCTGAAATTTAGGCGTACATTAGCGCCGTCTGGCTACCTGAAAGCACAGAATTCTGAGCTGGAGTTGACGCCAAAACGGGGATAATTCTCATTTCCGCTCTGGCCTGACTTCATCTCTCTATACTCAGTTGGACTCTGTATTTAATGCGTATCACGATATACGCGGAGCGATGAACGTGAAATATTTCTTTATGGGTTTTTCAGTTATTGTGTTCGCCTGGGTCGGCACTTTTGCCCTGATGATGAACTGAGCGAAGAAAATGCAGTTAAAAAAACAGGAGCCACGGGCTCCTGTTTTTTTTGGTACTTACTCAGCAGTCTGTTCTGGCGAGGTTTTTGTCGCCTGTGGCAACAGGCCGTCGGCACGGAACATACTCTTGATGCCTCTCACCGCCTGACGAATACGGTCGCTGTTCTCAATCAGCGCGAAACGAACGTGCGTATCGCCGTACTCGCCAAAGCCCACGCCCGGTGAAACGCAGACCTTCGCATCCTGCAGCAGCTTTTTGGCGAACTCCAGCGAGCCCATTCCGGCGTAGGCGTCCGGGATTTTTGCCCAGACGTACATCGAGGCTTTCGGCAGCTCGACCATCCAGCCCGCTTCATGCAGCCCTTTGACCAGCACATCGCGACGGCGTTTGTACTGCGCAGCGATATCCTTCACGCACTGCTGATCCCCTTCGAGGGCAGCAATGGCCGCTACCTGCAGCGGCGTAAAGGTACCGTAATCGTGGTAGCTTTTGATACGCGCCAGGGCATTGACCAGGGTCTTGTTGCCGACCATAAAGCCGATACGCCAGCCCGCCATGTTGTAGCTTTTCGACAGGGTGAAGAACTCCACCGCCACGTCGCGCGCCCCGGGGACCTGCATAATCGACGGCGCTGTCCAGCCGTCATAGACGATATCGGCATAGGCCAGATCGTGAACCACCAGCACGTCGTAACGCTTCGCCAGGGCCACCACCTTTTCAAAGAAATCGAGTTCGACACACTGGGCGGTCGGGTTGGAGGGGAAGCCGAGGATCATCATCTTCGGCTTCGGATAGCTTTCGCGGATGGCACGTTCCAGCTCGTTGAAAAAGTCGACGCCTTCCACCAGCGGCACGGAGCGTACCTGCGCCCCGGCGATGACCGCGCCGTAAATATGGATCGGGTAGCTGGGGTTCGGCACCAGCACCGTATCGCCATGATCCAGCGTCGCCAGCATCAGGTGCGCCAGCCCCTCTTTCGAGCCGATGGTGACGATAGCTTCGCTCTCGGGATCGATTTCTACCTGATAGCGGTCCTGATACCAGCGCGAAATGGCGCGGCGTAACCGCGGGATCCCTTTGGAGGTGGAGTAGCCATGCGTGTCCGGGCGCTGGGCAACGGTGCAGAGTTTTTCCACGATATGCGGCGGCGTGGCGCCGTCCGGATTGCCCATACTGAAATCAATAATGTCTTCGCCACGCCGACGCGCAGCCATTTTCAGTTCAGCAGTAATATTAAACACATACGGGGGGAGACGATCGATACGCGAAAAACGACGTTCAGGACTGGAATCAGCCATACCTACCTCAGATAACGTTAGCGCCCGGACCGTCCGAGCGACGTCGCCACGATGCGTGGCGTGCTTAGAAAATAACCTGAACAAATTCGGCTTGTCGAGAGCCAGAAATAAAAAAAATAACGTAGCGCTAAAACGGGAACTCTGCTGCAGTTAAAACGGGAAGTAAAAATTAAAAAGGGTCTCTCTGACGCCCTTTCTTTAACATTTTAATATCATAAGATTTACGACTTTCGGGTGGGTTTTCTTACCCGCGCAACGTCCGGGGAAATCCGGACCTATCCCCTTTGAAAAGTATGGTTTCTCCTCATTTCATAAAATCGACGGATAACTGGTCATTGGGCGTCAGGTTTTCTATCATGGTTCTTTCCCGATTTCCCAGGTTTACCCGTGCACGAAATATTCAATATGCTGCTGGCGGTCTTCGATCGCGCGGCATTAATGCTGATTTGCCTGTTCTTCCTGATCCGCATCCGCCTGTTCCGCGAGCTGCTGCATAAATCCGCCCACTCGCCGCGCGAGCTGCTGGCGGTCACCGTCATCTTCTCGATGTTTGCCCTGTTCAGCACCTGGTCCGGGGTACCGGTGGAGGGCTCCCTGGTCAACGTGCGTATCATTGCCGTGATGTCCGGCGGGATCCTGTTTGGCCCCTGGGTGGGGATCATCACCGGCGTCATCGCCGGGCTTCACCGCTACCTGATCGATATCGGCGGCGTGACGGCTGTCCCCTGCCTGATCACCTGCATCATCGCGGGGGTCATGTCGGGCTGGATCAACCGCAACTTCGCCAAAAAGCAGCACTGGCGGGCGGGCATTATCGGTGGGATGGTCTGTGAAACGATGACCATGATTCTGGTGGTGGCCTGGGCACCGACCGTCGAGCTGGGGCTGGATATTGTGTCGAAAATCGGTATCCCGATGATCCTCGGCACCGTCTGCATCGGCTTTATCGTGCTGCTGGTGCAGAGCGTGGAGGGTGAAAAAGAGGCCAGCGCCGCCCGCCAGGCCAAGCTGGCGCTGGATATTGCCAACAAAACCCTGCCGCTGTTTCGCGATATTAACGCCGAATCCCTGCGTCAGGTGTGCGACATCATCCGCACCGATATTCACGCCGATGCGGTGGCCATTACCAATATTAACCGGGTGCTGGCCTACGTGGGCGTGGGCGAGCATAACTACCGGGACAATGACGATACCGTCAGCCCCACCACCCGCCAGGCCATCAGCGACGGCAAAATCATTATCAAGAATAACGATGAAGCCCACCGCACGCCGGAGATCCACTCCATGCTGGTGATCCCGCTATGGGAAAAAGGGGTCGTCACCGGCACGCTAAAAATTTACTACTGCCACGCGCACCAGATTACTTCGTCGTTGCAGGAGATGGCGGTCGGGCTGTCGCAGATCATCTCCACCCAGTTGGAGGTGTCCCGTGCCGAGCAGCTGCGGGAGATGGCCAACAAGGCCGAACTGCGCGCCCTGCAGAGTAAAATTAATCCCCATTTCCTGTTCAACGCCCTGAACGCCATCTCCTCCTCGATCCGCCTCAATCCGGACACCGCCCGGCAGCTGATTTTCAATCTGTCGCGCTACCTGCGCTACAACATTGAGCTGAAGGATGACGAGCAGATCGACATCAAAAAAGAGCTGTACCAGATTAAGGATTACATCGCCATCGAGCAGGCGCGGTTTGGCGATAAGCTCACCGTCATCTATGACATTGATGAAGAAGTAAACTGCGTGATCCCAAGCCTGTTGATCCAGCCGCTGGTGGAGAATGCCATTGTCCACGGCATTCAGCCGCGCAAGGGCAAGGGCGTGGTGACGATAAGCGTCGCAGAGTGCGGCAACCGCGTGCGGGTGGCGGTGCGCGACACCGGCCACGGAATCGATCCAAAAGTGATTGAGCGGGTGGAGTCGAACGAGATGCCCGGCAATAAAATTGGTCTGCTGAATGTTCACCACCGCGTTAAGCTGCTCTATGGTGAAGGGCTGCACATTCGCCGTCTTGAGCCGGGCACCGAAATCGCCTTTTATGTGCCCAATGAACGGTCCGCCGTTCATGCGCAGACGTTGTTATCGCCCTGGAGAGAGTAACCCATGAAAGTCATCATTGTGGAAGATGAAATACTCGCACAACAGGAGCTGAGCTGGTTGATCAAAGAACACAGCCAGATGGAGATCGTCGGCACCTTTGAGGACGGGCTGGACGTGCTGAAATTTCTGCAGCACAACAGGGTCGACGCCATTTTTCTCGATATCAATATTCCGTCGCTGGACGGCGTGCTGCTGGCGCAAAACATCAGCCAGTTTGCCAGTAAGCCCTTTATCGTCTTTGTTACCGCGTGGAAAGAGCATGCGGTGGAGGCCTTCGAGCTGGAAGCCTTTGACTATATTCTGAAGCCGTATCAGGAGTCGCGGATCGTCAGCATGCTGCAAAAGCTGGAGCAAGCCTGGCAGCAGCAGTCCGGCGCGGGACAGGTCGCCGCCTCCCCAGTGACGCGTGAAAATGACACCATTAATTTGATTAAGGATGAGCGCATCATCGTGACGCCGGTGGACGATATTTACTACGCCGAAGCGCATGAGAAGATGACCTTTGTCTATACCCGCCGCGAGTCGTTCGTCATGCCGATGAACATCACCGAATTCTGCAGCAAGCTGCCGACGAGCCATTTTTTCCGCTGTCACCGTTCGTTCTGCGTCAACCTGCACAAGATCCGCGAGATCGAGCCCTGGTTTAACAACACCTACATTTTGCGACTAAAGGATCTGGATTTTCAGGTGCCGGTGAGTCGCAGCAAGGTGAAAGAGTTTCGCCAGCTGATGCACCTGTGAGGATGATCCCCGGTAAACGGACGTTCACCGGGGAGGAAGGGTTACAGCACCTGGCCGAGGGTCTGACGCAGATGCGCCCCGGCACCCAGCAGGCCTGGGTTGTCATGCACGATCAGGTATACCGGGATGTCCCGGACGTAGTCGCGGAAGCGGCCCTTGTCTTCAAAGCCGCCGCGGAAACCGGAAGATTTAAAGAACTCGAGGAAGCGCGGCACAATCCCACCCGCGATATAGACCCCGCCAAAGGTGCTCAGATTCAGCGCCAGGTTACCGCCAAAACGCCCCATGATGACGCAGAACAGCGATAGCGCGCGACGGCAGTCGGTGCAGCTATCTTCCAGCGCGCGTTCGGTCACGTCTTTCGGCTGGAGGTTTTCCGGCAGACGGCCGTCAGACTTGACGATCGCCCGGTAGAGATTCACCAGCCCAGGGCCGGAGAGCACGCGCTCCGCCGAGACGTGGCCCAGCTCTGCGCGCAGCTCTTCGAGGATAATGCCCTCTTCTTCGCTGTTCGGCGCGAAATCCACGTGCCCGCCTTCGCCTGGCAGGCTGATCCAGCGCTTGTCGACATGCACCAGATGCGAGACGCCAAGACCGGTGCCAGCGCCATAGACGGCGATGGGCTTACCTTCTACCGGCTGGGTGCCGCCGAACTGGATCAGATGCTCCGGCTTTAACATCGGGATCGCCATCGACACCGCGGTAAAGTCGTTAATAATTTCCAGATGCGCAAAGCCGAGGTTGGCTTTCATCTCCGCGGTGGAAAACGCCCAGGTGTGGTTGGTCATCGCCACCCAGTCACCGGTAATCGGGCAGGCAATGGCGATACTGCCATCCTCCACGCTGACATCATGCTCGGTCAGATAGACACGAACCACCGCTTCAAGGCTGGGATAATCCAGACCGGAATAGGTTTTAGCGCGCGAAATTTCACCGGTGTTGACGTCACATAACGCCAGACGCGCGTTAGTGCCTCCTACATCACCTACCAAAGCATACTTTGTCATTCTTCTACTGCTCCGCTAAAGTCAAAATAACTCTTTGGCACACTCTAAATTCAAGGCCCGATAACAACAACGACCTGAATAAAAGCACCCCAGGATAATCGATCTTCGTCACAGAATAACTTTACCGTTTCAGCACCATTTGCACTATTAGCATCAGTCTGAGCGTGCAAAGTAAAGACCGCCATTTTTTACAAGGAAATCATCATGCTCCATCCGCGAGCCAGAACAATGCTGCTGTTGGCCCCTCCCGCGCTGATTATTGGCGTCGCCTCCAGCCTGATTCTGATTGTGATCATGAAAGTTGCCTCAGTATTACAGGCAATACTGTGGACGTCATTGCCTTCTACGGTCGGCCTTAGCGCGAGTTCCCCGGCCTGGGTGATTTTGACCCTCACCCTGACCGGTATCGCCGTGGGGCTGGTGATCCGCTATAGCCCGGGTCATGCCGGACCGGACCCGGCGAAAGAGCCCCTGATTGGCGCACCGGTCGAGGCGGCCGCCCTGCCCGGGCTGATTATCGCCCTGATTATCGGCCTGGCGGGCGGGGTCAGCCTCGGGCCGGAGCATCCGGTCATGGCGGTGAATATCGCCCTCGCCGTTGCCGTAGGCTCGCGCATCTTCCCCCGGGTGAACGCCCTTGACTGGACCATTCTCGCCTCGGCGGGCACCATCGGCGCACTGTTTGGTACCCCCGTTGCGGCGGCGCTGATCTTTTCTCAGACCCTGAGCGGCAACAGCGAGATCCCGCTCTGGGATCGTCTGTTCGCCCCGCTGTTGTCCGCCGCCGCGGGGGCCCTGACCACCAGCCTGTTTTTCCATCCCCACTTTTCGCTGCCCATCGCCCACTACAGCCAGATGCAGCTGGTCGATATCTTCAGCGGGGCGATTGTCGCCGCCATTGCTATTGCGCTGGGAATGGTGGCGGTCTGGTGCCTGCCGCGTCTGCACCGCCTGATGCATCGTCTGAAACACCCGGTGCTTATTCTCGGTGTGGGCGGGCTGATTCTGGGGATCCTCGGGGCTATCGGGGGCAATATTACGCTGTTTAAAGGGCTGGATGAGATGCAGCAGATGGCGTTCGGCCAGCTGTTCAGCGTCTCAGATTATCTGCTCTTTGCGCTGATTAAACTGGCGGCGCTGGTGGTGGCAGCGGCCTGCGGTTTTCGCGGTGGGCGGATCTTCCCGGCGGTGTTTATCGGCGTCGCGCTGGGGTTAATGCTGCACGAGCACGTCGAGGCGGTTCCGGCGGCGATCACCATCTCCTGTTCGATTCTGGGACTGGTGCTGGTTGTCACCCGGGACGCGTGGCTGAGCCTGTTTATGGCGGCAGTGGTGGTGCCAGACACCACCCTGCTGCCGTTGCTCTGTATCGTGATGCTGCCCGCCTGGCTGTTGCTGGCGGGCAGACCCATGATGGCTGCCTGGCACGATGAGAAATAATCAGGCGCTTTTGCGCGCTTCCAGCGCCTGAATAATGCCGCTCAGGAGCGGCGGAACATCGGCTTTCGGCAGCATGACCTCAATCAGCGAAAGCCGTTCCGGGTGCGCCACTCTCTCCAGCACCTCTTCCAGCTGCACCGCCTCACTCACCCGCCAGCACTCGGCCTGACAATCCAGGCTGAGAGCCTGCGGGATCTGCGTCCAGTTCCACAGCGCAATGTCGTTATAGCGCTGATTCGGACCATGAATGGCACGCTCGACCGTGTAGCCTTCGTTGTTCAGCACCATGATCACCGGGCACTGTTTGTCCCGCAGCATCGAGCCCAGCTCCTGGATGGTGAGCTGTGCTGCGCCGTCGCCGGTGATCGCTATTACGCGGCGGTCCGGGCAGGCCGTCTGCGCGCCATAGGCGGCGGCAAGGGTATAGCCAATCGAGCCCCAAATCGGCTGAACGATAAAATTCACGTCTTCCGGTAAACGCAGGGCGCCAGCGCCGAAGGCCGACGTTCCCTGATCGGCCAGAATAATATCCCCCGGGCGAATGTAGGTTTGCAGCGTTTTCCAGAAGCTATCCTGCGTCAGCGAGCCGGGATGAACCGCATGCAGCTGCCGGGCCGGACGGGCCGCCGTGGTGGTGTTGGCGTACTGATGGCACAGGCTGGCGAGTACCTCAATGGCCTGGGTCATCGGGATCCCGGTGTACCAGACGTCCCCGATCCGCGAGGCGTGGGGCTGAACGTCAATGGTCTGCTGATGCGTAAGCTTGTGGGTGAATCCGGCGGTAAGCGTATCGGTAAAGCGGGTTCCCACGCAGATCACCGTATCGGCACCTTCGATGGCCTCGTTGACGTCACCGGCGCTGGCGGAGCCGCTGTAGGTGCCTGCGAAGCCCGGTTTACGCTCGTCAAAAATCCCTTTCCCCATCAGCAGGGTGGCGTGCGCCAGTGGCGTCTGCTCCACCCAGCGCTGAAGCTGGTTTTTCAGGCCGTAACGGAGGACCAGGAAATCGGCCAGCAGCGCGGTGCGCTCGCTCGCTGCCAGTCTTTTCTCCGCCGCCTGGCGGAAGGCGTCAAGGCGGAAACTATCGCTTTCATAAAGACGGTCAATGAGAGCGCTTACAGGCGGACTGGCAGGTTTTTTTGCCACATCGGCTGGCAGCATAATGTAGCCGGGACGGCGCTCCCGGAGCATTTCGGTCAATACCCGGTCGATTTCATAGCAGGCATTTTGTTCGGTGAGGTGCGCCTGCGCAACGGTGACGGGTTCACTCATTTTATAGAAGTGACGGAACTCGCCGTCACCGAGGGTATGGTGCAGCAACTCCCCTCTTTTTTGCGAAGCGCTTCCCGGCGCGCCCACAATATGCAGAACCGGTACGTGCTCGGCGAAACTGCCCGCGATACCGTTCATGGCGCTGAGCTCGCCCACCCCAAAGGTGGTCAACAGCGCGGCAAACCCTTTGCAGCGCGCGTAGCCATCGGCGGCGTAGGCCGCGTTCAATTCGTTGGCACAACCCACCCAGCCAATATCCGGGCTGGCGATAACGTTATCGAGGAACTGCAAGTTGTAGTCGCCTGGCACACCAAACAGATGATCGGCACCACAATCTGTAAGGCGGTCCAGCAGGTAATCGGCGACGGTGTAGGGGGTAAGCATGACTATTATCCTTATAATGTTGACTTCACTTTGAGTATTGAAGAAGCGTGATAGCTGTCCAGGAATGGCGATAATCAGATCATGGAAACCATGCTTTACGTATTTTTGCGCGGTAATCTGTGTGCCTCGGTCATGGTGTAAACGTATACACTGAATGACTTTCTGACGCAGAGGGACAAACTCATGGTTTACCAGGCGAATCAAAATCGTTATCAATCAATGGAGTATCAACGATGCGGGCAAAGCGGCCTTAAGCTGCCCGCCATCTCCCTCGGGCTGTGGCACAACTTTGGCGATGCCACCTTGATTGAAAACAGCCGTCAACTTTTACATCGTGCCTTCGATCTGGGCATTACGCATTTTGACCTTGCCAATAACTACGGTCCGCCACCGGGCTCGGCAGAGCGTAACTTCGGGCGCATCCTGCAGGAAGATTTCAGCGCCCTGCGTGATGAGCTGATCATCTCAAGCAAAGCGGGCTATACCATGTGGGACGGACCGTACGGCGACTGGGGCTCGCGTAAATATCTGATCGCCAGCCTCGATCAAAGCCTGAAACGTATGGGGCTGGAGTATGTTGATATCTTCTATCACCACCGCCCGGATCCGGAAACGCCGTTGCAGGAGACCATGAAAGCGCTCGACCACGTCGTGCGTCAGGGCAAGGCGCTGTACGTCGGGCTGTCCAACTATCCGGCAGAGCTGGCCAGACAGGCCATCGAGATCCTCAATGATTTGGGCACTCCCTGCCTGATCCACCAGCCTAAATTCTCGATGCTGGAACGTTCGCCTGAAGAGGGATTACTGGACGTGCTGAAGCAGAAAGGGGTGGGATGTATTGCGTTTTCGCCACTTGCAGGCGGCCAGTTGACCGACCGTTATCTGAACGGCATTCCGGCAGATTCCCGCGCCGCCAGCGGCAGCCGCTTCCTCAACCCGGATCAGATCACGGAAGAGAAGCTGGCGAAGGTGCGCAAACTCAATGCGCTGGCCGAACGCCGGAACCAGAAATTATCGCAGATGGCGCTGGCCTGGGTATTACATCACGAGGCCATCACCTCGGTGCTGATTGGCGCCAGCAAAACAGCGCAAATCGACGATGCCGTGGGCATGCTGGCAAATCGTCATTTCACGCCTGAGGAACTTAGCGAAATCGAATCGATCCTGAACAGCGCAGAATAAAAGCACTTTTAGCAAAAAGTGCTACGCCTTCTGAATTAGGAGTTAAAGCGATTATCCGGGGCTTTACCGCCCCTTAAAATTGCATTAACAAGCCGGTTACGGCTCCGATCGTGAAGGAGAATAATAATGTTCAGGTCCCTGATTCTGGCAGCAGTATTAATGGCTTCAGCCCCGCTGGTCGCTAATGCTGGCGAAATCACCCTGTTGCCATCCGTAAAATTACAAATTGGCGATCGCGATAATTACGGTAACTACTGGGACGGTGGCGGCTGGCGTGACCGCGGCTACTGGCATCGTAATTATGAATGGCGTGACAAACGCTGGCACAAACATGACAACGGCTACCATCGTGGCTGGGATAAACGTAACGCCTATGAGCGTGGCTATCGCGAAGGCTGGAACGATCGTGATGACCACCGCGGTGGCCGCGGCCACGGTCATGGCGGACACGGTCATCGTCACTAACAGAGAAAAGGCGCCTCGCGGCGCCTTTTTTATAACCCCAATGCCGTACCGATTAGCAGCCACAGGTTCAGCGCCACCACCAGCACCACTATCGCCCACCCTGCCCGTTTGACCATTACGCTGTTCACCAGATCGCCCATGAGCTTTTTGTCGCTGGTAAACACCAGCAGGGGCACCAGCGCCAGTGCAATACCAAAACTCAGCAGCACCTGGCTCATCACCAGAATGCGGGTCGGATCCAGCCCCATCAGGATCACAATAAAGGACGGCAGCATGGTGACGGCGCGACGCACCCACAACGGAATATGGAAGCGCACAAAGCCCTGCATCACCACCTGCCCCGCCAGGGTACCCACCACCGTCGACGAGAGACCCGCCGCCACCAGGCTCAGGCCAAAAATGGTCGCCGCCGCGTGGCTGAGTAGAGGTTCCAGGGTCAGATAGGCCTGATCGAGATCGGCAATACCGGTATGGCCGTTGAAGTGGAAGGCCGCCGCGGCGGTCGCCATCATTGCCAGATTCACAAACCCGGCAATGGTCATGGCGATCGCCACGTCCCATTTGGTCGCGGAGTAGCGCTCATGCCGCGACCCCTCGTGCAGATTCTGGGTCAGCGAGGAGTGCAGATAGATCACGTGCGGCATAATCGTCGCACCCAGCACCCCGGCCGCCAGGAAGACCGCTTCGGTGGTGGGCAGGCTCGGGATCGCCATTCCTTTACCTAACTGAACGAAGTCAGGCCGGGAGAAGATCAGCTCAACAATATAGGCCGCCGCGACGAACAGCAGCAGGCCGCCAATCACCTTTTCGAGCGGCTTCTGCCCGCGCCGTTGCAGCATCAGGATCAGGAAGGTGGCAATACCGGTTAATACCGCGCCCTGCAGCAGTGATACCCCAAGGATCAACTTAAAGCCGATCGCGGCACCGATAAATTCCGCAAGGTCGGTCGCCATGGCGATAATCTCGGCCTGCACCCAGTAAAACCAGACCAGCGGACGCGGATAGTGGTCGCGGATCTGCTCGGCGAGGTTTTTACCGGTGGCGATGCCCAGTTTTGCCGACAGCACCTGGATCATCATCGCCATCAGGTTGGCCCACACCACCACCCACAGCAGTTTATAGCCGAAGCTGGCCCCGGCCTGGATGTTGGTCGCAAAATTACCGGGATCGATATAGCCAATGGCGGCAATAAACGCAGGTCCCATTAATGCAAACCGCATTTTGCGTGCTGCTCTGCCACTGCTACTCTCATCAACGCGACTGTTGCTCATTTTTGCCTCAGGAATATAGCCTTTGCTATGTTTAATGCTACCAAAATGCGAATGATTATCAAGTTCATTTAAAAAGGTTATTGTGATTGCAGTGATAGCGAAGAACAATAAGCAGGCTGGAATAGTGGATAAGCAAGCGGGCAAAAAGCGCGCACCTTTGTGAAGCGTAGCACACAAACTTAACTTTTAATTCATTTACACAACATAACAAAAATGTATCTCATGTCACTATTTTTGAGTCTCGTCACAGGACGTGACTATAGTGTGGCTTTGATCTCGTTTTCTTTACGCTTGTTTCATAGAATGTGCAGCGAAATTAAACCTGCCTCATATTTGGAGCAAATATGGACCGCGTCCTACATTTTGTCCTGGCACTTGTTGTCGTTGCCGTGCTTGCGTTGCTGGTCAGCAGCGATCGCAAAAAAATCCGTATTCGTTATGTTATTCAGTTACTCGTCATTGAAGTGCTGCTTGCCTGGTTCTTCCTGAACTCAGACGTGGGTCTGGGCTTTGTGAAGGGCTTCTCTGAGATGTTCGAAAAACTGCTCGGATTTGCTAATGAAGGGACCAACTTCGTATTCGGTAAAATGAACGATGAAGGTCTGGCATTCTTCTTCCTGAAAGTTCTCTGCCCTATCGTCTTCATCTCTGCCCTGATCGGTATTCTGCAGCACATTCGCATTCTGCCGATTGTGATCCGCGCTATCGGTACCGTGCTGTCTAAAGTGAACGGCATGGGCAAACTGGAATCTTTCAACGCCGTAAGCTCCCTGATCCTGGGTCAGTCTGAGAACTTTATCGCTTATAAAGATATCCTCGGCAAAATGTCCCGCAACCGTATGTACACCATGGCGGCCACCGCAATGTCTACCGTTTCCATGTCTATCGTGGGCGCGTATATGACTATGCTGGAGCCAAAATTCGTGGTTGCTGCGCTGGTTCTGAACATGTTCAGCACCTTTATCGTTCTGTCGCTGATCAACCCGTACCGCGTGGATGAGAGTGAAGAGAACCTGCAGATGGCTAATCTGCACGAAGGCCAGAGCTTCTTCGAAATGCTGGGCGAGTACATTCTGGCAGGTTTCAAAGTGGCGGTTATCGTTGCGGCGATGCTGATCGGCTTTATCGCCCTGATCTCCGCGTTGAACGCCCTGTTTGCTGCCGTTCTGGGTATCTCCTTCCAGGGTATCCTGGGTTACATCTTCTACCCGATTGCCTGGGTAATGGGTGTGCCGGCAAGCGAAGCGCTGCAGGTGGGCAGTATTATGGCAACCAAACTGGTTTCTAATGAATTCGTCGCCATGATGGATCTGCAGAAAGTCGCCGGTTCCCTCTCCCCGCGCGCCGAAGGCATTCTCTCCGTCTTCCTGGTCTCCTTCGCTAACTTCTCTTCTATCGGTATCATCGCGGGTGCGATTAAAGGCCTGAACGAAGAGCAGGGTAACGTGGTTTCCCGCTTCGGTCTGAAGCTGGTTTACGGTTCTACGCTGGTCAGCGTGCTGTCTGCGTCTATCGCTGCACTGGTTCTGTAATCAGCTTAAAAAAAACCGGGGATTTATCCTCCCCGGTTTTTTTATGCCTGTAATTCACTGAGCGGGCGCGGTTTGCCGATTAAATACCCCTGCAGATAGTCCACCCCAGAAGCGAGCAACATCTCGCGCTGCTCCTCTGTTTCGACATACTCCGCCACCACGCACAGCGACCGTGTCTTCGCCAGATTGCAGATCGACTTCACAATCATCGCATCCATCGTGTCGCTGCAAATATCCTTCACGAAGCAGCCATCAATTTTGATGACATCCGCCTGCAGGCGCTTGAGACGTTCGTAATTGGCGTAGCCGGTACCGAAGTCGTCGATAGCCAGTTTGAAGCCGTAGTGACGCAGCTGATGAATGTTGGCAATGCTGACTTCCGAATTGGAGAACGCCTGCTCTTCGGTCACTTCGATGATCACCGTCTGCGGTTTTACCCCGTAGCGTTCAAAAAGGGCAATGATCTCCGCCGCGACCTCTTTTTGCATCAGCGTTAAGGGCATCAGGTTCACCGAGAAACGCGGGCAGAGCGCGTCTGTGGGGTGGTCCCGCAACCATGTCAGCAGCGCCTCCACCACGCTGATATCGAAGCGCCGGCTGAGGTTAAATTGCGCCACCAGCGGCAGAAACTTATCCGGCGTCAGGAGCTCGCCCTCGCTCTCCAGACGCGAAAGGATTTCGTGGTAGCCCATGCCTTCGCTACTCTGGATGGGCTGGGCATACAGGCGTAAACCGCCCTCGTCCAGGGCCCGTTTCACCCTGCTCAGCATCAGGACGCGCTCCGTCGTCTGCCCCGATACCGTTTCAAGACTGTTATTCAGGGACAGGACCTGATGCGCCGAACAGGACTTTTCCGACAGCCAGCTGAGCTGACCGAGCGTGTGGTAGAGACTTTCGCCGCATCTGTACTCCACGCCTCCCCAGGCGGCGCCAAACTCAATATCCAGACCGGTGTTGTTCCAGTAGATTTTGCGGCTGTTCAGATGATCCACGATGTGCTGTAACCGTGCTCCCGTTTCCGGGCCGCTAAGCACTATCACCAGTTCGTTTCCGGGGATTTGGAAAACTTGTTCATTACGCATCAGCAGCGGCTGCAGCTGGCGAATAATGGCGCGTTTACACTGCACGCGCATCATCAGGCCATAATGACGGCTCAGGAATTCCAGATTATCCATTCGCAAACAGCACAGGGTGGTGCCCTTGTTGTCCGTCAGAAAGGATTCCAGGGCGCGCAGGTTTCGCAAGCCGGTCAGCGGATCGACCAGCGCCCTCTCGTGCCAGTCGCGCTTAAGCCATTCGCTGCGCTGATAAATGCGCGACATGTAAGCCAGACAGATGGCGAAGGAGATAAGTACCGACAGCACGAACGCCAGCGAGTAACCGTTCTGTACCCCCTGCAAAAAGTTGCTGTTATAGGTCAGCAGCAGCAACGCGCTTATCGCCCAGCCCAGAATAATCAGGGGATAGCGAAAGCGACTGATGCCAATTGTGAATAAAATGAAAATAACAGGTACCAGATAGCCGGCAATAATATCGGACGTAAAGGGTATACAGAGCAGAAAAAGCACAGAAATAAGGCAAAGAAGTAATACAGATGTAAATAACAGGTTTCGGGATGAGAATGAATTACGCATATTTCTTCGCCAGAAGGCACGCGCATAATTCGGATTAATAATCATTCTTAACGGATAATAGAAAAGCATCGTAAAGATGATAACGGCGCACACCAGGCTCTGAATATCGACGACATGATAAATCTCCGAGCCTCGGTCGGTGAAATTGGCGAGGGTAACGGGAAAATCACAAAAATAGCCTGCGAGGTACATCGATAATTTTATTGCCAGCGGAAGGGCAAAGCCCAGCCACGAAATGCGCGCGGCCATAAAGCGACTGGGGACATGGTAGCGCCAGCGCGGTCCTACCTGCCAGCGGAGTATGCCGCATACCGCGAAGGTACTAAAGACCTGGCAAAAAAGGAGGATAACATCCTGCTTTGCCGACAGTTGTAAATTCCATTCGTTAAGTATGGCAAAACTGATAATAATCGGCAGGATGGCCTGACGGCCAAATAATAATATCATCGCCAGCATGACGCTCAGCGGCATCCATGCAAGATAAACCTCAAAACCATCGACAATAGCTTTCGGTGAAATAAGGCGGGAAAAAGGCACGACAATCATGCATAACGCCAGAGCAAGCAGGAAGCTTTTGCCGTTAATATTAACTATGCTTTTCATTAAATTTATTTAACTATTTACCTGGCGATATTAAATTCATTTTAATGATAGATTCTTTAAAACCATGACACAACATTCCAGGCCAGGAAAAGTCATTACATAAAGTAAAGTTTTTACCTAAAAAAGATAATTATTTGTCAACGCGGTGATAGTAAAGGGTTTATTGCAGGCATAAAAAAACCCCCGCCATTCGGCGAGGGTTTAAATTTTGGTGGAGCTAAGCGGGATCGAACCGCTGACCTCTTGCATGCCATGCAAGCGCTCTCCCAGCTGAGCTATAGCCCCACAGTTTTGTTTACGCACCAGACTCTGTTGGGTTCAGAGTTTGGTGGAGCTAAGCGGGATCGAACCGCTGACCTCTTGCATGCCATGCAAGCGCTCTCCCAGCTGAGCTATAGCCCCATCGCGTAAAGCGTGTCGTGTTGACGGGCGGCATAATATGAATTCCCTTGCTGAGTGTCAACGGCAAATTCTCACTCTGGCGTTCAACCGCTGAAAATTCATGCAAATGAATCACATTGCGAGGACGCTCGCAGCCATGAGTTAATCTGGTCACGTTTTCCAGTAAAACGGTGTTATAAAATGAACCATTAATTACCCACACTCTTACTCAGGAAATTGCATGATCAAGGAACGAATGACGCCAGAAGAGTTGGCCCGTCTCACTGGTTATAGCCGTCAGACCATCAATAAATGGGTGCGTAAAGAGGGCTGGTCCACGTCGCCAAAACCTGGCGTTCAGGGCGGTAAGGCGCGTCTGGTCCATGTTAATGAGAAAGTACGGGAATTTATACGCAATGCGCGTCGAGCCCCGGAGGCAGCAATTTTAGCGGAAGCCTCTGCCGATAATTCCCTGCAGGCCTTGCTGATAACGCTGGCCAATGAAATGACGCCGACAGAACAGAAACAGCTGACCTCTTTATTACTCCGGGAAGGGATCTCCGGATTGTTACAACGCTTAGGGATTCGCGATCAGAACTGATATGAAAAAATTACGTAGCAAAATGACCACCGAAGAGTTGGCAGAGACGCTGGGTGTCGCCAGGCAGACCGTTAACCGCTGGGTGCGCAAGAATGGCTGGAAAACGGAAGGCATTAATGGCGTAAAAGGTGGACGGGCGCGCCTCATTCATATTGATGCGCAGGTGCGTGGTCACATCATGAATATTCCGGCCATTCGTAAACGGCAGGCCCTCTACCAGCTGGCAGAGACCGCGGCCAGTTACGGTGACGCGAAACCCGTTGCCGTGCTGCCTGGGATCGTCAATGCGCTGGAGAATATGACCTTAGCGGAACAAGAGCGACTTGAAATGCTGCTTACGCGGGAAGGCATTCAGGGTTTTCTGGTGCGGCTGAATATTCATCAGCCAGCGGAATAAAAAACGGCAGGGAAACCTGCCGTTTTTTTATTGCTTACTGATTACTGCTGGCTTTCGCGCTCAGCAATAAAGTCCAGCGCTCTGTTGATACGCGCCACGCTGCGGGTTTTACCAATCGCGTGGACCGTAACGTCCAGAGCAGGAGACTGGCCGGCACCGGTTACGGCTACGCGCAACGGCATACCCACTTTACCCATCCCGACTTCCAGCTCATCCGCTGTCGCCTGAATGGCATGGTGCACATTCTCAGCGCTCCAGTCGGTAATGGCGGCCAGCTTGTCACGAACCACTTCCAGCGGCTGACGCGCAACCGGGCGCAGGTGTTTCTTCGCTGCGTCGGCATCAAACTCGTCATACTCTTCATAGAAGTAGCGGCAGTTTTCCGCGATCTCTTTCAGGGTTTTGCAGCGCTCGCCCAGCAGTTTAATCAGGTCGGCCAGCTGTGGGCCGTTGCGGGTGTCGATATTGGCCTGCTCAATGTGCCACTGCAGCTGGGTCGCAACGTACTCCGGCGGCAGGGTATTGATGTAGTGATGGTTCAGCCACAGCAGTTTATCGGTATTGAAGGCACTGGCGGACTTCCCTACCGCGCTCAGAGTGAAGAGCTGGATCATCTCTTCACGGCTGAAGATCTCCTGATCGCCGTGGGACCAGCCCAGACGCACCAGATAGTTAAGCAGAGCTTCCGGCAGATAGCCGTCGTCACGGTACTGCATTACGCTGACTGCGCCATGGCGTTTGGAGAGCTTTTTACCGTCATCGCCGTTGATCATCGACACGTGCGCGTAAACCGGGACCGGCGCATTCAGCGCTTTCAGGATGTTGATCTGACGTGGGGTGTTGTTGATATGGTCTTCACCACGCACCACGTGGGTGATCGCCATATCCCAGTCATCAACCACCACGCAGAAGTTGTAGGTTGGAGAACCGTCGGTACGGCGGATGATCAGATCGTCCAGCTCCTGGTTACTGAATTCGATCGGGCCGCGGATCTGATCGTCAAAGATGACCGATCCTTCCTGCGGGTTCGCAAAACGCACCACGCACGGCTCGTCCGCGGCATGATGCTGATGATCGTGGCGGCAGCGGCCGTCATAACGTGGCTTTTCATTATTCGCCATCTGCTCTTCGCGCAGGGCTTCCAGACGCTCTTTCGAGCAGTAGCATTTATACGCCGTGCCCGCTTCAAGCATCTCATCAATTACCGCGTTGTAGCGGTCAAAACGTTTGGTCTGGAAATACGGGCCTTCATCCCACTCCAGATTAAGCCAGTTCATACCATCCATAATGGCTTCGATTGCTTCCGGCGTGGAGCGTTCGAGATCGGTGTCTTCGATACGCAGCACAAACTCACCGCCCTGGTTGCGAGCAAACAGCCAGGAATAGAGAGCAGTACGCGCGCCGCCGACGTGCAGATAGCCGGTCGGGCTTGGCGCGAAGCGAGTTTTGATTTTCATGAAGTGGCCTTACAGTGATAAAGATGCCGACAACCGGCATATCCTGGAAACGAAAGTGGGCAATATTCTATCACTCCCGCCTGATTCCTCAATCTTGTTGCTGCCAGATCCTTGTTGATAGCCGTTTTTGTTTAGAAATCATGCATCACTGGCGGTTTCACGATCGTTTTGTTTAATTTTACGACGAACGAACAAAATCTTTAGAAAAGCCGTTGACTCATTTTCAACTCTCCCTATAATGCGACTCCACACAGCGGGGGTGATTAGCTCAGTTGGTAGAGCATCTCCTTTACACGGAGGGGGTCGGCGGTT